>CAVOLE010000030.1:0-123123 GCA_963696665.1 uncultured Alphaproteobacteria bacterium
AACGGCAAATGGATAGGCCTAGCCCCAGACCGTTCGGCTTGGTCGTTTGAAAGGCTTGGAAGAGGTTGTCACGAATCGCCGGTGACAAGCCAGGACCGGAATCTCGGACTGAGACCAGCACTTCGTCCGCTCCAGTCTTGTCGGTCACGATCAACACGTCGCGGGGTCGCCCACTAACGTCTCTCATTGCCTCGACAGCGTTGATGATCAGGTTGAGAAGAACCTGCTGCAGCTCAACCCGGTCGCCGTGAACGGCTGGCAAGTCGTTCGCGAGTTCGGCATGGACCGACAGAGCATTTTTTATCGCTTCGTTACGGGTGACCTCGACCACTTCTCGGATCGCGGAATTGATATCTACTAGGTCCTTGCGCGGCGGCGCCTTTTTGATCAAATCGCGGATTCGGCCGACCACCGCACCCGCGCGCGCCACGTCCCTGACGATGCGGCCGAGATGTCCGCGAGCCTCCTCCAGGTTCGGCTCCGAGCGATCTAGCCACCGCAACGCGGCCTGTGCGTTGGTGACGGTGGCGGCGAGCGGTTGGTTCACTTCGTGCGCGATGGAAGCCGTAAGCTGCCCCATCATTGCGACGCGATTCGCGTGCTCCAGCTCCGTTTGCATCTCTGCTAATGTCTCGCTCACGCGCTTGCGCTCTGTGATATCCTCACACACAATGAGAGCTACGGGTCGGTTCTTGATCAACATGACCCTGGCTGTCTCCCGAACCCAGAGCACCTCGCCATCTTTACGGATTTTGCGCGCCTCCCAGCTAACGGTTTGGCCCTGTTGTTTGAAGCAGATGGCTGTATTTCTCTCTACGGCCTCTCGGTCCCCCCCGTGAAACAGCTCCCGCACGGGAAGCCCAATCAACTCCGTGACTGTGAAGCCGAGTTGTTCGGCGCCAAAAGGATTCACAGACATGATGGCGCCGCTCGCATCCACCATGAAGTACATGGTCGGATTGTTTTCAAAAACCGCTTTCCATTGTTCCTCGCTCTCCCGTAGCGCCTTCTCCGCCCGGTTGCGGTCGGTGATGTCCCTCGCGAGGGCGAGGGCGAACGACTGCCCGTATTGGCGGAACTCCCGCACGCGAACCTCGACGGGAAATAGAGTTCCATCCTTCCGCCGGTGACGGGACTCGAACGTTAAGATCTCGATCTCCTTCGAGCTAAGGCGCTGCCGCATGCGCGCAATTACCTCCGCGCTCGCATATGGATCGATGCTACTGAACGCCATGCCGATCAGTTCATCGCGACCATAGCCCAGGCTTTCGCAGGCGTAGCGGTTCACATCGAGAACCGTTCCGTCTGGCCCATGGAGGAAGAAGGCGTCAGTTGCGTGGTCAACGAAAGTACGAAAGCGAGCTTCACCTGATCGCAACTCCTCTTCGGCTCGCTTCCGCTCGGTCAAATCAAGCACGAAGCCGACGCCCTCTGTCTCGCTTTCATCAAAAGTTGCGGCGCCAACCAGAACCGGCACACGACTGCCGTCTTTGCGGAAGTACTCCTTCTCGACTGGCGCCCGGAGCCCAGTCGCCTTGTGCTCGCGCACCCACTGTTCGTCACGCTGGCGCCAGTCCGGCGAGGTCAGATCGGTCCATCGCAGCGCGCCCGCTACCAGATCGTCGCGGTCGTATCCGATGATTCGCAGAAACGCATCGTTGGATTCGAGAATCTGTCCCTCGAAGTCCCAGATAAAAATTCCGACGATGTTAGCGTTGACGAGGCGGCGTATCTTCGCTTCCCTTTGTGCAACATCGTTGTAGAGGCGGGAGTTCTCCAGCGCGATCGCCGCCTGCGACGCGATCAGCTTCAGGACCGCGACTCGAGCTGGCGCAAAGACGCGCCGCGCTAGGTTGTTCTCGAGGTAGAGCATGCCGATGAGCTTGCCCCGAGCGATCAGAGGCGCACCAACGATGGACCGAGAGGAGTGGCCGCGAATGTAAGGGTCCGCAGAAAAAAGATCCTCGATCGCAGCGTCCTCGAGGACCACGGGCTCCTGAGTGTGTAAGGCGTAGTGGAGGACCGACTCCGGCAACGCTGCCGCAGTCGCCGCATCGTTGCGCAGCTCGACTACTATGCGGTCGCCGACCGTGTTTGCCTCCGCCGCAATTCGAGATTCGTGGCCGACGAGAAGGATCAGCAGCCCGCGCTCGGCGCCAGCCTGCTCGATCGCCGTCCGCATCAGCGTATCAACCAGCTTGTCGATCACAATCTCAGCGGACACGGCCTGCGAAACTTTGAGCACGGTTGCAAGATCCAGGCGCTCAACTGGAGTGAAGACTGTGCTCGTCGGCCCTGGAACCGACTCTTCCTTGATGATTTGTGGATTTGCATCTTCCAGTTGCTGCACCTTCCCATCAGCGCCCCAGCGCTCATAGCTATTGCGAGCATTCCAAAGGTACATGCGCCCGATTTGTTCGAACCCCCTCGCGTCATAGAAGTGTGCCGCTAGCTCGCAGGAGAGGGCTTCAATATGGACGAAGCCATTGGTGCGCGCTGAATGAATCGCCCGTTCGTACAGGCGCTCCGCATCGAGCACCCGGCCTCCAAGACGCGCCATCTCCGCTTCTACCAGCGCGGCCCGGCTCTCGAAATTCTCCGGACAATTCTCCGCCCACACCTGCAGTTGCCTGTGATGCTCAGCCAGGGCATCCAGCGGGCGCCGTTTTTCGTTCCCGACTGGGGCGACGCCGCCACTCGCAGCGCAGGTGAGCGCGCTGTAAAAATGATATTCGACCATTTCTAGATGTGACACTGAAGTCCACAGCAGTCGTTGAGCTCTCAACGACGCCTCGAAAGCCGGCGCATGATCGCCGGCAAGGAAAAGCGCCTGCAGTTTGCGGATCCAGTACCAGCACTCGGCGCGCGCCAGATTCAGGCTATCAAGGAAATGAGCCTCCATCTGACGCTCATCGAACTGGTCACTGTCGAACGAACCGAGTTGTGGCGTCAGTCCACGCAACGTTCGCACCAGAGCGAGTTGTGCAGCTGTGATGTCGACAACGAGCCCGAATCGCATCTTGTCCGCGAACTTGAGGCCGCTCTCGATTTCGCGCTGCACGTCGACCAGTGGGTCGCCTGACACGAGAAGATTAGTGATCTTTACATAACACGCGTATGCTGCATAAGTCAGATCGCCAGTTTCGTCTGCGGTGTCGAAGGCGCGGCGTAACAGCTCACGAGCGCTGCGGACGGGTCTCGTCCACGGCGTGAGAATTCCAAAGTTCAGGTAGGTCCTGGCCCGGAATCGCCTCAACCCTCGTCGTTCCACGAGTTCAAAGCCAACTTGGGCGAATCGAAATCCAGCGTCGTAGTCTCCGAAACGTCCACCGGCGACCGAGCCGAACCATTCGTAGGCAAAACACGAGCCGTCGCTGTTGCCGCGTGCAAGGCTGAGATCGACCGCTCGGCAGGTGACTAGAACATAAAGGTTCGTATCCGTTAGCAAGGCGGGCATAGCGAGCTTGGTTAAAACATCCATGGTCGCTAAAGACTCCGGGTCGCTCATCAAGGGTAAATTGACGAGCTCGTCGACGCCGCGCACCCCGAGTTTGAATTCGGGTCCTTTCGTATTGGCGTCGTGCGTCGTGCCTCCGCTGGATGCGGTGACCACTCGATCGCCAAGAGTCGAAGATACTCAAGCCCGACGGAAACGGCTCGATCGCTCTTGCCGAGTGTCACATAGAGGTCAGAGCGCAGGCAGGCGACCAACGCATGCTCGATTATCGTTGTTGCGCGGGTCGAAAGCGACTTCAGCCGCTGTTCCGCCGCCGCCATGTCGCCTGTAACATATTCGCACTCGGCCTGGTTGAGCTCGAGCGCGAAAATCAGCTCGCGTTGGCGCTCCCAGCCATCTTCCCTCAGCAGGGACGTCCCGACATTGAAATGCGCTAGCGCCGCGGCGTAGGCGGCAGACGAGGCTGCGCGCTTACCTGCGATCAGGTTTAGCTCTGCCACCTGCTCGCGCTCGTTTCGTGAGGTGATCAACGCTGCGCCGCGGTTGAGCTGATTGACGATCTCGAAGATCGCCTCTTCCCGTTGCTCGGGCGGCGTCTCCGCTGCCAGCAGCCTGCCTATCCGCAGATGGACATCGGCGCGCAATGCGCCCGGAATCAGCGAATAGGCGGGCTCTCGCACCCGGTCGTGAATGAAACTATATTGGCCGTCCAGGCGCTCGACCACCTCCTGACGAACGGCCTCCCAGAGCGCCGAACGGACCTGCTCCTGCGATGTCCCGAGGACAATCGAAAGTTTCGCGACCTCGGCAGTGTTGCCGAGACAGGCTAGCTGCTGGAGAGCCTGCCGTGTTTCGGCTCCAAGCGGGCCAGCTTGCCGACCATAAGGTCCACGAGATTGTCGGTGTAACCCTTGCCGTGGATGCGATCGAGATCCCAGCGCCAACACGCTGCCGCGTGATCAAACCCGAGCAAGCCGTCTTCCGTGAGCGCGTAAAGAAACTGAATCACGAAGAACGGGTTGCCGGCGGTCTTCTCTTGCACGATTTGTGCTAGTGGCGCGGCGCGTTGCGACTTGCAGTGAAGGGCATCGGCAATCAGCCTCTCTATGTGCTCGCGGGCAAGCGGGGCAAGCGTGATTTCATCGATCTTGGCACCAGCGCTTCTGATGGCCTGAAGCTTACGCATCAACGGATGCGTGGCGTCGACTTCGTTGTCCCGGTAAGCGCCGAGCAGCATCAGGTGCTGGAGATCCGACCGGGTCAGCAAATTCTCAATGAAGTCGAGGGTCGCCGCATCGACCCACTGTAAGTCGTCGAGGAAAAGCGCCAGCGGGTGGTCTGGCCGAGCGAAGACGTCGATGAAGCGGCGGAACACGAGCTGGAAACGGCTTTGCGCCTGCTGCGGCTCGAGGTCCGGGACCGGCGGCTGGTCGCCGAGAATGAGCTTCAGTTCCGGGACAAGGTCGACCATGAGCCGTCCGTTCGGGCCGAGCGCCTCGAGAAGGGCGTCGCGCCACAGCGCCAACTCGGCGTCGCTCTTGCCTAGCAGGCGGTGGATAAGGCTTTGGAAAGCTTGGGCGAGCGTCGAGTAAGGAATGTCGCGTTTCAACTGCTCGAATTTGCCCGACGCAAATAAACCCCGCGTCGGAACGAGCGCCTTGTGAAGCTCGTTGACAACCGAAGATTTGCCAATGCCGGAATACCCAGAGACCAAGACCAGTTCCGGCGTCCCGTTGGTGACGACGCGGTCGAACGCGCCGAGCAGAGCCCCGACCTCGCGTTCTCGCCCGTACAGCCTTTCGGGGACCATGAGGCGGTCAGGCGTGTCGTGGGAGCCAACCGGGAAATCATCGATGAGGCGGTGAGCCTCCCAATCGGACAGACAGCGACGCAGATCGCTCTCCAGGCCGGCCGCGGTCTGGTATCGCTCCTCGGCCGTCTTAGCGAGTAGCTTCATAATGATCCGGGAAACGGCGCCCGGCACAGTCTCAGACCGCTCGCTGGGCGGCGTCGCCCGGCGGGCCACATGGCAGTGCACCCACTCTATTGGATCAGAGGCGCTGAAGGGCAGCGAGCCGATGAGCATCTGATACAATGTGACTCCGAGCGAATACAGGTCGCTGCGTGAATCCACCGAGCGATTCATCCGTCCGGTCTGTTCGGGCGCCATATAGGCGAGTGTGCCTGCGATAGTTTCGGGCGGTTCAAACGGCTGCCGTTCGCGAGGAAGACGTGAGGCGATGCCGAAGCCGGTGAGCCGCGCCTCACCGTCCGCACAATTTATCAGGATATTGGCGGGCTTCAGGTCGCGGTGGACGAAACCGCGATTGTGGGCTTTGCCAACGGCTGCCGCGACACGGATGGCGAGGCGCAGGAAATTCGCCATCTCGAATCGGGCGCCAATGCGCCGGGCAAGTGGCTCACCGCCAGGGTCCTCGAGCAGGAGCACTGTCCGGCCGTCTTCGTGGCTGAGCTCGAGTGGCCGCACTGCCCACGCAGTGTCCAGTTCCTCCCTCAACTCGAATTCGCGTATCAGAGGAAGGCCTGACGGCGTCAATCGGCCGTCGACCGTCATGGCAACCAGGACGGTGACGCCGGCACCGTCTTCGACAGCGCGTCGTCCGCGGAACAAGACCGTCCCCCGTCCTCCCACAGGATCTGCAGGTCCTTAACACCAAGGGAATCTAAAGACGGCTTCAAAATGGGAGGCTCCGCCTCGCCCTGTATTCAAGACACGAACGCTTGTGCCGCGCCGCTGAACAGAATGCGGCGCAAACGATGTTACCGCAGCGAAAGCGCATAACGATAGGGTGGCAAGCGACCATTCCCGATCACATCGTGCCGGTCTTACATCGTCGCGAATACGAACTCTCGTCGTTTCAGAATGCAATTCCTCTCTGTTGCCCGGTGTGACGCGTGCAGCGTACACTCAAAATGTGCAAGGCCCGTGCACGCAGGGCGCAGTTTACGCCGAGCAGGATGCTATCAATCGCTGCGGTCAAACGAATCTGGCAAAAGAAGAAGGCTCGGACGGGGTCTGCAAGACGTGGTGGGTTCGGATTAGGAGTTTGGCTGGTCTTTCTGTGGGTCGCTTAGGAGCCGCTTCGCGGCGGTTTACAGATGCCGTCCTGATCGCCTATTCCCGGTACGGCGGCATGTGGCCCTTTGACGAATTTCTTTTCACCACAATGCGAACGGCGAAGCACTCGCGGGCGAGGCTTGAGGCACCCTCAGAGAGGCGGGTTGCCGGCATGCCCAGGGGCTTTCGCGAGCGGTCTCGCTCCAAACGCTCGAGTCATTTGACGCCTATAAATCCGCTGATCGCGTCGCGCTACTTCCATTAATGCACCTGTTCTCCTGCGATCGGGAGGCTCGAAAGGTAGGCCGCGACCGCCTCGCGCTCTCGCTGGCTTAAAGCGGTCACCACTTGTCGCATCGCAGCGTTGTGCCCGTCAGGGCCAGCAAAGTGAGCGAAGCGGGATAAGACGAACGCCTGCTGAAGTCCCGCCAGCGCGGGAGCCCTGAGCGCCGCGTCGCCCTGGAATTGCTCACCATGGCACGTCCTGCAGGCGGGGGCGCCACCATCTCCCTGATGCGCGAACTCCTGCCCGTTCAAGCTTTTCCCAGCGGCCATTTGCACGCCCAACGCGGCAAGGACGACCATTACAGTAGTAAGAACCTTTGACATGTGTGATGGTCCGTCGCTTGTTAGGACGAAATCGGCGACTCGATGCCACATTCACCGCAAGGAGCCCAAGACCTGACCCCATCTTTGGCGCGCGCGGTTGTTTTCGCGGCGACGCCGGCAGTCGGACTCAGCGCGGTCCTAGCCTCCTAACGGGGCCGATCTCGCGAACCGCCTTGTCTCCTTGAACAGACTGTTCCGACGCCTTTCGCTCGTTGGCGGAGACGCGTGCTGACCAATCTCTTACGGGGGGCGCCATGAACTCGGGGCCGACGAGGTCGCGGACGGTTGCGGCCAGAATCGCATCGATTTCAGCCATGTCCCTTTCGTCGAGTCGCCAGCCTGTCACCGCGTCGACCGGCTGAATCTGGCTGGGGCGCCGCGCACCCCAGAGCGCTATGCTGACGCCCTGGTCGAGCATCCAGCGCACAGCAAGATGGAGGACCCGCTTGCCAAACCGCGCACGCGCCAATTGATCCAATTGATCCACCGCCGCGAGATATTGCCGAAACCGCGGCGGTTGGAATTTCGGGTCCGTGCGGCGAAGGTCATCGCCTTCAAATGTCGTGTCCGGCCGCATGCGGCCGGATAGGAGACCGCGGCACAACGCGCCATAGCCCAGTGTCGCGATGTTGTTGCTGCGGCAGTAGGGGAGAATATCAGGCTCGATCTCCCGCTCGAACAGATTGTCGGGTGCCTGGAGCACGTGCAGCGGCGCGACTCGGCGGAACCGCTCCATCTGCCTGACGGAGAAGTTGCTCACGCCGATTGCGCGGATCTTCCCCGGGCGAACAGAGAGTGCAACGCCTCGGCGGTTTCCTCGATCGGCGTGAGCGGGTCGGGCCAGTGCGCCTGGTAGATATCAATATGGTCGGTTTGAAGCCGGCGAAGGGATTCGTCGACCTCCTGAAGGATGCGCGCGCGGCTAGCATTGCGAAAGACTTTCCCGCCGTCCCATTCGAGCCCCACCTTTGTTGCGATCGCCACGCGTGAACGCATGCCACTTTCGGCCAAGGCTTTGCCGACGATTTCCTCGGAGCGCCCGAACCCATAGGCTGGAGCGGTGTCAATTAAATCGACGCCGCGGTCGATCGCCGCGCGGATCGTGGCAATCGCTTCCGACTCGTCGGTTCCTCCCCACATCCAACCGCCGATGGCCCAGGTTCCCAAGGCGACACGAGACGCCTTAAGCCCGAGAAAGGAAACCTGCGCGTGCTCGATCTTGGTCTCCAAGGTTTTGGTTTGGATGAACATGATTGACTCCTATGGCTCCACGCCCGCGGAATTCAGCGAGTCATGTATCGTTGGGCAGCGCTTCGCCGCCACTGGACAAGGGAGAACTGCGCCTTGCCCATCCATCCTTGTCCTGCCGCGCGAAGCGGACTTCACGCGGAGACCCCCGGCGAGATTTGGATGCGTCAGGTAAGTGGAGACGCCTGCGTTGTCTTTGAAGAAGGAGAGCGTCACCGTAGAACCAGATTGCGTAAAACGTCTTTCGACGAATCCATCGAGCTCGGCGGCCAGTGCGTCGACCAGCTGAGTCCCCAGGCCGGGCGGTGAAGCCTTAGGTCCGCGCCCGTCGTCGTCCACGTCGCAAACGACACGCCCGTCAAACTCGCTAATCGTGATCGCAATCCGACCTGGCCTTGAGTTCGAAAGCGTGACGGCAAGCATTGTTTATGAGCTCCGAGACGATGAGGTTCGCATGCCAGCATCGCCAGGAACTCAAGACGATCGGGCGATCGAATGTCAGAAGCAGATTGATTTTCCGATGGCGGAGATCGGAGGCCTCAACCATAGCCTGACAGAGGCGTGCAACCGCGTCGGTAAAGTCTACGAGCTCATCAACCGATGGCGGGCGAAGGATCTTATGCGTCTTGGCTATGATCCGCAGACGATCCGCGACCTCGTTTAGTGCAGATCTCGCCTTACCAGTCGAGGCCTTCGAAGCCATCAACGAGGCGAACGACACGGCTCGAGTATAGTCGTTGGCCACGCGATGCAGCACTTCCGCGACATGGAAGAGTTCCCAGCGTGACTGATAAATGTTGGACGCCTCGTGGATCACCGTAAACTCCTCTCGATCTGCCATCCTTCGACCCGTCGAAAAACCCGTCAGGTCCGCAGGACGTCACTGCGACTACGCTCCTGCTCGACCTGCACGGGACGCACCCATTCAGTCATGATTTTGGTGCTCGGCGGGTAGCCCTGCCTCTTCTGAAGCGAGCAATCCAAGCGCCGACCAATCGCGGTCCGAATAGCCCCGAGCAATTCCTGCGATCAGGCGGTCGCGCACCACGCTTAGGGAAGGGGTTGGGACGCCCGCGGACTCCGCTTCACCTAGTGCAAGGCGCACGTCCTTAAGGATCAGCGGAAAGAGAAAGCCTCCGGAGCCATACTGCTCTCCTGCAATCTTGCCACCATAAATAGTGTGGAAGCGTCCGCCGTACATGGTCCCGGTCAGAACTGTGAGCAGCTGCTGGGAATCGAGCCCACGCTTGCGCGCCAGCGCGAAAACTTCGCCGAGGGCCTCCATGCTGACGGCGCTTAGCGCGTTGCCGATAAGTTTGATTAAATTCGCGGTCCCGGGATCCTCGCCTACCAGAAAGGTGCGCTGACCCAAGTCAGTCAAGATTGGTTGACAGCGTTCAACCGCAGTCGGCGCGCCGGCGGCGATGACAAACAACTGTCGCGCTCTTGCTGCGTCCGGATTTCCAAAAACGGGAGCCGCGACATAGCCCTGGCCACGTTCAGCGTGAGCGCTCGCGAGCTCGGCCGATGCCGCCGTGGTGATCGTGCTCATCGACATGTGGATCGAACCCGGCATCAGGCCTGCGATCAAGCCTTCGACCTTATGACCCCCCCGTCCGAAAACCACCTCGTGAACGACCGCATCATCCGGCAGCATAGAGACGACGAACTCGCAATCGAAAAGGTCGGCGGTATCGGTCGTCGGCTTGACGCCGAGGGCTTCCAGCTCTGGTCCCTGTTCAGGCCGACGAATGTAGCCGGTCACGTGTCTGCCAGCGGCGGCAAGATTGACTGCCATCGCCGTTCCCATCCGACCGAGGCCGACGAATCCCACCCGACCAAGCTTAATCGCGCGCCCGCTCTGACGAGAGCGCTCTTGTACTTCTGAAGTGGAAATCCCGGCCGGGAATGACGCCGAACCTGACGCTTCCGGATCTTTCAACATAGTTGTCTCTCGCTCTACGCCAAACGACCAAATCTAGGAGCGGCTTTCACCGGTTATACTGGGCAAAGTCGCCTGAACATTTGCTTGACTGACATTAAATCTGAGGCTGCCAGGCGGCAATTATCTCTTGGTTTAGAAAACTATAATACCGTATTAGTTTGTGCCGGCGATGGCCGACTTGTTTTCAAGATCGGCGTCACGGTTGTCTTTGCCCGACGCCTCACCGATGGCCAATGCCTCCGATATGTCCGCCACCGAACATCCCCCCTCCGATTGGGTGGAAGCCGGCAAAACCCCCAACCCGCCCGATCCCCGCGTCGGCGTGGATGCTGGGACCGTGGAATCCGCCGCTGTTATGAAATCCAAAGTCGTGGAGACCGTCGCCGCCGCCAAACCCGTGAAAGACAGGGGCGGCACTGTTGCTCAAGCCGCGAAGGGGCGGCGCTACTTCGTCGGGGAGGCCAGGGCGAGCCGCAAAGTCGCTATATCTGGGCAAATCTTGGTGGGCAAAAGCTCGGCGGGACTCCGGCGGGATTCTTGGCCCTGGGCCGTTCGACGCAGCGTGCTGGGTAAGACCCGGGCGGACTGGAACTCTGGACCCGTCGCGCAAACCCTCATAGCTTTGGCGAGGGTCGAGGTCGGCGCCCTCGATCGGATCACCGAGCGGGTCGCCAATGACAGGGGGCGACCGGGGTGGTAGACGCCGACGGCGTGGTAACGGGACGGCGGGATGTGGACGCCACCACCCCATCCGTTCCAGCCGTAGGCGCCGCCCCAACCGAGTCCGTAAATCCCCTGGTCTCCACACTCATACCACCCTGGACCGTTCCAGCCGCCGCTGTACCAGCAGTAATCATTGCCTCCGAGACTGAAGTACTGAACTCTTTCGATCGGCTGACCGAGTTGCAATGAGGCCGCCAAGTAGCCTGCGGAAAGGCCGCCAGGGGCTTGCGCATCCGCCGAGAAAGGCGGGGAGACGAGCGCGACAATCAGCGCCTTGCTGACAACGGCGCCCCACGATTGGCGAGACATGGCTTTGACTTCATCACTGCAGGAGCATCAACTGGCGCAGTGACGATAGCGGGTCCATCGCGTGGCAGGTATTGATCGGAGGGAAGAATGAAACGTCCGGAAGGAAGGGTCGTTCGATACCCTAGAGTAGTGACGCCTACGCCTTCGCGGAGCGCGCGTCGAATTCGCCGGCGCGCCGTGCTCAGGGCGGGCCTGGCATGGACCGCGAGCACGATCGCGGCGCCGATTCCGATCGGGCTCGCGAAGACGCGCCGGTAAAAGATCGGCATGGTCGAGCCCTCACGGGGGTCTATGCAGCCTCATTTGCCGCGACTGAACGGACGAGAAGACCGAATCCGTAAAGTCAAAGGGGGCCAACAGTGCAGACCCGACGGCGACGCGTTTCTACAGCAGGCTCGGCGAGAGTTGACAAAGTGAATGCTGTCCCTCCGCGCTCGCCAACGAGCGACCCCCTGATCTTAAGCGCGCGCTTTCCGCCATCAATATGCCGCACTCGAAACCGCAATGCTTCGCGCGTGATTTTGTGATAAAAGACGATATCATGCGCTTCGTTATCGCTTGTCTTTCCGCCCCCTCGGTCTGTGCGGCCGTGGTTTGCCTGCAGGCCGCGCCGGTCGCCGCCGCTGATTTGCCGACCGCCCCCTCGAATTATCCTGCGCTCGGTCCCGGCGCGCCTGACGCCGCGCCCGATTATTGGGCGGGTCTTTCGGTCGGAGCAGGGATCTCCGTGTGGGGCGGCAAGGGGATCAAGGGCGGCGTGGGCGGCGAGACCGACCTCACTTATGAACACGTCTTCGACAACGGAATCATGCTGGGGGTGCAGGCTTCCACGGGTTACATGCCCTATCTCCAGACGGGCCCCGGATTCTCCCAGTTCACCGGCGGCGCTTTCGCCGGCGGCTCGACGATTGTCGGGTACAATTTCGGCCAAGTGACGCCATACGTGATCACCGGGGTCGATTTCGTCCGCTCGACCCGCTTCACGAGCGGCGCTTTCAACGCAAGCGACGCTGTCAACACCGTATTCTCCGGCCCTGGCGCGGTGCAGGCGGTCGGCACGTTCGGCGTCGGCGTCAATTATCGCGTCACTTCGAACTTCAGCATGGGGCTCGAAGCGATCATGCGCACGAACACCAACACCGGCGGCGGCCCGTTCTCCCCATGGTGACCGGACTGGGGCTGCCGGCGTCTCGCCTTGGCCCGGGGTCGCGGAGCGCCCAACCTGATCCCTTAGCCTGAATGACGCATATGCATGATCTGTCTCGCCGCGCTGTGCTCGTTGGCGTCGTGGCCGCTTCGGGCGTGCGTCTGGTCCCTGCCGCCGCGCAGCAGACCGACGCGCCGCCGCCAGCCGCCACGCCTGCGCCTGCGTCATTCGGCTACCAGGACGTCGTGAAGCGGGCGCGGGATCTTGCTGCTGCGCCCTTCGACAGCACGGCGCCGCCGCTGCCCGACGGCCTGGCGACCCTCGATTTCGACGGCTGGCGCGACATTCGCTTCAAATCCGACAAGCCTCTGCTCGGCCAGGAAGGAGCCAATTTCCGGCTGGAGCTGTTCCATCTCGGACACCTGTACAAACGTCCGGTGGTCATCAACGTATTGCGCGACGGCATTCCGGCGCCGATCCCTTACGCCGCCAATCTGTTCGACTATGGCGGCGCCAAGCTCGGGCCGCTGCCGATCAATCTCGGTTTTGCCGGCTTTCGTCTGCGTTTTCCGATCAATGCGCCCCATATCTGGGACGAAGTGATCGCGTTTCTCGGTACGAGCTACTTCCGCTTCCTTGGCCGCGGCCAGCGCTACGGCCTGTCGGCGCGGGGCCTTGTCATCGGCGAGCCTCCCCGCCTCAACGAAAAGTTCCCGTTCTTTCGCGAGTTCTGGATCGAAACGCCGGACGCGACGGCCGAGCACATCGTCATCTACGCGCTGCTCGACGGCGAATCGGCGACTGGCGCCTTCCGCTTCGATCTGAACCCCGGCCAGGAGACCTTTATCGACATCAACGCCAGTCTGTTCGCCCGCAAGGCGACGCCTGCGCTTGGTCTTGCGCCGCTGTCGTCGATGTATTTCGTCGGCAAGGCGGACCGGCGGTACTCCGACGAATTCCGCGGGGAATTGCACGATTCCGACGGTCTTCTTATGCACACGGGCGCGGGCGAATGGATCTGGCGGCCTCTGAGCAACCCAAATCCTCTCAGGGTCTCGGTCTTTCAAGACGCCAATCCGCGCGGCTTTGGGCTTCTGCAGCGCGACCGCAATTTCAGCGATTACGAGGATCTCGATCTCGCTTACGAGCTCAGGCCGAGCTACTGGATCGAGCCGCACGAGGGTTGGGGCGAGGGCGCGGTCGAGCTGGTCGAATTGCCGACCAGCGACGAGACCAACGACAACATCGTTGTCGCCTGGGCGCCGAAGCAGGGGCTCGAGGTCGGCAAGCCGCTCGTCTTCGGCTATCGCATTACGTCGATGGCGATGGATCAAAGCCTGACCCCTACCGGCCGCACAGTCGGGACGTTCCGCGTCGCCGCGCGCGCGTTGGGTTCCCCGGATCCGCCGCCGCCCCCCGGAACTACGCGATTCCTCATCGATTTTTCCGGCGGCGACTTGTCTTACTACATGAGCGACCCCTCTCTCGTGGAGACCGTCGCGACGGCGTCGACTGGACGAATCGTGCGCACGTTCCTCACCCCCAACACCCATATCCGGGGGTTCCGCGCAGGCGTCGACGTCAGCGTCGATCCGGGCCAGAGCACGGACCTGCGTGTCTTTCTGCGCGCTGGGGCCAAGGCCCTGACCGAGACCTGGACCTTCCCCTGGCGGGCCTGACCGGCGCCACCTTCTCGGGTGTTAGAATATCACTTCAGAGGCTTAGGCTCTTATCATAAAACAGGACTTGAACGCTGGCCGCTGTCGACCGGGCCTGAAGGGTAGGCGGGGCCTGGGCGGCCCGGCGCCTGAGAGACACAACCTCAGGGCGACTTCCGTCCAAACAACTCCATATAAAAACAAGGAAAAATCCTTGCATTTCCTTTTATTTCTTTGGCCGAATCGGGGCTTTTCAAAGGGTTACAGGAGAAAAAATAAAAAAATCTCCTCGTTCTAAACTCGCCTTCCCGGTTGTGCGCGAAGCGGTTCAGAAGCGCATCCCTCTGCCTTGTCGCCGGAGTCGCTGGCGGCTTGTTCTGTCACCAAGAACACCATACCATGTGTTTCTGAGTTTGCCAAGCAAAATCACGACTCTCATAGCGTTAGCTGTTGGTCGGCTGCTTTCCGACCTGCCTCCGAGCCTCTGCCGTCCTGCCCCGGGACTTATGATCCGGGGGTTGATCCGGCCATCCACGCCGCGCCCCCTCAGAGAGGGGTCCGATGGCGCCGGATCGTCACAGGGGCCTCAGAAACAACGCTTTGCAACCTCGCCGTACTATCGTTGACTAAATTTCCCAGTGTAAGTAGAGTTTACTCAGCTGCTTTTAGCCAAGATGGTGTCTTTAGGTATCGAAATGGCAAGTCACCAAGGTAGATATAGAGTTGCCGAATCCTGTTAGATTTGTTGCTGCCTCACCATATTCAAACCTTCTCGTTCTTGGCAGCGATCACGATGATATACTCATATCAAAAGATGAAGGCAGACGTATAGTGTCGTTGCAAATGAGTATTAGTTACTCCTGGACAACTAATCCTGTTCGCGCAATAGCCCGTTCCCAAGATAATCGATCAATCATAATTTTTCACAGAAGCGGGGAAGGTTTTGTGTTCGATTTGAATAGTCGCTCCGTGACTTCTGAGTTTTCGGGTTTGACGATTTTTGGGCTAAGCCAAACCGACCGACGATGAGGGGAGTCCACGTCAAACCTTGGAGGGCATCGAAACCGCCGGGATTTGGGAATGGCGGCTTAGGGCTCGAAACCGGCCCGACTGATTGGGCTTTGACCCTAGCGCGAGCGCAGACGCTGACGGGCCGCAGACTCCTGGAGAGCAGTCGGACCGGCGAGTTCAACGGCGCCGGCGGCGCCGATATCCTGTGGCGGAACATGGACGGCCAGCCGCGATCTGGGATAGGAACGGAAACAGCATGATCGGCGGTGGGGCCATCGGGATCCAGCCCGGGGCCAATGGCGTGCGGCGCCTGCAAGACGAGCAGCGCTGACGATCTGAGGGCGGGGGGAGCCGGAATGAAAATTGACGCCGCAAAGACCGATCGGGTCCAACACTCCGGTCCTCATCGTCGGCGCGGGTCCTGCCGGCCTCTTCGCGGCGTGCGAACTTCTTCGCCACGGGGTGAAGCCGAGGATCATCGAGCGGAGGCTTGCGCCCCATCGCGAGACGCGCGGCACCGCGCTTCAGCCCGCAGTGCTCGAATTGCTTCACAAGGCGGGCGTGATTGAGCCGTTTCTTGCTGAAAGCGTGCGCATCAAAGAGATCGAGCTTCTCGGCCCGGGGCAGGCGCGCATCGGCCTCACCCAGCTAGCGGGCCTCGGCTGCAAATACGAATTCCAGTGCAGCCAGCCCCAATGGTTCACCGAGGCGGCGCTGCGCGGCAATCTGGCCGGGCGAGGCGTCCAAGTCGAGTTTGGCGTCGAGGCGACGTCAGTCGGGGCGGATGGCGACGGCGTTACCATGAGCCTCGACAAGGGTGGGCGGAAAGAGATCGTCCGAGCCGATTACCTGATCGGCGCGGACGGCGGCCACAGCGTTTCCCGCCATTCCATGCACGAGCGTCTGGACGGCGAGACCTATGGCGGGCGTTTCATCGTCGCGGACGTGAAACTCACATGGCCCGCTCCGCCCGGACGGGGTCGCGTTGTTATCGGGCCGAGGGGCTTCGTGCTGCTGGCGCCGCTGCCCGAAGGGCGATTGCTCGTCTTTGTTAATCGTGACGAAGGCGATCAGCGCGTCGAGCCTGCGTCTGTGGCTGAACTTGGAGCGCTCCTGAACGAGCGGATCGGAACGGACGTCGGGCTCTCCGATTTGCGTTGGACGTCCTACTTCCAGATGCACAAGCGCGTGGCGCCGTTCCTGAGCGATGGCAGGCGCTTCCTGTTGGGCGACGCGGGACATCTTTCAAGCCCAATGGGCGGGGAAGGGATCAATTCCGCGCTCATGGACGGCGCAGATATCGCGTGGAAACTTGCATTGGTGCTTCGGGGGGCGGCCAAGCCCTCGCTTCTCGCTACGTACCCGATCGAGCGCGGCCTGGCCGATCGTCATGTGCTCGAGGTCTCAAACGAGATCCATGCCCTTGTCATGCAGCTCATCGAAAAGTGCAGAGCGGGGGAGCCCCTGTCCCCGCCAGCGCAGGATCCGGCCGAAGCGCTCGCAGGCTTGCGCAAGCGCTCGATGCTCGATGTCTCCTATAAGGGCAGCCTTTTCATTGACGGGAGCGGTGGCGAAGCCGACCCTGGCCCAGGAGCGCGCTTTCCCGGCTGGTGCGATTTTGAGGGCGCGACCCACCATCTTGTCGCTTTCGGCGAGGCGCCGGGGCTCGACGTTTTCCGAGCGCATTGGGGCGCCCTCGTCGCGATCGTCGATGCCCGCCAGGCGGGGCTCGATCCCGCCCGGGCGGGGCTGCCCGAGGGCGGCGTTGTTCTGGTTCGCCCGGACGGCTTCATCGGCTTCCGGCGCGGCTCGGCTGATGAAAATGCGATGAAGTCCCTCGACGCGCATCTTTCGACCTATCTTCATTCCAACGTCGTCGCCGCGGCGAACTGAGCTTCCGGTCGTTGTGGCCCAAGTCGTTGTGGCCCAGGAGAGCGTGGGCCGCGGTCGAGGGCAGGGCTGTGAGCTGACGTTTGGCGGCCCGAAGAACGCCGTGAGCTAAGGCTTTTCTCGCGCGCCGCGCTCCAGCGCCTCGCGCCCAGCCGGGCTGGCCCAAATCGTGCGCCGGCCAAGGACACGCGCATCCAAGCTGGTCATTCTATGAATTTGCGTAAGAAAAAAGAAAAATAGCCGGGTTACACGAACTTAACGAGATTGAAAACATTTGTTAATTTGCAACTCGAAATCGACAGCTTACATTCATCTTCGCTGCTTATATTTGAGCTGGGAAGCGAAGGAATCCTATCCTAAAGTATAACCGCTTTGGCGTTGGGGAATTGAATGCGCGATTGGTACGTTGGTCAGAAGATCGTTTGCGTGAATGCGCAGCCAATCGACGGCGTGAGAAACCGCTTCGTTGATGAACATCTGCGCGAAGGTAAAGTCTATATAATTCGAAAAATTCTGGGGTTTAATTTTAGATTTTCTGAGAGGAGCGAAGAGAGGCTTGCTTTCAGACTGGAAGGTATTGTTCCCTATTTAATCGACGGCATCGAATACGCCTTCTTCCACGGCCGGTTCAAGCCGCTAGAGGACCAGGACGAAGATCAGGAAATCGACATCTCAATATTCTTGAACGGCCTGCGCGAAGTGAACGAAGGCACATTTGCTCTCAGGAATGAAGATATTCGCGAACTCGAGACGATCACCTGACCCGACGAGCGGCGAATATCCAAGCGCTTTGGGAACGACCTGCTGCTCATAGCGACCGCGCCTGCAACGTTAGAACGGCGCAGTTTCCTCACGATGAACTGGCCATCGCCTAAGCGCTTTCACCCAAGTGTTTTCGCCATTGAATCAGGCGGAATTTCCTGCTAGCGGCTGGCCCTCGCCGCATGGGCTCCCCATATAGCGACTAAACCTGGGCTTCCGCCGTCGGCCGATGCGCCGGCTAAGCCGTGAAGAGCGGCGATGAGGATCGTGCGTCACGCGCGAGCCTTCCGATCGGCGGGCGCCTGAACGTCAACACGAACCCAAAGCCGGCGCTGCCCGATTATAAGGGCGCGATTAGGAGAACCAATGGCTTCCACACAGACCCTGGCGCCGACGCGCGAGGATTTCACCGCGCTGTTGAACGAGACTTACGGCGCCGACGAAGCTTTCGAGGGGAGCGTCGTCAAGGGCAAGGTCGTCGCGATCGAAAAGGACATGGCCGTCATCGACGTCGGCCTCAAGACCGAAGGCCGCGTGGCCCTCAAGGAATTCACCAATCATGGCCGCGATCCCGCGCCGGGCGTCGGCGACGAAGTCGAAGTCTATCTCGAGCGGATCGAGAACGCGCTCGGCGAAGCGGTCATCTCGCGCGACAAGGCGAGGCGCGAGGAGAGCTGGGTCAAGCTCGAGCAGGCGTTCGAGAAGAACGAGAAGGTCGAAGGGGTGATCTTCAACCAGGTCAAGGGCGGCTTTACCGTCGACCTCGATGGGGCGGTCGCCTTCCTGCCGCGCAGCCAGGTCGACATTCGTCCTGTGCGCGACGTTGGCCCGCTGATGAACGTGCCCCAGCCGTTCCAGATCCTCAAGATGGACCGGCGGCGCGGCAATATCGTCGTTTCCCGCCGCACTGTGCTCGAGGAGAGTCGCGCCGAGCAGCGCCACGAGATCGTCGCCAACCTCGCTGAGGGGCAGGTCATCGACGGCACCGTCAAGAATCTCACCGACTATGGCGCGTTCGTCGATCTCGGCGGCATCGACGGCCTCCTGCATGTGACCGACATCGCCTGGCGGCGCGTCAATCATCCGAGCGAGGTCTTGAGCATCGGCCAGCAGGTCAAGGTCAAGATCATCAAGATCAACCATGAGACCCACCGCATCTCGCTTGGCATGAAGCAGTTGCAGGAAGATCCGTGGTCGAACATCGAGACGCGTTACGTCGTTGGCCAGAAGCTTAAGGGCCGCGTCACCAACATCGCCGACTACGGCGCCTTCGTTGAGCTCGAGCCGGGCATCGAGGGCCTCATCCACGTCTCCGAAATGTCCTGGACCAAGAAGAACGTCCATCCCGGCAAGATCGTCTCGACCAGCCAGGAGGTCGAGGTGCAGGTGCTCGAGGTCGACGCCTCCAAGCGCCGCATCTCGCTCGGCCTCAAGCAGACGCTGCAGAACCCGTGGGAGGCTTTCGCCGAGAAGCATCCGATCGGCTCGACCGTCGAGGGCGAGGTCAAGAACAAGACCGAGTTCGGGCTGTTCATCGGCCTCGACGCGGATGTCGACGGCATGGTCCATCTTTCCGACCTCGACTGGAACCGGCCCGGCGAGCAGGCGATCGAGGACTACAAGAAAGGCGATCACGTCAAAGCCAAGGTGCTCGACGTCGATGTCGAGAAGGAGCGCATCGCCATCGGCATCAAGCAGCTGGCCAGTGACCCATTCTCGGTCACGAAGGCCGGCGAGGAGGGCGAGGGCGAGCTGCGCAAGGGCTCGGTCGTGACTTGCGAGGTCGTGGAGGTCAAGGACGGCGGCCTCGAAGTGAAGATCGCGGGCACGGATCTCACCGCCTTCATCAAGCGCAACGAGCTTGCGCGCGACCGCAGCGATCAGCGTCCCGAGCGCTTCTCGGTCGGCGAGAAGGTCGACGCGCGCATCACCCAGTTCGACCGCCGGGCGCGCAAGATCGCAGTCTCCATCAAGGCGCTCGAAGTCGCCGAGGAGAAGGAAGCGATCGCGCAATATGGCTCAGCTGACTCGGGCGCTTCGCTTGGCGATATTCTAGGCGCCGCGCTTAAAGCCCGCGACAGGGCCGACAAGCCGAAGTAAACCGCCGCGTTTTGGCGAAAAGAGCCCGCCCGGGAGCGATTCCGGGCGGGTTATTTTTTGCGCCTGGTTCAGACCGGGGGAAAGCGTCCGTCGACGCGTATCATCGTCATGGAGCCCGACGGGCTTGCTTGGAAAGGACCTCCTCGATGAACCTCTCTCGGATCACGGCCATGGGGTCGGGCGCGCGCGGGTCCTTCCTGCGCGCAACAGCCGTATCGGCCGTCGCGGCGGCCGTCGGCTGTTTAGCCCTTGTTGACATGGCCAGCGCGCAACAGTCCGCAGTGCGGCAAGCCTGCGCCGCCGATTACAAGACTTACTGTTCGGACGTGCGGCCGGGCGGCGGGCGCATCGTGGGCTGTCTGAAGCAGAACGCCGACAAGCTTTCGCAAAGCTGCCAGCAGGCGCTCGCCAGCCTCAAAACGCAACATTAGAGCAGCCTGCAATTCCGTCGAATCGGAGGTTGTAGACGCGGGTCCATAGCCCGTCTGTCGACTGGCCGCGGAGCGCGGCTACAAATCGTCCGCGTCGATCGAAACGCAATCTGCTCTCGGCGCATCGTCGAAGGGCGGCGCCCGTCTGAGCTATGCGGGCGGCGCGCCGCCCATTTGGAGAGCCTGGAGTTCTTCATGTCCGCTCATCATCATGCCGCGCCCCACGGGCTTCTGTTGCTCATCGTCGCTGGCGTCGTTGCTGAAATTGTTTGGTTCGCTGTCGTGCGGAAGCGGTCCTATCCGTGGCGCGAGATGGCCGTCAGCATCGCTGTTTTCATAATGCGCATGCCTGTCAAAGGGGCGACCGCGCTGCTCGTGACCCCGATCGCGTACTTCGTCTATGCCCATCGCGTGGCGACGGTTCCGTTCGATGCGGTCTGGGGGTGGGGGCTGCTTCTGCTGGCCGAGGAGTTCGCCTATTACTGGATGCATCGAGCAGGGCATGAGGTGCGCTGGCTCTGGGCTTCTCACGTCGTCCATCACACCCCCGAGCGCCTCCATCTCGCGAGCGCCCTTCGTATTGGCGCGACCGAGTTCCTCTCCGGGACATGGCTCTTCTTCATGCCGCTGCCCCTTGTCGGATTCAGTCCGTTCGCCGTGGGCGCGATGCTGTCTCTCAATCTGTTCTACCAATTCTGGCTGCACACGGAGCTCGTCGGGCGGCTTGGGCCAATCGAGTGGATCTTCAACACGCCCTCGCATCATCGCGTGCACCACGCCTCAAACGCCGAATATCTCGACCGGAACTACGGCGGCATCCTCATCGTCTGGGATAGGCTTTTTGGCACCTTCGCGGAAGAGAAACCGCAGACCAGGATCGTCTACGGGCTTGTTCATCCTGTCGGCACTTTTAATCCTTTCAAGATCGTCGTTCATGAGTGGACGGCGCTGATCCGGGATGTCGTCTGCGCGCGATCATGGAGCGCCCGATGGACCTATTTGTTTGGACCTCCTGGCGCTGTGGCTCACGACGAGCCGCGTCCCGCCACAGGCGAGCTCGACCTGATGGCTGCGCCGCGACCGCAAGCTTCAATCCACGGAATCGAGAGCCAACGAACGTCCGCGGGAATTGGTTGAGCGGGATAAACTTGCGCTACCCTATCATGAGCGTTGGAGCGCGACCGAGGGCGATCTGCGCCGGCTTCGAATTCGCGGACGGACCATGGCCATCAATCCCGCGGCGCGTTGTCGCGTCACGCACGGTCGGCGGCGGTCCCGACGTGGATAGCTCGCATGCTTATGGCGATGCAACTGACGAAGTCCTGGTCGCCTGGTCGGCGGGAGGCGACCGGCGCGCCTTCGACGAGATCGTCGCGCGCCATGGCCCGTTCGCCTTGCGCGTCGCGCGCCGCCTGCTTTGTGACTGGCTGACCGCTGAGGATGTCGTACAAGAGGCGATGGTGCGCGCCTGGTCGCAGGCAAAACGTTTCGATCCGACCAAGGCCCGATTTCGAACCTGGCTCTACCGGATCGTGGTCAATCTGTGCCTGGATCAAAAGCGACGGATAAAGCCGCAATCGCTCCCGGATGACGTCGAGTTCGCTGATCCCTCGCCGCTGCCGGACGAGATCCTTGCCGCCCGCCAGCGGGACGTCGCCCTCGCGTCGGCGCTCAGAGACTTGCCGGAGCGCGAGCGCGCGGCGATGACGCTTGTCTACGACGAGGGACTGTCCGCAGCGGAGACGGCGCGCATTCTGGGCGCGTCCGCGAAAGCCGTCGAGCGGCTGCTTGCGCGGGCGCGAGCGCGCCTTCGCGAGCGCTTGCAGGCTGTTTCGCAAGAGAGGGAATCCCGATGATGTTGACGCTTAAGCGCTTCGGGGAGCTGGCGGACGCCTATGGAGGGGATTTGCGGCGTTGGCCGGCGGAGACCCGCCTCGCCGCCCAGGCGCTCATGGACGATTCGCCCGAAGCTCGCGCGATGTTCGCCGCGGCGGGGGCCCTCGACCAAGCGATGCAAGCCGCAAGCGAGCATCGGGACGCTGCGCTCTTCGCCGCCGGAGAGCAGCAGGCGGCGGTCGCCCGCCTTGGACCGCTTGTGGCGGCGAGAATCGTCGCCTCGACCGCCTCGCGCTTCGGAGCCGGCGCCTGGCGCGCGTGGAAATCAAGCTTCGCCTGGATTCCTGCGCAACTCGTGTCGCCGGGGTTGGCGACAGGCGGCGCTTTTGCGCTGGCCGTCGGGCTTCTGATCGGCTTTTTGTCTGCGCCGCCGTCAACGCCTGGCGATGTGCTGGCGATGCTGGAGCCCGCCCCAATGCACATCTTTGGCGAATGACATGGAGAAGTCTTGCTCAGACGCGACCGGCCGCGCGCGGATGGCGCCGACTGGCGTTGCCGATTTCCGTTCTGCTGAATTTGTTCCTCGTCGCACTGATTGGCGGGCACTTCCTTCATCGCTCGCTTCCGATCGCGGCGGGCGCAGGGCCGGTCGCGCGAGCCCTGGCCAATGCGGAAGCCAGTCTCCCGCCTCAGGACGCGGCGGCCTTCGACGCCGCCATCCGAAGCGGCGCGCCGCGATATATCGAGGCTGCGCGGCGCCTTCTCGATGCGAGGCGCGCTCTCGGTCAAGAGATCACAGCAGAGCCATTCAGTCCGGAGGGCGTGCAGCAAGCGCTTGCGTCGTGGCGACAAGCCTGGAACGGGTTCTTCGACGCCTTCAGCGGGACGCTGGTTGACGCTCTCGCCAAGGTTTCCCCCGACGGCCGACGCAAGCTCATCGCCGACCGAGCGGCCAAGAGCGCTCGAATTCTTCGCGCCTTGATGCTGTTCAATTCTTCGGCGCGGGTTTCGCCGATGGCGAAGTTCGTCAGCTCCCCATGCGCCATCAACCGTTCGTGATGACGGGCTTGCAAGAAATTTAGTCGCCGAGCGTCGCGAAGGGCTCAACGAACCGTACCAGTCGTGCAGGCGCCGGCAACGGAGACAAAGGCTGCTCGGTTGAGAGCAGCGGGCGCGAGTTAGTCGCAAGCAAAGGAGCGTTTTGATGTTTCGCAAGCTGATGTTGACCGCGGGCCTCGCCGCGAGCGTTGCTATGGCTACCGCTTCGCCCGCGTTCGCCGGCGGCTGGGTTGCGACGGGGCCGCATGGCGTGACCGTTGGCCATTGGGGCCATGGGCCGGGTTATTGGGGCTGGGGCCATGGACGCTGCTGCTATGGCGGCGCCGTAGCGGCCGGGGCGGCCGCCGGGCTCGCGGTCGGGGCGGCGGCGGGCATAGCGGCCGCCTCGCGGCCCGTCTATGCGGCGCCGCGGGTCGTTTACGCCGCTCCGCCGTCAGTGGTCTATGCTCCGGCGCCCTATTACTATGTTCGGTGAAGCATCGCCGAGCAGCGGCCCCGTTCACTGCGCATAGTAAGCTTCGCTTGAAGCTCCGACAGACCGCCCGCGCGGGAGAGATCCCGAGCGGGCTTTTGTTGGTCAGCGCCTCTGAATTGGCGCCGTCGCCGTTCCGGAAGACCCGGCGCTCGGGAGCTTATGTTCAGCTCTCGACGAGGAAAGCCGAGTCGACGGGCAGTTGCAGCCCTGTCACCAGCGCGTTTGTCTGCGAGGCCATGCCCACCACGGCCAGAAAATCGGAGTATTGCGCGTCGGTCATGCCCTTGGCGCGGGCCGCCGCCGTATGGGAATGGATGCAATAGGCGCACCCGTTGGTTATTGAAACGGCGATGTAGATCAGTTCCCGAGTGATGGGATCGAGCGGTCCGGGCGCGCCCATCACCGCTTTCAGCGTGTTCCACGTGCGCTCGAGAACGTCGGGCTGGTTGGCCAGACCGCGCCAGAAATTGTTGACGAAGTCCGACTTCCGGGTCGCCCTTATATCGTTGAAAACCGCTTTGACCTTCGGGTGCGCTTCCGCCTCCGCATCGGTCCAGAGCTTGACTGTGGCCATCCTCGCCTCCCTGCGAACGCCTTCCCGAGCAGCGGGCCCGCTCGGATCACGGGAGAGCGTGTAGCATGGCGGCGACGATCCCGAAGGACCGCTCGGCGTCCGGAGTCCAAGACGGCCCTTTTGTTCGCAAGTCTGCGCGCCGCATAGGCTTGTGCGGCCAAGGCCGTCCGGTATAGTGACATGTCAGCGCAAGCAGACGGCCGATCCGGCGCTCGGTGAATTTCCGGGCGGCGTGGCGTGTTGTTGCTCGACTGAACGAGGAGGTTGCGCTCGACGGCGACGAGGCTTCAAGGGAGCCGGCCGGTGGAGACGCAAAAGGGAGGAGAACGATGAATTATTTCCGCCATCTCGCTGGCGCCGTCGTCGGCGGCGCGATGCTCACAAGCCTGTGCGCCTTCTCGGCGCCCGCTTTCGCTGCGGGACCCGAGGTTGTGGCCGGACCCGCTTCGGATCCCGCCTGCTTTGTGCCCTGGTCCGACAAGACCAAATACTTCAAGTTCCCCGCAAAGAAGGGACCCTACCGCATCGCGCTCGCCAATGGATTCGTCGCCAACACTTGGCGCATCCAGATGATCCAGACCGCCAAAGCCTACGCCGCGCAGCCGGACATCGCCGCCAAGCTCAAGGAATTCAAGGTCGTCTCGACCGGCGAGGACGTCGCGGCGCAGATCGCGGCGATCAACAACTTCATCGATTCCGGCTACGACGCGATCGTCACCGACGCCCAGAACCCCGAGGCGTTCAAGCCGGTGATCAAGCGGGCGAAGGAAGCGGGCGTGGTGCTCGTCGCCTTCGACAACACGCTCGACACCGAGGACGCGATCAACGTCGACGTCGATCAGAAGGGCCTTGGCGTCTATTGGGCGAAATGGCTCGACAAGCATCTGCCGAATGGCGGCAAGATCCTCGAAGTGCGCGGCGTTTCAGGCACATCGGTCGACAATGACCGCCACGCAGGAATCCATGAAACCTTGGATAAGACCGGCAAGAAGTGGGACGTCGTCGAGGTGTTCGGCAAGTGGGACGATCCGACGGCGCAGAAAGTGACCGCCGACGCGCTTGCCGTGCAGAAGCATTTCGACGGCTATACCGCCCAGGGCGGCGACACCGGCGTTGTGCAGGCGATCATGGACGCCAAACAGCCATTCGCGCCCTTCGGCGGCGAGACCGAAAACGGCTTCCGCAAGTTCTGCTCCAAATATTCGGATCAAGGCCTCAAATGCGCCTCTGGCGGCAGCGGACCTGCACAGGTCGCAGTTGCGATCCTGACAGCCATTTCGGCGCTCGAGGGCAAGGTCGTGCCGCAGGCGATCAAGTTGCCTCTCGCGACGGCCGAGGATCCAAACTTCAAGGACGGCGAGAATTATTATTCCAAGCTCGGCGACAACTTTTTCGTCGGCAACTCTTTCCCGACCTGCAACATCAACTTCAGCGCTGCTGAAATCATGGGGCAGACGAAGGAGAACAAGTAGACTTCGACCAACTCGGCCGCCGGGGAGCGACATTCCTCGACGGCCGTGGGCCAAGGCCGGCGCGGCGCCATGGGCGTCTTGAGGGGCGAGGGTAGGCGGCGTGAGCGGAGCAGAGTTCGACGGCCTCGCCGATCCTGCGCATGGAGGGGGTTTCCAAGCGCTACGGAGGCGTGCGCGCCCTCGCCAACGCGGATCTCACTGTGTTCGCTGGGCGCATTCACGCCATTCTCGGAGAGAATGGCGCGGGCAAATCGACGCTCATCAAGATCCTGGCCGGCGTCGTGGCGCCGGACGCGGGGCGCATCATGCTCGACGGCGCGGAGGTCGCTTTCGATTCGCCGGCGGCCGCCAATCGCGCCGGCATCGTCTGCATCTTCCAGGAACTGTCGCTCGTTCCCGACCTTTCGGTCGCCGATAACATCGCCATCTCCAACCCGCCCCGCCGCTTGGGCATGATTGATCGGCGTGCGCAGCGCCGCCTCGCCGAGGAAGCGCTCGAGCGCGCCGGAGCGACCGGCATCCATCCGCTGGCGCTGGTGAAGGACCTGCCGCTCTCGCGCCGGCAGGTGGTGGAGATCGCCAAGGCGCTGGCGCGCCGGCCACGCGTTCTCATTCTCGACGAAGCGACTTCGGCGCTCACCGCGGCCGATGTCGCCAAGGTGTTTGTCGTCCTCAAGCGTTTGCGCCAGGAGGGGCTCGCCCTCCTCTACATCTCTCACCGCATGCACGAAATCGCGGAGCTTGCCGACGAGAGCACGGTGTTCAGGAACGGCGCCAATGTCGCGACTTATGCGGCCGGGACGAAGACCGACAACGAGGTCGTCGAAATGATGATCGGGCGCGAATACAGCCATGTCTTTCCGCCGAAGCCCGCGGCGCGTCCGAAGGTTCAGACGCCGCTCTTCGAAGTGAGGAATCTCAACTGGGGGGACCGGCTGCGTGACATTTCGTTCACTGCCGACGCCGGAGAAATCGTTGGTCTCGGCGGGCTCGACGGGCAGGGCCAGCGGGAATTGCTGCTGGCTCTGTTCGGCGTCCTTCGCGGCGTCTCCGGCGAGATCTGGGTGGCGGGCGCGCCCGTCTCGCCTTCGAGCCCGCACGCTGCGAAGGGCAAAAGCATCGGCATGGCGCTGATCCCGGAGGACCGCAAGACGGAAGGCTTGATGCTGCCGATGTCGGTGCGCGAGAACCTCTCGTTCGCCGCGCTTCAGCGCGTCTCGAAAGGCGGGGTGATCGATCGCGCGCGCGAGACCAAGCTTGTTGGCGAGCTGATGAAGCTCCTCGAGATTCATGCAGCTGGCGTGGACATCCCCGCTGGCGCGCTATCGGGCGGCAATCAGCAGAAGATCGTGATCGCCAAGTGGCTGATGGCCGAGCCCCGGATCATCCTGCTCAACGATCCGACGCGAGGCATCGACGTCGGCACCAAGCAGGAAATCTACGCGCTCCTGCGCCGGCTCGCGGACCAGGGCGCGGCGATCGTCTTCTACACCACCGATTATGACGAATTGATCGGCTGCTGCGACCGGGCGCTCGTGCTCTACAACGGCGAAATCAGGCGCGAGCTCGCTGGCGCTGAGATCACCGAGCGGGCGCTGATCGCGAGCGCGCTCAACATTTCTTCGGAAGACGCCGCCGCCGGGGCGCCCGCCCAATGAGCGACTGGCGCTATCTCTTCGCCCAGAACCGCGGGACCCTTCTTGCAATCGTGTTTTTCGTTGCGATGTTCGCGATCTACACGAGCAACCATCCGGCTGGTTTCACCGCCAATGTCGTGCAGACCGCCGCCAGCAAGGGCGTGCTGCTCGCGCTGGTGGCGATGGCCCAGACTTTCGTCGTCATCACCGCCGGCATCGATCTTTCCGTCGGCGCCGTGCTTGTGCTCACCAATTGCCTCGCCTCGTGGATCGTCGTTGGAACAGCGGCCAGCGCCACGCTCGGCGTCCTCGGCGTTCTTCTGGCCGGCCTCGTCTGCGGGGCGATCAACGGACTCATCGTCATCTACGGGCGTTTGCAGCCGATCGTCGCGACGATCGCGACGGGCGCCGCGTTCTTTGGCCTCGCCCTTCTTTTGCGCCCCGTTCCGGGCGGCGACGTGTATGGCCCGCTCGCCGATGCGTTGACTGGGCGCGTCTTCGAGGTCGCGCCGGCGAGCCTGGTCGCGCTCGCTGTCGTCGTGCTCGTGCTCTGGGTTCCCTATAGCCGCTCGACGATCGGACGCGCGGCTTACGCCGTCGGCTCTTCGGAGAGCGCGGCCTATATGTCGGGCGTGCCCGTCGATGCGGCGAAATTTTACGCCTATGTGCTTTCAGGACTGACGGCCGCGCTCGGCGGGCTTTTTCTCACCTTCGTCACCTATTCCGGCGAAGCCTCCGCCGCCAACGCCAACACCTACACGCTCTTCTCGATCGCCGCGGTGGTGCTCGGCGGCGTCTCGCTGTTCGGCGGCTCTGGCAGCGCGATCGGCGCGATCTTCGGCGCCTTGATGTTTCGCACCATCGGCGACCTCTTGTTCGTCTTCAATCTCGACCCGCTATGGCAGCCGCTTTTCCAGGGTATCGTGCTGCTCGCCGCGGTCTGCGTCGGCTCGGCGAGAGTATTCCAGGTCCGCAACCGGCTGGAGCTTTTCCCGTGAGCGAGAACGCCGAGACCGGATTTGCGGAGGCGCTCAGGCGGCGGATCGATCCGCCGGTCGCGATCGCGTTCGGCTGCATTCTCATCATGCTGTTTCTGGGCTCGCTTTACTCGCGCAGCTTTCTCTCGCCCGAATATCTTTTGCAGCAATTGAAGGTCGCCTCGTTCCTGGGCGTCATCGCGACCGGGACAATGATCGTCATTCTGCTCGGGCAGATCGATCTCTCCATTCCCTGGGTGGTCGCCGTCGGGGGCATGATGTCGACGGCCGCGACCGGATGGGGGCCAGTCGGCGAGGCGCTTGCCATTCCGTTCGGCGTGGCCTGCGGAGTGGCGCTCGGCCTCGTCAACGGCTTCGGCGTCGCCTATCTGCGGATTCCCTCCATGATCATCACGCTCGCGGTCAACGCGGTGGCGCAAGGGCTGATGGTCGCCCATACCGGCGGCTTCTCGCCGCAAGATTTGTCGTCGCCGGCGATGCGCACGCTCGCCACCGGCGAATTCCTGTTCGGGCTGCCGAACGCGCTCCTCGTCTGGGCCGTCGTCGGCGCCGCTGCGATCTTCCTGCTGAACCGCACCACTTTCGGCCGCGCCGTCTACGGCATCGGCAATCGTGAGCGCGCGGCCTATCTTTCGGGCATCGACACCCAGCGCGTGGTGCTGATCGCGTTTGCGCTTGCCGGCGGTCTCTCTGCGTTCGGCGGCGTGCTGCTCGCGGGCTACGCCAGCAAGGCGGCGCAGGCGATGGGCGACGCTTACCTCCTGCCGGCGATCGCCGCCGTCGTGCTTGGCGGCGCGTCGATCCTCGGCGGCCGCGGCTCTTATCTCGGCACCGTCGCCGGCGTTATTCTCATCACGCTTCTGCAGTCGATTTTGTCCGTGGTGCAGATGCCGGACGCCGGCCGGCAGATCATCTACGGAATTGTGATTGTCGCGATGCTATTGCTTTATGGACGCGAGAGCCGGGCGCGGTAAAGCGAACCGGCTTGACGCTCGACCCCATTGCGTCTGATCTGGGGCGCAACGATCATCGTGCCGAATTCACCCTTGTTGGCTCGGATGTCGCGCCATGAGTTTTCTGGACGAGCTGGCGTTCGGACCGCACGGAAATCGAAGGACCTGGGCGAGGGTCCTCTTGATTGCCCTCGCGGTCCTAGCGCTCGCAGCAGGGCTTCTCTACTACCTCGTGTCGGGCGATTACGCGTTCCTAAGAGCTGACGTCCTTACGGGGGAGCCGACCGGGGCCTATCACACCTTGGGTGATCGGCTGGCTGCGCGGGCGCATAGGAAGAACGGCCATTTGAAGGTGGTTGCTACGGCCGGGTCGGTCGAGAATATTGCGCGTCTCGTCGGCGAAAACGGGAAGTGCGTTCCGGCGTTCGCCTTCGTCCAGGACGGCGTGCCGGCGCCGGCGAACGCGGGCTTGCAGACGCTGGGCCGGCTGCCGCAGCCGGAATCTTTGTTCCTGCTTGGGCGGCGCGGACGCGCAATCAATTCGTTCGATGACCTCAAGGGCGCTTCGGTCGGGATCGGTCCAGAAGGATCGGGCACGGCCTACCTGATGCAGCAGTTGTTGGAGAATTCGGACCTTCGCGGTCTCGACTTGAAGCCTTCGAATCATGACCTTGAGGAGCAAGCAGGGCTCGTCCGAGACGGCCGGCTCGACCTCGCGGCGTCCGTCATGAACGAAAGCGCAGAAATGGTGCGTACGCTCGTGAACAAGTACGACCTCGAGATCGTCGCTCCCGCAGACATTGAGGGCCTGGTGGCCCGAGACAGATGGCTGCGTCTTGGTCGGATTCCTGCAGGCTATTATGACGTCACCAAACCGATCCCTGCGACCGACAAGCTCGTCGCGCAGGTCGACACGCTCGTCATGACCAATGCGTGTATGCATCGCGCGCAGCGGGTCGCTTTCCTTATGCTGCTCAGCGAGGAGTTCCCTAATTTCGTTCGCGTGAACCCGCCCCCCGCGGCGAAGTCGCAAGACAGCGCGCCTTTAGCTGACGAGGCGCGCGAATTCTTCGCGAGCGGCGAACCCGAGATCGCGGACAAATATTTCCCTTGGCTCGTGAACCTGATGTCGCCCGCCTATTGGATTTATCTGGTGATGGGGATCACGGTTCTCCTCAACGCGTCGGACGCCTATAGCCGCTTCAGGCTTTGGCGCCTCGACGTCAACCGGGCGGGGTTGGAGTCCCGGTTGAAGACGCTCGCGTATCCGGGTCTGACCGAGGAGCAAATCAAGGCTCGGGCGCATTCCGGCATCACGCGAGAGCAGATCAAGGCGCTCCCCCCCGAGGCGGTCATCCACACGCCGAAGGACCGAGAGGCTGCCGAAGCGCTCAAGAAGGAGTTCGACGCCCTTCGACGGCGTTGCGAGGATCAGCTGGGCTCTTTCGTCACGCCGATGGGCTCGGAGATGTACTACCGATATCAGGAATGGCTGATCGACGAAGCAAGAGTTGCGCTCGCAAGCTTGCTTCGCCAGCCGGACACGAAGGCCTCATAGCGCGCCAACTCGCCGTCGGCGGCTCGCAGCGCATCAAGCAGCAGCGGCTTCGGCCGCCGTTTGCTTTTGTTCGGTGGGATGATGCGCGCCGGGACAAGTCTTCATCCGTTCGCGCAAGTCCGCGATCAGCCACCGTCCTGCCTTGCCAGGCAAGCGGCCACGCTCATGCACGACGGAGAGCGGCAGCGCGAATTCCTCCTGGTTGGCGATCCTGAGCCGCTTCAGGCGGCCGGCTGCGACGTGCTCGGAGACCATATGGCTCGGCATGTTGCACCATCCAAAGCCCGCAAGCAGGAAATCGAGCCGGGTGGTCAGGTCCGCGAAGCGCCAGATGTGCCGGCTGACGATTCCGCCCGACAGGTTCTGGGTGATCGGCGTGCGGTCGGTCAGCACCAGTTGCACATGGGGCTCGAGCGCTTCGCGCGCGAGCGGCTGGGGCAGGGCGGCGAGCGGATGGTTGGCGGCCACCACCGGCCACATGGCGACGCGCGTCATGAACTCGCTCACGAGATCGCAGGGAGTTGTGGGCGAGATTGTGTAGATCGCGAGTCTCGCGGCGCCCTCGCGCAGCCGCTGCTCGGCGCCCCCGAGAGCCTCGGTGAAGACCGAGGCGGGCAGAAGCGGAAAGGCGACGCGCAACGCCTTCAGGCTCTCCATGAGAAGCGGGATCGGCAACATCGAGTTCACCGCAAGGGTGAGCTCCGGCTCAACGTCTTCGGCCATGCTTTGCGCGCGGGCGCGGATGGCTCGCGCGCCCGCGATCAGCGCCCGCGCGTCGCCGACGAGCGCTCGCCCCGCGTCGGTCAGCCGCGGCGTCTTGCCGGAGCGATCGAACAACGTCACCCCAAGCGTTGTCTCGAGCGTCTGGATCGACTGACTGATCGCCGATTGGACTCGGCCGAGCGTTCGCGCCGCGGCCGAAAAGCTCCCCGCGTCGGCGACCGCGACGAGAACACGCATTTGGTCAAGCGTCAGCGAGTTGATCATCCATCACCTCCGGAGATGGATTCTAGCACAATTTTGCCAATTGCAACGATTGGAACAAAAGTCGACATCTGAGGGCAGTGCAACAATTCCTAGGGATCCCTCATGACCGTTCATGTTCCTGAGCCCAAGACAATCGAAGCCCAGTCGCTGGCGCAAATTTTTACCGAAGCGCGTACGCACAACGTGTTTCTCGACAAGGCGGTCTCGGACGAGCTGCTCCACAAGGCGCTGGACCTCGCCAAGATGGGGCCGACCAGCGCCAATCAATCGCCGCTGCGCGTGCTATTTCTGCGATCGCCCGCGGCCAAGGAGCGGCTGCGGCCGGCTCTCGCGCCCGGCAACCTGGACAAAACGATGAGCGCGCCGGTCGTCGCGATCACGGCTTATGACGAACTCTTCTACGAGCATCTGCCGTTCCTGATGCCGCACAGGGACATGAAGAGCTATTTCTCCGGCAACCCAGCCGATGTGCTCGCCCGCATCGCCTTCCAGAACGGCACGTTGCAAGTCGCCTATCTCATCATCGCGCTGCGCGCGGTGGGGCTCGACACTGGACCGATGACCGGATTTGACAATGCGAAGGTCGACGCCGAGTTCTTCCCCGAAGGGCATGTCAAGTCGAACGTCTTGATCAATATCGGCTACGGAGACCACGAAAAGCTGTTCCCGCGCAGCCCCAGGTTTTCCTTCGACCAGATGGCGAAGATTCTTTGACGCTTTCGCTGTCTCTCGCACAGGAGCCTTCGGCGGTCGCCCGGGGCTTTAGATCCGTTTGTTTTTCGCGCGCTTTTCGCGAGAGACGGCTTTCACTCTTCCAAGCGCGCTCCGAAGGCTGAGGAGGCTTGAATGACCAAGGTGCTCGTTCTCTACTATCCCAGTTACGGCCATATCGAGCAGTTGGCCTATGCCGAGGCTGAGGGCGCGCGCTCCGCAGGCGCTACGGTCGACGTGAAACGGGTGCCGGAGACCGTTCCGGAAGAGATCGCCAAGGCCTCGTACTTCAAACTCGATCAGCCGGCCCCGATCGCCAAGGTCGAGGAGCTGGCGAATTATGACGCGATCATCGTCGGCGCGCCGACTCGCTTTGGCCGCATGCCTTCGGCGATGGGCAGTTTCTGGGAGCAGGGCGGCCAATTGTGGCTGAGCGGCGCGCTGATTGGAAAGGTGGGCGCGCCTTCACCTCGAGCGCGACCCAGCACGGCGGCAACGAGACAACCCTGTTCTCGATCATCGCCAACTTGATGCACTTCGGCCTCATCATCGTCGGCTTGCCCTATAGCCACGCCGGGCAAGGCACGCTTGACGAAATCGTCGGCGGCGCGCCTTACGGCGCGACAACGATCGCTGGCGCGCAGGGCCAGCGTCATCCGTCGAAAATCGAACTCGACGGCGCGCGGCATCAGGGAGAGCTCATCGCCAAGACCGCCGCAAAGCTCTCGGCATAGGCGCGACGACGGCCGACATCCATTTCGGCAACAGACAAAAGGAGACAAAAATGAGCAATGCTATTCCTCGCTCCTCCGTCGTCCCGGCGGTGATCCCGGCGCGGTTCGCGCCCCACCTGCTTTCTGTGCTGCGCATCGTGGCCGGCCTCACGTTTCTCGAGCACGGGACCGGGAAACTGCTCGGCTTCCCCGCGGGCCTGCCGTTCATCGACAAGATGCCGACCGGATTGCTCTACTTCACCGGAACGATGGAGCTCGTCGGCGGCGTGTTGATCGTGCTCGGCCTGTTCACGCGGCCCGTCGCCTTCATCCTGTCGGGATTCATGGCCGCCGCTTATTTCATGGCGCACTTCCCCATGAGCCTCTTCCCCGCGATCAACATGGGCGAGGCGGCGGTGCTTTACTGCTTCGTTTTCCTTTACATCGCGGCGGCCGGCCCCGGCCCTTGGGCGATCGACCGGGACTGACGGCGGCTTCGGGCGCCGCCGCCACAGCGGAAATGGCCAAAGGCGGGACAATGCCGAAATGGTCGGTCATCCGGCCGAGCGCGATCGTTGAGAAGGCGAGCGAAAACATCGTTAGCGTGTAGGGAAGCGCGGCGGCGGAGCGGTCGACGTCGAAATCGACTTGGGCCGGCGTCAGGACCACGATCCCCACATCCCGACCCCGATCAGGGTCGCGATCATGAGCGACAAGGCAAGCCGGGTGAAGGCGTAGGCGCCGTCGGGGGCGTACCGGTCCACCCGTGGGGAGAAGCTCGAAAAGCGGTCCATTGCACAAATTTGCTTCACGCGGGCGCTAATAGCAAATTCCATCCCGCCGGAACGTTTTGAAACCGCGGCGCGTTCCACGATTGTGTTAAACCAAGTGTTAACGGACTACTTTACGGCGCCATAATGGCGAAAGCGCGTAATTGCGGTGAACGTCGGACTTGGTGTACGTGTGGGTCTGCGTTACGCGGCGACCAGTAAGCGCTGCGATTGGGGATAAAGAGTGACCAAGCCTTCAACGCCGCTTCTGGATCAGATCAAATCACCGGCCGATCTGCGTAACCTGAGAGAGAGTGATCTCGCTCAGCTTGCCGACGAGTTGCGCGCCGAAACGATCAGCGCGGTCTCGGTGACCGGCGGCCATCTCGGCGCCGGGCTCGGCGTCGTCGAACTGACGGTCGCGCTGCACTACATTTTCGACACGCCGACCGATCGCATCGTCTGGGACGTCGGCCATCAGGCCTACCCGCATAAGATCCTGACCGGTCGGCGCGATCGGATCCGAACTTTGCGGCAGGGCGGAGGCTTGAGCGGTTTCACCAAGCGCTTGGAGAGCGAATACGACCCTTTTGGAGCGGCCCATTCCTCGACGTCGGTCTCGGCCAGCCTTGGCATGGCGGTGGCGCGCGATCTCTCGCACGGCGACAATCATGTGGTTGCGGTCATCGGCGACGGCGCGATGTCGGCGGGAATGGCCTACGAAGCGATGAACAACGCCGGCGCCATGCGATCGCGACTTATCGTTATCCTCAACGACAACGACATGTCGATCGCGCCGCCGACAGGCGCGATGTCCGCCTATCTCGCGCGCCTCGTTTCGGGCCGCGCCTATCGTTCCCTGCGCGGCGCGGCCAGGCAGCTCGCGCGGCGGCTTCCGAAGTTCATGTACGACAAGGCCCGGCTTACTGAGGAGTACGGCCGCAACTTCTGGACGGGCGGCACCCTGTTCGAGGAGCTTGGCTTCTATTACGTCGGGCCAATCGACGGCCACAATCTCGACCATCTCTTGCCAATTCTGAAGAACGTGCGCGACGTGCAGGACGGTCCGGTGCTCGTGCATGTGGTGACGAAAAAGGGCAAGGGCTATGCGCCGGCGGAGGCCGCCGAGGACAAGTATCACGGCGTTTCCGCGTTTGACGTGATCACTGGCACGCAGTCGAAGCCCAAGACCAATGCGCCCGCCTACACCCGTGTCTTCGCCAACGCGTTGGTCGAAGAGGCGCGCCGCGACGCCAAAATCGTGGGCATCACCGCCGCCATGCCGGACGGGACGGGGCTCGACCGAATGAAGGCGGTTTTCCCCGATCGCGTCTTCGATGTCGGCATCGCCGAACAGCACGCCGTGACATTCGCCGCCGGCTTGGCGACGGAAGGCTTCAGGCCCTTTTGCGCGATCTATTCGACATTCCTGCAGCGCGGTTACGACCAGCTCGTGCATGACGTGGCGATCCAGAACCTGCCGGTTCGCTTCGCTGTTGATCGCGCTGGGCTCGTTGGCGCGGACGGCGCGACGCACGCCGGCGCCTTCGACATCGCCTATCTGACCTGTCTGCCGAATATGACGGTGATGGCGGCTTCCGACGAAGCCGAGCTCGTCCATATGGTCGCGACCGCCGCGGCCCACGATTCGGGGCCGATTGCGCTTCGCTATCCGCGCGGCGAGGGCGTCGGCGTCGAGCTGCCGCAGCAGGGCGAGCTTTTGCCGATCGGCAAGGGCCGGATCGTGCGCGAGGGCGCGCGGATTGCGATCCTGTCGCTCGGCGCGAGGCTCGGCGAAGCCCTGAAAGCGGCCGACGAACTGGCGGCGCGCGGCTTATCGACGACGGTCGCCGACGCGCGCTTCGCCAAGCCCCTGGACCGTGAGCTCATTCTCAAGTTGGCGGCGACGCACAAGCTTCTCATTACTGTCGAGGAAGGCGCGGCCGGCGGCTTCGGCGCGCATGTGCTGACCTTGCTCAGCGACGCCGGCGCGCTCGACAGTGGGCTCAAGGTGCGCACAATGACGCTGCCGGACAAATTCCAGGATCACGACAAGCCGGAGCGCATGTACGCCGCAGCAGGGCTCGACGCGAAGGGCATTGTCGCCAAGGCGATCGCGGCGCTGGGGGATGTCGAGCGCCTCGCCTCGAGCCGCTCCGCGTGAGCCAACCCACGTCCGACGAGGAGAGGGACGAGCCGCAGGCAAGCGGGCGCGGCAATATCGCCGCCATTATCGTCGTTGTCGTCCTGGCGGCGCTCGGCTACTGGGCTTTCCATGCCATCGACCAGCAGCGGAAATTGCAGAATTGCCTCGATTCGGGGCGCCACGATTGCGCGCACCGGGTGCAGTAGGGGTCGGGGTCCACGATTGACTTGCCCGCGCCGGCGCGGCATAAGCCCGCTCCTTGCAGCGGCGCGTCACGCGCCGCACTCATTTTTCAGGCCTGCCGCTGGTTTCTGACGTAGCGGCGGCGTTTGCGCGTTCAAGATCGGGCGGCGCTCGATTTTTCGCCGGCGATTGGAATTCGGAGACTAGCCCGTGAAGCGGACCTATCAACCCAGCAAGATCGTGCGCAAGCGCCGCCACGGCTTTCGCGCCCGCATGGCGACGGTCGGTGGCCGCAAGGTGATCGCCGCTCGCCGCGCGCGCGGCCGCAAGAAGCTCAGCGCCTGAACGGCCGCGCCTTCGGCCTCGACCCTCGTCTTGGCCATTCGCCTTCTCGGCGAAGACGGCGCGGAAGGGAGCTTTGACGCCTTGCACGAGGATGGCGGATCTGGTTGCGCCGGCCAACTTCCAGGCCGCCTGACCAAGCGGGCCGAATTTCAGCGCGTCTCGCGCGGAAGGCGCGCGCCGGTCGAGACCTTCACGCTCCAATCCCGCCGCCGCGAGGAAGCCGCGAAAGAGGCAGTTTCGGGGGCGCGTGTCGGACTGACGGTGACCAAAAGCGTCGGCGGCGCAGTCGAGCGCAATCGCGTCCGACGACGGCTAAAAGAGGCCCTGCGCGCCGCGGCGCCTCTTGAGGCGGAGAGCGATCACGACTACGTGCTGATGGCCCGGCGTGAGGCGCTGAGCCGCCGTTTCGTCGCGCTCGTCGAGGATGTCCGCACCGCCTTCCGCGCCGCCCGGCGCCGCGGTGCGGATGATAGTGGGCGTGGATCGACCACGAGGGCGCCGAAAGGCAAAGATAGGCCGAGATGAAGACCGAGGACATCAGGAACCTTTTTCTGGCGGGCGCGCTGTCGCTCCTGGTGATGGTCGCCTGGCAATATTTCTACGCCGGTCCTCTGCAACAGCGCGAGCACCAGGCGCAGACGCAGGCCAACGTGACCTCGCCGGCGGGCGAGGCGCAGCCGAGCGCTGCGCCCGCCGCGCCAGGCGTGGGGCGCCCTGGGGCTGGGGCCCCGCCGGGCGGCGCTCCGGCTCCGGCCGCGACCCGGGCGGCGGAGACGGTCAGTCAGGCCCTGGCGGCGAGCCCCCGCGTGATCATTGACACCCCGAGCATCGGCGGCTCGATCAACCTCAAGGGCGGCAGGATCGACGATATTGTCCTCAGGGGTTATCGCGAGACGGTCGACCCGAAGAGTCCGAACGTCAGACTGTTCACACCGTCCGGCGCGCCCGACGCCTATTGGGCAGAGACCGGATTTGTAAGCCCGGCCGGGGGCAAGACTCCCAATCTCGACACCCTCTGGACCGCCGACCGCCAGACGCTAACCCCCTCGCAGCCGGTTACGCTGACCTGGGACAACGGCGAGGGTCTTCTCTTCAAGCGCAAGATCGCGATCGACGACAAATACATGTTCACGGTCACGGATTCGGTCGTGAATTCGGGCTCGGCGCCAGCGACGGTGCAGCCCTACGGGCTCGTGCTGCGCCACGGCAGGCCGAACGTCGCCGGCTACTCGGTGCTGCACGAGGGATTTGAAGGCGTGATCGGCGGCCAGGAGCATGCGCCGACCTACGCCGCCATCGACAAGGCGACCGGCAAGGTCGAGGCCTACAAGGGCGATGGCGGCTGGCTTGGCTTCACCGACAAATATTGGGGCTCGGCGATCATCCCCGACCAGACCGCTCCGATCGAGGCCCGCTATTCGGCCAGCGGGACCGTCCAGCCGGTCGACTATCAGGCCGATTTCCTCGGCAAGGAGCACACGGTCGCGCCTGGGGCGACGTTCGAGACCACAACCCGCCTCTTCGCAGGCGCCAAGGAAGTCTCGACGATCGACGATTACGCCGCCAAGCTTGGCATCAAGAAATTCAATCTGATGATCGATTGGGGCTGGTTCTACTTCATTACCCAGCCGATGTACTGGCTGATCGACACGATCTACAAATTCGTCGGCAATTTCGGCCTTGCGATCATGATCGTAACGGTCATGGTCAAGCTCGCCTTCTTCCCGCTCGCCAACCGCGCATACGGCTCGATGGCGAAGATGAAGAAGATCCAGCCGCAGATCGCGGCGCTCAAGGACCTTTACCCCGACGACAAGGTCAAGCAGCAGCAGGAGCAGATGGCGCTGTTCAAGCGCGAGGGCGTCAACCCGGTCGCCGGCTGCCTGCCGATGGTCATCCAGATCCCGGTGTTCTTCGCGCTCTACAAGGTCATTTTCATCACCATCGAGATGCGGCATGCGCCGTTCTTCGGCTGGATCCGGGACCTCTCCGCGCCCGATCCGACCAATGTGTTCACCCTGTTCGGCCTGATCCCATGGGATCCGACCGCGCTGCCGGCATTCGGCCATTTCCTCCATCTCGGCATCTGGCCGCTCATCATGGGCTTGTCGATGTTCTTCCAGATGAAGATAAATCCCGAGCCGACCGATCCGGTTCAGAAGACGATGTTCTCCTGGATGCCGGTCATCTTCACCTTCATGCTCGGCACGTTTCCGGCGGGCCTCGTCATCTACTGGACCTGGAACAATACGCTGACGGTGATCCAGCAGTCCTACATCATGACCAAGGCGGGCGTGAAGGTTGAGCTCTGGGACAACCTCGCCAAGCTGTTCCCCAGGAAGACCAGCCCGGCCAAGACGCCGAGCGTATGAGCGAAGCGACGGTCGCGCCCGACTGGACCGAGGCCGGGCGCAAACTGTTCGCTGGTCCCTGCGAATTCATCTTCGCCGCCGCGCGTTCTGATGGCTTGCCGCCAATTGGCGCGCCCGAGTTCGCTTTCGCCGGCCGCTCCAACGTCGGCAAGTCCTCGCTCATCAATGCCCTCACCGGTCGGACCGCGCTCGCGCGCACCTCGCGCACGCCGGGCCGCACCCAGGAGCTCATTTTCTTCGATCTCAACGGCAAGGCGCGTCTGGTCGACATGCCGGGCTATGGCTACGCGGCGGTGGCGAAATCGAAGTCCGCGTCCTGGGGCGAGCTCGCGCGCGACTATCTGCGGGGCCGTCCGTCGCTCGCCCGCGTATTCGTGCTCGTCGATGGCCGGCATGGCCTGAAAGAGAGCGATCACGAGACGATGCGCGCGCTCGACGCGGCCGCGGTGTCGTATGCTGTCGTCTTGACCAAGGGCGACGAAGTGAAAGCCGCCGACCGCGACGCCCGCATCGCGGCCACGCTCGAGGGCCTGCGCAAACACGTCGCCGCCTATCCGGAAGTGCTCATGACCTCGGCGCGCACGGGCGACGGCGTCGCCGACTTGCGCGCGCATATCGCGCGGCTCCTGGCCGAGCGGGGCGGCGGCGCGGCTCTGTAGCCGCGGTCGCTGACCGCGGCGGCCGATCGCGTCTACAGACGCTCCCTGAGCGAGCGATAGAAAGCGCGCACATCCTCCGCGAGGGCGTCGGGCTGCTCCATCGCGGCGAAATGCCCGCCCCCCTTCTTCATCACCGTCCAGCGGCGAATGTTGGTGAACATCGGCTCGGCCAGCGAGCGCGGCGGATGCAGGATCTCGCGCGGGAATTCAGCGTAAGCCGTCGGCGCGGTGACGGCTGCGCCTTCGGGGATCATCCAGGGCCGATGCATGCGGAAATAATAAGTGTAGAACGACGATCCGATCGCGCCGGTGAACCAGTAGAAGCTGATGTTGGCGAGCATCTGATCGCGGGTGAAGACGCTCTCGACATCGCCGTTGCAGTCGGACCAGGCGCGGAATTTCTCCACAATCCACGCCGCAAGCCCCGCCGGAGAATCGGTCAGGCCAAAGCTCAGGGTTTGCGGGCGGGTGCCTTAAATCGCCCCATATGCGGCATCCTCCTTGAGCCAATGGTTGAGCTCTTTGAGAAAAACTTGCTGCTCGGGAGTCGGATTCTTGATCCTGTCCGGCTCGCGGCGGACGGCTAGAAAATTGACGTGAATGCCGATCAGCTTGTCCGCATGCGCGTAGCCCATCCGTGCGGCGGTGATGCCGCCCCAATCGCCGCCCTGCACGGCGAAGCTTTTGTAGCCAAGCGTGTCCGTCATGAGATCGGCGAAACAATCCGCGATCTCCTCGACGCCGAACCTCTTCTGCCCGGGCCGGAACGAGAGCCCATAGCCCGGCAGCGACGGCGCGACGACGGTGAAGGCGTCGGCCGGATCGCCGCCGAAGCTCGCGGGATCGGTCAAGCGCGGAATGAAATCCAGGAACTCGAACACGGACCCCGGCCAACCGTGCATCAACAAGAGCGGCGTCGGGTCATGCCCCTTGCCCGGCACATGCAAGAAGTGCAGGTCATAGTCGGGCCGCGTCAGCTTGAATTGCGGGAAGGCGTTGAGGCGCGCCTCCTGCGCGCGCCAATCGAAGCGATCGCGCCAGTATTCGACAAGACCGCGGAGATAGTCGACGCTCGTCCCGTAGGCCCAAGGCTCGCCCGGCGCACAATCGGGAAAACGCGTGCGCGCGAGCCGCTCCCGCAGGTTGGCGATATCGCTATCTGGGACATGCAATGTGAATGGCTGCGGCATCGGCTGCTCCCTCACTATCCTCACGTTGCGCTCGCGATCCTCGAATGGACGCGGTTCACAGTCAAACGCGAGCCTACCAACGCGATGGGCGGATTGACCCACTTCAGCCTGCAGGCGATGGTCGCGCCATGCAGACCCACTATAATAGTTTAGCCGGTAGCGAAGTGGGGCGGATCGCGGCGCTGAGCGACGGCCTGTTCGCCATCGCGGCGACCATACTGGTCCTCGACTTTCATACGCCTGAGCCGGCTGAGATTCACTCGGAGGCCGAACTCCTCCGCGCGCTCGTCGCTTCGGCGCCGAGGCTCCTGCCATGGCTCTTGAGTCTGTTGACGCTCGGCATTTTCTGGCTCGGCCAGCAGACGCAGCTCAACCAGCTCGAACGTTCGAACCGCGAACTCACCTGGCTGCATTTCCTTTTCCTCGCCGTCGTCACCGTGCTGCCTTTCTCGACCAGGCTTCTGGGCGACTTCCTGACCTTCCGCACCGCGTTTCTAGTCTATTGGGTCAATATCGTTCTTCTCGGCGCGTGCCTCTACGCCGCATGGTCATATGCCGAATGGGCGAGGCTCATTCGAGAGGAGGCGCGCGGGGAGATCTCGCGGGCGGTCAAGCGGCGCATCGTTGTGGCGCAGTCGCTCTACGCGATCGGCGCGCTCGCCGGCCTCGTCAATGTGACGCTCGGCATCACGCTGATCCTGCTCATCCAACTCAATTATGCGATCGGGCCGAGGCTGCCCGTTCTCTCGCGCCTTTGATGCGACAGTGCCGGGGGCCGCTCAAAGGCGACGCCCAGGCCCCGAGCCGGATGAAACTTGAGAAGTTGAAGGTCTCAAATTTTCACAAATACGTTGTCATAAAGCCATAATTTCGTCGTAATCGCCAGAATGGCGCAAGTGTGATCCAAGAGCGACCGAAGCCTCCGCGCCGCGAGGGGGTGGCGAATGTCGCCAAATGCATATGCCGGAGGAGACGCATATGAGCATGCAATCCGCTCTTATCGGCCTGTCGATCGGATCCGTGATCGGGGTGGCCGCAATTTTGCCGAGCGTTACCGAAGCCCAAGACGCGAGGGTAAAGACGGCTATGGAACTCTTGCAATCGATGGCTGGCAAACTCGGGGCGCCAAAAGTAGAGGGAACCGATACGGTCGCCGCCAAGCAAGTTCCGGCCATCTATTTCGGCTCGACAAAGATGAACAACAGTTTTGACTTGGTTGACGCCGTAGTGAAACAGGCCGGTGGGACCGCCACCATCTTCGTGAAAAATGGCGACGAGTACGTCCGCGTGGCCACGAATGTGAAGAAGGATGATGGTTCGCGAGCCGTGGGCACCATTCTGGATCCAAAAGGGAAGGCGATCGCTTCGATCCAGAAGAACGAACCGTTCTACGGAGAAGTGGATATCCTCGGCAAGCCTTACATTACGGGCTACGACCCCATACGAGATCAAACAAAGAATGTGATTGGCATCTACTACGTGGGATACCAAAAATAGACTGAGGGTTCCGGGTTTGAGTGAGAGCAAACGGCAGAAAGCCGAACTCTCGTCGCCCTACGACTGAGTGCGCGGATAGGGGCGAGGGGGCCGGGCGTCCCGGCCTTCGCCCGTTCGATCCGCGTTCAGCCCTCGAACGGCAACCCGGCATATTGCTCGGCGACGACCGCCGCAGCGTGCTTGGATCGCAGCAGATGATCAAATTCGCTGAGCTTGATCCGGGTCTCGAAGGCGTCATCGTCGGGGAAGACGTGCAGCAATTTGGTCAGCCACCACGAGAAACGCTCGGACGCCCAGACGCGTCTCAGCGCCATATTCGAATAATTTTCGAGATAGTGGTCGTCGCCGCTTGAGAAATGAGCTGCAAACGCGCGCTGCAGATAGAAGACGTCCGAGATCGCGAGGTTGAGGCCTTTCGCACCGGTCGGCGGGACGATATGCGCCGCGTCGCCAGCGAGAAACAGGTGGCCGTATCGCATCGGTTCGGCGACGAAGCTGCGCAACGGCGCAATCGACTTTTCGATCGACGGCCCGGTCACGATCTTGCGCGCGATGTCGTCCGGAAATCGGCGTCTGAGCTCGTCCCAGAATCTCCCGTCCGGCCAGTCCTCGATCCGTGTGTCGAGCCCGCACTGGATGTAGTAGCGGCTCAGCATCGGATTGCGCAGCGAGGCGAGCGCAAAGCCCCGTTCGTGCCGGGCGTAGATGACTTCCCCGACTGGAGGCGTCTCCGACATGATGCCGAGCCAGCCGAACGGATAGGCGCGTTCGAAGATCTTGAGCACAGTTTTCGGAATGCTTTGCCGCGATACGCCGTGGAATCCGTCGCAGCCTGCGATGAAATCGCACTCGAGCGTCTCGGCAACGCCGCCCTTCTCATAAGTCACCTTGGGCGCGGATGTGGTCAGATCGTGGAGCTGGACGTTCTCCGCCTCTTCAACGATGCGTCCGTCGTCGCGCTCCCGGATTCGGTACAGTTCCTCGGTGATCGCCGTCTGTCCGTGCGACCACATCGGCCTGCCGGCGTGGGTCTTGGTGTCGATCAGAAATGGCTCGCGATCCTGCCAGACGATGAAGCTGCCGTCATGCGCATGGCCTTCGCGGTCCATCCGCTCGCCCGCGCCCGACTCGCGCAGCACCTGAACGGAGCCGAATTCGAGCACGCCGGCGCGAATGCGTTTCAGCACATAGGCTTTCGTCTGCCGCTCGATCACGACGCTGTCAATTCCATGGCCATGCAGCAGATGCGAGAGAAGCAGGCCAGCTGGACCGCCGCCTATGATCGCGACCTGAGTGCGGCGCAATGCTTACCCTCCCTCGCCGCGGTGAGATGCGGCCGATTACCGTAGCCTCGCTCGGTGAGCGCGGCCAGACGCGGTCCATAGGGCGTCCAGAAGGACGCCCGTCTGTCGACGGGCTACGGACCGCGTCTACAACTCGAGCGACGACGCGCGCCTCTCGGCGGGCGCGCCGGCCGTAGGAAGCCCCACCGCCTCAAGCGCTCCGGCCTGCCGGCGCGCGAGCGCGTCCTCGTCGAAGCCGGCGATCGCGTCCTCATACATGCGATGAAAGTTTAGCCGCGCGCCAAGGCGTAAGAAAGCGCTGCCGATGCCGATCGTCGCCCGCTCGAGAAACACGAATTCCCGCGGCACAGGCAGGCCGCCTCCCTCGGCCTTCAAGGCGCGCATCACCTGGCCGATCTCACGGCGGCCGTATTCCGAGGGTTTCACGCCGTCCGCCGCTGTGCGCACGCGATCGTCGAGGATGGGCCCGCAGAGAAACCGGGCCCAGATGTTCATGGCTTCAAGCGCCCCGGGGCTCAGGCCAGAGAAGCCCCACATCTCGTAAGCTTGCGCGATGCGCGCCTGGTCGCCGGCTTTGAACCCCCGATAAAGCTCGACCACGCCATGCACGAATCGCGGCGGGAAGATGCGCACGCAGCCATAGTCGAAGAGATTGACGCCATCGACATGGCCCTCGCCGCCCGAGCGCACAAAAGTGTAATTGCCGAGATGCGGATCGCCGTGAATGACGCCATAGCGCAAGAACGGGCGCCACCACGCCTCGAACAGGCCGACGGCGATCGCGTCGCGCGCTTCCTGCGGCGCGGCCTCGAAGGCGGCGAGCGGCTCGCCGTCGAGCCATTGCATCGTCAAGAGGCGCCGCGTCGACAGACTCTCCTCGACCCGCGGCACGCGCACGAAAGGGCGGTCGGCGAGCATGACCCGATAGAGCCGGGCGATCTTCGCCTCGCGCTGGTAGTCGAGTTCCTCACGCACCCGCTCTCGGATCTCGCGCGCGATCTCGCGCGTGTCGATGGCCGCGCTCGCGCGCCGATGCAGCGAGAACAAGAGGTCGAGGTTCGAGAGGTCGGTCTCCACCGCCGAAGCCATGTCCGGATATTGCAGCTTGCAGGCGAGCGCCTCGCCGCTGAGGCTCAGAGCGCGATGCACCTGGCCGAGCGATGCGGCGGCCGCGGGCTTGAAGTCGAATTCGGCGAAGCGCTCGCGCCAATTTGGCCCAAGTTCGGCCTGCATGCGGCGGCGCACGAACGAGGCCCCCATCGGCGGCGCCTGCGACTGGAGCTTCGTCAATTCGGCGGCGAAATCCGCCGGGACCGCATCAGGGATGGTCGTCAGCATTTGCGCGACCTTCATCAGCGGGCCCTTCATCGAGCCCAAGGCGGAAGCGAGCGCCCTGGCGTCTGTCTCGCGCCCACCCCCGCGCAGGCGATTTACGCCCACGCGCGCGGCGAGCGCGCCGGCGTTGACGCCGAGACGCGCATAGCGGGTCGCCCGCGCGCTCAGGCGATTGGCTTCGTTGTCATGGTCCAAACGCGGGATTCCCGTATGATCGCTTCGGCAAGGGATGGAATATAGGTCGCGCGCCGATCAATTTCAGCCGCCTCTCGAGACGGCTCGGCGAAATGGCAATTTTTTCCAAGAGCCCCGTCTTGAGTTCCGCTTCGCCCGACAAGTCGCGGACGACGGGAGAGGAGGACAAGATGATTTTGCGCTTATGGCGCGGCTGGACGAACGTGGAGAACGCCGACCGCTACGAGGAGCTTATCAGGGCGACGATCTTCCCCGGCATTCTCGGAAAGGCAATCGCGGGATTGGAAGATCTCGAGCTTTTCCGCCGCCCGCTCGAGGCCGAGGTCGAGTTCATGACGCTGATGCGCTTCGCGTCATGGGATGCGGTGAAAGCCTTCGCTGGTCCGAACTGGGAAGTCTCGGTCGTGCCGCCGGCCGCACGCGCCGTGCTGGCGCGCTTTGATGAAAAGGCGGCGCACTACGAGCGGCGTGCCGGGGCCGACGACTGACTTCTATCCCATCGTCTCCAGTTCGCCGATCATCCGCTCGATCACGGAAAGCCCGATCTTCCAGAAGCCAGGGTCCTTCGCGTCGAGGCCGAAGGGCGCGAGCAGCTCGGAATAGGACTTCGAGCCGCCGGCGGCGAGCATGGCGAGATACCGTTCGGCGAAGCCGTCGCTCGAGCGCTCGTAAACGCCGTAGAGCGAATTCACCAGGCAATCGCCGAACGCATAGGCATAGACGTAGAAAGGCGAATGGATGAAGTGCCCGATATAGGCCCAGTAGGTCTCGTAGCCGGGCCTGAGCGCAATCGCCGGGCCAAGGCTCTCGGACTGCGTGTTCATCCAGGACTGGCCGATTTGCTCCGTCGTCAGTTCGCCCTTGCGCCGCTCGAGGTGAACGAGCCGCTCGAACTTATAAAACGCGATCTGGCGCACCACCGTATTCAGCATGTCCTCGACCTTGCTCGCCAGCATCGCCTTGCGCTCGACCGGATCGGGAGTCGTGGCGAGCATCGAGCGGAAGGTCAGCATCTCGCCGAACACGGAAGCCGTTTCGGCGAGCGTCAGCGGCGTCGGCGCCATTAGTGGACCATTGACGCCTGCGAGCACCTGATGAACGCCATGGCCAAGCTCATGCGCAAGCGTGGTCACGTCGCGCGCCTTGCCGAGGAAGTTGACGAGAATGTAAGGGTGAGCGGAGGGTGTCGTCGGGTGCGCGAAAGCGCCGGGCGCCTTGCCGGGCCTGACCGGCGCGTCGATCCACCCTTCGTCGAAGAAACGTCGCGCGATATCGGCCATGCGCGGGGAAAATGCGCCATAGGCGTCGAGCACCATGTCGCGCGCCGCCTCCCACTTGTAGACGCGCCGCGGCGTATTCGGCAGCGGAGCGTTGCGGTCCCAATGGTCAAGCTGCGCCTTGCCGAACCAGCGGGCTTTCAGCGCATAATAGCGATGCGACAGAAGCGGATAGCCGTCAGTCACCGCCTTAACGAGCGCCTCGACAACTTCGGGCTCGACTCGATTGGCGAGATGGCGCGAGTCGGCGACGTCCTTGAACTTGCGCCAGCGATCCGAGATCTCCTTGTCCTTCGCCAGCGTGTTGGTGATGAGAGAGAAGAGACGCAGATTGGCGCCGAGCGTGGCGGCGAGCGCATTGGCCGCCGTCTCCCTGATCTTCGCGTCCGGATCCATGAGTTTGGCGAGCAGCGGTTCGAGCGTCAGGCTCTCGCCTTCGAAATCGAACCGGAGCGCCGCCATCGTCTCGTCGAACAGCCGGTTCCATGCCGCGGCTGAGCTCACGGATTTGTCGAGAAACAATCGTTCGAGGTCGTCGGCAAGCTGATGCGGCTTTTCCTTGCGGATGTCCTCGAGCCAGGGGCGATAATGGCCAAGGGCCGGCGCCGCCATGGCTGCGTTCAGCTTTGCGTCATCGAGGCGATTGAGTTCGAGCTCGAAGAACAAGACGTCGCCGGCGAGCGCGGTCACGCGCTCCTGCGCGTCGCCGTAAAACTTGGCGATTTTCGGATTGCTGGTGTCGGAAGCGTAGAGGAGCGACGCATAGGCCATGATGCGTCCGGTCAAATCCTGCAGCGCCTCATAGGCCTTGACCGCCGCGGCCAAGGTCTGGCCCGCGTCAGGCCGGTCGGCCAGCTCATCGAGCTTGCCGCGATAAGCCCCCCCGAAGCGCTTGGCTTCCCGCTCCGCGCGCTCGAGATCCGCGGCGAAGCGAGCGGAGTCCATGCCCTCGTACAGATCCTGAAGGCGCCATTCCGGCAGCGCGCCGAGATCAGCTGGCGCAGGCGAGGGCGATAAAGCGACATCGGAAGAACGGATCGAACTCATCAATTAAGCCTCGGGATTAGGCCGCCGCTAACGCTTCACGATGGTTTCAAGCCCACAAAGCGGCGCTTTTGCGGACATGAGTGGGTCGGAACGGGACGCCGTTAACATCGCATTTACCGTGACGGCACAATGTGGCGCAACGCGCGGTTCTTAAAACCGCCCACGGGGGACGATGACCGCTCTCATACTCATTGTCGATGACGACCCTATTCAGCGACGCCTGCTCGAGGCGATGGCCAGGCGATTTGGCTATGACGCCGAATGCGTGGAATCGGGCGAAGCGGCGCTCACGCGTCTCGAGGCGACCGACCGGCCGCCGATCAATCTCTTGATCCTCGACCTCGTCATGCCCGATCTCGACGGCATGGGGGTGCTGGCGCGGATGCGCCAGCGCGATCTCGCCGTCCCCGCGATCGTGCAGACGGCGCATGGCTCGATCGAAGTCGTCATCTCCGCCATGCGCGCCGGCGCGACGGATTTTGTCGTCAAGCCGGTCGGCGCCGAACGCCTGCAAGTCTCGATCCGCAACGCGCTGCGCGTCGACGCGCTCGAGGACGAACTGAGGCGCGCCACCCGGCGCAACGCCGGCGAACTCTCTTTCCGCGACATCGTCACGCGCGCGGAATCGATGGGGCGCACCATTCGCCTCGCCGAGCGCGCCGCCAAGTCGAACATCCCGGTGCTCATCGAAGGCGAGTCCGGCGTCGGCAAGGAATTGATGGCGCGCGCCATCCAGGGCGGCTCGGAGCGGCGCGGCAAGCCATTCGTCACCGTCAATTGCGGCGCCCTGCCTGAGATGTTGGTCGAATCCATCCTCTTCGGGCATGAGAAAGGCTCCTTCACGGGGGCCGTCGACAGGCACGTGGGCAAGTTCGCCGAGGCCAATGGCGGGACTTTGTTCCTGGACGAGATCGGCGAACTGCCGCCTGAGGCTCAAGTCAAACTCTTGCGCGCGCTGCAGGAGGGCGAGATCGATCCGGTCGGCGCGCGGCGCCCGGTCAAGGTCGATTTCCGCCTCGTCTCGGCGACCAACAAGAACCTGATCGAGCTCGTCAAGGCGGGCCGTTTCCGCGAAGATCTTTTCTATCGCCTCAACGTGTTCCCGATCTCAATTCCCCCCTTAAGAGCCCGGCTCTGCGACGTGCAGGATCTCGCCATGCGTTTTCTCGCCCGCTTCTGCGTCGAGGAGGGCAAGCGTATCCGCGGGCTGGCCAATGACGCGCTCGCGATGCTGACCGCCTATGATTGGCCGGGAAACGTCCGCCAGCTCGAGAACGCAATGTTCCGCGCTGTCGTATTGGCCGATGGCGATGAACTGACGACCGCGGAGTTTCCCCAGATCGCCGCGCAGGTCGAGGGCTACGATGTGCGCATCCCGCCGGCCCCGACTCCGATCGCCGCTGATCCAGCGGCTTCTGTCGGCTTCCGGCCGGCCGTTCATGATCCCCGCGATCCGCATTCGCTGAGATTGATCAACGACAGCGGCGACGTGCGCATGCTGGAGGCGATCGAGACCGAGGTCATCCGCTTCGCGCACTCCCATTATCGCGGACAAATGTCGCAAATGGCGCGCAAGCTCGGCATCGGACGATCCACGCTCTACCGCAAGATGAAAGACATCGGGATTGCCGATGATGACATGCTCGGCGACGCTGCGGCATAATGCAGGCGAAGCGGCGGCGGATTTCGATGGCGAATATTTCTGCTCAACCTCGTCCTGAGGAGCGGAGCCTTAGGCGAAGCGTCTCGAAGGACGCTCCAGCTGATGCGAACGGCGCCACAACTGGATCATTCTTCGAGACGCCGCGCTTTCGCGCGGCTCCTCAGAATGAGGTTTGTGGACAGACCGCGAGCGCGTTCGGGCGCGCGAAGGTGCGCACGCTTGTCCTGACAGGCTTGAGCGCAGCCGCGATGGCGTGCGCCGCAAGCGTCGCCTTTGCCGACCCTTCGCCGATCCTGTCGCCTGAGGCGCCGCTCAAGTTCGGCGACGTTGCCGACACAAGTCCCTTGGTCGCGGTGTTCGCCGCCGGAAACGCGACACGAGGCCCCGCTCTGGAGGCGAGCTGGTTAGTGGAGCCGAAGCTCGACCCCGCCGCGTCCGCAGCCTCAGCTCCAGAAGAGCTCCCGCCGCCGGTCGTCTACGATCCCGCCGCCGGGCCTGCGCTCTCGCCAGTCCAAAGCGCGCTGCAAGCGGCCATGGCACGGCTCGTCACGCGAGGCGAGCGGCGCAACCCGCTGGGCAGCGGCGACTGGCGCGCGGCGCGCGGGGCGATTGCGGCCTTCTACGCCGGGCGCTTTTATGTGCCGGTGTGGGTGAGCGAAAACGGCCTGACCGACGCGGGGCGGGCGGCGCTGACCCAGCTTAGGCGCGCCGCCGACGATGGCCTCAACCTGTCCGCTTTCGCTCTGCCGCGCAATCTCGGGTCTGGCCTCGACCCGGACGCAATCGCGGAAGCCGAAACGACCATCGCTTCGGCGGTGGTCGCCTATGCCGAGCAGGCGAGCGGGTCGCGCATCGTTCCGTCCCATGTCTCGCCGTTCATCTTCGCAAGACCGAGCGTCGTCGATCCTGACGTAGCTCTGGCGGAAACGGCCTTGGCCCCAGATCCAGCCCAACGGCTCGCCGACTTCAACCCGCCGCAGCGGGGCTATCGCGCGCTGCGCGACGAGCTCAAGCGCCTCGAGGCTCCCGGCGTCGCTGGGCGGCGCCCGCGCGCGCTCAGCGCCGATCTTGATCCCGATCCGCTGCTCGAACCGGACACGACCCCGAGGCGGATCAGGCGGGCGCTCAACGCCCATATCTATCCCGCCTCCGTGAGCTCGACATTCGCCGGCGCAACAACGCGCCAGCGAGCGGCAATCCTGGCGAATATGGAGATGTGGCGCTGGGAGCCGCGCGACATGGGCGCTCGCCGGATCGAGGTCAATCTCGCCGACTTCTCGCTCGCGATGCTGGAGGGCGACAGGGTCATTCATCAGGCGCGCGTCATCGTCGGAAAACCGGAGACGCCGACGCCGATCTTCTCCAACGTCATGCGCTACGTGCTGATTAATCCCTCCTGGCAGGTGCCCAATTCGATCATCAAGAAGGAGATGATGTCGAAGCTCGGCGCCTTGAGCCGGCGCGGCTACGAGGTGAAGACCGTCGGCGGCCGGCTGACGGTCCGCCAATTGCCCGGGGACGACAACGCGCTCGGGCGTTTCGCCTTCATGTTTCCGAACGACCATGCGATCTATCTGCACGACACGCCGTCGAAGGAGCTGTTCGACGAGGAAACCCGCGCCTTCAGCCACGGCTGCATTCGCGTCGAAGACCCTGAGAGCCTGGCCGCGCTCGTCCTTGGCGGCGAATCAACCGGCTGGACGGACGAGCGAATCGAAGCGGCGATCGGAGGAAAAGAGCGCACCGTCTTCTTAGCCCGCCCGCTGCCCATTCACATCGAGTACTTCACTGATTTCGTTGACGAATTCGGCGATTTCAAGGAGCGTCCGGACGTCTACGGGCTGATTCGCAAGGTCGAGGGCATGCTTGGCCGATGAAGTCAAGATTGAAAGGAAGATGGTATCGGGCTATACGGCAAATAGATCGCTTTTTGCCTTAACTGTGACGCGAGCGTCACAATGCGAACAAGGAGCGCCAGGGACAGGCGCTCGGGAGGTCGCGTAGGTCGGCGGGAGAGGCCGGCAAAAGCGTAAGCGTAGGACATGGGAATAGGCACAGTCCGCCGGCTTCGCCGCCGGTCGCGACGTGTTGGGGAAGGATGGGTTGTTGGCGGGTTTTAACCTGAGCAAGTGCGCCGGCCGCGGCGGAGCGGCGGCGCAACTGGCGGTGGCGGCGGCGTTCACGGTCGGCTGGCTGGCTCCCAACTCGACGGAGTCGGCGGTCGCCAACGGCGACACGCGGACCATCCTTCTTTCGGACCAGCACACCAACGAGACCGGCTCGTTCACCTTCATGGTCAACGGAATCTATGACCAGGCGGTGCTCGATAAGCTGAACTGGTTCTGTCGGGATTGGCGGCTGAACGAGCCGACCAAGATGGACCCGCACCTGTTCGACATCATCTGGGAGGTCTACCGCGAATTCGGGCTCGACACAGCCGCTCGACGTCCTCTCCGGCTACCGGTCGCCACAGACCAATGCGATGCTGCGCAGGCGCTCGCGACAGGTGGCCGAGCATTCGATGCATATGCAAGGCAAGGCGATCGACGCCCACTTCATCGACGTCAGCACGGCGCGCATCCGCGACATCGCCATGCGCATGCAGGCGGGCGGCGTCGGCTTCTATCCGACCGGCATGACGCCCTGGGTGCATATCGACAGCGGCGATGTGCGCTACTGGCCGCGCATGAGCCGCGACGCGCTGACCCGGCTGTTCCCGGACGGAAAGACGGTGTTCATTCCGGCCGACGGGAAGCCGATGCCTGGCTTCGAGCAGGCGCGGGCCGAGATCGAGGCCCGCGGCGGCGAGGTGCAAATGGCGCGCGGCGGCGGAATCGGCGGGCTCTTCTCCTGGCTGTTCGGCGGCGGCGGCGCCGACGACGCGGAGGAGTCGGGCGGGCGGGGAAGCGACGACCACGGTGGCGACGAGCGGCAACGCGCGCGGCGGCCGAAGCGGCGGCGCGCAGCCGCCGATCGAGGTCGCCGACGCCGGGCCAGAGGCCGTCGCAAAAGCCAAGCGCGACTTGCCGACCGGTCCGGCTTACGCCAGCGCCCCCGAACCGGCGCCGGCGGCCAAGCCGCAGGCCCCCAATTCCGGGCCGGAGGCGGTGGCGAAAGCCAAGCGCAATCTGCCGGCCGGCCCGGCTTACGCCGGCGCAGTCGAATCAGCGCCGACGCCGCCCGCCAAGCCGCAGGCCGTCGCCGAACTGGAGCAGCCCAACGTGGCCAGCGATGCGGCGCCAGACGAGCCGCCTAGCGGCGCCGGGCCGAAGATTCTGGCGCCCTTGCCGCCGCGCAGGCCGGCCGATCTCGCTGCGCTCGCCTTCGCCGACGCCCCAATGCCTCCGGTTCGTCCGGCCGATGTCGTCCTCGCCTCGACCTCGGGGCAGCCGGCTTTCATCCCGTCGTCGAACAAGGGATTTGGCCCGGCCCCACAGAATGGACTGCTGCCGCAGATCATTACCTCCGGCGTCGACCGCGCGCCGACCGGCGCCCTCGCGCTGGCCGAAGGGCTATCGCCGACATATGACGACAGCGAACTTCTGGCGCGAGCTGCAGCCCTTACGGCGCCCTTGCCGCCAATGCCGATCCCCGACATCGCCATCGCCAGTCCCCCGGCGCCGGGCCCGACAGGGGTCGCCGCCGCAAGTCCCCCGCAGGCGCAGCACGGATGGGTTGCGCGCACGGCCGCCGCGGCGGCCGAGGACATCGCGCAATTGTTCGGCGGCGTGTTCAGGCGCTCCGCGCCGGCTCAGACAAGCCCCGGCGAGCTCCGCGCCTCGCAGCAATAGGCTGAAACCCGCGCCTCAAGCCGAGTTGGCGACCGCCCCGGTCGCGAGCGCGTCCCGCTGCGGGGGCGCAGCGCGCGTCAACTCCCGCCAAGTTGATTTGAGACGAGGGCCGGCTGTCGTTATATGACAATTTTGCGACCGGGCAGGGTAGGGCTCAATGAACGTGTCTTTGGATCAAGCCATCGAAATCCACGCAAGGGCGCTCAAGTATCGTTTCAGCAACCGAGCGGCGCTCGTGGCTGAGGAGAAGGCGCATCATTGCGCGGCGCGCGGTGATGATGAGGGTCACGTGGTCTGGCAGCGGGTCGCCACCGTCGCCGGAACGCTCCCCGACGCGAGGAGCCACCGTCCGCCGGTTGACGAGACGCCGTTGGGCTAAGTCATCCGATCAGCTTGCTGGGAGGCGCCCCTGATGCAGAAAGTCATCAAAGCCTTCGAGGCCGCCATTCATTGCGTTGCGATTGCCTAGCCGCTGGAAACAGCCCACGTATAAAAGACTGATCTCCATTTCGGAACAAGCCGTTACCTTGTCAGTTCATTGTCACATTCGAATTCCTGGCGCGTTAGCGGAAGGAATTGTGGAGACCTTGCACTGCCGAACCTCTTCAACCTGCCTCTGTTCACCGAAGATGGCGACGTCCATGTCGTTATCGAGACGCCACGAAGCAGTCACGTAAAATTCGCCTACGATCCAAAGCTTAAAGCCTTTGTCCTCCGCAAGTCTCTTCTGACTGGTCTGACCTATCCTCACGATTGGGGGTTCATTCCCTCGACAAAAGCTGATGACGGGGATCCCGTTGACGTCATGGTGGTCCATGACGGGACGACGTATCCCGGAGTCGTTGTCATCTGCCGCGTGATCGGCATTCTTCAGATCGAGCAGAAAAGCAAAAACAAATCCGAGCGGAACGACCGCGTGTTTGCTGTGCCGCTGCGCTCGCACTCGGAGAAGTCTTTGACAGACGTGCGAGATCTGACCAGGCCGATCCAGGAAGAGCTCGAGAAGTTCTTCATCGCGACCGAAGAGCTCGAGGACAAGAAACTCAAGATTATTGGTTGGGAGGGGCCCAAAGCGGCCCTTTTGACGTTCAAGCAGGCCGCGAAATCCTTCGCGAGTCCTGGGGAGTGGTGGCCAAGTTCGCGCGCATCCGCGGCGGCCATTCGGCCCTTCCGGCGCGGCCCTTAAAGTTAGCAGCGCGCCCCAACACGGGGGCGAGCGCGTGGCTCACATGGAGCCGGGAATGATCATGGAGTACTTGATTCGTTTTCTGGCCGGAGGCCTCATCGTTTCCCTGTTCGCCTTGATCGGAGACGTCCTCCGTCCCAAAAGCTTTGCGGGCCTCTTCGGAGCCGCGCCTTCAGTCGCTCTCGTCTCGCTTTCCCTCGCGTTCTCAAATCATGGGGGCGCTTACGTCTCCACCGAGGGGCGATCCATGATTCTCGGGGCGATCGCGTTTGCGGTTTACTCCTTTCTGGTCTGCCAGCTCCTGATGCGTGTGCGCTACTCGGCGCTGACTGCGACGGCGGCCGCGACGGTCGCATGGCTTGGGGTGGCCATCGGCCTCAAGCAGATCTTGCTGGGCTAGGAAATGGTCGTCCGTTTCAAGGTCTCCGCGGTCAAGGACAGTCGCTGGTCCGAGCTCATCTTGCGTTTCTTTCTCGGAGGACTTGCTACAGTCGTGGCGGGCGTCGCGGGAAACGTCTGGGGCCCGGTCGTAGGGGGATTATTCCTTGCTGTGCCTGCAATCTTCTTCGCAAGCGCGACGATGATCGAAAAACATGAGCGCGAGCGAAAGGAGGAAAAGGGAATGAAAGGTCGAAAACGGGGCAGGAACGCCGCTGCGCTCGACGCAACCGGCGCGGGCCTTGGCAGCGCCGGGCTCGCCGCCTTCGGCGCGGTCATATGGCTTCTCGCGCCAGCTGCCGCCGCTGGTTCGCTCGCGCTTGCCACAATCGTCTGGTTCGCGGTGTCCGCGCTATTGTGGCGAGCGCGGATTCACGCGCGGATAGTCAGGGCATGAGCAGGCCGGATCCCGCGGACCGCGCGCGCAGGCTTCACGTCGAACTGCGTCAGTCTTAATGAGCGTCGGGGTTTGAACTGCCGAAGTGTGGAACGAGCGCGCCCGGCAAATGCACCAGGTAGCCGAAAGCGTGCGTCATTCCATCGGCGACGCGCTGCGGAACCGACGGCGCCTTAACCGGCGCGACGGGAGCGGGGTTGCCGGCGCCCTGCGGGGGCTCAGGCGATCGCTCCGCTTCTTTCGGCGGCGCCGGCCTAGTCGATTGTCGCTCAGCCTGCGCAACTGATTTTGCCGAGGCTTTCGCGATTTTGCGGGGCTTTTGCACGGATGGCTTCTCGGACGGCTTCTTCCTTGAATCGATCTTCGGCGTCGACGGCTCCCCCAATTCGCTCGACGCGGATGCTGTCCGCGCTGCGTTCGGCTTCGGCGCCTCAGCCGGAGGCGGCGCCGAATCGGTCGAAGGCCGAATGGGCGGGATTGCAGCAATTGACGCCTTGTCCGGCTTGACCGTTTCCGGGGCGGCCGTCGGGACCGCCGTCTTCGGCGCTTGAGGCACAGGCGGCGCCGAAGCGGGCGTGGGCGGCGCCGTCGCAAGTGACGCCTTTTCCGGCTTGACCGTTTGCGGGGCTGCCGACGGGGCCGCCATCTTAGGCGCCTCAGCCAGAGGCGGCGCCGAAGCGATCGAAGCCCGGGAGGGCGGCGCCGTCGCAATTGGCGCCCCGTCCGGCCCGATCCTTATCGCGGGCGCCCAGACCGCCGCTGAGTCCAGCGGAGCCGGCGCGGGCGCCGTCGTCTCCAAGCCAGACAAGGCAAGATTCGGCGCGACTTCCGCTTTCCCTTGAGCTGGCGCCGAGCCGTTGTTCGCTGCGCTGGCGTCGGGCCGCGCTTCTAAGGCGCCGGCTTGCAAAGGGAGAGCCTGCCGGCTGCCCTCGATCAGCGAGCGGGAGTCGCTCGAGGGCTTAAGAAGGGGCGCGTTCTGCGACTTGACCAGCGCCGCCGCCGCGCCGACGGAGGACTCGCCCTCCGCCGGGTCTGGAGGCTTGTACGTAAGGGCAAAGCTCGCGCCAACCACGGCTGCGCCCGCCAGCGCGATCGCTCCGGCTGTCAGTGTCCGGCGGCGGGAGCCGGGGGGCGTCGACTTTTGAAGGTCACTCCGCCGTCCGATCGAGCTGCCGGCGTTCTCCTTGACAGGAGGGTCGATCCCCCAGTGCGAACGCCGAGTCTCCCGGCGTGGGGAACTGGACTTGGGCGCCGTCGACGCGGGGGGCGGCGGAGCGTCAGGCGCAGGCGTTGACGATTCCAGCGCTCGCCTCAACTCCGCGAGCATTTCTTCAGCGTTCACTTGCCGCTTTGCCGTGCCTTCCATGGCTCGAAGTCCTCGCATCCGATTTCTCTCTCCCCCGAGAGATGTCCTGCTCCCCGTCCAGCACCCCGATCGTTAATAATTCGAGTACGAAAAGCTCATATCAGCGCGAGATGCTTGTCCACAAGCTCCTGCTAAATATGTCGAATTGAGGGTTGTCCGCCCCGCGTGGTCGCCGGCGGCGCGTTCATCGCCGACACGCCCGGTCCTCAGCGGTGAGCGGTTGACGTCGTCAGACGTCTTCCGTTGGGCGCGACGTTGTCGCTTCGCTCCTTTGGTGCAACTAGAACGTGTTTTCGTCTGAGCAGGCCGACGCGCCTATTGAACAAAAGGCTCTTATAGCGCTAGCTGTTGGTCGGCTGCTTCCGACTCGCCTCGGAGCCTCTGCCGTCCTGGCCGGGCTTGACCCGGCCGTCCACGCCGCGCCGCCTCAGAGACGACCCCGGCAGCGCGTCGGATAGTCGCAAGGGCCTCAGAAACAACGCTTTGTGACCTCGTCGTCCGCTTGCGGTCGTTCTCTGCGCTGAAACGCGTGGATGGCTGGGACAAGCCCGGCCAGGACGCCTTGGGCCCGTCTCCCGCCACACAACATGCGGAATTTCCGTTGCCAACAGTTAATGCTATAAGAGCTCAACAAAATCTTGGCTTAAACCAGAAATCCTTCGTATACTTTCGGATGACCGAAATCCTTGGGTCGCGGCAAAGCGTCGGCAGCGGCAGGAAGGGCATGAAGGAGCGCGCTAAAGAGCGAAGAGACGTTTCCCGACAACCTGCGACGCGAGTTGGAAATGGAAGAATTTTTTTATTTTTTCGCCCGTAACCCTTTGAAAAGTCCCGATTCCACCAAAGGAATCCAACGAAATGCAAGGACTTTTCCTTGTTTTTATTTGGATTTGCTTGCGAGCAACTCGCGCCTTGGTTGCGCCAAGGGCCATCCCGGCGCCTGCCGCCTGCTGCTCGGCGCGAGCCGGCGGGCCTATTCCTCCAGCTCGCTGTCCCAGTAAAGATAATCCATCCAGCTCTCGTGCAAATAGTTGGGGGGGAACAGGCGCCCGTTCTGATGCAGGTCGTGGACGGTCGGCTGATAGGGCTTCTTCGCCGGCCACATGCGCGCCGTCGCCGGCAGCATGTCGGCCTTCTTGAGGTTGCACTCCGAGCAGGCGGCGACCACGTTCTCCCAGGTCGTGATCCCGCCCTTCGAGCGCGGAACGACATGGTCGAAGGTGAGGTCCTCGCGCTGGCCGCAATATTGGCAGGTGAAGCGGTCGCGTAAGAAAACGTTGAACCGGGTGAAGGCGGGAAAGCGGGTCGGCTTGACGTAGCTCTTGAGCGACACCACCGAGGGCAGGCGCATCTCGAAGCTCGGGCTGCGCACCAGCGTGTCGTATTCCGACAGGATGTTGACCCGGTCGAGGAAGACCGCCTTGATCGCGTCCTGCCAGCACCAGATCGACAACGGATAATAGCTGAGCGGACGGAAGTCCGCGTTCAAGACGAGGGCCGGGCAATTCGCCGGCGAGACTGACCGAACATGAACCGTCAAACCCGACGCTCCGTCCTCCGCAGGTTGCCGCGGCCGTCTCCGAATCCGGCCGCGTCCTTACTCTACAGCTTGCGTGACGCCCTTGTGAAGGCGCCGAAATCTGGCTCATTTCGGCGCTTTCACGCCCTCCCGGCCGCGCGCCAAAGGCGAATCGATCATCGCGCCGACTGTTCGATCGCCTCCATGTCGGCGTCCGAGAGCCCGAAATGATGGCCGATCTCGTGGACGAGGACGTGGGTCACGACCTCGTCCAGTGTATCCTCGCCCTCGCACCAGAAGTCGAGCAGCGGCCGGCGATAGAGCCAGATCATGTTGGGCAATTCGCCCGTCTCTTCGGTTGCGCCGCGCTGAGCGAGCCCGCGGCCGCGAAAAAGGCCCAAGAGGTCAAACTCGCTCTCGGCGTCCATCTCGTTGAGCGTCTCGTCGTCCGGGAAATCGGTGACCTGGATGACGAGACCGTCGCTGAGCCGCCGGAATGAATCCGGCAGCCGTTCGAATGCGGCCCGGGCGAGGGCGTCGATGTCTTCCGATGTTGGAGCGCGTAGCGAGGAGAGGCCGCTCAGCGCTTCGGCGGTCACTGCGCGGCCCGCGGTCTCGACGCGAGCGGGCCCTCGAACGACTTCACCCGAGTGGCTTCCAGGCCGTCGACCAGGTGGCGCGTCCGCGCGGCGAGGGCCGCACGAATCTTCTCGGCGCCGGCCGGGAACTCCGCCAGAACACGCCGGAACATCTCCTGCGGGATCCGCATCACGACCGCGTCCTCGGCCGCGCGCGCGCTGACGCGACGGGTGGTCGGGGCGTAAAGCGCGCTCTCGCCGACGAGGGCGCCAGGCCCGACGCGCCGCTCGGCTTTCGGCTCCGCGTCGTCCTTGAGCAGGATGATCGCGCCCGAATTGACGAAATACCCCAAATCGGCGGTTTCGCCGGCGAAAAACAAGGCTTCACCCGCCCTCAAGCGCCGTTTTTCACATGAAAACGCGATCAATTGCACCGCTTCGCGCGGCAGGAGGTCGAAAGGACGTGTCTGCCCGAGCCGCAGGACCTCGTCGTCGAGCTTCACTCCGTCTGCCCCCCCGGCGCCCCGGTGGCCACCAGCTTGTAGCCGCCGCCTTCTGTGACGAGAAGCTGCGCTTCGGCCGGATTGTTCTCGATCTTCTGACGCAGACGATAGATGTGCGTCTCGAGCGTGTGAGTCGTCACGTTGGCGTTGTAGCCCCAGACATGCTTGAGCAGCGTCTCGCGCGCCACCGGCTGTTGTTCGGCGCGATGGAGATACCGCAGGATCGCCGCTTCTTTCTCGGTCAGGCGCAATTTGACCCCCTGGGGGTCGACGAGGTTCTTCGACGTCGGCCGAAACGTGTAGGGCCCGACCTGGAACTCGGCATCCTCGCTGGCTTCATATTGCCTGAGCTGCGAGCGGATACGGGCGAGAAGAACGACGAACCGGAACGGCTTGCCCACGTAATCGTTGGCGCCGGAATCAAGGCCGGATACGGCGTCCGCGTCCGAATCATGCGCTGTGAGCATGATGACGGGGCGACGATACCCGTCCCGGCGCATTCGCTTGACCGCCTCGCGCCCGTCAAGATCGGGAAGGCCGACATCCATGATGATGAGATCGGGGGTGCTGGTTGCGACTGCATCAAGCGCGGCTTCCGCCGTCTCGACCGCCTGGACCTGAAACTCGGGATGCAGAGCCAACTGTTCGACCAGCGCCAGACGCAGGTCGGTGTCGTCATCCACGATCAGCAATTGCCGCGTTTGGCTCATCGAATTGACTTTACTCGCTGGAAAGCCCGCCGGCTACCGCAGGATTACGGCAAGCATACGGCTACGCTCCGCGCTGGAAGCTGGTCGGCGGCTCGACGTAGTGTCGCTGGATTCGGGCGCCCATCATCAAGGCTCGAGCTTCAATTCTTGCGCGCCGGCTTTTTTGAGTTCGTCTTCCGAGCCCGCGAGCGTGAACGAATCGACGTCATTCCAGAGGGGAGTGAGGTCGCCGTAGTGGCGCGAAAAGATATGGCCCGATTCTCCGGTCGCGATCATGAAGCGGGACTTTTCAGGGTCCCCCAAGTCATAAAGCCCGCGAAAACCGCCTGCGTGGGTCCGGGCGAACGGCAGATCCGGGACAATTTCGGAGCCGCCGCCCCGATCGAGCGTGTAGAAGCCGCCGCTCGAGGAAACGCTGAGATCGCTCAGCCGGTCAAGAACCGGAACATGGCTGAAGACCTGGTGCCGAAGCACCGCTCTGTGCTCAGAGCCCCAGGTCCAACGGCTCATATCGGCGCCGTCGCGCTTGACGAGCAAGGCCAGTCCGTCGTCGAGGGCGCGCCCGAGCGCCTTACGGCAGTCTGTATCGGCCCGGCCCGGAGAGTCGCACCACTCAGGATGGTCGCGCATCAGCGATATGAGTGTCGTAGCGGCGAACGGCCCTTTCTCTTTCATCGGCAGCCCGGTCTTGTCCTCGATCAGGATCTTATGGAGCGATCTGAGAAATGCGGTGTAGATCAGCGGCTCGGCGCGGTCCTTGTCCATCACCGAGTTCCAGCTGAGCAACATCGCCTGCGCCTTCCGCGCCCGCTCGTCCGATGGCGCAATCATTGCAATGAACGGCTGCAAGTCCCTGACGTCCAGGGACAGGTGGTCGGCCTGCATCGCGGCCGAGGTTTCAAGGCTGTGCTTGTCGATCGCATCGAAGAATTGCTGGATACGGCGGGCTCGGAAAGTCTCCTCGTAGTCCTGGCCGAAAACTGGCGTGTGATCGTCGGAAAAATTGGCGTTGTTGGCGTTAAAGGCGAAGCCGGTTTCCGGGTTGTGCAGCTGCGGCCACTCTTCGAATGGGATCACGCCAGTCCAGTCGGCGGCGCCCGACGCGCCATCGACCGGGACGAGGCCGAGCCCGGACTTTCGCAAGGGAACCAAGCCGGGGTTCAAGAAGCCGATTTCGCCGCTGACATCGGCAAAGACAAAGTTCTGGGTCGGGGTCTGATAAAGGCGGAGCGCATCGAGAAATTGGCCCCAGTTTCGCGCGGAATTGACCCGAATCATGGCTTCGGCCGTCGTGTCGCGATCGCCAAGCCCGGTGAAGGCGAGGGCGACCGCCTTTTGAGGCCCGGCGAAATTCGCCAAGTCCGCGCTGACGTCGGAGAGAACAGGACCATGCCGGGTCGCGCGGATCGTAAGCTTAACGTCGGCCCCGCCTTTCACATGAATCGTCTCTTCCCGGGTCTCGAATGGCTTCGGTCCGTCGGGGCTGAGATATTTCGAGGGGTCGGAAGGATCGATGGTTTCGATGAAGAGGTCCTGAACGTTCGAATCCGCGGTCGTCAGCCCCCAGGCGATCGAATCGTTCTGGCCAAGCACGAAGACCGGGGCGCCGGGAATTGTAGCGCCCTTCACGGACCCTTCGGATGTGACAACTCGCGCCAGATACCAAAGGATGGGGGCGCTGAGTTCGAGATGGGGGTCATTGGCGAGGATCGGCTTTCCGGTCAGCGTTCGCGATCCCGCGACCACCCATTCGTTCGACGCGCCTTTTCCGATTCCGGTCAAGGCGCCAAGCTCATCATCGATCCTGTCGTTGCTCGCGTGAGTCTCGCTTGTCTCCGGAAGGGTCGTGATTGGATCCCCAGGCCGCGCGCCGGGAAAAAGCCAGTTCGCCCGCTCCTCTCCGAGCTTGGCTATGAGACGGGCGCGGAGGAGCTTCAGCTTGAAGTTCTGCGACAGCTGGTAGGCTTCGATCTTCCCGATCACCAGACTATCGGCCGGCTTCCAGGGCTCGGGTCTATCGCCAACCAGGAGGAACTCAGGCGGGAGCGCGTGGCTTGCCAGGAAGGCGTTGACACCCTCGGCGTAAGCCTCAAGCCGCTTCTGCGCCCAGGGGGAAAGCGCCGAAAAACTCGTTTCGGCCTCACGGTAGAAGCCGAGGGTCCGAATGAACTTGTCGACGGGCAGAAGATCGGGCCCACGGATCTCGGCCATGCGCCCCTGGCCGACACGGCGCAGGATGTCCATTTGGAACATCCGTTCGCTCGCATGCATGTATCCGAGCGCGCGCGCCGCGTCGTCCATCGAGCCGGCAAAGATGTGTGGGACGCCGTAAGCGTCGCGCCACACGCGAGCTTCGGACGACAGACCCGGCAGTCTTTCGGTCCCCGAATAGTCGGGCATGGAGCGATAGAACAGATAGACGCAGGCGAACGCCGCGAAGACGACAAGCGTGAGCGCCGAACTCGCCGCCCATTTGATCAAACGTCGGGTCGTCACGGCTCGCTGGTTTTTGCTTCCGCTGCTGCAAGGCGAGGGCAGCTACAACTCCAACCTTATCATGACCGGAACGTGGTCGGACGGGCGCTCCCATCCGCGAGCGTCGCGCAGAACGCGCATCCATTTGACCGAGTCGGAGAGCTCGGGGCTCACCCAAATGTGGTCGAGGCGCCGTCCCTTATTGGCCTTCGACCAATCGGGCGAGCGATAGCTCCACCAAGTGTAAAGCTTTTCGTTGTCGGGCACGAATTTGCGCAACGCATCTACCCAAGGGCCGGCGGCCTGCGCCCGTTTCAATTTGTCGACCTCGATCGGCGTATGGCTCACGACGCTCAAGAGAGACTTGTGGCTCCAGACGTCGTGCTCAAGCGGCGCGATGTTGAGATCGCCGACCAGGATCGACCGTTGCGCAGCCGGCTTCTCGTGCGTGGCCCAGTCGACCATTTCGTCGACGAAGGCGAGCTTGTGGGCGAACTTGACGTTGATTTCGGGGTCCGGCTCGTCGCCGCCCGCGGGGACATAAAAATTGTGAAGTTCGAGCCCCTGCGCCTCGGCGCCAAGAACGACATGCAGATGGCGCGCGTCGCCTTTGGCGCAAAAGTCTCGCTTGGAGAAGGTCGCGAGCGGCAGGCGCGAGACGATCGCCACGCCGTGATAGCCCTTCTGCCCATTGATCGCGATATGGGGATAGCCCGCGTCTCGAAAAGCGCCAGAAGGGAAATTGGCGTCAGGGCATTTCGTTTCCTGCAGACACAGAACGTCGGGCTGGTGCTCGACGAGATATCGGACCACGAGATCGATGCGCAGGCGCACCGAATTGATGTTCCACGTGGCGATGGAAAACGTCATGAGCGGCTCCGGGGGAGGCGGTTAGCCACTTGCCCGGCCGAAGGGGGAAGCGCAAGCATCATTGGGTCATTGCCCACAGGCTCGGTCTCAGCGCCTGCGGTTGCCGAGCTGGTTGGCCGGCTGGTTCTCGTCGATGTGAAAGAGCGCCGGGTCCGGTTGGGTCTTCAGGTCGACATTGAACAGAGTGACGACCGTCTGGAAGCCTTGGGCGTCGATGACCGTCCATTGCTTCAACGCGAAGGTCGAAGCGTCGAAGACAAGCGAAAGATGCGCCGTGCCCCCGAGCGCGGCCCGATCCTCGAGCTCGATGGTGATCGTGTTGCCCTCTTGAGAGACGTTCAGGAGGTGGGTGTCGCGGGCCAAGTCGATGTGGTCGGAGAGCAGAAACTTGAGCGGCGTCTGGCCGATGAAATATTCGTCCTGGGTGTTGAGCTTCTTGTCGATGATGGCGACGCTGCGCCCGTCGGCCACGATCTCGAACCGCGGCGGGTCGGTGTACTCGAATCGCATGTGGCCGGGGCGAGACACGCTCAGCTGTCCTTCGGAACGCCGTCCGTTCGGCCCGATCTGAACAAAGTCGGCGGTCATGACGCGGGCCGCATCGAGCCAGGCGTTGGCCCGCTGCACCGCTTCGTCGGCTGGAATCGGGGCAGGAGCGGCCTTCGACGATTTGGCCGACTTTTGCGCCGCCTGGGCTGGCGCAGTTAGATCGAGCGGCTCTTGCTGCGCGAAGGCGGCGGCGGCGAAAACCGCGGGCAAAAGCAGAAGCATAGGCCGTCGGAAGCGTATCGCCACGAAATCAAGTCCTCTCGACAGTCTCTTGCGGCGCCGAATCGGCGGTCGAAGGCCCGGATATTGGGAAAGCCCCGCCTTTCCGCAAGCACTGCGCTCTTTTGATGGCGCGCTCGCGGCCCTTACGGGGCTATCGGACATCGGCGAGCGCCGCCTCGAGCGAGGCGCCGAGGCGTTCAGCGATCGCGTCCACGTGGCTCCCCTCGACGATAAAGGGAGGCGCCAACAGAACATGATCGCCGTTCACCCCATCGATTGTCCCGCCCATCGGATAGACCATGAGACCGCGGGCCATCGCCTCGCGCTTCAAGCGCGCATGGAGTTTCGCCGCGGGATCGAACGGCCGCTTGCTGGCGCGATCGCTGACCAGCTCAAGCGCCCAAAAGAGGCCGCGTCCGCGAATGTCGCCGACAAACGGGTGCTGACCGAAGCGCTCCTTGAGCCGCCGCTCGAGTTCTTGCGCCCATCCCGACCACGTTGGCGAGCAGCCCATCCCTGCGGATGACATCCTGCACCGCCAGCGCCGCCGCGGCGGCTACAGGATGGCCCATATAGGTATGCCCATGCTGAAAGGCGCCCGAGCCCTTCGCGAACGCCTCGGCGATCTGCTGCGTCAGCATGACCGCGCCGATCGGCTGGTAGCCGCCGCCGAGGCCCTTGGCGACGGCCATGAGGTCGGGCGCGATCCCCTCCTGTTCGCAGGCGTGCAGCGTTCCGGTGCGTCCCATGCCGCACATCACCTCGTCGAGAATGAGCAAGACCCCGTAGCGGTCGCAAATCGCGCGGATGCGCTTGAAATAATCGCCGATCGGAGGGACAGCGCCCGCGGTCGCGCCGACCACGGTCTCGGCGACGAAAGCGATGACGCGATCGGGACCGATCTCGACGATCTCATCCTCCAGCGCCTGCGCGGCTCGGGCCGCATAGTCTGCGTTGCTCTCGCCTTCCCGCTGCATCCGATATGCGTAGCAGGGGTCGATGTGATGGGTCTCGATCAGCAAGGGTTCGAACTGGGCTCGCCGCCAGGCGTTGCCGCCGACCGCAAGGGCGCCCAGCGTATTGCCGTGATAGCTCTGGCGCCGCGCGATGACATGGGCCCGCTGAGGCTGACCAATCTCGACGAAATACTGGCGCGCCATCTTGAGCGCCGCCTCGATCGCCTCCGAACCGCCGCTGACCAGATAGACATGGCTCATGCCCGGCGGCGCGTCCTCGATCAGCCGGTCGGCCAGGCGCTCGGCGATTTCGGTCGTGAAGAAGCCAGTGTGCGCATAGGCCACGGCGTCGAGTTGCCGCCGCATCGCGGCAAGCACCTCGGCATGCCCATGGCCGAGGCATGAGACAGCCGCGCCTCCCGATGCGTCGAGATAGCGCCGGCCCTCCACGTCGACGATTTCGACGCCCGAGCCGGAAACCGCGACCGGCATGACAACGTTTACAACTCGGTGCAATATATGCGTCATTGGCGTGTATGATCGTGGGCGAGAAGCGACTCGGCCACTCTACGCGCCGAAGGAGAGGGGCGGAAAGGCGGAGGCCCATGACCGTGAACGATGCGCGCGGACGGGTCGTGTTGGCGGTCGCCCCCAATGGCGGGCGCAGGACCAAGGCCGACCACCCGGCGCTGCCCTTGACAGCGGACGAACTCGCCCGCACCGCGGCGGAATGCCTCGAGTGCGGCGCCTCGATGATCCACCTGCACGTGCGCGACGCGGAGGGCCAGCACTGCCTCGATCCCGAGGTCTATCGCGCGACGATGGCGCAGATCTGTGAGGCCGTCGGGGACCGGCTGGTGGTGCAGATCACCAGCGAATCGCTTGGCCGCTATTCGCCGGCCGAGCAAAGGGCCGCCGTCATCAAGACCAACCCCGAAGCCGTCTCGCTGGCGCTGAGGGAGCTTGCCCCCGAAGGCGTCCGACGAGAAGGACTTCTGCGTCTTCCTCGGCAAGCTCAAGCAGATGCGCGTCCACCCGCAGATCATCCTGTACACGCCGAGCGACGCGGAGCGCCTGGGGGCGATGGTGAAACAGGGGCTGATCCCATTCGACAAGCTCTCCGTCCTCTATGTGCTCGGCCGCTTCGCGCTCACCCGCACCGCCTTGCCGCGCGACCTGCTGCCGTTCATCGGGCCGGATATGCCCCGGTTCCACGCGTGGAGCGCCTGCGCCTTCGGCCGCCGGGAGACCGCTTGCGTCACCGCCGCGGCGCTGCTCGGGGGCCATGCGCGGGTCGGCTTCGAGAACAATTTCGCCCTGCCCAATGGCGAGCGCGCCGCCTCGAACGCGGAATTGGTCGAGGCCGCCGCTCGCGCGCTCGAGGCCGTCGGTCTTGCGCCCCAGACCGCGGACGGCCTGCGGGAGGAGATCGCCGCGGCCCTGGGGGCGTGACCCGCCTCGGCGCCGAGGGTCAGCGTGCCAGCGCGCGGCGCCCCGCTGGTTTTGCATAGGTCGATTTCAAACGGCAGCAAATAAACGAGCTTAAATGAGCGTAAACGCTAGTAAGCGCTAGTAAATTTACTAGCGCTTACTAGCGTTTATTTTTCCGAATCGAGACTTTTCAATGGGTTGCGGGCGAGAAAAATAAAAAAATCGCCCTCCGCTTCGATCTCGGTGAGAAATGCACCAAACGCATGGCTCCGCGTCCCGACTGCGGCGCCGGTTCGTTTTTGCCAATGGAGAGCTTTATAGCATGAATTCTGTTTTTCGTAAAGTGAAGGCGCAAATTCTTTTCCGCAGCTGGCGCTGGTCTTCCCATCGACGAGCGCCGCCCCATCGCCATGCGCTTAAGGCCGAGCCTAAGGCACGGGCGCCGTGAGGTCAGCGGCCTCGCCCGTAACATGGGAGAAACGACCGAGCGAGGCCATGCCCCCAGGTCAGTGAGGGCAGTGTACGCCGTTACATATCGGGCTGGTGACAGCTTCTGCGCACGTTTCGAACTCAATACATACCCGCCTCCACCAATGTGGATCTTGCTTGGCGCGATGTGGCCGGGCGAGAACCGGCTCGACGACCTTAAGCAGTTACCGGGCTAGAGCTTCAAAGGGCAGGCGGCTCGCCATCTGGCAGCGGCGTCTCGACCGCGAGTTTGCGGAACGCAAAATGGGGACGAAGCGAAATGACCCGTCAGCATACCCCTCTGGTTTTGGTTGAGCCGATATCCGGCAGTCGAGTTCCTTCCTCCGCTAGCTCTCAGCGTGAGTACACAGTCGGATGGGTACGACGAGGCTTGGCTGCAAGACCTCATTTTCACGCATCCACAAGCGATGCCCGTCCAAGAACTCGATCCAGCTTATGGGCCACTGATCCCGATCTGCAAAGAGCTCGACAGCAGGGCTGCCGGGTACATCGATGCCCTATTCATAAATCCCTTGGGAATGCCCACGCTCGTGGAATGCAAGCTGTGGCGGAGTCCGGAAGCCCGCCGAAAGGTCGTCGCCCAAATCTTGGACTATGCGCGGGCGCTCAAGAAATGGACTTTTTCCGATCTTCAGCGAGAAGCGGCCAGGGCCCGTAAGGAACAGAACTTTGATCTTGCAGCCCATGTCTGCGACGCTGGGGGAATCCCTAACTTCGACAAAGCAGCGTTTATCGACAATGTGACCCGCAACCTTCAGAAAGGACGCCTCCTTCTGTTGGTCGTAGGGGATGGCATACGGGAGGGGGTTGAAGCTATTGCGGAGTACCTGCAGGCGGCGACAAGTTTGCAGTTCACCTTCGGACTTGTGGAAGCGCAAGCCTTCGAGCTTGCTCATAGGAGTTGGATAGTTCAGTCTCGTGTTCTCGCAAAGACGCTGATCGTTAATCGGACCATTGTCGACTTGGGGGCACCTGATCTTTATGTCAGCGAGGACGTTGCGCACGTTGAAGATACGACAAGGCGACTTGATGAACGCCAGAGATGGATGCTCGGATTCTGGACGGAGTTGATCGACCGCCTAAAACTCGATGATAGAGAGCAACCATTTGCGAAGCCTCTGGCTGAAAGCAACATATTCTTCCCACTGCCGACACGAGACCCATGGGTTACCTGTTATTTTTACTCGGCGAAGAACGAAGCCGGGGTGTTTCTCGGCTACAGCAGGACCTCTCAGCTGGCTGTCGAGGTGGTCAATCGCATTGAAGCTGAGCGCGATGTAATCAGTTCAGAGTTTGAAAAATCTGGACTGCGGCTGACATGGACTCGCAAGCCCGATGGAAAGCTAGAGGTAGGAACCTCGACGCGTTTCCCTCGCATTCGCGATAATCAATACCGAGAAAAAGAGATTAAGTGGTTTTCCGTTGCGATAAACACTTTTGTGAATGTCTTCCGCCCACGCGTGGCTGCAGCCTGGGAGGAGCTTACTACGCGTTGAATTCGACTGACGTCGCCAGCCTGCACCAGCCAAGAGACAACATCTCTATGGACCGGCTCGCGGCGGGGTGCGCGGCGGCCAGGGAAAAACCTCGTTCATTCGGCCCGACGCTTGCGCTGGGCCGTTCTCACCGAGTTTCGCCTACACTGCAACGCACCGCATTCCGAGGTCTTTAAGCGCGCTCTTGGCGCTCTTGATTGAGCGGTCGCGGAAATGATTCGCTACGAGCGAGCCATCACGGTTTGATGCGCGCACAGCTCTTTCGACGCGGGGCCTTTTAGTGCGGACCTAACGAATGAAGGCGATCTCCCGCGGAGAGCGCGAGATAACTTGAGAGTTGCGAACGCGAATGGCCAACTCTCGTCCCTCGAAGCCCATGTCTCGCGCCTCGATCGCCATCGCGGCGTTCTCGACGGTGGTGGAATGGTACGATTTCACCCTCTATCTTTACCTCGCCACGGTGTTGTCGCGGGTGTTCTTCGGCCCCGGCGGGACGGCGCTCAACACGACTCTGGCTGCATTCGCAATCGCCTATTTTTTGCGACCGCTCGGCGGCGTTTTCTTTGGCCATATCGGGGATCGATTCGGGCGCCGGCGCACGATGCTCTTGTCGGTCGCGCTCATGACCGTGACGATGTTCGGCACGGCCTTGCTGCCGACCTACGCTCAAGCGGGCGGAGCGGCTGGCTGGCTTCTCTTCACTCTTCGCTGCGTCATGGGGTTTTCGGTCGGCGGCGAGTACAATGCGGTTGTCGCCTATCTGCTCGAAGCCGCGCCTCGCACGCGGCGCGGCTTGGTTGCGTCGATGGCCTCCGCGTCGAGCGAGATCGGGGGACTGTTCGCAGTCGGCGTCTGCTTGGTGACCGTGAGTTCGATGAGCTCCGCAAGTTTGGAATCGTGGGGATGGCGCATCCCTTTTCTCGTCGGCGCCGCTCTCGCGGGGAGCGTGGGCGTCGCCCGCACGACGATGCAGGAATCGCCCGAGTTCGAACGGCAGCAGGCGAGCGGCACCGTGCCAAAGCGTCCGCTGCTTGACGCGCTGACCAACCAGCGCCTCGGCATTCTCAGGGCCTTCGCCATCTCCGGCTTGGGATCGATCACCTATTATGTCGGGATCACCTATGTGCCCGCATTCCTGGTTTCCGTTGGAAAGCTCAATGAGAGCGAGTCGCTTCGGCTCTCCACAGCCGCCGCGATCGCGGTCATCGTCGTCACGCCCTTTGCAGGGATGTTGTCTGACCGGCTTGGCCGGAAGCCTGTTCTGATCTCGCTCTGCGCGTTAAGCGCGATCCTACCCGTGGCGCTCTTTTATTGGATGGCCCAGGGCTCGCCGTCCTACGCGCTTTGGGGAGCCTTGATCCTCGCTGGCGTCGCGGGCGCGATCAGCGCCGTCGGCGCGATCACGACCGCCGAACAATTTCCAGGGGAGGGCCGCATCAGCGGTCTGGCGCTCGGGGCGACGTCGGCCACCGCCATCTTCGGCGGCCTCACTCCCTATGTCGCCCAGGTGCTGACGGAACGAACCGGTTCGACAATGGTCCCGGGCGCCATGATCGCGGTCGTGGCCGTCCTGGTTCTGCCGATCCTGGCGACTTTGCCTGAGACGGCGCCCACGAAATAGGGGCGCGCGCCCGCGCCGGGCGCGCGTCAACTTTGCGCCCGTGGCGCGGTGGTTGTCCGCGTGATACCGCGTCTCTTGGGGGCAGGAGGAACGCGATGAAGCGAGAGGGCGTTCGAGACCCGAGCGACGTCTTCAAGACCGCGGCCCATTGGCGCATGCGAGCCGAAGAAATGCGGACGCTGGCCGACGACTGTGTGGATCCGACGGCAAGAGCGATGATGCTCAGAATCGCGGCTGATTATGACCGTCTCGCCAAGCATGCGGACAACCGGGCTTCGCAGGACGCGGTGCTGCTGAGAACCGCCGCGGACTATGAGCGGCTGGTCAAGCACTCTGTGGCTTCCGAAACCGAAATTCATCCCGGCCAAAAGAAGGTTTGACGTGGCTCGCGGCTGCAGCGCCGCCAAAGCTCACGGGACGAGCACGCCGGGGTTCATGATCCCGGCCGGGTCCAGCGCGCTCTTCGCCGCGGCGAACGCTTTGCCGAAGAGGTCGGGGCGCTGCGCGCGATACCACGGCATATGGTCGCGGCCCACCGCGTGATGGTGGGTGATCGTGCCGCCGGCCGCGATCAGCGCGTCGGAGGCGCGCGTCTTGATGCGCCGCCATTGCTCGATGAGCCGGCCTCGATCGCCAAGCACGTTGAACGTGTAATAGACCGCCGGCCCATCCGGGTAGACATGAGTGAAGCGGGTCGAGACGGATCCCTTGCGGCCGGTCGCCTCGACGAGCGCGTCTTCGGTGGCCTTGCGCACGGCCTCGTGGAACGGCTCGAATTGATTCCAGGTGATGGCGGTCTCGAACGTGTCGTTGATGACGCCCATCGGCACGGTGAGCTCGCGTCCGTAGGGCATGCGAATGAAGGCGGTGCGCCAGCGTGAAGCCGCGGCTTCGTCTGAGTGACGCCGCCCGCCGTTGTCAGCCATGAGTTCGACCGCGCGCGCCATCCAGCCGTGCACGGGATGGTCGGCGGATTCGAAGGCGAGCACGAGCAAGCTCTCCTCATAGGCGTTGACGCCGTAGGTTCCCGCCTCGTGGTTGTCGATGACGCGCAGGTTCGACGGATGGAGACCCGCCTGCGAGACGGCGCGGACAGCCCGCGCGGCGGCGAAGAAATCGGGGAAACCGAACACCGCGTCGGCGCGGAAGCGCGGGCGCCCTTGCAGCCGCATCCACGCCTCGGTGATCACGCCAAGCGAGCCCTCCGAGCCGATCATCATGCGGTCGGGGCTGGGGCCCGCGCCCGAGCCGGGCAGGCGTCGCGACTCCATGATTCCCGCGGGCGTCACCGTGCGCAGGCTTTCGACGAGGTCGTCGATATGCGTGTAGAGGGTGGCGAAGTGTCCGCCCGAGCGGGTGGCGATCCAGCCGCCGAGGGTCGAGAACTCGAAGCTTTGCGGATAATGGCGCAAAGCGAAGCCATGCGGCTTGAGGGCTGCTTCGATCGCGGGGCCCAGGATGCCGGCCTGGATGCGCGCGGCGCGGCTCACCGCATCCACTTCGAGCACGCGGTTCAGGCGCCGCATGTCGAGGCTGACTGCGCCCTTGTACGTGTCGCCGACGATCGGCTCGACGCCGCCCACGACCGACGAACCGGCGCCGAACGGAACGACGGCGATTCTCGCGCCGCTCGCCCAGTCGAACAATGCGGCGATGTCGGCTTCGGTTTCGGGCAGGGCGACCAAGTCCGGCGCATTGGCGTAGTCGCGCTGAAACGCGCGCACGGTCTCGGGATAGGACTTGCCATAGGTATGGAGGAGCCGCTCGTGCGGATCCTCCGTCAGCAAGCTGGCGAGGGAAGCGGGGGCTGAGATGCGCGGGCCCTTGAGCGTGATCTCTGAGGCTTGCGGCGGCGGGCCGGAAGCCCGCGGCTCGGCGCCGAGCTTCTCGGCGACGAAACGGAAGACGCGCGAGCGTTCGTCGTCGCTGAGGCCCTCGCCCTCACGCCCCCAGCCGTAGAATTTAAGATCTTTGCGCCATGCGTTCGCTCTACGATTACCGCCTACGGCACGCCCTCGATGGCCGGACGTCTGAACCCCATTGCGATCCACGCGCGAAGCAGCTTCAGCATAAATTTTCCGGAGCGGCCGGGATAGTTGGCCATATCGTCGGGCAAAGTCACACCCGCCGGCCGCTCTGCGGTCATCAGCCGCATGCTCGCCCGGGGAATATTGTTCGGAAGGCGGCCGCGATAGATCGTAAGCCAGTGACCCACGGTGACGTCGACGAACATCGCGGTGTTACAACAGCGGGCGAACATCCGCCTTGTCGGCGAAGCCGGTTTCAGCCGTCGCTCCTCAAGAAGGTCTCCGCCTCGGCTGCAGCGTATTCGATCCTTGCGATAGAGAACGTAGTCCGTGCCGCCATCCTCGGCCAAGACAAAATCCGCGGTGGGCGCCGCCTGATGCCGGCGACCTGCTTCTTGGCAACTGGCGCAATAGCAAATGCCTCGCAAGATCGGCGCCCCGTCGATCTCAAGCTCGACTTTGCCACAGCGGCAAGGCGCCAAGATGCGCTCATTTGTCATTTCAAATCACCGCTAATTGAGCCGAACCCGAGGTCGAGCGCTGTCGCATCATGGCGTGACAATCCTGTGGCATGGCTATTGCGCCTCCGCCGCTTGCCGCATCGCCGCCCAGACCGCGGCGACGTCCGCTTCCTCCGTCGCCAGCGCCCCGATCGAGACGCGCGCCATCCAGCCCCCGTCGAGGACGGCTGGCGTCAGATAGGCCGCGCCCGAGCGATTGACCGCCTCGACCCAGGCGGTTGTGTGGGCGTCGAGCGCCTCGCCTTCGAGACCTTTCGGCTCGTGGCGCACGCAGACGGTCTGCAAGGGAACCGGGGCGACGACGCGCCAGTCCGTAGTTGCGGCGACTTTTTCCCTAAGCCATTGCGCATTGGCCATGTCGCGCCTCAGCCGCTTCTGCAATCCGCTCACCCCCTGTTCGCGAATGACGAACCAGAGTTTGAGCGCCCGGAAGCGGCGCCCGAGCGGGATGCCCCAATCGCGCAGGTTCTTGACCTCATCATCGACCGAGGACTTGAGGAAGCTCGGGTTGGTCGACATCACCCGCATCAGATGCTCGGGATCGCGCACATAATAGACCGAGCAGTCGAACGGCGCGCCGAGCCACTTGTGCGCGTTGATCACCAGCGAGTCCGCGCGCTCGACGCCCTCCCACATCCAGCGGCATTCGGGCAGGATCATCGCGCTGCCTGCCATCGCGGCGTCGACATGCAGCCAGATGCCGTGGCGCCGCGCGACCTCGGCGATCGCCGCGATCGGATCGATGGCCGTCGTCGCCGTCGTGCCGACCGTGGCGACGATCGCTGAAGGCAGGTCGCCGTTGGCGAGATCTTCCTTGACCATTTCGGCGAGCGCGTCGGCGCGCATCGCATATTTCGCGTCGAACGGAACGAGGCGCAGATTGTCGCGGCCGAAGCCGGCTAGCAGCGCGCCCTTGTCGACCGAGCTATGCGCATGCGCCGACCCATAGACGCGGGGTGTGCGCCTTTCGCCCTGGAGCCCGCCGCGCGCCAGCGCGTAATTCGTCGCTCGCTCGCGGGCGCAAATGAGCGCGACAAGCGTGCTGGTCGAGGCGGTGTCCTGGATGACGCCGCTCCAGGCGGGCGAGAGGCCAAGCATCTGCCTGAGCCAATCGGTGACGACTTCCTCGATCTCGGTCACCGCCGGACTCGATTGCCACGAGAGGCCGATCACGCCGAGGCCGGTGCTGACGAGGTCGCCGAGGATTCCGGCGTGCAGCGCGTTGGCGGGAAAATAGCCGAAGAAACGCGGATGCTGCCAAAGCGAAAGGCCCGGAACGACGAGGCGATTGAGGTCCGCGATCGCCGCGCGAAAATCTTCCGGCTCGCCCGGCGGCGCGGGGGGCAGGGCGTCGCGGATCTCGCCGGGCCTGGTCTTCGCCATCACCGGCCGGTCGGCCAGGCTTTCATGATAGTCGGCCAGCCAGTCGATGAGCTCATGGCCATAGCGGCGGAATTCTTCAGGCGACACGAAGCGTCCTTGCAAGTTTACCGGATACGAGGCTGCATCACGGCTTGGCGGATTGAAGTCAACCGGTGCGATGCGCAGCCGCGGATCACCGGAGAGGCCGCGGCTTTCGGAAGAGGCGAGCGGCCCGGCCCAGCGAGCCTGCGCGTCGTGCACAACCTATTTGTTGCAAATGACGAACAAAAGCCAGATAGTTGACGTGCAATGGAACAATAAAGCCGTGGTCGAGGTTTTGTTGGCGATATGGGCTAGTCGCGCGTCCAGCCGCACAAAGGACGCGCACTTTACCCCGCACACGCCCCTAACGCGCGGGGCTTTTTGCAGGCCAACCCATGGCGTCTTCTCCTACAAGTCGAACGCGCCGGCCGAGCTTGAAAGCCGAAGACGGCGCGGAATTTTTCGGCGCCGTCGAGAGCATTGAAAATGGCCGTCTTTTCCGGGCGAGCTGCCATGCCCGACGCGATCACGATGACCAAGTCGAGACGGAAATGCGTGAATTTCGCATATGCCCAAACGCGGCAGACGCTGAGAAATGGATAGCGCAAAAAGCGGCGCAGCGAGGCTTTCCTAGCTACAAGTTGCTGTGACGCTCTTGAGTTGATCGTGACTTCGGGACGCTTAGTCCGACCCCTTCTCAGCTTTCGTGAACGCGATGTTGCGGCCGTGCGCACGCACAGCTTCCCTGAAGCCAGAATGACTCTGAGGTTTGATAAACAGAGCGATCACCTCCGGGCGCTTTTCGCGAATGCGCGCTTCCAGCGACCGCACCGCCTCCTCGATCTCAGGCGTGCGCAACGCGTCGGCGAATTCGAGGCTGAGCGTGACGACGACCTGGTCGGGCGCAAGGTGAGTGGCGAGGACGCCATTTGCGCCCTCGACGCCGTCTTGGCTCTCGGCCAGGGCGAGGATCGATTGGGAGAGCTCGCTGCTGGCTTGTTCGCCAATCAAGAGGCCCTTGCTCTCCCGCACCAGAACCCAGCCGACGAGGGCAAGGACCAGGCCAACCAGGACCGAGGCGACGCCATCCGCGACCGGAAGATTGAATCTCGTGGCGAGGAGCGCGCCTGCCGCCGCCATTGCGATCCCAATGAGCCCAGCAGTATCCTCGGCGAGGACGATAAAACTTGGAGCGTCCTTGCTCTTCGTTATCGCCTCCCAGTATCCGAGGCCGCCTTTGGCCGCGCTGAATGCGCGTAAAGCGAGCACAAACGAGACGCCGTCGAACAAAGCTTCCGCGGCCAGCACGACATAGATCACGAGCGGCGAACTGATGTCGGCCGGGCTCATTATGCGCCGCGCGCCCTCGAAAATCGAATAGCCCGCGCCGAGCGTGAAGAACAACAGGGCGACCACAAAGCTCCAGAAGTAAAGCTCCCGGCCGTGCCCGAGCGGATGGCGCGGATCCGGGCCGAGGCGCGAGCGCCGATAGCCGTAAAGCATCAATCCGCCGCTGCCGACATCGACGACCGAGTGAACGCCTTCGGCGGCCATAGCGGCGCTGCCGGTGAAGAACGCGGCGGCCAATTTGACGACAGCCACGAGCACATCGGCGATGAGCTCGACCCAGACGATGGTTTTGGAGGACAATGTTTTCGGCATGGGCTCGCGACGCTAGGGATCGCCAGTAAGCGGCGACCGGGCGGTTGGTTCCTCATGCGCCAACGAAGCGCCCTTAGAACATGTCGCGTTCAGGCGCCCTCGTCATAGCGAGTTCGGGACCGGCCTTCGGCCGACCACGATGAATGAAACGGGTCGGCTTTCGGCCGGAATTCTGCGGTAGCGTTTGTCGCCGTCGGCAAGAGGTTGGTTTCTCAGTGATGCATCGAGCTCGTTTGCGAGTTGGACCCGGGACGCTTCGATGACCACGACTTGCGCGAGGAGCGGCGAGGCTCTGAAGCCTGCTTTTTAGGATTTCCTTTTTGTGAAGCGTCCTTGCCGGCGGCGTCTGCCTAAGGAGGTTGCGATGGACGTGATCCATGACTGCGCCGCTGGTTTGGACGTTCACAAGGACACTGTGGTTGCCTGCGTGCGCACGATGTCCGGGGCGAAGGCGATGCGCGAATGCCGGACGTGCGCGACAAGGACTGACGGTCTTCTGGCCTTGCTCGAATGGCCGAGATCGAGCGGATGCTCGGTGGCGGCGATGGAAGCGACCGGCGCACGACCCGCTCAACCGAAACCCATGGACCATCAATGCCATAGAGCCTAGTTTCTTTTTAGGAGCCACAGGGCGTCGAAGACGCCCGTCCTTCCAGACGGGCTATGGCGACGAAGGGATCCAGGAGAACATAGGGCCCCCTACGTTCCCCTGGATCGCGTCGCTTCGCTCGCGATGACGGCGACGGCGCCGTCTAAACGCGCCACGCTTTAGATAAAATCAGGCTGACGCGCCGCCGCGCCGCGCCTCCATGAGCGCCTGCAGCGCTTCCGGCGTTGTGACCGGGAGCGAGCAGGTCTGGCCCTGACACAGCATGGCGATGGGCTCGTCGGCGCGCGGCAGATCGGCGTGGGGCGGGCCGTCCGGCCACAGGCTTCGATCGAGACGCAGCACGGTCAGCGACGGGTCGGGCGAGCGCAGCGCGACGGCCGCGAGCGCTTGCGCGCGCGGATCGTCGAGCGGCCCGTCGACGAAGACCGAGCCGCCGCGCGCGAGCATGTCGGCGCTCATCAGCGTGAGCGGGCTGGCGCCCAAGCCCTCGGGCGCGCCGGAGACGGCGCGGATGAGGCCTTCGGCCGCCTCGCGCCAGCGCGCTTGGTCGGTCAGATGCCAAAGGCGCACGAAGGTCTCGGCGAGAAGTCCGACGCCCGAGGGCGTCGCCCCGTCATGCGCCTGGCGCGGGCGCGCGCCGGGCACGTCGGCGGCGTCGCTCGCGGTGAGATAGAACCCGCCCGCGCCGTCGCCGAAGAGGTCGATGGCCTCGCTCGCGAGGCGGCGCGCGGCTTCGAGGTCTGCGGGCTTGCCGCATCGCCTCGAATAAGCCAAGCGCGGCGCGGGCCATCGACGCATAGTCGTCGATGAGGGCGCGGGCGCCGGGATGGTCCTCTCGCCAGGCATGCAGCAGCCGGCCGTCTGCGCCGCGCAGCTTCGCCAAAATGAAATCGAACGTAGCGCGCGCCGTCTCGAGCCATGCCGGCTCGTCGAACGCGGCGCTGGCGCGGGCGAGCGTGGCGATGACGAGGCCGTTCCAGTCGGCCAGCACCTTGTCGTCGCGGCCGGGCTTCGGACGCGTCTCGCGCAGGGCGAACAGTTTCGCTCGGGACTCGGCGAGGCCGGCTTCTGCTTCAGGCGAGCCGCGCGCGGTGATGCGGCGCAACACCGTTCGGCCTTCCCAGTTGCCTTCCGGCGTGACGTCGTAGGCGGCCTTGAAGCGCGCCGACGCTTCGCCCAACGCCGCGTCGACCTCGTCTTCGCCCCAGACGTAGAACAAGCCTTCCTCGCCGTCCTGATCGGCGTCGAGGGAGGCGGCGAAGGCGTTGCCGACCCGCATCTCGCGCTCGAGCCAGCCGACCGTCTCACGCGCCCGTTCGGCGAATGTCGGATCGGGCTGCAAAGACATGAACAAGCGCCAGCAATTCGAGGATTTGCGCATTGTCGTAAAGCATCTTCTCGAAATGCGGCACGAGCCACATCTCGTCGGTCGAATAGCGCGCATAGCCGCCGCCGAGATGATCATAGATGCCGCCGGCGTTCATCGCTTCGAGCATCGCGCGCAAGGCCTCGCCGAAACGCGGATCGCCGCGGCGGAACATCTCATTCCAGAAGAAGCGGAAGATCGGCGCATTGGGGAATTTGGGCGCGCCTCGCAAGCCCCCATGGACCGGATCGACTGCGCTCAAAAGCCCATCGCCGATACGGGTGAGATCGGCGGGCGTGACGCCCGGGCCGGCGTTCAACTCGGAGAGTTTCGCGAGGTGCTCGGCGAGGGTGAGGCCGCGGCTCTCCATCTGGTCGCGCTGCGTGCGCCACGCAGCGTCGATCGACTGGAGGACCTGCCGGAACGAGGGCCGGCCGTAACGCGGCTCAGGCGGCCAATAGGTCCCGCCGATCATCGGCTTGCCGTCAGGCGACAAGAACATGGTGAGCGGCCAGCCGCCCTGCTGGCCAAGCGCATGGAGCGCGCTCATGTAGATATGGTCGATGTCCGGGCGCTCTTCGCGGTCGACTTTGATGTTGACGAACAGCTCGTTCATGAGGCGCGCCGTTTCCGGATCCTCGAACAATTCATGCGCCATCACGTGGCACCAATGACAGGCGGCGTAGCCAATCGAGAGCAGGATCGGGCGGTCGCGCCGCTTGGCCTCGGCGAGAGCGTCAGCGCTCCACGGGCGCCAATGCACCGGGTTCCCGGCGTGTTGCAGAAGATAGGGCGAGGTCTCCTGCCCAAGCAAATTGCGGCCGGCCTCCATTTGACGTTCTCCGCAATGAGCGAGACTTCCAGGCGCGATCGCTGATCGCGCCGGCCGCGATCAGCGATCGCGGCTACAAGAGCGCGGCCTTCAGCATAGCCTTGAACCGGCGCGAGTCGAGGGTCCACAGGATGTCGGCGCCTTCGTGCTCGCCGGCCGCCTCTCGCCAGACATTGGCGTTGTTGTCGTCGTGATGCACGTTCAGCCGGTCGACGACGGTCATGCCGCGGGTCAGTCTGCTCCCGGTCTCGATCGCCACCCGATGACGCGACCACGAGAGGCCGATCGAGCGGTCGAGTGCCACCGCCATCGCGGTCGGATCGGCGAGCGAGAGGCCGATCTCGCCGGTCTGGGTCCGATAGGCCTCGCGGGCGGTGATGTTCAATTCGATGGCGAATTTCGCTTTCGCCGTGCCGAGCGCCTCGATCGCCGCGATCTCGTCGTCCCGCAGGACGGACGGGCCGCGCGAGACGTGCCAGCCGACCATTTCGATGTTGAGCTTCGAGCGGAAGACGGCGCGCGCCGCCTCCGGATCGACCCAGATGTTGTATTCCGCCGCCGGCGTCACATTGCCCTCGCAGCAGGGCGCGCCGCCCATCACCACGCAGCGGCCGATCCGCTCCGCGAGTTTTGGCTCGCGCTTGAGCGCAAGCGCAACGTTGGTGAGCGGTCCGAGCGTCACCAAAGTGAGGCCGGGCGCCTCCCACGCGTGGCGCAGGATCGCATCGACGGCAGGCTCGCGCTCGGGCTTGCGCTTTGGCGCCGGATAGCCGCGATCGCCCATGCCATCCTTGCCGTGGAACCAGTGCGCGTGGTCATGCGCGCGGTTGAGCGGCTTGTCCGCTCCGGTGAAGACGGGAACGTCGGAATTGCAGATCTCGGCAGTGAGCAGGGCGTTTTGGGTCGCCTGCTCGAGGCCGACATTGCCGGCCACGGTCGTCAGGCCGAGCACCCTGACATTGGGTTCGGCAAGCGCCATCATGATCGCGACCGCGTCGTCGGAGGCTGTGTCGGTGTCGATGAGAAAGTTGCGCATGGGCCAACCAGCCGATCAGCCCTGGGCGGCTGCTCGCTCAAGAGCCGCGGCGACCCATTTGTTGAGGCTGACGCCGGCGCGTTTGGCGGCGCTCGCAAGGGCGCGATGAAGCGGGGGTTCGACGCGAACGACGAATTGCCCGGAATAAGGCCTTTCCGGCTCCTCGCCGCGCGCCCGGCAAAAGGCGAGGTAATCCTCGACCGATGCCGCCAAGGCCGTCTTGAGTTCGCTGACCGAAGCGCCCTGAAACGTGATCACATCGCGAAGATTGATGATTTCGCCATGGAAAAGGCCGGCGTCCTCGTCATATTCGACGATCGCGTCGTAACCCTTGTAGGTCATCGTATTCACGGTTCAATCTCCGCTTCGGCGAGGAAACGCCTGAGTGACCTCAGGGCGCCCTCGTCGGTCCTTGCGCGGACGCGGCCGATGAAAGACCGCGCGGACGCCATGCAAAGCGATGCGGACGCGCGAACCTTGTCCTTCGCTGATTTGCGCTCCGCACGCGACCAAAAGCGCTTCCAAATCTCGCCACGCGACGTTCGCCGAATGGGTTCGGCGAAAATGGCCGCCAAGGTTGCGCGATGTCTCGCCGCCAGATTCATTTAGTATCATAAGTCAGTATCAAAAGGGAAGGCGGTTCGAGCCCGAAAGCTGGAGCGTTGTCGTACTGGGTTTCGCCAAACTGCGTCTCGGTCGCTGGCGTCGCGTCTGGGTCCGAAAGGGCTGCCCGATGGCGCTCTTGCTCGCTCATGGCGATGGCGGCGGACCTCAATCGCGCGACTGTTGGGCAGCGTAACGGACTCGGCCTGGAAATACGTGACATCGGCGAACGGCTTGCCATACGCCTTCCGGCAGACCGTGCAATGGCGGAAAAGCGCCCGATCGGATCGCCATGGACGACGAAGCGCGAAGCGCCGCAGAGGCAGGCGCAATCCTGGTTCATCATCCCTTTCCGCCTCGCGCCATCATGATCGCGACCGCGTCGTCGGATGCCGTGTCGATGTCGATGAAGAAGTTGCGACGCCTATAGCCCGCCGAAAACGATCGAACAGACCCGGCGTCTGGTCGAACAGGAAGGCGTCGCGTTCCTCTTCAACGGCATCGGCACCGCCGCTCAACTCGCGGTGCGCCCCTATCTCAACGAAAAGAAGGTTCCGCAGCTGCCTTCGGGCTTCGGGATCGTCGACCCCGAGACTAACTATCCCTGGACGCTGCCGTTCTTCCAGATTTACGCAACCGAAGCCGCCGTCTACGCCCGTTAACACCTTGCAGACGCAACCTCAGGCGAAGGTCGCGATCCTCTACCAGAACGACGACCTGGGACACAGTTACCTGAAGGGCTTCGTCGACGGTCTCGGTCCCGAGCATCAGGGCATGATCGTGCGGCGCTGCTCGTCCACGTGCTAGCCAAATGCGGCGACGATCTTTCGCGCGAGAACATCTTGCGGCAGGCCACCAGCATCAAGGACTTCGGGCTGCCGCTGAGCTTGCCCGGAGTGAAGATCAATACGAGCCCGACCGACTATCGGATGATCCGCCAATACCAGCTGCAGCGGTTCGACGGCGAACACTGGAAGCTCTTCGGCGACCTGCTGAGCGATTGAAGGCCGAGCGATCGCCCGTTCGAATGGCGGACTGGAGGCCAGCCGAGCCCGAGTTTTTCCAGACCGTGGAGTCGGCCGCCAAGGCCCATGGCTCCGCGGGCTGGTGTCTTTCCGTTTGCGCGAGGCCGAGAGCTTAGGTCACTTGTGAGAGTGTTCGTGAGCCGTCGCCGTATGCTGATGGGCGAGTTCGCTATGCTCTTTGGCCGCCGTGGCGTGTTCTTGCGCCTCGTCATGGTCGCCCAGCTCATGATGATGAGCCGCCTGATGATGGTGATGCGCGGCGGCATGATGGTGCGCGGCGGCGCTCGTGTGATGCTGGCTCGACGGATGCTTGGGCGATTTCGCCATGACTTTGTACTCCTCCCTGAGAGCGCCGCCAAACCGAGTAAGCGATCGTGATGACCCTTGAATGACAAGGGCTGTGGCGCATTCGATCCGCCCCAGGGCAACCGGGCTATAGCGTCGCGTTGAGCCGCTTGAAGCCCCGGTCGAGGTCCGCCTTGAGGTCCTCGATATCCTCGAGGCCGACGCTGAAGCGCACCGTCGGGCCGCCGGGCGCAAAGCGCGTCGCGGTGCGGGCGGGTGTGCTGTCGAAGGGAATGGCGAGGCTTTCATAGCCGCCCCAGGAATAACCGATGCCGAACAGCTCGAGGCTATCGAGGAACGCCGCGACTGCGGCCTCCGACGCCGGCTTCAGCACGATCGAAAACAGACCCGACGAGCCGGAATAGTCGCGCTTCCAAAGCTTATGCCCCGGATGATCGGACAAAGCGGGGTGGATGACGCGCTTAACCTCGGGCCGCTCGCTCAGCCATTGCGCCATCGCCAAGCCCTGACGCTCCGCCTCTCTAAGCCGCAGGTCCATGCTGCGGAGGCCGCGAAGCGCAAGAAAAACATCCTCGGGGCTGGCGGGAATGGCCATCAGATGCACGCATTGATGAAGCCGCTCGAACCATTCCGCATTGGCCGAGACGAGGCCGAGCAGAAGGTCGGCATGGCCAGAGAGATATTTGGTGCCGGCTTCGACCGCCATATCGACGCCATGTGCGTGGGGCGAGAAGAAGAGGGGCGTCGCCCAGGTGTTGTCCATGATGACGCAGGCGCCATGCGCGTGCGCGGCGGCGGCGATCGCGGGAATATCCTGCATTTCGAGCGTCTCCGAGCCCGGCGACTCGGTGAACACGACCTTGGTGTTGGGTCGCATCAGGGCGGCGATGTCGGCGCCGATCGTGGGATCGTAATAGGTTGTCTCGATCCCCATCCGCTTCAAAGTCATGTCGGCGAATGCGCGCGCCGGCCGATAGACGGAATTGGTCATGAGCATATGATCGCCGGCGCTGAGCGCCGTCATCAGCGCCACAGCGATCGCCGCCAGCCCCGAGGGGACGAGCACCGTTCCCGCCCCGCCGGAAAGGTCGGTCCAGGCGGAGCACAAGGCCTCGGTCGTGGGCGTGCCGCGGGTGCCGTAGGTGAAGCGCTGTTTCCGGCTCTTGAGCGCAGCGACGTCGGGATAAAGCACGGTCGAGCCGCGAAACGGCGGCACATTGATGAAGCCTTGCGAGAACTCGGAGTCGCGGCCCAGATTCACGAGGCGCGAGCGGCGCCTCAGGGAGGCGCGCGTTTCGTCAGTCAGTTTAGCCATGAGGGTCCGGGAGGGCTGTTGCGAAATCGTGGAACGGGGTTTTTCGCGAAATGGGCGCAAAATCAAGGAAGATCGTGGACGCGCTTTTGGCTCGTTCACACCGCACGTTCGATTTCGCGCTCAGGCCTTGCGGCGCGCAATATAGAGATGGGTCTCGACCGGAGCGCGGAAGCCGCCGCCGTTTGCCGCAATCGCTTCTGCAATGGCGGTAAGAAGGTCTTCGCGCCGCCTCTCGTCCATCAACCGATAGCGAGAGACAGTCCGGAGATATTCGACATAGCTGCTCGCCGAAAACGAACGGGACCAGGGATAGGACTTGTGGGTCACCGGTCCGAAGAGGCCAGAGCGGTCGAAGTCGCCGCAAAAGGGACCGCTCGGCAGATAGGCATGCTCAGGGGACGGTCCACCGAGCTCGGGCGCGTGAATCGCGTAGACCTTCTCAAAAGCTTCGCGGAGGGGCTGCGGAACGTGCCCCGGCGCGCTTCCGAAGACTGCGAGCGCTCCGCCCGGCGCCAGCGCCTCAAACGCCTTTTTGAAGCGTATGTCGGGAGCGACCCAGTGCCACGACTGAGCCGCGGCGACGAGGCGGAAAGCGCCGACCGCAACCGGCCACGCTTCGAGGGTCGTCTGGACGAAACGGACCCCCTTCAATGGCGCCAGGCGCCGCCGCGCCGCTGTAATCATGTCGGGTCCCGGATCGAGCGCCACGACATTCAGACCGCGTCGCACAAAATCCTCAGTCGCCTTTCCGGTGCCGCAGCCAACTTCGAGGATCGCGTCGCCCGCTGACAGATTGGCGAACTCCATCAGATCGTCGTACAGAGCCTGCGGATAGCCGGCGCGGGCCTGATCGTAGAGTTCGGCGATTTTGTTGAAGGTGAAGCGCTGCTCCATGGGCCGCGTCCGCTGACCTCGACGACATTGGATTGCAGCCGATTGACTTCCGCAAACCGCCGCCTCGACAATGCTCGCATCTGCCCTTCGTTTGGAGCGGCCGTCAAGGATCGTAAGGTTCAACGCGGGAGAATAAAATGAAATCGCTTGTGGTTTTCCTCGCTGCCGCCAGCCTCGGCGCTCTCGCCGCCCTCACCGCCAACGCGGGCACGCTCGATCAGGTCAAGGCGCGAGGCCAGTTGATCTGCGGCGCCAATCCGGGTTTGGCCGGCTTCGGCCTGCCGGACAGCCAGGGCGTGTACAAGGGCCTCGACGTCGACGAGTGCCGAGCGATCGCCGCAGCGATCTTCAACGACCCCAACAAGGTCAAGTACATCCCGATCAACGCCAAGGACCGGCCCACAGTCCTCGCTTCAGGCGAGATCGATGTTCTGATCCGCAACACCACCTGGACGCTGTCGCGCCAGACCGGGGGGATGTTCTTTACGGGCATCAACTTCTACGACGGACAGGGTTTCATGGTGCGCAAGAAGCTCGGCGTCAATTCGGCGCTGAAGCTCGACGGCGCCTCGGTCTGCGTCCAGCAGGGAACGACGACCGAGCTCAACCTCGCCGACTATTTCCGCGCTCACAACATGAAGCTGGAAGCGGTCGTGTTCGCGACCGACGACGAGGCGACCAAGGCCTACGATTCCGGCCGTTGCGACGCCTACACCACCGACGCCTCCGGCCTCTATGCCGAGCGGCTCAAGATGTCGAACCCGGACGACAATATTGTGCTGCCCGAGATCATCTCCAAGGAGCCGCTCGGCCCCTCGGTGCGCAAGGACGACATCCAGTGGTTCCAGATCGTGCAATGGACGCACTACGCGCTTGTCACCGCCGAAGAGCTGGGCGTGACGCAAGCCAACGTCGACGAGAAGTTGAAATCGAATAATCCAGCGATCCGCCGCCTGTTGGGCGTTGAGGGCAGTTACGGCCAGAGCCTCGGCCTCACCAATGATTGGGCCTATCGCATCATCAAGGCCGTCGGCAATTACGGGGAGATCTTCGAGCGCAACGTGGGCCAGGGCTCGCCGATCAAGATCAGCCGGGGCTTGAACGCGCTGTGGAATAAGGGCGGCCTGCAATACGCTCCGCCGATAAGGTAGGCCCGGCCTGACCCACTTTTCGAAGTACTCAGGAAGGTGATAATGCCTCTACCAACCATGTCGATGAGGACGCTGTGGCCAAGCCGGTGATTTTCACGGTATCCGCGATCTGGGACGCCGAAGCGAATGTCTGGAGCGGCCACTGCGACGAGATTCCTGCCGCAGCGGACGCGCCGACGCTCAGCGAATTGCTCGAAAAAGTGTCCGAGATGGCGCTCGACCTGGCGCCCGACAACCATCCGGATGTCGACCCGACCTCCATCTTCATCCAGATCACGGCGCTTCGTGAAGCGGTTCCGGCTGCCGCGTGAATGGCGCCGCAGTTCGACCGGCCCTTGCGCAATTCGTTGACGCAGGCAGGGTGCGTTCTTGTGCGACAAGGGCGCGGCAGCCATGAGGTTTGGCTCAAGCCCGATCACCGATCGCAATTTTCCTGTTCCCGTCGGTATAGCGAGCCGACACACCGCGAACGCCATCCTTCGCCAAGCTGGACTTCCGAAAGCGTTCTGACGCGCAGGTCCGCGACCGAGCCGCCCTCACCCCTCGGCGCGCAAATCCAGCCCGAAAATCTCCTTCCGCTCCTTGACGCCGCGCAAAGCGTGGCGGCCAAGCGACTTGAGCCGGCTGTCGGCGGCGTCTATTCCATCCACGAACTCGGCGGAGACCAGCACTGCGCGGCCGAGCGGCTCGCAGAGAGCCTCGATGCGCGCCGCCTCGTTGATCGCCGGACCGATGACAGTGAAATCGAGCCGGTCGATCGCGCCGACGTTGCCGTACAGCGCGTCGCCGAGATGCAGCGCGAGATCGACCGATGCGAGCGGCGCGCCTCGCGCCTCACGCGCCGCGTTGAGCGCCTCGATATTGCGCATCGCCTCGGTCGCGGCGTCGAGCGCTCGGCGGCAAGTCTCGGCCCGATCCGCCTCCTCGAACGGGAAGATGGCGAGCATGCCGTCACCGATGAACTTGAGCACCTGCCCGCCGCGCTCGCGCAGCGAGGCGGTCAAAATCTCGAACACGTCATTGAGCAGTTCGACGACGACAGGACCCGTCGCCGAGTCGCTGATCGACGTGAAGCCGCGGATGTCGGCGTACCACAGAACGGCGCGCAGATTGTCGAGCGATCCTCGCATGATCGAGCCGGCATGGACGCGGCGCCCCGCGTCCTCGCCGAGATAAGTCGCGAGCAAGCCCGAGGCGATGACGTGGCCGGCGTGCGCCTTCATCGCGAGCGACAAAGCGGGCAGGGTCGCTTGCACGAGCGTCGTATCGTCGTCGCTGAAGCCGCCTTCCCGATCGGTTGCGAAGGAATAGACGACACCCGTGCCCTGCGAGCGGTCGCCGCCTTGGCCGAGCTTGAACAGATAGGCCACATAGTCTGTGGCGCCGTCGCCATAGAACTCGACGAGGATCGGGAAGTCGCGCTGATCGGGGCCTTCGCACAGACGCCGGCGCATCGACGGATTTTCTTCATGCGCGCGCGCCCGGTCGATCAAGTGCTGAAACGGACTCGCGAGCCAGTCGGGTGCGGCCATGCTGCCGTGGGCGTATTGCTCCGGGGCGATGGCGTTGAGATCGCGCCGCCACGTCATGCCATAGCCGCTCCATTGCGGGTGCAGCGTCTCCATCGCGGAGTGCGCCCGCCACAAAGGCGCTCCATGGATCACCAGACGCTGGCAGTAGCCGTCAAACAGGTGATAGGCGTCCGCGCCACGCAACCCTTCTTGCACCGCCCAGATGTGCGTGTCGACGATGCGACGGCCGAGCGCGTCGTCGAATGTCCTCAGCCGAAGTTGGGAGAAGGTGTCGTCGAAATCGTCTGGAGACATCGGGCCGATTATGGTTTCGCGTCCGACTTGGGGACGACGAACACCTGGCCCGGATAGATGATATTCGGGTTATGGATCTGAGCCCGATTGGCGTCGTAGATCACGGGGTAGTGCGTTGGATCGCCGTAGTAGGTCTTGCTCAGCGCCCACAACGTATGGCCGGTGGCGACCCGCTTGGTTTGAACCGAGTTGACGACCGCGTCAGAGGGCGAGGGCGCGGATGACTGCGCGGGGCTCGCGGGCGCCGCGGCGGCGGCCTGCGCAGGCGGGGCGGCCGGCATGTCTGGGTATTCGAACGGGGTGTTGGCGGTCGCGACGACGGTCGCGCTGGTCGGATTGATCTCGTCGGCCTGCATGACATAGCCGCCAGGAGTCATGCCGCTCTTGATCGTCAAGGACCATCGGCCGTCGGCTTGCGTCTTGGCTTCGGCGATATCGGCTTGATTGAGATAGAGGCGCAGCGCGGTGTTCGGATCCGCCGACCCCTTAGCCACAAGACCGCCGGGGGCCTCGGCCTCAACCGATTGGATCGCGACACGGGCGCCGCTGGCAGGCGCGGGCGTCGCGAGCGTTCGCATTCCCAATGCAGATGGTTCGGCGACAGGGTTCGGTGGCGCGGCGGCAGCCACGGCGGTCTTCGCTTCGGGCGGGCCCGACGTGGTCCCCGCCTTGGCTTCCTGCGCCGGAACCGAGACCGCAACCGCGCTCGATATCGCCGGCTGCCCCTTGTCGCCGTTCGCGGCCAAGGAGAGGCTATGGTCGCCCGGCGCGAGCGCCGGCGGAATGATGACAAACTGGCCCGCGGCGTCGGCTGTCGCCTCGGCGACAGTCTTGCCGCCGTCACGCAGCTCGACCTTCTCGTTCGGCGCCGCCCGGCCGGCGATGACCGCTTCGCCCGAAGGATCGACGTTCACCACGTCGAAGGCGGGCCCGAGGGCCGCGGTCTGGGTCGGGGTCTTGTCGGCAGGAGCCGGAGCAGCCGGCGGAGTTGCAGGAGCGGTCGGGGTCTTGGGCTCGGCGGGAGCGTTCGCCGCAAGCGGAATATCAGCCGGATTCTGCTCGAGAAAATCCGGATGAGTTCAAACGACAGCGCCTGCGCCTGCGGCCACGACCACAAAGGCGCCTGCTCCGATCCAGATCAGCGTATTCCGCGACGGCATGATCGCTCGCTTTTTCCGCTCAACATATACTGCCGAGCGGCGATTGCGACAAATCTCAAACGCAACGGCGTCGATTAATTCTCGCCGAATCCCTTGAGAACACGGGCCACGACAACTCGGACGGCGTTTCCTCAAGCGCCATCTTGGCGCCTCGAGCGCCGGAGCGGGCCGCGCGCAGCGGCGCCTTCGTCGGCGCATAGAGCGCAAGGTCGGCGCCCTTGCCGCGCAGCCTGAGATCGCCAAGCGAGCGTTTGGCGACCTTGGGCGGCAGTTCCAGGCGGTCGACCAGGTCCGCCGAGGCGATCACATGGTCGCCTGTCTGACGGCAAAGCTCCTGGATGCGCGCCGCGGTATTGACGGTGTCGCCGAGAAAAACGATCTCTTTCTTCACCGAGCCCATCTCGCCGGTCACCACCGGACCGCAATGAAGCCCGGCTCTCACCGCGACGGGCGTGCAGAATTCGCGGCCGTAATCGGGCGCGCGCCTAGCCAGTTGGTCGATGGCGGCGAAGCAGGTCGCGATGCAGCGGCCGTCGGCGATTCCCTCCTCGAGCTTCCAGGTCGCGATCAACTCATCGCCAATATACCGATGGATTTCGCCCCCGCGTCGAAGGACGCCAGAATGCAGGCGATCACCCCGCCGGTCAGGACGCCGCGCGCCGCGCTATAGACGTCGAACAACCGACCGCCATGTCGCGCGACGTCCACCAAAGGGCGCCTGGCGAAGCGGCTTTCCGAGCGGCCCGCTCAGGACACAGCCGCCAGCGAGAACAGCACGTCCTGGCGTTCGACACCAATCGCGCCCGGCGCCGGAAAGAGATAGGCGCCAAGTTTGAGGCCGAACAGGATGACGCCGAGGGTAGCGGACGGTCTTAACCGTCACATGCGCCACCTGGGAATAGGCAGCGCCAATCGCCGCCGCGATGGCGGTGGACCAGACAATGGTCTGGAACGGATCCGGCAAACGAGGGAACGTCATCGTCGCGCGGGCGCTTGCTGCGTGTTGGTCCCACTCTAACAGACAATCGCGGGGACCGCGCCGCCGAGGTCATCGACCGCGGCTACAGAACCCATCGCGCCGAAAGAGATCGCGCTCAATGCCCGCCGCGGCGAAAACATAGTCGCGACTCGCGTCCAATTCGGCCCGCAGCTTTGGAATGTCGTAGCCGACGATCGCGCCGCGCCATTTCTTGATTTGCCCGGCGCACATGACCGTCGACACGTTGGAGCGGTCCATGAGCGTGACGACCGCGCCCGGCGCGTGATTGAGGGGCGTGACGTTGAGCGCTGTCGCGTCGAGGAAAATGATGTCGGCGTCCTTGTCCGGAGTCAGCGACCCGGTCTTGGAATTGATCTTGAGACCTCTTGCTCCGCCCATCGTCGCAAGCTTAAGCGCGTCCCAGACCGACATGAGCTTTGGGAACTCCTTGCCCTGCAAGGCGGACGCCCAGAGGGCAATCATGAGCGCTCCGGCGAAAGCTGGTGTCTGAGCAATTGTTTGGTAAACAGAATTCCCCTCTTTGGATCGGCGCGAATTCAAGCCGACCGAATTGGGTGTCCAACTAAAAATTACGTGAGACACTCGGTTGACGGCGATAACTGAATAGGGTCGATCAGCCGGGGCGTCTGTGATCAGGATCACAGTGCGATCACGGCTCGCGAAGGTGGCCGCGGTCGCCGCTTCCCCTCTCCCCATAGGGCGTTCGGAAGAGCGCCCGTCTCTCGATGGGCTATAGCGGAAGAGGGGTTCGGAGAGGGTTTACGCGCGAAGCGCGTGTCTCATCCGCTGTGGCTCACTCACCGTCTCCCGTAGGGAGAAGGGAGCCGCGCTTACTGCCCGCGCTTGCCCCGCACCGCGAACCGGACCGCTTCTTCCGCGGCGCGGAACAGGGCGCGCGCCTTGGCGACGCATTCGTTCTGCTCGGCGGCGGGGGAGGAATCATAGACGATGCCGGCGCCGGCCTGGACATGCATGAGGTTGTCCTTCACCACCGAGGCGCGCAGCACGATGCAGGTGTCCATCTCGCCGCCTGCGCCGAAATAGCCGATGCAGCCGGCGTAGATGCCGCGCTTGTCCTTCTCCAGTTCGTCGATGATCTGCATCGCCCGCACCTTCGGCGCGCCGGAGACGGTGCCGGCGGGAAAGCCGGCGGCGAGCGCGCTGACCGCATCGACGCCGTCGCGCAGCTCGCCCTCGACGTTGGAGACGATGTGCATCACGTGGCTGTACCGCTCGATGAAGAAGCTGTCGGTGACCTTGACCGTGCCGATCTTGGCGACGCGGCCGACGTCGTTGCGGCCGAGGTCGAGCAGCATGAGATGTTCGGCGCGCTCTTTCGGATCGGCCAGGAGCTCGGCCGCGAGCGCATCGTCCTCGGTCGGGCTTTTTCCCCGTGGGCGCGTCCCGGCGATCGGGCGGATCACCACCTTGCCCTCGCGCACGCGCACCAGAATTTCCGGGCTCGAGCAGACGATCTGGAAGCCGCCGAAGTCGAGGAAGCAGAGATAGGGCGAAGGATTGACGCGCCGCAGCGCTCGATAGAGGGCGAAGGCCGGCAGGTCGAAGCGGCTCGTGAACCGTTGCGACAGCACGATCTGGAATGCGTCGCCAGCGGCGATATAGTCCTTCGCCCGGGCGACCATCGCCTTGTATTCGGCCTCGGTCGTATTCGACCGCGCTTCGCCCGCCTTGACGAGCGGGTCGACGCTCATGGCCGCGGTATGATCGAGCGGCGATTCGAGCGCGTCGACCACCGCGTCCAGCCGCGCCATGGCGCTCTCATAAGCGGCGCGGGCGGAAACTCCGGGCGCCGGGCGGACTGGCGTCACGACCGACATCTCGTCGCGCGCCCCGTCGAACACCACCATGACCGTCGGTCGAATAAGTAACGCTTCGGGCACGCCGATCGGATCGGGCTTCGCTGGCGCGAGGCGCTCCATGCGCCGCACCATGTCGTAGCCGAGATAGCCGAATATGCCCGCCGACATCGGCGGCAGGCCGGGCGGCATGTCGATGCGCGATTTGGCGAGCAGGGCTCTCAGCGCATCCAGCGGATCGCTGGGACAGGGGACGAACGCATCCGGATCGGCGAGCGCCCGCCTGTTGATCTCCGCGGTTTCCCCGGTCGAGCGGAAGATGAGGTCGGGATCGAGGCCGATCATCGAATAGCGGCCCCGCTGCGCCCCGCCCTCGACCGATTCAAGCAGGAACATATTGCCTGCGCGAGTGCGCGCGAGCTTGAGGTAAGCCGACACCGGCGTCTCGAGATCGGCGACCAGCGTCGTGACCGCCACCTCGGCGTCGCCCGCGTTATAGGCCCGCGCGAAGGCTTCGTAGTCGGGCAGGGTGCTCATGTGCCTGCTAGCTGCCCTCGGCGGATTGGAGGACGTCCTGGTGGACGGAGACGCCGAGCGTACGGCGTAGCGCCGCGACATAGTGATCGAGCAGGCTTTCGCGTGTGGCCGTGTCGAGCTCCGAGGCCATCGCCTTGACGCGGGCGTCGGCGAAGTCGACCGGCGGCGTGCGGTCGGCGGTGATCTTGAACACCACGCGCCCGTCGGGCGTGGCTGCCGAGCCCGCGCCATCGGCGGGCTGACGGAACATGGCGGCCACCACCGATTCCGGCAGAGCGGACTGCTCGGCGCGATGGACGTCGATCGCCGTCTTCACTTCGGCGCCTGCGCCCTTCGCGGCGTCCGCAATGGTCCCCCCGGCGCTGATCTGCTTGACGAGATCGTCCGCCTTGCCGGCGAGCGCCTTGTCGACTTGCTCGGCGCGCCATTGCTTCTCGACCTCGGGCTTCGCCTCTTCGAACGTGAGGTCGTGCGCGGGATCGATCTTGGTCACCCCAAACCAGATGTAGCCGCCGTCCTTGGTGTTAAGCGCCGCCTCGTCCAGCCCGACGTCGGAAGCGAAGACAGCGCGCAACAGTTCGGGCGCGTCCGGCAGTTTGACCGGCGCCCCTTTGGGGTCTTTGCCCGTGGCGTCGACCGCGGCGATGGTTTGCCCGGTCAAGCCCACCGACTTTGCGGCTTGGAGGATGGTCTTGCCGGACACCCGCGCATCCTCGATCTTGTCGTGCAGGGCCTGGATCTTGTCGCCGGCGCGAGAAGCGGAAACCTCTTTCTTCACTTCGTTGGCGACCTCCGCATAGGGCTTGATCGTGGAAGGGGTAATGGCTTTGACGCGAACGATCACCGGACCGAACTGGCTCTTCAACACGCCGCTCACGCCCCCTTGCGGAAGAGCGAAGACGGCGTTGGCCTCGTCCTTGTCGAGCATGGCGTCCTTGGTCGTCTCGCCGATATCGGCATCCTCCGGTTTGAGGCCCCGCTCCTTGACGAGATCTTCGAAGCTCGCTCCAGCCTTGAGCTTGGCCTCGGCCGCGGCGGCGTCGGCGTCATTGGGAAAGAGGATCTGCTGCAGATAGCGCTTCTCGGGCGAGCCGAACTGGGGGTTCGTTCCGGCCATCTTCTCGTAAGCCGCCTCAGCGTCGGCGTCGCTCACTTCCGCCGGATTGGCGATCGTGTCCGGCTCGAGCGCGAGTATGTTCATCTCCCGGTATTCGGGCGCGCGATAGCTCGACTTGCGATCATTGTAGAAGGTCTTGAGCGCGTCCTCGGAAGGCGCGGGAATGTCGCCCGCCGCCGACGCAGGCAATAGAAAATAGTCGGCCGACCGGGTTTGGCCTTGATAGTCGGCCTCCGCCGTGACTTCCGCCTTGGGCGCGGTGACGCCCGTCGCCAGCGCGCCGACGATGAACTGCCTCAGGACCTGTTTGCGCAATTCCGAGACAAAGCCGCGTTCGTTCATATCCATGTCGCGCAACGCGGCTTCGAGGCGGGAGGGATCGAACGCGCCGGACTTGTCGCGGAAGCTCGGGTTCGAGGTGATGACCTCGCGCAAAGCCTCGTCGGAAATGCCGAGCCCGAGCTTGTTCGCCTCGTCATCGACCGCCGCTTCGCTCAGCAATTGCTGGAGGCACGCTCCGATCGAGGCCGATCTGGCGCGCCTCCTCGTTGGTGAACGGACGCCTGAGGCGGCGCTGGTATTGCTGGATCGCTCGATCGTAGGCGACGTGATAGTCCTGGGCCGAAATCTTCGCTCCACCGACCGACGCGACGGTGGACGGGCTGAAACCGCGCAGCATGTCGCCGACGCCCCAGATGACGAAGCTGACGATGATGAGCCCCATGACGATGGTCATGATCGCCTTGCCGACGAAACCCTGAGAGGCATTGCGTATCGATTCGAGCATTTCGCCGTAACAGCCTTTCTGTAGACGCGGTCTATAGCCCGTCGAAAGACGGGCGTCTTCGACGCCCTATGGGACCGCGTCCGCGATCATCGATCGCGGCTACAATCGCAAGCGCCTATCTAGCGTCGCAAGCGCCTATCTAGCGACGAGCACGCGTTTTGCATAGGCGGAGGGGGGGTGTTAACAACCCGCCGCCCAGAGATGCGGAGAAGGCTGAATGACTCCCGGCGTGCGGCCCTTGGTCGCCGGCAATTGGAAGATGAACGGCCTTTCCGGATCTTTGGCCGAGATTGAAGCCATCCGGAGGGCGGTGGATGCGGGAGAATCCGGCTCCGCCGAGCTCTGGTCTGTCCGCCGGCGACGCTGATCGCGCAGGCCGCCTTGAGGATCGGGAGCTCCGACGTCAGCCTGGGGGCCCAAGACTGCCACCCGCTGCCGAGCGGGGCCTTCACCGGCGACATCTCCGCGCCCATGATCAAGGACGCGGGCGCGGCTTACGTCATCGTCGGCCATTCGGAGCGGCGGCCTGCTGCATCACGAGACCGACGCGCTCGTGCGGCTCAAGGTTGAAGCGGCCCTCAGGGCGGGACTGGTTCCCATTGTCTGCGTCGGCGAGACGAAGACGGAACGCGAGGCGGGGGAGGCGATGACCGTCGTGCCGCGGCAAATTATCGGCTCGCTGCCGCCGGGGGCCGCGCCGGAAACTTTGGTCGTCGCCTATGAGCCGGTCTGGGCGATCGGGACGGGGCTCACCCCGACGCCCGCGGACGTTACGGAAATGCACCTGGTGATGCGCACGTTGCTCGCCGAACTGTATGGCGGGTACGGGTTCCGGATGCGCCTTCTCTATGGGGGGTCCGTCAAGCCGGCCAATTGCGGCGAGCTCTTGACCCTCGACAATGTCGACGGCGCGCTGGTCGGCGGCGCGAGCCTGAAAGCGACGGAATTTCTCGGCATCGCCGCCGCCTATCGATGACGGGGCTGAAGGTTTAGATTGTCGACACCGAGCCACCATCGACGCGCAAGTTGACGCCGTTGATGTAGTCTGCCGCTTCGGAAGCCAGGAACACGACGGCTGCCGCCACATCCTCGGGACGGCCCGGCCGGCCAACATTGATGCCGGGCCGAAACGCCTTCAGGAAGTGCGCCATCAGGTTCTCGGGCGCGACGCCTTGCGAACCCTCGAACTGCGCGAGGACCTCGCGCACGATCGGCGTATCTACGTAGCCGGGCGACACGGTGTTGGTGCGGATGCCCTGTTCGCCATAGGCCTTGGCGACGGTGCGGCTCAGTGCGTTCAGGGCGGCCTTGGCGGCGTTGTAGTCGGCCGCGACGGGATCCGGCTGCTCGCCGTTCTCGGAAGATATGTTGATGATGCGACCCCAACCGGCTTCGACCATTCCCGGCACAACGGCGCGGATCGTGCGAGCCGCCGAAACGACGTTGAGGTCGAAGGTCCCGATCCAGTCCTTGTCTGGAATGTGGTCCAGCGAACGGAAAAGCTCGCCATTTGAACTCGCTAGGCCGCCGGCGTTGTTGACCAGGATGTCAATTCGGCCGAAGCGCGACCGAACCGCCGCCATTGCCTCTTCGACGCTGTCGGCATCCGTCACATCGCAGCGTGTGGCGAGCGCTCCGTCGCCGAGGCTCGCCACCACACGGTCAAGGACTTCAACTCGCCGTGCGAGAAGAGCGACCTTCGCGCCCTCACCGTGCAGCGCGCGGGCGATGGCTTCCCCCAGGCCCTGACTGGCTCCCGTCACGACGGCCACCTTGCCCTCAAGATTGGTCTGCATCTCGTTGTCTCCATGTGGCCGCGCCAAACTCGCGGCTGCCGGTTATCCGCGCAGCGTTTAAAGTCCGCACCCAGGTCATCTGTGTCCCGAAGCCGCCTCGCAAAGGCCAAATCTAGGACCGACAGTCGGTCCTAGATGGAAGGGGCGGATGGGGCGACTGAGTTCCGCTCCCAGATTGGCGCCGGAGTGAACAGGTCGGTGATGAAGTCCACAAAGGCGCGAACCTTCGGCGACAAGTGCCGAGATGAGGGATAGAGGACCCACAGTCCCGCGCTATCGGTCGGCGCGTGGTCCTGCAGAACGGCACAAAGGCGCCCTGTGGCGAGGGCTGAAGCCGCGAGATAAGCATGGACCTGGACAAGGCCCATGCCCGCGACGGCGGCATCGATAGCGGCTTCCGCGCTGTTCAGCCGGAGGGGCCCGCCAACCGCGAGTTCCACAGTACGCCGATCGGGGCCGTCAGCTGCGAACCGCCATGGCCCCGGTCGCGCGCTGGGCCCTGCCACGAAAGTGATGCAACGGTGACGGGCGAGGTCCTTCGGACGCTCTGGCGTGCCCATCTCGGCCAGATAGGCGGGAGAAGCACAGACGACCGCGGGCACGCGGACGAGCCGGCGTCCCACCAAACTCGAAATCGCTGACATCGCCGATGCGGACCACCGCATCATAGCCTTCCGCCACCAAGTCGACGAAGCGATTGTTCAGCGTCGCGACCAATTCCAGTTCCGGGTGGCTGCGCAGGAAGTGGGTCAGCGCCGGCGCCACATAGAGACGCCCGAGCGCGACCGGCAGGTCGACCGAGAGGCGTCCTCGAAGCGATTGGCTTCGCTGCGACATGGCCGTCTCGGCCTCATCGAGGTCAGCCAGGACGCGCGCGCACCGCTCGTAGTATGCGCGCCCGTCGTCGGTGAGCGTAAGGGCGCGCGTGGTGCGCTGGAAGAGACGCACGCCGAGATGGTTTTCGAGGCGGCCCACGCTTTTACTGATGGCTGAGCCATTGACACCGATGGCCGATGCGGCGCCCGCAAAGCTCCCCGCGTCCGCCGCGCGCATGAAGGCGATGATGCTGGTCAAACGGTCCATTTGTTTCGGTCCATTTGTTTCGAACTTTCTCAGCTGGATGGACGCCCCCCTTGCGCCATGTTAGGAGCGCGCCATCTTTCGAGGACGCTGGCCTTCGGGCCGGGCTCGGCCGCCGTTTGAGACTTCCATGCAATCCGTTCTGATCGTTATCCATATCCTGATTGTCGTCGCGCTCATCGCGGTGGTCCTCTTGCAGCGCTCCGAGGGCGGCGCGCTCGGGACGGGCGGGGGGACTGGGAGTTTCATGACCGGGCGCGGCCAGGCGAACGCGCTGTCGCGGGCGACCGCCATCCTCGGGGCCTTGTTCTTCGCCACCGCGCTTCTGATGTCGATCCTCTCGAGCTGGAGCCGCGCGCCACACTCGATCCTCGAAAGGGGTCCCGCGCCGGCCGGTCAGACCGCGCCCACGCCGATTTCGCCCGGCAATATTCTCGATCAGCTCAAGAAGATGGAAGGCGGGTCAAGCGCGCCTTCCGCGCCCGCGCCTGCTCCCGTCGCTCCTTCTGCTCCGGCGCCGAAGCCGTAACGACCCAACCCGAAGCGGAGCGCCGGAGGTCCCTGACCTTGCCCTTGTTCCGCGTCGAGCGCCGCGTGGGCCACACTGCCGCTGAGATGTTCGATCTCGTGGCCGACGTCGAGCGCTATCCGGAATTCGTCCCCCTATGTAAGGCTCTCAAGGTGCGCAGCCGCAGCTCCGAAGGGGACGGCCGCGAGACGCTCACTGCCGACATGACGGTCGGCTACAAGCTCATTCGCGAGACATTCACCAGTCGGGTCACGTTGGAAAAGCCCAATCTCAGAGTGACCGTCGAATATATCGACGGGCCCTTCAGCCGGCTCGAAAACGTCTGGACCTTCAAGGACGAGCCGGACGGGGAGGGGTCCCGCGTCGGCTTCTTCATCGACTATGAATTCAAAAGCCGGACCCTCGGCGCGCTCATGGGCTCGATGTTCGACGCCGCCTTCCGCAAATTCGCCAGCGCTTTCGAGCGGCGCGCCGACGCGGTCTACGGTCGCGCGTAAGCTCCCAGCCCGGCCTCCTCGTTGGAGGCGCCGCAGGCGACGCGTCTCGAAGGACGTTTCAGGGGGATGGGGGCGCGTCCGCGCCAACAGGATCATTCCCTCGGCGGGGCAGGGCTGACCAACAGCCAATGCGCAGATTGTCTGTCGAGGGCAGCTGAAACGCATAAGAGCTCCCCTTCTCCCGTCAAGCTGGCATCAAGCGTGTTCGCGCGGAGAGCGGACGAGAGAAACGAGAGGGAAAGAAAGCAGGCAGCGCATAGAACTGTTTCCGGACTTTCAGTCTTGGTTCTGGCTATTGGCGAGTTCGCAATATCCCACGCGCCATGACGGGTTCCAAACGCCAACCGCACATCAACGGGCAACAAAGAGCCCGTAGGGAGGCGGTCTTTGTTTCGCGATGCAGCGATTTTTACGTGGGAACGGTGACCGAGCGGCGAGCGCGGTAGCCGGCAAACGCCAAGCCGCCGAATCCGAGGCCCATCATCGCCCAAGTCGACAGCTCAGGGACGGCCGTCGACCAGGAGGTCGTGAAGCCCGGAGAAGGCACTCCCACTGGGCCGACGACGTCAACAGCGAAGAGAAATCCCAGGCCCGCCACAAGCCCGGGACCCGCAAACGAAACCGTTGGGTCCGCGAAAGTCACGTTCCAGGGCCCCGCGTCCGTGCCAACGGACGCGCCACTCGTTGTGGTCGTCGAAGGAACGAAAGTAATCTCAAAGTCGCTCGCACTTGGATACGCAAAGCTGGAATTGTACGTCCCGGTATATTTGAAAAGCCAGACTTCGCCGCTTTGCGTGAAACTCCAATCGTTGCCAAGGCCGTCTGTCCCCGACGTCGTCCCTTGAGTCGCAGAGAAGCTGTCAAAATTCACTGTCGTAGCATAAGCAGCCGGAGCCGCAAGCAAGGCCGCCGCAAGCGCCGCCGCCGAGATCTTCAGGTCCATAATTGTCCCCCGCTAGATCGGTTGCATAAGCCGCACTCCAACGAGGGCAATTCCTCGGCGTCGCGGCCGCTGGCCTGCCATCAAAAACCGGAAAACACAGAGCAGTCAAGAGTTAGTGATGAGGATGCGGCGGAACTTGGATGCGATTTCGAGAGCAATGAGCGCAGTTGACTCCGCTCGCCGAGAAAACTCGCCACGTCATTGCGGCCTATCTGCGACTGCGGGTTGCGTTCACAGCGTGAGGTTTGACCACCGCGCAGGCCAGCCCTACATGACTCTGCATGACCCGGCTCATTGACCTGACTGAACAGCGACCGAGCCTGAGCTTGCGCCATCCCGAGAAGGCGCACCGGCCGGACCAGCCGGTCGCTCGCAAGCCGCCTTGGATCCGCGTGCGCGCCCCCGGCTCGCCGGTGTTCGCCGAGACGATGAGCCTCGTGCGCGAGTTCAAGCTCGCGACCGTTTGCGAGGAGGCGCGCTGCCCGAACATCGGCGAATGCTGGGACAAGCGCCACGCCACCTTCATGATCATGGGCGACACCTGCACGCGCGCCTGCGCCTTTTGCAATGTGCGCACCGGCCTACCGGGCGCGCTCGACGAGGACGAGCCCGCGCGCGTCGCTGACGCGGTCATGAGGCTCGGCCTTAGCCATGTCGTTGTGACCTCGGTCGACCGCGACGACCTTGCAGACGGCGGGGCGCGGCATTTCGCGCGAACGATCGCGGCCATCCGCAGCGCCGCGCCGCAAACGACGGTCGAGGTCCTGACGCCGGATTTCCTGCGCAAGGAGGGCGCGCTCGAGGCGGTCGTCGCGGCGAAGCCGGACGTGTTCAACCACAATCTCGAAACGGTTCCGTCGAAATATCTGACCGTGCGGCCGGGCGCGCGCTATTTCGCTTCGTTGAGGCTGCTCGAGCGGGCCAAGGAGCTGGACCCTTCGCTGTTCACCAAATCGGGCATGATGGTGGGGCTCGGCGAAGAGCGCAACGAAGTGCTGCAGGTGATGGATGACATGCGCATGGCACACGTTGATTTCCTCACCATCGGCCAATATCTGCAGCCGACGTCGAAGCACCACGCGGTCGAGCGGTTCTTACCCCCCGAGGAGTTCGCCGACTATGCGACGATCGGGCTCGCCAAGGGGTTCCTGCTCGTGTCGTCGTCGCCGCTGACCCGCTCCTCGCACCACGCCGGCGACGATTTCGCGAGACTTCGCGCTGCGCGGACGGCCCGGCTGAAGGCCGACACGGGCGTTGACCCGTCACCTGCGAGGCTGTAGGGCAGGGCGCGCCTTTAAGGCCTAAGGGCGAGCGCGTAGCTCAATAGGTAGAGCATCTGACTTTTAATCAGAGGGTCGTGGGTTCGATTCCCACCGCGCTCACCAATCAAAATCTGTCCGGCCCGAATACATGGGTGACAGGCTGTACCTAAGACATGGGTGACAACCTCGGGCCGAACGGGTTGTCGAGGGGTTGCAAGGTTTTCTTCTCCAGATCGATGAAGCCGAGATCGTAGCTCATGAAGCTGACGATCCAAACGCCGTCGTCGACTTCCTTGATTCCGAGACGCTGGCCGGCGAGGACGGTCGAGATGTTGATGCGTTTTCGATGCATGCAGATGCGGCCGCAGGCGGTGGAACAAGAATGTTTGGCCAGTCCCACGTGGAGCGTTGATCGGCCGCCTCACAAAAATCGCGCGCAATGCAGGCGAACACCGATTGCGCTCGGCGACCAGTCACGGCGCGTCATCTCAAGGGCCCTGACGACTGAGGTTCACAAAATCACTCAAAAAGCTTCACCATTGTAGATCGGATAATCGACAAATCCTCTCGGGCCGTCCGAGTATACGGTCGCAGGATCATGTTCGGCCATCGGCCATTCATGGCTCAGTCGATTGACGAGGTCGGGATTTCCTATGAACGGACGACCAAACACGATAGCATCCCCGTCTCCAGCCGTCAGACACGCCACTGCGCGCTCCTTGTTGAAGTCCCCGTTCTGAAGCGTCAGCCCCTTGAAGGCTTTCCGCATCTCCTCGCGCAGCGGCTTCTTGAACACCGCGCCGCCGATCGCGGACACATCCTTCAGCGTCTGATACAGGATCGCCAAGCGGTTCATTTCTTCGATCAGCAGCCGGTAGGTTTCCTCCATGCCGGGATATTCGCCCACCAGATCGTTTATGGAGCTATACGGAGACAGGCAAATCCCCACACGGTCCGCGCCGATCGCGTCGGAACAGCTTCTCAGCAGATCGACCACGAATTGGGACCGGCACTCGACCGACCCTCCGTACGCGTCGGTGCGGTTATTGGAACTCGGATTGAGAAACTGCTCCATGATGTAGCCGGTAGAGCAGTGTAATTCGATCCCGTCGAACCCAGCCGAGATCGCATTCTTCGACGCGACGCCAAATTCTGCGATGACCGACTTGATGTCGTCTAAGGTCATCTCCCGGGGTATGGGCGTAGGAGTCTCTCCATGCTGGTCGGTCCATCGCGTTCCCTTCATGGCGATCGCGGAAGGCGCGATAATTTCAGCGCCCAGCGGCTGATTCAGTGGGTGGCCCGCGCGACCACCATGGTTCAGTTGCAGGAAAATCCTACCGCCGGCGCCGTGAACGGCCTCGGTCACCCGACGCCAAGCGTCGGCCTGGCCCTTTGTGTAAATTCCAGGCTGCCGAACATAGCAATGCGCGCTTGGCGAAGGCGCTGTGCTTTCCGCGACGATAGAGTCCCGCCGCCGCGCGCTGCTCGTAGTACTTAACCGTCAGATCCGTCGGCGCGAAATTCTTGTCGGACCGCGAGCGAGTCATAGGCGACATCACGATACGGTTCGCCAGTTTGATGCGACCGAACGCCAACTCAGTGAATAGGATCTCGTCTGCAGGCATTTCGTCGCTTTTCCTTGAGCTCGGCAAGTCAGCCGGCGAAGCGACCGACGCGGTTCGGTGGCGTAGACAGCCGCTCGCCTATCGCCCGATATGGATATTGTCAACAATCTAATCTAGCCAATTCGGGCTTGACAGCTGCGGGGGAGGGGGATTGGATAAGTTCGACAGTTGGTGAGGGGCGCGCCCGTGAAAGCTCAAAACGAACCGAGGGTGGGCGCAAAGGCGCCGGCGAGGCGTCAGGAGATTGCGGTGGCCGGATCGCCGCCCGCGATCAGCCATTACACGAACGCCGTCAGGTTCGGGGATCTGCTGTTCATATCGGGAATTGCGCCGTTGGACGACAGTCTCAACGTCGTCGGCGTCGATGACGTTGTTGCGCAAACCAAGTGCATCTTCGAAATCATGAAGAGGATTTTGGCTGCCGCCGATGCCACGTTCGCCGACGTGCTGCGCGTGACGGTTTATCTTGTAGATGTCAATGACCGCCAGAAGATCAACCCTGTAAGGAAGGAATATTTCGGCTCGACGCTGCCCGCGAGCACGCTCATCGGCGTGAAAGAGCTGGCCATCCCCGGGATGCTGGTAGAGATCGAGGCTATAGCCGGGATCAAGAGATAAAGCCTCGGCGCGAAGCATCCCGCGAAATGTCACTCAAGAGGAGCTAATCAGGATGGGATTGCATCATCTCGACCATTACAATATCAAATGCGTAAATCTACAGGCGACGATCAGCTTCTACTGCGACGTCCTTGGTCTGCGCGTCGGCGAGCGGCCGCCGCTGCCGTTCACCGGCGCTTGGCTGTATACCGAGAACGGCCACGCGACAATTCATCTGATCGGCACGGAGCCGGGGGAGCCCGATCGCGCAAAGACGTCGTCGGGACTTCTCCATCACATCTGCTTTTGGACGACGGGCCTTGAGGATATTCGGTCGCGATTGGTGAAGGCGAACATCAAGTTCAACACGGTCGTCCTGCCGCGCGTTAACAATACGCAATTCTTCATGGAAGATCCCAACGGCATCAACGTGGAGCTCAACTTCCCCGCTGAGGAGACAAAGCCGGAGGATATTGAAATGATGAAGAACAAGACCAAGGAACAGTTTCTCGCCGTCCCGACGGCGCCGGAGAAGCCGACCTCCGCCGCGGTCGGCTGACGCGATGCCGGGCCTCAGTCCGGCCACGCGTACGGCACTCCAGAAAGCGAACGTCGCCGTTCTGACGAACGGCCTGCTGAAGCGGGGCCTACGCAACCAGTTCATGTACGGCGTTTCGCCTGTCGCGCCGGATTTGCCGACGATGGTCGGTCCCGCCTTCACGCTTCGGTTTATTCCAGCGCGCGAAGACATCAATTCGATAGGCGCGATGCGTCACGTCGATAACGCGCAGCGGCGCGCTTTCGAGACATGTCCTCCGGGCAGCGTCATGGTGATCGACGCGGGCGATGGGGCGCGCGCGGCCTCGGCGGGCGATTTGATGATAGCGCGCCTAAAGGTTCGGGGCGGCGCAGGAATCGTAACCAACGGCGGCTTTCGCGATTTGGCCGGCGTACGCAAGGTCGGTCTTGCGGCTTACCAGCGGCGGCCGTCGCCGCCCGCAACTCCGGTGGCGCTTCATCCGGTCGACCTGGAAGTTCCCATCGGATGCGCGGGCGTCGCCATCTATCCCGGCGACATCGTGGTTGGCGACGGCGACGGTGTCGTGGTTCTGCCCGCAGCGATGGCGGACGAGCTCGCCGCCGAGGCGACCGAGGCGGCGGATTTTGACGCGTTCGCGGAGCAGCAAATCGTCCGCGGCCGGAGCATCCTCGACGTATTTCCACCCTCCGACGAGGTTCTGGCGGAATACCGGGCCTGGAAGAAGACGCGCGCCTAGAGCATTTTCCGATCATGTTGCATCGTATCCTGCGGCGGCGAGATAGTTTGCGCATTCTTGCGGGGTGAAGCGGCGAAGGGCGTCGGCGATGGCTTGCCAGAGGTCTGAGATTGTTCGGGCGGCGGCGGCGCGCAACAGGGCCTTGAGCTTTGCGAAGGCCATTTCGATGGGATTGAAGTCGGGGCTGTAAGGCGGCAGGTAGCGCAGGCTCGCGCCGGCGGCCTCGATCGCCTGTCTGACGCCATGAACCTTGTGAGCCGGCAGATTGTCCATGATGACGATGTCGCCTAGCCGCAACTCCGGAACGAGCGCCTGTTCGACATAGGCGAGAAAGGCCTCGCCGTTCATCGGGCCGTCGAGGACCATCGGCGCAGCGATGCCGTCATAACGCAGCCCGGCGGTGAAGGTGGTGGTTTTCCAATGGCCATGGGGCACGGGAGCGCGGCATCGCTCGCCCCTGGGCGAACGCCCGTAAAGGCGCGCCATCTTGGTGTTCGCGGCGGTCTCGTCGATGAAGACGATCCGCGTCGGATCGAGGTCGAGTTGTCCCTCAAACCATGCCTCCCGCGCCGCGTTCACCGCGCTGCGGCGCTGTTCGGCGGCGTGCGCCGTCTTTTTTTGCGCGTGATCTTGCGGCGTTTGAAGAACCGCCAGAGCGTGCCGATGGCGACGGCGACGCCGCGCTCCTTCAGCCGCTCCCGCAGTTCTGAAAGCGTAATGTCGCTCTTGGCGGCCACGGCCGAAAGGATCAGCTCAGCATGCGCCTCGATCCGTTGCGAATGGCGGTCGCCGCTCTGGCGCTTGGGCCTGACATCACCCTCGCGCCGCTCCAAGGCCCGCCACCGGATCGCGCTCGACGCACTGACGCCAAACCGCTGCGCCGCCGCTCGACACGACAATCCCCCCTCAATCGCGCCAACGACACGCTGACGAAGGTCAACAGACAAGGATCTGGCCATGCACGCCAGCCTCCTTCGCCGGCCAGAAGCATGAATCAGAACCAAGCCAATTCGGGAATCCCATACGATTCAATCAGACAGAAAAATGCTCTAGCTCGGTCGCGCAATCTTGCGAATACGGCTTTTCCATCTCCTGTTGGCCTCCGCCCGGCCGGCAGGTTCAATCAAAATCTCGCCGATTGGGAATCCCACTTCCAATTCGATCCAACCGCAGGACGCTCTAAATGTAAGACGCGGGGGCGCTCCGAGCCAGGCGCGCCCCGGTTCGTGCGCGAGACGGCAGGCTCGTTTCGGCGTGTTGGAGAGCGAGCGAGCCCAGCCCGTCGAAAGGCGGGCTCTAGGCCGCGGAACCCGGTCAGCTCGCGATTTCGCCAGGCGCCGGCGGCGTTGTCATTTGCAATTGGACTTGCAGGCGCTGCGCGGTGCTTTGCACGTGTGCGCGAGTCAGTCTTTCGAGCCGCTGACAATCGCCGACGGCAAAGGCTTCGATCAGCATCTCGTGCTCGCGCTGCGGCTCGAGAAGATTTCCGGTAAGGTTGATCTCCATCCGGATGTAGGGCTCGGCCAGGTCGCGCGCCATGTCCAGCAGGCGCATATGATGCCGACGTCCGGCGCCCCCCAATAAAACGGTGTGAAGCTCGTAGTTGAGTTCCGACCAGCGTTGGCGGTCGGCTTCGGTGTTGCTCGCCGCGAGGCTTCGCATCTGCGCGTTGAGTTCAAGTAACCGGACCGTGACTTGAGGATCGCGTTGCTGGGCCGCCGCTCTGGCGAGGCTCGCCTCGAGCATCGCGCGCAACTCGAAAATTTCCGCGATCTCGCCGGGCGCCAGGGAGACGACGGCGCATCCTCTGTGCGGCATCGATACGATCAAGCCCTCCGCCTCCAGCCTCGGCAAGGCCTCCCGCAACGGGCCGCGGCTGACGCCGAGCTGTTGAGCGATGTCTTCCTGCCGCAAGATCTGGCCAGGACGGAACGCGCCGTTGAGTATGGCCGACTTGAGCTGCTGGTATACTGCTTCCGGGAGCAAAGTGGATTTCGGTATTTGCTTTAGCGACTTGCCTGTTTTCATTGTCTAAGCTTCCGCTGGCGGCGAACCGCTGAGTCCTTCGCGAATCCGGATGCAGCCGCTCGGGGCGCCTAACACATGTGCAACAGCGCGAAAGGTGTGCCGAATGCGCAGCTTGTATACTGACGACAGAGATTCAGCAATCGAATATGACGCCGCGTCCACGCCCGCGGTCGCAAATCTTTCTCCGCCTCCCGCGCTTTTGGCTCCATAAAACGCTCCTGACGCCCGTCGGCGCGAAACCAACCTCGTTTTCGTGCCGCGATCGACGCCGATCCGGTGTCGGGCGCTCCAGCCGACCGGGCCACGCCTCCAAAACTCGATCGAGATCCTCGCTCCAAAATTCAGCACGATTGTCGACAATCGTCAATTGTGACCCATCCAGGCACGCATCTTGCTCGTTTCCGATTGGGGCGCGCGGCGACGGCCCGCGCTCAGATGATTTCGGCTGGGTCGGTTGGCGACAATCGACATAATGTACAGAAGGAATTGACACATGCTGAAAGCGCCGAGCCATTTTGTATTTGCTGCCTTGTGTTCCCTCGCCGCCACTCTCGGCGCGCCGAAGATCGCGGCGGCCGACGAGCAGGATCGCTATCTGGGCGTGACCGATCAGGTCAAAGACAAGGCCCCCTTCCTGCGATACGGGGTCACGTTGGTCCACCTGCAGGACGATTTCTGGAAAGGCATGGCGTACGGCATCGTCGACGAAGTCAACCGCGTCGGAGGCAAGGTCGTCCAGATCAGCATTGCAGGAAAATTCGGCAATATGGCCGAACAATACGCCCAAATCGAAGCCATGATGGCGAAGGGCATTGACGTTCTCGTGCTCGGGCCTTCCTCCTTCGACGGCTTCGACCCCATGCTCGAGAAGGTGAGGGCCAAAGGGATCAAGATAATCGCCGCCGGCATTCCGCTCAACAGCAAGGTTGTCGATTTTGGCGTGGTGATGAGCGACTTCGAGGTCGGCAAGTCGCTGGGTGACATGCTCTGCCAAAATCGGCCGAAGGGCCAGTCTACGTTCAAGACGCTGGCGCTGCCCGGTCCCGCCGGAGCGGAGTGGACCCGGCTCCGAGTCGATGGTCTGATGGAGTCGGCAAAGAATTGCCCGGGCGAGGAAGTCGTCGTCGCGCCCGTCGGAGGCGAGATCAGCCTCGGCTACGGCCTGGCGACCACGGCGGACATGATCACGAAAAACCCCGACGCGAGCTTCGTGTGGACTCCGACGATGGGTCTCGGCATGGGCGCCATTCAGGCGGTCAAGCAACGACACGCCAACATGAAGGTGGTCGGCAGCACGATTGTCCGGGGCATTTTCCCTGAACTCGATAGCGGGACGCTGCTGGGAGACAATACCGAGCCGGCGATCCTGATGGGACGGCTAATGGTCCAATATTCGATCCGCCAAAAGCTGGGCCTGCCGACGCCGCTGATCAAGGAGGACAAGAATTTTCCCTATCCGGTGGTGGTCACGCCGACCCGGATCATCAGCAAGGACAACTACAAGCAATATCCCTGGGAAGAGACGGACGTCCCGCCGGCTGATTGGTCGATCGACGCCTTTCAGTGACTGCGTAGCACTGAGCTAAGCCTAGCCGGGCGCGGCTGCGCCGCCTCGTCCCGTCTTCGCATCGCGGAGCCCGCGGCGCGTTGGGCGGGACAGCGGACAAATTCGAGAGTGCGGTAGAGATGTCGGACACTGAGAAGGACACGATCGTCGTCGACCGAAGCGCGCCGGAAGCGCAGGACATCATCGTTCTCGAATGCATTCACAAGCGCTACGGGTCTACCCACGCCGTCAACAATGTCTCGATGATCTTCCGCGCCGGCGAGGTGCATGCCCTTCTCGGGGAAAACGGCGCCGGCAAATCGACGATCGGAAAGATCATTGGCGGTCTGGTCCCTCCGGACGAAGGCCGGATCCTGGTCGACGGTCAAGAGACGCGCTTCCGCGGCGTCGCGTCTGCCCGCGGCTTCGGAATCGCGATGGTGTTCCAAGAGCTGTCGCTCGCCGCTCACCTGAGTGTGGCAGACAACATTTGTCTAGGGTCGGAAGCGGGCCGGTGTCCGACGCGCCTCATACATCGGCGGGCCGAGAGCGAATTGTGCCGTCGTTTCCTCGACGAATATCAATTCGACATCGATCTCAAAAAGCCCGTCGCCGATCTCTCGGTCGCCAATCAGCAGTTGGTCGAGGTCGTCAAGGCGCTCGTGCGCAACCCGCGTGTGCTCATTCTCGATGAGCCGACCGCCATGCTCGGCGTTCGGGAGAACGAGAAGCTCTTGCAAGTCATCCGGAGCGTCCGCGCCCGTGGCGTGGCGATCGTGTTTGTCACGCATCACGTCGAAGAGGTGGTCAAGGTCGCGGACCGCGTCAGCCTGATGAAGGATGGCGCTCTCGTCGAATCGTTCCCTATGAGCGATGCCGTCGATGCTGCTTTCCTGATCGGCAAGCTGGTAGGCCGGCGCGCGAGAGAGAGCGTGGGCCGGCGCGCCACCTCGATCGGGGTGGATATGGCGAAATTCGCCAACCTGCCTGCACGCGGCGGGGGAAGCGCTGATATTCCCATGCGGCGCGGAGAGGTGGTGGCGCTATATGGCGTCGTCGGATCGGGCACCGAGAGAATCGGCCATGCGATGGTAGGGCTCGCCGACATTCATCCGGCCACGATAACGCTCGCCGGCTCGGCCTTCCGACCGCGCAGCCCGGCCGCAGCGGCGAAGCAGGGCGTTTCGTATTTGCCATCGGGTCGAGCGGCCAATTGCATATTGCCGAGCCGCAGTGTCCGCGAAAATCTCATGGTCACTCAGCTGACGCCGATTCTGAAGAGAGGTGTCCTTCAGGACCGTCTCGAACGCGACCATACCCAGGATCAGCTGAAGCGTCTCAAGACCCGGTACGCCGACTACGATCATTCGATCGTCGCCCTCAGCGGCGGAAATCAGCAGAAGGTCTTGTTCGGACGGGCGCTAGGTCGCTCAAGCTCCATCCTCGTGCTCGAGGATCCGACAGCCGGCGTCGACATCGGCGCGAAGCGGGATATCCACGAATTGCTAGCAGCCCGGGTGCAAGACGGGCTGAGCGTCCTGCTTATTTCGAGCGATCTCTTGGAAACGATCGCAATCGCTCATGTAGTCTACACAGTCATCGGTGGACGGATCGTCCGAAAGTACGAGAACCCAACAATCGACGACGAAGCCAACATTATTTCCGATGTCCTCGGCGGCTCCCGAAGCGCCGATGAAGAGTCGCGAAGATCATGGCCCCACCTTGGGACTCCCGAATGAAAAAGGCTGCTTCGGATCTAAGCCTGCAGCCTGCCCAAGCGCGGCGACTGCTTCCCCTCAACCTCAGCGACTTCGCTCTGCCGCTGTTCATCGTGATCTATTCCGCGATCGTCGGCGTGATCGAACCCCGCTTCCTGGCTTGGGACAACATTGAAAATCTGATGAGTCAGATCGCTCCGCTGCTCATCATGTCGATCGGCCAAGCGTTCACGATCATAACCGGCGGGCTTGATCTGTCGATGGCGGCGGTCATGTCGTTATCGGGTATCGTCGGAGTTCTTAGCGCCAAATACGTCGGCGCCTGGGGCGCGGCCGTTGTCATGGCGCTGGTCGGCGCCGCAGTCGGGACTTTGACCGGGGCGCTGATCGCTTACCAGCGCACGTCGCCGTTCATTGTCACGTTGGGAATGTCTTCCGTGGCGACTGCCGTCGCGCTCATTCTCGCCCATGGCGTGCCGATATACACCATCCCACGCGAATTGTCGGAGACGATCGGTTTCGGGTTGATCCTCAACGTCCCGGTGAGCTTCTTGATCGCGGTGTGTTTGCTCCTGGTGGGCGCGTTTTTGCTCCGCAAAACGATTTTCGGTCGCTATGTATACGCGATCGGATCCAACACTTCGGCAGCGACCCGATCCGGCGTCCCGGTCCCGACTTACACGCTGCTGGTCTACGCGTTCGCGGGATTTTGCTCCGGTGTCGCCGGCATCGTTTTGACCTCGTGGGTCAACGCGGCGCAACCGGTCGCCGAACCGGACATGACGCTCAAATCGATCGCGGCCGTTGTTCTCGGCGGCATCGCCCTCACCGGCGGCAGCGGCGGCATGATGCATGTGCTCTATGGGTGCATCATTCTGGGCGCGCTTGCGAATTCGATGACGATGATCGGCGTGTCCTCGTACTACCAGATCCTGGCGGTCGGCGTCGTCATCATAATCGCGGTGTTGCTGGATCGCGCGCGACGCCGCGTATGACCGCGTCGCCCACGGGGAGCGAACGTTCGATGATCCAAGGCTCCGCGGGGCTGTTCCCCCGAAGCGACCGTCCCCGCCCGCCGGGAATTTGCGTCGTTCGATGTCGTGGGCAACCCCAGAGCCACCGGCCCCGCCTCAATATCAAGCTGGAAAAGGACCAAATAATATGACTGCAAGCGTGCGCTACATAAACCCCATCGGCAGTGGGCCGGCGCAAGGCCTATACTCGCACGTGGGCGAGGTCACAGCGAGCGGATCGCGTCTCGCCTTCATCGCCGGCCAACTTTCCGTCGGAAGCGACGGCTCGATCGTGGGAGCAGGTGACTTCAAAGCCCAATTCAAACAAGTGTTCGACAATTTGGGCGCGGTATTGTCCGGGCTCGGCGGAGGCTACGAGCATGTGGTGAAGTTCACCACCTATCTCGTACATTCTCAGGATATCGGCGCCTTCATGGAGTTGCGCGCGACGCTGTTTCCGATGATATTCAAGGGACCGCTCTATCCGCCGAATACGCTGCTGATGGTCGATCGCCTCGTCAACGAGCCTTTCCTTATCGAGGTCGAGGCGGTCGCGCTGTTGCCCGCGGAATGATGCAACAGGTGATCTCAAGGGTCGCCTGGACCGCGCGAACTGTGGGCCTGTGGGCGCTGATCCGGCTGACGGGCTCAATTGATCTGCCAGATCGATGAGCAGGTTCATGTCTGCTCGCCCTGTCCTTCGAAGCAGACACCGGACGCCCGCAAATACATCAACCAGCAGCTCGGCTCGATCTATGAACGCCTGCTTGAGCTCGAGGTCATTCGCGATGGAACGGAGATCATCATCAGGCCCAACGTCTTCGCCCGGAAGCTTCGGGCTGCTGTTATACGCCGGATGATCTAGTCAAGCTCATCATCCGCGAAACCCTTGATCCGCGTCCATCCGCAGGGATGGAGGCGTTCTCGGCGAAGGCGCGCGATTAGGAGGACCATAACCAATCCGAAGATCGTTGTCTTGGCGTTCTTGCCGGAATTGATCCGGCAGAGCGGTTTCCCGAATTGAAAATTTCCGACCCCGCCACGGGCGCAGGATTTGAACCTGCGGCCTTCAGGTTATGAGCCTAACGCCAGCACCGTGCGTGGTCCGACCCTATGGCTTTGTATCGCTCTGCTCTGCGATCTGTAACCACAGTGTAACCGCGATTCCTCGGCGCGTCCCGGATCTCTCGTGACGCCCATACTCGCATCTCCCGGTTGCACGAGAATCCATCGCAGTGCGCTTCCGTCAATCGCAAATTGTGTGGAGAATTGCGTCCCGGAGAGGACTTAAACCTCTGACCCCAGGTTTAGGAAACGCGATTTTAAGGGTGTTGGATAGGTCCTTTGGCGTTCAAGAGCTTTCACCCCAGTTCAGGAAATACAGGAGCCCGGCGCCGAAGCGGTTCTTGAACCGACGCAAAAGGGCGTACACAGGCTTCAACCGGAGTGAAGTAGCGAAGCCGTAACCGGCGTGTAACCGAGCACGAAAATTGACGGTCCGAGCCATCCGCTTTGCGCCCACAGACGCCGCGCAGCGAGCTCGCGACGCTGGCCGAGATGGGAGCCTGCCCTCGGGCTTGACCCGAAGTGCAGGGCGTCTCGACCCGGAAGGTGAAGGCGATTACCGAGGAGCAGTGTGGCTACGCCTTTTCGGCCTCCGCCATCTCCGCCATCAACAAGCGCCTGGACGAAAGGCTCGACGCCTTCGCCAAGCGCCCGCTCGCCGAGCCCTTCCCCTACCTCATCCTCGACGCCCGCTACGAGAAGGTGCGCGAGGGCGGCGTGGTCGCGAGCCAGGCCGAGTTGATCGCCATCGGCATCGACTGGGACGGACGCCGCCAAATCCTGGCCGTCGACATGGCCAACCGGAAAAGCCGCTCCTCGTGGAAGGACTTCCTTGTCGGGCCGCGCCGACGCGGCCTTAACGGCGTCGAGTTCGTCGTCGCCGACGATGACGCCGGCCTTCGCTCCGCCGTCCGCGAGGTCCTGACCGAGGCCGCCTTCCAGCGGGGCTCACGTCCACTTCCTCCGCAACGCCCTCGATCATCTGCCGCGCAAGGCGGACGACCTGTCTGCAGGAGTTGCGCTGGCTTTACGACCGGCGCTCGATCGAGGAGGCGCGCCAGGACCTCGCCGCATGGATCGCCAAGTGGGGAAACCGCCACCCGAAACTCGTCGGATGGGCCGAGGAAACCATCGAGGAGACCCTTACCTTCTACCGGCTCCCCCGCCAGCATCATAAGCATCTCAAGAGCACCAACATGCTCGAGCGCCTCAACGAAGAGATCAAGCGCAGAACCCATGTCGTGCGCATCTTCCCCAATGCAGAAGCCTGCCTGCGTCTCGTGCGCGCCTTAGCCGTCGAAACCCACGAAAACTGGCTCGAAGCCACCGCTACCTCAACATGAACGATCTCAAGGAGCACAAGAAAACCCACCTCCGCAAAGCCGCATAATCAGCCGATCCATGACCGCCTTTGCAGAACTTGACGCACAGAACCGACGCGAAGTGGTCAAGATGGGCCCGCAGAGCCCGAGCGTCGAATCATGGATAGGCATTCACCCGGGGTAGGCTATCGACACCGTTCCTCCTACGGCGTCACCTGAAATCCGACCGGCTGATCGACCGGACCGAAAAGAGGTTCTTCGCGGTCTGCGTGGTTATCGTCGATACCTCGCGCGCGGGTGCGCATCTAAGACAATCCGCAAGCGGCTCGCCCGACGCTGCCTCATCTCTTTGGCTTTCCGTTGCCTCCTCAGCAATCCGTAGCAGCGCGGACGGGCTTCGGATGGTCAGCCTCCCCATCCCAAGCCCCTTGACCGAACCCTTCCCCATGTGAGCAATCCAGGGGAACGTAGGGCGCCGAGCGACTCGTCGATTGCTTCGTCGCTGCGCTCCTCGCGATGACGGCTTCAGTCGTTACGAGGTGTGGGCCCCGGCGCTCACGCCGAGTCCTAAGTGACGCGATTGCGGCCAGCGGACTTCGACAGATAAAGCGCTCGGTCGGCGCGGCGATAGAGCTCAACCGAGTCCCAGGGCTTCCGCCACTCGGCGAGGCCGATCGAGACGGTAATCGAAACGGCGCCCGCCGCGCCCTCGACGGCGAAGTCCCGGCTCTCCGTGGTCCGGCGTGCACGTTCCGCAATTCGGCCCGCTTCGCTCAAAGCCACGCCCGGCATCACAACGACAAATTCCTCTCCCCCCAGGCGGCAGATGAGGTCGCCGCTGCGAACGGTTTCCTGCAGCTGAGCGCCAAAGCCCTTGAGCACGAGATCGCCGACGTCGTGACCATAGGTGTCATTCACACGTTTGAAATGGTCGATGTCGAGAACCATCATGGTCAGCGCGGCGCCTCTTAAGCGCGCGCTCTCTATCATCGCCGGCAGGCGACGCTCGAGCGAACGGCGATTGTTGAGCCCGGTCAGCGGGTCGTAATGCGCCATCTCTATCGATTCTTGCACGGATTGGCGCAGTCGATCCGCGTAACGCTTCTGACGGATGTTTGTCCGCACCCGGGCCAAGAGCTCGTTTCGGTCGATCGGGCGCGTGAGGTAGTCGTTGACGCCGAGCTCGAGCCCGCGAAGAACCCGCGGGCGGTCGTCCGGATCGGCGATGAGCAGGATTGGCAAATTGCGCGTGCGCTCGTGCGACCGGACCTGGCTGGTGAGCCTCAAGCCGTCGAATGCGCCATAACCGAGACCGACGATCATGAGGTCGATCGTCTTTTCGCACGCCATCGCCGGCGCTTCGCCCGGGTCGTCGGCGAGGATCACATCATGATAGGGGCTCAGCGCGCCAGACATGCGCTCACGCGAGCTTTTCTGTTCGTCGACGAGCAAGAGTTCGCCCGCGTTCCGACAGGTCGAGCTTCAGGGTCTCCGCTTCCGCGCCATGCGCGGCGCGAGCGCGCAATTCGTCGATCGAAAACTTGAGCCGAGTGAGCGACCGAACGCGGGCGGTCAGCGCGAGTTCGTCGACGGGCTTGGTCAGGAAATCGTCAGCGCCGGATTCGATACCGCGCACGCGATCGGCCGGCCGGTCGAGGGCGGTCAACAGAACAATCGGCAGATGCGCGGTCGCCGGCGCAATTCGCAGGCGCCGGCAAACCTCGAAACCGTCCATGCCCGGCATCTTCACGTCCAGAAGAACGATGTCGCATCCGCCCTTCTCGCAGATGGCGATCGCATCGGGACCGTTGGTCGCCGTGAGCACCTCGAAATATTCGAGGCTCAGTCTCGCCTGGAGCAGCTTGAGGTTGGACCGGACGTCATCGACGACCAGCACGCGCGCCGTCATCAGGCGTCCCCGGGCCCAAGAAAGTGGTCGATCGTCTCGAAAAACTTGGCGACCGAGATGGGCTTCGACAGGTAGGCCTCACAACCGCCCTGCCGGATTTTTTCCTCGTCCCCCTTCATCGCGAAAGCCGTCACGGCGATGACCGGGATTGCTTTGAGCTCCTCGTCATCCTTCAGCCATTGCGTGACTTCGAGACCGGAAACCTCGGGCAATTGAATGTCCATGAGGATCAGATCCGGCCGGTGCTTGCGCGCCAGATCGACCGCTTCGATGCCATTGCGCGTCTGCACAATGCGATGGCCGCGAGTCTCGACGAGGTCGTTGAACAGCTTCATGTTGAGTTCGTTGTCCTCAACAATCAGCACGGTTTTGGGCATCGGGCGCTCCATGGGGCGTGAATTCGGCCGGCGCGCCGGGTAAGATTACCGCCGAGACATTGACGAAAGGCGAATCGGACTATGCGCGATTCCCTGAAATCGAGGCAATCCGCAAGCGTGGATTCCGCCCGATCTTTGGCGGTCAGCGCGCTCGCCTTTATCGCCGCCGATTTTGACCGGCTGAACCGGTTCCTGAACCTCACGGGGCTCGGCCCGGACAACCTCCGAACCGCGGCCGCCGATCCGGCGTTCCTGGGCTCCGTGCTCGACTATCTGGTCGGCGATGAGGTGCTGCTGGTCGAATTCGCGGCCGACGCTGGCCTCAAGCCGGAGGCGGTCGCGCGGGCGCATGCCGTTCTCTGCGGCCCGGCTGAGGGTGAGCCCTGATGGGCTCGCCTCGACTTCGCCTGTGCCGCGACTGTTTGAGGAAAGACACCAGCGATTCGGCTCGCTGCGCTTATTGCGGCTCGCCTCGCACGATCGGCCTCGATGACACGGCCGGCTTGAACATCGCCCATGTCGACTGCGACGCCTTCTACGCGGCAGTCGAAAAGCGCGATGACCCGAGCCTGAACGACAAGCCATTGATCGTCGGCGGGTCCGGCCCGCGCGGGGTCGTCGCCACCTGCTGCTACATCGCCCGGACATTCGGGGTGCGCTCGGCGATGCCGATGTCGCGCGCCAGGACCTTATGCCCGCACGCCGTGGTGCTCCCGCCCGACATGGGAAAGTACGCGCGGGTCGGGCGGGAAATTCGAACGCGGATGATGGAGCTCACGCCGTTGGTCGAGCCGCTGTCGATCGACGAGGCCTTTCTCGATCTTAACGGTTGCGAGCCATCCAATGGAGCCGCCGCCGCGGAGACGCTCGTCCGCTTCGCCCGACGTGTCGAGGCCGAGATCGGCGTCACGGTTTCGGTCGGCTTGAGTTACTGCAAGTTCCTGGCGAAGCTCGCCTCCGAACTCAACAAGCCGCGCGGCTTCGCCTGCCTTTCCCGTGAGGAAGCGAAGGCCTGGCTCGGGTCCCAAAGCGTGGCGCGGCTTTGGGGCGTGGGGAGGGTAGGGCGGGAGCGGCTTGAGGCCTCAGGGTTTCGCCTGATTGGCGATCTGCAGCGGATCGACGAGCGGGAGGCGGTCTTGCGCCTCGGCGAAGACGGCTTGCGTCTCTGGCGTCTGGCGCAGGGCCGCGACGACCGTTCCGTCTCCGCCGAACGCGAAACGAAGAGTGTTTCGAGCGAGACGACTTTCGACCGCGACATCGCCGACAAGGCCGAACTCACGCGCATCCTGCTCGCCCAATGCGATCGCGTCGCCACGCGCTTGCGTCGCGAGGCGCTGGCCGCCAGCGGGGTGACGCTGAAGCTGCGCCTGGCGGATTTCTCGCTCCGGACGCGGAGCCGCAGCGGGATCAGAGCCACGCAGCTCGCGCCGCGACTGTTCGCGGCGGCGCGCCCGCTCCTGGACGCCCAGCCCGACGGCGTCGCCTATCGCCTGCTCGGGATCGCCGCAATGGAGCTTGGGCCAGCGACATGCGCGGACGAGGATGACATGTTCGTGCGCGACAGCGGCCGGGAGAAATTTCGCGAGGCGGCGATTGCCGCTCTTCGCGACCGGTTCGGCCCGACCGCGGTCCAGCGCGGCCTCACCTTCCGGCCGAGGCCGACCAGCAAGTGAGCGGTCGGTCAGTCTGAGGGGTTAGACCTATTTGAGACGTTGCTGTTGCAAGGCCCCATGGCTGAACTGAGCAGAAAAGATGAGGGGAAGGGAGATGGAACGAGGAGCGCCCTGTGCTGAGCGGGGTTGTGCTAAGCTCGACAAGAGGTTGGGTGTGTAATGGCCGAAAACCGGAGACTCGCCGCGATCTGGCCGCGACGTCGTCGGTTACTCGCGCCTGAGGGCGAGGACGAGGCCGGGACGGCGCGAGCGGTGCGCGAGCATCGCGAGGCGGCGGGGCCGATCGTGGCAGGTTTTGGCGGCCGGATCGTCAAGACGACGGGCGATGGATTGCTGCTCGAGTTTCCGTCCGTCGTCGCGGCGGTCGAATGCGCGATTGCAATTCAGAAACTCATGGTCGAGCGCAACGGCAGACGCCGAGGCGAAGCGCATCGTCTATCGGATTGGCGTCAACTCGGCGACGTCCTGATCGAGGGTGACGATATTCTGGGCGATGGGGTGAACATCGCAGCGCGGCTTGAAGCCCTTTGCGAGCCAGGCGGCGTCATGATTTCAGGCGCCGCCTACGAACATATCCGCGGCAGGATCGACGCGGCATTCGTCGATCTCGGCGAACAGGCGCTCAAGAACATCGCGCGTCCGGTGCGGGTTTATGAGCTCGCAAGCGGCGCGTCGAACGGCGCACCCGCCCAGACGAAACCCACGCCCGCCCCAGCGCCGGAAAAATCCGCCCGCAGCGCCTGTCGATCGTCGTCCTGCCATTCGCCAACATCGGCGGCGACCTGGCCACGAGCATTTCGTCGATGGGGTCACGGAAAGCTTGACCACCGATCTTTCGCGCATTCGCGGTTCATTCGTGATCGGGCGCAACACAGCCTTCACCTATAAAGGCAAGCCCGTCGATCTGAAGCAGATCGGCCGCGAGTTGAACGTCCGCTATGTCCTCGAGGGCAGCGTCCAGCGTGGCGGAAATCGGATGCGGGTCAACGTGCAGTTGATCGACGCCGAATCCGGCAGTCATCTTTGGGCCGAGCGCTTCGACAAGCCGCTCGCCGATCTCTTCGACATGCAGGACGAAATCGTCGCGCGACTGGCTGGGGCGCTCAACGTCCAGCTCATCGCCGCGGAGGCGCGAACGCGCGGAAAAGGCCTCGAATTCGGACTCGATGGACCTCTATTTTGAAGGAATGGCGTGGTTCAACAGGGGTTTGACCCGGACAACTTGGCGCAGGCGCGCATCTGTTTCGATCGAGCCATCATGCGCCGATCGCGAAAACGTCGACGGCCTTATCGGATCGGCGCGGACCCACGTGAACGCAGGTCGCAATTGGAGGAGCAAATCTGCGGGCGGCCCTTCTGGCCGCTGAAACGCAATCGGCGAGAGCCCTGTCCTTGGTCCCGGATGATGCACGCGGTCACATGACGCTGGGGGTTGTGTATATCTATACCAGACGCGCCGCGCAGGGCATCGCCGAATGTGAACATGCGTTGGCGCTCGATCGAAACCTCGCCCAAGCCCACGCTAATATCGGCCTAGGCAAAAACTTGATTGGTCGACCCGAAGAAACAGAAGCTCACATCGTCGAGGCCCTGCGCCTCAGTCCGCGAGACACAATGGCGTCCGCCTGGATGTTTCTCGCGGGCAACGCAAAGAACCAACTCGGCTTTTGGGGGCAAGCGGCCGCGTGGTGTCAACGCGCGATCGAGGCCGACCGAAATTTCGGAGATCCTTATATCGAATTGGGCACCGCGCTCGCGCGCTCGGCCGGCTAGACGAGGCGCGATCCGCGGGCAAGCGGTCTCGAGAGCAAAGGCCGTCCTTAAGCATTGCCGCCGCGCGGGCCTTCGCGGAGGCGCTGAGCGACAATCCGACCTATAGGGCGGGGCTGGAACCACTCAGGGAGAGCATGCGAATGGCAGGGGTCCGCGAACGAGTGACCGCGACCCGCCGCCTCGCTGTCGCTCGCCTATTTGCAGGCCGTCGTCGGCAGAATCTCGAGCTTTCGCAAGCGCGCGCTAGCGCAAATGCGCCATAGTCGAGCTTGAGGCTGCCCGAGACGCCATTCTCATAAAGGTCGAACGAAAGCGTGTATTCAGGCGGGGCGTCCGTCGTGGCCTCGTTGAAATAGGCGATCACGACCGGCCAGCGACGGACTCCGCTCAGCGCCGAAGCGGTTTTCGTGTCTTCGTCGGGCTTCGTCGCTTCCTTTCCGACCACCGACATGGTCGCAAAGATTTTCGCGCCGGTGTCGGAGCCGTCGTAGACGCGCGCTTGCATGGGGCCGCCGCCCTTCTTGGCGAGTTCAATCAAACGCTCGATATGCTGGGTGGGGAACAGGACCTCATGGCCGAAATCCAGCGTCTGCGCTTTCGGTTTGGTCAACACCACGCGCATGTCGTCATTGTCGCCGCGGGTGGCCGTCCCGGCGACCGGAGGCGTGTCCTGGTCGCTTCGGGAATCGATCTGGAACCGCATCGACTTCCCGTTGCCCTCCTCGAACGAATTGGCGTCCACTTGCATGGAGATCGGATCGCCCTCGCTGCGCTCCATTTCCGTCATCTGGCGGAAGCTGGACGTGTATCCCTCGCAGGCCGAGCCGCGGAATTCATAGGCGATGAGCCCACTCGCCGAAATCGGCGTCTGAGCGGACGAAGGCGTCGGACCGGAGGTGTCAGCGAGCGAGATGTCGTAAGCCGCGCGATGGGAGGCGAGCGGCAAGACGGGCGCCGCTTCGGCAAGCGCCACGGAAGAAGCGCAAAGGGCCGTGGCGAGATAGAGGGCGAATCGTGAGACCATTGTCTCTCCGCAGGACGAGACAATCGTTAAGAGCCGGCGCATATTCCGCGCTTTCTTGACGCCGTCAATGCCCGTGACGGGGAGACCTGCGTGCTTGACGCTTAGCCTTCCTCTGGCGCGACCGGCGCCCAGGCTTGCTCGAGGGCGGCGTCTTCAAGCGGTTCCTCGTCCGCCCTTAGCGCTGATGCGTCGTCCGGTTGGGGAATGTCATAGCCGGCCGGCAACTTGCCTTCAAACAATCCGGCGCCCTTGAGCTCGTCGAGGCCGGGCAGATCCGCGATCGCGTTAAGCCCGAACTCCACCAGAAACTCGGTGGTCGTGCCGTAGGTGATCGGCCGGCCCGGCGCCTTTCGGCGTCCCCGCATGCGCACCCAGCGCGCTTCCATAAGCGCGTCCAGCGCGCCCTTCGACACCGCCACTCCGCGGATTTGTTCGATATCGGCGCGGGTGACCGGCTGGTGATAGGCGACAATGGCCAGCGTTTCGAGCGCCGCGCGCGAGAGCTTTCGCTTCTCGTCGCGTTCGCGGGCGAGCGCCCAGGCAAGGTCATGCGCCGTGCGGAACATCCATCGGCGCGCGACCTGCGCCAGATTGACGCCGCGTCCCTCATAGAGCCGCCGCAATTCCTCCATCACCGCCGCGACATCCGCGCCTTGCGAAAGGCGCTGGGCGATGGCGGATTCCTCCAGAGGTTCCGCAGCGGCGAAGACCAGCGCCTCGGCGATCCGCACGTCCTCGGGCGAGACGCCGGGCGCGGCGGAAGGGAACAGTTGCGCGACATTATGCGCGCTGGTCGGATGGGCCATCAGGCGCCTTTCTTGAATTGCGATTGACCAGACAGGGTCACATCCTCCTGGATGAAGAAGCCCGCGCAGTTCGCGAATTGCGCGTTCCGCCGCCGGCGAGGCGATCGATAGCGGCGACGGGCGAAAGTCATGCTGCGCGTTCTTCGCCAGGATTGATATCCGTCGGGCGGAGCCAGATCGGGGCGAAGGCCCTGTCCTGGCGCATTTCGATTTTGCCCTCGCGCGCGAGTTCGAGCGAGGCCGCGAAAGTGGACGCGCGCGCGGTCCGCCGCATGTCGGAGCGGCGCAGGCTTCAACCAGAAAATTGTCGAAAGCCGTCCAATCGGCCTGCGCGCCAACGAGACGAGTTAGGGCCTGGCGAGCCTCGGCAAGCGACCAGACCTCGCGCGCTTTGAAGCGCACGCGCGCCAGCGCATGGCGCTGGCTCTGCCGCGCGTAAGCCGCCAACAGGTCGTAGAGGTTGGCTTGGTAGGAGATGCGTCCCGATGTGTTGACGGCGACCTCCGGCTCTCCTCGGCTAAAGAAATCGCGCCCCAGACGGGGCCGACTCATCAAGTGTTCGCTGGCCTTTCGGATCGCGGCGAGCGCGCGCAGCCGCTGAGCGAGACCCTCCGCCAGCGCGGGCGCGTCCAGTTCCGCCGGCTCCGCGGGAGCGGGAAGGAGCAGACGAGACTTGAGGAAGGCGAGCCACGCCGCCATGACCAGATAGTCGGCGGCCAGCTCGAGGCGCAATTTGCGCGCGGCTTCGACGAACAGCAAATATTGTTCGGCGAGCGCGAGAATGGAAATGCGCGCCAAGTCGACCCGCTGCCGTCGAGCGAGCTCCAGCAAAAGGTCAAGCGGGCCTTCAAAGCCATCGAGGTCGACGGTGAACGCGGGCTCGCCCGTCGCCTGAGCAAGGTCGAAATCGACGCCAAACCCTTCCGCTGCCAACGAATCACCTCCTTTGCGCATGGTGGGGCGCCGGGAGGGCCAGGCAAGGGCGGCCGAGTCCTGTTTGACAGGGCGCTGCTCCAAGCGAGTTAAAATATATGGTTTCCGGGTAATCGTATAGTTAAAGGTATTACGTTACCGAAACCAAGGCTTTCACTTACGTAGCGTAAGGATTAACTGAGTTCATTGAGGTAAATACGACGAGGTTGAATTGAATTCTCCGATAATTGTTGTATATCTGCCCCTCGGGCGTATCATTCGATTGTCCGTCAGCACAATGTTGGCGGGACGCCCAGCGGCCCCGGTCCGCCGCAACCCCGGGAGCCGTTGGGCTGGCCGGCCTGAACGCGATCTGGAGCGCCTCCAATACGTGTTCGGCCGGCCACCCTTCTCTCTTCGGTCGCCGGTTAGTATCGGCGCAACAGACTCACCATTTTTCCTTGAACGCGGACGCGATCCGGCCCGAAGATCCGCGTTTCGTAGGCCGGATTGGCGGCCTCCAGCGCAATCGAGGCGCCCCGTTTGCGCAATCGCTTGAGCGTCGCTTCCTCCTCGTCGATCAACGCGACAACAATCTCGCCCGTCTCGGCCGTGTCCTGCTTGCGGATGATGACGGTGTCGTTCTCGAAAATGCCGGCCTCGATCATCGAATCGCCGCGCACCTCAAGGGCGAAGTGCTCGCCGCTGCCTAAGAATTCCGGCGGCATGGCGAAGTTTTGCAGCCGCGTCTGGATCGCCGAGATCGGGGTGCCGGCGGCGATCCGGCCCATCAGCGGCACAATGACTGCAGGATGTTCGTCGGCGTCCCGCGTTGGCGCAAGGGGCCGCACCCGACCCAGATTGCCCGGGATGACGCTCGGCGAGAACTTCTGCAACCTCGGAGTTGCAACCGTCGCCAATTCCGGCAGCCGCAAGACTTCGATGGCTCGGGCGCGATTGGCAAGCCGGCGAATGAAGCCGCGCTCCTCGAGCGCCATGATGAGCCGATGAATTCCGGACTTTGACCGCAGATCCAGCGCTTCCTTCATTTCGTCGAACGACGGGGGCACGCCCTCTTCCTGCAGGCGCTCATGGATGAAACGCAACAACTCGCTCTGCTTTTTCGTCAGCATCTCTGTCTCCAAAGTCCCGCCCTATTCGCCAGCGAAGCACAGTCGGGCGAATCACGATTTGGCTAAAACAAATCGCGAACAAACCCTAATCGTTCACGCCTTGTTCGGCAAGCGGAATTTGGGTGGTGTCTCAGTTTGCCGGAGTGAACGTTTTGCTTGATAAAAATGGCGAGTCGCCTTACGGTTGACCCGAAAATTTGGACCAGCACCCGTGGACAACGAAGCACAAACGCCTGCGACTGATTTTTGGTCCGCTGCCGACAAGGCAATCCTGGCCTGTGCGAAACGTTGGCACTTCTCTTTCGGGTTGCCATTTGGGGAGGACGTGTACAACGACAGGCCCATCGCTGGGTGGCATATCTTTTATTTGGCTGTTGGCCTCATGTTCGCGATAGCCGGGCCGATGCTGGTTTATCTTCGAACTCGGCCGTGGTTTTCCAAGAAAGCAAGCGAAACGCTTTCGCGTATTGCGACCGACCCCCTTGTGTGGCTTGCGATCCTTCTGGCTCTATTTGGTACGGTACTGGTCCGGAGCTGTATCTACGAGCGACTGGTTCTGTGCCTATCGTTTCCACAGCGCCAACCGCCGCGCAGTTATCCGTCGAGAACGCGGCGACTGCGCAACTCCGCGCCGAGAGGGATAATGCCTTCGCCCAAAGAGACGACGCACTAGCCAAGTTGGCGACTATGACGAAGGAACGCGATGAGCAGAAACAATATCGCTGCCCTGCAAGCAAAGAATAAAATTCTGCGATTCTGTACAAAATACTGATAAAACTCCGACCGCTTCGATTCCAGAACCGATTACGTGGAGCAACCGGCTATTATTTTACTCAGGAGGTGATAAAACAATAAAATACATTGTACTATACGGAACTAACAACGGATATGCGCCTCAGCAATTAAAGACAGCAACTCTTTCATCTGACATTACAGGTGAAACTCGCAGTTTCTTAATAGAAGTTCCGACCCACAGAATAGACGCGGATCAAATAGATATCTAGGAGATATCAATCCCGTCCCTCCTGGAGCCGAGATAGAATTGATCATGGAATGGAAGCCGGCAATCGCGGTGTCGGACTTCATGAGCCAGTAGGGGGGCCAGGTCACAAAGGAGCGCTTCGCATAATGTTCGAGGTTTGCGGCTGTGCGGTTTTTTGACCGCCTCAACAGGGCCGCAACGAAGGTATACCCTCGTCGCGCACCACTTTCAGCGTTCTCAGCCGCTCATTTTCTGGCCTCTTGCCTATTCCACACAGACTCCTCCTCGCGGCGGCTCACGGCGCCGCGATGAGAAGCCTCGCCCGCTTCATGTTCATCGCCATTGCGACGAATTGAAGGTGGCAGTGGTTGCGATCCAGGCCGAGATAGCGAACCTTCGCCATCCCATACCAGTTCTTCATCGTCGCGTTCGCGCGCTCGACGCCGACGCGAATGCGCGACGCCGTCTTGTTGAACCACACCTGCCAGTTGACCAACGGCTTGTTGCGCTTGGCCTTGTAGGCGATCCTGTCCTCGACCCCGAGTTCGCCGAGCTTGTCGCGCAGCGCCTGGCTGTCGTAGGCCTTGTCGGCGTAGTAGGCCCCCTCGTCGCCCTGGATCATGGCTTCGCCCCGCTGACTGTCGTGCAGATCGGCGCTCGTCATCTCCGCTTGGCGCACAAGGCCGCTCTCCTCGTCCACCGCCAGATGCGCCTTGTAGCCAAAGGAGGTCTCGCCGTTCTTCACCGTGAAGCTCGCGTCGGGATCGCGCTCGCTGACCACGCCTTCCTCGAAAGACGGCGGCTTCACCGCCGCCGCGATGATCGTGGCGTCAACCAGCGTGCCGCGTTTGACGATCAGGCCTCGCGCGTCGAGCTGACGGTTGACCTCGGCCAGAAGCTTCTCCGACAGGCCGAGCTTCTCGATGCGCTGGCGGAACCGCCAGATCGAGGAATGGTCGGGCGTCTCCTGATCGAGCGGAATGGCGCAGAAGCGCCGAAACGACAGCCGATCGCGCACGGCTTCCTCCGCACCGGGATCGGAGAGCCCGTACCATTGCTGGACAAGCACGATCTTGAACATGGTCAGCGGTGGGTAGGCTGGGGCGCCGTCCGAAGAAGAATGCAATGGACCCATCAAGACGTCGAACGCCGCCCACTCGAATGTCTTGGCGATATCTTCCAAGAACCCGCCCGCACGAGAATAGGCCTTGACGAAGGCGTCGGCCAGTGAGGGTTGGCTGAAGTTACGGCGCGACATCGGCGACTCACGTTCTCGGAAAACCCCACAGAATCACGGGTCAGAGCGTTTTGCAAA
>CAVOLE010000031.1:0-511845 GCA_963696665.1 uncultured Alphaproteobacteria bacterium
AGCCCACAGCCGGACCGGCATCAATGCCTGGGAGATAGCCGAACTGGCCAAGCTCCGAGGGATATCTCCGTGGGCTCCCTTGGCAAAGATCATTGCACAATGAACGACCTCACCCCAATCAAGACGCGCTCACGCGGCGTAGTTGACCGCGCCAAGCGTCGCATTGAGGGATTGCTCCTCAAGCACCCCGCGATGACCCGCGAGCAGGCGGTCAAGAACATCTGCGACACCATGCTCCGTGAGGAGGGCATTGATCTGGCAATGAGGCTGAGGGCCTTCGCCATCCCACAGCCCGAGAGCCACGCCAGCAGAGAGCGAACCGAGCTTCACAGTACCCCCTTCGACGCCACCAAGGCGTCTCCCTTCGACGCCGTCTATCCCACCCCGGCTGGCCCTGAGTGGGCGACGTGGGTCCTCAGTGGCGGGAAGGTGATTATGAAGTGGTCAGGCCCGACACAGCGCGGCTGACCTCGACCACCCACCACCATCCAAAATCAAAGGCGCGTCTCTTCGCGCCTCTCAATCCGGCAGCCGACGATCAATCGGACAATCCTGCCAACTCAAGAACGCACACCGTGAGCAACTTCATTACCACCACCCTCAGCGGAGCCCGCGTCCAAATGAACCCGGACGGCTCGCTCACAAACGGACCCGGCATCACCGAGCAAGTGGCCGGCGCGAACGTCAACCCGCTCGCTGGCGAAGGCACAGCCCAAGCTCACAAATCCGGCTCAACGCGCGTGGTCATCGGCGGCAATGGCGCTGATTGGAGCGCAGTCGATAAGGACAAGGATCATCAAAGCTTCTCCTCGACCACCATCACGAACGGCGAGGAGGGCATCCTAGCCACCGCCACGAACGGCCGACGCGCGGTCACAGCCACCGAGCTAAAGGCGTCGGACTTCGTCACGCTCCCTAACAAGATGGAGGTAACGGTTGCCGATGCTGTCACGCTCGGATACCTGAGGCCGGCAGCCAGCGGCAGGGGATACGAGAACACCGTCAAGGGCCAGCCCGCACATGGCTCGCAGGGCTCCCAGAGCGCCAACGTGGACCCCGCAGTGGCTGCTAGGGCCGCTGAAGCCGCCGCGCTGGAGAAGGCCGCGGCCACCGTCAAGGGAGAGATGGCAGACTTGGAGGCCGCTGCGTTCGCTGCCGCTGATCCCCACAACGCCATCGCAGCCCTCACTGAGATTCCCCTTGGGCTTGCGGTTGGCGTCATGGTGAAAGGCCAGCGCGGGGGAGAGCCTGACCAGCGGCCAACTCGACCAGCTCGCCACCTTCTGGAAGACGGATCACAACGGCGCTCACCAGAAGATAACGGACGCCTACAACGCCACGACGGCGCAGTTCGTCCAGGCGGCCAAGTTGGTTGGCGTGGACCCCACAGCAGCCGGTGAATGGATCAGCAAGGCGCGCAGCGACACGTTCATGAGCGTGTTGCAGGCGGCCACCATCCGCGGGAACCCGAGCGCGTGGCTCTCGCTGCTTCGGGACGCCAAGGCGAACGGGGTGAGGTGATGGACGAACTGGTCAACCTGCCAGGAGGAGCGGCCTCGCGCCGGAAAGAGATACGGAACCGGCTGGCTGCCCTTGAGGCCAAGGTGGATCAGGTGGTGGAGGGCGTGCTTAGGTGCGCCCCCTACATCCCACCTTCACCGCCTCCAGACCCACTGCACTCCCTCAAGCGGGCCATAGCGGAGGATAAGGTGCGCCTGCCGGGGGACCTCACCCACGCGAGTGACGCTGAGGGTGAGCCGATATGTGTTGGCACCACCTACAACGGCGTCTACTTCCGCGTGGAGGATTTGGTTCGGTTCGGGATCATGGACGCCAAGGGCAGCGTGTTCAGGCATGACCGTTGCGGGCGCATAGCACACACCGTGCGGATTGATCGGGGTGAACCACTTCACGCCGGAGCCATCGCTGGGTGGGACTACCCGCACAAAGTGACGCACCCTCGCTTGTCCTTCAGTGGGCTTGCGGGGGTTCTTTTTTCATCACTGGCTTAGCAGAGTGGCTTAGGGGATGGCTTAGAAGCCTCTTCAAAACCACCCCTTAACTAGCTGAAATCATTACATATAACCGATGGCTGGGGGACCTGGATTCGAACCAAGATTGACGGAGTCAGAGTCCGCTGTTCTACCGTTGAACTATCCCCCAACGGTCGCCTGAGGGCGCACTTTTCCGCGTTGGCGTGGCGCGTCAATAGCGAAGCGGAGCCAGCGGCGCAAGCGCTTCGGAGCCAGGGCCGCCGCCGATCGGCCTTGGGCTTCCGCCTTATGAAAACGCGGGAGCGCGCGCGGGTCGATGCCGCTCAGACCTGCTCCACCGCCACCACCCCGGGCGCGGCCTTGAGCGCTCCGGCGATCGCCGCGCTCACCGAATAGCGGCCGGGCAGGCGGATTTCGACCTCGCCGTCCTGCGGCCCGAGGATCACGACCAGCGACACCTCGCCTTCGCCCGGCGCGGTCAAGCGCCGCTCGATGGAGTCGAGCGGCGTCTCGTCGCGCACAAATACGCGCAGGCCCTTCTGGACCTTCGCGGCGGCCTCGGTGAGCGGCTCGACGTTGACGATGCGCGCCCGCACATCCTCGCCTTCAACCGCCGCCTGCAGCGTCACCAGAACGTCCGCGCCTTTCTCCAGAAGGTCGCGGAACTGGCTCAAGCCCTCCTGGAACAGGATCGCCTCGTAACTTCCGGACGGGTCGGAGAGCTGCACGACGCCGATCTTGCCGCCGTTCCTCGTCCGCCGCTCATAGCGGTCGATGACGCTCGCCCCGAGCCGCGCGGTCGTGGCGCCGTTGCGCACCGATCGCGCGAACTCGGCCCACCTCGTGGCCCTGAGGCGTTTGAGCGCCGCGTCATAAACTTCCAGCGGATGGCCGGAGAGGAAGAAGCCGACGGCGTCGAACTCGCGCCTCAGCCGATCCGACTCGGGCCACGGCGCGGCCCGCGCTTTGATTGGCGCCGCCTCCGTTTCGCCAAACAGCGCGTTTTGTCCGGCGGCTTTCCGCGTCGCCTCACGATTGGCGATCGCCAGCATCGGCTCCACGCCTGCGAAGGCCGCCGCCCGGTTAGGCTCCAGGCAATCGAAGGCGCCGGCCGCCGCGAGGCTCTCGAGCGCCTTCTTGTTGACAGCGCGGGGATCGAGCCGCGCCGCCATATCGCCAAGCGAAGCGAACGCGCGCGCCCGGCGCGCGTCGACCAGCGCCTCCGCCTGCGCTTCGCCGACCCCCTTGATGGCGCTCAGCGCATAGTGGATAGTCGGGGCCCCGGCCTCGGTCCGCACGTCAAAATCGACCAGGGATTCGTTGACCGACGGCGCTGCGACCTTGATGCCGAGGCGCTGGGCCTCAGTGCGGAATTCGGCGAGCTTGTCGGTGTTGCTCTTGTCGAGCGTCATGGAGGCAGCGAGGAATTCCGCCGGATGGTTGGCCTTGAACCAGCCTGTCCAATAGGCGATCAACGCATAGGCCGCGGCGTGGCTCTTGTTGAATCCGTAATCGGCGAATTTGGCAAGGAGATCGAAGATCTCGTCCGCCTTGGCGCGGGTCAAGCCCCGCTCGACCGCGCCATCGACGAAGCGGGCGCGCTGCGCGTCCATCTCCTTCTTTATCTTCTTGCCCATCGCGCGGCGCAGCATGTCGGCTTCGCCCAGCGAATAGCCCGACAGCGTCTGCGCGATCTGCATCACCTGTTCCTGATAGATGATGACGCCATAGGTCTCGCGTAAAACCGGTTCGATCATCGGGTGGATGTAATCGGGCTTCTCCTGGCCGAGCTTGCGCGCGCAATAGGTTGGGATGTTCGCCATCGGGCCCGGACGGTAGAGCGCAACCAGCGCGATCAAGTCCTCGAACCGGTCGGCGCGCATGTCGACCAGCGCCTTGCGCATGCCGCCGCTTTCCACCTGGAACACGCCGACCGTTTCGCCGCGCCCGAGCATCGCGTAGGTCTTGGAATCGTCGAGCGGGATCTTGCCGAGGTCGATCGCTTCGCCGCGCCGGGCGATCAGGTCGATCGCCCGCTTGAGCACGGTCAGCGTCTTCAGGCCTAAGAAGTCGAACTTGACCAGGCCCGCCTGCTCGACCCATTTCATGTTGAACTGGGTCGCCGGCATCGCCGATTTGGGATCGCGGTAAAGCGGCGCGAGCTCGATCAGCGGGCGGTCGCCGATGACGACGCCAGCGGCGTAAGTCGAGGCGTTCGAGTAGAGCCCCTCGAGCCGTTCGGCGATTGTGAGCATGCGGGCGACCTTCTCGTCCGCCTTCGCCGCCTCCTGCAGCCGCGCCTCATCCGCCACCGCCTGCTTAAGGGTGACCGGATGGGCCGGATTCTGCGGCACGAGCTTGGCGAGCTTGTCGACCTGGCCGAGCGGCATTTCGAGCACCCGGCCGACATTGCGCAGGACGCCGCGCGCCAGGAACGAGCCGAAGGTGATGATCTGCGCGACGCGGTCGGCGCCATAGCGTTCGCGCACATAGGCGATCACTTCGTCGCGGCGGTCCTGGCAGAAATCGATGTCGAAATCCGGCATCGAGATGCGTTCGGGGTTGAGGAACCGTTCGAACAGGAGGCCAAACCTTAAGGGGTCGAGATCGGTGATGGTGAGCGCCCAGGCGACGACCGAGCCCGCGCCCGAGCCGCGCCCCGGTCCGACCGGAATCCCTTGCGCTTTCGCCCATTGAATGAAGTCGGCGACGATGAGGAAATAGCCGGCGAACTTCATGTTGACGATGACGTCGAGCTCGAAGGCGAGACGCTTTGCATAGTCCTCCTCTGTGCGTCCCGGGGTGAGGCCATGCGCGGCGAGGCGCGCGCTCAAGCCCTCGCTCGCCTGGCGCCTGAGCTCCTGCTCCTCGTCGAGTCCGTCGCCGCCAACGACAGAAAAGCGTGGCAGGATCGGCTTTCGCGTCATAGGCCGATAGGCGCAGCGCATTGCGATCTCCACGCTGGCCTCGGTCGCCTCGGGGAGATCGGCGAACAATTCGGTCATTTCCGCGCGCGTCTTGAACCGGTGCTCGGGAGATAAGCGCCGGCGGTCGGACGCCGACACCACCGCGCCTTCGGCGACGCACAAGAGCGCGTCATGCGCTTCATAATCCGAGGGATAAGCGAAATAGGGTTCGTTGGTCGCGACCAGGGGCAAGCCGGCGCGATCCGCGAGGCAGACGAGGTCAGGCTCAATTGCGCGCTCGCTGTCGAGGCCGTGGCGCTGGATCTCGACATAGAGCCTGGAGCCGAAAGCGTCGGCCAGGCGCTTCACCCGGCTTTCGGCCAGGTCGCCAAGGCCTGCTCTGAGCGCCCGGTCGATCGGCCCGGCCGGGCCGCCGGTCAGCGCGATGAGGCCCTGGGCGCCTTCCAGCGCGGGAAACGGAAGGTGCGCGTCGTCGCCATCCTTGGGATCGAGCCACAGGTCTGAGGCGAGGCGCATCAAATTGCCGTAGCCCGTCTCGTTCTGCGCCAGAAGGACGATCGGGGCGCGCGCATTGTCGCGCTCGACGCCGCGCCAGAAAGCAGGGGCCGCGTCGGCGAAATCGACCGTCACCTGCGCGCCGATGATCGGCTGCACGCCGCTCTTGGCGAGCTTCTCGGAAAATTCGAGCGCGCCGAAGAGGTTGTTCGTGTCAGTCATCGCGAGCGCTGGCATGGCGTCGGCTTGGGCGAGCTTGGCGAGCGTCTCGACGGTCAGCGCCCCTTCGCGCAGCGAATAGGCGCTGTGCACGTGCAGATGCACGAAGCCAACGGCTTTGAGAACGGACGAGTCCATTGGGCTCGATTGTCGCAAGAGGCGGCGCGCAGGTCGATACCGGGCGAAGCATCGGCTGTGGATGACGCCCGCCCTCGTCACGAACCGAGGGCGCGGGCGATCAGCGCAATCATGACCAGGAAGGCCCCAAGGGCGGCGATCTCGGCGATGTCGCGTAGTGCGTAAGCAGCGATGGTGTGCATCTCAGCCTCTTTGATCTCGATAAATTCATGATATGTTCGCTTTTTGTACGAGTCAACTCAACCGGCGACGTGCATCGTCCGCATTGGAGCGCGTGGTTAACGTAAGGGAAGTTGGTCAGCCAAAACGGGAGTGGCGCAGACTTTCGCCGCCCGCCAGGCCGAGCCGTGAGCATCGACAGGGCGGAAAATGCCCGACTGGTTGAAAGGAATGGGGACGATCGCCCGCTCTTGGGAGGCGGACCGACCCCTATTTGGCACAGTCAACGACTAAGCTTCGACCGTCGCCGCCTGTCGCTGATCGCATTGGCTCGGCGCCCGAAATGCGTAGAGGCCAAGTCCGGCAAACCCGGCGATCATCATCGCCCAGGTCGAGGGCTCCGGGACGGGATTTGCCAGGAAGCCGTTAACGGCGTCCGGGGCGGCGAGGGTGTTTGCGTAGAAGCCGACAAGCTGACCCTTGTCGTTGATGCCATTGACAATGGTTCCCTCTACGCCAAACGAGGTGGTCCCGTCAGCGTTCGGATCGTCGACGGTCGTCCAGGTATTCGTCAGCGAATCGTAAACAAATCCGTGCGTATTGCCGGCGGCGTCGACGTAGCTCCCCACGACCTGATCTTTATTGTTGAGGCCCCACGCCATTGTGTCGGCGCCATTCCCGTTCGGGTCATTCAGCGAGACGTCGCCTCCCTCGGTAACGAGGAAGCCGAAAGTGTTTCCGGCGCTGTTGGTGTAGAAGCCCGAAACCGTCCCGACGTTGTTGATGCCCGTCGCGGTGGTGGACGTGGAGTTAAAGCTCGCGGGAAGGGTGATCGGCCCGGTGTTGAAAACCGAGGAAATCGAGCCGCTGACATCGACGACATCTGCCTTCGTTACGCCGGCGCCGTTGACATAAAAGCCGACGGCGAGGTTACTATCGTTGACGCCGAGCAGCTGGCTAACGATCGGTATCTCCGCTGTTGGGATCAAAGAATGGAGTGAAAACGCCGCCCTGATTCAGCGAACCCGACGTTATCGCCCGCGGCGTCCACGAAAAAGCCCACCGTCGTGCCAATATTGTTGAGCCCCGTCACCTGGGTCTGCGCCGCCCCGGGGAAATTCTCCGCCGCAAAGCTTCCCGCTCCGTAAGGAGGGGCGACCGTGAATCCATTGTTGGGAACCACCGTTCCGTCGCCGAAATAGCCCGCGATCGTGCCGCCATTGTTGATGCCGAGCAATTGGGTGAAGCGCCATCGCCGCCGGCGCTGTTCACCTTGCAAACGAATAGCCGCGTGCCTCGGCGGGCGATATGGCCGCTGAAACACCGAGAACCGTCAAAGTTGCGACCGAAGCAAGAACAACATGAGCGCGCATGGAATACGCTCCCTCGCGATAGGTTCCATTACGTCGCGCGCTCTAAAAGGCGACGCGCGCAAGTCATGGAGACTTCACCGATATCCGCGTTCATATCATTGTATGTCAGGAAAAGCGCACCAGTCCCCGGTTCGCCCCCCAACGCGATGTCACGTACGAGCGCCAGTATAATAAATTATCGCGCTGAAAATTGTGGCACTGAAGCGGTCGAGAAGCAAGCTCAATTAAGCATTCGGTCACGTGGATCGGCTCGATGTATACAACGGTGGGTTGTCTTTGGGCGCTGCGGAACCTAGACGGGCGCGAGCGCCAGCGGCTCACGATTTCCGCTTTGCCTTCGCCGGCGCCTGATCGAGCTCGGCATAACAGCCGGAAGATGCCCGATTCATTGAAGGGAATGCGTCGATCCGAGGCGAGATAGGCGGCCACGTTCTTCTGTTCGGCGACCCACTTCGTCAGCGCTGCGAGCGAAGGATAAAGCTTGCCGGCGTCGGCGAATGCGTGCGGGAAGGCGTAAGCCATGCCTGCCCAGATCTGGAACAGCGACAAGTCGACGGTGGTGAGTTCGGCCCCGACGGCATGCGCTTTTCCCGCCGGATTGTCGCTCAGCACGCGCTCGAAATGGCCGAGATATTTCGGAACGCGATGCTGAAGGAAGGCGGCGGAGCGCGCCTTGGCCTCCTTCCTCTGGTCCTCGAAATAGAGGTCGGTCGAGATCGGATGATGCGTGTCGTGCACCTCCGCGACGAAATCGGTGATCGTGAGCTGCAGCCCATGGGCGTAGATGCGCCCCACCTCATCCTTCGGCGCTAGCCCAATCTTTGGGCCAAGATAGTGGAGAATGTTGGCGACATGCGAGACGACGATTGCGCCGTCGCGCAGGAACGGGGGCGCGAAGGGGGTATAGGGGACGGCAGCGCCCTCGAGCATCGACATCATCCCCTTGACGCCGCGCCCGGCCCCGCGCTCGCGCGCCACGTCGACATAAGCCGCGCCCGCCGCCTCGAGCGCGAGGCGCACGAACTCGCCGCGCCCCTGGATGCCCGGCCAATAGTAGAGCTCGTAAGGCATAGTCTGATCCTCGTGAGAAATGGCCGCGGCGACAGCGGCGCGCCCGGCTCAAGGCTTGCCGGGTTCGCGCGGATCGATCTGCGGCCGCATATGGTCGGCGGCCTTGGCGTAGCGGCGCGCATGGTCAAGGAGTTCGCCGTCGGTCGGATGGTCGGCCTTCTCCACCCCTTCGACATGCGAGCGGATAGAGGGATGCTTCTCGGCCAGGAATTTGGCGAACAGGTCCTTCTCCCGCGCGGGGCCGACGATAAGGATTGCGCCGGCGTCGGCGATCGTCTTCGCCACATCCTCGAAGAACGGCTTGTTCTCTTCGATCCTGTGGCCGCTTCGCGGCTCGCGCGCATGAAGGTCGCGAACGATATGATCGCGGACCACGGTCTTGTTCGCCTTATCGACATTGAAATGGAAAACGCGCGCCCGCTTGTGATCGATCCAGACGACGGCGTGATAGTGCTGGGGCATGGCGGCGCTCCTGGGAGGGATGGACTTTCTTGACCCTACCGCGCCGGGCAAGGCTGCGCTATGACGCGCTTCATGCGGAAAGATGGCAAGGCCGTGATGGCGGCTCCCGCTCCGCCCGACAAGGCGGCCTCATACGAGATCGGCGAGGACGAAGCGGGCATGCGGCTCGACCGCTGGCTTCACCGCCGGTTTCCGGACGTGGCGAATTCGCATCTGATGCGGATCGTGCGCAAGGGCGAGGTGCGCGTTTCGGGCAAGCGGGCGGATATATCAACCCGGCTCGCGACCGGCGAGAGTGTGCGCGTGCCGCCGCTCCGGATCCCCGCGGGGCAGGGGCCTGCAGTCAAGCGCGCCAATCCCGGCGACGTTGCAGCCATCCGCGCGATGATGCTGTTCGAGGATCGCGACGTGCTCGTGCTCAACAAGCCTTACGGCCTCGCGGTCCAGGGCGGCTCGGGAACCACGCGCCATATCGACGGCATGCTTCAGGCGCTCGCCGACAAGGAAGGCAATCGGCCCGTCCTCGTTCATCGGCTCGACCGCGACACGTCGGGCGTTCTCTTGATCGCCAAATCGCGCAAGATGGCGGCCGAGCTTGGCGAGATCTTCCGATCGCGGCAGGCGAAGAAGATCTATTGGGCGCTGGTCGAGGGCGTGCCCAAGCCGGCGCAGGGGCGCATCTCCATGTTTCTCGCCAAGGGCGAGGGCATGGCGGCCGCGAGAGGGACGGGCAGGGCGGATCTCGAGCGGATGCGGGTCGCTAGCCATGGCGACCCCGACGCCCAGCATTCGCTCACCCTCTATGCCGTCGTCGACAAGGTCACGCCGCGGCTCGCGTGGCTGTCGATGCGACCGGTGACTGGCCGCACCCATCAGCTGCGCGCCCACTGCGAGGCGATCGGCCATCCGATCGTCGGCGATCCGAAATACAATCGAAAGGCCCCGAACGACCCGGCGCGCGCCGACCCGTTGCGCGCCGTTCCGCCGGGGCTCGAACCCAAGCTGCATCTTCTGGCGCGCCGCCTGATCCTCCCCCATCCGCGGAGCGGAACCATCGACGTGACGGCGCCCCTGCCGGAGCACATGAAAAAAAGCTTCGCCATGTTCGGCTTCGACGAGAACGAGCGTGACCCGATCGAGGACGCGCCCGATGAGTGAGCCGACCGAGGCGCCGCGCAACCCGATGCGCGCCGCGCAGGCGAATATGCGGCCCCAGCCGGTCAGGCGCTTCTACAAGAAAGCCGAGGTGGAGGAAGAGGGCGGGCGCTTCGTGCTGAGCCTCGACGGCCGCCGCGCGCGGACGCCTGGCCGCAATCCGCTCGCAGCGCAAAGCCGCGCGCTCATGCTCAAAGTTGCGGAGGAATGGGAGCGGCAGCGCGAGACCATCGATCCTGCCGGCATGCCGCTGACGCGGCTCCTCAATTCCGCCATCGACGGCGTCGCGCATACGATGGCCGAAACGCGTGCCGATATTCTGCGCTACGCCGGCTCCGACCTCCTTTGCTACCGCGCCGAAGAGCCCGACACGCTCGTTGCGCAGCAAGCGCACGCTTTCGATCCGGTCCTGCGTTGGGCCGCGGATGATCTTGGAGCGCGCTTCACTGTGACCGCCGGGGTGACGCATGTCGCCCAACCGAACACAGCGCTGGCGGCGATCGGCGCCGCGCTCGACGCGTACGATGATCCGGCCACACTTGCCGCCCTCAGCGTGATGACGACGCTGACCGGGTCGGCGCTGCTGGCGCTCGCCGTTGGGCGCGGGTTTCTCTCAGCCGAAGCCGCGTGCCGTGCGGCGCATGTCGACGAGGATTTCCAGGCCGAGCGCTGGGGTGCGGATGCCGAGGCGATGGCGCGGCGGGAGGCGCGCCGGCGCGAGTTCGAGGCCGCGGCGACCGTAGTGGCGACGCACGCGGTTTAGGCCAAGCCTCGTCTTGGCGGTGATATGGTCGCTGGACGCGACCGGGGCTTGCCGAGGCTCGCGCTCACGCCAACCGGAACGCGAGCGACGAGACGCATTGGCGGGGCGCGCTGGCGGGAGATATCACTGAGAGCGCTTCGGGCTGAGGATTGGTCAGTGCGGCGCGGCTGCTTTCAACACCGCGTTCGGCCGCGTGAAGGCGATGTAGCGATCGATCGACCACAGGCCGTCCGGCGCGCGATGGAAGACGTCCATCCCTTCTTCTGTCGTCACATCGCGGGCGCCGTTTTTTTCCGCCGTCAGCGTCCAGGTCAGGCGGACCACCGCGAGATCGCCCGAAACGAGAATCTCATGGATGGCGGGCTCGTCATAGCGCAACGTGAGGCCGGGCCTCGCCAGCACCGCGCGGATGTTGGCGCAGAGCCGATCTCGCGAGCCGTTCAGGACGTCATCGACCGTGTAGCTAAGGTCCGGAGCAAACAGGCCGCAGACGGCGGCGAGGTCCTTGGCGTTGAAGGCGGCCGTCCACCGATGAAGGCGCTCAGTGATCGCACCCTTGGCGGCCGACGGATCGTCCGCGGCCGCAGCCTGCGCTGCCACGCCCATCAGCGCCAGCGCCGCGACGCCGCAGGCGAGAAAGCGGCCTCGTCTGACAGATCGCGGGTAAACACTCGTCGGAATGGCGAGCCTCCTTCTGGGCCGTTGCGGGTTCGATTCCACCGCCCCGCTCGGGCGGCGGCCTTGATGATGAGGCCTGCTTGGCGGTTGGGCCGAAACCGCAGACGCTTATAAATCAAACCAACGAATTCGAGCGAGCCGCAGGTCGTGCTACGCTAGGCCGGAAGCAACCCGGACTTTGCAGATGAAGCACATTCTCGCTCGCCTCGACGCCCGCCGCGACCGCGCCCGCCTTGGCGGCGGCAAGGAGCGCATTTCGGCCCAGCACGCCAAGGGCAAGCTCACCGCGCGCGAGCGCATCGAGCTCCTGCTCGACCACAACTCGTTCGAGGAGTTCGACATGTTCGTCGAGCACCGCTGCGACGATTTCGGGATGGAGGCGACCAAGATTCCGGGCGACGGGGTGGTGACCGGCTGGGGCACGGTGAACGGCCGCACCGTGTTCGTCTTCGCCAAGGATTTCACGGTCTTCGGCGGCTCGCTTAGCGAGACGCATGCGGAGAAGATCACCAAGATCCAGGACATGGCGCTCAAGAACTGCGCTCCCATAGTCGGCCTGTTCGACGCCGGCGGCGCCCGCATCCAGGAGGGCGTCGCGGCGCTCGGAGGCTACGGCGAAGTTTTCCAGCGCAACGTGCTCGCCTCCGGCGTAATTCCGCAGATTTCGGTGATTATGGGTCCCTGCGCCGGCGGCGACGTCTATTCGCCGGCGATGACCGATTTCATCTTCATGGTGCGCGACACGAGCTACATGTTCGTCACTGGCCCGGACGTGGTGAAGACGGTAACCAACGAAACCGTGACCGCCGAAGAACTGGGCGGGGCGCAGGTGCACACCACCCGGTCGTCAATCGCCGACCGGGCTTATGAGAACGACGTCGAGGCGCTGTTGCAGATGCGCCGGCTGATCGATTTCCTGCCGGCCTCCAACCTCGAACGCCCGCCGGCGTTGCCGAGCTTCGACGACCCCGACCGGATCGACGCATCGCTCGACACATTGGTGCCCGACAACCCCAATAAACCCTACGACATCAAGGAGCTGATCCTGAAAGTTGCGGACGAAGGTGACTTCTTCGAGATCCAGGAGGCGCACGCCAAGAACATCGTGACCGGGTTTGCCCGCATCGGCGGCGCGACGGTCGGAATCGTCGCCAACCAGCCCCTCGCGCTCGCCGGCGTCCTCGATTCGGACGCGTCGCGCAAGGGCGCGCGCTTCGTCCGCTTTTGCGACTGCTTCAACATTCCGATCATAACCTTCGTCGACGTGCCGGGCTTTCTGCCGGGCACCGCGCAGGAATATGGCGGCCTCATCAAACATGGCGCGAAGCTCCTGTTCGCTTACGCCGAAGCGACCGTTCCCAAGGTCACGGTCATCACGCGCAAGGCGTTCGGCGGCGCTTATGACGTCATGGCCTCGAAGCACTTGCGCGGCGACATCAATCTCGCCTGGCCGACGGCGCAGATCGCAGTGATGGGGGCCAAGGGAGCGGTCGAAATCATCTTCAGGTCCGACACCAACAATCCCGGCAAGATTGCTGAAAGAACGAAGGAATACGAGGATGCGTTCCTCTCGCCCTTCGTTGCGGCCGAGCGCGGCTATATCGACGAAGTGATCATGCCGCGCGCGACCCGCAAGCGCCTCTCACGAGCGCTCGCGATGCTGCGCAACAAGAAGCTCGAGAACCCGTGGAAGAAACACGACAACATTCCGCTGTGAAGCGCCTCGGGCCGCGTCCACGCTGGATGAAACCGTGCTTCGCCGGCAGTCCGAAGCCTCAGCTCAGTAGATTTCCAAACACGCGGAATCATCGCCCCCGAATTCTTGGATGAGGCCGGCGTGATCTCGCAGGAGCGCTTCCGTTGCCGGGGTCTCCTGATTGCCGCAACGTAGCCAGATCACTTTCGGCGGCGCGCTTCATGTCGTTGTTACGACACGCCGCTCGCGATCGGCGGCGTAGGCCAGGCAGGCGCGGATGTCCTCTTCGGTCGGCTCGGGATAGTCAGCAAGAATTTGCTCGTGCGACATGCCTACGGCGAGCCAACCCAGCACGTCGGCGACTGAGACGCGGAGGCCGCGAATGCACGGGCGTCCGCCGCGCTTGCCCGGCTCGAGGGTGATGATGCGCTGGTAATTCATTGTCGGTTGCTCGCGATTGCCGACGCCAGCATAGCTGGGCGACGTCCACCGATCGCTTCACGCAGGTTGTGCAGAAGATCCTCCATTGTGTCGCCCTGCACTGGCGGTTTATCCAAGATCGCCATCCGGGATTTCGGCGATTTTCACGAGATGCGCCAAAAGACCAATTTTCAGCGGCCGAGTTCCGTGGATCGGGATCGACAGCCGCACCGTCGTTCCAGCTTTTCCTAGATATGATGGCTGCCGCTTATGCGGAGCAGTCGCCACCCGCGCCGTTCCACCAGCCGCGCGAAGTCGCGGCCGGACAATGATTTCATACGGCGATTTCCAGGACGCGGCTCTTGTCGTTCGGCTGGGGATCGGCGACGTCGACCGAGAGGCAACCTTCAATCGCCTCATGCAGGTTGCGTAAAAGCTCTTCCATGCTTTCGCCCTGCGTTGCGCATCCCGGGATCGCCGGGACTTCCGCCCAGTAACCGCCTTCCTCCGCGTCGTGCACGACGACTTTGATTTTCATCCCGAATCCTCGTCATTAAGGGCTTGGCGCGAAAACGCCGGTGGCGCGCCCCCTTAGGATTTCTTGCCCGGCGCGTGCAACGCCTGGCCGGTTGGGCCTTGCGACTTCTTGTATTCGGACACCGCGCCCTTGGGCTTGTCCGACTTTGGCTTCTTGGCTTCCTTGTTATTTCGCATCTGTCCCTTCGCCATCGATTCCTCCTTCGGCTGCCGGCTTGGCCTTCGATTGTGACACAGACGCCGCAACCCCGCCATCGCCGTCGCGTCGGAAGAGGCGGCGGCGACATGACGGCCAGAAGCCAAGGCCGAAGGGTTAGCGCGGCGGAAAGAAGTAAGCGGGCCGGCGAGGTCGGGCCGTCAACCATCGCGGCGCCAGTGGCGCCATTGGCCGTGGCCCGCGGGCCCGCGGAAAAGCACAGCGAACCGGCGCTTCTGGCTGTCGTCCAGGCTGTCGTAAAGGGGCTTGGCGGCCGCGGCGAGCATTTGCAGGTCGGCGGCGCGGGCGCTCAACCTCTCGGAAACACGGGAGAGCCGGTCGATCGGGTTGACTTCGGCATTCTCGTTGTCACCCTGCTCGCGCCGCTCTCTCCAAGCGGCGAAGCGCGCGGCCCGCTGCTTGGCGAGATCCCGCATCGCCGATTCGAGCGGGGCCCAATTCTTCTCCTGGTCGGCGTTCAGTTCGAGGCCGGCCTTCAGCGCGGCGATACGCGCATCAAGGAAGGCGGCGCGGTCCTCGGGGCTAAAGCGAGCCTGCTGCTGCGCGGAATCGTCCGCCACGGCAAAGCTCCCGCCGACAAAGGACGCCAAAGTCAGCGCGGTCGCAACGGCGATCACCGAAAGCCCTGTTTTCATGGAACGAATCTCCTCCTCGTGAATTCAGGGACAAAACGAACGCTAGATCAGCGCCGCGTAGGCGTCCAATGACAAGGGCGTGAGGACTTTCTTGATCGTTCGTTAACATGGACTTTCATCTTCGTGAAACCATGCGCCTTTGCTTTAGCTTAACTGTGCCAACACGCTCTTCACCACGGCGCCGCCGGATTCACTTGCGGGAAAATATTGAGGCGCAGGGTCTTCGCGCATCCAGACCCGTCGACAAGGTCGCCGGACCGGAAAGAGTGCAGGTGCGTATGATGGCGTTCGCAATCGACAGGAGCCGCACGATCATCAGCGCGATGATCCTCGGCCGCCGAGTGACGGCGCAAGACGTCGCCTGGCTGAAGCGGGAAGTGTTCGCCGGGCGGGAAGTGTCGCGCAAATCTGCCGATGAACTGTTCGCTGTCGTGCGCGCCGAGATGGACAATGCGCCTGAGTGGAAAGAGTTTTTTGTCGACATGATTGCCGAACACGTCGTCCGCCAGGCTGAGCCGCCGGGCGTAGTCAGCGACGAGCGGGCCGCTTGGCTCCTGGCCCGCGCCGACGAATGCAAGTCGGTTGAGGCGTTGGCCGCGCTGGTCAATGTGTGCGCCGAGGCGCACCGCGCGCCCGACTGGTTCGTGGCCGCGGTCAAGGAGCGAGCCGCGGCAGGCGGACGTGGAGCCGCGGCTGCGCTGCGCGCAACGGCCGGATAGCCTTTTCTGCGCGTTCCCCTAGCCGTCGGAGCGCCTTGCGGCCGTTGATGGCGCGCGCTATCGGATAGCGGCGGCCCAAAGGGGCGTTTCAAGATGCTGGCCGCGATCGAGGGGTATCTCGGCATGATCAAAGCTGCAGCCTCCGTTCTGGGCGCCGCCGTTCTCGCGCTCGGCGTCCTCTCTCAACCGGGCGCAGCTGAAGCTCAGATATACACTTATCCACATGAACGGGCGGGATGGACGGTCGGCCCGGGGTTCTTTGGCTTTAGCGGTTATCCGTGGCCAGGACCGCCATTCGCGTCTCCTCTCCTAAAGCCGACCTACGGGTGCTATTTCACCCGCGCGAGGCTTGAGAACGCGTGGCGGCGAGGTCGAAGTCTGCGAGTGAAGCTGGTGGGCGCCGCGCGCTTGGTCGGCGAATAGCGCGCCGTCTGAAGTTGTTTACCCGCTTCCGTTGTTCCCCTAGAAACGGCGGTTGAAGAAAGGCCAGGCGCTTTTCTCGCAGGGGCGCGATGTTCAACAAAATCCTGATCGCCAACCGCGGCGAGATCGCCTGTCGCGTCATCAAGACGGCGCGCCGGATGGGCATCAGAACCGTCGCCGTCTATTCCGAAGCCGACAAGGATGCGCTGCATGTCGAGATGGCCGATGAGGCGGTCGCGATAGGCCCACCCGCTGCGGCCCAGTCCTATCTCGCAATCGATAAGATCGTCGCTGCGTGCCTCAGGACGGGCGCTGAGGCGGTCCATCCGGGCTATGGCTTTCTCTCGGAGCGCGCCGCCTTCGCGCATGCCCTAGCCGAGGCGGGGATCGTCTTCATTGGCCCCAATCCCAAAGCCATCGAGGCGATGGGCGACAAGATCGAATCGAAGAAATTCGCCAACGCCGCCAAGGTCTCGACTGTCCCCGGCCATCTCGGCGTGATTGAGACACCGGAGCGAGCGGCCGAGATCGCCGACGAAATCGGCTATCCGGTGATGATCAAGGCCTCCGCCGGCGGCGGCGGCAAGGGCATGCGCATCGCGCAAACCCGCAAGGAAGTCGCGGAAGGCTTCGCCCGGGCGCGCTCGGAGGCCAAATCGTCCTTCGGCGACGACCGGGTGTTCGTCGAGAAATTCATCGTCAATCCGCGCCATATCGAGATTCAGGTGCTGGGCGACAAGCACGGAAATGTCATCCATCTCGGCGAGCGCGAATGCTCGATCCAGCGTCGCAACCAGAAGGTGATCGAGGAGGCGCCCTCGCCGCTCATCGACGCGCAAACGCGCCAACGGATGGGCGAACAGGCCGTCGCGCTCGCGTTAGCCGTGCAATACGATTCCGCCGGCACCGTCGAGTTCGTCGCCGGGCAGGACCGGAGCTTCTATTTCCTCGAGATGAACACGCGCCTGCAAGTCGAGCACCCGGTGACCGAACTCATCACCGGCGTCGATCTTGTCGAGGAGATGATCCGCAGCGCCGCAGGCGAGCCTTTGCGTCTAAAGCAGGGCGACGTGAAGCTTGACCGGCTGGGCGGTCGAGAGCCGAGTTTACGCCGAGGATCCGACCCGCGGCTTCCTGCCGTCGACCGGACGCCTCACGCGCTATCGGCCGCCGGCTGAAGGGACCCGTGACGGGGTCACGGTTCGCAACGACACCGGCGTGTTCGAGGGCGGGGAGATCTCGATCTATTACGATCCGATGATCGCCAAGCTTGTCACCCATGCGCCGGACCGCACCGGCGCAATCGACGCGCAGGCGACGGCGCTTGACGCTTTCGTCATCGACGGCATCCGCCACAACATCCCTTTCCTGTCGGCGCTGATGCAGCATCCGCGCTGGCGCGAGGGACGGCTCTCGACCGGGTTCATCGCCGAGGAATTTCCCGACGGATTTCATCCACTCATCGCGGAGGGCGAGACCGAGCGCCGCCTCGTTGTGGCCGCGGCGCTGATCGACCACACGCTTAACCAGCGAAAGCGGCATATTTCCGGGCAATTGCGTGAGCCCGAGCAGATGCGCTTCGAGCTCAAGCGGGTGGTCGAGATGGGCAAGGCCCGCGTTGAGCTCGAGATCGAGTCGAGACATGCCGGCGTCGCGATCCTGTTTGCGGATGGGCGCAAGGTCCAGGTTCATTCGGACTGGAAGCCGGGCGATCCCCTGTGGCGCGGAACCATCGACGGCGTCGACATTGCCGTCCAGGCGCGCCCGATCCTCAACGGCTATGCTCTCTCCCATGCCGGGGTCGCCGTCGACGCCCGCGTCTACACCCGTCGCGAGGCTGAGCTCGCGGCGCTGATGATTGAGCGCAAGGGCGCGGACGGCTCCCGTTTCCTGCTCTGCCCGATGCCCGGTCTCGTCAAAGCGATCGCGGTCAAGGTTGGGCAGGAGGTGAAAGCGGGAGAGCAGCTCTGCATCGTCGAGGCGATGAAAATGGAAAACGTGCTGACCGCCGAGCGCGATGCGACGGTGAAGGCGATCCTCGCCAAGGAGGGGGACTCGCTCGCGGTCGACGCCGTCATCATGGAGTTCGCATGAGCGACCGAAAGCTGATTTCCTCGGGCTCGCCGTTCGAGAAGACATACGGCTATTCGCGCGCGGTTCGTTCGGGCGACGAAGTCCATATCGCCGGCACCACGGGCTACGATTATGCGAAGATGGCGATGCCGGACGACGTCGCCGAACAGACGCGCAACATCTATGCGACCTTCGGCGGGGTCCTGAAGCAGGCCGGCGGCGAGCTTGCCGACATCGTGCGATTGCGCACATTCGTCACCGACGCAGCTTATTGCGAGCCAGTGTTGAAAGTGCAGGGCGAGGTTTTCGGCGCGATCCGTCCGGCGGGGACGATCGTGGTGGTTTCGGCGCTGCTCAAGCCGGAAATGAAGGTCGAGATCGAGGCCGACGCCCGGCTCAGCCCGACGTTCGTGAAGGCGCGTTTTGTCAGGCGGCCTTCTTCACCCACAAAGCGCACCAGCCCGTCGGCGAGATGACGCCGTCGACCATCTTGCAGCTATTGGGAGCCACGAAGAAATTGCAGCCGTCGCATTGATGGCCGTCGTTCGGACTGGTCTGATAATGGACCGCGGTCTGCGCGATCTTGGCCTCAGCCTCGCCGCTCGTGAGCGCGAGGAGCGGAGCGGCGCCCGCGGCGGCGAAAAGGACCGTGCGGCGGCTGACGCCGGGTGTGTTGCAAGTCTCACGCATGACCGGCTCCTCCGTCGAAGGGATCGCTTCCTGATGCGGGCGCGCCGGCTCGGCGAACCGCGTCCAGTTTAGAATGATTCCAAATCGGCGCGTCGTCAATCGCCGTAGGCCCCCCGCGCCGCTCGGCGCATGGCGGACCAACAGCCAACGCCACAAGAGCCATGAATTCGTAACTGCCCAGGTGGGTCCACCGGCCTCATGCCTCAAGCCGCTCGCGAAGCGAGCGTGTCGAAGGGTGATCCAGAAGGCGGCGCCGGTCGTGCGCGTTGGAACGTTCTTCGAGACGCGCCTTCCCGCCTTGGCTGTAACCGCTGCTTACTCTAGCGAAAGCTGCCCAGCATGCCGACGAAATCGCGTCCGAGCGCGTTGGATAGGCTCTGGTGGCAGGACATGCAGCTTGACGGCGGGTCCTGGAAATAGGTCTCGATCGTCGTGTTGACCAGGTTTTCATGTGGAGCGTCCGCCGACTGGTAATTCTCACGCGGCGCGTCCGCCGCGAGCGGCTGCCCGGGGAAATAGCGGCCGTCGTTTTGCGCACTCGGCGGCGCGGGTCTCGTCGGCCATTGGCTGGCGACGAGCATGTAATGCTCCCACACCGTCCCCTTGATGCCCTTGAGCGCCCAATAGGCGCGGTTCATCGCCATGGTCGAGGGATGGATCGGATGCCGGCGGACCACCTGCATGGGAGTGGGGTCGATCTTGGGCGGGTGATCCATGCTGACCGGAAGCGTGTCGGGCAAGCCGAACGTCGGCCAAAGGCCAAGCTTGGGCTTCGAGGCGTCGAAATAGGAATAGGGCGCGCCCGCTTGCCTGGCGTCGGGCTCGCGCGCTTCGCCCTCGCCGGCCGGAGGCACGTTGTCGACATGCTCGAACGAGCTCCACAATCCCTGCGGCCGGTCTTTTGTCCGGATCACGATGTGCAGGCCGACGAGCGCGACGTCGCTTTTCGAACAGACGGTATGTCCAGCGGCGAGCGTCTTGGCGACGTCGACGACATTGGCGTTCTCGACCACGTAATAGCGCGCCCGGACCGCCGGCGTATCCGCCGCTGTCAGGACCTTCCACGCCGCTTTGACCGCGACCGAGCCTGCGGGCAGTTCCACGGGATGGCCCGGATCGGGCAACGTCTTGCCCACGCTCCAACCCTTAAGCGCGAGCGCCGAATACTCGGGTTCGTTGATGCGCGCTTCATAGCGCGTGTAGGTGCGATTTTGCGCGACCAGCGGATTGGCCGCGACCCCGGGCAGGAAGGAAGATTGATTGAAGTCCATGAAGGGAGTGAAGGTCGCGAGCGTCTTCTGGCGATTGTCGACACCCGCCCCGCACGGGTTCGCCGCTTCATAAGTCGCCCAGGGCTTGGGCGCGATCGGGCGCCCGTCGGGACCGACCTGGAACAGTTCATAGCGGGCCTTGAAGGTCTCCCAGACGCGGGGGCCTTTATCGCCAAGCGTCCTGGCGCGGTCGGGTTCGCCGCGATGGGCGGGGTCAGTCAGCGAGGGCCAATTGAGCGCGATGAAGGCGCGCCAGGCGAAATTGTCGAAGTCGGGCCAGGGGTCCGGCTTGATCGAGGGGACGTCCTCGATCCGGTCGGGGGAAACGGCCGGCGCGCCATCGTCTGCGACGGCATGGGGAACGGGGAGAAGCGCGATGAGAGCGGCCGCAAGCATCGACGCGATCGCGGCTCGGCCGTGCATAACGGCGCCGGCGAACGAGAGTCCGCAGCCTCGGTTGTCAATGCTTGGTCTTCGCATTCAGGCCCCGGCGTTTACGCAATCAGCCTCGCCGGCCAAAGAGGCTACGCAAGGCGTTGCCTTAAACCCTTCAAGCTCGTCTTTTATTCGCTGGCGGCGCCCGAGCGCCAGCGCGATTGCCGCGAGAGCCGCGTCTCGATCACGGAAACCAGCCGTTCCGGACTTAAGACCGTGGGCAGGGAGCGCAACTATTGTTGGACTTCCCGAGGATTCCGCGCAACTTCGCGGCCTTTCGGCTGTTGATTTCACAGGCGAACAAAGGCAGCGGAGGAAACCGGTGATCGAGGTGGATCTCACCGCGGCGGCCTATGAGTTCGTTCGCGAAGGCGTGACCGTGAAGTCCCGAAAAAGCGGCGTCTATAGAGTGTTGATGCCAAAAAAACTGGCGGACAAGCTGCGCGCGGCGCGCGCAGCCGACGAAGAGATAAGCGACGCGATCCTGCGCTTGGCTCAGGAGGCGAAGGCCGCGGCGAAGCCGCATCCTTTCCGTTAGACGGTTTCCGCCCTCGCGCCGCGAGCCCTCGACCCTCGCTTTCGCTGAGCCTCTGTGATAGGCCGCCCCGATAATGAGCGACATCTTTCAGGAAGTTGACGAGGAAGTCCGGCGCGACAAAGCGGCGGAATTCTGGAAGAAATACCAGAACCAGATCCTGGCCGCCGCCGTGCTGATCGTGCTTGCTTCGGCGGGCTTTCGCTATTGGCAATATGAGCGCGAACGGGCGACGCAGACCGCCGGCGACCAGTTCCAGCAGGCGCTGACCGCCCTCGAAGCCGGCAAGTTCGACGAAGCCAAGGCGGGTCTCGACAAGATCGCGACGCAAGGGCCGAGCGGCTATCGGGCGCTTGCGCAAATGACCGTGGCAGGCGCTCAGGCCAGCAAGGACCCGCAGGGCGCGATCGGCGCCTTCGACGCCATCTCCGGCGACGCCGCGATCGATCCGCTCTTGCGCGACACCGCTCGCTTGCGCGCTGCGCTCTTGCGAGTGGATATCCCCGGCGAGCAGCAGAAGGGCGAAGCGGCGCTGACCGCGCTTTCGGCCGCCGGAGGACCCTATCGGCGCGTCGCGGCGCTCGCGCTCGGCGCCTTGGCGATCGAACGCAAGGACTATGACGACGCCTCGAAGCAATTCGATCTCGTGCTGGGCGATCCCGAAGCCTCACCCGACGAGCGACAAGCGGCGAGCCGCTGGCTCGGTCTTATCGCCTCGAACCGATCGGCGGCGGCGGCGAAGTAACGGCGGCGCTTGAGGCGCGGGGCTCAAACGACATGAGCGCCAAGGTCGCGATCATCGGCCGGCCGAACGTCGGCAAGTCGACGCTATTCAATCGGCTGGTCGGGCGTAAGCTTGCGCTTGTCGACGATGAGCCGGGCGTCACGCGCGATCGCCGCGAGGGCGAAGCCCGGCTCGCCGATCTCGCCTTCACCATCGTCGACACCGCCGGCCTCGAGGAAGGCGATCCCGAAACGCTCGCGGGCCGAATGCGCGCGCAGACGGAGGCCGCGCTCATGGATTGCGACGCGATCCTGTTCGTAGTCGACGCGCGCGCCGGGCTCACTTCCGCCGACCAGCATTTTGCGCAAGCGGTGCGGCGCGCCGGCAAGCCGATCATCGTCATCGCCAACAAAGCCGAGAGCACCGCCGGGAAGGCGGGCGTTTACGAAGTGTTTGGGCTCGGCCTTGGCGAGCCGATCGCCTTCTCCGCCGAGCATGGCGAAGGCTTGAGCGAACTCTACGATGCGCTGGTGGGAGTCCTGCCGTCCGCCGCGCGTCTCGATCCGGACGAGGAGAGCGAGGCCGAGCCGCTTGTTTTGGGCGAAGAAGAGGATGGGAGCGAGCTCGATCTCGCCAAGCCCCTGCGCATCGCGGTGCTGGGCCGGCCGAACGCCGGCAAATCGACCCTCATCAACCATATCCTTGGCCAGGATCGTCTCCTGACCGGCCCCGAGCCCGGCATCACCCGCGACTCGATTGGGCTCGACGCCGAGTGGAAGGGGCGCAAGCTCAAGATCTTCGACACGGCCGGCCTGCGCCGCAAGTCGCGGGTCATCGAGAAGGTGGAGAAGCTCGCCGTCGCCGACGCGCTGCGCGCGGTGCGCTTCGCCGAAGTCGTGGTGCTTTTGCTCGACGCCACGATCCCGTTTGAAAAGCAGGACCTGACGCTTGCCGATCTCGTCGAGCAGGAGGGCAGGGCGCTCGTCATCGGCCTCAACAAATGGGACCTCGTCGACAACAAGAGCGACAAGGCGCGAGAGCTGCGCGAGGAAGCGGACCGGCTCCTGCCGCAGCTGCGCGGAACGCGCGTGATCCCCCTTTCCGGATTGACGGGCGCGCATGTCGACCGGCTCATGGAGGCGATCATCGCCACCGACGCGATTTGGAACCTGCGCATTTCGACCGGCCGCCTCAACCGTTGGCTTGCGCCCGTCGTCGATGCGACCCCGCCGCCGGCGGTCTCCGGCCGGCGGGTCAAGATCCGCTACATCACGCAGCCCAAGGCGCGCCCGCCTTTCTTCGTGCTGTTTGGTAATTCGGTCGACAAGATTCCGGAGAGCTACAAACGCTATCTCGTCAACGGCCTGCGCGAAACCTTCGGCCTCATCGGCGTGCCGATCCGGCTCTCGATGCGCTCAGGCGGTGAGAACCCCTACGCGCCGAAGAAGCGGCGGGGCTGAGAGCCTAACGCCTCAGGGCCAGAACGGAACGAGAAGCAAATGCTTTACGGAAAACAGAATTTGTGCTACACCTTTCTCACTCACGGAACAGGACCTGCGCATTCGTGCGCCGCGCCGCAGGGCCAGAAGAAAGGGAAGAGAATTGGGCTTTGAGGCTTTGCGCACAACCTGGGGAACGCGAGTTCAGCGGGCGACGGATTTTTTTATTTTTCCCGCTCGCAACCCATTGAAAAGTCTCGATTCGGAAAAATAAACGCTAGTAAACGCTAGCTAATTTACTAGCGCTTATTTGCATTTGCTAGCGTTTACTCGCGTTTACTCGCGTTTATTTGGCGAGAGTTCGCGCACGGGTTGCATCTGGCGCCCTGGATCACTGGCCGCGCTTGGGCTCCATTGCTGGAGAGGAATGTGATTGCGATGCAAAAGCGTTAATTCCCCGCGTCGCACGAGAGACGGTTCGTCACTCCGGCGACGCCTGGGACGGTCCGCGCGTCGGCCTCGGCGCGCGACCTTTCATAGTCGCGCTTGACCTGCCCGGTGAGCGTCACCCATCCGCGGTCGACGCTGACGTGCACCCGGTCGCGGGGAACGGCCAGATCCCAGTGCAAAGCTGTCATGACGGCGAGTTTGATCCGCTCATCGCTCCGCCCCCGCCAATTGTGCTTGTCGCCGGCGCCGAATTCGAATTGCGCGGGGAAGGGGGCTGGACCGCCAGCCGGAATATCGCTCGCGCTTAAGAGCCCGTAAGATTCTTCCTTAGACGTCCGCTCCAATCGAGGCCTCCTTGATCGCCCCGATGACGGAGCTTCTCGCTTTGCTCTCAACTCGCAAGCCGCCGCCTGGTTCCATCGAAATGACGTCCGGAAAGACGAAACGATGTTGGAAAAACAGCGGCGGAAGCACAAAGGAACCGGACGGCTCATCGAGCGTTCATGGTTCGCGGGATAAGCGGCCGATGAAAGCCGCAAGGGGGACTCGAAATGGAAATCAGCGAAGGCAAGCCCTATCCGCTCGGCGCAACAGCGGACGAGAAGGGCGCGAATTTTGCTGTCTTTTCAGCGAGTGCGACGCGGGTCGAGGTTTGCTTCTTCGACACGGAAGGCCGCCGCGAGATCGGCCGCTTCGAACTGCCGGAGCGCACTGACGAAGTTTTCCACGGCCACGTGACGGAGGTCGGGCCGGCGACGCTTTATGGCTTTCGCGTCCACGGCCCGTATGAGCCTGAGGCTGGCCATCGCTTCAATCCCAATAAGCTGCTGCTTGACCCCTACGCCCGAGCGCACGCGGGAAAGCTGACGTGGGACCCCGCGGTCTTCGGTTACACAATCGGAGCGGAAGGAGACGACCTGACTTTCGACGAACGTGACAGCGCGCCATTCGTGCCGAAATCCGTCATCGTCGATCCGAATTTCGATTGGCATGGCGAATATCGGCGCCGAAACGTCCCCTGGGAAGCCACGATCATCTACGAGACGCATGTCAAAGGCTTCACCAAGCTGCACCCGGAGGTCGACGAGAAGCTGAGGGGTTTCTATGCGGGGCTCGGCTCGAAGCCCGTCGTGGACTACATCAAGTCGCTCGGCGTTACGACCGTCGAGCTGATGCCGGTCCACACGTTCGTCGACGACAGTTACCTGCTCGAGAAGGGCCTCAGAAACTACTGGGGCTACAATTCGATCGGCTTTTTCGCGCCCGACCCCCGTTACGCGTGGGACGTGCCCAACTCGTTGCGCGAATTCAAGGAGATGATCGCGCGGCTCCACGATGGCGGACTCGAGGTGATCCTGGACGTCGTCTACAATCACACCGCCGAAGGCAACGAGCACGGCCCGACGCTTTCGTTCAAGGGGATCGACAACAAGTCCTACTATCGGCTCATGCCGGATGAGCCGCGCTTTTACATCAACGACACAGGCACCGGGAACACGCTCAACCTCAGCCACCCGCGCGTCATCCAGATGGTGGCGGACAGCCTGCGTTATTGGGTGACCGAAACGCGCGTCGACGGCTTCCGCTTCGATCTGGGGACCATTCTTGCGCGGGAGCCCGACGGCTTCAACACCGATAGCGGTTTCTTGAAAGTCGTGGGACAAGATCCCGTGCTCACCGAGGTCAAGCTGATCGCCGAGCCGTGGGACTGTGGCCCCGGCGGATATCAGGTGGGAGGCTTTCCCCCCGGCTGGGCGGAATGGAACGATAGCTTCCGCGACGATGTGCGGGACTTTTGGCGGGGCCACGCGACGGCGAAAGAATTGGCGCCGCGTCTGTGCGCTTCACCAGACAAGTTCAACTTTCGCGGCCGAAGGCCTTGGGCGAGCGTGAACTTCATCGCCGCCCACGATGGCTTCACCCTCCGCGACCTCGTTTCCTACAACGACAAGCACAACGAGGCGAACGGCGAGGACAATCGCGACGGGCACTCGGACAACCGCTCATGGAATTGCGGCGCGGAGGGGCCGACCAAAGACAAGGCGATCCAAAAGCTGCGAGGGCGTCAGCTCCGCAACCTGCTCGCGACGCTGATCTTGTCTCAAGGCACTCCAATGGTGTGCGCCGGAGACGAGTTTGGCCGCAGCCAGAACGGCAACAACAACGCTTACTGCCAGGACAACGAGACGAGCTGGATCAACTGGGAGATGGATGAGGAGCGTCTGTCCCTCGTGACCTTCTTCCGGCGCCTGACGTCCGCCTTTCATCTCTATCCCGTGTTGCGCCGCTCGCGCTTCTTGACCGGCGAAATGAATCCGGACCTCGAGGTGAAGGACGTCGCATGGATCGATCCCAGCGGTTCGGAGATGACGGAAGAGGCGTGGGACAATGGAACGCGCTGCTTCGGCATGCTTCTGGATGGGCGCGGGCAGGCGACGGGAATAAAAAAGCGAGGAGCGGACGCCACACTGCTCATCGTGTTCAACGCCCATCATGAGACCGCCAAGTTCACCTTGCCGCCCTGCTACGAGGCGGACGGGTGGAAACGGCTCTTTGACACGACGGACCCGCAATTGGACGCGAGCCAGCTCGACATCGGCGCCGTTTACGAAGTGACCGCGCGCTCGATGCTCTTGTTTGAGCGTGTCCCTGAGCGGACCGACCGCCAGACGGCGAAGTGAGGTGGGCCGATTGTATTCTCTCGTCAGAATCTAGATTATCAATGAGTTACGCGGATTTTGACGGGAATATTTTTTCTCGCAGCCTTCCCCGCGCATGAGGCCCGCAGAGCTGGAGCCCACGGTCGAGGCCATGCGGAAGCCTAGGATTGTTCATGGGGCAAGCTTAGCCTGATTTCTGATTTTCTGCAAGTGACCGTCGTCCGACACTCATTGTCGCCGAGCCGATCCTCTTTCTGCCGCCTCAATCCAAAGCCGCTCGCGTTGGCCTCCGCGTTACGGCTTCCTGTCGCCGATCGCCGGCGCCCCGCTCTCGGCGGCCGGACGTGGCTCTCTTGGCAGAATCCGGACCCGAAGCGGACCTGACGGGCCGGCGCATCCGTCGGCGAGTTGCGTGATCAGGCGGGAACGTACGTCAACCTGACGGTGTCCTCGCCGATCAAATCGCTGGCCACATGGCGGAGCGGCGGGCGGGGGCCAGCGAAGAATGGCTTGCCGCGACCAAGCACGAAGGGGCGGAAGTAAAGTCGATACTCATCAATGAGACCAAGGTCGGTCAGGCTTCGCGCCAGGTCTGGTCCGCCAACTTGAATCTCCCCAACGAGCTCAGCCTTCAGCCCGCGTATCGCCGCCTCAATGTCGTCCTGGACGAGTGTGGCGTTGGGGCCGACCGACTTCAACGAGCGCGACACGACCCACTTCGGTTGGCTCCGCCACGCCGCCGCGAAGTCGCGTTGCTCCGCGCCCCGCTCAGGACGGTCTTCGTCCCAATACCGCATGACCTCGTACATGCGCCGACCGTACACACTGCCGGTCAGGTCGCGCACTTGCTCTATGAAGTGACGAAACAGCGACGGACCAGGCGCAAATTCCTGGTGGTCGACGTAGCCGTCCAGGGACAGGTTCAATCCGAAGACGAGCTTCGCCATACAAACAAGTCTCCATCCCGGCCTCGTCAGAATAGCTCGAGCCGCCGTTACGCGTAAGCGTGCGCGCCGCTTTGTCTGGGTGAGGCAGCAGCAGGCCGCGCAAACTTGAGCGCGCCGCTGAACCAGGGCTCGGCCTATCAGAGCGCGCCCCGAAAAGCGCCATTTTTGCGTGCGACGACAACAAAAGAGTCGCTGTTGAGCAACATCGTTGCCAGTTTGCCACGGAAGCGCTAAAGATGGGCGCCATCGCGACAAGGGATTCGGGGCCTTCGGTTCATTGAATTGACGGGAACGACTATCAACGCGCGGGGGTCGCCGCTTCTGGACGACAGCCCGCCGACGGGCCGCTTTGGAATTGTCGTCGTCGGCGCGGCTTTCGTCCTTGCTCTGGCGACGTTCCTCGTTTTCGCCGGCTTCACGCCGATCATACCAACCGCGACCGTCGTCCTGACATTGATGGTGGGCGACGGCCTGGTCGTCGTCATCCTCATCGTCCTCATCTCGATGGAGCTCGCGCGCCTTCGAGCTGCGCGTCGGGCGGCGCGGGCGGGCGCCCGCCTGCATAGCCGGTTCGTCGCCCTGTTTTCGCTGGTCGCCGCCATTCCGGCCATCATCACCGCGGTCGTGGCTGCGGTTTCCGTCGAATGGGCGATCAATCCGCGGTTCATGAGCGACGTCGCAGCCTTTATCAACGAAGCCAACCAGGCGACCCAACTCTACCGCGAATCCCAGTGTCGGGCGCTCTTGCGCGACGTCGAACTGACCGCCGGCGATATCGGCCGCAGCAGCCTTTTGCTCCAGTCGGATCCCACTCAGTTTGCGGAATACTTCAGCTCGCGCTCCAAGACGCTAGGCTTTACCGCCGCCGCAGTCATGAAGAACGACGGCGCTCCGATCGTTGTCGCGAAAGGGTCGGACGAGAAGCTGATTGCCAGACCTGAGCCGTCCGACTTTCAGGACGCGATGAACGGCGAGGCGCTCTGCGGCTTCCTCGGCGTCGGCAACATCTTCGTCGGCATTCGGCCCATCCCCGGCGCCGACGGGCGATTCCTTTACGCTGCGCGAGGGATTGACCCCCTGGCCGCCAAGGTCGCCGAAGACGCCGGGCTCGTCTCCAACATGTGGGGACGCTTCGAGGCCCATCGGCACAGCCTTGAACTGGGCTTCGCCACTGTGTTCGTGCTCCTGGCGCTCACGATGCTGTTCTCCGCCATCTGGCTGGGCCTCGCCTTCGCCAATCGGCTGGTCAGGCCGATCCGCGGCCTGATCCGCGCCGCGGACGAGGTCGCTTCCGGCAACCTTCATATTCAAGTGCCGACGCGCCGTTCTGATGGAGACCTCGGCCATCTCGGGGACACGTTCAACAAGATGACCTCCGAGATCCTGCGTCAGCAGACCGGCCTGATCGAAGCGAACGCGCTCAACGATGAGCGGCGCGCGTTCATTGAGGCGGTGCTGTCGGGGGTGCCTGCGGGCGTTCTTGGCGTCGACCATGATGGGATCATCACGATTTCGAACGCCGCCGCCGATCGGCTGCTCAGCGGCGACCTCGGCCTCATCGGCCGGCCGCTCAACGCGGTCCAGCCGAGCATTGCAGCCATTTGGGAACAGGCTCGCTCGCTCAGGCTCAGACTTCATCAGGGGCAGGCGACCGTGCTCAGGGACGGACGCGAGCGCGTTCTCAATGTTCGCGTCACCGGAAATCCTGGACGCGATGATCGCGCCAGCGTCATCACGCTCGACGACATCAGCGATCTTGTGACCGCTCAACGCACCGCCGCCTGGGCCGACGTCGCTCGCCGCATCGCACATGAGATCAGGAATCCGCTGACGCCGATCCAGCTCTCGGCCGAGCGGCTGAAGCGACGCTACGGCAGACACATCGTCGAGGGCCGGGATGTGTTCGACCAGTGCACGGACACCATTATCCGGCAGGTGGACGACATCAAACGCATGGTCGACGAATTTTCGTCCTTTGCCCGAACGCCCAAGGCCCGCCCGGCGCGCGACGACCTGACCGATTGTGTGCGCCAGGCGATCTTCCTGATGAGGGTCGGCCGCGCGGACATCATCTTTGAGGAGCAATTGCCAGATGAACCGATTTCCGCCGATTTCGATCGGCGGCTGGTGTCGCAAGCGCTCATGAATGTCTTGAAGAATGCGACCGAAGGCATCGACGCGCTGAATGGCGAGCATGGCAAAGGCGTCGTCACAACGAGGGTGTCGGTGGATGGCGCGGGCTTCGCCGAGATTGCCGTCAGCGACAACGGCAAAGGCTTCCCGCTCGAGGATCGGCATCGTTTGACCGAGCCCTATGTCACGACTCGAACCGAGGGAACCGGCCTCGGCTTGCCGATCGTCGTCAAGATATTCGAGGACCACGGCGGAAGCGTAGAGCTTCTCGACGGACCCGCGCGTCTCGATGGCGGCCGGGGCGCCAAGGTCTTGATGAGGCTGCCGTTGCATCGCGCCGAACAGAATGCAACGCGCCCGGAGAGTGAGAGGGTCGCTTCGTCCTGATGGCCGCTGACATTCTTATCGTTGATGACGAAGACGACATCCGCGGACTTGTCGCCGGAATCCTGGAGGATGAGGGCTACGGGGCGCGTCTCGCGCGCGACTCGGACGAAGCTATCGCGGCGGTTGAAGCGCGCCGTCCACAACTGATCCTGCTCGACATATGGCTGCAAGGTTCGAAGCTTGACGGGCTTCAGCTGCTTGAAACGATCAAGCGGCAGCATCCGAATGTGCCCGTGGTGATGATTTCCGGGCACGGCAACATCGAGACGGCGGTGAGGGCGATCAAACTCGGCGCCTACGACTTCATTGAGAAGCCGTTCAAGGCGGATCGTTTGATTCTCATCGCCGAGCGGGCGTTGGAGACTTCGCGTCTGAAGCGGGAAGTCAGCGATCTGCGCGCGCGTGGCGGCTCCGCCGACCGGATGGTCGGGTCCTCGTCGGCGATCCTCAACCTCAGGCGGATCATCGAAAAAGTCGGGCCCGCCAATTCGCGCATTCTCATCTCGGGCGCCGCCGGATCGGGCAAGGAACTGGCCGCTCGGCTTATCCATGAAAATTCGAACCGCGCCAACGGCCCCTTTGTCGTCATCAACGCGCCGACGATGTCGCCGGAGAGAATGGAAGCGGAACTGTTCGGAGTCGAATCCGGAGTCCAAGGGCAGGCAAGGGTCGGCGCGCTTGAAGAGGCGCATGGCGGCACGCTTTATCTGGACGAAATCGCCGACATGCCGCGCGAGACGCAGGCCAAGATCCTCCGCGTTCTGGTCGACCAGAACTTCCAGCGCGTCGGCGGCGCCTCGCGTGTTTTCGTCGATGTGCGCGTCATTTCGTCGACGAGCCGCGATCTGGCGGAGGCGATCACCGAGGGGCGGTTCCGCGAAGACCTTTTTCATCGGCTGTCCGTGGTGCCGATCCGCGTTCCCTCGCTCGCTGAGCGGCGGGAGGACATTCCAGAACTCGTTCAATACTTTTTGAAGAGCGTCGCAGCCAATATGGGTGTTACGCCCCGCCGGGTCGGTTCGGACGCCATGGCGGTGCTTGAATCGCACGACTGGCCGGGAAACATCCGGCAGCTCAGAAACAATGTCGAACGATTGATGATCCTGGCGCTCGGCGATCCCAACGCCGAAATTTCGGCCTCCATGCTTCCGGCGGAGGTTGGCGCGCTTGTGCCGGCGGTGCCGAGCGGCATCGGCGGCGAGAAACTGCTGAGCCTTCCGCTTCGCGAGGCGCGCGAAGCCTTCGAGCGCGACTATCTCGTGGCTCAAATCAGTCGCTTCGGCGGCAACATATCGCGAACCGCCGAGTTCATCGGCATGGAGCGTTCGGCGCTGCACCGAAAGCTGAAGTCTCTCGGCGTCGAGTAGCGCTGCCTCTGGCATTCGAATTGCACATGACGCTCAGCGCAATCGCTCGAAGGTCATGAAAGCCTCTTTAACATTGTGGTTGGGGTCTATGAGTTCGCCCGTCTCACTTTCTATGCTATAACGTTAAGGAACCGCGCGTCCGCAAAGGCGCGGGTGACGACGAACAACGCTGGCCGAAAATGGCCCAACGAACGGAAACACGAATGGCACCCGAGAAGGCGCAAAACCTCCAGGACACGTTCCTGAATCACGTGCGAAAGTCGAAGACGTCGGTCACGATTTTTCTCGTTAACGGGGTGAAATTGCAGGGATTTGTGACTTGGTTCGATAATTTCTGCGTTCTCCTTCGGCGCGATGGACACTCGCAGCTGGTCTATAAGCACGCAATCTCCACCATCATGCCGGCAAGCCCAATCACCATGTTCGAGGCGGTCGACGAAGAGGCGCGCTGACATTGCTCCGCCTCGCGAGGCGACGGACGAGCGTGAGCGAGCGGGCGTGACCACCCGCGCGCTGGTCGTCTGTCCGAGCCTTGCGCGAGAAACGAATGACGCGCTGCGCAGTCCCGAAGCGCGGCGCGAAGAGGCGGTCGGCTTGGCTCGCGCCATCGATCTTAAGGTCGTGGGCGCGGAAAGCGTTTCGCTGGACGCCATCCGGCCGGCGACCTTTATCGGCAAGGGCAAAGTCGAGCAGCTTGCGGCGCGGGTGAAGGCCGAGGAGATCGACCTTGTCGTCATGGATTGCGCTTTGTCTCCGGCGCAGCAGCGCAATCTCGAGCGGGCTTTCGGCTGCAAAGTCATCGACCGCACCGGGCTCATCCTCGAGATCTTCGGCCAAAGGGCCCACACCGCCGAGGGCGCGCTTCAGGTCGAGCTTGCGCATTTGAAATATCAGCGCTCACGCCTGGTCCGGTCGTGGACCCACCTTGAGCGGCAGCGCGGCGGCTTCGGCTTCCTCGGCGGGCCGGGCGAGACCCAGATCGAGACCGACCGCCGGCTGATCGGCGAGCGCATCGTTCGCATCGAGCGGGAGCTCGAGGCCGTCAAGCGCCGGCGCGCCCTGCAACGGGCAAGCCGCAGCGCCGTCCCTTATCCAATCGTCGCGCTGGTCGGCTACACCAACGCCGGGAAGTCGACCCTGTTCAATCGGCTCACGCGCGCCGAAGTGACGGCGGCCGACATGCTGTTCGCGACGCTCGATCCCACCATGCGCCTCATCAAATTGCCCCATGGCGGCTCGGCGATCCTTTCCGACACGGTCGGCTTCATCTCGGACTTGCCGACGACGCTCATATCCGCCTTTCGCGCCACGCTCGAGGAGGTGCGCGCAGCCGATGTCATCGTGCACGTGCGCGACATTTCCCACGTGGACAGCGAAGCGCAGAGCAAGGACGTCGAGGCGGTTCTGGATGAGATCGGCGTCGCCGACCACGCCGATCGCGTCATCGAGGTGTGGAACAAGGTCGACCTGCTTGACGGCGACGCGCGCGCGGCGCTCGTTTCGGAGCAGCGAAGGAATGAGACCGCGCCGCTCGCCATTTCCGCGACGACGGGGGAGGGGATCGATCATCTCTTGACCGCGATCGAGGATCGCCTGGCGCGCGGCCGGCCTGAACTCGAACTGACCCTTGATGCAAGCGACGGGAAGGGCCTGCATTGGCTCTATGAGCACGCCGAGGTCATGAGCCGCCGCGACGAAGAGGATGGGCTCCGCCTGACGGTGCGCGTTCCCCCCGACCAGATCGAGCGCCTGAAGCGGCGCTTCGCCATCGCGCGCGCGCCCGTCCGTTCGAGCGCCAGGCGGGCCGCCGAGCGCTGACGGTGGCTGCGCCCTGCGACTTGGCAAGGGCGTGGATACAACCTAAACGAGAAAATCATAGCAAATAAACGCGAGCAAACGCCAATAAACGCGCATAAACGCTAGTAAAAGTGCTAGCGTTTACTAGCGTTTATTTTTCCGAATTCGGACTTTTCAAAGGGTTACGGAGGAAAAAAATAAAAAAATTCCTCTCTTTCCTTAACTCGCCTCTCGGGTTGCGTCCAAATATGTCAAACAGCGCACAGCTTCGTTCCGCGCTCAGCTATCGCCCGGTGAATAAATCCAGCATCAGCATCTGTAGCACGATTTTCTGGTTTTGCCAAGGAAATGCCGTCCCGAACGCCCGCTCCGAGCGGCCCCGCGCCTGCGGAAGGAATTCCCGCTTTCGTTGTATCCGTAAGCTTAGCCTAAGGCTTCGGAGAGGGCGCGGGAATCGGGCTGTTCGGCGCGCCCTTGATTGCGCCTGCGAGCGGCGCTTCCTTGTGCGGGGCCGGTCCCTTCACGTGCTCGGCCACATCCGTCAGAGAATCCGGGTTGATCACCATCATGATCGAATTGCCTTGCGCATCCTTGGCGCGGACAATCAAGGACGCGGGCATGATGGTGATGTCCGTGAACCCCGCCTTGGTGAGGTCATCGTGCAGCTTCTGGCTCATATGCGGCGGGACTTGCGCGTCGGGCGTGGTCTGAGCCGAATTCTGTCGCGGCAAGCGCGGAGCCCGCGAATCCGGAGCCGAGGAGGAGAACAATCAGAGTTCCTCGCGGTCGCATTCATCGGTTGCGTCTCCAAAGTCGTTCGCCCGAGCCCCTTAAGGGAACGGTTTGGAGACGCGCTCGTTCCATTCAACGAGACGAACTTGTGTTACATCCGCCCTCAAGCAAATTGAGGCCGACGCCCCAGGTCGTTGCCAATATGGCGGAGGTCGATCGGCTGCCGAACGCATTCGCTACGGGGGCTCGCGATGTCTGAAGTCGGACTGTTCGACGCCATCTACTCCGCACGAGCCTTGCGCCGGCTCAAACCCGATCCGGTGCCTGAGGAGATCATCACCCGCATTTTGGACGCCGCCATTCGAGCGCCCTCGGCGGGCAATGCGCAGAACTGGGCGTTCGTCGTGGTGCGCGATGGCGAGCTGCGGCGCCGACTGGGCATGATCTACCGCAAGGCCTCCGACATCGCGAGCGAGATGTACAAGGCGCGCCCTCGGCCGGCGCATATGACGGACGAGCAATATCAACGCATGCTGACGTCCGGGGCCTATTTGTGGGACCACATGGGTGAAGCGCCGGTGCTGCTGGTCCCCTGCTCGCAAGACCGCGCGACGCCGGCGCGTGAGACCCTTCCGCCGTCCTTGGACGCGATGTACGAGCGGGAGATCGCTTATGAACGGCGGATTCGCGGCGCGAGCATCTATCCGGCCGTCCAGAACATCATCCTGGCGTGCCGTGCGTTCGGATTGGGCACGCTGATCACCACCAACCACATCCGCTGCGAGGATGAAGTCAAGGCGCTCCTTGGCTTGCCGCCCGACGTGTCGACCTATGCCTTGATGCCGATCGGCTATCCGCAGGGGAAATTCGGTCCGCTTGCGCGCAAGCCGGTGAGCGAGGTGGCCTATGCGGATCGTTGGGGCGCGGCCTGGCCGAATTGATCGATGGCCGCGGGTGAGATCATGCCTTGTGCGCGAGCCGCGTGTTAAGGGGCCGCCGCCGCCTCGAGCAAATCGAGGCCGACCCTGACCGAGGCGAGGCGCACCGCCTCGCGGCCGATGTCGCCGAACCGCTCTTCGCTAGTAATCGTCGGCGCGCCGCGCCGGGCCAGGGCGAAATGGACGAGGCCAACCGGCTTCACCGCGCTTCCGCCGTCCGGCCCGGCAATTCCGGTGACGCTGACCGCGACCTCGGCCCGAGACGCGCGAAGCGCGCCCTCCGCCATCGCAACCGCCGTCTCACGGCTCACCGCGCCGTGACTCGCGAGCGTCTCGGCCGGAACGCCGAGCAGTTCCTGCTTGGCCGCGTTGGAATAGACGACGAAGCCGCGCTCCAGCACGGTCGAAGAGCCGGGAATCTCCGTGAGCAGCCCGGCGATGAGGCCGCCGGTGCACAATTCCGCGGTTGCGGCCATAAGCCCAGCCGCCCGGTAACGGGCGATGAGATCAGTGGCGCGAGCGATGAGGTCAGGGGCAAACATGGGCGGCTCGGCAAGCCTACCCTATCCGCCCCAGCTGCGAAACTGCGCGCGCAAGGACGTCCGCCGTAACCTCTCGCGAGAGGCGCGCGAACGCGCTACGTCGCTTGCGCCGCCGTCCGACGCCATCCCGCGAATCCCAGCCCCGCGAAGCCAAGCGCCATCAGCGTCCAGGTCGAAGGCTCGGGGACAAACGTCATGCCGTTGGTCGTGACGTCGATGATGAGTTTTCCGCCGATTAGGGGAGCAGCCCCGGTTACGTCGACCAGAATATCGGTCGGCGAAAGCAACTGCAGCCCGTAATGCGGCGGCGTACCGTTCGTCGCATCATTCGGAAGAAAATCGCTGCTGGAATCGACGCTGACCCCGGTGATGTCCACCCCGGAAGAGAAAAGGAACTCGAAACCCGTGAAAGGGTCAGTGCACGCGGATCCGGCGCTCACGCCATCGGCGCAGAACGTGGCGGGGATTTCATTCGTAATGACGATCTGCGTGTCCCCGACGTCGATCGTCGCGCCATCGATCGGAGCTTGGACGAAATGCGCAGGAACAGTCAGGACATACTGCGCCATGCCCATAGAGTCGTATTTGTATTCCTGTTCGCAATAACTCGCGATGTATTGGTCGCAGCCGCCGCCCGAAGCGGTCGCTGGCGCGTTTATGTAGAAAAACGCATTGACGGTGTTGGTCCCGTCGCCGATCAGCTTAGCGTGCACTAGCGCTTGCCGTCGCGAACAGCGCCGCGGCGGCGATCAAAAAGCTAGAGCGCATGTTTCCCCAGGGGCGCGTCGGCCCTCGGCCGTGCCAATTCTCATAGCAACGAAAGCTCGACCGAGCAAATCCCGTCTGGCGGCAGGCAATGGGCCCCTCTTTCTGTCTAAGCCCGGGCTGACCAAACCCTCGATGGCTCCATCGCAAGATAATTCTTGATCCGCGGGCGGCGGCCAGACATGACAGCGGCGGCGGGGAGAGCAATGGCCGACACGACCTCACAGCCCGACGCCGTCGTTGTTCCACAGGCGGTATCGGCGCCGCTCACGCGCGCCGCGATCTTCCTGGTTGTGACGATCAATCCGGGGGAAGACAATTCCGCCGCCGTGCGGTCGTTTTGCGCGGACTTTGCGGGCCTGGTTCGCGCCGTTGAATTTCGCGATCTCGAGGCCGGGCTCTCCTGCGTCATGGGCATCGGGTCCGAGGCATGGGATCGGCTGTTCGGAGACCCGCGCCCGGCAGAGCTTCACCCGTTCCGCGAGTTCCGCGCGGGATCGCGCCACGCGATCGCAACGCCTGGGGATCTCCTGTTCCACATCCGCGCCAAGCGGATGGACCTGTGCTTCGAGATAGCGGCGCAGATCATGGGGCGACTGGGCGATGCGGTGACGGCGGTCGACGAGGTGCACGGCTTTCGCTACTTCGACGACCGCGACCTTCTGGGCTTCGTAGACGGCACGGAAAATCCGCGCGGGCAAGCCGTGATCGACGCGGCGCTCATCGGCGCCGAGGATCCTGCATTCGCCGGCGGCAGCTATGTGATCACCCAGAAATATCTGCATGACCTCGCGGGATGGAGCGCGCTGCCGACCGAAGCTCAGGAGCGCATCATCGGCCGCACCAAGCTTGCCGACATCGAACTGGACGATGCGGTCAAGCCGACGTCGGCGCATAATGCGCTGACGACAATCTCCGAGAACGGGCAAGAATTTCAGATCGTCCGCGACAACATGCCCTTCGGCCAGGTCGGCGCCGGCGAATATGGCACCTATTTCATCGGCTATTGCCGCACCCCGCGGGTGACCGAGCAGATGATCGAGAACATGTTCGTGGGCCGGCCGCCTGGCAATTACGATCGGATCCTCGACTTCAGCCGCGCGGTGACCGGAACCCTGTTTTTCGCACCGTCCACGACGTTCCTCGACTCGGGAGGCGAAGTCGCTCCGGCAGCGCCGGCGCCCGCCGGGAAACCAATCGCCCCGCCGTCGCCACCAGCGGCCGCGGCGTTTGAGGGTTCGCTCGGAATCGGCTCGCTCAAAGGAGAAAAGGGCCCATGAATAATCTTCACCGCGAGCTTGCCCCCATCTCCGATGCGGCATGGGCGCAAATCGAAGACGAGGCGAAGCGGACGCTCAAACGCTACCTTGCCGGACGACGCGTGGTCGACGTCGAGGGTCCGAGCGGCGTCGGCCTTTCCGCGGTCGGCACCGGCCACCTCAAGACGATCGACGCGCCGGGCGACGGCGTGCTGGCGCGGCAGCGCGAGGTCAAGCCTCTGGTCGAAATCAGGGTCCCCTTCGAGCTCGATCGCCATGAGATCGACGATGTCGAACGGGGCGCGAATGACGCCGACTGGCAACCGGCGAAGGACGCCGCGCAAAGGATCGCCTATGCAGAGGACCGCGCGATCTTCGAAGGCTACGCGGCGGCTCAGATCGAAGGCATCCGCCAGGGGACGAGCAATCCAATCATGACGTTGCCAGCTGACGTGCGCCAATATCCGGACGCCATCGCCCAGGCGTTGAGCCAACTCCGGCTCGTCGGCGTCAACGGGCCCTATTCGGTCGTGCTCGGCGCCGACGCCTACACCGCCCTCGCGGAGACCGTCGACAACGGCTATCCGGTGCTGGAGCACGTCAAGAAGCTCGTCAAAGACGAGATCATCTGGGCCCCGGCGATCGATGGGGCCTTCGTGCTCACGACCCGCGGCGGCGATTTCGACCTGCACATCGGCCAGGATGTCTCGATCGGCTATTTGAGCCACACGGACAGCATCGTGCGCCTCTATCTTCAGGAGACGCTGACGTTCCTCATGCTCACCTCTGAGGCTTCGGTCGCGCTTGCGCCGCCGGCGGCCACGCCGTCCGCCTGAGGCGTCGGATCAAGCGGGCCCGATGGACTCCGCGTACATATCGGCCTTCGCCGCGCTGGCCGGAACGGCCATAGGCGGCCTCGCGTCGTTTGCGACCTCCTGGGTGACGCAGCAGGCGCAAACCCGGGCGCAGAGGATTGCGGCGGAGAAGGACGCCCGCGCTGCGCTGTTCGGCCGATTTCTCGACGAGGCGGCGAAACTTTATTCGGACGCTCTGCAGAATCGGCGCGACGACGTCACCGCGCTTATGGGAATTTATGGGCTGACGAACCGCATCCGGCTTCTATCCTCGCCAGAAGTCGTAGACGCCGCCGATACTCTGGTCCGGGTCATCGTCGACACGTATCTCTCGCCGAACATGACGATGGCGCAAATGCGAGAGAATTGGATCGGCCGTCATGTTGATCCGTTACGAGATTTCGCCGAGGCGTGCCGGAAGGAGCTCAGGACGTTTTGACGTCGTCCATCGCCTCGCGCCGAGCGGTGTTCCGGAGCCCTGCATGAAGAAAGTCGTCATCGCCTGGCTCGCGCGATGATTTATGAGGGAAACTGCCTTCGCCTGCGGTTTCAGGATTGTCGGATGCCTATCTCGTTGAGGTCTTCCCAGAGTTTTGGAAGAGCGGCGACCTTCGCATCGAGGAGCTTGGGCCGATGACCGCCACGCTGCGCCCTTTACGTCGCGATTCTGAGCGAGATCGGTCGCGTGGCGCTCGCGGTCACGAACAGCGCTACGATCAATTTTCCGCGCAAACCGGCGCCCGGCGATCTCATCGGCAAGGCGAGGCTGATTGAGCTCGGCAAAAGGCTCGCGGTCGGCGAAGTGGCGCTCTATTCCGACGGAGAGAGCGAGATGGTCGCCCATGCGACCGGGACTTATTCGATTCCCGCGCGCCGCGACGCCGTTGCGCCGTGAGCGGTCAGCTATGCGGTATCATGCTACCGCATAGCTGACATCGGCGGTTTTCTTGCCGATTCCGGCGTTTGGCGGTTGACATTCCTTATTCCTCGCGGATAGAAGCGCGCCTCCTGAAATCGAACGGACTTAATCGATGTTCGGCAAAACCCATTCGACCAAGACGGCCGAGGTCGAGAAGAAGTGGCTGGTGATCGACGCCAAGGATCTGGTGGTCGGACGGCTTGCTTCGATCGTCGCCATGCGGCTGCGCGGCAAGCACAAACCCAGCTTCACCCCTCACATCGATGACGGCGACAACGTCATCGTGGTCAACGCCGACAAGGTGGTGTTCACCGGCCGGAAGCGCGACCAGAAGGTCTATCACCACTACACGGGCTATATCGGCGGCATCAAGGAGCGCTCGGCCAAGTCTATCCTCGAGGGCCGTTTTCCCGAGCGCATCGTCGAGAAGGCGGTCGAGCGCATGCTTCCGCGTGGGCCCCTTGGCAAGAAGCAGCTCGGCAACCTTCGCGTCTACAAGGGGCCGGACCACCCGCACGCCGCCCAGTCGCCGACCGTCCTCGACGTCGCCAAACTCAATCCCAAGAACAGCCGGAGCGCTGAGAACAATGGCTGAGACACTTTCCTCTCTTGCCGACCTTGCAGGTACGGCGGCTGCCCCGGCCGCTCAAGAAGCGCCCGTCCATGTGCAGAAGCTCGACAAATACGGACGCGCCTACGCCACCGGAAAGCGCAAGAACGCTGTGGCGCGCGTCTGGATCAAGCCGGGCAGGGGTCTTGCGACCGTCAACGGGAAACCGCTCGACCAGTATTTCGCCCGGCCCGTGCTGCGCATGGTGCTGAGCCAGCCGCTCGTGGTCGTGAACCGCATCACCCAGTACGACCTCACGGTGACGGTGAGCGGCGGGGGCCTCTCCGGCCAAGCCGGGGCGGTGCGCCACGGTCTCGCCAAGGCCTTGACCTATTTCGAGCCGGAGCTCAGGCCCGCTCTGAAGAAGGAAGGCTTCCTCACTCGCGATTCCCGCGTGGTCGAGCGCAAGAAGTACGGCCACCGCAAGGCGCGCGCGAGCTTCCAGTTCTCCAAGCGCTGAGGGCGCTCCCTCATCGGCGGGGAGAAAGGAAGGGCGGCGCGAGTCGCCCTTTTTTGTTGGCGCGGCCGTCGTGCGTCTCGCAATGACTCAGCGCGCCCGCCGCCGTCAGGTCTCAGGCCGCGCTCTCGACATAGGGCCGGAACGTGGTCTTATCCGTCCCGCAGTCCGGGCAACGCCAGTCGGACGAAAGCGCGTCGAACGGAGCGCGGGCGTGGGGCGCCCCTGGGCTTCATCGTAAATGTAGTAGCAGCCGCGGCAGATGAAGCGGCCGCGGGCGGCGGTCAGAACCGGCGCAGCGGCTTCCGCCGGCGCTTCCCCTTCGCCCGACACCGCGAGACGGTCGCCCGCGGCGATCAGGCCGCCCTCGCGGACGGTCAGATAGACGCCGAGATTCTTGTGGCCGAAGGCGAGGCGGAGGGACGAGGGGATGTCGAGATCCCGCTCGCCGGTCGCCGGATTGACGTTGGTCGCGCCACAGCGCCCGTTCTTGCGGTCGACCGTGAAGGTCGCGCCGCCGATCCGGATGTCGCGGCCGATCCAGTCGAACTCCTCCCATGGGCGCGCGCCGTCGATATAGAGGTTGGCGCGGAAACGAAGCGGGTCGATCGGGACGCCCCAAAGCCCTTCGAGCGCCCGCACCGTGGCGAGGTTGATCATCGAGATCACATTGTCGGGCTTGTCCATGAAATGGCCGCCGCGCGAGCGGACCAGCACGGGCGCGGCCGGGAAGTCTGGCAGGAGCGTCCAGAAGAAATTCTCGAGCGCGCGCTGATCCTTCTCGACGTCCAGTCTTCCCGAAATGGCGACCTGACCCTTGCGGCGCACGGTGAGCCGCATGTCGTCGAGGTCGAGGTCGGTCGTGACCTTGGCCAGAGCTTCGTCGAGCATCAGCATCGCGAACAGGCCCTTCTTCGCCCATTGTGGATTGTCACGGTCGATCGGCGCCGAAGGGCGGGCGAGGGCGAAGGTCCGGTCGCTCGGGAACGGCTTTCCCGTCTCGAGCTGAGCCTCCGTGAGGGCCTGCGCGCTCAGGCCTTTCACGGGATACCGATAGATGCTGACCACCTGCGCCATGGGCCGCGCCGCTCCTTGCCTCGTGCGCGACGAGCTTGACCGGCTTGCCGGACGCTTCGGTAGATCCGGCTGGCGCCGAAAGCGGGAGTCCAGATGCGCGGGCGCGCGGCTGCGACGCGATGGGATGAAGGTCGACGTTCTCGGCAGGCGGATCAGGAACTCTGCAATGTCGGTCGCGGGATCGTCGATGGAATCGTCGATGATCTCGGAGAGCAGATCAATCGCCTGGTCGATCTGCTTCGGGGTGACGGCCCCAAAACCGATCACGAGCGTCCGCCGGTCGAGCAGGGTGGGGGTGAGCGACATCGCGCCGGCGCTCGCGAGACTGTACACGCCGATCCGGCGCTTCGCCGCCAAAGCTTCGACGACGTCGGCGTCTGGAACGCCCGGCGGCAGGCGCCAGAGCAGGTGAACGCCGCCGTCCTCGCCGCTGACATTGACCTCGCCGAAATTGCGCTTGAGCGCGGCGAGGAGAACGTCCCGGTTCTCGCGGTAATGCGCCCTGACGCGGGTCACATGCGTCGAATAGCTCTGCCCCTGCATCATCTCGGCGAGCGCGGCCTGCTCGAGCCACGAGCCGCCGCCGTCGAACAGGCGCTTGGCCGCCGCGCCTGCCTCGATCAGCCGCGGCGGCAGGACCATGAAGCCGAGCTTGAGGCCCTGCGCCGAGCGTCCGCGCAAAGGTTCCGAGGTAAATGGTGCAGTCCGGAGCGGTCGCCGCGATCGCCTTGATCGGCGAACCTTCGAACCGGAACTCGCCGTCGGAATCGTCCTCGAGAATGTAGCAGCCGCAACGCCGCGCCCAGGCCGCGATGGTCTCGCGCCGCTCGGCGGAAAGCACGTGGCCGGTTGGAAACTGATGCGAGGGCGTGAGGTAGAGAAGGGCGGTTGCGCGCTGCGGCAGGCCATCGGGAACGAGCCCGTCGGCGTCCACCGCCACGCCAACGACTTCGGAGCCGGTCGCCTCGAAGGCCATCGCAGCGTTGGCCGAGCAGGGGTCCTCGATTGCCGCCGTTGTGCCGCGATGCAGGAAGAGCCGCGCCGCGAGACCGACGCCCTCCTGGACGCCCGAAGTCACGAGAATGCGCGCAGGATCCGCCGCAAGACCGCGGGTGATCGCAAGACGCGCGGCGATCGCTGAGCGCAAGCGCCGGCAGACCGGCGGGATCGGCCGCATCGGTGAGGCCGACGGCGCCGCCGCGCGCGAGCTGCTTGAGGAGGAGCCTGCGCCAGGCCTTGAGCGGGAACAGGGCGGGGTGGGCCCGTCCGGGCGCGAAATCGTGCGAGAGCCGGCCGCGCCGGTGAGCGGCGGGAGCGGCGGGCGGATTGGGAAGCGCCGGCAGCGGCATCGACCAGGACGAGCGGCCGGGCGCGCCCGCGGGCGGCTCAACGCGCGCAGCGACGATCGGCTCAGCCGCGGCGACAAACAGCCCGGAGGCGGGGCGCGATTCCACCCATCCCTCGGCCATCAGCGCTTCGTACGCGCGCATGACCGTGTTGCGGGCGACTTCGAGCTGCTCGGCGAGTTGTCGGCTCGACGGCAGCCGCACGCCGCCGGCCAATTGGGCGCTCGCGATCGCTTGTCGGATTTGTCCGGCGATCTGGTCCGTAAGGCTCTCCGCCCCCGAGCGATCGACAAGCAGCGGCAGTTGCATGTTCTGAGCTCCTGGCTTGGCGCCAGTTTAACGCCGGGCCTCGCCGCTGCAACGCGGCGCCGCGTCTGGACCCATCAACGCGGCGCCAACTGGCGCCCCTGAGCCCATGGGATATGCACGTGCGCCCAACAGCGAGGCGTCGGCCAATCGCTGCGCCGTTCGCATTGCACAAGGAGGCGGCGCCCGCCGCGCAAGCTTTGCCTGACCGGGGGCCTGAGCTGGCCCCATCCCTTCGATCCGGCTTGGTTCTCATCTCCCGCGGAGCCTCGTGCCACTGTCGCCGATGGGCCGGCCGTGGGTAACGGGTCGGACACGCGAAGCTTTAAGAGGAGGTTTTCATGGGACTTTCACGCAGAGGCTGGCTCAGGGGCGCCCTCGCCTCGGCCGCGATCTTGGCGACGACGAGCTTCGCGCTCGCAGAGGACACGATCAAGGTTGGCATTCTCCATTCCCTGTCGGGCACGATGGCGATCAGCGAAACGATCCTCAAGGACGTCATGCTGATGCAGATCGACGAGCTGAACGCGAGTGGCGGGCTGCTGGGCAAAAAGGTCGAGCCGGTGGTTGTCGATCCCGCGTCCAATTGGCCGCTGTTCGCCGAGAAGGCGCGCGAGCTCCTCAGCAAGGACAAGGTCGCGGCGGTGTTCGGTTGCTGGACATCTGTGTCGCGGAAGTCGGTGCTGCCGGTGTTCGAGGAGCTCAACGGCCTCCTGTTCTACCCGCTCGAATATGAGGGGGAAGAGGATTCCTACAACGTCTTTTATGGCAGCTCGGTCCCCGACAATAAGGCCATCCCCGCGGTCAAATATCTCATGAGCGACGACGGCGGCGCAGTGAAGCGCTTTGTGCTCGAGGGAACGGACTACGTCTATCCGCGCACCAGCAACAAGATCATCCGCGCGTTCCTGAAGAAACAGGGCGTGGCGGACGAGGACATTCTGGAGAACTATACTCCGTTCGGCTTCTCCGACTGGCAGACGGAGGTCGCCAAGATCAAGGCCTTCGGCTCGGCGGGCAAGAAGACGGCGGTCATCTCCACCATCAACGGCGACGCCAACGTGCCCTTTTACAAGGAGCTCGGCAATCAGGGCGTCAAGGCGACCGACATTCCGGTGATGGCTTTCTCTGTTGGAGAAGAAGAACTCGCCGGCGTGGACACCAAGCCGCTCGTCGGCCACCTCGCGGCCTGGAGTTATTTTGAATCCGTCGATACGCCCGAGAACAAGGCGTTCATCAAGAAGTGGCGGGACTATTCGAAGAAGCCCAATAACGTCACCAACGATCCGATGGAATCCGCCTATATCCTGTTCCACATGTGGGTGCAGGCGGTGCAGCAGGCAGGCACGACCGACGTCGACGCGGTGCGCCAGGCGATGATCGGGCAGAAGTTCAAATCTCCTTCGGGCGTCGAAGTCACGATGCTGCCGAACCACCACATGGCCAAGCCCGTGATGATCGGCGAGATCCAGGCCGACGGACAGTTCAGCATCGTCTACGAGAGCGCGGCGCTGCCGCCGAAGCCCTGGAGCCCTTATGTCGAAGCGAACGAAGGGCGCGTCGCCGACTGGTCGTGGCCGTGGGCCTGCGGGGGCTGCACAGCACCCAAATATTCGACCTTCTGACCGCGCGTTCGAAGGGCGGCGCGAAGCCGCCCTTTTTTGCGGCTTCTGGCGAATGGCGCTCATCATTGCAGGCGAAGCGCCGCGCGCCGACGTCCCATCCAGCATCGCTTTCCCCCGGGGCCTGACTGGGGGAAAGCGATGATGTTGAATCGATCCGTTGCCCACTAGAATCGGGGCCCCGATCCGTCAAAAGCCCGCGCGCTTCCCTACATCCGCCCCTTGGCCAGCGCCGCCAGGCTCGTCTGCGTCCGATGGCTAGCGAAGGCGGCGGCGACATCCGGGCCGACCTTGAGGCGCCAGTTGGGGCGTTCGCGGTCGGTTCCGGGCAGATTGGTCGCGACCGTTTCGCCCACAAGGTCGTCGAACTGCGCATGAGCGAACATCGACGCCGAGCCGCCGATCAGCGCGTGAACGGCGGCCGCCGTCGTGTCGGGAAGCGGCCCGTCCTCCGTCTGTGAGACTGTGAAGCCCGCCTCGCCAAGCGCGCGCAGAAGCGCCCGCTTCTCCTCGCGTCGCGCGGCGATCGCCTCGCCCGCCTTGGCCAGGCTCAAAAGACCGAGAGACAGCCGTTCGGCGATGTCGGCGCCTTGCCACCAGCCAGCGAGCGTCGGCAGATCATGCGTTGCGACACAGGCGACGGAAGTGGGCGGATAGGACGCGGGAGACACGAACTCCACGCCCTTGCGCTCGAACCATAGCACCCGCATGCCGGTGATGTTGGCGCGCGTCAGCCGATCGCGGAAACCATCGGCGACAGTGCCGAGGTCTTCGCCCACCACCATGCACTGCGCGCGTTCGCTCTCGAGCGCGATATGGCCGATGAGGTCCTCGAGCGGATAGGAGAGATAGGCGCCCTCCGCCGGACGCGCGCCGTCGGGGATGAGGAAGAGACGCTGCAGGCCCATCGCGTGGTCGATGCGCAGCATCCCGGCGTGGCGCATGTTGGCGCGGTAGACGGCGCTGAGCGAAGCCCAGCCCTCGCGCGCGCCGGCTAGCGGATTGGGCGCCGGAAGGCGCCAGTTCTGCCCCTGGACGGAAAAAGGATCGGGCGGCGCGCCGATCGTGACCCCGCGCGCGAGCGCTCGAGCGTGCGCCCAGGATTCGGAGCCGTCCGGCGCGGCCCCGACGGCGAGGTCGCGGTAGAGGCCAATTTCCAGGCCTCGGTTTCGCGCGCGCTCGGCGGCTTGCCCAAGCTGGCGGTCGGCGAGCCATTGGCAAAAGAGGGCGAATTCGAAGCCGTGGCGGCTGCGTTCGATCGCATGGTCGATCGCCTTGGGATCGCCGTCGCGCAGATCCTGCGGCCAGAGACGCCAATTCTCGCCGGCCTCTCCGTCGGCGGCAGCCTGGAAGGCGCCGAAACGGCGCAACGCTTCGCCGCCCGATCTTGCGAAGGCATGGTAGCTGGCGACGATTGGATCGCTTGGCCGCGCCGCGCGGAGACGGGCGAAGGCCGCGCTTCGGGCTTCGAGCGCCGCGCGCTTGGCAAGCCACACCTCCTCGTACTCGACATACTGGGTCTCGGAAGCGGCGGCGAACTCAGGCGCCAACGCCGCAAGCGCGGCGTTCAGCGCCTCGTCCCGCGGCAGGCCTGCGTCGTCGAGCGCGTCGATGAAGATCGGATCGATGAACCGGCGGTCCGAGGGGTAATAAGGGCTCGCCCGCTCCCGGTCGCGCGGGAACAGCATATGCAGCGGGCTGACGCCGAGATAGGCCGCGCCCGCCTGGCCTGCCTTTTCCCCTGCGAGTGCGAGCGCCGAAAAGTCGCCGATCCCTTGGTCGCGACCGTCCTTGTCGGCGCGACGCAGGGCGTAGAGCTGGGCGGCGACGCCGAAGCGCTTGCGCGCGGCCGCTTTGGGACTGTAGGCCTCAGGCGGCGCGATGGTGAGCGCGCATGCGACGCCGCCGACAATGAGACGGTGGCGCGCCGATGGGCAGCGTCGGCAGCGCGATTGCGCGCTCGGAGACGAAGCGTCCGTCCGGCAGATCGCGCCGCACGCCGTCGGCGGCTTCGATCGACCATTCGGCGGCGGCGCCGTCCTCCCGCTCGATCCGAGCATCGGTTTTGCCAGGCGCATCGCGCAAGGGCGCGACGAGCGGCTCGCCATGGCGCAGCACAAGCGAGAAGGGCAGGCGGCGGCGCTGCGTCTCGTCGATGAGGCGAGTAAGGCTTTCGCGCGCCTGGGCTTCGCTCTTAACTTCGAGGCTGAGCGCCCCGAGAAGCGCGATCTTGCTCTCCGGCGAAACGGTCATGCGCTTGCCGCTGACGTCCCACCATTGCGCGGCGATCCCCGCCGCGTTCGCGAGCTTGTCGACCGTCTCGACGCCGGGCGCTCCCGAATTGAGGCCGCCGCCGACCGTTGGCGCCTCCGCGAGAATGAGCGACGAGCGGGCTTGAAGCTGGACGAGGTCAGCGAGCACGAGCCAGCGCTCAGGCGTATCGGGATCATGTGTGTCGATAAGTACACGCCACGCCATGCCGGGGCGCAGCGAGGGCAAGCGAACCTCCGCGTCCGCATTCGAGCGGTTCATCGCCACGGCCACTCGATCGACGCCGTCGTCCTGAGGCGCGGCGAAGACCGCAACGAAAACGCCGCCCTCGGCGTCGTTCCATCCGCTCTGGGTCATCGGGCCATTGGCGTCACGCCATTCGACGTCGGGGAGCTGGCTTGCGTCGAACGGCGACCCGGTCAGGAAAGCGTCGCGCGACAGCCCGGCGTTGGCGCGGCGAAGCGCGATGAGCCGCGTCGTGAAAGCGATCAACGAGGCGTCGGCGGCGCGCCAGTCGATCGCGCCAGTCGCGTTGTCCTGGGCATAAGCATTGTTGTTGCCGCCCTGGCTGAAGCCGAGCTCCGAGCCCATGGCTAACATCGGCGTCCCACGCGAGGCGAGCAGAAGCAGGAGCAGATTGCGCTCGTCCCGCGAACGCAATTCGACGATTCCCGGATCGTCGCTCGGCCCCTCGACGCCGTGGTTCCAACTGTCGTTATTGTCCGTGCCGTCGCGATTGTTCTCGCCGTTGGCCTCGTTGTGCTTGCGGTCGTAGGAGACGAGGTCGCGAAGCGTGAAGCCGTCGTGGGCGACGACGAAATTGACTCCCTTGGACGGCGCGGACGCACGCGCGAACACGTCGCGCGAGCCAGCCATCCGGGTGGCGATCTCGCCGCGCAGCCCCGGGTCGCCGCGCCAGAAGCGGCGCGCGGCGTCGCGAAAATGGTCGTTCCATTCGGCGAATGCGGGGGGAAACTGGCCGAGGCGATAGCCGCCCGGGCCGACGTCCCAGGGCTCGGCGATGAGGCGCGCTCTGGCGAGTATGGGATCAGCGTCGAGCGCCTGGAAGAACGGCGCCTCCGGATCGAAGCCCGTGTCGCGGCGGCCGAGCGATGTGCCGAGATCGAAGCGGAAGCCGTCGACGCCGCCCTGGACCATCCAGCGCTTGAGCGCGCCGATCGCCATTTCGATGACCAGCGGGACGGTCGAGCGCCAGGCAATTGCCGGTGCCCGCGTCGTTAACGTAGAGCTCCGGATTGTTGGGGTCGAGACGGAACCAGGCCGCATTGTCGAGCCCGCGGAACGAGAGCGTCGGCCCCAACTGGTCGCTCTCGCCGTTATGGTTGAAGACGACGTCGAGGATCGCCTCCATCCCGCCGCGTGCAGCGCGTCGGTCGCGGCGCGCACCTCCTCCCACCCGCCGGGAGCGAGGCGCGGATCAGGCGAACCGAACACGACGGCGTTATAGCCCCACGCGTTGGACAGGCCGAGCGGCGGCAGATGCCGCTCGTCGACGAACGTGTCGGCGGGCATGATCTCGACTGCGGTGACGCCAAGCGCCGAAAGATGCGCGATCGACGCCGGATGCGCGAGGCCTGCGAAGGTTCCGCGCGCGGCTTCGGGGATCGCCGGGTTGAGCCGCGAGAAGCCGCGCAGGTTGAGCTCGTAGATGATGAGAGCCTCGGGCGCGACGCGCTTGTGTCCCGCCTCGCCTGCGGGCGGCGCTCCGGCGATCGCCTTCGGCGCGTAGGGCCCAGTGTCCTCGCCAAACGCAAACATCGAAGGGTGGAGGCGGAACGGCCGATCGAAACGCCAGGCGTAAGGATCGGCCAGCAATTTGGACGGATCAAAACGGAATCCCCGCTTCGGATCGTAGGGGCCCTGGACGCGGAAGCCGTAGCGCGCGCCGGCCCCGTACCCTGGCGCGAGGCCGCGAAAGACGCCATCGGCGTCGCGCGCCATCGGCGCGCGAACGATCTCCCGATCGCCGTCATAGATGCAGAGCGACGCGCCCTGGGCGTTGGGCAGCACGAGCGCCGCTTCGAGGCCACGCGCAGAGACGGTGACGCCACGAGCCGCCTTCGGGTCGTTCATTCAGGAGAGCCTGCGAGATCGCGATAAAGCGCGGCGTATCGCTTCGCTGGGCCGCGCCACGACACGTCGGCCCGCATGCCGTTGAGCCTGAGCCGCCGTAACGTCGCCGGATCACGAGCGATATCAAGCGCGCGGTTGAGCGCATAGGTCAACGAGTTCAACCGAGGGCGGATAGAACTGGACGCCGGTCGCGACGCCCGCTGCTGTCGCCGCCTCGTTGGCGTCGATGACGGTGTCGGCGAGACCGCCGACGCGCGCCACGATCGGGGGGGCGCCGTATCGGAGCGCGCAGAGCTGGGTGAGGCCGCAAGGCTCGAAACGCGACGGCACGACAATGAAGTCCGAACCAGCCTGGATGAGATGGGCCAGCCACTCGTCATAGCCGAGAACGCAGCGGACTGCGTCCGGCTGCGCAGCAGCGGCGGCGGCAAAGCCGCGCTCCAGCGACGGCTCGCCCGAGCCCAGCAACGCGAGCTCGCCGCCCCTGGCGACAAGAGCCGGCAGGGCCTGCAACAGCAAGTCGAGACCCTTCTGATCCGAAAGGCGTGAGATGACGCCGAACAAGGGGCGGTCGACCCGCGGCGCCAGTCCCATCTTGGTCTGTAGGGCGGTCTTGTTCCGCACGCGCATGTCGATGCGCAGCGCGCTAAAGGTTTGCGCCAGCGCGGCGTCGGTGGCCGGGTTCCAGACCGTGTCGTCGATGCCGTTCACGATCCCCTGGACGACGGGGGCGCGCGTGCGCAGGAGCCCCTCGAGCCCCATACCGAACTCGGGCGTCATGATCTCTCGCGCATAAGTCGGCGAAACCGTGGTGATGCGGTCGGAAAGCCTCAAGCCCGCCTTCAGATAGCCGACGCCGCCGTAATATTCGACCCCATCGATCGAGAGCGCGTGCGCCGGCAAGCCGAGCTCGCCGAAGGTCCAGATCGGAAACTGGCCCTGGAAGGCCATGTTGTGGACCGTAATCGCGGTTCCCGGGCGCGGCCTGTCAGCGTAGTGCATATAGGCGGGCGCGAGCGCAGCCTGCCAGTCATGCGCGTGAACGACTTGGGGCCGGAACGCGTCGATCGCCCCAAGCCCAATGTCGGCGGCGACCCGCGCAAGCGCCGCGAACCGGCGCGCATTGTCGGGCCAATCGAGCCCGTCGGGGCCAAGGTAAGGATTGCCGGGCCGGTCGTAGAGATGGGGCGCGTCGATCGCGAACAGGTTGAGGCCGGCCGCGGCGCCGGCGAGGACTCGCGCGGGGCCGCCGAACAGGTCGTCATACGTGTGGGTCGGCTGCGCCCCTTCGAGCTTGGCCATGACCCCCGGATACCCGGGCACGAGCGTTCTGATTTCGACGTTTTCGCGGGCGAGCGCGGCAGGCAATGCGCCGACGACGTCGGCTAGACCTCCTGTCTTGATAAGCGGGAAAATCTCCGAGGCGACGGAGAGAACCTTCAACTCGCTCATTGCGCGAGTTTGTCGATCATCGGCTGGGTGATCAAGGTGACGCCATTTTCGGTGCGGCGGAACCGTTTCGCGTCAAGCTCCGGGTCTTCGCCGACAACCAGGCCGTCGGGAATATGCACTTCGCTATCGATGATGGCTTTGGCGAGCCGTACATTGCGGCCGATCGTCACATAAGGGAGGACGACCGTCTCGTGCACCGTCGTGTACGAATGGACCCGCACGCCGGTAAAGATGAGCGAGCGGCTAAGGGAAGCGCCCGAGATAATGCACCCGCCCGACAAAAGCGACGACACCGCAAGGCCGCGGCGACCGTCCACGTCATGGACGAACTTCGCCGGCGGGGTGATCTCTCCATAGGTCCAGATCGGCCAGCCGCGATCGTAAAGGTCGAGATCGGGAACGACGTCCGTCAAGTCAATGTTGGCGCCCCAATAAGCGTCGACGGTTCCGACGTCGCGCCAATAGGGCTTGGCCTCCTCGCTCGAAGTCACGCAGGATTGCGAGAAGTGATGCGCCACCGCTTTGCCATTCTTGACCAGGTAGGGGATGATGTCCTTGCCAAAATCATGGGCCGAATTCGGATCCGCCGCGTCGCGCTTGAGAATATCGATCAGGAATGACGTCTCGAAGACATAGATGCCCATGCTGGCAAGCGCGACGTCAGGTTTGCCGGGCATGGGAGGCGGGTTCTTCGGCTTCTCCAGGAAGGCAATGATGTTGTTCTTGGCGTCGATATGCATCACGCCGAAAGCCGTTGCTTCCTCGAGCGTCGCCTCGAGACAGCCGACGGTCACATCGGCCCCCGAGTCGACGTGCTGCTGGAGCATCTTCTCATAGTCCATCTTGTAGACATGATCCCCGGCCAGCAACACGATGAACTGGGGGCCATAACTCTCGATGATGTCTATGTTCTGGTAGACCGCGTCGGCGGTGCCGAGGTACCACATCGTCTCGGATACGCGCTGGGACGCGGGCAGGACGTCGAAGCTCTCGTTGCGCTCGGGCCGCAGGAAGTTCCAGCCGCGCGCTAAGTGACGGATGAGACTGTGGGCCTTGTATTGCGTGGCGACTGCGATGCGGCGAATGCCGGAATTGAGCGCGTTCGACAACGCGAAATCGATAATGCGCGACTTGCCGCCAAAATAGACCGCGGGCTTGGCGCGTCTGTCGGTGAGCTCGAGCAGGCGGCTGCCTCGTCCGCCCGCCAGAACATAGGCCATGGCGTGGCGCGAAAAGGGGGCCGAAACGCCCAGTTCCTTCGCCGTTTTCAGTTTGGGCATCGCGAACTCCGTCGTCAGGCAGGCGGGCTGAAAACGAGGAACAAGGTTGCAAGCGGCGGCAATGTCAGGGTGGCCGACGCGGGGAAGCCGTGCGACGGTTGAGCTTCCGCGGTGACGCCGCCGAAATTGCCCATATTGGATCCGCCATAGGAGGCGGCGTCACTGTTCACGGCCTCGCGCCAGAAACCCTGATAAGGCAGGCCGATACGGTAACCCACGTGCGGCTCGGGGGTGAAATTGCAGACGACCGCGACCGGCGGGTCGCTCCGCGCGCCGGAGCGCAGAAAGGCGAACACGGACTGCGTGTCGTCGGTGACTACGATCCAGCGGAAGCCGTCAGGCTCGCAATCGCGCGCATGGAGGGCGGGCGTCTCGCGATAGAGCCGGTTGAGATCGCGGATCCAGGCCTGGACGCCCTGATGCGGCCAATATTCGAGCAGCCACCAGGGAAGGGATTCGTTAGAATTCCATTCGCCTGTCTGCCCGAACTCCTGGCCCATGAACAGCAGCTTCTTGCCTGGGTGGCCCCACATGAAGCCGTAAAAGGCGCGCGCATTGGCGAAGCGCTGCCATTCGTCGCCCGGCATCTTGTAAATGACGGAGCGTTTGCCGTGCACGACTTCGTCGTGCGAGATCGGCAGCACGAAGTTTTCGCTGAAGGCGTAAAGGAGGCCGAAGGTCATCTTGTTGTGATGCCAGCGGCGATAGATCGGATCTTCCGACACATAGTCGAGCGTGTCGTGCATCCAGCCCATGTTCCACTTGAAGCCGAAGCCCAGGCCGCCCTGGTCCGTCGGCCGCGAAACGCCAGGAAAAGCCGTCGATTCCTCGGCGATGGTGACGCTCCCGGGAAAGGCGCCGTAGACGAGCTCGTTGGCGCGGCGCAGGAAGGCTATGGCTTCGCGGTTTTCCCGGCTGCCGTCCGGGTTCGGCAGCCATTCCCCCTCGCGGCGCGAATAGTCGAGGTAGAGCATCGAGGCGACCGCGTCGACGCGCAGTCCATCGATATGGAAGCGATCGACCCAGTAAAGCGCGTTGCAATAGAGAAAGTTGGCGACCTCGGTGCGGCCGAAATTGTAGATCGCGGTGTTCCAGTCGGGGTGGAAGCCCTTGCGTGGGTCGGCGTGCTCGTAGAGCGCGGTGCCGTCGAAGCGCGCGAGGCCGTGCGCATCGGTTGGGAAATGCGCCGGCACCCAGTCAAGGATGACGCCAAGGCCCGCGGCATGCGCCCGATCAACGAAGCGGGCGAACCCCGCCGGCTCGCCGAAGCGGCGGGTCGGCGCAAAGAGGCCGATCGGCTGATAGCCCCAGGATTCGTCGAGCGGATGCTCGCTGATCGGCAGAAGCTCGATATGGGTGTAGCCCATGTCGGCGACGTAGGGGATGAGCTGATCGGCGAGCTCGTCATAGGTCAGAAACCGTCCCCCCTCGCCGCGCCGCCAGGAGCCGAGATGGGCTTCATAAATTGACATCGGCTTGCGCCGAGGCTCGCCTTCTCGGCGCTTGGCCATATATTCCGCGTCGGTCCAGGTGAAGTCGGCGCTGTCGGCGACGACCGAAGCGGTCGAGGGCCTAAGCTCCGCCTCGAAGCCGAAAGGGTCCGCCTTCAACGGCAACAGGGCGCCGTTCGGATCCAAAAGCTCGAACTTGTAGACCGCTCCGACCGTCAATTCAGGGGCGAAAATCTCCCACAGGCCGCTGTCGAACCGCCGGCGCATCTGACAGCGCCGGCCGTCCCAACGGTTGAAGTCGCCGACGATGGAAACACGCGTCGCGTTCGGCGCCCAGACGGCGAATAGGACGCCGTCGACGCCCTCGTGACGAATGAGTTGGGCGCCAAGCCGCCGATAGAGCTGGCGATGCGTTCCTTCCCGCACCAGATAGTCGTCGAGCGGACCCAAAGCCGGGCCGAACGCGTAAGAGTCCATATACGAATGGGACCCATGCGCGGTTGTGACCTCGACCCGATAAGCGGGCCGCTCCTTGAGCGACGGGATCAGCGCCTCGAAAATGTCGTCTTTGCGCCGCGGCAGCTCAGCGATAAGCTTGCCGTTGCGGGTGAGCGCGCGCACTGAGACCGCTTCAGGCGCAAAGACGCGGATAACCCATCCAGCCGGTGTCTGGTGTGGCCCGAGCACCGCAAAAGGATCGGAACTGCGTCCAGCCGCAATCGCGTCGAGGTCTTGCTCTCGCGCTCTCCAGTCCTCCCCCACGACGGTCTCCTTAGCTGGGCTCAGCTTATCGGCGCGAAGGGCGCACTCCAAATTTCCTCAGCATACTCGGCAATTGTTCGATCGGAGGAGAACCAGCCGACATTGGCCGTGTTGAGAACGCTCGAACGCAGCCAGCGGTTCCGGTCGCGCCAAGCTTCATCGATCTTCACCTGCGTCCGCCAGTAGGCGTCGAAGTCGGCGCAGATCATGAAATAATCGTGATGGGTGAGCGTGTCGACGAGGCCGTGATAACGTCCGGCGTCATCGGTCGAGAATACGCCGGATGCGATTTCGTCGAGCGCTTCGCGCAGGATCGGGGAGGCGGAGATGTGTTCGGTCGAATCAATGCCTTTGGCGCGCGCGGTCTCGACCTCCGCCGCCGTCATGCCGAAGATGAAGATATTGTCGTCGCTCACCATGTCGCGCATCTCGACATTGGCGCCGTCGAGAGTGCCGACGGTGAGGGCGCCGTTGAGCGCCATCTTCATGTTGCCGGTGCCGGAGGCTTCCATGCCGGCGGTCGAGATCTGCTCGGAGAGGTCGGCCGCGGGCATGATGATCTCCGCCAGCGAAACATTGTAGTTGGGCAGGAACACGACTTTCAGAAGGCCGCGCACGGTCGGGTCCGAATTGACGACCTTCGCGATGTCGATGGCGAGCTTGATGATCAGCTTGGCCTGGGCGTAGCTCGCGGCCGCCTTGCCGGCGAAGATCTTCACCCGGGGGGCGAAGTCGGTCGTCGGATTGGCGCGGATCGCATTGTAGCGCGCGACGGTTTCAATGAGGTTGAGGAGTTGGCGCTTGTATTCGTGGATCCGCTTGACCTGGACGTCGAACATCGCCTCCGGGTCGACGCGCTGCCCCACCTGATCGGCGATGACGCGCGCAAGGGCGATCTTGCGAACGCGCCGAGCCTGCGCGACGCGCGCCTGCAGCGAGGCGTCATCAGCATATGCGGCAAGGCCCTTCAGCGCGTGATAGTCGTCGAGCGCGCGCTCACCGAGAGCCGAGCGAATGATTTCGGCCAGGTCCGGATTGCACTCGATAAGCCAGCGGCGAAACGTGATGCCGTTGGTCTTGTTGACGATCCGGCCGGAATAGACCGAATTGAGAGCATGGAACACCGTCTTGCGCATCAAGTCGGTGTGCAGCGCCGAAACGCCGTTGATCTTGTGCGAGCCGATAAAGGCGAGGTTCCCCATTCTCACCCGGCGCCCAGCGTGTTCGTCGATGAGCGAAATGGAGGCGAGCAAGCCCGCGTCGACAAATCCGCGCCGCCGCGCGCTGTCGAGATGCGCCGCATTGATGAGGTAGATGATCTGCATGTGACGCGGGAGCACGCGCTCCATCAGTGGCACCGGCCAGGTTTCAAGCGCTTCCGGCAGCAGCGTGTGGTTGGTGTAGGAGAATGTAGCTTGCGTGATCGCCCAGGCCTCGTCCCACTCCACCTTGTTGAGGTCGACGAGGATGCGCATCAGTTCCGCGATGCCGATCGCCGGATGGGTGTCGTTGAGCTGGACGGCGGCGTGCTCGCCAAGGGTGCGCACGTCGCCCCATTGTTTGATGTGGCGGCGAATGAGATCGAGCAGGGAAGCGGATGCGAAGAAATATTCCTGCCTCAGCCGCAATTCCCGCCCCGCCGGGGTCGCGTCGCTGGGGTAGAGAACCTTGGAGATCGCTTCTGCCCGCACGGTTTCAGAAAACGCGCCGACATAGTCGCCGGCGTTGAAGGCTTCGAGCTTCAGCGGGTCGGTCGCCCGCGCCGACCATAGGCGCAGCGTGTTGACGTGCCGGCCGCGCCAGCCGACGACCGGCGTATCGTAGGCGACCGCTTCCACCGTCTCGGAGGGATGCCATATGTGGTGGGCGCGCTCGTCCTCGCCCTGAATCATTTCAACCCACCCGCCGAAGCCGATCGCGTAATTGTATTCGGGGCGGACGAATTCCCAGGGGTTTCCGTTGACCAGCCAGTCCTCCGGGGTTTCCTGTTGCCAGCCGCCGCGGATAATCTGGCGAAACAGGCCATTGTCGTAACGGATGCCGTAGCCGTGCGCGGCGATCGACAGCGTCGCCATGCTGTCCATGAAACATGCGGCAAGGCGGCCGAGGCCGCCATTGCCGAGCGCCGCGTCGGGCTCGATCCGGCGCAGGTCCGTCAGATTGACGCCGAGCTCGTCGAGCGCTTCTGCCATCGGCTGCGCGACGCCGAGATTGGTCAAGGCGTCGAACAACAGGCGCCCGATCAGAAACTCGAGCGAAAGATAGTAGACGCGCTTGCGCCCGTCGGCATAGACGGCGTTCAGGGACTCAAGCCAACGGCCGACGATAATGTCACGCGTCGCGAACGTGACCGCCAGAAACCAATCGCGCGGGGTGGCCGCGTCCGGCGTCTTGCCCACGGCGTAAGTCAGTTTCGCCAGCACCGCCGCCTTGAGCTCCGCCGCGGAATAGGGCCGCAGCTCGGCCGCCTGAATCGGTGGTTTGTCTCTTATCGCCAGTTCGTCCATGAAGCCCCCCAGCTGCGTCAGTCCTGGCGCGGCGTTCAATCTGCGGATCGGATTGCTGTTTAAACACGGTGTGGGGGGCGGTACAATCTCCGATGAGCCTTGCTAACCTCATGGTCCCGATTAGCTGTCACGGATTTGGGCTCGAGCCCATCGCCGGCTTCGCTGCGCGAATTTGCGCTTGAATGGCGTTGAGTTCGGCGGTCGCGGAGTTGATCTGGCCTTGCAAGGCCTCAAGCTGCTTTTGCGCGGACGCCGTCTGCGCCTGAGCGTCGGCGAGCGCCTTGCGCGCAGCATCGACATCCCCCTGCAAACGCGTTTGCTCGGCGGAGAGGGTCTGGTCCTGGCTCTGCAGAGCCGCCACGCGGTCGCCTTCGTCTTTGAGGCGGCTGTCGACGGCTTGCAGATCGCGCGTCTTGGCGCTCGCCTCTTCCTGGGCGCCCGAGATGACGAGTCTGGAGTCGCTGATCTGCCTGGTCAGATCGGCGAGTTCGTTCTGCGCTGAGGCCCTTGCGGTAGAGGCGTCCGCAAGCGCCTTCTCGGCGTCCGCCGCCTGCTTTTTCAGCTCGGCCGCGGCGCCGGCTGTCTTTTCAAGGTTCTGCAAGTCCGACGCCAGGGATTCGCGCGCCCGTTCGGCGGCGGCGAGCTGCTCAGTCAAATTAGACTGCGTCCGCGAGCCTTGCCACCAAACGAAGCCAGCGGCCAACCAGCCGGCGACAGCCAAGGCCGCCAACGTCAGCAAAATTGGTCGCCACGACTGTTCGTCGCTCTCATCCGCCATCGCGCGTATCCTTAAGGGTCGCGGGTCGCGTGACGCGCGACGCCTCGGCCCCGGAGGCATATGGCATATTGCGGGCGCGGGGGCCCTCCGCCAAGCACAAAATGTCGCATTTGCCGAACATACTCATGAGTTGATGGGCCTCGGTAAAGGCAAAAGGATCGCCATATCGTCGCCGGTCGGCTTTGCGCCGAGGGGACGAAGAGAATTTTTTATTTGTCAACGAGTCGTCGCGCCGTCTATTGTCGCGCCGCGCGCCGCGCTGGAATCGGGGGGCGTGGCGCATTGCGGTCGTTTGCGCTAACGACACGGGTCAAAGCGAAGGAGACAGGTCGTTATGCGCGTACGCTCAAAGGCGATCAGGACGGGCCTTGTGACGGCGTTGGCTGCGCTCGCCGCGTCGCAGGCCGCGGCCCAGGTTGTCGGGGCTCCCCAACCAGGGCGGGATCGGCTTTTTGCCGGCCAACGGCCAAATCGCCGATGACATGTTCTGGTTCCACAACTGGATCCTGCTTCCGGTGATTCTCGGCATATGCCTGCTGGTGCTGGGGCTCATCGTCTATATCGTATGGCGGTTCAACGAGACCGCCAATCCAGTGCCGTCGCGGCGGACGCATCACGCGGGGATCGAAATCATCTGGACGGTCTTGCCCGCGCTCCTGCTCGTTTTCATCGCGGTGCCTTCGTTCCGGCTGCTCGCGGACCAGCTCATCATTCCCGCGCCCGACCTGACGGTGAAGGTGACGGCCTCGCAGTGGCATTGGAACTACGGCTACCCGAAATCCGAGGGCGGCTTTGCGTTCGATTCGCTCTATGTCGAGGACAAGGACCTCAAGCCAGGCCAGCCGCGCGTCATCACCGCCGATAACGCGATGGTCGTTCCGGTCGGCAAGGTGGTCGAAGTCGATGTCACCTCGCAGGACGTCATTCACTCGTTTTCGGTGCCGTCGTTCGGCGTGAAGATCGACGCAATTCCGGGCCGGCTCAACAAGTCCTGGTTCAAGGCCGAACACGAGGGCATGTTCTACGGGCAATGCTCCAACATTTGCGGCATTGACCACGCATTCATGCCGATCAACATCCGCGTCGTCAGCCAGCCGGACTATGAGGCCTGGCTCGTCCAGGCGAAGAAACAGTTCGCGGTTTCGGACCAAGTCGACGTCGCGTTGGCGCCGCGGGCCCATCCCTAGTCGGCGCGGTCAATGAGCCTGCCGATCACGCATTACCGGAGTCGTTAAATCATGGCGTCCGTTACCGACCTCTCTCATCACGACGTCGAGGGTCATCACGAGCACGAGCACCACATCCCGACCGGGTGGCGGCGGTATCTCTATTCCACCAACCACAAGGACATTGGGACGCTTTATCTCATCTTGGCCATCATTGCCGGGCTGATCGGAACGCTGCTTTCGATCATGATCCGCGCCGAGCTGATGACGCCGGGGATTGAGGTGTTCCCTGCGATCTCCGCGATCATGACCGGCGACGGCTCCGTCGACGCGGCCAAGAATATGTACAACGTGTTCTTCAGCAGTCATGCGATCATCATGATCTTCTTCATGGTCATGCCGGCGATGATGGGCGGCTTCGGCAACTGGATGGTGCCGCTGATGATCGGTGCGCCGGATATGGCGTTTCCCAGACTGAACAACATGTCATTCTGGATTCTGGTGGCGTCGTTCTTGCTTCTCATGTGCTCCCTATTCGCTGAGGGCTCGCCCGGCATGAGAGGTTTCGGAGGCGGCTGGGTGCTCTATCCGCCGATGTCCAGCGAGGTGGGAACGCCGGGTCCGGCAGCCGACTTCGTCATCTTGTCGATGCATCTCGCCGGTGCATCTTCGATTCTAGGCTCGATCAATTTCATCGCCACGATCTTCAACATGCGCGCGCCGGGCATGACCATGTTCCGCATGCCGCTGTTCCCGTGGTCGGTGCTGGTGACCGCGTTCCTGCTCCTGCTGGCGCTGCCGGTTCTCGCCGGCGCTCTGACCATGCTGCTGACGGACCGCAACTTCCACACCACCTTCTTCAATCCGGCTGGCGGCGGCGATCCAATCCTGTTCCAGCACCTGTTCTGGTTCTTCGCCCATCCCGAGGTCTACATCCTCATCATCCCGGGCTTCGGCATGATCAGCCAGGTCGTGGCGACGTTCTCGAAAAAGCCCATCTTTGGTTATGTCGGCATGGTCTATGCGATGCTGGCCATCGCCTTTCTCGGCTTCGCCGTCTGGGCCCACCACATGTTCACAACCGGCATGTCGCTCAACGCCCAGCGCTATTTCGTCTTCGCCACCATGGTGATCGCGGTGCCGACGGGCGTGAAGGTGTTCTCGTGGCTGGCGACCATGTGGGGCGGCTCGATTTCGCTGAGGCCGCCGATGCTGTGGGCGATCGGCTTCGTGTTCGTTTTCACCGTCGGCGGCGTCACCGGCGTCGTGCTCGCCAATGCGGCGATCGACCGTTATCTGCACGACACCTACTACGTCGTTGCGCATTTTCATTACGTGATGTCGCTCGGGGCGGTGTTTTCGATCTTCGCCGGCTTCTACTACTGGTTCCCGAAGATGACCGGCTATCTTTACGACGAGAGGCTGGCGAAATGGCACTTCTGGGTCTCCTTCGTCGGCATCAACCTCGCCTTTTTTCCCCAGCATTTCCTTGGCTTCCAGGGAATGCCCCGGCGGGTCGTCGACTACACGGAGGCCTACGCGTTCTGGAATTTTGTGTCGTCGATCGGCGCCTTTATTGGCGGCGCTGGCACCCTCATCTTCGTCTATCTCCTCTATGATGCGTTCAAGGCCAAGCGTCCCGCGGCCGCCAATCCCTGGGGCCCGGGGGCCACGACGCTCGAATGGACGCTGCCGTCCCCGCCGCCCTTCCATACGTGGGAGACGCCGCCGCATATTGTCGACGAAGACCACCATGCGCCGGCCATTGTGGGGCATGGGAGTGCGGCGTGACGGCTCCCAGTGATCACGACGACGGCCGCACGGTCTCTGTCGGTGATCGTACTGGGCGCAACAATCGCCTGATTGGCGTTGGCGGCATCGCGTTGGCGGTGGGCATGATCGCGCTCACCTACGCCGCGGCGCCGTTCTACTCCGCCTTCTGCCGTGCGACGGGCTATGAGGGCACGCCGCAGCACGTGAACGCAAATTCGGACGCAGAGGGGCGCCGGATTTTGCGAGTGGGATTTCGACGCCAACGTCGCGCCGGGCCTCGACTGGAGCTTGGAACCGGAGGACGAGTTGATCCGGATTCGCACGGGCAAGACCGTTACGGTCTTTTTCCGCGCGCGTAACCTCAGCGACAAGCCGGCGGAGGGCCGCGCCACCTTTAACGTGACGCCGGAAGTCTCCGGGGAATATTTCGACAAGATCTCGTGCTTCTGCTTCACGACACAGCATCTCGGCCCGCACGAAACCGCGGAATGGCCGGTGGTGTTCTTCCTCGATCCGGCGCTCGAGAAGGACGCATCGATGGCGAGGGTCGATTCAATTACGCTGTCCTATACGATGTTCGCACCGCCGGCCGAGAAGCCGTCGGCGGGTCCTTCAGCCGATCGCGCGGGCCCCGCGGGATGATCATGAACGGGAGAAGACAATGACCGACGCGGCGGTTCCTGACCTGCCGGGATTTCATCTCGTCGACCCAAGCCCGTGGCCGCTCGTTGGCGCGGCATTCGGGTTTCTTACGGCCTTTGGTCTCGTATTGTTCATGCACGGGTCGAGCCCAGCGCTTCTGGCCATCGGCATCGCGGGCATCCTGTTCACCATGGCGGGCTGGTGGCGCGATGTCATCTCCGAGGCACAGGGCGGCCATCACAATGTGATCGTGCGCCATGGCCTGACCATCGGCATGATCCTGTTCATCGCCTCCGAGGTCATGTTCTTCGTCGCCTGGTTCTGGGCGTTCTTCTGGAACGCGCTCGATCCCGCCAATCCGCAGACGTACGGGCTCCTCCATTTCAGCGGCGGGATCTGGCCGCCCAAGGGCACGGAGGTGATCAACCCGCTCGCGTTGCCGCTGATGAACACGTTCGTGCTGCTGACGTCGAGCGCCGCGGTCAATGTCGCCCATGACAATCTGCGCGAGGGCAACCGTCCGCAATTCAAGCTCTTCCTTGCGCTCGGCATCGCCCTTGGCGTGCTGTTCGTCTTCACCCAGGCCTACGAGTACATTCACGCGCCCTTCCCCTTTAAGAACTCGATTTATGGCGCGACGTTCTTCATGGCGACCGGCTTTCATGGCGCCCACGTCATCATCGGCGTGATCTTTCTCTTTGTCTGTCTCATGCGCGCCTTCTGGGGCCAATTCACGCCCCGGCATCACGTCGGCTTCCAGTTCGCCGCGTGGTACTGGCATTTCGTCGACGTGGTTTGGCTGTTCCTGTTCACTTGCATCTACATCTGGGGATCCTGGGGCGCGACGTTCGATTAGGCGCCATAGGGTCGCGTTCGAGTTCCGATGGCCGAGCCGCTCGAAAACGTTCGGGTCGGCATGACCGGCCGGCATGAAGTCGTCGTGACCCGCGAACTTACGGTCGGCGCGCATGTGGACGGCATGCCGTTCGTCTTCGGGACTCCGATGATGATCCTAGCGATGGAGATGGCTTCGGCGGCGGCCGCGGCGCCGCATTTGCCCGCGGGCTGGGTGACCGTCGGCAGCGAGGTCAATGTGCGCCATCTCGCGCCGACGCCGGTCGGGCGCACGGTCGTCGCCACCGCGCGCGTCGTTGAAGTCTCCGGGCGCGCTATGCTGCTCGCGATCGAAGCGCATGACGGCGTCCGTAAGATCGGCGAGGGGACGCATCGCCGCGGCGCGGTAAACCTTGAGAGCTTCGCCAAGCGCTTGGCCGTTTAGCCGCGGTCCATAGGCCGTCGAAAGACTGGCGGCCTCGCAGACGCCCTTTTCCTTTTAGACCGCGGCCGACGGCCGACGCGACCAGCGGTCGCGTCTACTGGCGCGGCGGCGCGGCCAGCGGCGTTGGTCCTTGCGGGGTCATGCCTGCTGGCAAGGGCGGGCGGCAATCTGCTAAGGGGCTTCTGAGGGAATTGCGCAACGCGCGACGAGACGAGGGAGCCGCCCATGTTGGAGCGGGTGCATGATGGGCCGGCGCAGACGCTCGCGTTGCGCGCAAGCGGAGCGGTCGCGGCTCAGGACGTCGAGGCGGCGATCAACTCGGCTATGGGCGCAGCCGCGACCGGCCTCGTCGTGATTATCGCCTCGGATTTTGAGGGCGATTTCGCCGAGTTGGCGCGCGGGCTGGCAAGCTCGGCGCTCGCTCACAAGTCGTTGGTCAAGCTTGCTGTCGTCGTCGACCCGGAACAGATGGATGGGGCCACGCTCAACAGCTTCAAGGCTTCGCCGGTGCGTATTCGCCAGTTCGCGCGCGCCGACGAGAACGCCGCGCTTGAATGGGCGGCGGCCGCCCGGCGAGGGGAGTAGCGGCGGGCCGGGTTGAGTTGGACGGCTTGGCGTGTGAATTACGTTTTAACTAGGTAGTGTTGCTCCTTCTGGGCGACGGGCTCGCGACGCTGGTCGCGTCGGTTCGTTTGGGTTTTCTTGAACCCTGCCGATTTCGCTGTGAAGGCCCCCGATTAGGGGGTTGGAAAAGCTTGGGTTTCCTTGGATTTTCTCGTCCGAATTGAGACTTATCAAAGGGTTACACGGGATTTCCCGCGAGCCGATTTTTTCACGCGCCCTTCTCCGCGGCGTGAGACCCCCGCCGGGCCGGGCGCGTGTGGTCGAGGCCATGCAAAAGCGCCGAATTGTTCATGGGGGCGAGATTAGACTGGCTTTCGATTTTCTGCAAGAAATTGTCGTCCGCGCCGTTCCCTTTTCGGCTCGCCTGAATCCAAAAGCTGCTCGCTCAAAGCTGAGTTTCTCTGACGGGATCGATTTACCGCCAAGGACACGAAGAGCACGAAGGAGAAGCCCATTCTTGGTGATCTTCGTGATCTTGGTGGTGGGGCGTCGGATCCAGTCATTCGCCGTCCGTTGGAGCAAGCCTGCTCATCGTCCGCCGGAGACCGTCACCACGCTGCCGGTGACAAAGGCGGCCGCGGGCGAAATGAGCCAAGCCACAGCCTCGGCGATCTCCGCAGGCGCGCCGACGCGGCGCAAAGGGGTCATCGCCTCGATTCGTTCGCGGAAGCCCGGCTGGGCGATCTGGTCGCGGGTCATGTCGGTTGCGGTGAAGCCGGGCGCCACGACATTGGCCCGGACGCCTTCAGGCCCGACTTCGGTCGCGAGGCCTTTGGTGAAGCTTTCCACCGCCCCTTTCGTCGCCGCATAGGACGCGAGTCCCGGCAGCCCGCCAAGCCTCGCGGCGATCGACGAAATGTTGACGATCGACCCGCCGGTCCCGCCGCGCTTGGTCGAGAGCCGAAGCACGGCTTCCTTGCAGGCGAGGATGGTTCCGATCACATTGATTTGAAAGAGCTGCGTCAGCTCCTCAGCCTCACGCTGGTCTGTCGTGGCGAAGCGCCCCGTGGCGCCGGCGTTGTTGACGAGGCCGGCGAGGGGCCCCAGCGCCTTCGCCGCCTGCTCAAACAGCTGGGGAAGCTGGCCTGCGTCCGCGACATCGGCCTGGAAGGCCTGCGCCCGGCCGCCCGACTTCTTGATTTCCGCGACCGTCGCCTCGGCCGCCTTGGCGTCGGCGGCGTAATTGACGGCGACCGCGTATCCGTCCGCCGCGAGACGGCGGCAGATGGCTGCGCCGATGCCGCGCGACCCTCCGGTGACGATAATGAGGCCTGAGGGCATGGGCGAGACTCCAACGATTGGCGGATGTTCGTTCGATCTTGAAGCCGAAGCCTTCGTCTGGTCAATTCAATCGCGCGCGACCCGCTACGGCTTCAGGCGCCATCCGGTGCGGAAGATCCACGCCAGAATCGCGAGGCAAACGGCGATGAACAGCACGGTGAAGCTGAGGCTCGCGCCCACGCTGACGTCGCCCCGGCCATAAAAGCTCCACCGAAAGCCGCTGATCAGGTAGACCACCGGATTGAACAGACTGACCGTGCGCCAGAACGGGGGCAGCATGTCGATCGAATAGAAGGCGCCGCCAAGAAACGTGAGCGGCGTCACCACCAGGGAAGGGATGACGGCGAGCTGCTCGAAGTTTTTGGCCCAGATGCCGATGATGAAGCCGAACAGGCAGAAGGCGACCGAAGTCAGCGCGAGAAAGGCAATCATCCAGAACGGGTGCTCGATTTGCACCGGCACCAGGAGCGAAGCGGTTATGAGGATGATCAGGCCGATCGCGATCGACTTGGTCGCCGCGGCGCCGACATAGGCTGAGACCGCCTCGGTGGAGGATATCGGCGCCGAGAGAAGCTCGTAGATCTGGCCGGTGAATTTGGGGAAGTAGATGCCGATCGAGGCGTTGGAGATGCTCTGCGTCAGAAGCGAAAGCATCATGAGGCCCGGCACGATGAAGGCGCCGTAGCTGACCCCGCTCACTTCGCGAATGCGCCCGCCAATCGCGGCGCCGAAGACGATGAAATAAAGCGCGGTCGTTATTACGGGGGTCGCCACGCTCTGCAGAATCGTGCGCTGGGTGCGTTGCATTTCCGCGCGGTAGATCGACCAGACGCCGTTGAGATTGATCGCGGAGACCGTCATGCCGCCCGCCCCACCAGATCGACAAAAATGTCCTCGAGCGTCGTTGTGCTCGTGTCGAGATCCTTGAAATCGACGCCGATCTCGTTGAGCCGGCGCAAAAGCGTCGGCACGCCGGTGTCCTCGGCTCCCGCATCGAAGCGATAGGAGAGGCGACGGCCCTCGTCCTCGAGTTCGAGCGGCCAGCCCTCCAATTCCTTGGGCAGCGCCGGGAGCGCCTTCTGCAGGACGAGCGTCAGGCGCCGCTTGCCAAGCTTGCGAATGAGCGCCGCCTTCTCGTCCACCAGCACGATCCGGCCGTTGTTGATGACGCCGACCCGGTCCGCCATCTCCTCGGCCTCCTCGATATAGTGGGTGGTGAGAATGACCGTCACGCCCTGGTCGCGGAGGCGCCGAACAAGCGCCCACATGTCGCGCCTGAGATTGACGTCGACGCCGGCCGTCGGCTCGTCAAGGAACAAGACGTCCGGCTCATGGGCCAAGGCCTTCGCGATCATGACCCGCCGCTTCATGCCGCCCGACAACTCGACGATCCGCGTATCGCGCCTGTCCCACAGCGAAAGGTCGCGCAGCAATTGCTCGATATAGGCGGGATCGGGCGGCCGCCCGAACAGCCCGCGGCTGAATGTCGCCGCTCGGCGAACGGTGGTGAAGATATCGAGCGCGATCTCTTGCGGCACGAGCCCGACTATGGACCGAGCGGCGCGGTAGTCGCGGACCACGTCGTGGCCGTCGATCAGGACCTGGCCCGCAGTCATCGACACGGAGCCGCAGACGACCCCGATCAGCGTCGTCTTGCCGGCCCCGTTCGGGCCCAGCAGGGCGAAAATCTCCCCTTTGGCGATTTCCAGATCGACCGCATCGAGCGCGACGAGGCCCGACTTGTAACGTTTGGTCACCGCGGCGATCGATATCATCGGCGCCATCGCCGGCCCTCTCCCTGCACGCGCGCTTCAAGGCGCGGCTAGCGGGACGGCGACGGCCCACGCGCGGGCCGGGGCCGCGAACCTTTTTCCGACCGCGCGCGCCCCGTATGTAAGGGCATGGAGGCGGCGCGTCATCCCCTTGGGCCTGCAGACCTCACAGGAAAGCACGCTTAGGAGACTATAAACGCCCGCGTCGATTAACGGTCCAGCCTCCGCTCCGGCGCCGAACAGCGTTCAGCGCCGGACCAGAGCTGGCCAATCCCTGACGGAGATCAGAAATCCATCGGCACGAAGAAGCAATACACCCCGGACTGGATTCCGCTTCCGTCGTCTCGATAAAAGATCCAGTAGTCGCCATCCTGACTGGGCAGCGCCTGGCCGACGGGAATACGACGGACGTATCCATCGACAGAGTAATAGTCGTCAGAAATCCGGTGCACCTGGTCCGGGCGAAGATGATGCGCGTCCGCTGGTCCGCAGCATGAAGCCTTCACCCAATCTGGAACAGGTTTCCCGTCCGCCCAATAGTCATGCGCCTCCGCCCCTGTAGCAGACAAGGCGAGCAATAGTGCAGCGATTCGAGCGATCATCTCAGTCCCCTTATTCGGGTTTCTAAGTTGGAGTGATGCCGAATCCCTGGGAGTCTTCCTCCTTTCAACTCAAGTCCACGCTGAACTCCGCCGGAGCAAGTCTCATGCCGCCGACTCAACTCAATGATGTAATGCTGCTTCGGGAATGGTCCAGTTGGCAAGCGCGACTTCACGACAAATTTGAGGGGTCCGCCCAGGGTTTCGACAGGAAATTCGAAGGCGGGGACGCCGAGATCCAGCCTCGGCAAGCGTGCCTTCGCCTCGCGCCAGGGATCGTGAGCAAACGAGCTGCGGCCAAATTGAGCAATGGGGTGATTGCGCATTCTTTGTGCAGCTCCTTCGTCGACGCCAACCCGGCGTAGGATTGGATCAAGAATTCACTTGTTCAGGAGATGTTCCCTGACGTTCGGTAACGGGCGACGCGATCGCAGCGCGGACTTCAGGAAGAGACTGAGCTTCTTCCTCTAATGGGCTGATTTCATTGTGCGTTGAGGAAGGCGGCGATGGAATCCAGAGGCCCTCGCTAACGAATTTGTGTACTCGGCCTGAACCAGGCGCCCGGCGCCGGGCCCGCTTGCCGCAACTCAAGCCTCGGAGTAACCCGAGAGCCCATGGCCAAACACGTTCCGCCGCCCTTGCCTTCTCCGCCCCCGGAGCCGATCGAGGTCAAGCTGCGCGACGCGCTCGAGGAGCGCTATCTCGCCTATGCCCTTTCCACCATCATGGGACGGGCGCTGCCCGACGCCCGCGACGGACTGAAGCCGGTGCACCGCCGCATCCTCTACGGCATGCACATCCTCAGGCTCGACCCCGGCTCGGCCTTCAAGAAATGCGCGAAGATCGTCGGCGATGTGATGGGCTCGTTCCATCCGCACGGCGACCAGGCGATCTACGAGGCGCTGGTGCGCCTCGCGCAGGATTTCGTCTCGCGCTATCCGCTGATCGAGGGCCAAGGCAATTTCGGCAATATCGACGGCGATAACGCCGCAGCCTACCGCTATACCGAAGCGCGGATGACCGATGTCGCGCGCCTCATCATGGAGGGCGTCGAGGAAGACTCGGTCGATTGGCGCGACAATTACTCCGGCGACACGAAAGAGCCGATCGTCATGCCCTCGGCCGTCCCGAACCTGCTCGCCAACGGCGCGCAGGGCATCGCGGTCGGCATGGCGACGTCAATTCCGCCGCATAACATCGCCGAACTTTGCGATGCGGCGCTCTATCTCATCGCCCATCCGGATGCCGACACGCAAGCGCTCGCCACTTTCGTGCCGGGTCCGGACTTCCCGACCGGGGGCGTCGTCATCGACGACAAGTCCGCGATCGTCGAAACCTACCGGACCGGACGCGGCGCATTCAGAGTGCGCGCGCGCTGGGCGAAGGAGGATACCGGCCGCGGCGGCTGGGTCGCTATCGTCACTCAGATTCCCTATGGCGTCCAGAAGTCCCGGCTGATCGAGCAGATCGCCAATCTTCTCAACGAGCGGAAGATTCCGCTGCTCGCCGACATCCGCGACGAATCGACCGAGGACGTGCGTATCGTGCTCGAGCCGAAGAGCCGCACGGTCGAGCCCGAAACGCTGATGGAATCCCTGTTCCGGCTGACCGAGCTCGAGGCGCGCGTCTCGGTCAACATGAACGTCCTGGTCGATGGCGTGACGCCGAGGGTCGTGTCGCTGGGCGAAGGCTTGAGGCAATGGCTCGACCACCGCCGCAACGTTCTGGTGCGCCGCTCGCGTCATCGATTGGCGGCGATCGACAAGCGGCTCGAACTGCTCGCCGGCATGATCGTCGTCTTTCTCAATCTCGACGAGGTCATCCGCATCGTTCGCGAGGACGATGACCCGAAGGAACGGCTCAAAGCCCGCTTCAGCCTTACCGAGCTGCAGGTCGTCTACATTCTCGACACGCGCTTACGAAGCTTGCGCCGTCTCGAGGAAATGGCGCTGCGCAAAGAGCAGGACGACTTGGGGAAGGAGAAAGCCACGATCGAGGCGCTGCTCGCCAGCGAAAAGAAACAATGGCAGATGATCGCGGTCGAGATCCGCGACGTCAAAAAGAAGTTCGGGCCCGACACCGCGCTCGGCCGGCGGCGGACCAGTTTCGAAGCCGCGCCTGACGTCGTCGTCTCCGATCTCGCCGAGGCGATGATCGAGCGAGAGCCGCTGACCATCGTGGTGTCGCAGAAAGGCTGGATCCGCGCGATGAAAGGTCAGGTCGCCGATCTCACCGCCGCCACGTTCAAAGGCGACGACGGCCTGAAGACCTCGTTCTTCGCCGAGACGACCTCGAAAATTCTGGTGCTGGCGAGCGACGGCAAGGTGTTCACGCTCGACGCCTCCAAATTGCCCGGCGGGCGAGGGCAGGGCGAGCCGATCCGTCTCATGGCCGACATCGACGAGAGCGCTTCGATCGTCGCCGTCTGGGCTTATTCCGCGGGCGCGAAGCGACTCATCGCGTCGAGCGACGGCAACGGCTTCATCGTCGGCGACGACGAGCTTCTGTCCTCGACCCGCAAGGGCAGGGCGGTCTTGAATGTCACCGCGCCGGCGACAGCCGCGTTGATCGTTCCCGCCGAGGGCGACCATGTCGCAATCATCGGGCAGAACCGCAAGCTTCTGGTGTTCCCATATGCGCAGCTCAACGAAATGGCGCGCGGCAAGGGCACGCGGCTGCAGCGCTACAAGGACGGCGGCATTTCCGACGCCAAGGTCTTCGCACTTCGAGAGGGGCTCACCTGGCGCGACTCGGCCGGGCGCACGTTCACGGTCGGGAGGCCCGAGGTCAACGACTGGATCGGCAATCGCGCCGAAGCCGGCCGCCTGCCGCCGAAGGGTTTCCCGAAGACCAATCAATTCGAGGGCTGACGCCGAAATGCTTCTCGCACACGGTTTCACGACGCGAGATTAGGTGTCATTCACGAAGCGTGATCGAAGCGGCGGAGAATGCGTTGCGATACTGAGAACAAAACGACGGGCTGCGCGTATTAAGAGATGCATAAGCCCACGGTGTCCCGCGCTTTTGGAAGCGCATATGCGCTTGCAGCGTCGGTGCTGATCGCCGCGCAGGCGCCGCTCTCTTCGCCCGCCGCTCAGAAATTTAGCGTCATCCAGTTCGTGTTTCTGACGCAGGTCGCGCTTCTCGCTTCGGTCCCACTTCTGTTGATCTCCGCCGAAGGTCGCCGCGATCTGTTCGGGGCGCTCGGCTCGTTATCAAACTACGGCAAATTGGCGGCAATCTTCGCGGTCAGCACGGCGGGCCTCGTCCTTTACAATGTCAGCCTGAGTCATTCGCATCCTGTCGTCGTCGTTGCGATCTTAAATCTTGCGCCCTTCTGGGGCGCGCTCGTCGCGTTCCTGTTGACCAGAACTCCAATACCGGTTTCGCTATTCGTATTCTCCGTCTGCCTTGCCGCGGCGTTTCTTGGCGCGACTGCGGTGGCCTGGAGCCAGACGAAGGACGGCGCTGGCCTGGTCGCAGAGCTTTGGAAAGGAACTTGGCTTTTCGCGCTGCCGATCCCAATATTCACGGTCCTGAGCGCCTCCCTCATTGCGAAGTGGTTCTCGGATTTGAACGAGTCCGGCGCGGTCGCGGCGAACATTCTGGTGGGCGGTGTTGTGCTGATACCCGCGACGGTGGCGCTTCTAATCGCGCGAGGCGAACCGATATTTGCGAATCTCGAGCTCACGCTGCTGATGATCGTCGGCATTATTCTCGCTGATTCAATCGGGCGGGTCTTCTATCAAAAGGCGCTCAACGCAACTAACAACGACAATGGCTTCGTCACCATGTTTCAGAACCTCGAGCCGGCGATCGCTGCGCTCATTGCGTTCTGCCTGTCGCCGTGGATCGAAGGCTTGCGCTTCGAAGCAGGATGGCTGTTTTTTGCCGGGCTCGGGCTTACCGCCGCAAGCCTTTTCGTCTTTTCGTGGAGTTCGCTTCGGCAGGCCGACAAGCAAAGGAAAGGCGCTCCCGCCCCTCCGGGAAGGCGTGTCGCGAACTGACTCTGGCTTTTGCGGACGCTGTTTTCGATAGGAGCGACTCAAGGGGCCAGGGCGCGATGAAGGCGGTCAGGCGGGCGCGGCTGCCGGAGCCGGCTCCGCCTGCGGCAAGGGCTGGAAGGTCGTGGCGATCAGGAAGGCGCCGATGCCCATGGCCCAGGAGCCGACATAGAGCCATGTGTAGCTGGCGGTGGCGTCGTAGATGAGTTCCTCCGGCGAGCGGTCCGAGCGCCATCCCGAGGCTGCCGGCCATCGCCGTGCCGCCGATGACAGTTCCCATCATTGGAAGCGGAAAGTTCTCGCGCGCCAGGACCGCGTAGAGCGGCATGACGCCGGCATAGATGAAGCCGAACACAGCCGCGACGGTATAGAACTCGCCCAAGCCTCGGGCGAAGACGTAAGCCAGAGCGCCGAACGCCTGGGCGAGCAGGCCGACGACCAGAACGCGCTTGGCGCCGAACCGATCGCCAAGAAGGCCGAAGCCGATCCGGCCGCCCATGCCCGCAAGGCCCTCGACGCTGTAGATCGAAACCGCGGCCACGAGCGGAATGCCGCACGTCTGCGCATAGCTCACCGTATGAAAGATCGGGCCGGAATGGGTGGCGCAGCAGAAGAAGTTGGTCAGGACGAGCACGACGAATTGCGGCGATCGCAGCGCCTCGCCGACGGACATGCTCGATTGCTGGCCGCCGCCCGTCGCGGCGCCGACTCCGAGAAGCGCCGGCGGGCGGCGCACCAGAAGCGCCGCCGGGATCATGAGGAGAGCGGCGATGACGGCGAGGATCTCGAGCGTGGTCCGCCAGCTCATGGTCGAAACGAGCCATGCGGCCAAGGGCGCCATGGTCATGGGGGCCATTCCCATCCCCGCGGAGACGAGCGACACCGCAAGGCTGCGATGGGTATCGAACCAGCCGGTGACGCAGGCCATCATCGGTACGATGATGGCCGCCGCGCTTGCGCCCACGAGGAGGCCGAAGATCAGCTGAAATGCGAGAAGCGACGGCGCCTGGGCTGCAAGAGCAAGGCTTGCGGCAAGGACGATTGCGCCGGTCAGGACGACCGCGCGCGGACCGAACCGATCCGAAAGGTTGCCCCAGGCGATGCTGCCGAACGCCATGGCGAGAAAGCCGACGGTCATGGCGCTCGACACGCCAGTCACTGACCAGCCGGTGTCGCGGGCAATCGGCTGCAGCAGAACGGGGAGAGAGAACATCGAGCCGATCGCGACGCAGCCGAGAAGGCCGCCCGCCGCGACGATCACCCACCGGTATGGAGATTCGGTCATTCCGCTCCGTACCAACTGGTCGGTATTTTTGTCAAGAGCCGTTGCAGGTGAGGCACGGGAGGCGGCGAAGGCAACGGTGAGGCGTCGAAGCAATTCGTAGGAATGCGGTCTGCGACAAGATGCAATTGAGTCGAACCGTCATGGCGAGCGAAGCAAGCAATCCAGGAATCGTAGGGCGCCCCGAGAGTCCTGGATCGCCACGTCGCTTCGCTCCTCGCGATGACGATTCACTCGAACGCGGCGTGCTCCAGTTTCGCGCCCGGACAGTACGCGATCCTCACTCACTCCGCCGGTGCAGCCTCGTCACCCTTCAATAGGGGTCCCATCGAATCGAAAACGCCGTCGCGCCGGATCAGGGCATGGAACAAGGCCGCGGCGAGATGCATCAGGATCAGCGCGAAGAAGAGGAAGGCGAGATAAAAATGCGCGTTCCACAACAGCGTGTGCAGGCTCGGGCTTCGCGGCAGGATCTGCGGCAGCCAGATTCCCGGCCATAGCGCCACCGGATATTCGGCCGCCGACAGCATCGCCCAGCCGATCAGCGGCATCGCGATCATGAGCGCATAGAGCGCGTAATGCGAGAGATAGGCGGCGAGCTTCATCGGCTCGGGCAGGTCGACGGGCAAGGGCGGGGCGCCATAGCGCAGGCGCACGATGAGGCGGATCAAAGCGAGGATCAGGATCAAGATGCCAAGAGGCTTGTGGATATTGACCAGCGTCAGATATTGCGGCGCGACCGTGGACGCCATGCCGACGCCGATGAACAGCATCGCCAGGATGCAGACGGCCATGACCCAGTGCAGCGTTCGCTGAAGGGGATTGAAGCGCTGAATGAACCTGATCGGGCGGACCCGCGTGATGTTCGTCATTGGCCGGCCCCCGTGGCTTTTCGCGGATAGTCTTTCTCCTCGGCCGTGCGGCGGTCGTAGGAGACCCGGTAGGCCGACGAGCGGGCTGCGGGGAACGGATCGTCTGACGTCCGGATACCATTCGGCAGGACGGTCGGATCGAAATTGATGTCGCGGCACGGGCCGTCCGCCTCGGCCGCGATCGTTTGCACGGTAAGCGCGCCAACCTCGACGGCGCGACGGTCTTGCGGCCAGGCCTTGCTGGGGTCCGCCGTCTGATCCCCGGCGTTGGCGACGGTGACTTTCATCGTCCATCGCGCCGGGCCCTTCTTGATGCGATCCGTGATCTCGGTCTCGAGGAAGTTCGGCCCGCGCTTCGCGAGCTCCTCCGGCGGGACGGGGACTGGCTGCGCCGCCGGAACGAGCGCCCAGCGCACTGCGTGGTCGTTTCCGGAACTGTCGGTGAAGATGAAGCTGTTGAGGCTGTTGTAGGGCTCCTCGGCGTAGCTGCCGGTCCAGGGCGCGCTTTTCGCCCAACCGCCGAACGCTGCGAATTCGGGATGGGCCCCCGCGAACTTGGGTATCGCGTCAGGCTCTTTGCTCGCGGAGGCGACTTGGAGCTCGTGGAAAGCCTCGACCGTTGCGACGGGGAAGAATGGCGGGTCGATCATCGCCATGCGCCATTCCTGACCATCGGGCGTGGAGATCATGAGCCCTAAGCCCCGCACACGCTCTTTGGAATCATCGGCGTTCGGGTTCGGCGTGCCCAGATTGAAACGTCCGACCACGGGGTAGGAGCCCTTGGCGAAGACGACGGCTTTCGATAGCTCAGATCCAGCGCCGTTCAACTCGAACACGCCGGTGAAGCAGATGCCCTTGGCGTGATTGCGCCGATGGCCGAGCGGCGGGGGCGTTCGCAGATCGAAGCCGTCGACAAGCTTCTGCGGCGTCAGGCGCCCGGGGGAAAACCATCCGGCGGTGTAGGCGAAGGCTGCGGCGGCGACCGCGACCACGGCGGCGATGATGACGAGCGATCCAACAGGATTGCGCGGAGGCGGCCGGGACGCTTCGGGCACTGTCCGTTCTCCCTCTGAAAGTTTCGGGCGAGTTTAGCACAAAAACCCGTACGAAAGACACGGAAGCTGCAATCCGCGGCCCGCTCCGTCTCGGCTACGACAGCGCATATTCAGGGCGAGAGTTCACCAACGAAACCTTGTTATGCTGATCCTTGAGCCTCGACGTGGTCGAGGAGGCGATGCAAAACCTCATCTTGTGCCTCCAGATGCTCTTCCACCGTGAGTGGCAGGATCTTTTTGAGCATCGGTTCGGTCATCACCAGCACAGTCGTTAAGGCCTTGAGCATTATTACCGCGTCAAACATGCCAATCGCAAATACCTTTGGATCTCGGCCATAGTGCTTGGCAATTGCCACAAGATCATTTTCGCCTGGCGTCTTAATGATTGCCTCCAATCCACCAGAAACCTCTTGAAGTTCGACAAGTGCCCGATCCCAGCATCCCTGAATCCCCCTAAGTCGTTCGTGAAGTCCCTCAGTGGTCATGGCATTCTCCTCTCACATGTCGTAGATTGGCTTCAAACGCCGCTAGCTCCCCACATCTGTCCCGCCTGCGGAAATCGACGCGCAGCGGTCGTCTTTGAACGGCCCAGCAACGCGCGGGTAGGGACGAGGCAGGGCGGCCAACAGGCATAACCTCGACCCAGCCGCGCTCATGAACAGCTTCAAACAAGTTCGCCGAATGTCGTGGGGACAAGCTCGGAGACTGTCGGGTGGATTGCCATCACGCGCGTGTAGGCGGAAGCCGTCGCGCCTGCGCCCATCGCCTCGATCACGCCATGGATGGCTTCGTCGCCTCCCACGCCAAGAATTGCCGCGCCGAGGATCGCGTCGGTGTCACGGTCGACCACCACTTTCATGAACCCTTTCGTTTCGCCTTTCTCAGTCGCGCGGCCGACGCGGGTCATCGCCCGGCGGCCGATGCGGACCTTGTGTCCCTTGGCTCGGGCTTCCGTCTCGCTCAGGCCGACCCGGCCAAGCGGCGGGTCGACATAGAGCGCATAAGCCGGAATGCGGTCGCTCACCTTGCGCGCGGCGCCGTCGATGAGGTTCGCCGCGGCGATCTCGAAATCATTGTACGAGGTGTGCGTGAAGGCGCCGCGGCCGTTGCAGTCGCCGAGCGCCCAGATGTGCGGCACGTTCGTTTTCAGGAACTCGTCGACGATGATATAGCCGTGCGCGTCAACCTTGACGCCTGCGGCTTCGAGGCCAAGGTCGTCGGTATTGGGACGGCGCCCGACCGCGAGCAGCACGTGCGAGCCCAAGACCTCTGGCTCGCCGGCCATGCAATTGACGCCGACGGCGATCTCTTCGCCGCGCGGTTCGAACCGGATGCATTCGGATTCGAGGCGGATCTCTATGCCCTCCGCCTCGAGGATCTCGCGGATCGCGTCCGAGACCTCCTCGTCCTCGCGCGACACGAGCCGTTTCGCCATTTCCACCACCGTGACTTCGGCTCCGAAGCGCCGAAAGGCTTGAGCGAATTCGAGGCCGACGTAGCTTCCGCCAACGACGACGAGACGGCGAGGCAGGACGTCGAGTTCAAGCAATGTCGTGTTGGTCAGCGTCCTCACCTGATCGCGACCCGGAAAGTCGGGAATGATTGCGCGGGCGCCGGCGTTGATGAAGAAACGTTCGGCCTCGAGCACCTCGTCGCCGACCTGGACACTTTTGGGAGAAAGGAAGCGGGCGTGGCCTCGGACGACAGTGCAATTCGCCATGCCTTGCAGCCAGGCCGTAAGCCCCGAGCGAGAATTGCCGACGACCGTGTTCTTGCGCGCCATGATTGCGGCGAAATCAATTCCGACCGGCCCGATTTGCACGCCGAATTCCGCCCCGCGTCGCGCGAGATGCGCCGCATAGGCGCTCGCGACCAGGGTTTTGGTCGGCGTGCAGCCGGTGTTGACGCAAGTCCCGCCGATCAGATCGCGCTCGATCAGGGCGACCTTCTGCCCCGCCGCCGCAAGCCGCCCGACCATCGGCGGGCCGGCTTGGCCCGCGCCGATGACGATCGCATCGAAGTGGCGGTTCATCGCAACGCCCAGACGATGATGAGCCCAAGAACAATGGCCCCTGCGTCCTCGATGAAGGCGGCGGGTTGGTCGCGCCCGAACGCCTTCGCCATTTGGGAGCGAATCTCCGCGCCGCCGTAGGTTCCGATCACCGCCCCGATCACGCCGGCTATGAGCCCAATGATCCACGAGCCGGCCGCAACGCCGATCGTCGCTCCCGACAAGGCGCCGCTTATGATCCTGGCCCCAAATTGCATGGGGACCTTGCGGCTCGGCGTCGACGGGAGCTGGTCGGTGACGAGTTCGACGATCGCCAGAAGCGTGAAGATCCAGGGCGTCCAGGCGTAGCCCATGAACGCGAGCCAGGAGCCGCCGAGATTGAGATGGCCGAGCCTCGCCGCCCAGCTCACGGCGGCGGGCGCCGTCAAAGCTCGCGAGCCGGCCACGACGCCCGCCAAGAACGCAAGTGCGTAAAGCATTGTTTCGTTCTCCCCCAGCAGCCCTTTTTCGCGGCAGCCTCAGCTTAGGTCGGCAAGCCCCGCAATGCGTTGACCAATACGTCCTCGTCGAGGTCCGGCCAATGGACGCCCTCGCCGCGGCCGAGCGAGGCGCCAGTTCGCGCGCTCCGCGTCAGAGGCGTCGCGTAACCGAGGAAACCGGGCGAGCGGCGTCGAGGTCTCTCGACCGTCGGTGAGAGTGAGGCGGATGGAAGAGGCGACGAACTCGACGTTCACCGCAAGGGCGTCAAGGCGATCTGCCGAAATGGGCATGACCCAAGCCTCCAGGAATTCATGCCTATGCTCGATAATTCTCGCGCGTAGAAGGCGATCAAACGCGCCGCCTGCGCTCGAGACGACGGACGGATCTAAAGCGCATCAATCCAGGCGTTCAATCGCTTGCCTTCCTCTACGACTATGGTTGGATCATGCAAGCAATTTGCAAGCAGCGAAACGCCCTGCAGCGCAGAGAGGAGGTGCAGGGCAAGTCCCGCTTTTTCGCGCTCTCGCCCAAGCGCAGAGAATTGCGCCTCGATCCACGTCAGCAATTCGCGCAGCGGACGCGAGGCGAGCGTGGCTAGCGGCGTCTCTTCCTTGCCGAGCTCCGCGCAGAAACTCCCGACCGGGCACCCGGCGCGCGCCAATCCTTCTCGATTGTCGACGGTGGACTGAATGCAGGCCTTGAGGCGCCCGTTTGGCGTGCTGGCTTGTTCCCAACGCGCCCGGAGTTGCTGGAACTCTTCGCTGCGCTGGTCGACGATCGCCTCGCCGATCGCCGCCTTGGTCTTGAAATAATAGTAGATGTTGCCGAGCGGGACGTCCGCCGCCTCGGCGATTTCGGCGAGAGCGACTTTGCCGAAGCCGCGCGCGTGGGTCAGACCGGCGGCGGCGCGCGTAAGGCGAGCGCGCTTATCGTCATAAGCCATCGGTTGCTCCTTCGCACCTGCCTCTCCCAGCGCAAAGCGGCAAAACAAGGATGCGCCGGCGCTCTTTCCCCTTGATGCCTTTTCGGCGATCGAGTATAAGTTAGTCAACTGACTAATATCTCCATCAGTGGGAAGCGGCAATGGTCGCAGGAAGATTGGGGCTTGTCCTCTATTGGCTCGCGAGCCTCGCGACGGCCGCCCTTTTTGCTGTTCCCGGGGTCGCCCTGCTTTTCAGGGCCGCCCACTTCGAGACCGAAATGGCGCGGCTTGGATATCCGCACTATTTTCTTATTCCGTTTGGCGCGCTCAAGGTCCTTGGCGCCGTGACGATCCTGGTTCCTGGCCTTCCTCGCTTGAAGGAATGGGCCTACGCGGGCATGGCGTTCGACGCGGCCTTTGCCGCCTATTCGCGCGCGGCGGTGAACGATCCGCCGCCGCAAATCCTTCTTCCGCTTGTTATCGGCGCGCTCGCTCTCGTGTCCTGGGCGCTCCGTCCCGCCTCGCGGAAGCTCTGATCGCGCGACCCTGCAAGACGAGGCGAAGATGACCGAGAATTTTCCGGCGCATATGAAATTCGCCAGACAATATGGGCCCTGGGCGCTGGTGACGGGCGCCTCATCGGGCATCGGCGCCGAGTTCGTGCGCCAGCTTGCGGCCGAGGGATTCAATGTCGCGCTTGCGGCGCGGCGCGGCGATCTGCTGCAAACGCTCGCCCAAGAGGTCGAGCGCCGCTTTCGGGTTGCGACGCGGTGCGTGGTCAGCGATCTCTCGGACGAAGGCGGCGTCGACAATCTCGACGCGGAGCTCCGCGACCTCGATGTGGGACTTGTGGTCTCCAACGCCGGCACGGGCGAGCCGGGTCATTTTTTGGAGCAAGACCACCGCGAGCAGCTGACGCGCTTCCGCCTCAACGCGCTTGCTCATCTCAACATCGCCCACGCATTCGGCGCGCGGCTGGCGCGGCGTGGCGGCGGGGGACTTATTCTTGGCGGCGCCATGGGCGCGGCCCAAGGGATTCCGTTTTCGGCTGCCGACGCCGGCTCCAAAGCGCTCGTTCAGAGCCTGGGCGAGTCTCTTCACGTCGAACTCAAGCGCCGGGGCATCCGGGTGATGACGCTCGTGGTGCCGCCGACGGACACCGCGATCATCGCGAAATTCGGTCTTGATCCCGCCGACATGCCAATGAAGCCGATGAGTGTGAAGCAGTGCGTTTCTGAGGCCTTGCGCCACTTCCGGCAGGGTCGATCGCTGAGCTTGCCGGGCGCCCTCAACCGGTTCTTGACCGGAATCGTGCCGACCAGGATCATGCGCTTCATGATGGGCAAGATGATCGAACGGACGCTCGCCAAGAGCGACAAACACGAGCCCCAAGGCGATCGCTAGACCCGCGAACGGCCTCGTTCGGCTACGCTACAGCGCGCTCACGCCTTCACCCGCACATATTCCCCCGGCGCGTCGCAGAGCGCTTTGAGCTTGCCGGCGCCGGGCTTGCGGGCGGGAACCTTGTCCGGCGCCTGCGCCGTCAGCCAGGCGAGCCAGTCGGGCCACCATGAGCCTGGCGTCTCCTTGGCCTTCGCGACCCAGTCGTCGAACTTGGCCACCGGAGGGCCGTCCGACCAGTACTGGTATTTCGGCTTGGTCGGCGGATTGACGACGCCGGCGATATGGCCCGATCCGGCCATCACGTAGCGCACCGGGCCGCCGAAGCATTTGGCGCCCGTGAACGCCGAGCGGGCGGGGGCGATGTGGTCTTCCTTCGTCGCCAATTCGTAGACCGGGATCGTAACCTTCTTGAGATCGATCGTCCTGCCGCCCAGCTCCATCCGTCCGTTCGACAGATCGTTCTGCAAATAGCAGTGGCGCAAATAGAACTTGTGGTTGGCGGCGGGCATGCGGGTCGAGTCCGAGTTCCAGACCAGCAAATCGAACGGCATCGGCTCTTTGCCCTTGAGATAATTGTTGACGTAATAGGACCAGATGAGGTCGTTCGGCCTCAGCATATTGAAGGCGTTGGCCATCGCCGAGCCTTCGAGATAGCCGTGTTCGGCCATCCGCTCCTCGAGCGCCTTCAATTGCTCGGCGTCCACGAACACCTTGAGATCGCCGGGATCGGCGAAGTCGATCTGGGTGGCGAAAAAGGTCGCGCTCGTGATGCGCCTGTCGCCGCCGGCGGCCATATATCCGAGCGTCCCCGCGAGCAGCGTGCCCCCGACGCAATAGCCGATCGCAGAAAGCTCGCGTTCGCCCGTCGCCTGCTCGATGCAGTCGACGGCGGTGAGGATGCCCTCGCGCATATAGCTGTCGAAGTCCTTGTCGGCCTGGCGCTCGTCGGGATTGACCCAGGAGATGACGAACACCGTCAAGCCCTGCGCCACCGCCCAGCGGACGAACGACTTCTCGGGATTGAGGTCGAGGATGTAGAACTTGTTGATCCAGGGCGGCACGATCAGCAGCGGGCGCTTATAGACGTGCGCCGTGCTCGGCGCGTACTGGATGAGCTCCATCAGCTCGTTGCGAAAAATGACCTTGCCGGGAGTCGCTGCGAGGTTGACGCCGAGCTTGAACGCGCGCGCGTCCGACTGGCGAATGCGCAAGTTGCCATGGCCCGCCTGAATGTCTTCGGCCAGCATCTTCAGACCCCGCACCAGGTTCTCGCCGCCCTCCTCGAGCGTCGTGCGCAGAAGCTCGGGATTGGTGGCGAGGAAGTTCGACGGCGACAGCGCCGCCGTCACCTGCCGCAGATAGAATTGCGCTTTCTCGCGATCGTGCGGATCGAGCTCGTCGGCGCGCTTGACGAGGTCATCGGCCCAGCGCGCGGTCAGCACGTAAGCCTGCTTGATGAAGTCAAAATAGGGATTGTCGCGCCACGCGGCGTCAGCGAAGCGCTTGTCGCTTGAGTTCAGGCGCGACGACCGGCGGCGCCTGCTCGCCCTGCAGGCGCTGCAGGGTTTGAGCCCAGAGGTCGACGAACTGCTTGGTCAACGCGGTTTGCGCCACGAACGCCCGCTGCGGATCGGCCATGTAATATTCGGCCACGCGGCCGATGGAACGCACCATCTCGCCGATTTCGTCGGCGAGCGTGGCCTTGATCTCGCCGCTCGCCCGCGGCTGCAGATAGGCGGCCAGCACCTTGCCGCCCTGCTCGATCGCTTGCGCGATGTTGTGCGCAAGCGTCTCCACATCGGGCGCCGAGTTTTGGGCGCCCTCGTTGGCCGCTTGCGTGGGACGAGCCGGCGGCGGAGCAGCGTCCCGCGTTGGCTTCGGCGGCTGGAAGGGCGCCGCGGATTGAATGGGCTCGGGCGGAACGGGGGCAGTCTGGATTTCCGCCGGCTGTCGCCGCTCAGCCTCGCGCCTGCGAAGAGTCGATCGCTTTACCTTCGACGGAGGCGCGGAGATATGCGCTTTGGGGACGGCCGCCACCTTGGGCGCCGCCGGCGGCTCGCTTCGCCGCTCAGCGCTTTTCGTGCGAGGCGCCTTGAGAACCGGGGGCGGCGCATCGCCTTGCGCCTCCCGCTTGGCGCGGCTCGCGACAGGGCTTCCGGCCGTAGCCTTGATTGGCTTCGACTTCGGGCGCGCCGTCGCCTTGCTCGGACTGGTCTTGGCCATGACTAGCGCTTCCTCTCGAATCCGGGCCATGAGGCCCGGTCCCGTTTTGGTCATAATAGGTCAGTACCCGTCCACGAAGCCAACACGACTTTTCGGACAGAAAGATGGTTTGCACGATTTGTGCCGAAAGCGCCGGACGCGGCCCGAGGAGAATCGCTCTAGCCGGGCTTCTCGCCCTTGCCACGCTCTTCGCCTCCGGGTCGAGCGTTTATGCGCAGCAGCAGGACAGCATCCTGAAACAGGCGTTCAAGGTCCTTGGCTTCGCCACCGATGCTCCGCCGCCAGCGGATTTCGTCGCCAAGACGCGACCGAGCGGCGATCTTAACTATATTCCGGTTTTCCAGCCGCCCCCCGAGCCGTCGCGGCCGGCCATGAAGAAAGACGAGCTCAAGTCGGTCAAGGGCGACCTCGACGGGGTCGAGAAGCGGGACGACACGCTGCGGAAGGGCTTTCCGCCGGCCGCCAAGGCGATGGCCGAACAGCAAGCGGCGCAAAAAAAGCCGAGTTCGAACGCTCCCGCCGCCCAGCAATAGCCGGCGGGCCGTTTGCCGCTCTTGGCCTTCCGGTGCTACAGGCCCATGTCGGCGCAGAGATCGACGAATCGGGATTTGACCCAAGGCCAGTGGCTGCGATGAGCGATTTTCACCGGGTGCGGCGCCTGCCGCCTTATGTCTTCGAGCAGGTCAACAAGCTCAAGGCCAAGGCCCGCGCCGCCGGCGCCGACATCGTCGATCTCGGCATGGGCAACCCCGACCTGCCCGCGCCGAAGCATGTGATCGACAAGCTTGTCGAAACGGTCGGCAAGCCGCGCACCGACCGCTATTCGGCCTCGAAAGGCATAGCCGGACTGCGCCGCGCGCAAGCCGGCTATTACGCGCGCCGGTTCGGGGTCAAGCTCGATCCCGAGACGCAGGTGGTCGCCACGCTCGGCTCGAAGGAAGGCTTCGCCAACATGGCTCAGGCGATCACCGCGCCGGGCGATGTCGTCCTGGTCCCGAACCCCTCCTATCCGATCCACGCCTTCGGCTTCCTGATGGCGGGCGGCGTCATCCGCTCGGTGCCGGCCGAGCCGGGCCCCGAGTTCTTCGTCGCCCTCGAGCGCGCGATCGCGCATTCCATTCCGAAGCCGATCGCCGTCGTGGTCTGCTATCCCTCGAACCCGACGGCGATGGTCGCCTCGCTCGACTTTTATAAGGACCTGGTGCTGTTCGCGAAGAAGCACGAGATCTTCGTGCTGTCCGACATCGCCTATGCCGAGGTCTATTTCGACGACGAGCCGCCGCCGTCGATCTTGCAGGCGCCCGGCGCCTTCGAGGTTGCGGTCGAGTTCACTTCGATGTCGAAGACCTTTTCTATGGCGGGCTGGCGGATGGGCTTCGCTGTCGGCAACGAGCAACTCCTGGCCGCGCTGGCGCGGGTGAAATCCTATCTCGACTACGGCGCCTATACCCCGATTCAGGTCGCCGCCGCCGCGGCGCTCAACGGCCCCGACGATTGCGTGCGCGAGATGCGCGCGACTTATAAGCGCAGGCGCGACGTGATGATCGAGAGCTTCGCGGCCGCCGGCTGGGGAATCGACAAGCCGAGCGCCTCGATGTTCGCCTGGACGCCGGTGCCCGAGCGCTTCCGCCATCTGGGCTCCCTCGAGTTCTCGAAGCTTTTGATCGAGAAGGCCGACGTCGCGGTCGCGCCGGGGGTCGGCTTCGGCGAGCACGGCGACGATTATGTGCGCCTCGCTTTGGTCGAGAACGAGCAACGCATCCGTCAGGCCGCGCGGGGGATTCGCCGCTTCTTCGAGACGGCGGACGCGACGCTGCACAATGTGGTGAAGCTCAAGAAGCAGGCGTGAAGCGGGGATCTCCGCCTCAGCTCAGCTCCAGCTCGTCGAGCCTGAGCGAGAAGGCCTCCGGCGCGATGAGCGGGACGAGGCGATCGGAAGGGCCGAAGTCGCTCGCGTTACGGTAGCCGTCCGCCGCCGGCTCTCGGAACACGCGGGTCGTCAATCGAACCGCGTCAATGACCCAGAGCTCGCGAATACCGAAGCTCGCGTAAAGCGCCGCCTTGCGGCCGATGTCGTAGCGGAGCGACAAGTCCGCGATCTCGACGACGAGCAGGACGTTATCAGCGGCGAGGCCGCGTATGCCGCTCTCGCGCGGATAGATGACGACGTCGGGCTCGAGATAGGTGTCCTCGCTGAGGCGGAAGGTTGTTTCCGGAACGAGATCCAAGTCGTCGGGAGCCATGCGGTACCAACGGCGCAGCAGCGCGGCCTTCATGACCTCATGGTGATTTCCCTTCGGCGACATCGGAACCAATTCCCCCCCGATCAGCTCGACGCGCTCGTCCTCCTCCATCACGCCTGCGGCGACCATCGCCTCGACTTCGGCGACCGTGAAGCGGCGGCGCGGCAGGCCCTCTGCTGCCGACGTGACCCGGGCGGCCGATCCCATGGTTCCAACGCTCCTCTTTCACTGACCGCGAAGTGGCGCTCTCAGGCGATCAGTCTAGCACAAGAGCAAAGGGGCGTCTTACGGCGTGGCCGCTCGCCAGGGCGACCTTGCCGGCGCTTTGCGCTTGGCGATAAATCAGGCGGGTGAAGGTCCCCGCATCCAAAATCGAAATCCGGCCCGCAGTCCTTAAGGACGCTGCGGGAATTCGCGCGCTGACGCGTGCAGCCTACGCAAAATGGGTCGCGCTGATCGGGCGGGAACCACTTCCTATGCAGGCCGACTATGAGCGCGCGGTCGTCGAGCACACGGTCGACCTTCTGATCGTTGACGGCGCGGTTGCCGGCCTGATCGAGACGATCCTGCGGCCCGATCATCTGTGGATCGAGAACGTCGCGGTCGCGCCGGATCACCAAGGCAGGGGCTTTGGGCGTCTGTTGCTCGACCATGCCGAGCGGCGCTCCGTTCAGTGTGGACGCGAGACAATTCGTCTGGTTACCAATCAGGCGTTCGCGGCCAATCTCGAACTCTACGCCAAGCGCGGCTACGGTGTAGACCGCGCCGAGCCATTTCGAGGCGGAACGACGGTCCACATGAGCAAACGGATCGAGCCGCCCGAGGCGCGAGCAAGCGCTGCAACGCGAGCCGGCCCTCCGGCTTGACTGCCCACGCGGACAGTTCCACGATCGCGAACATGAAAACCGCGCTGCGAAAATTCGAGCTGACGGCGGATATCCTGCTCCGGGCCTATTCGATCGGCGTCTTTCCGATGGCCGAAAGTCGCGACGCCAAGGACTTGTTTTGGGTCGAGCCGCAGGAGCGCGGAATCTCTTCCCCTCGACGGGCTCGTCGTCTCGCGCAGCTTGGCTAAGACGGTGCGGTCGGACCGGTTCCGGGTGGTCGCCGACCGCGCGTTCGAAACGGTCGTGCGCGCCTGCGCCGAGCGTGAGAAGACCTGGATCAACGACGAGATCGTGCGGCTCTATGGCGAGTTGTTCGCCGCCGGCCATGCCCATTCCCTCGAGGCCTACGAGGGCGACACCCTGGTCGGCGGCCTTTACGGGGTGAGCCTGCGCGGCGCTTTCTTCGGCGAAAGCATGTTTCACCGCGCCCGTGACGCCTCGAAGGTCGCGCTTGTGCATCTGTTCGCGCGGCTAAGGACCGGCGGGTTCCGATTGCTCGACGCGCAATTCTCGACCGAGCACTTGGCGAGCCTCGGCGCGATCGAGATTCCGCGCGATGCGTTCAGGCTCCGGCTCGCGGAAGCGCTGGACATTCAGGCGAATTTCGCGGCTTGGCCAGCCGAGATCGTAATGAGCGGCGGCGAGGCGCTTCGTCGGGCGCGCGGCGACGGCATGGAAGTTGCGACAGGCGATTCACCGAGGCGGAGCGTCGTTCAAGCCTGACGACGCCTGCCAGCGAGGAGATTTGGGCGCGGCATGGCGGCGTTTGACGAGATGGGCATTGCCTCTGGCGAGACGAGGCCGCTCTATCGCCAAGTCGCTCGCTGGCTTGAAGAAACCCCGCCCGAATTGCTCGCCTCTCGCCGCGCCCAGGCCGAATACATGTTCCGGCGCATCGGCATCACCTTCGGCGTCTACGGCGACAAGGACGCCGCCGAGCGGCTGATCCCCTTCGACATCGTCCCGCGTCTGATCTCGCGGGCGGAATGGCGCAAGCTCGAGGCCGGCCTCACGCAACGCGCCCGGGCCCTCAACCTGTTCCTCAAGGATGTCTACGGAAAGGGCGCCATTCTCAAGGAATCGATCATCCCGCCCGAATTGATTGTGCGCAATCCATTCTATCGGCCGGAAATGATCGGCCAGCGCGCGCCCCACGACATCTGGGTGCATATTGCCGGGATCGACATTGTGCGGGTGGATAAGGAGGAATTCTACGTCCTTGAAGACAACGCGCGCACGCCCTCGGGCGTCTCGTACATGCTGGAGAACCGCGAAGTGACGATGCGGCTCCTGCCCGACCTGTTCGCGCGCCATAGCGTCGCGCCGGTCGACGATTATCCCGACCAGTTGCTCGCCTGCCTGCGCTCGGTCGCGCCGCGGCCGAGCGGCGGCGAGGCGACGATCGTGATCCTGACCCCGGGCGCGTTCAATTCCGCCTATTACGAGCACTCGTTCCTTGCCGACAAGCTCGGGGTGGAGCTGGTCGAGGGCCGCGACCTGTTTGTCGAGGATGATCAGGTTTTCATGCGCACCACACTGGGGCCGCGCCAAGTCGATGTCATTTACCGGCGGGTCGACGACGATTTTCTCGATCCCCTGGTGTTCAATCCCGCTTCTGTCCTGGGCGTGCCCGGACTGGTCGGCGCCTATTTGGCTGGCAATGTGACGATCGCAAATGCAATCGGGACCGGAATCGCCGACGACAAGGCGATTTACTGCTATATTCCGGACCTCATCCGCTTCTATCTCAGCGAGGAGCCGCTGCTCAAGAACGTGCCGACTTACCGCTGCCGTGAGCCCAGTGCGCTGAAATATGTGATGGAGCGGCTCGATCAGCTGGTGGTCAAGGAGGTCAACGGGTCGGGCGGCTACGGCATGCTGGTCGGGCCGCACGCGACCGCCGCGCAACGCGAGCAGTTCGGCGCCAAGATCCTGGCCGATCCCAGCAACTACATCGCCCAGCCGACGCTGGCTTTGTCCACCTGTCCGGCCTCGTTCGAGAGCGGCGTGTCGTCGCGCCACGTGGACTTGCGGCCGTTCGTCCTCTCCGGGGCGGATGAGGTGCGCATCGTGCCCGGGGGCCTCACCCGCGTCGCGCTGAAGGAAGGATCGCTGGTGGTCAACTCGAGCCAGGGCGGCGGCACCAAGGACACCTGGATCGTCGACGGTCCGGAAAGCTCGGCCTGAAAGTCCCATGCTCGCGCGCACCGCTGACAATCTGTTCTGGCTCGCCCGCTCGATGGAGCGTGCCGATTATATCGCCCGCACCATCGAGGCGACGCTGAGGCTCGAATATCTGCCGAAGACCGACAGCGAGCAGGTCGGCGAGTGGGAGGGCGCGCTCAACGCGGCCGGCGCCCATGAGAGCTTTGTGGAGAGGCATGGCGAACTCAGCGAAGAGGCCGCCATAGAATTCCTGACCTTCGACCTCGCCAACCCTTCCTCGATCCGCAACTGCCTGGAGAACGCGCGCGCCGCCGGACGCGCCGTGCGCACCGCGCTCACCGCCGAGACCTGGACGGCGATCAATGACGCGTGGCTCGAGCTCAAGCGGTTCGAGACCAGCCGACGCGTCAATCGCGCGCCCGGCCGCGAGGAGGTAATGCGCTTTCTCGACTATGTGAAGAAGGCCTCGCTCGATTTCGACGGTTCCTGCTACCGCACGATGCTGCGCAACGACGCCTATTGGTTCAACCGCCTCGGCGTCTTCGTCGAGCGGGCCGACAACACGGCGCGCCTGCTCGACGTCAAATATCATTTGCTCTTGCCCTCGACGGAAACTGTTGGCGGCCCGCTCGATTACTTCCAGTGGGTGGCGATCCTGCGCGCGGTGTCGGCCGCCACCGCCTACCATTGGGTCTATCGCGATCGGGTGAAGCCCTGGCTGATCGCCGACCTTCTCATCCTGAAGCTGGCGATGCCCCGCTCGCTCATCTCCTGCTATGAGAGCATCGACCGCGCGCTCGACGCGCTCGCTCGCGACGACGGGCGCAGCGGCCTGGCCCAGCGCCTGGCGCGGGCGATGTACGCCAAACTCGAGCGTTCGAGCATGACCGAGATTTTCCAGGGCGGATTGCACGAGTTCATCACCGAGTTCATCGAGGACAACGCGCGCCTCTCGAACACGATCTCCGACCAATATCTCTTCAACTAAGATAAGGCGGCGCGGATCCAATCATGCGGATCAGGGTTTCGCACCAGATCGTCCATCGCTTCTCCCCGCCGGCCCGCACGGTCAATCAGATCCTGAGGCTGACGCCGCTCTCGTTCGATAGCCAGTACGTGCTGCGCTGGCGCCTCGACGTCGACGCCGACGGCGCGCTGCGCGAAACCGAGGACGCGCATGGAAACGCCCTTACCTCCTACTCCCATTACGGGCCCATCGAGCGGGTGACGGTATCGGCCTCTGGCGAGGTCGAGACGAGCGACGCGGCGGGCGTGATCAGGGGCGCGGCGGAGAGGCTGCCGGCGGAAATGTACTTGCGCGAGAGCCCGCTCGCTCACGCCAATGCGGCGCTGCGCGGCTTCGCCGCCGAGGCGATGCAAGGCGCCGCCGACCCGCTCGATTCGATGCATCGGCTGATGGACGCGCTGCACGAGACCATCGCTCGCCAGGAAGACGAGACGGAAGCCGCAGGCTCCGCGATCGAGGCCTTCGCGCTGCGGCGGGGACACGGGCGCGACTTCGCCCATATCTTCATCGCTTGCGCGCGCTGGCGCGGGATTCCGGCGCGCTTCGTCTCTGGTTATCGCGTCGCCGATGAGTGGGGGCAGGCGGGCGCGCACGAATGGGCCGAGGCCTTTGTTCCGGATTTCGGTTGGGTCGCCTTTGATGCGAGCGCCCCCATCTGTCCGGACGATCGCTATGTTCGCGTCGCCATCGGCTTCGACGGCCAGGACGCCGCGATGATTCGCTCGGCCCACCGTGGCGGGGACGAGAAGGTTGAAACCGCTATCCAGGTCGAGCAGGCGCGCGCGCAGAGCCAGGCCTAAGGCGGAATCCGCGTCGGGCGGCTCGCCAGCCAACCCATCGGCTCGCAATCTACGCATGAGGTTGCTTCGTCCGCAGGCGCCCCTGAAAAGGCTGCGCCTTTGGTTGATTCATCAATTCAGTAATGGTATTAAGGTAAAGGCCCAACCCTGTTGGGCGAGCCCGCCATGGGAGGTTCAGGAGCGTTGCATCGTCGCGGTGGTACTTTCGTCTTCGCGTCGGGAGGCGATGCGTGAATCCCTTCGCCAGAACCCTGGGCGTAGCCGTGCTGACCTTCGCGAGCGGCCTGCTCGGCTTCCTCCTCCAATGGCTGTTGCCGGTTCAGGACGTCGCAGGCGCAAAGGACATCATCTGCTCGATCATCGGTTTCGTGACGTTGCTGCTGGCTCTGGTGCTCGGCCTGCTCATATGGACGACCTATGGCGCCTTCATCGCCCAGAATACGGAATCGCAGTCGCTCGGGCCGCTGATCATGAGGCTCGACTTCACCCTTGAGCAATACGGGCCGGAGGCGGATCGGGGACGCGATTTGCTGCGCGCGGCGGTCGTCCGCGCGCGCGATCGCTTCTGGGGCGGGCGGGCGATCGGCGTATCGCCTTATGCTCAACTGCGGGCGGATCTGCATGATATAATGGCTTTTTTCGCTAACCTCGAGCCTGCGACCGAGCAACAGAAGCAGCTCATCACGACCGCCATGCCCAATTTCATGCAGGTCGTGGAGACAACCCTATTGATGACCCGTCGATTGGCCAATCCAGCGCCAAAGGTTCTCCTCTTCGCGGTCATTGGATGGGCGCCATTGTTGTTTATGAGCTTCGGATTGTTGGACGCGTTCAACGCCCTCAGCGTCGCCATCGCGGCGCTGGGCTCGATCGCGTTCGCCAGCGCCGTTTTCATGATTCTCGAGTTCAGCCAACCCTATTCGGGCCTGTTCCGCATCTCGCCCGTGGGGGTCGACAGTTTGATCTCGGCGCTCGGCCGTTGAAGGCGCAGCGTCGGTGGCGTAAGCATGGGCGCGGCGCGCGAGGCCGGCAAAGACCGGCGCTGCGCGAGGGGAGGGCGACGCATGTATCCAGGGCTGCATGCGCAAGCGCGCGGCGATCAGCCGGCGATCATCATGGGGGGGTCGGGCGAGACGATCACCTATCGAGAGCTCGAAGCGCGCAGCAATCGCCTGGCTCATTTTCTGCGCGCGGCCGGGCTCAAGCGCCTCGACCACTACGCCATCTTCATGGAGAACCACCCGCGCTATATCGAATGCTGCGCCGCGGGCGAGCGAGCGGGCCTCTACTACACGGCCGTCAATTCGTTTCTCACGGCAAGCGAACTCGCCTACATCGTCAACAACAGCCTTTCCAGAGTGCTGATCACCTCCCAGGCTAAGCGGGAGATCGCGCTTGCGGCTCTCGCCGAATGTCCTGCGGTCGCACTCTGCCTCATCGTTGATGGTCCTGGCGAAGGGCCGCGCGTCCGCAATTTCAGCGAGGCGACGGGCAAGTATCCCTCAACCCCGATCGCGGACGAGAGGCTCGGTGGAGCGATGCTCTATTCGTCGGGCACGACCGGCCGCCCGAAGGGGGTGCTGCGGCCGCTGCCCGATCAGCCGCCAGCGCAAATGTCGAACCTCCTTGCCGCGGTTTCGCAATTGTTCCGCTTTCGCGAGGGACAGACCTACCTGTCGCCTGCGCCTCTCTACCACGCGGCGCCCTTGACCGGTGTCTATGGAACGATTCGCTCCGGCGGGACGGTCGTCGTCATGGAGCGTTTCGACCCGCAACAATTCCTGGAGCTCGTCGAGAAACACCGCGTGACCCATACGCAACTTGTGCCGACGATGTTCTCACGGATGCTGAAGCTGCCGGAAGAAACGCGTGAGGCTTATGACCTCTCCTCGCTCGAGGTCGCCCTTCACGCCGCCGCGCCTTGTCCGCTTCCGGTCAAACAGGCGATGATCGACTGGTGGGGGCCGATCATTCTCGAATATTACGGGGCCACCGAAGGGCTCGGCTTCACCATGTGCGACAGCGCCGAATGGCTCGCGCATCCGGGCACGATCGGAAAGGCGGTTTTCGGCGAGCTTCACATTCTCGACGGCGCCATGCGAGAAGTCCCCACGGGCGAAATGGGCAAGCTCTGGTTCAAGACCGCGGCTCCATTCGAATATTTCAATGATCCAAAGAAGACTGTGGAAGCGAACTCGCCTGACCGCACGATGAGCACGGTCGGCGACATCGGCTATGTCGACGAGGAGGGCTACGTCTATCTCACCGACCGGGCGGCGTTCATGATCATCTCGGGCGGCGTCAACATCTATCCGCAAGAGTGCGAGAACCTGCTCGTCATCCATCCCAAGGTCGCCGACGCCGCAGTGTTCGGCGTCCCGAGCGAGGAGATGGGCGAAGAGGTGAAGGCGGTCGTGCAGCTCATGCCGGACTTCGCGCCGGGGACCGAGATGGAGGCCGAGCTGATCGCATTCTGCCGCGACCATCTCGCCCATCACAAATGCCCGCGCTCGATCGATTTCGAGGAAGAGCTCCCGCGCCTGCCGACCGGCAAGCTCTACAAGGCGACTTTACGCGAGCGCTACTGGAAGGGCCACACGACCCGGATCGTGTGAACACAAAAGCCGCGTGGGGGCCGCGACGCGGCGGCTCGACCAGGTCAGCGGACGCTCACGGTTTACGCCATTCGGGCGCGACGGGCTCGCAAGCTCACGAGGCCAAGCCCAGCGAAGCCGATGAGAATCATCGTCCACGTCGCAGGCTCGGGCGCCGCTGGCGGATCTCCCGTCAGCACGTCGTAAGCGAGGTCGGCGGTGAGCGCGTCGGCGGCCGCGGTCGGATGCTCTCCATCCCAGAACAGATATTGATTGGGATCGGCGCATACGCTTCCAGCCGTCGAGAAATCCCCGGAGAAACAGGGCGTGGTTACATTCGTGAGCCCGAACGTGGAAGGATTGGCGACGATCTGGTCGAGCGCAGAAAAGGTGGGGACGTCGAAAACGGTGAACCCAGGCAAGTTCAGGGCTTTGACCTCGCTCAAGACATCGGTGTTGAGGTCCAGCGCCAGAGTCCCCGCTTCGGCGCTGAGCGTAGGACCGAGCGCCTCGTAATCGGGAACGACCGAGAGATCCGGAACCTCATAGTAAAGCAGGCTTCGCATTCCGTCGCTGTACAGACCGGTGATCGCGCCGACCGTATTCGCGACGGCCTGGTTGAGGAATGTCGTTGTCAGGTCGGCCGGGCTGATCGTCCCGTTCTTCACGCCGTCGAGCGCGTCGAGAATGTCGTTGGCTCCGATATCGAGCGTGTAGAGGGCTCCGGGCGTGGGCGAAGGATCGACGGTCTTGAAGAACGCGACCTGATCGGTGAGGCCGATGGGGGCTGTCTGCCCGCCGACGACCGGCGGGTTGGCGATCGTCTCTCCGGTCTGCGCTCCGCCGAAGGCGAAGTCGTTGCCGGGCGGGATTGTTAGCGACGGGTTGACGGTTAACCCAAGCTTGGCGGCGAGGTCGTCGACCCAGTTTGGTCCGTTGCTGAACCGTCCGTTGTAATAGAATCCGGGCAGTGGGATCGGGTCGCCAGCCGCGCTGGACGCGAACAAAGCGTTTCCGACATCCGAGAGGCTGTCGCCAAACGAGTAGATGGCCGGGTAGGTTGCGGCATGGGCGGCGCCGCAAGCGAATGACGCGGCCAGAACCGCGAAGCCCAGACGCTTCCTCATCGATCGCTCTCCCGCTCGAGTTGCGGCGGGAACGCGGCTGGGCAACAAAAAGTTCCGCGTCCTTATTCTCGGGTGACGGCGGCGAAAGGATCAGGCCGCGTCGCGGGGAAACTGCGTCTGCGCGATGTGGCTGTAGGTGTGGCCTCGCGCCAGGAGCTCGCCATGCCGCCCGCGCTCGACGATGCGGCCGCGGTCGAGGACGCAGATTTCGTCGGCTTGCGCCACCGTCGACAGCCGGTGGGCGATGACGATTGTCGTCCGCCCTTCGCATAAGGTGCGCAGCGCCTTCTGGATCGCCGCCTCCGATTCGGAATCGAGCGCCGACGTCGCTTCGTCCAGAAGGATGATCGGCGCGTCTTTAAGGAAGGCGCGCGCGATGGCGATGCGCTGGCGTTGCCCGCCGGAGAGCTGCATGCCGTGCTCGCCGCAGGGCGAATTGTAGCCTTGCTCGAAGCTCAGGATGAAATCGTGCGCATAGGCCGCCTTCGCGGCGGCGACGATCTCGTCTTCGCTCGCGCCGGGCCGGCCCATCGCGATATTGTCGCGTACTGAACCCTTGAACAGGAAATTCTCCTGCGCGACATAGGCGATCTGCTGGCGCAGCGACCTCAGGCCGACCGTCGCGATGTCCTGCCCATCGCACAGGATTTGCCCCGACCCGACCTTGTAGAGGCGCAGGGTGAGGCTCATCACGGTGGATTTGCCGCCGCCCGAGCGGCCGACCAGCGCCGTCGTCTTGCCGGCTTCGGCCACGAAGCTGATGCCGTGCAACACGGTCTCGCCGGGCCGATAACCGAACGTTACATCGCGAAACTCGATCCTGCCGTCCGTCACGCGAAGCGCGGGTGCTTCCGGCAGGTCGTCCTCGTAGTCGCGCTCGTCGAGGAACTCATAAAGAACGTTGACGCCGAACAGGTTGGACGACAGGTCGACATGCAGCCGGGCCACGCGCTTCATAGGCTCATAGAGCATGATCACAGAGGTGATGAAGGAGAAGAGGCTCCCGGGCGGGTTGCCGCGGATAATCACGCTGTATCCCGAATAGAGCACCACGGCGGCGATGGCGAAGCCGCCCAGGGTTTCCATGATCGGGCTCGTGCGCGAGCTGACGCGCGCGAGCTTGTTGGCCGCTGTCTGGAAGCTGACGATCGCCTCTTCCTGCCTCCCTCGCATGAAATTCTCGAGCGTGAACGCCTTGACGATGCGGATGCCCTGCGCCGTCTCCTGCAGCGACTCCATCATGTACATCGCGCCCCGGAACTCGCTCGCCATGATCTTGCGCACGCGAACGCCGATCTTGCGCACGCCGAACACGGCGAACGGCACGAACATGAGCGCAAAGAACGACAGCAGCGGGTCCTGCGAAACCATGACGATGACGAGCCCGACAATCGTCAATGCGTCGCGTGAGAGCGTTGTGATGAGGAGGTTAAGCACAGCGGTCGCCGACTGGGCGATGAATGCCTGGCGGGCGATGAACTCGGACGAATGGCTGCGACTGTAGTAAGCGACCTCCATCTTCAGCATCTGATTGAAGATGCGCCGCTGGACATCGGCGACAATGCTGTTGCCGACCCGCGAAAGCGCGACTTGCTGGCCATAGGTCGCAAGGCCCTTGACCGTGTAAATGACCACGATCGCGACTGTGATCTCCCACACGGCCGCGAGGCGCCGCCCGACGAAGACCTCGTTGATGATTTTACCGATGATCCACGCTGACAGCGAGGTGGTGAGCGCGATCAGGCCCATCATTGCGAAGCCGAAAAGGTAACCTTTCCAGTGCTTCGCCCCCTGATCGGTCAGCAGCCGGCGAAGGGTCGCGTTCGAGGGCGAGTTGAGGAGAGAGAGCACTCGCTCACGGGCTTGACGCCAAACCGACAATTGCTTCAGTCCCTCGCCCCGGCCAGTCGCCGACCCGCATTCATCAGTCGCTGCCGGCGAACTCCGCCGGAGGCCGCGCCCTCATATCATCGGCGGCGAAATTAAGGAAATCGGCAGATCCTTCAGGGTCGAGAACCAGTCGGAAACAGCCGCTTTCGCCGGAGAGCAGAGTATGGCCCTCGAATCATCAGTAAGACGTTCATCTACGAAGCAATGGCCGCCTGCCTCTTCGGCGCGCCGTAGGTGTCCGGGATCTTATCAGCGAAGAAACTGACCAATTTGTCGTTCTCCGCCTCATCGACCGAGGATACGCGCGTCGCGTCGTCGACGTAAGTCTTGCTCGAAGGATCGGCGACGACGCGCTTCTTGATTCGGTGATAGCGCCACCCGACGGTTAGCCATTGCGCCACCACCGAGACGAACTCGACCGCTCGGACCGGATAGAACACGAGCGGATTGACGATCGGCATCCCGTGCCGCCGGGTCGTCCTCACCTTGCGGCGGATGATGCCGCATTGCAGCGGGTGGACGCCCTCGATCCGCGCGGCGGACGAGAAGGCCGTCATCACGTCGGCGATCTTGTTCATCCTCAAGCCCGTGGCGGCGGCGCGCTTGAGCACCGTCTCGACATGCTCGTCGGTGTAGTAGCGCTTCCAGGCGTCGCGATAGGTTTTGTTCCATGCCTCGCCCGACATCAGAGGATGGCCGGTGCAGACATGCTCGACGTCGTATTTGTTCATGTCCGGGTCCATCGGAACCCCTTTGAGGTAAAGGGTCTTGTGATCCTCAGAGCCGGGAAGGGGGGTGAGGCAAAAGAATTCGAGGATATCGAGCGGCAGCTCCTTCTTGATGATGTCGATGTCGCGCGCCACCGATTTCGGGCGTGTCGGTCGGAAAACCGATGATGAAGCCCGCCCAGGTCATCACCTTGTGCGCTCTCCAGGCCTGCAGCATGACCCGGTATTCCCAGATTTTGTTCTGCCGCTTTTTCGCGCCCTGGAGCGATTGGGGATTGATGCTCTCAAGCCCGATGAAGACCTGGTTGCAGCCCGCCCGCGCCGCCTTCTCGATGAAGCCGGGGATCTTGTGGCAGAGCGTGTCGACCTGAAGGATCAGCTTGATCGGAATGCTCTTGTTGGTTCTCAGATCGATCAGCCGGTCGAGGATCGCCTCCCAGTTCCGGTTCCGGGCGAAATTGTCGTCGGTGACGAAATAGTGGTTGATGCCTTGGGCGCAATTGGCGCGCACGATCGCTTCGACGTCGTCGGCGCTGCGATAGCGCGACTTGCGGCCCTGCACGTTGATGATGGTGCAGAAGCTGCACTGGAACGGGCAGCCGCGGCCGGCGTCGAAGCAGGCGTGATGGCCGACGATCCGCCCCACGATTTCCTTCGGCAGCACGGGGATCGCGGCCGCCTCCATGCCGGGCATGTCGCTGAGGTAATTGTAGATCGGCTTGGCCCGGCCAGCGTCGATGTCGCGGAGGAACTCGGCCATCCGCCCCTCGCCCTCTCCGGCGTACAGGATGACGCCCAGTTCCTGCGCTTGCTTCAGGTCAGGCGGGAGCTCGGGAAGCATCGATATGCAGCCCGAGACATGGAAGCCGCCGATCGCGACGGTTAAGCCTTCCGCCCGGAACTCGCGCGCAAGATCAAGCGCGCGCGGGAACTGGTTCGACTGAACGCCGACCAGCCCGACAAATCCGCCGCCCGCAGCTTTTATCCGGCGCGCCACCGTTTTCGCGTTGATGACCGTGTTGCACTCGTCGCAAGCCTCGATTTCGATGTCGACGTCAGGGCCGAGCGCCTTCTCCTCTGCACAAGCGGCCAGGAGCCCGTAGACGCTTGCCAAGCTGTTCGAGGGAATGGTCGAGAGGCGCCATTGGATGACGTAGCCGTCGTCGTCGTAGTGCGACGGCTTGATCAGAACAATCCTGAACGCCCGCTGTCCCATGTCGCGCTCTTTGGTTCGAGGCGCACGAAGCAAGCCCGCTCGGGGTGGGCCTCATGCGCGCAATCCAAGACCGCTCCTTCCCTCCGGGGAGCGGGCGCATACTACCTGTTTTGATCGGGCGGTCCAGAAATAGATCCAAAATCGCCATCATTCTGTCGTGGACGGCTTACGGCCGGCTCAAGCCTTGTTGCGACCGTCCCGCTTTCGGCCGCCCTGACTTTCCTTAACCGCCGCGTGGTACTTGCGCCTTATGTCGGCAAGGTTGACCGCCGGCGGCGGGAAGGCGAGCTTAAGATCGGCCATGGAATCCGCAATGATCTGCGACACCGCAAGATTACGAAACCACTTGTGGTTTGAAGGGATTATGTACCAAGGCGCCTCATCAGTGCTGGTCGCGCGGATTGCGTCCTCATAGGCGTCGACGTAGTCATCCCACAATTCACGCTCTGAGTAGTCGGATTCGCTGATCTTCCAATTGCGCTCTGGATCATCAAGGCGCTGGGCAAAACGCGCGAGCTGCTCTTCCTTGCTGATATGGAGGAAGAATTTGAGGATCGTGGTCTTCTTTTCGGTGAGCAAAGCCTCGAAATCGCGAATATGTCCGTAACGCTCCGTCCAGGTCGCTTTGTTGATGAGCTTGTGGACCCGGGTGACCAGCACGTCTTCGTAGTGGGAGCGGTTGAAGATCGCGATCTCCCCGTTTGCGGGCGCGTGGGGATGGACCCGCCACAGAAAGTCGTGCGCCAATTCGACTGGGGTCGGCTGATTGTATCGTGCGACGCGCACGCCCTGCGGGTTGACGCCGCTGAACACGTGCTTGATCGTGCCGTCCTTGCCGCCGGCGTCCATGGCTTGCAACACGATGAGGATCGAATGTTTGTGCTCCGCGTAGAGCAGGGTCTGCTGGCGGGCGAGCTTCTTGAGGTAGCGCTCCGTATCCTTCTTCGCTTCGGCCTCGGATGCGGGCTCGGCCTTGTAGGCCGGATCAAGCTTGTTCAGCTTGAGCTTCTGGCCTGGTTTCACCCGGAACTGCTTGCGGTAGTCCAAGCCTTCGAGCCTCCTCACGCCGGCGTCGAATTGACGGCGGGGTCCATTGTGATGGAAAAATGACGGTCGGATCAACTTTGTCGCCTTCAGGATGGATTCGGATCGCCCGATGAACATCACGGTCATCGGAGCCGGCGCGATCGGCGGCCACATCGCGGCCAAGCTCGCCGCGGCGGGCGAGAGCGTGAAGGTCGTGGCGCGCGGGGAGCACTTGAAGGCGATCCGCGAGCGCGGGCTCAAACTCATCGAGAATGGCGAAGAGATCGTCGCGCGCGTCGAGGCGACGGACGGCATTGGCGACGCCGGCGGCGCCGACCTCATCGTCCTCGGGGTCAAGGCCCACCAGCTCGCGCCGATCGCAGCCGAGGTCGCCTCGATCTTGACGCCTTCCACCACGCTCATGACGACGCAGAACGGCCTACCCTGGTGGTATTTCTTCAAGCACGGCGGGGCTCATGAAGGCGTTACGCTGGAGAGCGTCGATCCGGGCGGCGTGATCGCTCGCCATCTGCCGATCGACGCCGTCGTCGCCGCCATCAGCTACCAGGCGGCGGAGATCGAAAGCCCTGGCGTCATTCGGCATATCGAGGGACACCGCCTTCCGATCGCCGAAATCGATGGGCAGAAGACCGAGCGCATCGCGGCGCTGTCCGAGCTTTTTACCAAAGCAGGCTTCAAGTCGCCGCCCTTAAGCGATGTGCGCGCCGAGATCTGGACGAAGCTCTGGGGCAATCTGACCTTCAATCCGGTCAGCGCGCTTAGCCACGCGACGCTCGAGGACATCTGCCGCTTCGCGCCGACCCGCGCCCTCGCCGTGGCGATGATGCGCGAAGCGCAAACGATCGGCGAAGCGTTGGGCGTTCGCTTCCGGCTCAGCATCGAAAAGCGCATCGCCGGCGCGGAGAGCATCGGCGCGCACAAGACCTCGATGCTGCAAGATATCGAGCACGGCCGCGCGACCGAGATCGACGCGCTCTTGGGCTCGGTCATCGAACTCGGTCGGCTCGTCAATGTCCCGACTCCGCATCTTGACGCGGTCTATGCGGTGACGAAGCTCTTGGGCGAAACGATCGCCCGCAGCGGGAGCGGACTGATGCTTGCGCCGCGTTAGAGCCAATTGTAGCCGCGCTCGGTGAGCGCGGCCGGCGCGACCCAAAGGGCGTCCGGAAGGACGGGGCGTCCGGAAGGACGCCCGTCTCTCGACGGGCTATGGATCGCGCCTACAACCGCCGATTCTACGAAATTGCATCGGCTCTGGAGGATCGGGTGGAGCACATGAGCGCGGATCGCACCTTGAGAGGGCTCATCGCAGGCGGCCATGACGACGCAGTCGCCATCGCCGCGCACGGCGGGCCGCCACTGACCTACGCGGGCTTGCGCGCGCTGATCGATCGCTCGGTTCGTTCGCTGAACGAGCTCGGAATTGGCCGGGGCGATCGGGTCGGAATCGTCTTGCCGAACGGACCGGAGATGGCGACGGCGTTTCTTTCCGTAGCCTCCGCAGCGGCCTCCGCGCCGCTCAACCCCGCCTATAAGCAGGACGAGTTCGAGTTCTACCTCGAGGATCTCAAGGCAAAAGCGCTGATCGTCGAAGCGGGCAGCGAAACGCCCGCGCTTCGCGCCGCGGAGAAGCTCGGCGTGGCGATCATTGCGCTTGCTCCCGAACCGCAAGCGGGCGCCGGCGCCTTTCGGTTGTCCGGCGCGCCTGTAGACGCGGTCCATAGCCCGTCGAAAGACGGGCGTCCTTCCGGACACCCTTTGGACCGCGTCAGCCGCGGTCATCGACCGCGGCTACAGCCCGAACCTGAGGACGTCGCCCTCATCCTGCACACGTCCGGCACCACCTCGCGGCCGAAAATCGTGCCGCTCGCCCATGCCAACATCTGGACCTCGGCCCGCAACATCGCGGCGACGCTCGAGCTTTCGGCCAACGACCGCGCGCTCAACGTCATGCCTCTGTTCCACATTCACGGGCTGATCGCCGGTCTCTCCGCGCCGCTCGCGCGCGGCGGCTCGGTCTTTTGCACGCCTGGGTTCAACGCGCTCAAATTCTTCGCCGAGATGGAGGAGGCGAAGCCCACCTGGTACACGGCGGTGCCGACCATGCACCAGACGGTTCTCACGCGGGCCGGGCGCCACAAGGATGTCATCGCCCGACATCCGCTGCGCTTCGTCCGCTCGTCCTCGGCGTCGCTGCCGCCGACCGTCATCGGCGAATTGGAGGCGGCTTTCAAATGCCCCGTTATCGAGGCTTACGGGATGACGGAAGCGGCGCACCAGATGGCGTCCAATCCGCTCAACGGAATCCGCAAACCCGGTTCCGTCGGGCTCGCCGCCGGGCCAGAGGTCGCGATCATGGACGAGAACGGGCGGCTGCTTCATCGCGGCGAAATCGGCGAGGTCGTCATCCGCGGCGAGAACGTCACCGCCGGCTATGAGGGCAACCCGAAGGCGAATGGCGAGGCTTTCGTCGACGGCTGGTTCCGCACCGGCGATCAGGGAATCATCGACGCCGACGGCTACCTCACGCTCACCGGACGGCTGAAGGAGATCATCAACCGCGGCGGCGAGAAAATCTCGCCGCGCGAGGTCGATGAAGCTTTGATGGACCATCCCGCTGTCCTGCAGGCGGTTGCGTTCGCCGTTCCGCACCCGATGCTCGGCGAGGACGTCGGCGCGGCGGTCGTCCTGCGCGAGGGCTTAACCGCCACCGAACAGGAGCTTGGCGCGTTCCTCTCCGAACGCCTCGCGGCGTTCAAGACGCCGCGCAAGATCCTCTTCCTCGCCGAGATCCCGAAGGGCGCGACCGGCAAGCTGCAGCGCATCGGGCTCGCGCAGAAGCTGGGATTGGGGTGACGGGAGGCGAGCCGGCCGCGTCCCTGTTCGGAAGCGCTCGGAGGGCGACAGCTCCAAGGTGGAGCTCCGGAATGGCGCCTCCGTCCACGGGCCTCATCCTGAGGGCGAGGCGAAAGCCTCGCGTCTCGAAGGATGGTCCAGTTCGTGGCCTGGTCTGCGCCTCCGGGAGCGTCCTTCGAGACGCGTCGCCTCCGGCTCCGCTCCTCAGAACGAGGGGTTGGGAGTTATGTTCAGCGGGACGCGGCGCGCCCTGGCGGGGAAAGTGGGCTTGCGGACATCTTCTGAGGCAGGGCGTGAAATAGGTTGGCGCCAATTCCTGATTCTCTGCGTAGTTTGGACCTCTCCAACAACGATTCTCCCGGCATCCATGACGATCGGCATCCTGCTCTGCGGCAGCTTTCCCGCGACGCTCGAGGCGAAATTCGGACCATACAGCAGCATGGTCCGCAAGCTGCTCGGCTCCCGTTCCGCTACGGTCTTCGATGTTCGCGAGCGCCAACTGCCGAGATCGATCTCGGCTTGCGAGGCTTATGTCATCACCGGCTCCAGCGCCGGAGTCTATGACGACCTGCCCTGGATCAAGGACCTCATGGCTTTTCTTCGGAAGGCGCGTGGCGGCTCCAAACTGATCGGCATTTGTTTCGGCCATCAGGCGATGGCTCAGGCTTTCGGGGGCTCTGTCATCAAGTCGCCGAAGGGGTGGGGAATTGGCCTTCATCGCTACGAATTGCCCGCACGGCCGCACTGGATGGATGACGCCGCCGCTGTCGCAGTCCCCGCATCTCACCAGGATCAGGTCGTAGCATTGCCTTCGGATGCTCGGGTCATCGCCAGCAGCGCATTCACGCCTTATGCCGGACTGGACTACGGAGACGCCATCTCCTTCCAATTCCATCCGGAATTCTCGCGCGCCTTTGCGGCTGCGCTGATCGAAGCCAAGCGTGAGCGCTACCCAGACCTCGTCGCCTCGGCCGTCCAATCGCATTTGCAGCCAGACGATTGCGCCCGGGTCGGCCGCTGGATCGGCCGTTTCCTCGATTCCGGCGACCCCGCCCCGCTCTTGTAGCGGAAGAGCAGGAACGGACCGGCAGATCGTTGAGCGTCGACCAGAGCCGCGCGCCTCGCGCACGCGGCTCCTCTGCCTTCGGCTTTCAATGCGCCGGGTGAAGGACGACTTTGGTCCAGCCGGGGTCGCGGGCATCGAAATGCTTGTACGCGTCCGGCGCCTCATCGAGGTGCATGTGATGCGAAACCAGGAACGACGGCGCGGCCTTACCGGTATGGATGAGTTGGGCCAAATGCCGATTGTAGGCCTTCACGTTGGCCTGACCGGACCCCATGTGCAGACCCTTCTGAAAGAAGAGGCCAATATCGAAGGCGATCTCGCCCTGCTTCGAAAGATCGTCCGGTCCTTTGGGGTCCTTCGGCACGAACACCCCGATCACCCCGATGCCGCCAGTCGCGCGCACCGAGCCGACCAGCCTGTTCATGGTCAAGTTCGGAACCTCGTGTCCGGCGGGATCATGGCACTGCCAGCCGACGCATTCGCAGCCGCGATCCGCGCCTACGTTGTTCGTCAAGCGCATCACCTCTTCGACCGGATCGGTCTTGCTGTCGTCGATTGGAGTAGCGCCGATCTGCTCGGCGAGACGGAGCCGGTCAGGGTGGCGGTCCACCACCATGACCTGCGACGCGCCCTTGATTGAAGCGGAATAGGCGGCGAGCAGGCCGACCGGGCCTGCTCCATACACCACGACCGACTCGCCCTCCTTCACGCCGGCAAGCTCGGCCGCGTGCCAGCCGGTCGGCCAGATGTCGGCGAGCATGACGTAATCCGCCTCGCGCTCCTTCGCGTCTGGGGGCAGCACAAGGCAATTGAAGTCCGCATAAGGCACGCGCAGCAATTCGGCCTGGCCGCCCTGATAGGGGCCCATCTCGGCATAGCCATAAGCCGCGCCCGCTGAACCCGGATTGCAAGTCAAGCAGAAGCCGGTGAGGCCCCGCTCGCAATTCTCGCAGAAGCCGCAGGCGATATTGAACGGCAGGCAGACCCGGTCGCCCTTCTTCACCCGATCGACCGCCGCGCCAACCTCGATCACCTCGCCAAGATTCTCGTGGCCGAGCACCTTGCCTTCTTCGACGCTTGTCCGGCCCTCGAACATATGGAGGTCGGAGCCGCAGATGTTGGTGCTCGTAATGCGGACGAGAGCGTCCGTCGGCTGCTCGATACGGGGGTCGGGCACGTTCTTGACGCTAACCTTGCGCGGGCCGTCATAGACAAGGGCTTTCATGTCTCTCTCCATTTGGGTTCGCGCCTTCAGCGGCATGCTGAAAGCGGCTTCTCGCGCCGTTGCCTCAGCCCTATTGTCGATGATCCGGCGTGCGCCGCGCCCAGTCTTCACCAATTGGGCCCGGCGCGAGGGGGAACGTTCCTTTGCGGGCAGTGTTCCCTTCCCGCTCGCCTGTCGCCGCGCTCGAGTCTCGCTTTTTCGATCGAGGGGAAATGCGGCGGCGAGTGAGGAGATTCAGGAGCAGGTCAGCGCTTCAAGCCGCCGCTCCACTTCGCAAGCGGACCCGGCGGCGGGTCCGGCTTCGAGAACGAGCGCTGCCTTGGCGGCCCGATCCGACCCTTGCGCGCGGCTCCGTTCTGTTCGATGCTGACATGTTAGCGAGAGAGCGACGGAGGGCCCGCATGAGAGCGGGCGCGGCGCCTATTCGCGTTGCATGAGGGCGCCGGCGCCCGACTCAAGGGAGGAACCAAATGTTGAGAGTGTCTTTGTGCTGCGCCATTGCCGCCGGCGCGCTGCTTGCCGCTTCCGCGGGCGCCCAAGCGGCGAAAACTTACACTTTCGCGCTTGTGCCCAAGAGCACCAACAATCCATTTTACGACCAGGCCCTGGCGGGCTGCAAAAAGGCGGAAGCGGAGCTGAAAGGGGCGATCAAGTGCCTCTACATCGGCCCGAACGAGCATGGCGGCGGCGACGAGCAGGCGCAGATCGTGGGCGACCTCATCACCAAGAAGGTCGACGGGATCGCCGTGTCGCCGGCCAACGCCGCCGCGATCGCCGCAGCGCTGCAAGGCGCCAAGGCCGCCAACATTCCGATCATCACCTGGGACTCGGACCTTCTCGACAAGGACAAGGGCCTGCGCCTGACTTACATCGGCACGCACAATTATGACATCGGCGTCAATCTCGCGAAGCTCGTGATGCAAGTGAAACCCAAGGGGGGAACGATCTGCATCCAGTCGGGCGGCGCCGCCGCGGCCAACCACAACGAACGCATGCAGGGCGTCCGCGACACGCTGGCCGGCAAGAAGAGCGCGGAGGCGCCGGGCGTGCGGCTCACCGGCCAGAACGGCTGGACCGAAGTCGCCGGCTGCCCGCAATACACCAACGACGACTTCCCGCTCGCGATGCAGATGGAGCAGGATCTCCTCAACAAGGATCCGAAGCTCGACGCCTTCGTCGCGACCGGAGGCTTCGGCGAGTTCCTGGTCGACGCCTACAAGAACTCGATGAACCAGTTCAAGGACAAGATCGCCAAGGGCGAGATCGCCGTCGCGGTCGCCGACACGCTGCCGATGCAGCTCGACGATTTGAGGGCGGGGCTTGCGACCGGCAATGTCGGCCAGCGTCCGTTCGATATGGGCTACAAGGTCATGTACGCGCTGAAGGCCGTCAAGGACGGCAAGGCCCCGCCGCCCGATCCGACCTATACCGGCCTCGACATCTGCACGCCGAAGAACGTCGACACCTGCATCGGCGGCGGGAAATGAGCTGAGGGAGGAACGTCGCTTTACTCGCGCCCGCTGCCGTAAGCGCTTCGTCACGCACCACAGCGCTTCAAGCCGGGCGCGGGATTTCCTCGACCTCTGTCGGAGCCAGTGTGAGATTTATCGTCTCGAAGGGCGCTCGAGACGTTATCCCAACGGGAGTGGCCCGATGCGCGGCAAACACGTTGTCGACGAATTGTCGCGCGGACTCGCGGAGGCTGAAGGTAAGGGCGCGGGCGCGGGCAAGCTCTCTGGGAATTGAAAGAGCTGCGAGCGCAGCTCGACCCAGATCCGCGTCAAGTACTCCCGCGCCGCTATCTCCAATCACGTCGAGCGGACCCACAACGGGGTTTGCAGCGACTGGCAGGCCCGATGCGAGGGCTTCCAGCAGCACGAGGCCAAAGGTGTCGGTTAAACTTGGAAACACGAATATGTCCGCGCTCGCATAGGCGGCGGCCAGCCTCTCGTCGCGCATTTCGCCGACGAAGTGAGCTTCAGGAAAGCGGGTCTGAAGTTTCTTCCTTGCCGGTCCGTCCCCAACGACGACCTTCGAGCCCGGCAAATCGAGTGACAGGAAAGCGTCGAGATTCTTCTCGATCGCCACTCGTGCACAGGTCAGAAAAATGGGCCTCGCGAAGTCGAAGATGCTCCCGGCGCGCGGTCGAAAAAGGTCGCAGTCGACGCCTCGCGACCAGCGCATCAAACGAACAAACCCGCGCGTGTCGAGTTCACGCCCCATCGCCTCGGTCGACACCATCAATCCCGAACCAGCATTGTGGAACCGACGAAGCAACGCATAAATAAATCTGCTCGGCGCAACGCGTCGCACAGCAAGATATTCGGGGAAGCGGGTATGGTAGCAAGTCGTGAAAGAACGACCGGCTCTGCGGCATGCCAACCATGCGCACAGCCCAAGCGGTCCCTCCGTCGCGATATGGATAAAATCGGGGTTAAGCTCCTCGATCCGACGTCGCACCGTGCCGGGCCGCGTCACAGCGATGCGCACTTGCGGGTAGGTCGGGAGAGGCGCCGTGCGAAATTCGTTCGCGGCCAGGACCTGAATTTCGACGCCGAGAGCTGGCGCCTCTTTCATCAGGGCTTCTATTGAGCGCACCACCCCATTAATTTGCGGCAGCCAAGCGTCGGTGACGATGAGGATGCGGGTCAAAGGAGTGCTGGCGCTGCGCCCAGCGAGGCGATGATCGTCAATGGCGGCAATTACAGACCAACGAAAATTCCGCCCCAACCTCCACCCGCCAGTCTGATGTGGTTATTAACAATGTGGGCTGTCTGCGTGGAGGGTAACGCTAGCCGTGCAATCATCGGCACATTGCTCGTCGCTTTGGTGTTCTTCAAGGTAATCTCTGTGCCGCCTCCAGAACGACAGACCGAAACGTTTCCGGTCAGCCAGAGCGCTCCCGCCTTGCGTGCGGAATAGACTAAACCGCCGGCTCCGTCACCGATGGAAATAGTTAACGGCTTGCCATCGTTCTCGGTCGTCTCTTTCCATCTTGTTTTTACATGATTCGCTTTGACGTCGCGAACGCTTTTGAAGCACTCGGCCTCAGCCAGCGTGGGCTGGCCCAGGATCAACAAACAAACGAGCAATTTTAATTTCGTTGAGGCCATGTCACACCTAGGGAACTGCATATGGGCCAGCGCCCTGTGCGGAGGCGCCGATCGGCGCGGGCGGCCGAGGTTATGGGGCAACAACGGGCTGTGTGCTTTGTTCCTTCGTTAACGGCCGAGGCGCATGGGCAGGGCCGCCGGCGTGGAAGTCGCTCGGCGAGTCACAGATCGAAGCCTGCCGAGCAACCATCATAGCGCGGGAGTGGCGTGGCAGCGAGGGCAGGCCAATCTGATCGACCGACCGTCACGCCCGAGCCTCTTCCCATCGCCCCGACTTCGCCGATCGAAGGACCGCGTCCGTCACGAACTCGGTCGCCATCGCTTCGCGGAACGTCGGGCTCGCTGGCTTGGCCTCAGCGAGGCCCTCAACGAAGTCGGCGACCTGGTGGATGAAACTGTGCTCATAGCCGATCGTGAGACCCGGCACCCACCAATGTTTCATATAAGGGTGGTCGCTGTCGGTGACATGCAGCGAGCGCCAGCCGCGCAGGCGCCCCTCGTCGCTGTGGCCGAAATAGTTGAGGCGATGCAGATCGTGCAGGTCCCATGCGATCGAAGCGTTCTCGCCATTGATCTCGAATGTGTACTCAGCCTTATGCCCCCGCGCGTAGCGGGTGGCTTCGAACGTCGCGAGCGAGCCGTTCAAGAAGCGGGCGAGAAACGCCGCGGCGTCGTCGATCGTCACCTCCTGCTTCCTGCCGGTGAGATTGTGCGTCCGCTCCTTGACGAAGGTCTCGGTCATCGCCGTGACCGTTTCGATCGGCCCGTTCAGCCACATGGCCGTATCGATGCAATGGGCGAGCAAGTCGCCGGTGACGCCGCTCCCCGCGACGCTCGCGTCAAGGCGCCACAAGGCGGCGCCGCCCTGCGGCAGATCGGCGGAGATGGTCCAGTCCTGCAGGAACTTGGCGCGATAATGGAAAATGCGCCCGAGCCGTCCTTCGTCGATCAGCTGCTTGGCGAGCGTGACGGCGGGGACGCGGCGATAATTGTACCAGACCATGTTCGGACGGCCCGACGTCTCAACCGCCGCGACCATGCTTCGGGCCTCGGCGGCGTTTCGGCCGAGCGGCTTTTCGCACATCACCATCTTGCCTGCTTCCGCCGCGGCGGTCGCGATCTCCGCATGCGTGTCGTTGGGGCTCGCGATGTCGATGAGGTCGATGTCCGGCCGGCGAACGAGTTCGCGCCAGTCCGTCTCGAAACCTTCATAGCCCCAATTGGCTGCGAACGCCTCGGCAGCCGCCGGATTGCGGGCGCAAACCGCCTTGAGAACCGGCTGAGCGTCGAGTTCGAAAAACTGATTGACCTTGCTGAAGGCGTTCGAATGCGTGCGGCCCATGAATCCGCAACCGACAAGACCGATGTTGAGCGTCTTCTTCGTGCTCATCGTAGGTCCTTAAAGCGGTGGGTTAGGTTTTGCGCGGCGCGCGCGATTCGCTGAAATATCACCGTGATCGCCGCGCGGCCAATGCGCGCGGGCGCGCCGAGGAACAAGGTGACCAGCCTTCGGTTGTAGTTCAGACGGGCGCGCTTCCCTAGCCGGCAGCTGAAGAAGGCGCTCGTTAGCCCCGCGCGCGTACCTCCTTGCGCGGGGCTTTTCTGGCAGGGCGGAGCCAAAGCGGAGAAATGAGGAAGCGGGCCATGACGGACGACGAGTTGCGACAGAAGAACGCGCGTCTTAGGGACAAGATCAGGGAGATCTCGGACAGGCATCCGGAGCTGCGCGACCTTTCAGACGAAGTTGCGCTCGAGCAGAGCAAGCATGTTGAGGTCGGAACGCCGTTCCTTGAGCGGGTCAACGGCAAGCTGCAGGAGCGGGCGCGCGCGATCATCGAACGCCGTCCGGACCTGGAACGCTTTTTCCAGGACTAAAGGCCAAGGCCGCCTGTTCACCGGTCCCGTGCGTAATTCTCGCCCGAAGCGCAATCGGTGAGTTCATGCCAACGGACGTCCAAATTGATCGAAATCCTTCAAAACTCGACGGGAAACGCGTCGAAATACGGACGTCTCACAGAACAGCGCGAACGGCGCTGTTCCTATCTCCGTGGTTGGGTCGACGCCATTGATGGACGCAGCCGCCACTTCGCCGATTTCAGCGCCGGTCTGCCGCTTCCACGAGACAATTCAGATCGTCCTGCAGCGGTGGCGGGCAGCCGGGGCCCGCGGCCGGGTCCTCGGTTGTCGGCGACAGCCGAACTCAACTCTCGCCAAATGGGCCTTATCGTCGCGTTGGCTATTGATCGCGTATGGAAGGCGACACGGCCGGAGCTCTGAAGCGTCCAGGCTTGACCCGGCCATCACGACAACGCCGCACGGCGCCGCTATCGTTCATCGGCGCCAATTCCGGAAAAGTGTGGCGTCCGGGCGATAACGACTTTCCCACACGCGTGTGGCGGGTGGAGCGACCAAAAAGAAAGGCCGCCTCCGACGGTGGCCTTTCAAAACCCCACGAACTCTTTTCGATCAGACCGAGACCGCCGATCCGTTTCTCTTCTTTGCGCTGCGGTATCCAGCAAACGCGAAACCACCAAAGCCGATCAGCATCATCGCCCAGGTCGATGGCTCCGGAAGATCGGTTGTGATCGAGGCCGAGATCGTCACAGGACCAAAGATGGAAGCGCCCGGCGTCAACCCTACATCGTTCTGAGTGCAGGACGGGGTGGGCCCGCTGCAGCTAGGAGACGTGTAGAAAAAACTAAAGTTGGCGCCCGCTACGAAATTGCCCCCGACCACAAGCGGGATTGCATGATCGCCCGTCGGCGTGCCGAACAGATCCAGCGTCATCGTCGTGCTGCGATCGAGCAAACTGTAGTTGAATTCATTGGTGTTGGAGAAATTGGACTCAGCATACGGCGCGTTCGGCCCGCCTGAGGGTGCGTCTTCGCCCGGGTAGGTCGTGACAAAGGCGTAGGTTCCCGAGTCGAAGCCTGGCGACCCGCCCGTGATCGAACCTGACAGCGTGAACGTCGAAATGTCCGTGGTTGGGTCAAACACGCCAGACCCTTGAACAACCCTGAAGCCCCCAATGCCGAGCGAAACCGGGCCAATCCCATACAGCGTGAGATCTTCATTGCTGGGCCCGAGGTCAAAGAAAAGCGTTCCGGCGGAGGCTGCTCCGGTCAGCGATAAGCACAAAGCTGCGGCGAGAGCGGCTGTAGAGACATGTCTCCTCATCTTGGACTTCCCCTTAAACGTCTGTTCAAAAGAGATAATTACGCTTACTAAAAGCGTTATTTATCTCAACACAACCTCGTATAGGAAGCAAGGCTAAAGCCGCCTCCCTCACGCCTATTTGACGCAGCGGAAAGGTCCGCTTTGCAACCAGCCGTCCTAAGGGTCGCTCAGCGTGGTGCTCACGATCGCGAAGCGTCAATTCGACAAATCCTTCCTGAAGAGCGGGATCTGTGCTATACCTTTAATTCGCTGGGTTCGGTCGTACAGCTCGCCGGCGACGAGAACGCGAGATTGGGGCCATCGATCGCGACCGGAATGTCGGGAATACAACCTTGGATTAGGAGCCCGATTTTTTTTATTTTTTCGCTCGTAACCCATTGAAAAGTCCCGATTCGGAAAAATAAACGCTAGTAAGTGCTAGTAAATTTACTAGCGTTTACTGACGTTTATGGGCGTTTATTTCCGCCTGGTTCGCGCGTCGGGTTGTATCCGCCCGCCTGCGTCCAGACGGGCGCCGCTGCTCACTCCGGCCCGGTCGCCACCGGGCAGTCAGCGCGCGAGCCCCATTCGGCCCATGAGCCGTCATAGAGGCCTGCGACCGTGCCGCCGGCTTCCTCGACCGCGAGCGCCAGGATGGCCGCGGTCACGCCCGAGCCGCAGGTGGTGATGATCGGCTTCCTGAGGTCGATCCCATGCTCGGCGAATGCGGCCTTGAGCGCGTCAGGGGCTTTGAGCGAGCCGTGCTCGATGATGTCGACGAAGGGCAGGTTGAGGCTGCCGGGGATGCGGCCGCTTCGGACGCCTGGCCGTGGCTCCGGCACGGCGCCGCGGAAGCGCTCGGCGGCGCGGGCGTCGACCACCTGGGCCGAGCCGGTCGCGAGCGCCGCGCGCACCTCCTCGAGCGAGGCGACGAAGCCGTCCGCCTCCCGGGGCGTGAAGACGCGCGGCTTGGGACGAGCGTCGCCCGCTTCCAGCGGCCGCCCTTCCTTGATCCATCTCGGCAGGCCGCCATCGAGAATGCGCACGTCTTCGACGCTGTAGGCGCGCAAAGTCCACCATACCCGCGCGGCGGCGTAGAGGCCAAGCGCGTCATAGACGACGAAGCGCATACGATCGCCGAGGCCGAGCGCGGTCATCGCCTTGGCCAGCGCCTCGGGCTTCGGCAGCATATGCGGCAGGCCCTGCTCGGCGTCGGCGATCAGGTCGATGTCGAAGAACACGGCGTGGGGAATGTGCTTCAGTTTGAACTCGGCCGCGCCGATCCGCCCGGTGTTGGGCAGGTGCCACGACGCGTCGATCACGCCGAGATCGGGATCGCCGAGCTCGGCTGCGAGTTCGGCGGTGGTGATGAAGTTGCGGGAAGGCATGGGACTTCGATCCGCTCACGCTGGCCCGAGCGCAATGCGCACACGGCGGTTGATCTTGCCCTTTTTCTCGATACCCGTCACCGAGGCGGGGCCGATTTCGCCGGTGCGCGCGACATGCGTTCCCCCGCAGGGCTGAAGATCGAGGCCCTCGATTGCGACCAGACGCACCCGGCCCGTCCCCATCGGCGGCTTGACCGACATGGTCTTGATCAGGCCGGGGTTGGCCTCGAGCTCCGCGTCGGCGATCCAGCGATGGCTGACCGCCGCGTCAAGGGCGATCAGTTCGTTGAGCCGGCGCTCGACCTCCGCCTTGTCGAGGACGGCCTCGCCCGAATCGAAATCGAGCCGCCCCTCCGCGTCGCCGACCGATCCCCCCGTCACCGGATAGGGCGCGACGACCGAAAGCAGATGCAGGGCGGTGTGGGCGCGCATGCGTTTCAAGCGCAGGTCCCAGTCGATGCGGGCGATCACGCGCGCGCCCGGGCGGGGCAGGGCGGCCCCTTCGGCGGGCACGTGCAGAATGGTCGCGCGATCTGCGTCATAGACCGTGTTGACGATCGGAATCATCGTCCCGTCTTCGAGCAGAATCGTCCCTCGATCGCCGCTCTGCCCTCCGCCTTGGGCGTAGAAGACCGTGCGATCGAGCGCAATGCCGCGCGGTTCCGAGGCGAGCACGGCCGCTTCCGTCTCGGCCCGGTACGCGTCTTCGCGAAAGAGGGCCTCGGTCATTGAACGAAGACCTGAGGCGCGCCGCCTTTCGCTTCCAGCCAATCCGGGGCGGGGAGGTTCTTCGAGCGCAGAAAGGCCGGATTGAACAGCTTGGACGCATAGCGGGCGCCGGAATCGCACAAGAGCGTCACGATCGTGTGGCCGGGGCCAAGCTCGCGAGCGAGATGAAGCGCGCCGGCGATATTGACGCCCGAAGAACCGCCGAGCAAGAGACCTTCTTGCACGACGAGATCGAAGATGATCGGCAGCGCCTCCTCGTCGGGGATCTGGTAGGGGAAATCGACCGGCGCGCCTTCCAGATTGGCGGTGATTCGGGCTTGGCCGATGCCCTCGGTGATCGAGGAGCCCGAGCTCTTGAGTTCGCCGGTCGTATAAAACGAGTAGAGCGAGGCGCCCAACGGGTCGGCGAGCCCGATCTTGATGTCCGGGTTACGCTCCTTTAGCGCCATGCCCACGCCGGCCAGCGTTCCGCCGGTGCCGACCGCGCTCACGAAGCCGTCGAGGCGGCCGTTGAGATCGTCGTAAATCTCCGGGCCAGTCGTTTCATAATGGCCGCGCCGGTTGGCGACATTGTCGAACTGGTTGGCCCAGACGGCGCCGTTGGGTTCAGTCTTGGCGAGCGCCTCGGCGAGACGCCCCGAATAGCGCACGTAATTGTTCGGGTTGGAATAGGGGACGGCCGGAACCTCGATCAATTCCGCGCCGGCAAGGCGCAGCATGTCCTTCTTTTCCTGCGCCTGGGTGTCGGGAATGACGATCACGGCGCGATAGCCGAGCGCGCTCGCCACCATCGCAATGCCGATGCCCGTATTGCCGGCTGTGCCCTCGACAATGACGCCGCCGGGCCGCAAGGCGCCGCGCGCGACCGCGTCATTGATGATTGCCATCGCCGCGCGGTCCTTGACCGAGCCGCCCGGGTTCATGAACTCCGCCTTGCCGAGAATCGTGCATCCTGTGGCCTCGGAGGCGGCGCGAAGCTTGATGAGCGGCGTGCGGCCAATCGCTGCGACAACATCGCGTGCAGGCTTCATCGCGATCGCGATCCTTTGGGGTTGAAAGCAGGAAGGGTAGGCGACGGCGCGTCTTGCGACAAGCCTCCGCCCTTGCCATGAAGCGGCGCACTCAGGGGGTCGGCGGCTCGTGTTCTTCTTTGCGTCGAAAATATTCTGGATGATCGCCTCGCCGATCAACCTCTTGTTGTTCGCCACGCTCATTGGCGTGCTCCTTTGCTATGGCCGGCGCGCGCGTTTCGGACGCGGACTGGCGCTCGCCGCGGTCCTCATTCTGCTTGTGGCTGCGACCTTGCCTTTGGGCATCCTTCTGATCGCGCCGTTGGAGGACCGCTTCCCTCTGCCGCCGCCGGATTTCGCTCCGCCGGAGGGCATAATCGTGCTCGGCGGAGCGATCGACGATGGGGTGAGCCGAGCCAGGCACGAGACCGTATTCGACGAGGGCGGCGAACGGCTGACGGAGGCGGTGGTCTTGGCCAAGCGCTTTCCGCAGGCTCGGGTCGTCTATACGAGCGGGAGCTCATCCTTTACCGGGGAGACGTCCACCGAGGCGTTGCAAGCCCGCAAATTCATGTCACAAATGGGCATCGCACCGGAACGGGTGACGATCGAGGACAAGTCCCGCAACACCGATGAGAACGCCCGCTTCACCGCCGCGATCGTTCACCCTCAGCCTTCGCAGCGCTGGATCGTCGTCACCTCCGCCTTTCATATGCCGCGCGCGATGGGCCTTTTCGAAAAGGACGGATTTCGCCCGATCGCCTATCCTGTGGCTTTCCGCACCCGGGGTCGGTGGCCGGATGATCTGAGATTGACCTTCGAGCCGGTTCGAAATCTTAGGACCTTCGAGATCGCCATACATGAGTGGATCGGACTTGCGGCCTACTGGGCGAGCGGCCGCATCGACCATCTCTTTCCCGGACCCGGAGATAGCGCTTAATCCCGATGCTGAAGAACGCTTCGGACTTGCCTTCGTCGTACAACTGACTAGAGTGTAGGCAGAATGAGTGATGCCCAATCTTTAGGCGTCTCCCCCGCGATTACGATAGGACCTATCCGGCTCGAGGGGCGGGCGCTGCTTGCCCCGATGTCCGGCGTCAGCGATCTGGCCATGCGGCGGATCGCTCGCCGCTTCGGGGCTGCGCTCGTATTTTCCGAGATGGTCGCGGCCGAGACCTTTCTCCAAGGCGATGCGGAAGCTTCAATCCGCGCCGAGGGCGAGGGCTTGGCCCCCCATGCGGTTCAGGTCGTCGGGCGCCACGCCAAGGCTTTGGCCGAAACGGCGCGCCGCGTGGTCGACGCGGGCGCCGTCCTAATCGACATCAACATGGGCTGCCCGTCGCGGCGGGTGTCGGGGTCTCTGGCCGGCGCGGCGCTCATGCGGGATCTCGATGACGCGGAGCGTCTTATCGCGACCGTGGTCGAGGCAGCGCCGGTTCCCGTAACCGTCAAGATGCGCTTGGGCTGGGACGAAACGTCCATGAATGCGCCGGAACTCGCACAGCGGGCCGAACGCGCCGGCGCCCAGATGGCGACCGTTCACGGCCGGACGCGTTCCCAGTTCTACGAGGGTCGCGCCGATTGGGCCGCCGTCCGGGCGGTGGTCAGCGCTGTCGCGATCCCCGTCGTCGTCAATGGCGATTGCGCGACCGGGGAGGACGCGCGGACAATGCTCGCCCTCTCCGGCGCGGCGGGCGTGATGATCGGGCGCGCCGCGGTTGGCGCGCCCTGGCTGGTCGGCGCCCTATCGCGCGCGCTCGACGAGGGCGGTCCGGCGCGGGAGCCTTCGTTGGAAGAGCGCCGTGAGGCCGCGCTCGAGCATCTCGATTGGCTGGTCGGCAAGCTCGGGCCGCGCGCGGGACTTCGCCATGCGCGCAAACACTTGGCGGCCTATGCCGATCAGGCCGGAACCGAGGCGACGCTTCGGCGTGCGCTAGTGACCAGCGAGGACGTGATCGAAGCTCGGCGGCTGCTCGCCCGCGCCTTCGATCGCGATTGGGTCAGGCAGGCGGCATGACCGTGCTCGCAGCTCAACGCCGCCTCGACGCCGCAAAGGTTTTGAACGCGCTCGCCCAGCCGCTGCTCACAGTCGACGTGCAGGGAATGGTGATCGACGTCAACGCAGCGGCCGAAACCTTTTTCGACATGGGCCGGGCCGCCCTGCTGCGCTCGCGTCTCAGCGATCTCATTCCGTCCAACTCCCCGGTTCTCGCTCTCGTCGCCGACGCGCTGAGCAATCGCGCGACTGTCAATGGTTATAAAATCGACATTTCGACGCCGCGGATCGGCAATCGAAACGATGTCGATGTTTTCGTCGCGCCGCTCTCGCAGACGGACGACGCGGTCGCGATTATGCTGCAGGAACGTGCGATTGCCGAAAAAATAGACAGGCAGCTGACGCATCGCAGCGCGGCACGCTCAATTAGCGCGCTTGGCCTCATGCTTGCGCATGAGATCAAGAATCCGCTGTCCGGCATTCGCGGCGCAGCCCAATTGCTGGAGGCGGGCGCAAGCGACGAGGATCGGGCGCTGACGCGGTTGATCTGCGAAGAAACTGATCGGATCGTCAAACTCGTCGATCGGATGCAATCGTTCGCCGTTTCTACGCCGTCCCAATGGGAAAGTCTCAACATTCACGCCGTGCTGGACCACGTCAAGCGCCTGGCGCAGGCCGGGTTCGCGCGGCACATTCGCTTTGTCGAAGTTTACGACCCCTCGCTGCCGGAATTGCTGGGATCTCGCGACCAGCTCATCCAGGTGTTTCTGAATCTTGTGAAGAACGCGGCCGAAGCCATTGGAAACGATAGTGTTGAGGGCGAAATATTGCTTACAACCGCCTATCGCCCAGGGGTGCGCCTGCGCACCACGCCGAACGCCGAACCGGTCGCCTTGCCGCTCGAGATCTGCATTCGGGACAATGGCCCGGGCGTTGCGCCCGAGATTCTCGGCAATCTGTTCGATCCGTTCGTCACGACGAAAGCGCAGGGCTCTGGTCTGGGTCTTGCACTGGTGGCCAAACTGATTGGCGACCATGGAGGCATTATCGAGTGCGAGTCGCATCCGCGCAGGACTACGTTTCGCGTGCTGATGCCGCTGGGCTCGCCGCGCGCGGCGGCCAGATGATCGGCCGAGCGTCGGGGCGAAGGAGCTAATGGTGATGCCGTCAGGGCATATCCTTGTCGCCGATGACGACGCGGGAATTCGCACCGTTCTCAACCAGGCGCTGACCCGCGCGGGTTACGAGGTGCGGGCGACGGGAACGGTTGCAGGGCTTTGGCGGTGGGTCGCGGCGGGCGAAGGCGACCTCGTCATCACCGACGTCGTCATGCCCGACGACAACGCTTTTGACCTCTTGCCGCGCATCAAGCGGATGCGGCCTGATCTGCCGATCATCGTGATGAGCGCGCAGAACACCTTCATCACCGCGATCAAAGCCTCCGAGCGCGGCGCCTACGAATATCTGCCCAAACCCTTCGATCTGCGTGAACTGGTGGCGATCGTCGGCCGCGCGCTCGCTGAACCCAAGCGACGGCGCGAGGAGCCTGAGCCGCCGGCCGAGGTGATGCCGATCGTCGGCAGGTCGCCGGCGATGCAGGACATTTTCCGCGTTCTCGCCCGCCTGATGCAGACCGATCTTACGGTGATGATCTCCGGGGAATCCGGCACCGGCAAGGAGCTCGTCGCCAAAGCGCTGCACGACTACGGCAAGCGCAAGGGCGGACCTTTCGTCGCCATCAATATGGCCGCCATTCCGCGAGATCTCATCGAGAGCGAATTGTTCGGCCACGAGAAGGGCGCCTTCACCGGGGCCGCCGCGCGCTCCGTCGGCCGCTTTGAGCAGGCGGAAGGCGGAACGCTGTTCCTCGACGAAATCGGCGACATGCCGATGGAGGCCCAGACCCGCCTTCTTCGTGTGCTGCAGCAGGGCGAATATACGACCGTCGGCGGCCGCACGCCGATCAAGACGAACGTGAGGATCGTCGCCGCGACGAATAAGGACCTGCGCTACGCGATCCAGCAAGGGACCTTTCGCGAGGATTTGTTCTTCCGCCTCAACGTTGTGCCGATCCGTCTTCCACCGTTGCGCGAACGCCCGGAGGACATTCCCGACCTCGTGCGCGCCTTCTTCCAGCGCAATTCGTCGGAGGGGCTTCCTGTCAAGACATTCGAGCCTGCGGCCATGGATCGGCTTCGTCGCTATCCTTGGCCCGGGAACGTGCGCGAGCTTGAAAATCTGACCCGTCGCCTTGCCGCGCTCTACCCCCAGGACGTGATCGGGGAAGCGCTGATCGAAACCGAGCTCAACGCGGGAGCCCTGCCCATGTTTCCGCCGTCGGCGGCGGAAAGAGAGGACGGAAGGAAACGCGTCGCCGCTACGGCCTCTCAGATCTCCGGAGATGGTTTTGACGCCGCGATGGAGCGCGCGGTCGCCGATCTTTTTCACTCGTTCGCCGGCGCCAGCCCTCAAGTCGGGCTTTATCACCGGGTGCTGCACGACCTCGAAGCGCCGCTGATCGCGGCCACCCTGACCTGGACCCGCGGCAACCAGATCAAGGCGGCGGAGATTCTCGGACTGAACCGCAACACGCTGCGCAAGAAGATCCGCGACCTCAACCTTCGCGGGGTCGCGAGCTTTCGTTAAAACGGCGGCTTGAGCGCACAGCGCCGCGCTCCTGAGCGCGGCCGGCGCGGTCCGAAGGGCGTCCGACGCCCAGACCGCTGACAAACCCCTGGCTTTGGCCAGGGGTTTTTGATTGAGTTGGCTATAATTCGTCGTCCTGGCCCGGTTCAGACTTCGCTTGAGATCGTTAGCCTGGAGCAGCTGGTTCCGGCCGATCACCTTGTTCGCAAGATTGAGGCGGCGGTCGATTTTTCCTTCATTCACGATCTGACGGCGCCGCTCTACTGCGCCGACAACGGGCGCCCGCCGCTCGATCCGACGCTGATGTTCAAGGCCCTGTTCGTCGGCTATCTGTTCGGCGTCCGTTCGGAGCGGCAGCTTATCCGCGAGATCGAGGTCAACGTCGCCTATCGCTGGTTTCTCGGGCTCAAACTGACCGATCCGGTGTTCGACGCCTCGACGCTGAGCCAGAACCGAAGGCGGCGTTATCAGGACGCTTCGATCCCGCAGGCGATTTTCGACCGCATTGTCGAGCAGGCGATGGCGCTTGGCCTGATTGAGGGAACGACGCTCTACACCAATTCGACCCATCTCAAGGCCAGCGCCAACAAGAACAAGTTCGATCTTGAGCCCGCAGCCAAGTCGCGAGCGGCCTATTGGGAGGCGCTTGACGCGGCGGTCGAGGAGGATCGCGCCGCGCACCGGCTTAAGCCGCTCGCGCCCGCGCCGCGCGAGCCGGAGGTGAAGGAGACCAAGGTCAGCCGGAGCGACCCGCAAGCCGGCTACATGGTGCGGGACGGCAAGCCGAAGGGCTTCTTCTATCTCGACCACCGCACTGTCGATGGACGCCTTGGCCTCATCACCGACACCTACGCCACGCCCGCCAATGTCCACGACAGCATTCCCTATCTTGAACGGCTCGATCGGCAGCGCGAGCGCTTCGGCTTAGCGGTGACGGCGGTCGGGCTGGACGCAGGCTACGCCTCCGCCGCCATCGCCAAGGGCCTTGAAGACCGGGGGATCGCCGGCGTCACCGGCTATCGCGCGCCGACCCCGCCGAGGCCGGGCATGATGCGCCGAAGCCGGTTCGCTTACGATCGCGAGAACGACGTCTATCGCTGCCCGCAAGGCCAGCCCTTGACCTATGCGCTGACCGACCGCGACGGCTATCGCCATTATCGCTCGGATCGAAAGATCTGCTCGGCTTGCCCGCAGCTCGCCTCGTGCACGACGAACGGCAAGGCCGAGCGGACCATCACCCGCCATGTCTGGCAGGACGCGCGCGAGCGCACGGACGCCCGCCGCCTCACCGATTGGGGCAAGCGCGTCTACGCGCGGCGCAAGGAGACAGTGGAGCGATCCTTCGCCGACGCCAAGCAGCTCTTCGGCCATCGCTACGCCCGGTTCCGCGGCCTCGTGCGGGTCCAGTGTCAATGCCTGATGGCCGCCGCCGCGCAGAACATGAAGAAGATCGCCCTCTCCGCCGCCACACGGCTCGCCCCCACAGCCTGAGACAGCAAGGCCCGGCGCTCCACCCGCCCACTCCCCCACAAAAAAACAAACCCCGCCGAACAATGACGGGGTTTGTCAGCGGTCTGGGGCGTCCTGAAGGACGCCCGTCTTTCGACGGGCTATGGACCGCGTCTACAACTACCTGGCCAGCATCACCGCGAGCGGCAGCGGCTGCAGCCACTCATGGAGAGGCGCATCGACCGTCGCATCCTGGCCGCGGAAGAGGTCGAACCACTTGCCTGCAGGCAATTGCGCGGTCGCGCTCCACTTGGGCTCCGCCTCCCGATGGGCGGGGTAGCGCGCCATCACGACAGCGAGCTTTCGGTCTCCCGAAGCCCGGACATAGCCAAAGGCCCAATCCGATCGATCGCCCTCGATGGCGATTGGCTGATAGTCGCCGGCCGCGAAAAGTTTCGGCTCGTCGCGCCGGAGAGCGAGCAGGAGCGCGGTTGCCGCCAGCTTGACTTGACCGTCTTGCCATTCGTCCATCAACGCCTTGAACAGCGCGGAGCGCTGGTCTGGAGCTTTGAGACGAGCCGCAAGGTCCGCCATGGCCGCCTCACGAAGAACGAAATCGATGGGTCGCCGATTGTCGGGATCGACAAGATTGAGGTCCCACAGCTCGCAACCTTGATAAACATCGGGTACGCCGGGCGCTGTGAGTTTGCCAACGGTCTGAACGAGGCTGTTTTCGATCCCGAACCGCGCCAGACGCCGCGCGAAGGGCAAAAAATTGGAAAGGAACGTGTCCGACCGCAGCGCCTCGCGCGCGAACGCCTGCGTCGCCTGCTCATATTCAGCGTCGGGCGCCGCCCAACTCGAGCGGCGCTTCGCCTCGCGCAGGGATTTCTCGATCGCCGCGTGAAGGCGGACGCCATAGGCTTCTTTTTGCGCGTCGCTAGGGTTGTCGAGCATGTCGATGGGCCAGGAGCCCACAAACATCTGGTAGAGCAAGTATTCGTCGTCGCGGTCGGGCGCCGCTATGCGTTCGACGTCGCCGCGTCTCGCTCGCAAGATGCGGGTCCAGGTCTCGACCCGCCGACGCCATTCCTCCGGCATTTCGGAGAGAACGGCGAGCCTCGCCCGGTTGTCTTCGCCGCGCTTGGTGTCGTGCGTCGCGGTCGCCAGCATCGCGTGCGGCCAATTCTGGGCGCGCGCGGCGTTCGTCTTGTGGAACAGGGCAGGGGCGAGGCCAAACCGCTCAGGCGCGCCGCCGACCTCGTTGAGCGCGACGAACCGATTGTAGCGGTAGAAGGCGGTGTCCTCGACACCCTTGGCCATGACAGGACCCGAGAACTGCTGCACCTTCATTGCGAAGCGAAGCCCTGCGGTATGGCTGAGCTCTTGCGTGGGCGGTTGTTCCGTTTCCGCCATCAGGAGGTTCTGCAGGAAATCGAAGGCGGATGGATGAACGTCCGGATCGCAACGCCTGGCGCGTGTCATCGCCCAGGCGATATCGCGGCGGTCAGCGTCGGCAGGCATCCCGGCAAAGTCGAGATAAGTCCGGTAGACGGGAAAGTTCGCCACGACCTGTCTGATCGCGCGCTGAAGCAGCGCGCGCGTCAAATCCGCGGTCATCGGACTCTGACCGGCCAGTTGCGCCGCTCGGCGACCGAGCGCGTTGAGCTCGCTCGCCATTTCATTGTCCATGATCCTGAGCTTGCAGTCGCGCGCGACCGCGGCGAAGTCCTGGTCCTCTCCGACGAGGTCGTGATAGGCCTGCGTGAAAGCCAGCTCGCTCGCAGGATCTATGAGGACTGCCAAGGCCAGATTGGCGTAGTCGTAGCCGGTCGTGCCCTCGACGGGCCAGTCGGCCCGCAGCGACTCGTGGCGGCGCAAGATCTTCTCGACGACCAAATAGAACGGCCGGCTTGCGTTGGCCCGAAGCGCCTCGAGATAGGCCTTGGGATCAAAGAGCCCATCGATATGATCGATTCTCAGGCCATCGATTTCGCCGTTTTCGAGCATGCGGAATATGCGGGCGTGCACATGGTCGAAGACCGGACCGATCTCTATCCGTAGGCCCGCAAGGTCGTTGATATTGAAGAAGCGGCGGTAGTTGATCTCGTCCTCGGCCACGCGATGAAACGCCACACGCCAGAACTGCTCGCGAATGAGCCGATCGAGTTCATGCCAGTCGCTGTTGAACTCATCCACCCGAGCATCGATCGCCGCGCGGGCGCCACCGTCTTCGTTGGCGAGGGAAGCGAGTTCGCTCTTCAACGCGCGCGCTCTCTCCGCAACCTGCGGCCTCCATTGGGGCAAGTCGAGAAAGAGGTCGGCCATCCGATCCAGGGCCGGGTGTTGATGACCAAGGATTTGCGGAAAGGTCAACGGGTGGATCGGCAGCTTGTGGGCCTCATAAGCCCAAACAGCGAAACTTCCGTCGGCTTCGAAATGAAGCTTGAGTTTTCCCGATCTCAGCTCCTCGCCATATTGCGCGCCAAGCAGAGGCGCGAGCAGCTTGCCGTCCTGGGCTGACCAGTCGATGTCGAACCAGCCTGCATATTGGGAATAGGGACCCCACTCAAGGACATCGAGCCACAGCGGGTTGTCGGCGCCCCATACGCCCATGTGATTGGGAACGATGTCCAGGATCCGCCCGAGTCCCTGATGGCGGAAGGCTTCGATCATCGAAGTGAAATCCTCCTCCGTCCCGAGTTCCGGATTGAGTTGGTTGTGGTCGGCGACATCGTAGCCGTGTGCGCTGCCTGGGCGCGCCTTGAAGATCGGAGAGAGATAGACGTGACTGACGCCGAGTTGCGCGAGGTAAGGCGCGACCGCCGCTGCTTCATTGAAACCAAAGCCCGCGTGCAGCTGCAGGCGATAGGTCGCGCGAGGAACATTCATTCCGGATCGAGTCCCCAGCGCACGGTCCAAGGTCCGAACGAAGCGCCGGCGTCGCCGCAAAGCCAAAATGGCTGGATTTTGACCGCTGGAAACGCGACGGGACTGGACGAGAGATTGGCGTCGAGGATAAGCCGCCGCTCTCCCGCTCGCCATGTGACTCGCACCGCCTGCTCACCCACCACACGCGCCTTGCCCCCATGCCGAATGGAAGGCAGCAAGCGTTGCACGAAGTCGTGACGGGTCTTCAGGAGAGCGCGGTAATAGGCCAGATGCGTCGGGTCGATCCGGCTCCAATCGAGCTTGGATGCGAGGAACGTTGCTTCCGCGCAGGGATCGGGGATCTTGGCCACTCGCTCCCGATCGGCAAACTCGGGAAAGCGCGAGAATTCCTCGCGCCGCCCTCTTCTCACGGCCTCCGCCAGCTCTCCACTGAAGTCGCAGAAAAAGAGGAATGGCTGCGTCGCGCCCCATTCCTCGCCCATGAACAGCATCGGTATCTGGGGAGCGAGTAGATAGACGCTAGCCAGCGCCCGGATGACTTCCGGGGGCGCCAAAGAGTTCAGCCGTTCGCCAAACGCGCGATTGCCGATCTGGTCGTGATTTTGGATGAACGAAACGAAGGCGTCCGGCGGCAATTCGGCGCTGGGGCCGCCGCGTGGGGCATTGCGATAAGGCATTATCTCGCCCTGGTAGGCGAAGCCTTCGGCGATGGCTTTCCCCAAGAGCTCCGTTGAGCCGTAAGCGGCGTAGTAGCCGCTGCTCTCATGGGTCGCGGCGACATGGAGAACATGATGGATGTCATCGTTCCATTGCGCGGTGTAGAGTTTGGCCTCTCTGTCGTGGCGCGTCAGGCGCTGCGGAACGTTGTCCTCGTTCTCCAAGATGAGATGGATTGGCCGCGAGAATCGCGCGCGAAGGCGCGCCGCAAGTTCGTCGAGGAGATCCGGCCGCGAATCGTCCTTTATGGCGTGGATGGCGTCGAAGCGCAGTCCGTCGAGATGAAACTCCTCAAGCCAATATTCGGCGTTCTCAATGAAGAAGTCGCGCATCGGGCGCGAGTTGGGTCCGTCGAATTGAATCGCATCGCCCCAGGGCGTCTTATGGCGGCTCGTGAAGAAATCAGGGGCATAGAGCCGAAGAAAATTCCCTTCAGGCCCGAAGTGGTTGTAAACGACGTCAAGCAGGACCGCGACGCCGTGAGCGTGCGCGGCCTCGACGAACGACTTGAAGTCCTCTGGTCGCCCATAACTGGCGTCGGGAGCGTAGGGGAACGTCCCGTCGTAGCCCCAGTTCCAGCGGCCCTTAAAGTCGCTAACCGGCATGATCTCGACGCCCGTCACCCCCAGGTCCGCGAGGTGGCCCAACTTAAGAGCCGCCCCCGCAAATCTGCCTTGAGGCGAGAAAGCGCCGACGTGGAGTTCGTAGAGAACGAGGTCGCGCCATTCGCGGCCTGCCCACGACTCGCGCCAATGATATGAGCGTGGATCGATCGCTTCGCTTGGACCGTCGACGTCGTCGGGCTGGAATTGAGACGCCGGATCGGGAACGCGCTGTCCACTCGACAGAGCGAACATATAGCGGGCGCCGGCGGGTAGGCCCTTGACCAAGGTCTCGTGAAAGCCATTCTCTTTGCGATCCATCGCGATGGGATCGCGGCCGTCGATAATGAGAGCGATCCGCTCTTCTTTCGGCGCCCAAAGACGAAAACGGATCCCGTCTTCCTCGAAAGACGGGCCGTGCGTCCACTTCAACACGCCGTCTTTCATTCCCAAGAGCCAGCCCCGGTTTGAACCCCATCATAAACGAGTTCCGGCTGCGGCGGTTCCATAAGGCCCCCCAGGCGTGATACGCTGGTCATGTCGGCTCGCTTCCACGCCCGGCCCGCCGACAAAACATTTTTGTTAGGGGACTCGGGAACAAAATCCGTTCCGGCGGGTTTTCGCGCCTGCATACGCAATTCGGGTCATGATCTGTGTACGGGAGCTCAGGACTTAGAATTGACAATTCCTCCAGACGCCCTTGCGGGATACGCTCCGCCCTCAGAAGGAGGTGGGGGCTTGCAATTGGCGTGATTGCTTGTGAACTAATCCCTACTGCCATTTGGACGCCTGATGACGAGGAGGAACGACATGTCGATCTCGGACGCGATTGCGCCGCACATCCCCTTCCTGCGTCGGTTTGCGCGCGCTTTGTGCGGAACCCAGGCGGCGGGCGACGCTTATGTCGCGGCCACGCTTGAGGCGATTTTAGCGGATCCCGATTGTTTCGACGCCGAACTCGATCCTAAAGTCGCTCTCTACAAGTTGTTCCTGCGCAGCTGGCGCAATGTGCCGCTCAACGCCCATGTCGATCTTGCGGATTTCGGTGACGAAGGCGGCGCAAACAGGAATCTCGCGGCCATCTCTCTCGAGCCGCGAATGGCCTTCCTCTTGAGTGCGGTCGAGTCTTTCAGACCGAAGGAAATCGGGCGAATCATGGGTTGCTCGGAAGACGCGGCGACTGACCTTATTGAGCGGGCGGGCCGCGAAATTTCCAAACAAATTCGCACCTCAGTCCTTATCATCGAGGATGAACCCCTCATCGCCCTCGACATCCAGACGCTCGTCGAGCAACTGGGCCATGATGTGGCGACGATTGCTCGGACTCATACCGAAGCGGTGCGCGCGGCGCTCAAGCGCCGTCCGGGCCTTATTCTGGCCGACATTCAACTTGCCGACGGAAGTTCCGGGCTCGACGCGGTTAATGAGATTTTGGGCACTCAGGAAGTCCCAGTTATTTTCATAACCGCCTTTCCCGAGCGCTTTCTCACCGGGCAGGCGCCGGAGCCGGCGTTCCTGATCACCAAGCCTTTCAGCGCGGATGCGGTCAAGGCGGTGATCAGCCAAGCCTTGTTCTTCGATCGGAAGTCCCAGAGGACTGTGGCGAAAGCGGCGGCCGGCTGACGACAGTCCGGACGGCTGTTTGGCGTTTTATCGGCTCCTGGCCGTTCAAGCTAAGCGCCAAAAAAAACGTCTACCCGGCCGGAACCTTAGCTCTCCTCGGACGTTCGGCGTACCGAGGGCGAGTGAGGGAGGAACCGCCGTGCCGTATTACGAATTCTGCCTGATCGGCGGAGATGGATCGCGGCTGTCACGCGAACGCCATCCGGCGGCCGACCTCGAGAGCGTTTGGGGTCGAGTTTTCCGTATGGCCGAGCTCGAAAGCACGCGAGGAAAACGGATCCATGTCCTGGATGACCAAGGAAGGATCGTCATCGGCATCGGGGCAATCGCCGCCGCACTCTCTGCCCAACGAGCTCGCACGGTTCGGCGGCGCTTCGACGAGGGTTGACGGCGCGGTCGCCGCCGCTCATTGGGATTGTGTTGTCGACGGCCGATACAAGTCGCAGGCAGGGAACACGACGCGGCGCGCGGAAAGCCGGACCGATAAGGCGGTTGGAAAACCTCCCGCTAAAGGAGTCGTTTACCCTTTCGAAGGATTTGGCTGACAGGACCGGCGCTATGGCCAAGTCCCGGTCGTTGAGCTGGCGTTTGGGCGTGTCGACGCTTGTCATCGTTCTGCCGCTCGTCCTTTTCGCGTTGCTCATGGTCGGATGGATCGCCCATGACGAACGGGAAGCGGAGCGGAATGAGCTAATCGGCGACGCTTATGCATTCGCTGACACTGTTGGGCGCGAAATAAACGCTTATTTCCTTCTGTCTGCGGCGCTGTCGCATTCGAGTCCCCTTCAGCACGGGGATTTGACCGGGTTCGCGGAGCAAGCACGAGATACGCTTGCTGAAGCGCCTGGCGTCAAGTTGATCGTGTCGACCGCTGACGGCGATCCTGTGCTGAGCATCCCGCCGGCGCCTTCGAATTCGCCGCTGCTGCACGATCGCACCGCGCTCGTTCGGCGAGCGATCGAATCGGGTTCCGCTTTCCTTTCGGACATCAACGCGGATCCAGCGTTGCCGGAACCGAACGCCTCGATCGAAACCCCGGTATTTCTTGATGGCAAGGCTGTCTATGAAATCGCGATGCTTCTTTCTCTAAAACAATTCCGCGATCTGATGCGACGTCAGAACTTTCCGCCAGACTGGCTATCTGGAATTGTCGATCGCAAGGGCGTTTTTGTCGCGCGGATTCCGAGCGAAGCTGGGGGTCCGGGGACGCTGGCGAGCGCAGAGTTTCGTGATGCTGGGCGAAGCTTGCCTGCATCGACGGTGACTTACAATTCGATTGATGGACAAAAGATAATCTCCGCCTACGCGCCGGTGGAGGGAGGATGGACTGTAGGCGTCGCCGCAGATGCGCGCGGGCTTGGAATTGGTTCTAGCGCGTTTGCGCTCACCTCGCTCCTGGCGGCGCTTGCGATGCTGGGCAGCCTGCTATTGTCCTATCTGAATGGTCGCGCGCTCACGCGACGAGTGCGAGAGCTCGAGTTCGAAGACGAAGAATGTCCTGACCGGCGCGCGGGCGCCCCACGCGCCATCCACGGGCATTCGCGAGTTTGACAGCCTTTCCGACGCTTTGGCGAGAACTTCCGAACTGTTGGCCTTACGAACAGAGCAGCATCGAAACACCGAGCAGGAACTGCGAACCCGCGAAGAGCATTTCCGCCTTCTGGCCGACAGCGTGCCTCAACTGGTGTGGACGGCGGGTCCCGACGGCCGCATCGAATACGCCAATGCGCGTCGCGAGAGATACGGAGCGATCGGCCAGACGGATTGGGAAGAGATCATCCACCCCGATGATCGGCGGGGGACGGCGGAAGCGTGGCTCCGCGCCAAAGAGGCTGCGGTTCCCTATGAAATGGAGCACCGCCTGTTTGCGATTGGCAAGGGATATGCGTGGCATCTCAGTCGTGCATCGCCGCTGCTTGACGCACAAGGAGCCGTCGTGCGGTGGTATGGCACGACCACCGACATCGATGAACAAAAGCTCCGCGAGGAGAACATTCGGGACCTCATGGCGGAGGTCAATCATCGTTCGCGCAATCTGCTCGCCGTCGCGCAAGCCATTGCCCGCTGTGGCGTGGTGAACGCGAAAACGGTCCAGGAATTTCAGAGAAGATACTCCGAACGGCTGCTCGGACTGGCCGCCAGTCAGGATTTGCTAACCGATCGGAATTGGCGCGGCGTTCCGCTCGAGTCGCTGGTGCGGGCCCAAACGGCTCGGTGTCGGGAAAAGCGCCTCGCAATCGGGGGGCCGCAGGTCCTGCTCAGTCCCAATGCGACCCAAACGCTTGGCCTTGCTTTGCGTGAGCTGTGCGACAACGCTGTCAAGCACGGCGCGTTCTCGAGAGCTGACGGCGAGGTCTCTCTCATTTGGCGAATCGACAATAGCGGGGACGAGCCGAAGCTTCAGATGACGTGGCAGGAACGCGGCGGACCCCGGGTGGACCCGGGGGCAACCTCCGGGTTCGGCAAAGTCATTATCGAACGTCTCACCGCCGCAGGCCTCAACGCCTCTTCGATATTGAGCTTCGAGCCTGACGGCGCCAGATGGCGTTTGATCGCCCCGCTGAAGGACATTGTGAAAACTGGAACGAGTGATCCGGCCTCTTCGGAGCGGTCGGCCGACGTCGCGTCGGACTGAGCTAAAGACGGATCAATTCCTTGCGGTTCCTACAGTAGTGTGCTGGTAGTTTCCGCATGGAATGAGGCGGCCGGCCGGAGACTTCGGGGTGACTGCAGCCAAGATGAGGTCTTGGGGATTCATCGATGCCGGACAAAACGTCGAGGAAACCGCGAAAGGGGGCGAGAAAGACTGCGCCAGCAGGCGGCGCGGAGGCGGCGAAGGCCGACCAATATATCGCCGACCAGCTGAAAGCGATATATGACGCCGTGACTGTCGAGCCTATCCCCGACCACCTTCTGCAGTTGCTCGACCGTCTCGACAACGAGGCGGAAAAATGAAGTCGAGCGTCTTAGGGCGCAAGCGGGGCGGTGACGACGAACTCGACGCCGGGACGGCGCGCGACGACCTCCAAAGACGCGCTCAATTGTTCGGCGAGCGCGCGGACCATGCGGGCGCCTAACCCCTTTCCGTCGCCGAATTGGAAGCCTTCTGGAAGTCCCCCGCCTTGATCGCGAATGGCGATGAAAAAGCTGTCGACGCCGGTCGCGCCGATATCGACCCATACGCTGCCCGCGCTACCGCCGTGATAGGCGTGCTTCGCAGCGTTCGACACCAGTTCGGTGACGATCAGCGCAGATGAAATCGCGCGGTCGGTGGAAATCACGATCCCAGGCTGCGCTTGAACGTGAATTTCGCACTGCGCGAAGCTGGCGCCGAGATCCTTGCAAATGGCTTCGATATATCGTCCGACGTCGAAACGCTCGACGTCCGCCGATTGATACAATTGCTCGTGCACTCTTGCGATGGCGGCGACGCGGAGCGTTGCGTCTTCAATTTGTTGCCTGAATTCCGGCTCGGTGTTTTCGCGTGACTGAAGGCGCAGCATGCCGATGACCAGCGCAAGGCTATTCTTGACCCGATGGTTCATCTCCTTGACGAGAAACTGCTGGCGCTCCAGCGCAGCCTTCAGATTGCGCTCGTGCCGTTCGCGCTCGATGGCCATCCCGAGGATGTTGGCGGCGCCCTGGAGGAACGCGAGATCATGCTCGACGAACTCTTCATCTGATCGGCTGTCGACCTCCAGCACGCCGAACGGCCGGCCATCTCCTTGTAGAATAACGTTCATGGCGCGATGAATGCCGTGCCGGGCCAGAATTTCAGGTGTTCGAAACCGCTCCTCGTTTTCGAGATGATTGGAGATCACTGGCCTGCCGGTTTTTAGCGCGAATCCGGCTGGCGAAGCGAGATCGGCGCCGATGCTGACGACGCCGACAATTCCCGGCTCCCAACCGACGCCCGCCCTGACGAGGAGGTGGTTTTCACTCGGAACGTATTCGAGCACCTTGCAAAACTCAGTGCGTAGGCCCTCCGCAGTTAAGCGCGCCGTGTCCCCAAGCAGCTGATCGAACCCCGGTCCCTGCAGCGCGCCGACGCCGAGCTCGGCAAGGATTTCCTGCTGACGAACGCGGTGATGAAGGGCGTGCAGAAGGGGATCTGCAGGCTCGGATTCCGATTTGGATTCGACTAGGGGTTTTTGAGGCCTATCGGAGGACGGCATTGGATCGGTTGTATGGCAAGCTACGCCTCCCGGACGCTTCGGCTCTTCGCAGCCAATCTATGCCGCAGCGGGCCACCGCGCCAGCCCCGTGGGACGCCAGCCGTCCCATTGTCTGCCTGAACTTGAACGTGCTTTCGCCGGCGAGGCCGCGGCTCACATATCCGACCACACGAAGCCCCGGGCGAGTTCTCCGCTCCCGGGGAGCCACGGTTCTCGGTGAAGGACCTCACGGCGCCCCAGGAGCGCTGTCAGCGGCGCCCCAAACAGCCACAGCGACAACCTGTTCACAGGCCCAGATCGATGTCCTCCGCCTGTCGGCGCCCTCGCCGGCTTGATGACAAACGCTCCTCGGACCCTACGGGTTCCCTCGCCGCTGCCGGCCGCGCGGTCTCCAACGGCTGCTTTCTGGAACAGAAGGGCCAGGCGCGTCGTTTGCCATGCGACGAAGGAGGCGACGATGGACTGGAATTGGGTCGAAGGAAATTGGAAGCAGATGAAGGGCGCCGTGAAGCAGCAGTGGGGAAAGCTGACCGACGACGACCTCACTCGAATCGATGGCAGCCGGGAAAAGCTCGAGGGGATCATTCAGGAGCGATACGGCATCGCCAGGGATGAAACCCGCAAGCAAATCGACTCCTGGTATCAGACCCAGACCTGGCAATAGCCGTCCGGGTTAACAGGCTCCGGCGGTTCCGTCGGGGCCTGTTTCAATTGGCCGCGCCGCTCGACCTAAGTCTCTAGCCGCGATCGCGGAACAGATAAGCGGATCGAAAGTCCTTCACGCCGCCAGTCGCGGACTATGGCTCCGCCGAGCTGGTCGGAAACCGCGATCCGCGACAGCACCTCGCCGAATCCTAAACCTCCGCTCGGCGCGGCGACCGGTGGGCCGCCACGTTCGGTCCAGTGGATGACGATCGAGTCGCCCTCTTCCGCAAACACGACCTTTATCGAGCCCGTGTCGGCGGAGAGGGCGCCGTATTTGGCGGCGTTGGTCGCAAATTCATGCAGCAGGAGGGCGAGGCTCGTGACGGCGGACCCAGAAACTCGAGCGTCAATTCCAGACCGCACAATGCGCGATTGCCCTGCTTCGTCAAACGGAGCGACAATCGTCCGGACGAGCGATTGAAGCGTTGTCGGTTCTGGCGCGGTTTGACCAAAACCATGCGAGAAGGTGAGAGCGTGCGCTCGCGCCAGCGCAGCGAGACGCCCGCGGGTCGATTCCGCGAGCTCTTGTGGAGATTTCGCAGAGCGTGCGCTCAAACCCACGATGCTGCCGGAGAGCGCGAAGAGGTTTTTGACCCGGTGGCTCATTTCTCTAAGGAGCAAGTGCTGACGATCGCGCGCCCTTCTCAGCTCCGTGATGTCGCGCGCAATTTTCGAGGCGCCGACAACCTTCCGGCGCGAGTTCCGGATCGGCGAGATGGTCAGCGAAATGTCGACCAGGCTCCCGTCCTTGCGTTGCCGGACGGTCTCGAAGTGCTCGATGTGTTCGCCGCGCGCAACCTTCCCAAGGATGACCGGCTCTTCGTCCAGTCGGTCGACGGGGATGATAATCGTTATCGGTTTGCCGATCGCCTCTTCGGCCGTGAAGCCAAAAAGCCGCTGCGCGCTCGCGTTCCAGCTCAGAATGACGCCATTGAGATCCTTCGATAGGATGGCGTCTTCCGACGACTCGATGATGGCTCGGTAGTGATGGGCCGCCAGATCGTCATGGCGCCGCGCCGGCCGACGCGCCGACCCTCCTTTCGTAATCCGCTGATCCGCGCGCTTCTTATCGGGCGGCTGACCCGGACGTTTCAACTTATTGTCCTCAGATGCAACCGACCCGGGCTCGCATACCAAGCACATTGTCGTCAAATCAAGCTGAAACACCCCGGCCCGCGGCGCGCCACAAAGCGCAGCCGGTGGAGCGCTGGGAACAGGAAAGAGGCGACGGCGAAACCCTGTCGCGCCCTTGTTTGACGGGTACAACGAACGCCGAAAAACCGGCTACGCCGCCGCCGCCCGACGGGTGGTGGGGTCAGCGCGAGTCCGTTCTTCGCCCGGAGGCTCGCCTTCGAGGCGCTTGCGCTCGGAAGGCTGAGAGTCGTGCATGGCTTCCGCAGTGGACCAATGACGGTCCGCCTCGCCTTCAGGGCGCCCTTCGTCGATCCAGAGGAAATACGCGATCTCGCGGATGCGATCGTCACGGTCGGTCATGATTGTCTCCAGTGTCGGATGGTTGTCATCGCCGTCGATCGGAGGCGATCGTAAAGACAATTGTTGTTGCTTCTGAGGCGTCGCGGGCCGGGCTGCGAGCCTCCGGTCGACTTGGATCCCGGCGTGGCGCCAGCGCTGTTGCTCGTGAACCATGTCTTCGACTCAACCCCGTTTGATGCGCCGAGTTCCATCAGGCCGCCGAAATAGGGCGCTTGCCAGAGACGTCAGATCCTTTGCTCAGGCCTTTGGCCGGCCGAGCGTGATGACAAACGGACGCCCGGCGATCGCGCCGCCGAGCGACGGCGTGATCCGGAACGGCAGGCACGCCTCGACCGCGCGTTCGACGTCGTCGACGAACGCCTGTCGGGACTCTTTATCGCCCTCGAGATGGGAGAAGGTGACGCGCGGCTTGCCGAAAATCGAGCCGTCCCGCTTCATCGTCAGCATGATCGTCAGCCGCGAGCCGGCAAGGCCGGCCGGCTTGCCCTTCATGCAGGCGCTGAACTGCTGCTGAAGGTCCGCAAGCGTGTTGGCCGGCCCCGCATCCTTAGCGAGCGCCGCGGGGGCGGCGCAAGCGAGAGCCGCGGCCAGTGCGATCATCGCCCAGGCGTTCTTCATGCGTCTCGCTCCGAGTTCGGCGTCCGCCACGCAAAGCAATGTTCGGTCTGAAAGGGCCGAAGATCAATGCGCTCGCGTTGAAGCCGGGCTATTGTCGTGAAGGGCTCGAAGAGCGGGAGCGCGGCGTGGCGGATCGAGTTCGGGAACGCCGGCAGGCGTATGCGGCTGAGATCACGCGCAGCGCCCACGTCCAGGATCCGCGCATCGAAAAGGCCTTCGCCGCCGTTCCGCGCGAGGACTTCGCCGGTCCGCCGCCGTGGCGCGTCGGCTCCGGCGGCCTCTTCGGCTTGACCTCGACCGACGATCCCGTCCGCCTCTATGAGGACGTCCTCATCGCCATCGACCCCGAGCGTGGCGTCAACAACGGCCAGCCGTCGCTGCACGCGCAGGCGATCGACGCGCTCCGCCTGAAGGAGGGCGAGACGGGCGTGCAGATTGGCGCCGGCGCCGGCTATTACACCGCGATCCTCGCCGAGATCGTCGGGCCGACGGGCAAAGTGATCGCCTATGAGATCGCGCCGGACATCGCCGCGCGCGCCGCCGCCAATCTCGCCCGCTATCCCCAGGTCGAGGTGCGCGCCCGTTCCGGCGTCGAGGACCTGCCCCAAGCCGACGCCATCTATGTCAACGCCGCCGCCACGCATCCCCTTCGCGCCTGGCTCGACGCGCTCAAACCCGGTGGAAGGCTCGTCTTTCCGCTCCAGGCGGCGGGCTCGAGCGGCGCCATGCTCATCGTGACGCGGCCCGAACATGGGCAAGCTTGGCCCGCCCGGTTGCTGAGTGGCGTGGTGTTCATCCCCTGCGAAGGCGGGCAAGACACCGAGATGGGCCGGAAGCTCGACGAGGCGTTCCGCCGCGGCCGCGCCGACAGGGTGCGCTCGCTGCGCTTCGGCGGCGCGCTGAGCGGGACGGACTGGGTGCGGGGCGACGGCTGGGCGCTATCGACCGAGCCGCCGGGGTAGGGCGCGCACGCACCGCAGCTAGGCCGGTCTCAGGAATCGCAACTTAAAGGCGAGCTCCCTGCAAGCAACTCCAAATAAAAACAAAGAAAAATCCTTGCATTTCCTTTTATTTCTTTGGTCGAATCGGGGCTTTTCAAAGGGTTACACGAGAAAAAATAAAAAAATCCCTTCTTTCTAAACTCGCCTTCCGGGTTGTGAGTGAAACCTCTGAGAGGCGCCTCTTTCCCTTTTCGCCAGCGTCGCTGGCGACTTGTTCGGTCATGAAGAACATCATACCATAGGTTTCTGATTTTGCCAAGCAAATCTGTGGCGGCTCTGAAGCGTCAGGGCAGGGGCCGGCCGTGACCGCGGCGCATAATGTTGGCGGCTGGATCGTCTCTTGCATCGCGGCGGGGCCCCGTTTTCCGGATTGGAATTTGCCCATGACGCGAGCCGAACTTGCCGAAAAGATCCTCGACATCAAGCGCGAGAAGGGCTGGACCTGGAGATACGTCACGGACGAGATCGGTGGATTGTCGCCGATCCTCGTCGTCGGCGCGCTGCTTGGACAGATGAAGCTGCCGAAGCCGCTCGCCGAGAAGGCGGCCAAGCTCTTCGGGCTCACCGAGTCCGAAAAGCGGATGCTGAATGAGGTCCCGACGCGCGGGACGCCGATGCCGCCGACCGACCCGCTCATCTACCGCCTCTATGAGCTCATCATGGTCAACGGCCCGGCGCTCAAAGCGCTGATCGAGGAGGAATTCGGCGACGGCATCATGTCGGCGATCGACGTCGACCTCGAGATCGACCGGCTCGCGAACCCGAAAGGCGACCGGGTCCGGCTGGTGATGTCGGGCAAGTTTTTGCCCTACAAGTACTACGGCGCCGAGCAGGGCCTTCCGGAATACGGGTTCAAGGAGGAGTGAGTGGGCGGGGTACGCGCTGGCGCGCTTATCCCCGATCCGGGCGCACCCCTCGTCGAGCGCAGCCCGCCTTTAGTCTTTCATTATTGACTAAGTCGCCTTGTAACACTTTGCAACGGCCGCGTACAAATCGGTTTGCTGAATCTGATCGACATTCAGCGTGCCGAGCGTGGGCGCGTCCCAGTGCGTGAAATCCTTCCCCGTATAAGTGACCGTGACTGGACCCGGGCCAGCGTGTGTCCAGGCGCCGAACGAACCTTCGCTGCTTCCTTGCATCCAGACTTTGTCGGAATACGAAAACATGCAGCATCCGATCAATTTTGACGGATTCTGCTTGCTGTAGTTGATGCATCCGCTCAGCTGACCCATTACAGTGTTGACGTGATCTGGTTTGGTGCGGTCCTGGCCAATTTCTGTGAACCAGATCGGCAGCTTGTACTGATTGTAAGTGCGGTCGACCCAGCCGGCGCCAGAACCATCGTTCTGAAACAGATAGCCGGCAGTGTTGTATGTTTGCGGGGCGAGGAACAATCGAGAATTCAGACCACTAATTTGAGGCAGGAGTTGATTCCATACATACCAACAGGGCGGTTGGCCGTTTTGCATAGCAAAGCTAACCGGATGCCCGATTGGCACTTTGCGGTAGTTAGGAAATTTCTGTTGCTCGATTGAAGCCCATGCATTTGTAAAAGCAACGCAATTCGCAACACTGATACCATTGCCAGAAAGATCAAACTCATTCCCGAATACGATGCCCTGAATGGCCGGGTGATAATCGCCGCCGTTTGAAAAAGATTGAATGAGCGCCGGTATCTGCGTGTTCATATCCGGCAAGCCGCCGCTGGGCTGAAGGAAATAGTTAGACACGCTGACCAACACGCCTATTTTCTCGTTATGGCAGCCGGTGAGAAACAATTCATGGGCGTTCCGAGGGTCCCAGTCGTAAAGCCTGATAATTTCGACGCCCATGGTGAGCATCTTTGGCAGGTCGGTTCGGCATGACGATTCCCCTGGACCCATGCTTTGGCACCACGGTTTGACAGAATTTGCATAGTTTGAGCGAAATAGAGAACCGATGTAGTCAGCAGTGTTGTCGCTACCAAAAAACACCTGGGTGCTGTTTGCTATAGAAGGATTGTACGGAGACGGAAAGGCGTCGTTTCCGTAGCAGATACCCTTTACGCGCCCCATGGTGACCTCCCTCTTGAAGAATTGTTAAAATGAAAAGACGAAAACCATTACGGCAGAAGCCGAATGCGCTCCGCTCTGTCTTTAAGACCCTATACGTTTGCAATAGGCGGGGGGGGCAACTGACAGAAAAGGGGAGACAATAGGGCGAGCACAACCAGCGATCGGGCGAATAACGAAAATGTGAAGCACGCTAAGCCGTATTTGCCATAATAAATTCATAATAATGAAAGGTCCGCTCCACTGGAGCACGAATGGGTTTGACACTCGCCTGCTTGTGGCCGGGCGGTCAGCGTCTAACGGTTGACGCGATATCAATTGTTTTCCGACCGACCCTGGGGAGCACCTGGGCTACGTATGGACGGAGCAGCTGCGCTCGCCCGCGGTCGGAAAGGCCGCTCAAAACCGTCTCTTGTTAAAGCGGGCATGTATGCTGGAATGACGCCTTTCCATGCGATTGGCGCAGGGCAGGCCCTCTCTCAGTCCTCTTGCCGCGGCGCAGCAACCGAGTAGGTTGTGTTGTGCGCTGCACCATAGGCTTTTGCACTTCAGCGAACGTGGGATTGATTTCCGCGCCAGGGCAATGACGATTCCGCCTGAGGGCGCCATGCTCTATCGCCCGTGGAGCGGCTGCGTCAGGAAGCGCTCGCGAGGGACGGGCAGGGGCGGCTCGTCCTCGACGGTCGAAGAGGCCGCGCGCTCCGCCAGCATTGTTCGCAGCACATCGAAGCCAATTGTAAAGTTCTCCAAGACGGCTGGCCTGACTTGCTCGTAAAAGGGCAGGTCCTTCGGCTTCGGCCTCGCGACGCGGAATTCGAAATGGGTTCCGCCGTCGTCGTGGTCCTCGAACGTGTAGGAGAACAGGATTTTCGGGGCGCTCGGGATCGGCAAGAGCGCCGTCAAAGTCACATAGTCGAACGGGCGCCAGTCAACGATGTCCTCGATGACCGCGTTTTTGCCGTGCAGGCAGTGGTTCTGTGTACCGGCGCCGCGGCGCCCGTGCGCCGCCTTCTCGACGACGCTGTCGCTTCGCTGCCAGCGGGCGTGATGCTGGGGCGAGGTGACAAGGTCCCACACGGCTTGCCTCGGCGCAGCGAAATCCCTCTCGATGAGGAGATAGGCGCCGGCGCGCTGAACCAGATGGCGCGCCGTCTCGGTTTCCTGCGTCCACGCCTCTTCGAGGTCGCTCACCCAGCACTTCGTTTCGCCGATATGCTCGATCGCCTCGGTATGCTCTTTAAGACCCTGCGCCGCGGGATCGATCGCCATCGCTTGCACGCAGGCGTCGGAATAGAGCGCATAGGCCCGCGGGCCGAACGTCTTGCCAACGTCGTTCTTGAGAAGACGGTGGACCAGGATCACGTCGCGTCCGGCGAGTTCCTCGCGGCCCGCCATTTTCTGCCGGATGAACTCGCCGTGATGAACCACGAACTTGACGTCGAGGCTTTGCATTCGGCTGCAGGCCTGGCACTCGCAACTGCTGGCCTGCTTGATGCTGCGGAGCCGCTTGCGGAACGCGAAATAGGCCTGTTCGATCGAATCCTGCATGAGCGCGCCGTCGACCTTGTCGGCGAGCGCGTAGACGAAGGCCGCGTCGCCTTCAAACTTGGCGAGGCGGAAGGGCGGACGCAACGCCCGGACCAGAGTGTCCATGATATCAGCGATGATATCTTGGGCATGGTCGAGTTCGACGCCGGAGACGAAGTGCGTGTAGCCCGATATGTCGGCGATGGCGAAACAGGCCGTCTCCGCCTTCGGAAGCATCGCACACTCCCATTCGATCAGCGGCGCAGGCGTTAACGCCCGGGCCTGGAAACGCATCCAACTACCATGCGACAAACGAACAGGCGAGTTAAGCCGACGGGTCCCTGTATGCACGCGCCGGCCGGGCTCGCCGCACAAGCGCCGCGATCGGACGTCAGAGACCTGCAATCGGAAATTGTGGTTCATGGCCCCGTTATGCTAGGCGCGCAGAACGTTCGTGAGAGGGTTTGAGCGCAATGCGCAGGACAGGGCCGTGACGCGCGGCGGAAAGACAGTGCGGATTCTTGCCGTCGTCGTCGTTCTCACGGTCTCGGCGGCCTTTGCGGCCTATGCGATGGAGCTCCATCGGACGGTGCTGTGGCAGGTCGTTCGCGCCTGCGTGGCCGATTACAAGCTGACCGGAACGCCCTTTCCCTGCCTCGAGGTCAATATCTCCGGCGGCGAGAAGACCGGCACCGTCGTCCTGCGTCCGCCGTTCCTGGATGACACGGTCCTGGCCCCAACGCGACGGATCAAGGGGGTTGAGGACCCGTTCCTGCAGTCGCCAGAGGCGCCGAACTATTTCGACGACGCATGGCGCGCGCGCACGTTCCTCAAGGCTGCGGACGGACGCGCGCCGGAGCGCGACGCGATCGCACTGTTCGTGAACTCCGCGATTGTCAGGACTCAGGACCAGCTCCACATCCATGTGGGCTGCCTTGTCCCTTACGCCCGCCGCACGCTCGCGGCGGTTGCGCCGAAGATCCCGATGGGCGAATGGGCGCAGATCGGCCCGGTCGTTCCCCATACGATGTTCTGGGGATACCGCATCGCGGGGGCGGACCTTGCGAACGTCAATCCGTTTCGATTGGCCGCCGAGGAACTGGGCGGCAAGACGAGCAGCCCGGGCGACCTGACGATCGTGGTTGTCGGGGCTCGGGTGGAGAGCGACGATCAATTCCTGATCCTCGCGTCCTACGCCAAGGCGCCGCACGCCTGGTGGCCGGTCGGCGCGGATAACCTGCTCGATATCTGCCGCTAAGCTTAAAGCTGCGCGGCCCTATTCCGCGAGTTCAGGCGCTCTCTCGAGTTCGGCGTCGTGTCCCAGCATCAGCGTGATGACGACGGCGACAAGCGCGCACAGTGCGATCGTGACGAGCCCCCAGCGGAATTCCCCGGTCAGGTCCTTGATCCAGCCCATGACAAAGGGGCCGAAATAGCCGGAGAGATTGCCGATGGCGTTGATGGCGGCGATGCCGGGCGCGACCGCGGCTCCGGCGAGAAAGGCGGTCGGCAGGGTCCAGAGCAGCGGCAGGGCCGAATAGACGCCAAGCGAGCCAATCGTCAACGCGATCATTTTTGCGACGGGATCGGTCAGAAACGCGGAGCCGCCGACGCCGACCGCGGCGAGGAGGAGCGCGCCCGCCAGATGATAGGTGCGCTCCTCCTGCTTGTCGGAGCGAAGGCCCCACCAGATCATGCCGAAGAAGCCGACGATATAGGGAATGGCGCTGATCCAGCCGGTCGCGGCGATCGAGACGCCGAAGCCCCTCACGATCGACGGCAGCCAGAAGCTCACGCCATAAAGGCAAGCGACGTTGCCAAAATAGATGAGCGCGAGCGCCAGCACCCGATAGTCGTAGAGGCTTGCGAGAATATTTTGGGGAGACACGTGCGTGCGCCGCGCGTCCTCGGCGGCGAGACGGCGTTGAAGCCAATCGCGCTCGCCCGCCGAAAGCCATGTGGCGTCCGCCGGCCGATCGGTCAGATAGAAAAAGACGACGAAGGCGAGAAGGATCGAGGGGAGCGCCTCGATGATGAAGAGCCATTGCCAGCCTGCGAGTCCGCGCGCCCCATGCAGGCCGAGGAGCGCCGCCGAGATCGGCGAGCCGATCGCGGACGAGAGCGGAATCGCCGCCATGAAATAGCTGACGATCCGGCCGCGGTAGGAGGCGGGAAACCAAAGCGTCAGGAAGAAGATGATGCCGGGGAAAAATCCCGCCTCGGCAAGGCCGAGAAGGAAGCGGAGGCCGTAGAACGTATGCTCCGGGCTAAAGCCCGTCCAGGCGGCGATCTGGGGAATGAAGGCCATGGCGCCCGAGACCAGCCCCCACGAAAGCATGATGCGCGCGATCCAGATCCGCGCGCCGACCCGGTCCATGATGACGTTCGACGGAACTTCGAACAGAAAATAGGCGAGGAAGAAGATGCCCGCGCCGAATCCGAACGCCGTATCCGACAGCCCGAGATCCGCGTCCATGGTGAGCTTGGCGAAGCCGACGTTCACGCGGTCGAGATAGTTGACGAAGTAGCAGAGCATCAGGAACGGAATGAAGCGATACGCCACCCGCTTCAGGATGGTAGTTTCATTGTCGACCGCCACGCTCGCTTTCTCCTTGAGATGCGCGACTGCCGTCGCACGATTGAGCTGCGATAGGCAAATGCGCCCGCGCGCCAGCGGTTGAACGGCCAAGAGTTCAGGAGATTTTGACGCGCAGCGGGGTCGAGGGTCCTTTCAGTCTGGCGCCCGATCGACGTTTGATAGTGAGGACAGAACCGCTCGCGTGCCCATACCCAATTTGCTTCTACATATCAGGCTCTCACTTCGACATATCGGGCCGCGCGTTTGACGAGGATCGGAGGTAAAAAGCTACTTGTTAAGGGGGATTGAGTGTTCCACGCTGTCAAAGAATTGCTTGACTCTTCAAATCTGGACGACGAGCAGCTGCAAATCGCCATTCGGGTTGCTCACAACGATCTAAAGGATAGAAAAGATAATTTCGATGAGTTCGTAAGAGAAGGCGCACACGCTAGAATAATACTGTATTCATATCTACATTTCTTATTCGCGCAGATGATCGTGCTGGCTCTTAGCGAAGAAAGCGATCGTCGCCAAAGGCATGGGTCTCGGGTTAAGCCCGCCGTTCTAGCGGGCTACGATCGCCAAAAGCGGAATTGTTGAGCTGGAATCGTCAATCGGCGATTGAGCTCTGTTACGCAGATGCGCAGGCCCGAAGTCCGTCTGAACCCAGCAATTCCGTCATTCCACGCGGGCGTGGAGCGCTATAGGATGCAGCAAAGCCGCGGCCAGCAATTGCCGTGTCGCGAGGGTGCAAGGGGAGACGCCGTGACTGCTTCGCCGCCCGCGTATGACTTGATTCCCTTGCCCGGCGAGGGTCCGGAGGACGTCGTAGTTGGCGCAGATGGGTTGATCTACACTGGGCTTCTCGACGGGCGTATTCTGAGCGTCGGCCCAAAGGACGGGGCGGTGCGCGAGGTCATCAGAACGGACGGGCGGCCTTTAGGCCTCGAGGCGACGACCGACGGGCGGCTCCTGATCTGCGACAGTCCGAAAGGTCTGCTCGAGCTCAATCTCAAGACCGGCGCGCTCAGAACGCTGATCACGCATGATCGCGGAGAGCCGCTGATCTTTTGCAGCAATGTCGTCGCCGCGCCCGGGGGCGACATCTTCTTCACCATCTCGTCGATGCGCTACAGCTTCCATGACTGGAGAAAAGACTTCGTCGAGAACGTGCCGACAGGGCGCGTCTATCGCCGCGCTGCGGACGGGACGTTGACACGGTTGATGGACGGCTTGCGTTTCGCCAACGGTCTCGCCCTCGCGCGCGACGGAAAAAGCCTCATCGTCGTCGAGACCGCCGCACGGAATATGCTTCGCCTGTGGCTCGACGGCGATCGCCTGGGAGCAAGCGCGGCAGTCGCGGAGCTTCCCGGTTTTCCCGACAATCTCTGCGCCGATGGCGACGGCCTTGTCTGGGTCGCCCTCCCGTCGGAACCGAACCCGATGCTCGAAGGCATATACAAGCTGCCGCTCTTTCTGCGCCGGCTCGCCGCGCGCCTGCCGGAAAGCCTGCAGCCGAAGCCGTCGCGGGTCGCTTGGGTAGTCGCCTATGACGAGAGCGGCGCGCGCGTGCACGACTTCAAATGGACGGATGGCGGCTTCGCGACAGTGACCGGCCTCTGCCGTGTGGGGGATCGCATCTGGTGCGGAGGCTTGCATGAACGTGCGTTGATGCGGTTCGACTTGCGGAGCTGAAGGTCCTCGACGTCGGCGCTCGCTTGAGCGTTAGGGTCCGCCTGGCCGGATTCTGACCTAACCCCCATATTGAGCAGTCCACCCATTACCGAACGCAAAATCAACCTTGGACCTCATCGCCTCAACCGACCGCGGACTCTATTGCGCCGCGGGCGACTTCTACATCGACCCATGGCGGCCGGTGGAGCGCGCGGTTCTCACCCATGCGCATTCCGATCACGCGCGCTTCGGGTCGGAGGTTTATGTCTGCCATCGCGACACGGCGCCGATCCTTCGTAAGCGCCTTGGCGACGTCACGATCGAGACAGCGTCCTACGGCGAGATCCTGACGAGGAACGGGGTCGAGATTTCGCTCCATCCGGCGGGCCATGTGCTGGGCTCCGCGCAGGTGCGTGTGTCGCTGAAGGGCGAGACCTGGGTCGCCTCGGGCGATTACAAGCTCGAAAGCGACGGCGTCTCGCCTGCCTTTGAACCCTTGCGCTGTAACGCCTTCATCACCGAGTTCGACCTTCGGCCTGCCGATCTATCGCTGGCGCCCGCAAGCCGAGACGTTTGCTGCAATCGACGCTTGGCGGCGTGAGAACATTACGGCCGGGCGCGCAAGCATTCTGTTCGCCTATGCGCTCGGTAAGGCCCAGCGGGTGCTGGCGCATGTCGACCCGGCGCTTGGGCCCATTGTCTGTCACGGCGCGGTCGAGGCGATCAACGCGCTCTATCGCGAGGTCGGAATCGGCCTTCCGCCGACCGGTCTTGCTACGCAGATCGCAAACAAGCGCGATTTCGCCCGCGCCCTTATTCTGGCGCCGCCGTCCGCCGCCGCGAGTCCGTGGCTCAAGCGCTTCGGCGACTATTCCGACGCGCTGGCGAGCGGCTGGATGCAAGTGCGGGGCAACCGGCGCCGGCGCGGGCTCGACCGCGGCTTTGCGCTGTCCGACCACGCGGACTGGCCGGCCCTCATCGCGGCGATTGAAGCGACGGGCGCCGAGCGCATTCTCGTGACGCATGGATACACGGAAGCATTGACGCGCTACCTGCGCGAGAAGGGTCTCGACGCGCGCGCGCTGACGACGGCTTACGGCGACGATGAGGACATGAGCGGCGCCGAAGCGCCGGCGGAACGCGAGGGCGGGGCGCTGCCGGAGGGTGAGGCGTGAAGGCCTTCGCGGCGTTTTACCGGCGGTCGGACTCCGCCTTCCTTGCGGGGGCGAGTTGGGGTGGTGGGTCGCGCAGGCCTTTCCGTTCTCGATTGCGATGCGCAAACCTGAGGGGTTCGGCTCGACCCCCCTCCCTGACCCTCCCCCACAAGGGGCGAGGGGATTGGAGGGCGCTGCGTGAAGGCCTTCGCTGCGCTCTACCGCAGGCTCGATTCCGGGACCTCGACCCGCGCCAAGCAGGCGGCGATGGTCGAGTTCTTCGCCGCCGCCAAGGCCGATCCCGAAGCAATGGGCAAGCGCGGCCTGGACCGTCTATTTCCTGAGCGGCGGCAAGCCGCGGCAGACCGCGCCGACGCGGCTCCTTTGGCGCCTTGCGGTGGAAGGCTCGGGCTATCCCGACTGGCTATGCGGGGAGTGCTACGGCGCGGTCGGCGATCTGGCCGAGACGCTGTCGCTGCTTCTCCCGGAGGGCGCGCGTGGCGAAGAGGTTTCGCTCGACGTGTGGATGCGCGAGCGGCTGTTGCCGCTTCCCGCGCTCGACGAGGAAGAACGCTACGCAAGGCTCAAGCAATGGGTCGGCGAGCTGCCGTCCGACGAGCGTCTCGCCTTCTTCAAGCTGATCACCGGCGAATTGCGCGTCGGCGTGTCGCGGCTGCAGGTGGTGAAGGCGCTCGCCGAAGTCGCGGGGGTCGACGAGGGCCGCATGGCGCAACGGCTGATCGGCTATTCACAGGCGCGGCGGATTCCGACCGCCACGGATTTCGAGGCGCTGATCGGCGAGGTGCTGCATGCGGAAGCTGAAGCTCTCGACGCGGGCAAGCCCTATCCGTTCTATCTCGCGCAATCGTGGAGCCGGCCGCTCGCTGACATGGGCGTGACGCTCGGGCCGCCTTCGAACTGGATCGTCGAATGGAAATACGACGGCATCCGCGCGCAGCTCTTGAAGCGCGGCGAGAACTGGCGCTTGTGGTCGCGCGGCGAAGAGCTGATTTCCGACGCCTATCCTGACCTGGCGCCGTTGGCGCGCGCGCTGCCTTCGGGCACGGCGATTGACGGCGAGCTTGTCGTGCTCATCCCGCCTGAGCACGAGTTCTCGACGGATTCGCTCGATGGACTCGCGATCTTCGCGAGCCTGCAGCAGCGACTTGGCCGCAAAATCGTGAGCGAAAAGACGATGCGCGAATTGCCGGTCGCGTTCATCGCCTATGACCTCATTGAGAGCTTGAGGGCCGTGACTTGCGCGGCGAACCCCAGCATGTGCGCCGGGCGCAGCTTGAAGCGCTCGTCGATCGCCTGTTCGCGGAGGCGAAGGCGCGCGGCGAGCGTCTGCCGATCCGCATCAGCCCGACCGTTTCCGCCGACACATGGGAGGAGCTTGCGGAGAAGCGCGAGCAGGCCCGCGCGCTTCTCCGCGAGGGGCTGATGCTGAAGGCGCGCGACGGCGCCTACGGAATCGGCCGCCGCAAGGGCGACGACCGCACCGACGTGTGGTGGAAGTGGAAGCTCGATCCGATGAGCGTCGACGCGGTCGTGATCTATGCCGAGCGCGGGCACGGCCGCCGCTCGGGCGTCTATACCGATTACACCTTCGCCGTCTGGAGCGCGGGCGAAGGCACGCCGGGGAGGGAGCTGGCGCCGTTCGCCAAGGCCTATTCGGGGCTGTCGGACGCGGAAATCCGCGAGATGGACGCAATCGTCCGCCGCACCACGATCGAGACCTTCGGTCCGGTGCGCAGAGTGACGCCGACGCAGGTCTTCGAGCTTGGCTTCGAAGGCATCGCGCCGAGCAAGCGGCACAGAAGCGGCGTCGCCGTGCGCTTTCCCCGCATGCTGCGCTGGCGGCGCGACAAACCGGTGGCCGAGGCCGATACGCTGGATGCGCTCAAGGCGCTGCTCGCTGGGCAGGGCGGGCGGTGAAGGGGGGTGCTTTCACCCGTCATCGCGAGGAGCGCCGCAGGCGCGACGCGGCGATCCAGGGTAACGTAGGGCGCCCTACGGCTCCTGGATCGCCACGTCGCTGCGCTCCTCGCGATGACGGCGCCACCGCCTTCCCCCTCAATCCGCCTTCGTTTGGGATCGTCCTCGCCCTTAAGCAAGAGGCGGCGCACGAAATCACCGTCATCGCGAGGAGGCCCATAGGGCGTTGAAAAACGCCCGTCTCTCGACGGGCTATGGGCCGACGTGGCGATCCAGAAGATCGTAAGGCGCCCGGGGGCTCTGGATCGCTTCGCGTACGCTCGCGATGACGACCCGGAAGGGCGGACTGGGCGCGCCCGTTTTGACACGCAATCACCGTTGGCGCGCGGTCCATCACCTGAAATTTGTCTTGGCGCTGACGCCAAGACTTCCTACCCTGCCGCCTACGAGCCGAGCCCGCTCAAGTCGCCGCCTAATTGCCCCAATCCGGAGAGCCCCGTGATCCGCTTCTATTTCAACCTCGCGCCCAATCCGATGAAGATCGCGCTGATGCTCGAGGAGCTTGGCCTGCCGTATGAGGCTATCCCGATCGACACGGCCAAGGGCGAGCAGCACGGCGCCGCCTTCCGCGCCATCAATCCGAACGGCAAAGTGCCGGCGATCGTCGACACCGAAGGGCCCGGGCGGGCGTGAAGCGCGGATGTTCGATTCGAGCGCGATCCTTCTCTACCTCGGCGAAAAGACGGGCCGCTTCATCGGCGCTCCAGCGGACCGGCCGGAACTCTTGTCGTGGCTGTTCTTCGTCGCCACCGGCGTGGGGCCGTTTTCCGGCCAGGCGGTGCATTTCCAGCTCGCCGCGCCGGAAAAGCTCCCCTATGCGATCAACCGATATCGGCGCGAGATCGAGCGGCATTATCGCGTCCTGGACAAGCAGCTCACCGGCCGGGACTTCATCATCGGCGACTACTCGATCGTCGACATGTCCGCCTGGGGCTGGCTCACGCGCGCCTCGCGCGTGCTGCCCGGAGCGGACGATCCGCTCGCCGACTTCCCCAATCTCAAGCGCCTGTACGAGACAGTCGACGCCCGCCCTGCTGCGGCGCGGGCGAGAGCGATCGGCAAGGATCATCGCTTCAAGACCGAGGTCGACGAGCAAACGAAGCGCGCGATGTTCCCGTCGAATTACCCGGAGATCGCGATGTGAGTCACCAGACGAGAGGCGGATAGCTGAAAGGCCGCCAAGCTCTGTGAGCCTCGGGATCGCCGTCGAACACGATCTGATCCGCCCACTTGCTTGCCGCCTCGCGTTGCTCGGCTTTATGCACGGTCCAGGCCATGGTCGGCGCATCCGTGAATTGCTTGACCAGAAACGGGATCTTGTGCGGGAGGTCGTCGACCTTCCAACTGAGGAAATCCGGGCGCGCGAGGTCGTAATGGTCGAAATCCGTCCAGTCTCGTTTTTGCTCAGCCGTTAAGAACGCCCAATCGGCACTCTCGTAGGATGCCTGGGCCAGAAGCCCGATCGGGCAGGGTCCCCTTGGAGGGCGCATGTGCGGGCGCCGCAGGCGCAAATAGGCGATAAGATCATGGTCGAAGCTCTTGAACGCGAGCGGGCCGTCATAAGTCGCGGCGAGGGCAGCGGCGCGGTCGGCGATGCGCCAGTCGCCGTTGAAGCTGCTCTTGAGCTCGCAGATGATCGGCGTCCGGCCGGCGACCGTATCCAGAAACGCCGGGAAGGCCGGCGGCGGCTCGTGTGATCCGTTGATGCGGACTTTCGCGATATCGGCCGCGCTGAGGGTGGAAAGAGGACCAGTCGCGTCGGTCAGGCGATCGAGCGTTTCATCATGGAAAACAATCGCTTCGCCGTCGACGCTCAACTGGATGTCGCATTCGATGGCGAAGCCGCCAGCGATGGCCGCCTCGGCCGCGCGCAGCGTGTTTTCGATTTTACCCTTCGCGCTGTCATGCAGGCCGCGGTGGGCGATCGGTCGCTCGATGAGCCAGGACGGGGCGTTGACCGGGATCAACCCTCGATCTCGAAGACCGCTTCGACCTCGGCCAGCGCATCGAGCGGCAGATGCGCGACGCCGACCGTGGTTCGGGCGTGGCGGCCTTTTTCGCCGAACAGTTCGGCGATGAAATTGGAGGCGCCGTTCATCGCCTGGGGCAGGGCGTCGAAGCTCGAACTCGACGTTGAAGAACCCGCCGAGCCGCACGACCTGCTTCACCTTGTCCAGATCGCCGAGCGCCGCATGCGCATGCGCGGCCAAATTGATGGCGCAGAGCCGGGCGGCCTCGCGCGCGGCGTCAACCTCGGAGTTGGGCGAGAGCTTGCCCTGGTGGCGCTCGGCGAGCTTCCCGTCTTCACCGAACGGCAGCTGCCCGGAGACGAAGAGCAGTGATCCGGAGCGAACGGAGGGGACGTAATTCGCGACCGGCGCCGCCGGTTTGGGCAAAACGACGCCCATTTCTTTCAGGCGTTTGGCGGTTCTGCTCATGGGCGGGCGGGCTCCTCGGCTTGCCCGCGGTCGCGCATAGGGCGACGCTGCCGGCGAGCGGCCCTCGCCTATGTCGCCTTTCCCCTGAAGGCAAGCTTGTTTTTGGCTTCCCTCGCGCTTAGGTTTGGGCCAAAGAGAGGATGCGCTGGCGGAAGCGAAGACCGCGCGGCGCGCAATGGGATGACGGCCATGGGTAGCTTTAGCATTTGGCACTGGATGTTGTTCGGCGCGGTCGCGCTTCTGCTGTTTGGCGGCAAGGGCAAGATTTCCGACCTGATGGGCGATGTCGCCAAGGGCGTGAAGTCGTTCAAGAAAGGTCTCGCCGACGACGATGAGCCCACAACGGCTCAAGCAGCGGCCCCGCGGACGATCGAGAACCGCGTCGGCGTCGACGCGAACGACGTCCACAAGGTCAGCTGAACGCCCCTCAACGGGAACGTCCGCCGACAGGAATGCCGGCGTATTGACGCGCGCTGGGCCCGTGCGGTGAGTCATGTTCGATCTTGATATCAGCAAGATGATCATTGTCGCCATCGTCGCTTTGGCGGTGATCCCGCCGAAGGATTTGCCGCGCGTTATGCGCACCGTCGGCCAAACGGTTGGCAAAATGCGGCGGATGGCGGCCGAGTTTCAGGGTCAGTTCATGGAGGCCATGCGCGAGGTCGAGCGCGAGGCTGACCTCGACAGCGTGAAGAAGGAATTCCAGGCGATCAGCGACCAGGCGAAGATCGACACGAGCTTCGATCCCGTGGGCATGGTGCGGGACGACGTGACGAAGGCCGGTTCGACCGCGCCAGCCGCCGAAGCATCGCCGTCTCAACTAGGCCAGACCGAGATCGGCCAGTCGGAAATTGCGCTGACGGGTCCAGAGCCCGTCGCCGCGGCCGCTCCGGCGGACAAGGAGCCGGAGCCTGAGGCTCCTGCCGCTCCTAGAAGCGCGGCGGAATGAGCCAAGACGACATCGACGCCACCAAGGCGCCGTTGATGGACCACCTGATCGAGTTGCGCGCTCGCATCATCAGGTCGCTCTACGCCTTTCTCGCTGCTTTTCTCGTCTGCTTCTTTTTCTCGCGCCACATCTACAATATCCTCACCTACCCTTACGTGCGTGTCGTTGGCGCGGAAAAGGCGACCCTCATCGCCACCCACTTCCTCGAACAGTTCTACACCAACATCCGCCTCAGCATGTTTGGCGCGGCCGTCATCGCCTTTCCGATCATTGCGGTGCAGATCTACAAGTTCGTCGCCCCCGGCCTCTACCGCAACGAGCGCCAGGCGTTTCTGCCCTATCTGATCGCGACGCCGATCTTTTTCCTGTTCGGGGCCCTGCTTGTCTATTTCGTGGTAATGCCCTTGCTCATCCGCTTCTCGGTGTCCCTGCAGCAGGTCAACGTTCCGGGCGAGGCGACGATCGAGCTTCTGCCCAAGGTGAGCGAATATTTGTCGCTGATCATGACGCTCATCTTCGCCTTCGGCATCGCCTTCCAGCTCCCTGTAATCCTGACTCTTCTTGGTCACGTCGGGATCGTCGACTCCGCCTATCTCATCAAAATGCGGCGCTATGCGATCGTCGCAGTGGTCGGCCTCGCGGCGATCCTCACGCCTCCCGACCTCATAAGCATGACCTCGCTCGCTCTGCCGATGCTGTTGCTCTACGAGGGCTCGGTGATTGCGGTGAAGATGGTGGAGAAGAGGAGAGCGCAGGCCCAGACGGCCGCGAACAACCCGGCGACCTGAGACCTAAGCTTCAGGTTGCGCCGAGGGAGGGCAGGTTGAGATGCTGCTCGACCCGGCGCAAGCGCGCCTCGAGCTTGCTGATGATCACCCCGTAGCCGATCACAGAGGTGTGTTAGTCGATCACCGCGCGGCGGAGTTCGACGATCTGTTCGCTGACCTCCTTACGGGTCCTCAGGATATCGGCCGCGACGTCGGCGCGGAGCGAGGTTAGTTGAGCGCTGAACTCAGGTTTCGTGACGAGATTGGCCAAGTCGGCCTTGGTCGCCATCTCGGCGCGCATCTGGCGCAAAAGCTCGAGGATGAGGCTCTCCGGCTCGCTCATGACGCAATCCTACCGTCTGTTCGGGCGACGGGAGCGCTGAGGCGCCGCCGCGATGGGCAGAGACGGAGCGCGGTCGCGTGGTAATCCATAACTGTCCGGTGGAGTCCAACGATCTTCGCGCTAAGCGCCTTGCGCGTCGACAGCATAATCGCCGAGGATGTCGGCGCGAAGAGTGTGCAGATCGGTTCGCAACGAAGCTAAATCCGCCTTCGTCGCCATGTCCGTTCGAATCTGACTGACTTCCGACCGGACATCGCCGAGTTCCGCCCGCATCTGGCGCAGAAGCTCGAGGATAAGGCTCGTAGGCTCTTCAGTCATCTTAACACAGCCGCCCGTCTGCGTAAGCGGCCTGGCGCCGGACGCGAGCGCTGGCAACGCAGGCGCCTTTCCGCATCGGCTGATGTGATTTGAGGGAGGATGGCGTCGCTCAAGCAAAAAATAAACATTGCGCGCGACCGAAGTGTGACCTGGATCACTGCCGCCACTCTAATGTCATTGTATTTGAAAAAATGACCGTTTTTTGAGCGGTCGGGCCCGAGGGAAGCGGGAACGCGGAGTCCTGCGCTCGGAGCGGCGTCGATCATTGCGGTTCAAGTCCGTGATTTTCGATTTGGGTAAGTCCGGTTACGGAGGGTCGTTGCTATGATGGGTGAGGTTCAAGGGTTGGAAACTGGGAAGCGCGCGTTCGAGCACGCGGATCGGATTGGGGAATCTGTCGCGCCCACCAGATTCGACCAGGGTTTGTCGAACTCTGGTGCTCAGTCTGAGGGGGCGACGGTCGAGGCGGCGGTGAAATGGTTCAACGCGACCAAGGGCTATGGTTTTGTCGAGCTTGCCGGCGGGGGCGACGCCTTCCTGCATCTTAAGGCCCTGCGCGAGATCGGGCGACAAACCTTGCCCTCGGGCGCGAAGGTTCGGGTCGTCGCTCGCACCGGCTCCCGCGGAGCGGAGGTTGTGCGGATTGTCGAGGTCGACACCAGAAGCGCCATCGAACGCTCGCCACGGCGCTCGACTTTTGACCCGTCGGCCGTTTTTGACTTGACCGGCAAGGTCAAGTGGTTCGATGACGCCCGCGGCTTTGGTTTCGTCGCCAGCGACGATTTTGGCCGGGATGTGTTCGTCCACAGCACCACGCTCGACGCCTCCGGCGTCCAAGGCCTCTTCGAAGGCCAAGCGGTGTCGATGCGCGTGGTCGAGACGCCGAAGGGCCGCGAGGCGATAGCAATCGTCGCCTAGCCCGAAGCCGGCGGCTTTGGGAAAGGACCTGCGCCGGTCACGCCGCCTTATTCTGGCGGCGTAATCGGCGCGCGAGAACGCGCATCACGCTCAGCGCGAAAAACGGCGTGTTTTGGACCAGGAAGAGAAACTGATTTTCCTTGATCGGCGCTAAGGTCACGTCGGTCAAGGCGACGGCGGTGGCGCTTCGCGGGCTGTCGTCGATCAGCGCCATTTCGCCAAAAATGCCGTCGGGGCCGAGGGTCTCGAAATGGCGCTCGCCGCTCCGGATCTCCACCTGCCCGCGCACGACAATGAAGAACTCGTCGCCACGATCGCCTTCCCGAAAGATTGTCTTGCCTTTGGCAATAATGCGGGTGGGAACCCTGGGCCCGAAGAGATGATGGAAACTGGCCTCAGCTTCCGGCATTTCGCATCCTTGCGCGCTACGTCATCGCGATTTGTTCCCCGGCCCGACGCGAGGATAGGCTGATCAAGCGATCCTGACAAACATTTCGGCGCGTAGCGCTCGGAATGCGCGCAGCGGAGCATCTGGGCCCACGCTTGCTGAACCGCCTGGACAGCGCGCTGATGGAGCGACCATGGGGGCCCCTCCGTCATTCGAAAATCGGCGCCGCCCTTCGAGCGGCGGCCCTTTACTGTATCGTGTAGCGAAGGCCGACCCGAATTTGCTGCGACCAGTTGTTCTGCTTGACCGTCATGCCCGTCTGCGGGTTGATGAGAGTGGTGATCGCGCCGCTGTTCAAATATCGATAGCCGACGTCGAGTGTCGCGCTGGGAGTGATCTGGAATCCGAGACCTGCCGCGAGCGCCCAGGCGAAGGAGTAGCTCGTGGAGCTGAATGTTCGGTTCCAGTTCTGCTGCGTGAACGCGATATTGGGCTGCGGATTGATCGAAGTCCCGTACTGATCGATCCAGAGCTGAGGATATGTGCCGGTCGGAGTGAGATTGGCGGCATAGGGCAGACCGTTGGCGGTCTCGTTGAAGTTGAGGCTTCCCGACATGGTGTTGATGTTGAAGCCGGCCCCCCCGCCGACATAGGGCGTGAAGCCGTAATAGGTCCCGAGGTCGACGTAGGCGTTGGCGAGGAAGGTGTTGTTGTGCTGATTGATGTTGGCCGAGCCGATGCAGGTGTTCGTGGTGTTGTAGAGGTAGCCCACCTGTAGAGGAGGCTGAGTTCTGGCTCGACAATCCGGTGAGCCCGTAGGGGCAGACGACAGTCGCACTGCTCGATCCGCCCGGCCCGGCGTGGTAGTCCCAGGTCGCGTCGAAGCGCAGGTAGTTATTGAAGCGATAGCCGGCGCCGACGCCGCCGGTGAAGTCGGTCGCATGGATGTTCTGCCGGAATAGACAGGCAGGGGCGCGCCGGGGAAGCCGGGTGGCGGCGCGGCGATGCTCGAGAACGAAAGGCTCGGCGCGTCGTCGAAACTGATTCCGAGATCGCCCCGCACATACCAGTTCGAGCCGGATTCGAAGATCAGCGGGCTTGAGGGCGCCGGCAGCGAGGGCGGCGGAGCCGTGCCAAAAAGGTCGGCGGCTGAGGCCGGCCCCGCCACGATCGCTGCGGCGCAAGCGAGAGACATGAGACCCTTCATTGGCCACTCCAGAATCGCCGCGTCGACGCGAGATACGGCGACGCTCCAGGTATTCTGGCGGCCAGGACTTAATTCTTGTTTAACCGTAACAACCTGTTACCTATAATATACTGAAGGTCGTAAGTAACGTAAGGTAAGGCGTGCCGCGTTGTTCAGCAAAGGCTAAGTGCCGGCATACTCTAACGGCCGACGCTTATGCGGGACTGGAGTCCCCGTGCCCGGTCGCCCGGCCTCGGGCGCGGGCGAGCAGGAGCCCGACGCCGGCGATGAGGACGCCGACGAGCTCTCGCGGTTCGAGCGGCCTTGCCTGCGTTCCCAGAAGGCCGAAACCGTCAAATGAGTGTCGACGAGACTGCGATGACGACGAAATAGAGCATGAAGGTTTGCGTCGGTCCGAGCCTGGGCGCGACAAAGGCAAGGCCCGCGACGATGAAAGGGCCCATCATGCCGCCGACGACGACTTTCATCCCCTGCGCCACGACCAGGCCCGTATCGGGAAGCGGCAGACGGTGGATCGCAACAGCCACCAGGATCAGCGTGAGCATGGAGACGGTCGTAGACATCGCGCCGACCCAGATGGGGCCTATTCCCGACCGGACCGCTGAGCCGTTGGACATGGCTTGCACGACCTGGAAGCAGCCGCACGCCATCGCAACAAACCAAAGGGTCGCTTTCAAGGTCTCGCTTTAGATTTCAAGGCTCAAGCTCGGAGGGTCAATGGCCCATCGATAAAGCGCGTCTTCATGAGGAACACCGACAATCGCTCGGCGAAATCCCGCCTGAGGCGCGTAAGCCGCGGCCGGGTCCGCCGCCATGGCCGCGCGTCGGGCGACTTCGCCAAGTCCGGCCAGGGCGACGACGCGAACCAGGCGCGGTAGTTCTCAGCGAATTGCGCCTCTCCTCGCCACGAGCCAAGCTCCCAGGGCTTGGGCGCGTTGACGAAATGCAGCACGATCGGCTCGAACCGGCGCTCGAGGTCGAGCAGGAAAAAGTCGCCCATGAAATTGAACCGCGGCGAGAGCGGCGCGAAACCGCCTTTGAGCGCCGCGTTGAGCGCGTCCTGCTCCATGAACGGATAACGCTCGGGCTCGTCGCGAAGCGCCTTGGTCACGCGCTCCGTCAGTCTCTCGGCCCGCCACCTGGCGCGGTCGATCGCCATGAGTTCGGCGTTGCAATAGGGCGTGTCGAGCGCAAGGCCGAGCGAGCGGCGCGAACGCTGAAACTGACGCGCCAGCGCATCGCCCTTAAAGTCCATGAGAAAGATCATGTCGTAGGCCGCGGCAAGCGGCCTGTCCCCGAGGTCGAAGCTCTCGAGGCGCTTCAAGCCTGGGCGGACGATCAGCATGTCGGAATCGACGGTGACAATCCGCTCGAAATGGGCGGGCAGGATGTCGTCGAGAAACAATCGGCGAAACACCGCGCGCGAAAAGCGGCCTCTGCCGGCGAGGCCGGCGCCGAAGCGCGAAAAGTCGAGGGTCAGGAGCTTGATGCGCTCGCGCAACGGGACAGGGAGCTTGTCGAAGCCGGGCGCGACGTCGTCCGGTTCGCAAATGAGGAAAATCTCGCGCTCGACGTCGGGCTCGGCCTCGACCAGTGACGCGATCGCGCGCACAGCCGGCGCAAAGAACGCGCGGTCCGGCGTGAAGCAATAAGCGGTCCGCATAGCCTCCCCCATTCGCCCCCAAGAAGCCGCTTAGAAGGTCCTTGGCAAGAGAGTCCGGCCCGGCCGGTAACCGAATCCATTGCGGTAAGGAGCAACGAAGCGGAGACATTTTGCCGCCCGGCTGCCGACGATCTCAAAGAGCTGGACGGCTTTCGAGCGCCGATCGGAGCGAGGCGGCGAGCGCATCGCGACGATAGGGTTTCTCGATTAGCGGGAAGCCCTCGGCGACCACCTCGGATGCGTGGCTGCTATAGCCGGTCGTGAGGATGACCGGCAGCTCTGGGCGCCGATCACGCAGGGTGCGGGCCAGATCGAGGCCGCTCACCCCGCCGGGCATGACGACGTCCGACATGACCAGCGCCAGCTTCGGATCGTTCTCGACGAAGGCCAGCGCCGCCATGCCGTCGGCGGCCCAGCGAGCGTCGAAGCCCATGTTGTACAGCAAGTCTTGCGTCGCCTCGGCGACCGTTGGGTCATCCTCGACCAGCAGGATGCGGGCCGAGCCGGGGGCGGACGCCGGTTGCGCCGCGATCTCACCAGCCATCGCCGGGCCTGCCTCAGCGCGTGGCAGAAATAGCGTGATCGCGGTTCCCTCGCCCGGCGCGCTGGCAAGCCCCGCGCCGCCCCCGCTCTGGCTGGCAAAGCCATAGACCTGGGAGAGGCCGAGCCCCGATCCGAGCCCCGCCGGTTTGGTCGTGAAATAGGGATCGAAGGCCCGCGCCATCACCTCAGCCGGCATGCCCGGCCCGGTGTCCGTCAGCGTGATCGCGACAAACTCGCCGGCGAGGCCGGCCATGGCCATCTCGTCGCCGGAGCGCGTATTGCGCGCTGCGAGCCGCAAAGCGCCGCCGTTCGGCATGGCGTCGCGGGCGTTGACCGCGATATTGAGCAAGGCCAGTTCGAATTCCCCGGGATCGACCATCACCGGCCACAGATCTGCGGGCAGATCGATCGTCATCGCGATGTCCTCGCGCAGCGAGCGGTGGAGCAGTTCCTCGATCTCCGAGATCCGTCCTTGCAGCGCGACGGCTTCCGGCCGCAGGGTCCGGCGTCGCGAAAAGGCGAGCAACTGCCGGATCAGTCGCTCGCCGCGGTCCGCGACGCTGAGAATCGCCGCCGCTCGCCTTCGCGTCGGCTCGTCCGTAGCACGATAGCACAAGAGCGTCGCGTTGCCGCCGACCACGGTTAGCAGGTTGTTGAAATCGTGGGCGATGCCGCCCACCAGGTGGCCCATCGCTTCGAGCTTTTGCGCCTGGTGCAAAGCCGCCTCGGTCTCCTGATGTTCGGCCATTTCGGCTTGCAAACGGAGGTTGGCTTCGGTCAAGCGAAGATTGGCCTCCTTCAGTTCGAAGCGCAGCCGCAGCGCCTCTGCGAAGATCTGGCTGAAGTGCCTTCCCGCCAGCGACAGCGCCGCCACGAACACAACGATCATCGCCGCGAGCACGCTGTCTGCGGTCGACCCCCGCGCGAAAAAAAGCAAAGCCATTGGCAGGCCGGTCGGCAGTAGGAAGGCGAGGAGCGACGGCAGATGCGAGGCGCTCATCGCCATGGCGCCGGCGGACATGCCGCCCAACACGACGATGAGAAAGAGCTGACCGGACGCCGGGAGGACTGGAAACAGGATGATTCCGCCAATCCCCCAGCTGAGGCCGGCCAGAAGCGACCCCAAGGTCGCCAGCCGTGACCAACGGCGAGCGTCTTCGGGCCGAACGGGGGCGTGGCGATAGCCCAGCCATAGAATCCCACGGCCTGCCGTCACCAGCACCACCGATGCGAACCAGGGAAGGAGAAGCGGCCGGGTCGCGAGCGGCGCGAGCACGATCGCAACCAAAGCCGCATTGACGAGGTTGACCGAGAGCGCGATCGGGATTTGTCGGAACAGGCTCCGTACTTGCTCGGCTTGGGCCGCGCTTGTCACGTCGCTTTCCGCCTCTGTCCGCATCAGGCGGCCGCAATGGGCGTCGGCTCGACGGCGCCGGTGGCCTCGAGCGTGCGCCCCTTGTGTAGGGCGAACTTCGGATCGAACAGATTGCGGCGCAGGCTTCCGAGACGCGCGAGCCTTCCCTTACGGTGCGCCGCCACGGGCCGCAAATAAGTAAAGACGGCGGCGCCGATCGCCGCGAGCCTTGTCAAAACCGCCACCCCGCCCAACTCGCTTCGCCGCTAGCGAGCCTCGATGAGCGAGCGCAGCGCGGCGAACCACGCCAAGCATCCTCTCGAGGCGAGAGCCAGTCAACATAAATGCGGAGATGAATTGCGCGCTGGCGCCGGGCTTGGTTTATTCCCCTTAATCCTGCTCGCCGATCGTTTGTACGTAGGTCTTGCCGTACGGATAGAAGCGTTCCTTGTTGCCTTGCTCCCAAGCCGCCTTGAGCTCGGGCGTTGTGATGTCCCAGTCCGGCCGGCATTTCCTGGTCACCGCACGCAGATCCTGGCGGAGATCCTCCGTTGTTGGGCGGCCGAAGAACCAGTAGCCATTATAGATTTTATGAACGACGAGACCCGGCTCGAGCACAATCGTGTAGGGAATCATGGGGTTGTGGACCGGGTCGGTATATTCGGCGATGTCCAGGTCCTTTTGGACTGTGCGCCTCGGGTCGGAGAGAAAAGGCCAGTGGGCGCCGAATTCCACTCCGATATTCATTCGTCTCGATGATGCTGTCGGTGCTGATCGTGACGAGCCGGCAATAGCCGACTTCCATTTCGCGATGGAGTTGAACAAGGCCTTCGTGCTGTCGGCGGTCCTTGGGACAATAGCCTCCACGGCTGAGAACGAGAACCATCGGATGCTGTCCTTGCAGCTCTGACAGCTTGCCGCGTTTCGCGGTGTGGTCGGAAAGCTCGTAGTCAGGGAAGACGGCGCCGGGAACGATATCGGATCGCATGCGAATACCCCTTCGGTTGAACGCGCGTTGACGTCCGCGCCGCCCCCAATGCTGTCCCGCCTTCCGGGGAAGGGCGCTGGGAAAGGCAATCGCCGGGCTTCCAGTGAGATTCGTTAAAGCGAACGGATCCGCCTCGAGCGAATGCACGCCCATCCTTGCCCGACTCTTCTTCTTCTACGACGGCCTGCTCCCGCGTGCGGCCCGCAGAAGAGCGATCAACAGGAGCACCGCGACGGGCCAGTGAAACCAGATGTGGTTAAGGCCGCTGAAGACGTTGATCACAAACAAGAAGACGGCGACGGCGATCAGCACGGCGCTAGCGCGAGGCAGCCTCGTGTACCATTCCCAGGCGCGAGAAAAGCCGGACTCTCCATGAGGTGGAGGCGCCGGGGCCTCCCTTGTCGCCTCCGGCCGCGACGCCTGTGGCCGCGAGGGCGAGCCGCCTTGAAGGACGCGATAGCCCGTCACCGGGTTGGCGACGTTCTTCAAGCGCTGTTGGCCGAGGCAGTCGAAGCCGATGGACAGTTTGTTGTGCACCTGTTCGTACACGGGGCCGGATATCAGGATTCCGCCCGGTTCGGCCAATTCCTGCAGTCGCGCCGCGATATTGACGCCGTCGCCATAGACGTCGTCGCCCTCGACCATCACGTCGCCCAGATTGATCCCGATGCGGAATCTCATCCGTTGCGGTTCGGGCAGCCCGCCATTGTGGCTGGAGAGCTCCTGCTGCATCTCGACCGCGCATTGCACGGCCTCCACGACGCTCACGAACTCGGCGATGACGGCGTCGCCCCAGGTGTTGACGATGCGCCCATCGTGGCGTTCGATCAGCGTCGCCATGGCCTCGCGGCAGCGGCGCAGCGTCGCCAGCGTGCCCGCTTCGTCGGCCCCCATGAGGCGAGTATATCCCTCAACATCGGCGCATAGGAGCGTCGTTAGACGCCGTCTGACCTTCGTCGTCATGAGGCGCATGGTAGCGCAAAAGCTTGCGGACGGCACGGGCGCGTCTGCGGGCCGCGCCCAACGATCCTCAACGCCGCCTCAATAGGGCTGTGAGCACGAGGCAGACGAAGGCGCCGACCGCGGCGGCGAGAAATCCGTCGATATAGGCGAGGACAGCGGCTTGCTTCGCCACGGCGGAGGCGAGTAGGCTCGTCGCGCGCTCGGCCGCGACGGCAACGTCGCTCGAATGTGCGCCGACAGCGTTGCGATAGGCCGCTATCCGGTCGGCCGTCAGGACGCCGAGACTGTCGACATGCAGGCCGATGAGGTTGGAGTGGACCTGCTCGCGCACCCGCACGAAGGTCTGCATGAAGGCGGTTCCGATCTCGCCGCCGAACAGGCGGACGGTCTGAAACAGCGTGCCGATCGTCAACACGTCTGCGGGATTCATCGATTTCACCGCGAGCGCGACGACCGCGGTCAGTGCGAAAGATTGGCCGATCGCCTGCAGGATTTGCGAGGGCAGGAAATCATCCGTCGCCCAATCCTGCGTCAGACCGGTTCCCATGAGGCAGGCGACGCCGATGAAAATCGCGCCGACCGCAAGGATCCAACGTGCGTCGACCCATGAAAGAAGCCAGCCGAGAGGAAGGACGATCAGAAACTGGGGCAGGGCGATCCAGAGCAGAACCGCGCCGACCTGCAGCTCCCGATAGTTCTGCACGACCTGGAGATAGGTCGGAATGATATAGGCGGTCGAGAGAATGATGAAGCGGAAGCCGGCAAGGATCAATAGGATCGGGACGATCCCTTCCCTCGTCAGCAGCCGAAGGTTGAGAAACGGCTTCTCAACCCAAAGCTCGCGCACGACGAAGGCGAGGGTGAGCAATCCGCCCGAGAGCAAAAGCCCGTTGACGAGGCCGTTGTTGACCCAGTCGAGGCGGTTGCCCTGGTCGAGGCCGGCGTAAAGCAGAGCGAAACCGAGCCCGGAATAGGCGAGCCCCGGCCAGTCGAGGTCGCGCAGCAGGCCCGTGTTGATCCTCTCGCGCGGCGCTCCGTACCAGATGCAGGCGAACATGACCGGCAGCGCCAAGCAATATTGCCATTCGATCCACCGCCAGGACAGGTTCTCCGTATACCAACCCTCGAGCGAGGCTGAGACGTTCTGCGACAATTCGGAGTTCATCGCATAGATGGCGAGGCCATAGACGACGAGGCGCTGCGGGAGATTGCGGACGATGAAGCCGATGGTGAGCGGGATGAACGTTCCCGTGCCCACGCCTGCAAGAAATTGCGCCGTGAGGAACGCCGTGAGATTGGGCGACAACGGTCCGAGCAGGCTGGCGACGAACAAAAGCGCCATTCCGTGCAGAAGCACGCGTCTGACGCTGAAAATGGCGCCGAGATAGGGACAGGCGACGCCAATGAGCATCTGGCCGACGCCGAAGCTGGTCGTCATCCAGGCGCCCTCGTCGAAGCCGAAGTGCAGCCCGCCGCGCAAGTCGGCGAGCCCAAAGGTGGTGATGCGGCTGCTGGTGAATGACAGGATCGCGCCGATGAGCACGCCCAGGATGCCAACATAAGGCCTGAGCAAGTCGGCGTTGAGCCGGATATAGCGGGTGCCGCTGGCGTGGGCGGCGATGCCGGCGCAAGTGATTGGAGCGGGGATGGGCGCGTCGGCGCCCGGCGCGACAAGGGGCGCGGGGACTGCGGTCACGGCCGGGCGGCGCTCGCGGCGGCGCCGACGCCCTGGCCTGCGGGCGCGCCGGTGTCGATGGTCGGCTCGACCGACATGCCGGGCCGCACCAGGGTTCCAAGCGATGGATGCGGGTCGAGGACAATCTTCACCGGAACTCGCTGCACCACTTTGGTGAAGTTGCCGGTGGCGTTGTCGGGCGGAAGCAGCGCGAAGGTGCTGCCGGTCCCGGGCGACCAGCTGTCTACATGGCCGGTGAGCTTGAGGTCGGGAAAGGCGTCGACCGTTACGCGGGCCGGCTGGCCGATCCGGATGTTGGTCATTTGGGTCTCTTTATAGTTGGCGGTAACCCAGATGTTCGGCAGCGGAAGGACAACAATCACTTGCGTGCCGACATTGACGAATTGTCCTAGGCGCACTTGTCGCTGGCCCACGAGGCCATCGGCGGGCGAGAGGATGCGCGTATAGCGCAGATTGTCGCCGGCGAGCGCAACCTGCGCCTGAGCCGCATGGATTTGCGCGGTAAGCTGCTTTTGCTGGATGTCGATTGCCGCCAGCGCCGCCTTCTGTTGGTCGAGTTTGGCTTCGTTCAGCCGTCGTTGCGCAATCGCCTTCTTCGCGTTGTCGTCGGCTTGTTCGACCAGCTGTTGTGTGCCGGCGATTCCGGTCTTGAACAGGTTGCGCTGGCGCTGATCCTCGAGCTGGTAGCGCAGCACGTCGGCCTCGCTCGCGTCGATCGTCGCCTCGGCCTGGTGGACGAGCGCTTCCTGCACGACCCGCTGATTGGCGAGATTGGCGAGCGTCGCCTGCGCGGCGGCGAGATTGGCCTGAGCCAGCTCGAACTGGGCCTGATAGTCCGAGGGGTCGATCACCGCGATGAGGTCGCCCTTGCGCACGGTCTGGAAGTCATTGACCGGCATTTTTGCGATGTAGCCCGAAACGTGGGCCGAAAGCGGGGTGACATCCCCCGACACAAAGGCGTCGTCCGTCAATTCGAAGCGCGCGGCGCCGGTCCAGCGATCCCAATGTCCGGCAGTGTACCAAATGAGCCAGGCGGCGAAGACGAGAAAAACGATCCGCAAAAACGGAAAGAGCCAGCGACTGAGCCAGCTTGAGGCCGTGGCGGTGGTTTGCGCTGAAGCGCGGTTCGCCGGCTGCGTGTCTGTCATCGCGCCTCCTTGAATAGCGCAGTATGACAGAAACTCGAAAGTCGCACTCAGACTCAAGGATGAGAGATCAGCCTTCAGAGCTTCGAGCCGCCGTCGACGTGGATGATGTCGCCAGTGATCCAGCGCGCCTCGTCGGACACGAGGAAGGCGACCACGCCGCCGATGTCGTCGGGCTGGGCGAGGCGCTTCAGCGTCTGCATGCCTAAGGCGTAGTTGCGTCCGTTCTCGGTCTTGGTGAAGTTCGACATGTCAGTCTCGACGACGCCCGGCGCGACTGCGTTCACGCGAACATCGCGTTCGCCGAGCGCCGAGGCGAAATGCTTCGTCATCGTCTCGATCGCTCCCTTCGTGGCGGCGTAGGCCGGCAGCGTCCCAACGACCGCGTGCGCTGCGAGCGACGACAGGAAGACGATGCTGCCGCCCCTGCCCAGAATCGGCAAGAGCTGTTGGACGAGGAAGAAAGGCGCCCGCACGTTGACGGCGAAGAGCCTGTCGAAATCTTCGACCGTGGTATTTTCTATGGTCGCCGCTTCGATATGCCGGCGTTGGCGACAAGGATATCCAGACGGTCGCCGATGATTTCGCGCGCCCGCTTCGCCAGTCTGTGTGGCCCGTCAGCGGCCGAGAGGTCGACGCCGACGGCGTCGGCGAGGCCGCCGCCTTTACGAATTTCTGCGACGACCTGTTCGGCCTCCTCGGCGCCGCTGCTGAAGTGAACGAGCATCTGCGCGCCGGCTTGAGCGAGCTTGAGCGCGCTCGCGCGCCCCATGCCGCGTGAGGCGCCGGTGACGAGCGCGGTCCTTCCGGTCAGCGAAGCCATGGCATGTTCCTCATTGCGCGTTGACCGAGCTTGGTTCAACCGGCCGCCTTGCCGCCATCCACGCCGACGATCTGGCCAGTGATGAACGAGGCCGCGTTGGAGGCGACGAAGACAATCGCCTGCGCGATCTCGTCGGGCTCGCCGACCCTTCCGAGCGGCACGCCCGCCGTCAGTGCGGCCTTACGTTCGGCCGTCCCGGTGAAGCGATTGAGCATGCCCGTCTCCGTCGGGCCGGGCGCGACCGCGTTGACCCGCACGCCCGACGCCGCCGCTTCGAGCGCCGCCGACTTGGTTAAGCCTTCGACGGCGTGCTTGCTTGCGGCGTAGATTGACGCGCCCCGTGCGCCCTGATGGCCGTAGGTCGAAGAAATGTTGACGATGCTGCCCGACCCTTGGGCCTGCATCACTCGCAACTCGTGTTTCATGCTGAGAAGCGCGCCGAGCACGTTGGTGTCGAAGGTCGCGGCGTAACTCTCGGCGGTCTGCTCGGTCACCGGACCGGGCTTGCCTTCGGTGCCGGCGTTGTTCACCGCGACGTCGAGCCGTCCGAAGCGCGCGACCGTCTTGTCGATTAGATTGCGAACCTCGTCCTCATGGCGCACGTCCGCGCGAATGAAGGCGGCCTTGGCGCCAAGACCGAGGAGTTCGGCTTCCAGCGCCTTGCCTTCGGCCTCCTTGCGGCCTGACACGACGACGCTCGCGCCCTCCTTGGCGAAGGCAAGGGCCGCCGCGCGGCCAATGCCCGTCAGCGCGCCCGTGATCAGCACGATTTGCTCGCTCATCAGTCTCTGCTCCTGCAATTGTTGCGCGCCGTTAGACTTGCCCAGCGTCAAAGAAAAAGACTTTATAGGCCTTGGGCCATGCCTACGAGATATGGGAGGCGGGATGGAGCTTAGGCATCTTCGCTATTTCGTCGCCGTCGCCGACGAGGGGAGCCTGACCCTCGCGGCGGAGAAGCGGCTCCACACCGCGCAGCCTTCGCTCAGCCGTCAAATGCGCGACCTCGAAGAGGAGATTGGCGTCCCGTTGATGAGACGCAGCGTGCGCGGCGTCGAACTCACAGCCGCGGGCCGGGCCTTTCTCGATCACGCGCGGCTTGCGCTCAGCCAGGCTGAGGCTGCAGTCGAAGCGGCGCGCCGGGCCGCGGAGCCGCTGAAGCCGGGATTTGCGCTTGGCTTCCTGACGGGCATGGAGATCGATTGGCTGCCAAGAGCGATGCGCATTCTCCACGACCAACTGCCCAACATGAAACTCACCATCGCCAGCCAGTACTCGCCTGACTTGGCTGCTGAGCTGATGCGGGGCAGGCTAGACGCCGCATTCATGCGCCCGGAGCCGCCCGCGGAAAACTTGGTCTACCGGCGCGTGCTGGCCGAGCCGCTCGTCGTCGTGTTGCCGAGCAATCATCGGCTGGCCTCGCGTAAGGCCATCGATTTGCGGGCAATGGTCGGCGAGACGTTCATAACGACGTCCAACACCGCGCCGACCTTGCGCTCTCTGATCGCGGGCTACCTCGAGCGGTCCGGGCTCGACATCAAGCCCGCGCATGAAGTGGACCATCTCGCCCACGCGGTGTCGATGGTTGCCTCGACCGGCGGGGTGATGCTGTTGCCGGCCTATGCGCTCAATTTTCTTCCTCCGACGGTGACCAGCCGCCCGCTGCGCGGCAAAGCGCCGACGATCGACCTCGTCGTCGGCTACAACAAGGCGAACCGGTCGCCGATCCTCGAGCTCTTCCTGTCGAGACTGGAGGAGATCGTGGCGGCGCCGGTGCGCGCGCCCTGAGGACCGCGAGCGCGTGGACTACGTTCCGTCGGTAGGCTCTGCGGAATGACGCCGATGATGCCTTCCGTATTTCATAGTATCGTCGCTGTGCACCGGGGTGGCGGCAGGACGCGACCCCTCGGCGCACTTCGTCTCCAGGACATTGGTTTCCTTCGCGCCGCGCAAGGTCACGTTGGTCACCGTATCTGTCCCGACGAGCAGCGGGCTGGTGTTGGTCCACGACCCGTCCTGATTACGCTTCCACTCCGCACAACTGAGTGTGAGCGACTTGCCGTGGACCTCGACCGTATCGACCTTGTCATCTTGCGCGACCGCGGCGCCCTGCATTGCGATAAAGACCCATAATAGCGCTGTCACTCGAAGCATTGGATTTGCCCTCGCGCCAAAGATCAGCTTGAGCGTCCGCATCGAAGCACCGTGAGCCGGCGGAGTCGAGTCGGCGCCTGCGCCCCCTCAAGGTCCCGCCGGCTCGGCATGGCCTACGACCCGGCGCGCTTCCGGAAAAGCCTCCCGCACCGAGCGCTCGAGCGAATCGACGGCGTTGTGGACGGTCTCGACCGGCGTCGACGGATCGGCGCGGCAGTGGAAGAGGACGAACACGCCGCCTGAGGTCTTACGCACCCGCACATCATGGATGTCGCGCACCCGCCCTTGCTCGGCGGCCGCGACGGCGAGGGAGGCTTCGATGCGATGCGCGAGACCCGGCTCGGCCAGTTGTCCGCTTGCCTCCGGCTCGGCCGGCTCGATATGGGTCTCGACCTCGACGTCGTCGCCGATCTCCCCGGCGATCTCGTCCTCCAACTCGGAGGCGAGCCGATGCGCGTCGCCAAGCGTCATCGCGCCGTCGACCTCGAGATCGAGGGCGACGGTCTTGCGGCCTTCGATGTCCTGGATGGTGACATGGTGCACCGGCAGGCCGCGGCGCGCGGCGATCACCAGCACCCGCTCGAGGATCGTCTCGTCGTTGAGCGCAAGCGGGTTGGCGGTGATGGTCAGCTCGGCTTCCGGCCACCGGCGCGCGATGCAGGATTGAAGATCGGCCTTGATGCCCGCGACGCGTTCGAGCGGAAGAGTGCGCGACACCGAGACGATGACGTCGCCCACGATCTTAGGCCCGCTCGGCCTCACGCGGATCGCCTCGATCCCCGCGACGCTCGTGTCGTGCATGACCAGGCTCTTGATCGCGTCGGTCAGCCCTTCGGGCGCGCGGTCGACGAGTGCGTCGATCGTCGTCCGGCCCAGGCGATAGCCCGCGACGGCGATGAAGCCGGCGACGCCGATCGCCGCCAGCGCATCCGCATGGGGGAAGCCCGCGCTGGTGGCGACAAGGCCTATGAGGACGAGAACGGACGAAACGAGGTCGCTCGAATAGTGTAGCGCATCTGCGGTAAGCGCATGGCTCGAAGTCGCCCGCGCCACATGAGCGAGCGTCCGCCAGCGCACAACGTCAACGACGATCGAAAAGACGATCGCGCCGATGGCGAAAGCGCCGACGTCGACTTGAGCATCGCCGCCGCGGATACGCGCGACGGCTTCGATCGCGACGACAATCGCGAGCGCGGCGAGGAAACCGGTCTCGGCCAACGCCGCCACCGCCTCGATCTTGGCGTGGCCAAACGGATGATCGGCGTCGGGGGGCTTGTCGGCCTCGCGCACGGCGAAGAAGGTCAGCGCGCTCGCGCCGATATCGATTGCGTTATGCGCGCCTTCCGACAGAAGTGCGAGCGAGCCGGAAACCGCGCCCGCCGAAAGCTTGAGCACGGCCAGGATTGTGCTCGCGACGATCGAGGCCGCGGCCGCTCGCTGCTTCAAGCCTGAGTGATTTTCGGCCGAATGTCGCGGCTCTGTCGCCAAAGCGAAGTCATCCATCTGTCCCGGGGGCTTCCCCTTGATGCCGAAGGCGTTATGCTCTGAAGCCATTAACGAAGCAAATCCAACGAGGAGCCCATGGAATATTTGCATACGATGATCCGCGTGACGGACCTCAAAGCGACAATCGCATTTTTCGAGCTTATGGGCTTTGTCGAGACGCGGCGCATCGAAAACGAGAAGGGTCGCTACACGCTCGTGTTCCTCGCCGCGCCCGATGACGCCGAGCAGGCGAAGACGAGCCGGAAGCCGACCGTCGAGCTCACCTACAACTGGGACCCCGAGGAATACAAAGGCGGGCGCAATTTCGGCCATCTCGCCTATGCCGTCGACGACATCTATGCGCTTTGCGCCAAACTTCAGAAGGGAGGGGTGACCATCAACCGCCCACCGCGCGACGGCCACATGGCCTTCATTCGCACGCCGGACAACATCTCTATCGAGCTTATACAGAAGGGCGAGCCAAAGGCGCCAGCCGAGCCGTGGGCGTCGGCGGCAAATACTGGCGTTTGGTGAGCGAACAACCGGCTCACGCGATCGCGGCGCTGACCAGGTTCCGGAACAGCACGCGGAAATATTCGCGGTTCTCCGGCGTCTGAACCATGAGCACGGCGAACAGGGAGTCGCGCGGCGACACCCAGAAGGCCGTGCCCATCATGCCGCCCCAAAAGAACTCGCCGACGCTGCCCGCCGTCGGCGCTTTGCCGGGATCGGTGCGCACCGCGAAGCCGAGGCCGAAACCGTGACCGGGCCACAGCAGATAGTGATCCTTCCTCACACCCGGATGGAGGTGGTCGCTCGTCATGAAGGCGAGGGTATGAGGTCCGAGTACGCGCACGCCATCGATCGAGCCGCCGAAGCTCAGCATGGCGGCGAAGCGCGTATAGTCGGCGAGCGTCGACATCAGCCCGCCGCCGCCGGACTCGAATTTCGGCGGCGCGGCCGAATCGCGCGCATCGACCCCGGCCGCCGTCATGAAATCGAACGAGAACGGCTCGGCGCGCCGCGCGACCTTGTTCGGCGGCGTGTAGAAGGCGGTGTCGAACATGTCGAGCGGACGGAACAGGCGATGCTGCAAGACCTCGCCGAGCGAAGCGCGTTCGATGACCTCGATCACGCGCCCGAGCACGTCAGTGGAGAGACCGTACTCCCAGACCTCGCCCGGCTGATGCATGAGCGGAAGCGCCGCCATCGCCTCGACGTTTTCGGCCAACGTCCGATTCGTATCCACGACGTTGGCCGCTTTGATCAGCTTCTGGACAGCCGACGCGCCGGTAAAGCCATAGGTCATCCCCGACGTGTGCCGCATGAGGTCCTGGACAGTGACCGCGCGCTTGAGCGGCACAAGCTCGAGCTTGTCGCCGTTGGCGACGCCGACCTTCACGTTGGCGAAGGCAGGGATGTATTTCGAAACCGGATCGGTGATGAGGAGCCGTCCCTCCTCGACCAGCATCATCGCGGCGACCGAGACGATCGGCTTGGTCATCGAATAGATTCGGAAGATCGCATCGTCCGTCATCAGAGGCCCGCCAGGCCGCAGGGCTCCGACCATTTGCCGATAAGCAATCTTGCCGTGGCGGGCGATCAACATCGAAACGCCCGGCGCCTTCTTCTCCTCGACCTCGCGCGACATGACGGCGGTCAGCTTCTCAAGCCTTCGCGGAACAAAGCCCAGCGTTTCGCTGGGGGCGTAGAAAAGGGCGAAGGAACTCATCAGCCGGCTCTTAGGTTTGATTGGATGGTCAACAATGGGCGACCCGCAAGCAATCGGCAAGCGGGCGCCCGATCCGCTGGACAGCGGGTCGCCGGCACGGGACAAGGGGCCATGAGCCTTCTCGACGGCATGAGCCCAAAGGCCGAGCCGCCGCCGGCGCCGCTCGCCGAACGGCTGCGGCCGATGACGCTGGCCGAGGTTTCGGGCCAGGAGCACCTGACGGGGCCTAACGGCGCGCTGACGCGACTGCTCGCGGCGCCGTCGCTCGGCTCGATGATCTTCTGGGGGCCGCCGGGCAGCGGCAAGACGACGGTCGCGCGGCTGATCGGGGCTTCCCGCAACGACGCATTCGTGCAGGTCTCGGCGATCCATACGGGCGTGGCGGAATTGAAGAAGATCTTCGAGGCCGCCCGCGCGCGCCGCGCGCAAGGGCAGGGCACGCTGCTCTTCGTCGACGAGATCCATCGCTTCAATCGCGCGCAGCAGGATTCCTTCCTGCCCGTGATGGAGGACGGATCGATCACGCTGATCGGCGCGACGACGGAGAATCCGTCGTTCGAACTCAATGCTTCGCTGCTCTCCCGCGCGCGCGTGCTGGTCTTTCGCCCGCTTGGGCCCGAGGCGCTTGAAGCGCTGCTTGAGCGCGCCGAGCGCGTGCTAACCAAGCCGTTGCCGCTTGACGCCGAAGCACGCGCGGCCCTCATCGGCATGGCCGACGGAGACGGCCGCGCCGTCCTGACCCTGGCGGAAGAGGTCTGGCGCGCCGCGCGTCCGGGCGAGACGCTGGATCCGGCGCGGCTGGTCGAAGTCGTTCAGCGGCGCGCGCCGATCTACGACAAGGCGCAGGACGGCCATTACAATCTGATCTCAGCCTTGCACAAAAGCGTGCGCGGCTCCGATCCGGACGCGGCGCTCTACTATCTCGCGCGCATGTTCGACGCCGGCGAGGACCCTTTGTTCATCGCCCGGCGCGTCGTGCGCATGGCGTCCGAGGATATTGGGCTCGCCGATCCGCAGGCGCTGGTCGTCGCCAACGCGGCCAAGGACGCTTACGACTTTCTAGGCACCCCCGAGGGTGAACTCGCGATCGCCGAGGCCGTGGTCTATGTCGCGACCGCGCCGAAATCGAATGCGGTCTATACGGCGTTCGGCGCCGCTCAGGCGCTGGCGAAAGAGCATGGCTCGCCCGCGCCGCCCAAGACCATCCTCAACGCCCCGACGCGGCTGATGAAACGCGAAGGCTATGGCGCAGCCTATCAATATGATCACGACGCGCCTGACGCGTTCAGCGGGCAGAACTACTGGCCGGAGAAGGTCGGACGCCACACGCTCTACGAGCCGGTCGAGCGGGGCTTCGAGCGCGAGATCAAGAAGCGGCTCGAGTACTGGGCGCGGCTGCGCGAGGAGCGGGGCGAGGGGTAGCGAAAGCCCTCATCCGGCCCTTCGGCCGCGCGCAGCGCGGGCGGATGAGGGCGCTGGGCGCGGCTCTTCAGGAGGTCCTCGCGAACTTCCCCTTCAGCGCCTTCACCACATTGGGCGGGGCGAACGGCGAGGCGTCGCCGCCCATCGAGGCGATCTGCCGCACGAGCGTCGCGCTGATCGGCCTCACCGGCGAGGAGGCGGGCAGAAAGACCGTGCGCAGTTCGGGCGCCATCGCGCCATTCATGCCGGCCATCTGCATCTCGTAGTCGAAATCCGTTCCGTCGCGCAGGCCTCGGACAATGATCGTCGCCCCGGCCTTGCGGGCCGCCTCGATAACGAGGCCGATGAATTCGACGACGTCGAGTTCGCATCGCGCTGTCTTCATGATCGGCGCCGCTGCCTCGCGGATCAGCTTGAGCCGCTCGTCGACCGTGAACAGGGCGGCCTTGTTGGGATTGGAGCCGACGCCGACGACGAGCCGGTCGCACAGCGCCGCCGCATGCTCGATCACGTCCAAGTGCCCATTGGTCATGGGATCGAACGAGCCGGAGAAGAAGCCAATGCGGATCATCGACTTAAGCGTTAGCTTGGGCGGCGAGCGCCGGCAAGCGGAGTTGCATCGTCCGCATCCGCCGGGGGCCGTCATTGAGTTGGACGCGGGTTTTGCGCTAAGTGTTCGACGCCGCCCGCTTCCTTCTAGTGATCGCGGCGCGGCCCGGCCCCGGGATTGAGCCCGGCGCCAAACACCGAAAGCCGTCATCACGATGCCGATCGCCGCCGCCAGCGTTCCCACCGTCAATGTCGCCAAATACATGCAGCAGCTTTGCAAGCATTGGGCCCACAAGCTGGAAGTCGAGCTTTCGGAGCAGAGAGGGGGTGGTCAAGTTTCCGGCGGCGGTCGCCACCTTGGAACCACGCCCCGATGAACTTGAAGTCACGATCGAGGGCGCGGAGGGTGAAGCGGTCGAGCGCATGAAGGGCGTGGTCGCCTCGCACCTCGACCGGTTCGCGTTCCGCGAAGCGCCCTGCGCTTTGATTGGTCGGAACCCGAGGCTGGTTGAAGCGAGAAGAATCGTCATTGCGAGGCGTGAAACGACGAAGCAATCCAGGGATCATAGGGCATCGCGCTTCATGGCTGGATCGTCACGTCGCTTCGCTCCTCGCGATGACGACTCCATTCACGCCCATCCAGCAGGGTCGCAACCGCGCGCGTGACTTTTTGGCCTGAGCGGATCTAGAGGAGACGAACCCAATGGACGCTGATCAATTGCGCGCTATCCAGGCGCCGCTCAAGGAACGCTACCGGGCCGATGCGAAGGGGGGGCTCGTCACGCTCAGGGCCAATGGCGCGCTCGATTCCGAAGGCGTTACCTGCAGGGTCGAGACGGGACGAGCGCTCGCCGTCGCGGGGCTTCATCCGGCGACAGGAGGAAGCGGCGCCGAGCTCTGCTCCGGCGATATGCTGCTCGAGGCGCTGGTCGCCTGCGCAGGCGTGACGATGAAGGCCGTGGCGACCTCGCTCGGGATCGCGCTGCGCTCGGGCAAGGTCGCGGCGGAGGGCGACCTCGACTTTCGCGGCACGCTGGGCGTCGACAAGCAGACGCCGGTCGGGTTCACGGACATCCGGCTCAAGTTCGAACTCGACACCGACGCGCCGCAGGACCAGATCGACACTCTGCTCAAGCTCACCGAGCGCTATTGCGTCGTCTTGCAGACGTTGAGGCATTCGCCGACAACCGAGGCGACAATCGCACGAGCCTGAGCGAAGGCGTGGCGTCTCTTCCGTCAGAGCGCGGACCGCCGCTCAAAATCAGATGCGATAAGCTCGGAATTATTGTCGACGGATTGGGGCGCTCTGCCCGAAGGTGATCCAAGCGCCGGCGTTTGGATTCGCTTTGGGCGCACAAGCTTCCCGTCGAGGACGGCATCCATGGACGCGCGCAACGACATGCTGGGACGGCTCCGGAGCCGTCGCGAAGGCTTCACCCTGCCGCAGGCCTTCTACATCGACCCCGCCTACTTCCGGCTCGACATGGAGATGATCTGGTACAGGGACTGGCTGTTCGTCGGCCACGATTGCGAACTCACGCCGGGCTCCTTCATGACTGTCCAGATCGGCGACTATCCGGTGGTCCTGGTCCGGGATCTCAAGGGGACGATCCGCGCCTTCCACAACACCTGCCGGCATCGCGGCAGCCGGGTCTGCGCGGCCGAGAAGGGAGCGGCCGTGCGGCTCGTGTGCCCCTATCACCAATGGAGCTACGATCTCGACGGGCGCCTCCTGTTCGCGCGCCAGGTCGCCGAGGGTTTCGACAAGTCGGCCTATGGGCTCAAAGCGGTCGCTTGCGAGAGCGTGGCTGGATATTTGTTTGTCTGCCTTGCTGAGACGCCGCCCGACTTCGCGCCGTTCCGAAAGGTCATGGAGCCTTATTTCGCCCCGCACCGCCTCGCCGAGGCGAAGGTCGCACATGAGACGACGATCGTCGAGCGGGGAAATTGGAAGCTCGTCTGGGAGAACAATCGCGAATGTTACCACTGCCAGGCGAACCACCCGGAGCTCTGCAAGACCTTCCCGGAAGCGCCGAGCGCGACTGGAATCCAGAGCGCCGAGAAAGACCCTGAGATGCTGGAGCACTGGGCGCGGCTGGAAGCGGCCGGGCTTCCCGCCCGCTTCCGCATCGACCCCATGGGCCAGTTCCGGGCGACGAGAACGCCGCTCCTACCCAATGTCGAGAGCTATACGCTGACGGGCAAGGCCGCCGTGCGAAAAAACCTGTCGGACGACGTTTCGGCCGAGCGCATCGGCTCGCTCATGCTCTATCATTACCCGACGATCTGGAACCACGTGCTGATCGACCACGCCGTCACCTTCCGCGTGCTGCCGATCAGCGCGACCGAGACGGCCGTCACGACGAAATGGCTTGTCCACAAAGACGCGGTCGAGGGCAAGGATTATGATCTCGAGGAGCTCACCCACGTCTGGACGGAGACCAACAACCAGGATCGCAGGATCGTCGAGGAGAACGCGCGCGGGATCCATTCCCCGGCCTACGAGCCCGGCCCCTATTCGACGGTTCACGAGGGCGGCGTCGTCCAGTTTGTCGATTGGTATGCCCGCACGATCGAACCGAGACTTGCGGGCGAATCGCGCACGGCCTTTAGCCTTGCCTCGTGAGGATCCTAGAGCAACTGTGGTTGAGTTGCTAAATGGGCAGCCCAACCCGTGATTATCGGGTTCCGTCGCCGCTAAATGCTTGGCGACGAGCGCCTCCTCAAACGTGCTCACGGCTACTTGCTGGCGGCGGGCCTTGAGCGCCAACAGGGCAAGCTCTAATGAACAAACAGAAAGGAGACGGAACCGATGGGTTACTATTTATTAACTGAAAACTTACCAGCAAACGTATGGAGGGGTATTCTTGACGGCACAATCAATCCTCATCCATACAATGATATTGATGGGCTCAGGAAGGGCGTTGAAAAACTGATTGGAGGAAAACTGCTCAACGTATGGATGAGTTGCGAGAAATGAGAGATGCTGTCCATTATCGAAGTTCCAAGCATTATTGACGCCACGGCCATGACAATGTTGAACATGGCCCGTGGAAACACAACACCAATACAAATTACACGTCATTGACGCCGGAAGAGGCCAAAAAACCATACTCGTAGCTGCTTATTTTCTAAAATACTCAGAAGAAGAAGAATATGCCCTCAAAGGAACTAAGGCAACACCGGTTTTGCCTTACGTTAAGGCATTCGCGGAAAACCGAAGCGGTGATCGTGGGCCGCGGAGCGGCGCTCTACCGAAGCCGACCGGCCACGCCCTCGCGCAGGAGCGCATGCATCGTGTTGCTTCACGCTCTGTACCTTGTCGCCATCGTCGTCGAGGCCATGACGGCGGCGCTCGCCGCCGGACGCCGCAGCATGGACTGGGTCGGCGTCTGTCTGCTCGGCAGCGTGACGGCGCTTGGCGGCGGCTCGATGCGCGACATCCTGCTCGGGCATCATCCGCTCTCGTGGGTGGCGCATCCTTACTATCTCCTGGTCACCGCCGGGGCGGCGCTGTTCACCATCGCGATTGCGCGCGTCGTGCACCGGCTGCGCCGTGTCTTTCTTGTCCTCGAGGCGATCGGACTTGCGCTGTTCACGGTGATCGGCTGCAACGTCGCGCTCGATCTCAACCTGCCGTTTCTCATCGTCATCATGTCGGGCATGATCACCGGCTGTATCGGCGGCGTGCTGCGCGACGACGTCCCGCTGCTGTTTCGCAGCGAGCTCTACGCCAGCGTCTCAGTCGTCGCGGGCGCCCTCTATGTCGGCGGCCTTCGCGCCGGTCTGCCGCACGATCCGGTGATGGTGGTCGCGATGGCGGCAGGCTTGGCGCTGCGTCTGCTCGCGATCCGCTACGGCTGGAACATGCCGAAATTCGTCTACACGCGGGATTTGCACTAGCCGATCTCCGCGGATCGCGACGGCAACGGTCAGCGTATTTGCGGCGGTGGATTCAAAAAGTTCGCCCGGCGAGGGACTGCTTCGCCGGGCGAACATCACACAAAATGAGAATGCCAGTATAAAATTGGAGGCTAATTTGCGTGTTGCTCCTATGAGACGCAAGTGAACACTGTACGCAGGGAAAGCTGCTGTCTATGGGCAACTTTACCTAAGTGTTATTGTCCTGCGCCAGAGCCTTTAGCGGATCGGAATCTCGATCAGCGACGGGCCCTCGCGCTTGAGCGCGCGCTCGATCGCCGCGCTGATCGCCTCGCAATCGTTTGCGCGCTCCGCCGGGACGCCCATCGACGCCGCCAGCGCGAGAAAGTCGATCGCAGGATCGACGACATCCATGCCGACGAACCGGCCGGCCTTCGCGTTGGCGTAGCCCAGCGACTTGGCGACGTTCTGCAACACGCCATAGCGGCGGTTGTTGAACACAACGAAGATCGTCCGCGCTTTGTTGTGCGCCGCGCTCCACAACGCCTGCGGCGAATACATCGCCCCGCCGTCGCCGACGAAGCCGACGACCCAGCCGCCTGTCGCCAGCGCGGCGCCGACCGCCGCCGGCATGCTGCAGCCGAGCACGCCGCCGCGCGCGAAGAAATAGCGGCCGGGCTCGGTCGTCATGAGATCCTGGACGCGGCCGAACGTGGCCGCGAAGTCGTTAGCGATGATCGCGCCTTCCGGCAGCGCGTCGAGGGCAGCGAGCACTGCGGCGTCCGCGCTGAGCGGAACGCTGGCGCTTTCCGCCAGAATGTCCTTGCGCGTCGCTTCTCTCGCCTCGCGCCGCCGCGCGCCCCACGCGGCCAGTCCCGCTGCGACCTTGTTCTTGTCGACGAGCTCTCCGAGGCGAGCAGCGACTGCGCTCAGCGTCTGGCTGATGTCGCCAAGCAGCGCCATGTTCGCGGCGTGTTCGCGCCCGAACGCTTCGGGGTTGTCGGCGATATGCATGACCTTGACCCCTTCGGGCACAGGTTCGGCTTCGCGATAAGGGTATGCGACGAAGGCGCGTCCGCCGACCAGAACGATCGCCTGCACCGATTGCAAATGCGCGCGCATGTCGGCGAAGTCGGGCTTGAGCACCCCCGCCCAGCAAGGATGATGAGACGGAAATGCGGTGCGCGAGGTGAGCTGAGTGCCCCAGACCGGAAAGCCGCCGGCTTCGGCGAAGGCGACCAGGCCAGCGCTTACCGCGGCCGGCAGGTCGTCGCCAAGCAGAACGACAACCTTATCCGGATCGAGGGTCGCGAGCGTCTCGGCAAGCCGCGCCGCGTCGGGCGATGCGCCCAGCCGCGGCCGTGCGGACGCGGGCGGCGTCGCGTGATTCACGTCCTGGTCGAGAATATCCATCGGCAGCGACAGGAACACCGGACCGCATGGCGGTGTGCGGGCGAGGCCGAAGGCGCGGCGGAGCGCCGGACCGACATCGTCGGCGCGGCGTAATTCCTTCGCCCATTTCGTGACCGGCGCTGCAAGGGCGACGAGATCGCCGGAGAGCCAAGGCTCGGTCATGAGATGCCGTGTGTCCTGCTGGCCGGCGGTGACGACGAGCGGCGTCTCGCTCGCCTTCGAGGCGACCAGCACGCCCATGGCGTTGCCCAGCCCACCCATCGCATGCAGGTTGACGAAGGCGGTGCGGCCTGTGGCGAGCGCCCAGCCATCGGCCATGCCGACCGCCGTCGCCTCCTGAAGGCCGAGCACATAAGCGATGTCCGGCGTATCGACGAGCGCGTCCATAAGCGGCATCTCGGTCGAGCCCGGATTGCCGAAGACATGGGTGATCCCCTCATCGCGCAGGATGTCGATGAGAACGTCGCGCGCGCGTCGGGTCATCGGATTTCCCTTCAGTTTGCCTGACAGCCTATACGAGTTTGGCGCGGCGAGAATGCGAAGGCGCGGGAGCAGACGGCTAGGGCGACAAATCTTGCGGGAGCTGCGTCGGCGGCCGACGCGTCAGGCGGTCATATTCGGCGGCGAAGCTCTCGTTCGGTTGGCAGCCGGCGTCGTCGCGGGAAAATACCTCTTTCAGGCGATTGAGGAAAAACATCTCGTGCGTGCGTTCGTGTTTGGCTTCGACGGGACCGCGCGGCTCCAGTTCGAACAGCGGTTTGGCGTGCCCCGCCACGGTGTCTGAGACGTTGATCCGGCCGGGCAGGCATTGCGCCTCCATGAACGACGCAATGTTCACCGCGTCGCCCCAGATGTCGAAAGCGAAGCGGTGATTGCCGACGACGCCGGAGATGACGGGCCCCGTGTGAATGCCGATCCGCAATTCGAGCGACGGCAGCCGCAACACGTCCTGCTGCGACTTCATGCGGGCGACCGTCGCTTGCATTTCCAGCGCCGCGAGGCCGGCGTCGACCGCATGCAGCCGGCCCGTCTCGGGCACGCCCCCGACCGCCATATAGGCGTCGCCAATCGTCTTGATCTTCTCCAGTCCGTGGCGGCCCATGATGTCGTCGAATGCGCTGAAATACTCGTCGAGAAGACGAATGAGCGCCGCCGGCTCCGCTCGCTCGGATAAAAGCGTGAAACCCTGGAAGTCGGCCAGCAAAACCGTCGCGGAGCGAACGTATCTAGGTTGAACCCTGCCGTCTCTCTTCAGTTCCTCGGCGACCGCGCGCGGCAGAAGATTGTCAAGAAGTTCCTCAGCGCGCGCTTTTTGTACAGCAACGTCCTCACGCGGCGGATCGAGTTCCGCAATCGTTTGGTTATGCCCGATCAGCCTTCGACGCAGCTCCAACAGGGTGAGAACCCGACGCGACAGCCGGCGAAGCGCTTCCGTCTGCTCAAAGGTCAACCGACGCGGCTCAAAATCCAGGACGCACAGCGCCCCCAGCGCGTAGCCCTCATCGGTGATGAGCGGCACGCCGCAATAGAATCGGCAGTGTGGTTCGCCGACGACCACAGCGATACGATCAAACCGGGAGTCCTGCGTCATGTCCGGCACCACGAACATCTCGGCGCCGCATATCGTGGTCGAGCAAACCGCGTTCGCCCGCGGTGCGTCCGCCCCCTGCGGCGGAAGGCCATATTTCGCCTTGAGCCAACTGCGATCATCGTCGACGAAGCTGATGTAGCCGATAGGGCATCCGCAGATTTGCGCCGCCAACTCCGCGATTTCGTCATAGGCCGTTTCGGGCGGGCTATCGAGAATGTCGAGCGCGCGCAGCGCAGCCAATCGTTGCGGCTCGTTGACCGGGATCGGAAAGGGCAACACGTCCTTTCCCGCCGCTTCCGCGCTCCGCTTCTCAGAGGTTGAGGCGGCGCTGCTGGCCAATGGCGCCGGCGTCACTCTTTCGCTGGCGATTTTTCTGTGAGGGGTTAAATTGCTCAATGTCCGCTCCTCCGCAAAGCGCGCGTCAAACCGCGCTTCGTCTAGCGACAACAGGGACGGTCGGCGCGGAGCGTTGCTGCGATTCTCAAAGGCTCACATCCCGACATGACGGCGCACGGCGAAGCGCCATGCTCTTGTACAATCGAATTGTCGAGAACCTGAAAGGGCATGAATTAACTCCGCGTCTTATCCCGCTTGGAGCCGCCTCCCACCCTCATTGAGGTTCACTTGGGTACAACCGAGCGAGGGTGCAAGGTTTCTAGCAACTGCCTCAAGCGCGTAATGTGACGAGGCTCACAACGCCGCTAGGCGCTTCGCGAGTTCGACTGACGAGGCGCCGAGCCTTGTTTGCGCCTCCGACCGTTTTCGTCGTGGCCGGCGTTATTTCGGCGATGAAGGCTGCGTCGTTTCATCGACGCGCTGGCGTTGTCATCAACATCAGCTTGCAGACATGAACGCGCCCCGCGGCTCGGTTATCGCGGTCGAGGCGACGACAAAGTGACGGTGCGACAGGACCTCTCGCGACGGCCTCAGAGTCACCGAACACACGCCAACATGATTCAGGCGGCGCTACAACAATTTCTTGCGGAAAACCATAAGTCAGGATATGATGGGTCTAAGTTAGCAAAACACGAGCGCTCATGCCCGATGAACCGAAACCGACCCCCGAACGGGCGCGCAAGCGCGCTGCCGGCAAAATCCGCCGCGACGGATTGATCAAGCGGCGCGAGGCCTATTTCGACCTGCTCGTATCGGGCTACAGCATCGAGGAGATTGCGAGCCACACCAAGAAGAGTGTGTCAGCGATCCGGCGCGCTGTCGGTCAGGCCTTGGCGATGCGGCGGCTCGATGCGCCTGAGGACTACGCCCGCCTCCAGGTCGCGCGGCTGACCAAGGCGCTGCGCTGCGTCGATGTTTCGCTGGAGGAGGGAGACCTGAAGGCGATTGCGCCGTTCGTGAAAGTCGTCCGGGAGCTGAACCTTTACCACGGACTCTATGTCGGCCCGGCGCGGGGCGCTCCGCCGGACATCGCGCCGACGGGTCCACCGCTTGCGCTCACGCATTCAGCGCGCGATGCGGTTATGGAATTGTTCGATGACGAAAAAAGTTGCGCGAAAGCGCACTTAAGTCCCTGAAATCATTTGCGCCCGTAAACTTGTGCGCGAGGGCGCAAATGGACTTGGCGATGGACTTCATCTTGACGCCGGGGCCGATTACGCGACGAGGCCAACGACGTCGATCGTCACGCCAGGGACGCGCGCAGGCGCCAGCGACCCGTTGGCGAGTTGTTCACGCGATCCATATTCACCCTCTTTAGGCTCGCGATAAGCCTCGACAGCGCCGCCCAAGAGATCGACGATCCAAACCTCGGGAACACCGAACCTTGCGTAGAGCGCAAGCTTGACGCCGCAATCGTAGGCAAGGGAGGTTTCCGAGACTTCGACGAGGAGGAGCACGTCGGCGGCGCTTGGATGACCGGCGCGATAGTCATCGGCGCGGGGCCGCAACAGCATCACGTCTGGCTCGGGTTCGTTATAGGCGTCGAGGCGCTGCGGGCTCTGGACGTTGACCAGAGCGGCGGCGTCGCGCAAGGCGCGGGTGAAGAGGCGAGCGAGTTTGTTCGTGACCGCGGCGTGCGGGCTGCCGATGGCGGCCATGTCAATGATCTCTCCGTCGATCAACTCGACGCGACGTGGGTCGCCGAGAACGCCGGCCTCGGCCATCCTGTAGTATGCCTCGACGTCGAAGCGGCGACGCGCCGGCGCTCGCGGACGTTCGAGAATTTCGGCCATCGGTTCTCTCCTGAGCAGAAGTATAGGCGCCGCCGATGCTGCGGCCAACTCGCACCCGAAAGGTCTCCCGCTGGAACGGGAGCAGGCTACTCCGCGTCCTCCTCGCTTTCCGTCTCCCCGACACGATCGACCGAGACGACGTGCTCTTCATCCGCCGTGTCGAACACGATCACGCCCTGCGTCGCGCGGCCGGCGATGCGGATGCCGGTGACGGGCACGCGGATGAGCTGCCCGCCGTCGGTCACCAGCATGAGCTCGTCGCTCTCTTCCACCGAAAACGAGGCGACCAGCGAGCCGTTGCGAACGTTGACGGCCATGGCCACGATGCCTTTGCCGCCTCGTCCCGTGACGCGATATTCGAACGACGAGGTCCGCTTGCCGTAGCCGTTCTCGGATATTGTAAGGATGACCTGTTCGGCGGCGCGCATCGCCTCGAAACGTTCCGGCTCGAGCGCGCCCGCGCCGTTCGCCTCGGCGCCGTTCTCGTCCTCGCTCTCGGCGGCTGCTTCGGCTTCTTCCGCCTCGTCCTCGGCGGCTCGACGCTGCTTGAGATAAGCGGCGCGCTCGTCGCCGGTCGCGTCAAACGATCTCAGGATCGCAAGCGAAATGACGCTGTCGCCCTCGGCGAGCGCGATGCCGCGTACGCCCATCGAATTGCGGCCCTTGAACACGCGCACGTCATCGACGGCAAAGCGGATGCACTGGCCTCGCGCCGTCGTCAGCAGCACGTCATCCTTGTCAGAGCAGAGTTGGACGTCGACAATCCGCTCGCCCTCGTCGAGCCGCATGGCGATCTTACCCGAGCGGTTCACCTGCGCGAAGTCGGAGAGCTTGTTGCGCCGCACCGTGCCGCGCGTAGTCGCGAACATCACGTCATAGGATTCCCAAATCTCCTCGTCCTCCGGCAGGGCCATGATGGTGGTGATGCGCTCGTCCGTTTCGAGCGGCAGCAGGTTGACGAGCGCCTTTCCGCGGGACTGCGGGGCGGCGAGCGGCAGGCGCCACACCTTTTCCTTGTAGACCTGACCCGCCGAGGAGAAGAACAGCACCGGCTGATGGGTGGAGGCAACGAAGAGCCTGGCGACGAAATCCTCGTCGCGCGTCGCCATCGCGCCGCGCCCCTTGCCGCCGCGCCTTTGCGCGCGATAGGTCGAGAGCGGCGCGCGCTTGATGTAGCCGCCGTGGCTTACGAGCACGACCATGTCCTCGCGCTGGATGAGGTCTTCGTCCTCCATATCGGCGTCGCTGTCGAGAATCTCGGTGCGGCGCGGCGTGGCGAAGTCGGTCTTCACCTTGACGAGCTCATCGCGGATGATGCCCATGAGCCGCACGCGCGAGCTCAGGATGTCGAGATAGTCGGCGATCTCCGCCGACAGCCGATTGAGCGCCTCGGCGATTTCGTCCCGTCCGAGCGCAGTCAACCGCGCGAGGCGCAATTCGAGAATTGCTCGCGCCTGCGCTTCCGAGAGACGGATCGCGCCATCGGCGTCGAGCGCATGGCGCGGATCGGCGATGAGCGTGATGAGCGGCGCCATGTCGCGCGCCGGCCACACTCGGTCCATCAGCGCCGCGCGCGCAGCTCCCGAGTCGGGCGAGGTGCGGATGAGGCGAATCACCTCGTCGATGTTGGCGACGGCGATCGCGAGGCCCACCTGAACATGCGCGTTGTCGCGCGCCTTGTTGAGCAGATACTTGGTCCGGCGCGTGACCACGTCCTCGCGGAAGTCGAGGAATGCGCGCAGCATGTCGGTCAGCGTCAGCATCTCAGGCCGGCCGCCGTTCAGCGCAATCATGTTGGCGCCGAAGCTCGATTGTAGCGCGGTGAAGCGCCATAGCTGGTTGAGCACCACGTCGGCGACCGCGTCGCGTTTGAGCTCGATGACAATACGCATGCCGTCGCGGTCGGACTCGTCGCGCAAATCAGAGATGCCCTCGACTCGCTTCTCGCGAACCAGCTCAGCGATGCGCTCGATCAAAGTGGCCTTGTTGACTTGGTAAGGGATCTCGCTGACGATCAGCGCCTCGCGGTCCTTGCGCAATTCTTCCACCGCGACCTTGGCGCGCATGATGATCGAGCCGCGACCGGTTGCATAAGCGGAGCGGATGCCAGCTCGTCCGAGGATCAACGCGCCGGTCGGGAAGTCGGGGCCCGGGATCAGCTCGAGCAACTCGTCGAGTGTGATGTCAGGCTTATCCATGAAGGCAAGAACGGCGTCGATCGCCTCGCCGAGATTGTGCGGCGGGATGTTGGTGGCCATGCCGACCGCGATGCCGCCTGCGCCGTTAACGAGAAGATTGGGAAATCGCGCCGGCAGGACGACCGGCTCTTCCTCCTTCTCATCATAGTTCGGCTTGAAGTCGACGGTGTCGTTCTCGAGATCGTCGAGCAAGGGAATCGCGACCGGCGCAAGCCTCGCTTCGGTGTAGCGCTGCGCCGCGGGCGGGTCGCCATCGACGGAGCCGAAATTGCCTTGGCCGTCGATGAGCGGCGCGCTCATCGAGAAGTCTTGCGCCATGCGCACCAAGGCGTCGTAGACCGCGAGCTCGCCGTGCGGGTGATACTTGCCGATCACATCGCCCACGGTGCGCGCGGACTTGTTATACGGCCGGTCGGGGGTGAAATTGTTTTCGTTCATCGAATAGAGGATGCGCCGGTGCACGGGCTTGAGCCCATCGCGAACGTCGGGCAGGGCGCGGCTCACGATCACGCTCATCGCGTAATCGAGATAGCTGCGTTTCATTTCATCGAGGATCGAGACAGGCTTGATATCGGCCGGTCCGCCGGGCCCCGGCCGTTCGTCGCGGATGTCGCTCAATGGATTTTCGCCTTGGGAATGCTTGGGGCTCCGTCTAGCCGATTTCGATGGGCGGCGCCAGTTTTCCCGAACCACGCCAAGCAGGAGAAATAGCTTTGTCTCTTCAATCGGTTATGGGGCGAAAGTCGATCCTCCGCGGACTGGCGAGGGAGGCGCGCTAGTTCGACAGCCTGCGGCGGAAGCCGGGAAGGCGGCGTGCCAATCCTTTCCTGTTGTGCAACCAGATGGTTTGTCGAAGTCTCCAGAATCCGGTTCGGCGAAGATGCTGGTTCAATCCGGCGAAGAAAGCCTTGCGGTCATTGACGACGAAGGCAGGATGGCCGGCGTCGTCGACATCCGGCAAATTGTCAGAGCGATCGCGCGGCCTGAGCCAACGCCAGTTGGAAAGAGCCCGATAACGAACGGCGCCTGATCCACAACGACGATACGCTTACACCAACGGCGCTGTAGCCGCGTACGCCGACGACGCGTCGCGACTACGACGGGCCCCAGGTTAGGCGACGTCAAACATCAGTGACCGGCCATATGGCGTCCGATCGTCGTGCGGTCGGCGGTGGCTGCGTCCGTGAGGTAGGTGACTTTGCCGCCCGACATCACGGCGATGCGGTCGGAGAGTTCCAGTATCTCGTCGAGATCCTCCGACACCAGGAGAACGGCCGCGCCACGGTTACGCTGCTCCATGATCTGCGAGCGAATGTCGGCGACGGAAGCGAAGTCGAGGCCGAAGCAGGGGTTGGCGACAATGAGCACGTCGACGTCGCCAGACAATTCGCGCGCCAGTATGGCGCGCTGAACATTGCCGCCCGAGAGATCGCGAATCGGCGTTTCGGTCGACGGCGTCTTGACATTGTAGCGGCCGATCAGGTCCCGGGCGGTGGCCCGCATCGGCTCGCGCGACAGCCAAAAGCCTAGACGCGTCATCGGCGCCTTGTCGAACCGGCGAAACGCCATGTTCTCGGCCACCGACATCGTGGGAACGGAGGCGTTCTTCAACGGCTCCTCGGGCAGGCCGAAAACCTTGAAACGATCGAAATGATCGCGTCGGGGTTCGAAGTCCTGGTCGCGGATGAGGACCTGGCCGAGCTTGATTGGGCGCTGACCCGAGAGCGCCTCCACAAGCTCGCTTTGGCCGTTGCCGGACACGCCGGCAATGCCGACGATCTCGCCCGCCTGTATTTTAAGATCGAGACCGGCGACGGCCTCCCGACCCTCGTCGTTATCGGCGAAGAGCCCAGCGATCTCGAGCGTCACGCCGTTCTTGGGTGAGGTTGCGCGCGCAGCAGACGGGCGGACGACCGCGTCACCGATCATCATCGCCGCCATCTCTCGCGTCGAGACCGCGCCGACCTTGCCGCCGCCAACCCTGGCGCCGCGTCTCAGCACTGTGAAGTCGTCGCAGAACGCCTCGACCTCGCGAAACTTGTGACTGATCATCATGACGGTGATTGTATTCGCGTGCGCCATGTCACGCAGCAGGCCGAGGATTTCGTCCGCTTCTCCAGGGGTCAACACCGAGGTCGGCTCGTCGAGGATCAGGAATTGCTGATCGAGATAGAGGAGCTTCAAAATCTCGAGCTTCTGTTTCTCGCCGGCCGCCATAGAAGAGACCGGCTTGTCGAGCGGCACGCGAAACGGCATGCGGTCGAGGAAACTTTCGAGCGCCTTTTTCTCCTTGCGCCATTCAATGACCGACGGCGCGTCCGCCCTACTGACAACGAGATTCTCCGCCGCGGTCAGGGCCGGAACCAGCGTGAAATGCTGGTACACCATGCCGATTCCGAGCGCCTGCGCGTCTCGCGGATTGTGGACCGCGACCTCCTCGCCGTTAAGCAGGAGTTGCCCCCGGTCGGCGATATAGAACCCCATGATGCATTTGACGAGCGTCGACTTGCCGGCGCCGTTCTCGCCGAGCAGCGCATGGAAGGAGCCAGCCGGGACCTTGATCGAAACGTCCTGCAACGCTTTGAGCGCGCCGAACGACTTCGACATGCCGATCGTCTCGAGCGACGGCGCGCGGTCAGGACGATGATCTTCGGTCACGGCAGCGCCTCAATAAAGGCCTTCGATGTGGCGACCGCCCCAAACACGCCGCCCTGCATCTTGATCATCTTCAGAGCCGCCAGGTGATTGCCGTAGTCCGTCGCGGCGCAGCAATCCTCGAGCAGCAGGCACTCAAAGCCCCGGTCGTTCGCCTCGCGCATTGTCGTGTGCACGCAGACGTCTGTCGTGATGCCGGTAAGGACGAGATTGTCGATGCCGCGCCTGTGCATCATGAGCTCGAGATCGGTCGCGCAGAACGAGCCCTTGCCCGGCTTGTCGATGATCGGCTCTCCGGCCAACGGCTTCAATTCGTCGATGATATCCCAGCCCGGCTCGCCACGCACGAGGATGCGTCCGCAAGGGCCCTTGTCGCCGATGCCCGCGCCGATCCGTTGCGAGCGCCAGCGCTTGTTGTGGGGAAGGTCCGCGAGATCGGGGCGGTGGCCCTCGCGGGTGTGGAAGATGTGGTAGCCCTTCCCCCGCGCCGCTTCGAGCAGCGCCTTGATCGGCTCGATCGGCGCCCGGGTCAGCGACAGATCGTAGCCCATGGAATCGACATAGCCGCCCTTGCCGCAGAAGTCGGTCTGCATGTCGATGACGATGATGGCGGTGTTGTCCGGCCGCCACTCGCCGTTATAGGGCCAGGGATAGGGGTCGGCATCGAAACTGGGCATCGTCTATTCCGCGGCTTGCGACAGCTTGTCGCCGTAGCGACGAGACGGTTTCGGGAAGCCGTAGGCGGTCCCATCCTTATGAACGACCTCGTCCTCCCAGGGCAGGCGGTAGCGGCCGGCGACGAGGTCCTGCATGAAGGTGTAGGGACAGTCGCCGGCGCCGCTCGCGACTGCGGTCATACCGCGATGGCCGAGCTGATAGATATTGTTCTCGACCGCCCAGTGCTTGCGCGCCTCGCGAATGAGGTCTGGCCGAAGCTCCGCGGTGATGATCTCGTCGGGTCGCCCGGTTGTCCCTTCGGCAAGGATCGAGCCGTCGAAATTGACGATCATGCCTTCGCCCATGGAGTCGAAGTCGCCGTCCGAGCCGCACATGCAGACATTGGCCGTCGCCATCAGGTTCTGGAAGCTGTTGGCTTGGTTGGTGAAGCGCCAGGCGGCGCGGATCGGGGCCGTGTAGCCGGCTGTGCGGATCATGATTTCGGCGCCCTTGTAGGCGCATTCGCGCGCCATCTCGGGAAACATGCCGTCGTGGCAGATGATGAGCGCGAGTTTCGCTCCCTTCGGGCCGTCGCAGACGGGGATGCCGATGTCGCCAGGCTCCCACGGCTCGACCGGGGTCCAGGGATGCATCTTGCGATAGTAGAGCTTGAGCTCTCCCTTATCGTCGATGATCACACCTGAATTGTAAGGGTTCCCATGCGGGTTGAACTCCATGATGGAAAAGCAGCCCCAGATGCGGTTCAAGCGGCAGGCCTGCTTGAACGCGGCGATCTCCGGGCCATCGAGCGAGCATAGAATCGCCGGATTCATGTCCATCGACAGGCCATGCAGAGAATATTCGGGGAAGACGACGAGATCCATCGTCGCCATGTTGCGCCGGGCCTTGCCAACCGTCGCCACGACTTTCTGCGTCTGCGCGGCGAGATCCGCATGCGTCACGACGACAGGCAATTGCAATTGCACCACGCCCACAACGACACCGTTAGGAGACTTGTTGAGGCCGCCGAGTCCGCTCATCGCTCGCCTCCGATCGTTCCCACGGCCGCGCTTACTTCGCCATCGACAATTCGCCGGGCATGTCGCGCGCCGAATGCTTGGCGCTCGAGGTCGCGATCATGATGCCGAGCGTGAGGATGTAGGGGGCGGCGTTGAAGAAGTAGTAACCTTGGGTGATCCCGATCGACTGGAGCGAAGGGCCAAGGGCGCCAGCCGCGCCGAACAGAAGCGCCGCAGCGATGCAGCGCAGCGGGTTCCAGCGGGCGAAGATGACGAGCGCCACTGCCATCAGGCCCTGGCCCGAGGAGAGGCCTTGGTTCCACGAGCCCGGATAGGAGAGCGACAGGAACGCGCCGCCGACGCCAGCGAGAAATCCGCCGACTATTGTCGTCAAAAGCCGCACCAGGTTGACGGAAATGCCCATGGCGCGCGCGGCTGCCCCGCTGTCGCCGACCGTGCGCACGATCAGGCCCCAGCGGGTGTTACGCAGCGCCCACGCGATCACGAGCGCGAGCGCGATGCCGATGAAAAACAGCGGATTGACCTGGAGCGCGCTTTTGAGGCTCGCGCTGCCGCTCCAGAATCCGAGTGGAATCGAACTGAGCCTCGGCGCCTCCGGCTGGATGTAGGGCTTGCCGAAGAAGAACGCGACGCCAACCCCGAACAGCATCATCGCGATGCCGACCGCGACATCGTTGACCCGCGGCAGGCCGCAGATCGATCCATGCATTGCGCCAAGGGCGGAGCCGGCGACGCCGGCCGCGAGAACGCCGAGCCACGGATTGCCGGTGTGGTAGGAGGCGGCGTAGGCGACCATTGCGCCGAGCACCAGCGTTCCTTCGAGGCCGAGATTCACCCGGCCCGATTTTTCGGTCAGGCATTCGCCGAGCGAGACGAACATGAACGGCGTCGAGACGCGGATGGCGCCGCCGAGCATGGCGACAAGCACCGTAAGCAGCGCGGGTTCGTTCATGTTCGGCCCCGCTCGGCCGGCGGCTTGAAGATGGAGAAGCGGCCGTAAAGCGTCTCCGAGGTCAGAAGGACGACGAAAATAAGACCCTGCAGAACAAGCACCGTCGCGTCCGGCAAGTCCATCCGCCGCTGAATGAGGCCGCCCGAGGCGACCAGTCCGCCAAGCAGGATGGCGACCGGCGGGATGGCGAGCGGATTGTGGCGGGCGAGGAACGACACCAGGATGCCGGTAAAGCCATAGCCAGCGGCGAGCGAGGCGTTGGCGCGGCCCTGAATCGCCGCCACTTCGAAGAAACCGGCGAGACCGGCGCAAGCGCCGGCGATTGCCGAACAGGCGACGATCAGCCGCCCGACGGGTAATCCTTGCGCGAGCGCGGCGCGAAAGTTGCCGCCCGTCACCCGCGCGGCGAAGCCGAAGGTCGTGCGCGTCATGAGAAAATAGAGCGCGATGCAGAGCGCGACGCCGAACACGATTCCCCAATGGACTTCGGTGCCTGGAATCACCCCGACCATGTAGGCCTTGCCGAGCGGCTTGGTCGACGGCTTGTTGGGATCCGAGAGGTCGCGCAGCGCGCCTTCGACGAAGAAGTTCATGATCGCGACGCCGATATAGGTCAAGAGCAGCGACGAGATCGTCTCGTTGACGCCGCGCGCATAGCGCAGGAAGCCGGCGAGACCGACCCAGAAGCCGCCGACGATCATCGAGAAGATCGCCATCAGGATCAGCGTCGGCATCGGCGGCACGTGGCCGAGCATTGGAATCGCGAGCACAGCCGCAGCGAAGCCCCCGAGCACCAGCGCCCCTTCGCCGCCGATCATGATGAGGCCGATCCGCGCGGGAATCGCGACCGCGAGCGCGGTCAGAATCAAGGGCGCCGAGCGCTGCAGCGTGTTCTGCAGCGAGAACGAGGTTCCAAAGCCGCCTCGCCAGACATACGAGACGAAGTCCACCGGCGACTTGCCGATCCCCAGCAGAAAGACCGCGAACAGCGCCGCCGCGATGAGAAGCGCAACGAGCGGAATGACGACATATTCGGAGTTGGCGCGAAACCGTGCGGCAAAGTCCGACCCCGCCGCTGGCGTTGCGGCGGGACCGACGATGTCGCGCGGGGCGCCGGTTGCGAGAGGCGCGTTCGACACCGGCTCTTTCCCTTCGCCTCAGGTCGTCGAGCCGACGACACCCTCCAAGAGATAGTCCATCTTGTCGAGGTAGGGATCGAGGTTGCCGTAGGTCTTGTCGATCACGACCTTGCCGGTCTTGTTGTCCTTGAGTGGCCCGACATAGATCGGCTTTTTCGCCTTCAATCCCTCGATTGCCGCCAGCGCCGCCTTTTTGGCGGGCTCGGTCGCCGCGGCGCCAAAGGGCGTATTCTGGACAAAGTCGACCTCGTACCCGCCGGTAAGAAAGTTGGGCAGCGTCTTGCCCGCAGCGAGATCGCTGGCATAGCCCTTGTAGATCGTGATCCACTTGTATTCCGCGCCGGTGATGAAGCCCTTCGGAGCGAGCGGCGCCTGGCTGGCGTTATGGCCGCAGCTCATCACGCCCCGCTTTTCCGCCGTCTCGATGACGACCTTCGGCCCGTCGACGTGGCACGTGATGACGTCGCAGCCGGCGTCGACGAGGGCGTTCGCCAACTCGGCCTCTCGGACCGGCATCGACCAGTCGCCGGTGAAGATGACCCGCACGGTCGCCTTCGGGTTGACCGATCGCGCCCCGAGCAGGACCGAATTGATGTTGCTGAGAACGCTCGCGATGGGCTTCGCCGCAACGAACCCGATCTTGTTGGTCTTGGTGCAGAGCCCCGCGGCGACCCCGTTCACATAGTGAGCCTGGTTGAGATAGCCGAAGTAGGAGCCGGCGTTCTTCGGGTCGGTGTCCTTATTCCAGAGCGGGGCGGCGTGACGAAACTGGACGTCGGGGTACTTCTTCGCGAGGTCGAGCACAAACGGCTTGTAGTAGCCGAACGAGGTCGCCAGGATGAGCCCGGCGCCGTCAAGGTTGATCATCAATTCCATCGACTTCGAGACCGCGTCGGTTTCGGGCACGTTCTCTTCCTCGACCACTTTCACGCCCGGCACTTCCTTGAGCGACTTAATCGCCACGGCATGCGCCTGGTTCCAGCCGAAATCGTCGCGTGCGCCGACATAGACGACGCCGACTGTGAGGTCCTTGGCGGCGAACGCCGGGCCCACGGCCCCCATATTCAGCGAGGCGCCGGCAAGGCCGAAAGCAGTCGTCTTCAGGAGAGAACGTCGGGAAATCGCAAGTGCAGTCATCGTGATCCTCGGGCGGGCGGCGCTCATGCAGGCAAGGCTGCGGCTATGCAAGTTTACGGCAGCAAAGAACGTGCCGCGCATGAAGGTAAGGAGGCTGCGGCGCGGCTGCGCCTCATCCTTCGGCGCCGCCGCCTGATTGTTAGTCGCAGCGCGCCTCATTTTAGCAACCGCAAGAGGCGAATCTCGTTTGGTTCCCGCACGTAGGGGGCAAGCCGGTCCTTTAACCCAGGCACACGGTTATGAGCGCCGAAGTCGGGTCCGTCAGTCCGTCAATGACGTCAAAGTGATGCCTGCCGCTTTGCGGCGTCCACGGGCACGACCAGGCTTCGGACAGAAGTCGAGCTTGCCACAGAAAAGCCGGCCGTTCCTGGGCGCCGACCCAAACGTGCGCCTCAACGCCCGAACGGAGCGCGAGCAGGGCAGGGCTCTCCCGCGCGATCTCGGCCGCATCGAGGCGCAGGTCGGCGTTCATTGCGGTGAGCGAGATTGGCTCCAGATCGGCAAGCGGGGAGATCGGCACGACCCGCTTGACGGGCGTCGACGGGGTGACGTCCGCGCAGCCGATCCGGGCGCTCAGGTGACCGCCCGCGGAATGTCCGGTAACGACCACCGGACCCGGAACGAGGCCCGCGGCGACTTCGACGGCGCGCGCGATCTCTTGGGTCATCGCGCCGATCCGGGCGTTGGGCGCGAGCGTATAGGATGGAATGGCGCAGGCCCATCCGCGCGACACCGCGCCCGCGGCCAGATGCGACCACAGGTCGCGATCGAACTTGAGCCAGTAGCCGCCATGGATGAACACCAGAAGACCGTGCGGCGCGGCCTCGGGCAGAAAGAGGTCGAGCCGGTTGCGCTCTCCCGGGCCATAAGGGATCGCGATCCGTGCTCGTTTACCTAGGGTCGCGCGAAAAGCCGCGGCTTCCTCACTCCAACGGGGCGGGAACGTTTCGGCGCCGGGGATGAAGGGGCCGTTGGCGTAAGCGCGATCGTAGTCCACTCGAAGCATCCCAGTCTGGAAGCGTCAACTCACGGCCTTGAGACTATCCGCCATCCTTCGGAGCCAGTGTCTCAAGACCCCTATCTCCTCTGCAGAGAACCGGGTCAACGCGCGATCGGTTTCCGCAAGCGTCAGCGGCAAGATGCGCACGAACATCCGCCGGCCCTCGGCGGTGAGCGAGATCGCCACACTGCGGCGGTCGTTCTTCCGTTCTCGACGGGCGATAAGTCCCGCGTTTTCCATAAGCCCAAGCGTGCGCGTCAGCGTGGTGCGGTCCACGGATGTCAGATCCGCGAGCTCGCCCATCGTCGCGCCGGAATGCTCCTGCAGCACGGCCAGGACCCGCCAGCGGGAATAGTCGAGGCCGTAGGGACGCAGGCGTGCGTTGATCGCCCGCGTGCGTCGCGCGAGGATCTGACTGAAATAAAAGAAGAGATGGTCCTCGAGCTTGAAAGCCGGGGCCGCGCCCTCTTTTCCGTCGCGCGTGCGCTTTAACAATCCTTCCTCCGCCTCGCCGCAGCGCAAACTAGGTTGACTTGCACATATTGTGCGCCAGTATGCCCTCATGGCAACCGAAAGGACACGACCATGTCGCTCGCGCCCGGAATCACCAAGGCTGGCGACGGCCTCGACAATATCGCCTGGAACATTCTCGGCCAGACCTATGTGCCCAAGTCTGTGTCCGAGAGCGCCTTCTCCTGGCACGCGACCTTTCCGCCGGACACGTTCGTGCCGCCTCACATCCACCCGACACAGGATGAGTTCATCTACATGTTCGAGGGTGAGTTCGAGCTGATGCTCGACGGCCGCACGGTCTTCGCCAATCCCGGCGATCTCGTGCGCATGCCGATGGGCCTGCCGCACGCGATCTACAACAAGTCGGGACGGACGGTGAAATGCCTGTTCTGGGTCGCGCCGACGGGTCGGCTGTATGACCTCTTCTGGGGGATCCACAATATGGCCGAGCAGACGCCGGCCGAGGTCGTCTCGCTGTCCGCCAAGCACGAAGTCGACTTCTTGCCTCCGCCCGAAGAGGCGAAGTGAGGTTGCGCCGAAGGTAGAGGCAGACTCATGAAAGTGCTCATTGCGGGCGCGGGCGTTGGTGGGTTGACGCTGGCGCTCATGCTTCATCGGCGGGGCGTCGAGACCGTCATCTTCGAGCAAGCCTCCGAGATCCGGGAGGTCGGCGTCGGCATCAACATTCTCCCACACGCGATCAAGGAGCTCGCCGCGCTCGATCTCCTGCCCAAGCTCGACGCCGTCGGCATCCGCACCAGGGAGCTGCACTACGTGAGCCGGCTCGGCCAGAAGGTGTGGAGCGAAAAGCGCGGCATGGACGCCGGCTTCGACTATCCGCAGTTCTCGATCCATCGCGGCCGTCTGCAGAAGGCGATCCACGACGAAGTCATCGCCAAACTCGGTCCCGGCGCCGTGCGCACAGGTTTGAGGCTGCAAGGCTTCATGCAGGACGAGGGCGGGGTGGTGGCGCATTTCACCGACGCAAAGTCCGGGTTGAGCACCGAGACTTTGCGCGCCGATGTGCTCGTCGGCGCGGATGGCATCCATTCCGTCGTGCGTCGCCATTTCGATCCAAAGCAAAGTCGCCCGAAATGGCAGGGGCTGATGCTCTGGCGCGGCGCGGCGGAATGGCCGAAGTTCCTGACGGGCGGGTCGATGTATATCGCTGGCGGCATGAGCGCGAAGATCGCACTCTATCCGATCGCGCCAGGATCGACGCCTGACACGCGCCTCACCAACTGGGCGATCGTCTCGCGCATCGCCGACGGCGAGATCACGCCCGCGCCGACCGATTCCTGGTCGCGAATGGGCCGCATGGACGAGGTGATCCCTTACGCCAGGCGCTTCAACGTTCCGGGCGTCGATGTCGAGGCGCTGGTGCGGTCGACCTCGGTCTGCTGGGAATACCCGATGTGCGACCGAGATCCTCTGCCGCATTGGAGTTATGGCCGCGTGACCCTCATCGGCGACGCCGCTCATCCGATGTATCCGGTCGGCTCGAATGGCGCGGCGCAGGCGATCCTTGACGCGCGTTCTCTTGCCGACTGGCTTCGCAAGGCGGACCACCCGATGCAGGCTTTGCATGAGTACGAACGCGACCGCCTTCCGAAGACCGCGGAGATCGTGCGCCTCAATCGAAAAGGCGGCCCGGAGCGGGTGATCGACGAAGTCGAGAAACTCGCCCCGGCGGGCTTTGAATTGGTCGACCGCGTCCTGAGCCATTCCGAGCGCGAGGCGATCGTCAAGGGCTACGCCAGCAAAGCCGGCTTCACGCAGAGCCAGGTCAACAAGTGAAGACGCCGCGCAGCGAGCGCGCTCAAAAGGATTATTGATCAAGAGAGCGATCTTAGCTGGAAGCGTTGGATCTTGCCGGTCTGCGTCTTCGGCAGGGCCTCCACGAAACGCACCGTGCGCGGATATTTGTAAGGCGCAATCGCCCCCTTGACGTGATTTTGCAGCCTAAGCGCGGTCGCTTCATCCGAGGCGACGTCTGGCTTCAGCACGACGAAGGCGGCGACGATCTGCCCTCGCTCGTCGTCGGGAAGCCCGATCACCGCGCATTCGCTGACGCATTCGTGCGTAAGCAGCGCCGCCTCGACCTCGGGGCCCGCGATGTTGTAGCCGGAAGAGATGATCATGTCGTCGTTGCGCGCGGCGAAACGAAAATAGCCTTCCTCATCCTGACTGAAGGCGTCGCCGGTCACGTTCCACCCGTTTTGCACGTAGTCCTGCTGACGGGCGTCGGCGAGATAGCGGCAGCCGGTCGGGCCGCGCACTGCAAGCCGCCCGACCGTTCCGCGTGGAGCTTCGTTGAAGTGCTGGTCGACGATCTTGGCTTCGTAGCCTGGGACGGGCTTCCCGGTCACGCCCGGCCTTCGATCATCGAGACGGCAGCCGATGAACACATGCAGCATTTCCGTCGAGCCTATGCCGTCGAGGATTGGCGCGCCGGTGCGCTTCGTCCAGGCTTCGTAGACCGGAGCGGGAAGCGTCTCGCCCGCGGACACGGCCAGGCGAAGCGAGGAGAGATCGGCGCCCTCGTCCATCGCCGCGAGCATCGCGCGATAGGCGGTCGGCGCCGTGAAGCAGACGGTCGCCTTGTAGGCTTCGATGATCTTGACGAGGTTCGGCGGGGTTGCGCTTTCGATCAGCACGGCGGAAGCGCCGAAGCGCAAGGGGAAGACGGCAAGTCCCCCGAGGCCAAAGGTGAAGGCGATCGGCGGCGAACCAACGAACACATCCTCGGGCCGAACCTTGAGCACCTCCTTCGCATAGACATCGGCAATGATGAGGATGTCGCGATGAAAGTGCATCGTCGCCTTGGGCGCGCCGGTCGTTCCGGAGGTGAATCCGAGCAGCGCGACGTCGTCCCGACCCGTGGGCACGGCGGCCGGGGTCACTGGCTTATTGAGGGCGAGGCGGTCCAGCTCGGCGTCGTGGTTGGCCGTACCGTCGAAGCCGACAACGCTTTTGAGAAAGCGGCTTTCCTTGGCGCAGGCGACCAGTTCATCCAGAATGCGGGTGTCGCATAAAGCAAGTGCAATCTCGGCCTTGTCGACGATCTTTGTCAGTTCTCCGGCCCGCAGCATCGGCATCGTGTTGACGACGACCGCGCCCGCCTTGGTCGCGGCGAGCCAGCAGGCGATCATCGCGGGATTGTTCGCCGAGCGTATCAGGACGCGATTGCCGGGTTTTACGCCATAGTCCTCGATGAGCGCACGGGCCAGACGGTTGCTCCAGTCCGCAAGCTCCTTGTAAGTGCGGCGCCGGCCATGGCCGATAAGCGCGGTATGGTCGCCAAAGCCGCGCTCGACCATGCGATCCGTCAGCTCGACCGCGGCGTTCACATGGTCAGGATAGTCGAGCCCGTCGAGGCGAAACTCCGGCCATTGGTCGGGCGGCGGCAGATTGTCGCGCGCGAACGTATCGACATGAGCGGTAGGGCCGAGCATCGGTTCGTTCCTCGGGTCGCCCGGACCAGGCTGGTGCGCCGATTCAAAAGCTCTCGCCCTCAGGCTGTCAATCCGCCTTGGGAGGCCGAGAGACCGCCTTCAGCCGCCGGGGAGATCGACGGCTCCGCCGATCCTCTGCGCGATGAGGCGCGTGAGCCGCGCGATGATCGGCGCGGGAACATCGACCCCGGACAAGCGCCAGGTCAGGCCGGACAGGTTCAAATGGACGCGATATCGCCCGTCGGGACTGTCGAGGCCAACCACGAAGCTCCGCGGGCCGGTGAAATAGGAGTGCATCAGAGCCTGCAACGGGCGAGCGCGCAACGCCTCGCCGAGCGGGGGTATGCCTAAGACCGTCCCGGCGTCCTTGCCGCCCGCGCCAAGGACGCTCATTCGCCCCTGGTTGAGAAGCGCGGCGATGGTCTCCGGCGTCAGGATTGCGCGCAGCAGCATCTCCGCCGCCGAGCCGTTGAGAAAGACGCCCGGCCGAAGCGGCGGCTTTTGGAGTTGCGGATTCTCGGCGAGAAAGGCGCGCGAGATCTGGCCGCTCAAGGAGCGGATGAGCGCCTGGAGATCGACGCGCTCCATCACCGCTTGCGCATCGCCGCGCTGGGCCGCCGAAGCCAGCTGCGCCGCCCCGGCGAGCGCCCACCCCCAATAGGCCGCAAACAGGATGACAAGCCCGACCGCGGCGCGAATGATCATTCGCATGGGGCCGCACCCTACCAAGCGGCGACCGCCGGGTCACGCGTGGCTCGACGAGGCGTTCCGCCGCGGCCGCACCGACAGGGTGCGCTCGCTGCGCTTCGGCGACGCGCCGAGCGAGACGGACTGGGTGCGGGGCGACGGCTGGGCCTTGTCGACCGAGCCGGCGGGGTAGCCGCGCGGACGCGGCTGGGCCGGCCCCGACGGCTACAACTTGAGGGCGAGTTGCCTCCAAGTCAATCCAAATAAAAACAAGCAAAAACCCTTGGATTTGCTTCGATTACTTTGGCCAAATCGGGGCTTTTCAAAGGGTTACAGGAGAAAAAATAAAAAAATCCGCCCCCGCTCAACTCGCCTTCTGGGTTGTTCTCATAACTCCGAAACGCGACCCTGTACCCGTCGCCATAGAAGACGTCCCCGGTTTCTATTCAACGAGATTTCCGATGGGCTCGTCGCCATAGACCGCCTTGGCCGTTCGCCTGTCTACGCTGGCCTACCTGTCTTCTCGGCGACCAACCTTTTCAGCTCTGCGAGCGCAGCCTCCACCGCCGGCATGTCGCTTTCGAGAATGGTCTTCTGCTCTTTGAACGAGGCGTAGGCATATTCTTGCTCCAACCCGCTCCACTGATGCTGGAAGGCGTCCTTCCAGGGGAGGTCCTCATCACTGAGGTTATTGAGGCACGATTCCAGCCGATCGAGGAGCGCGCGGAACGTGATCCGCTCGGCGTCAAACGAACGCAGCGCCGTCTCCATCTCGGTGAAGAGCCTTTGACCCGATGGCGTCAAGAAAATCTCTTCGTTCGCTGGCGCCGCTCAAGCGTGGTTCGTCGCGCCGCTCGCTGGCGGCGAAAGGTCAGCTATTCCCACCTTCTTTCCGTCCCAGGTTCGCGTGATGAAGCCTTCTGGCAGCGCCGCGACAAGGTTTGACGGCGGCTCACGGCCGCTCCTTTTCAACAGATAGCAGTAGAGAAAGATCGCTTCGTAGGTCAAAGCCGGAAACGTGTCGATTTCCGCGCCGAATGGCGCGTTTCGCAGCGTTTCGATCGCGTCGGCGAACTTGCCCATCTTGCACAGAATCTCCGCTCGCTCCCACAGAAGCCCACATCGCGTGAAAACGTCGGCTCGGCTGGCGTCGAGGATCCGTAGTGCATCATCGTAGCGCCCCTGCCATTTAAACACGGCCGAGCGCCAATGTGCGATCGAGACGCGCGCCTCTTGGTTGTCGCCCGGCTCTTCTTTGTCGATTTGGCGGTGGCACGCCTGCCAGTCGCTGGTCTTCAGGAGTGCGAACATCTCTTCGCTAAAGCTCATCGCCAGCCTCTCTCAAACCTGGTTTCCGCCGCACCGTTCGCTGACGAATCCCTTGGCGCAGCCTTCAATGGTCGTATGACCGCCGGTAAGACCTCTGGGCGGGTTAGGCATTTTAAGCAACTCAGAACAAAGTTCCCGAGCCTTCGCCCACTCCTCCTCACAGCCCTCCGGCAAGATGATCGCGACATCACTGCCGCTCGAGCGGTCATGGCTCGTCGGCGAACCGCCGCCATCCCGCGTCCACTGACCACCGTCCGGAGCACCCTTCGGCGCGCGCGGCTGGTCAGGGCTATACTTGACGAGCGCTTCCGCCGGACCGCAATCGAATCCGCAGGCTTTCATGAGGCCGAGGGGTGTGAGAAAGCCACGGTCGAGGATGCCGGCGGCGATGTGCAGTCGGCGCGCGGCCTCGCTTCCGACGAGCGCGGGAAGTCCTGTTAGCGCGACATGCATCGCCGACTTGACGAGATCGCCGCGCTGGAACTCCGCTCCGCCCAGGCGAGGTGCTTCAGCGCGCCCGACGGGATGTCGCGAGCGTGCGCCACGGACAATAGCGCCAGAAGGCGATCGTCCTCGCCGCGGCCATTGCGTTTGAGCAGCGTCGCAGCCCCGAGCCGGGGTCCGTCGGGCGTCCAGGTGACGAACGGGTAGAAAGGCGCGTCACGCGCCTCGACCGCTAACGACTTTTCCAAATCCGCGACCGTTCGGCGGAACCGGCCTGACGATGTCCCGCCGTGACCGTGGCTATTCAGTCCGTCGGTCCTCACGAATTTGGGGCTGTGCATTCGCGACGTCCTGCGGCATCCGCCTTCTTCGAGGCGGCCAAAGTTCATTGTAGCCGGGGTTTTGCCGAATTGTCAAGAACAAACAGCGAACATTAACCGATAAGTATGTTAAATCAGGTGATTACGTCCAAGTTTAAAAACTCATTGTTAACTGACTTTAGTTCATCGCCAAGGACACAAAGGCCACAAGGGAGCCTGCGCCATACGTGGAGTTTAAGCTATCTATTGCGTAAATCGGAAATCAGCATTATATTTGTTGCTGTTAGAACCCGGGCCGAGACTGCGGGGCTACATGGAGAGGAGTGAAACTACGAAGCAATCCCAGGGATCGTTGGGCGTCGCGCGTCGCCCTGGATCGCCGCGTCGGCCTATCGCCCTCGCGATGACGAATTGGCGTCCTGTCAAACCGCTAGACCGAGAAGCTCACCCCGCAGCCGCAGGAGGCGACCGCATTCGGGTTCTTGACCCTAAACGACTGGCCCATCAGGTCGTCGACGAAATCGAGCTCGGCGCCTTTGAGCATTTCGAGCGAGACGGGATCGACCAGCACGGTCGCGCCGTCGCGCGTCACCGCGACGTCGTCCTCGGCGCGGCTCCGGTCGACATCGAAAGAATATTGGAAGCCCGAGCAGCCGCCGCCCTTGACCGAGATGCGCAAAGCCGCGCCCGCCTCGCCCTTGAGGATCGCATTCAACCGCCGTGCGGCGCTCGCGCTGATCGAGACGCCCTCGAGGCCGGAGACCGCTTCATTCATGACAACAGCCTTTAATCGCTTGCACGCCCGAGCTGGCGCCATCAAGAATCCCTGGGCACCAAGATATGGACGCCGGGTGAAGAGCGCAATGTCAGGGCGAACGCCGGACGACACAAGCCCCCGCGCGCGTTACGCCGCCGACGCCGCGCGAGCGCGGCGCCTCATCGCCGAGCCGCCGTCGGCGACGCGGACCGAATTCCAGCGTGACCGCGACCGCATCATCCATTCGACCGCCTTCCGCCGGCTTGCCCACAAGACGCAAGTGTTCGTCGATCACGAGAGCGACCATTTCCGCACCCGCCTCACCCACACGATCGAGGTCGCGCAGATCGCGCGCGCGCTCGCCCGGGCGCTCAGGCTCGACGACGATCTGGCGGAAGCCATCGCGCTTGGCCACGATCTCGGCCACACGCCCTTCGGCCATACGGGCGAGGACGCGCTCGACGCCTGCATGGGCGAGCATGGGGGCTTCGACCACAACAGCCAGGCTTTGCGCATCGTGACCGAGCTCGAGCGCCACTACGCCTCGTTCGATGGCCTCAATCTGACCCAGCCGACGCTTGCCGGGCTCGTCAAGCACAACGGGCCGCTCATCGACGCCTCGGGCGCGCCCGCCGAGCGCTACCGGACGCGCGGCGTCCCGGCCGCGGTCCTCGCTCATGATGAAAGGCAGAAGCTGGACTTGAGCCGCCATGCGAGCCTCGAGGCGCAAGCGGCTGCGATCGCTGACGATATCGCCTATGACGCGCATGACATCGATGATGGCTTGCGCGCCGGTCTGTTCTCGCTTGGCGAGCTTCGCGCCGCCGTTCCGTTCGTCGACGGTGTCATGCGGGAGGTCGACGATCTTCATCCGGGCCTCGAGGCGCCCGAGCGATCCACGAGCTGACCCGCCGCATCATCACCCGGTTCATCGAGGATGCGATCTCCGAGAGCGGCCGGCGCATCGCCGAGTTGCGCGTGGCGAGCCCCGAGGCGGTCGCACGCGCCGGGCGCACGCTTGTCGGGCATACGGGCGCCATCGAGGCGGCCGATCGCGACATCAAGGCCTTTCTCTTCGCCCGCATGTACCAGCATCCGGACGTCAAAAGGGTGCGCGAGCAGGCGGACGCAATTGTCAAGCGCCTGTTCGAAGCTTACCTCAGCGACCCGTCGGCCATGCCGCCCGAATGGACCGCCAAGGCCGAGCAAGACGAACGCGCGCGCGCGGTGGCCGACTATATCGCCGGCATGACCGACCGGTTCGCGATCGCCGAGCACGCCCGGCTTTTTGACGGGCCGCCCGACTTGCGATAGAGGCGCGCGCTTCCGCTGTAGGGCGCGCTCGGTAGCCCGTCGTCAGACGGGCGTTCTTTCGAACGCCCTTTGGAGCGCGCCGGCGGCGTCAGCGACGCCGCCCTACAGACGCCGGTCTGGGAGACTGATGAACATTTTCGCCGACTTCCAGTCGCGCATCGCAGGCTTGCTCGAAAAGCGGATCGCCAGCGGCGAATTGCCGCGCGATCTCGATCTTGACCGCTTCGTCGTCGAACCGCCGCGCGAGGCGGCCCATGGCGACCTCTCGACCAATGCGGCGATGGTCTATGCGAAGGAAGCAAAGCAAGCGGGCTCGAACCCGCGCGCGCTCGCAGAGGGTCTTGTCGCTGATCTTAAGCTTGAAAAGGACGTGCAGAGCGCGGAAGCCGCTGGCCCTGGCTTCATCAATATCATTTTGAGGCCAGAGGTTTACGAGAAAGTTCTGAAGACGGTTCTCATCGAAGGCGCGCGTTTCGGCGCAGGCGCGCCGAGCGCGGAAGGGCCGGTCAACGTCGAATATGTGAGCGCCAACCCGACCGGCCCGATGCATGTCGGCCACGCGCGCGGCGCAGTGTTCGGCGACGCGCTCTCGAGCCTCCTGATCTTCTCGGGCCGCGAGGCGACGCGCGAATATTACGTCAATGACGCCGGCGGCCAGGTCGATGTGTTGGCGCGCTCGGCCTTCCTGCGCTACCGCGAGGCCTTGGGCGAAAACATCGGCGCGATTCCCGAGGGCCTTTATCCCGGCGATTATCTCAAACCCGTGGGCGAGTATCTCGTGCGCGAGTTCGGCGCGGGCCTTGTGAGCAAGCCCGAGGCGGAATGGCTGCCGGTCGTGCGCAAGCGCGCCATAGAGGCGATGATGGCGATCATCCGCGACGACCTCGCCGCGCTCAACATTACCCATGAGGTGTTCGCCTCCGAGCGCGCGCTGACCGGCGCCGACGGCGGAGTGGACCGCGTGCGCGAAACGATAGAATGGCTGCGAGCGAAAGGCCTTGTCTACCAGGGGCGCCTGCCGCCGCCCAAGGGCGCGCCCTCGGACGATTGGGAGGATCGCGAGCAAACGCTTTTCCGTTCGACCGGCTTCGGCGACGACGTCGACCGGCCGCTCATCAAGTCGGACGGCGGATACACTTATTTCGCCAGCGACATCGCCTATCACAAGACCAAGATCGACCGGAATTTTCTTAACCTAGTCGACGTGTGGGGCGCGGATCACGGCGGCTATGTCAAGCGCATGCAGGCGGCGGTCGCCGCGCTCTCGGACGGCAAAGCCAAACTCGAGGTGCGGCTCTGTCAGCTCGTGCGTCTCATGCGCGCCGGCGAACCGGTCAAAATGTCGAAACGTTCCGGCGAGTTCGTGACGTTGCGTGAGGTTGTGGATGAGGTCGGCGCGGACGCTGTCCGGTTCATGATGCTGATGCGCAAGAATGATGCGCCGCTCGATTTCGACCTCATGAAGGTGATAGAGCAAAGCCAGGACAATCCCGTTTTCTACGTCCAGTACGCCCATGCGCGCGCCCGTAGCGTCCTGAGGCAGGGCAAGATTGTCTTTCAGGACTTTGATCTCATTCAAGAGGCGCTCGCTGAAGCCGAGTTCTCGCTTTTGACTGACGAGGGCGAGCGCGAGCTCATGCGAACCTTTGGGCAATATCCTCGCGTTGTCCGGCAGGCCGCCGAGACCCACGAGCCCCACCGGATCGCCTTTTTCGCCCACGAGTTGGCGACGCGTTTTCATGCGCATTGGAACAGGGGGAAAGACGCGCCGCGTTTGCGATTTGTTAACGAAAATGAACGAAATTTATCGTATGCGAGATTGGCTTTGGTCGCGGCCGTAAGCCTTGTTTTGGCCTCTGCATTGTCAATTTTGGGCGTTAGCGCCCCCGAGGAGATGCGGTAGCGGATTTGCTAGTAGGCGGGCGCCTGACGCCCGCTCTAAGGATGATCCGCAACGAGTGAGGTGACATGAGTGCTTCCCAGTCCCGTGTAACGAACGAGATCAATCTCGACGAGTTCGAGCGGCGATTGCGCGCCGCGGGCGCTCAGCAGGCGCAGGTCGAAGACCCGCTGGAGGAACTGTCCCGTCTGGTCGAATTCTCGCACATGGGGATCGCGAACGGCGAGACGCCGGCGCGGCCTGCGGCGGAGCCCGCCGCGCGCGCGAAGGCCGCGAAGCCTGTGACCTCGATCGAAACCGCGCCGCTTCGGCCAGCGCTCGACGATGACGTGGAAGGGCTCGCCCCCGGCGCCTCCGAGGACGATCGCGCGGCGCGGCGCGACTACGAGTTCGACGCCCGCCATTCCGACCGCGCTGTGCCAGCCGACGCGGACGAGGAGCGCCGGCCGGCGCGCTGGAAGATCGCCGTGCCCGCGCTGGCGCTTGCGGGCGTCGCGATGATCGGCGCCGTGTTCGCGTTGAGACATGGGGGGCCAGGCTTTAGCGGAGCTCCCCCGTTCATCGCTGCGGCTCAGGGACCGACGAAGGTCGCGCCGCCGAGCGACCAGACGGTCTCGACGTCCAGCGACGCCGGCGCCTCTCTGCTTCATGAAAACGGCAAGCCCGGCCCTGTCAAAGTCGTCAATTCCGAGGAGCAGCCGGTCGATTTGAACGCACAGGCGGCGGTCAATAACCAATCTCCGGCGCCGGCTGGCGCAACCGATGCGACAGCGCTCGCCGCGACCATCAATACGCCGCTTGTCGCGCCGGCGCCCGCCGGGCCGCCGAATGGGATGGCCCCCGACTTCCCCGAGCCCAAACCGGTGCGCACGATCTCGCTCAGGCCCGACGGGACGCCGATCGCCCTGTCCGGTCCCCCTGATCAACCGGCGAGCGGCGCGAACGCCGCGCCAGCGCCGGCTGAGCAGCCGAGCAAGCCGGCAGAAGCGCCGAGCGCTCCCGCGCCGAAGGCGACAAGCGAAGCGACGGGCGTCGCCCAGCCGTCGACGCCGAAGATCGAATTGCCGACCAAGCTTTCCCCCAAGTCGTCGGCGCGCGTGGCGGTCGGCAAGACCGATACGACGGCCCCTGAGGCGACCGCCCAGACGCCACGCGGACCGACGCAGGATGGCGCTCCGGCGAAGCCGGACAGGGCGCCGAAGAAGCCGAAGCAGGTCGTCGACGCGAGCGAGACGACTGGAGCGATCGCCCCGCCCGTGGACGCCATCGCCGCGACGACCTCGGGCGGATGGTCGGTTCAACTGGCCGCTCCCAAATCCGAGGCGGAAGCCAAGAGCGACGCTGCCCGGCTGACCAGCAAATACAGCGCCGAGCTCAACGGGTCTCCCATCGGGGTGCATAAGGCGGAGGTCAAGGGCGCAACGATCTACCGCTTGCGCGTAAGCGGCCTAACGAAGGCTGACGCAGCGGCGCTCTGCGCTCGCCTGAAGGGCGAGGGCGGGCAGTGCTTCATCGCTAAGTGAGCGACGGCGCCGTTTCACGTCTGAGCGCGGAGCCGCAAATGCCCAAGGCCTTCATCAGCGGCTGCGCGGACCTGGCGCTGAGCGATGAGGAGCGCGCCTTCTTACGTCGCGAAGACCCCTGGGGCCTCATCCTCTTCAAGCGCAATATCGGCGACCGCGAACAGGTGCGTGAGCTGACGCGGTCGTTCCGGGAATGCGTCGGCCGCGCCGACGCTCCCGTGTTGATCGATCAGGAGGGCGGCCGCGTCCAGCGAATGGCGCCGCCTCATTGGCGTGCGTACCCAGCTGCCGCCGCGATCGAGGCGGGGCTTAAGCCGGCCAGAGCCGAGGCGGCGGCGGGTCTCGTCGCTCGCCTCATCGCTTATGATCTCCTCGAAGTCGGAATCACGATCGACTGTGCGCCTGTGCTTGACGTTGCGGGCGAGGGCATGCATGCGGCGATCGGTTCGCGAGCCTATTCGTCTCGGTCTGAACGCGTCGCGGCGATGGGTCGCGCGGTCGCCAACGGGCTGCTTGCGGGCGGGGTCGCGCCGGTCATCAAGCACATGCCTGGGCACGGAAGGGCGCGCGTCGATAGCCATCACGAATTGCCCGTCGTCGACGCTGCGCGGAGCGAGCTCAAGAACGATTTCGCGCCCTTTAAAGCGCTCAAATACCTGCCGATGGCGATGAGCGCCCATCTCCTCTACACCGCGATTGATCCCCGGCGCCCAGCGACGGCGTCGCCGATCGTGGTTAAGGAGATCATGCGCGACGAGATCGGATTCGACGGGCTCATCATGAGCGACGACTTGTCGATGAAGGCGCTGAAGGGTCCGTTCGATGAACGCGCCGCCGCGGTGATCGAGGCCGGCCTCGACATCGTCCTGCATTGCAATGGCAACCTGGAAGAGGGCCGCGCCGTGGCTTCTGCTGCGCCGCCGCTATCCGGCGCGTCGCTGCGTCGCGCCAAAGCCGCGGAAGCGGCGATCACAAAGCCGCAGCCCTTCGATGTCGAACGCGGCGAGCGGGAGCTCGCGGCGATTACGGCCGAGCTTGTCGTCGCTTGAGCCTGGTCCGACCTCAAGCCGTCATTGCGAGCCAGCCATAGGGCCTCGAGAGATGCCCGTCCTTCCGGACGGGCTATGGCGAAGATTCCATGGGGGTGGATGGCGGCCGGTCTTGGGTCAAACTGGAGTTGCTGATCCGCCAACCTGGAGACGACCGATGTTGCTTGATCGCTCTTTTACCGAGACCGCCGCTATCCGTTCGCAGCTTGGGGCAATTTTCGTTTCGTTGGAACTGAGCCGTTCGACTTGGCTCGTCACCTCGCTATCGCCGGGAACCGGCGAGAAGCTGTCGAAGCACACGATCGAGGCCGGCGACGCGCCGAGGTTGTTCGCCCGGCTTAGGAAGCTAAGGCGCCAAAAGCGCTGGCGCGGACCGGGGTGAGCCATCCGATCATCGTGATTGAGGAGGCGGGCCCTCGACGGCTTCTGGCTCCATCGGGTGCTTGAGGATGAGGGCTGCGAGAGCCATGTGGTCGACCCGGCCTCGATCGCGGCGCTGCGCCAAAGGCGTCGGGCCAAGACGGATCGGCTCGACGGCGAGGCGTTGTTGCGCGCGTTGCTCGCCTTTAAGCGCGGCGAACCGCGGGTTTGCTCGATGGTGCGGCCGCCGACGCGCGAGGCGGAGGACGAGCGGCGGATTTGTCGCGAGCGGGCCGAATTGATCGCGGAGCGGGTTCGGCGCGTCAACCGGATCAAGGGCCTGTTGTTCTCGCAAGGGGTAGGAGACTACGAACCGTAGAGCGTCGAAAGACGCCCGTCTTTCGACGGGCTATTGCGCCGCGATCGCCCGCGCGCGGCTCGGAGCGTTGCGCACCGGCGACGGCCGGCCGCTCGGGGAACACCTGAAAGCACAGATTTGCTTCAACTCGCCTGGCTGTGGCTCATCCATCAGCCGCAATCGGCGCTGGCGCGATGGTATCGTCGGCGGCTTGCCGGCATGAGCGGCAAAGCCGCGCGCAAGCGGCTCATTGTCGCCCTCGCCCGCAAGCTGTTCGTCGCCCTGTGGAAGCTCACCAGCGCCGGCGTGGTCATCGAGGGCGCGGCCATGAAAGCCTCCGCCAGAAGTCAGGACGTCCGCACTCTTTCCCATCCGCCGAGGCCTGATCAGCCTCGGCCGATCCGGGTCGGCGGCCGATGGATTGCTTGGCCTTCAAAACGCCGATGCGAAGAATGGTCCCGCCTCCCGAGCCCTCGCCGCCGAAAGCGGAATCAAGGTGCAGTCGCATAAAGCGCGTGACGACCGTATGTGAGGTTGGTCCGGCGAAAGCGCCAGATCTCGCAACCGGGCTCGAACCACGGATCGAAACCAGCGCCAAAGGACGCGATCTCATCCTCCCCATTGGATGGTCAGGCGACGGCCTTGACTGACCAGCAAGCCCACTCTCTCCCAGCCGGTCAAAATCCAACTCGCTGTGTGCAATGTCGTGCCGGCGACATCAGCGACGTCCTTCCGACGCAGGGGAAAGGGGATGGCTGTCCCGGCTGGCGTGCTGCGCCCAGATTGTTGGGCCAGTCCCATCAAAGCATGGGCAATACGCCGCTCCGCCCGCTGCGTTGCAAGCTCCCGCGTCCGGTTCTGCATCTCTTGCAGACGGCGGCCAATGATGCGGATAATGTTGATCGCGATTTGTGGATGTCGTGTCATCAAGTCCAAGAGCTCGGCCTCGCTCCAGCTTGCCTTGACAGTTTCTCCCAGAGCGGTGGCGTCGGCCGGGTAGCGGCCATCAGTGAAGAGAGCGACCGTGCCGAACATCTCGCCTGGGCCGATGAAGCGTACGACCACTTGGGCGCCGTCGCTGCCGGTTTGGGAGATACGCACGCTTCCCTTGATAACGGCGAGAGCGCGAACGCCTTCATCACCTTGGTTGAAGATCCGGGTTCCGTGCCGCACGCGTCGAGCGCGCGCGGCGCTGGCCACGATTTCCAAGACAGAAAGCGGCAGCCCCAGAAACAAATCGGCGCCGGCAAGGCTTTGCGGCGATATGCGCAGGCTGTTCGTCACCGCTTGACGTTAGCCGCTCGGATGCGGCCGGCCAGAAGTTTGCTCCAGAGCAAACTTTCTGATCCGCGTCTTTGGTAAGGTCGCTGGCGTTCGAAGGCGATTGATGACGGGCCTATGGAAAACTGGCTTGCCGAGTTTGAACGGATCGACACGTCGTCGTCTCGATCGCGGACGGTTATGACCGACGTCATTGTCGCCCGCGCGCTGCATGTCCTGGCTGTCGTCATCTGGATTGGCGGGGTCTCGATGGTCACAACCGTGGCGCTGCCGGCGATTCGTCTCGGCGACCTGGGCGAGAATCGGCTACGGGCTTTCCAGGCTATCGAGCACCGTTTCGTCTGGCAGGCGCGGGTCGCGATCGCCGTCGTTGGCCTGACCGGCTTCTATATGGCTTGGCGGCTTGATGTTTGGGATCGGTTCCGCATGGCTGAATTCTGGTGGATGCACGCCATGGTCTGCCTGTGGCTGCTGTTCACCCTCATCCTGTTCATAGCTGAGCCCTTCATCCTGCACCGCCTCTTCGATGGCTGGGCTATCGCCCAGGCAAAGGTGGCGTTCGCTTGGCTGCATCGCGCGCATTGGGTCCTGCTGCTCTTGAGCGTGGTGACGATCGTGGGCGCTGTGGCGGGTAGTCAGGGATGATCGATGTTCTGAGGGTTTGCGAGATGCGGCGAACAAACATGAGGGGAACGATCGATGACGCTTTTTCACATCGCGATGGTGGTTATCGCCCAGGCTCCCATTCCGGTCCATCGTGCGCTGTCTGGTTGAGATGAAAAAACAAGGCGCGCCGACTCGGATTACCGGAACTGAAGGATGCCATGAGCGACCACGCCGACACAGCGGAACCGCGCCGGACCGCCATCACGTCGCAAATTCAGGCGGAAACCGGCATCGACGAGGCAATGATCGAGCGGTTGATCCGCAGCTTCAACGCTCGGGTTCGCGACGATGGGATTCTGGGCCCGATTTTCGCCGCGAAGATCGAGGAATGGGAGCCGCATCTCCAAAAGATGTTTGCCTTCTGGTCATCCGTCGCGCTGATGACGGGACGCTATCATGGCCAGCCGATGGCGCGGCACCTTCCGTTGCCGATCGACGCTCGTCAGTTTGATCGATGGTTAGCTCTTTTCGCGCAGACGGCGCATGAGATCTGTCCGCAGGCGGCAGCCGAGCGCTTCATCCTGTTGTCTCGTCGCATAGCCGAAAGCCTCGAACTCGGCATCGCAAGTTCGCACGGAGTGATGTTGAGGAAGGGCGAGCGATATTCGGCCGGAAGCGCGCATGTGGGCGGGACGTGACGAACTGGAGAGGTGAGGTGTTCGTCGGCGTTGCCGCGGATTTGGGGATGGCTCGCTAACATTCTCTTGCGGGATGAGAGGTAAGGATACCGAAGTCCGGAAGACTTTCGGTTCTGTTCGCGACCACCGGGCGTTCACCGTATGCTTCGCGGTGTGGACGATGTTCGGCGTCACGGGCATCCCGATCCGCGCCCAGCTCGATCTGGATTCGACCCAGCTCGGACTCCTGACCGCCACGCCGGTGCTGACGGGAGCGCTGTTCCGCTTGTCTCTCGGTATTTGGACGGATCGCGTTGGCGGGCGGATCATCATGCTGATCTTGCTGGTGGGCTGCGCTGTCCCATTGTGGATCTCATCGTATGCCACTGCGCTCTGGCAGTTTCTGCTGCTCGGCCTCGCGCTCGGGTTGGTTGGCGCTTCCTTCTCGGTTGGGACCCCCTATGTCGCGCGCTTCTTTCCGAAGGAGAGCCGCGAGCGACCTGCCCGGGGCGCCGAGGTCGGATCGCGCGGCATGGAAGACCGTCGCGGTTGCCGAAGAAAGCGGCGCGCTCGTCGTTCCGCAGGGGGCCATCGGCTACCGCTGGCCGCGCGAAGGCGAGCCAGCTGGGCGTTGGAATCTCGACGCCAAGGACGGCGAGACCGGCGCCGAGGCACATCTGGCGCTGAGCCTGATTGACCGGCGCGATGATGTGGCCGCTGTCGCTTTCCCGTACTTCGGAGGCAAGCCGCACGAGCATTTCCGGGGAAATGACCAAGGCGGTGATGTGCTGACGCGCAACGTCCGGTCCGTAAGCTCATGCTCGCCGATGGCGAAGCCTTGAGGGCGACTGTTTTCGACCTCCTCTGCGCCAATTACGGCCTGGATCGTGGGCTTGGAGGTGCCGGCGCCAAAGGTTTTGACGACAACGCGCCCTATACGCGCGCTTGGCAGGAGCCCATCACCGGCGTTGCCGCCGAGAGCAATCGCGGTCGCGCGCGGCTTTGCCGAAACCGCTGAGAAGACCAAGGGCCGCGCTATAATGATCATCGGCGCGGGCATGAATCACTGGTATCACCAGGACATGGGCTATCGCAGCATCATCAATATGCTGATGATGAGCGACACGGTCGGCGTTTCGGGCGGCGGCTGGGCGCATTATGTCGGCCAGAAGAAGCTCCGGCCCCAGACCGGCTGGACCATGCTCGCCTTTGCGCTCGATTGGGCGCGGCCGCTGCGCCGCATGAACGGCACATCGTTCTTCTATGCGATAGCGACCAATGGCGCTACGAGAAGCTCGACGTCGCGGAGCTTTTGTCGCCGCTTGCCGATCCCGCGCCCTATCGCGGTAGCTTCGTTGATCTCAACGTCAAGGCGGAGCGCATGGGCTAGCTGCCCTCGGCGCCGCAGCTCGGCGTCAACCCGTTGACGATCGCAGCCGACGCCGAGCGCGCCGGCGCGAGCGTCAAGGACCACGCCGTCGCCGGGCTGAAGTCTGGCGCGATCGCCATGGCCTGCGAGGACCCGGACAGCCCGGCCAACTTCCCGCGCAACCTCTTCATCTGGCGCTCCAACCTGTTCGGCTCATCGGGCAAAGGACACGAGTATTTCCTCAGGCATTTCCTGGGCACCCGTCATGGCCTCCAAGGCAAGGATCTCGGGGAAGCAGGCGGGCGAAAACCGCAGGAGGTCGCCTGGCGCGATCCGGCGCCCGAGGGAAAACTCGATCTCGTGGTCACCCTCGATTTCCGCATGTCGACGAGCTGCCTCTACTCCGACATCGTCCCGCCGACGGCGACCTGGTACGAGAAGGATGACCTCAACACGTCCGACATGCATCCCTTCATCCATCCGCTGTCCGCGGCGGTGATCCCGTCTGGGAAGCGCGCAGCGATCGGGAGACCTACAAAACCATCGCGCGCCGCTTCTCCGAGCTTGCGGAAGGTCATCTCGGCGTCGAGCGCGACGTGTGCTCGCGCCGATCCAGCACGACACTGCCGGCGAGCTTGCTCAACCCTTCGATGTGAATGACTGGAAGAAGGGAGAATGCGAGCTCACGCCCGGTGTGACCGCTCCGCAGATTGCCGTTGTCGAGCGCGACTATCCCGGCACCTATCGACGGTTGCTCGGGCCGCTCGCCGACGAGCTCGGCAATGGCGGCAAGGGGATCGGCTGGAACACGGAGCGCGAGGTGAAAGGCCTGGGCGAGTTGAACTACCGTGTCAATGACGGCGGCGCGACTGAGGGCCGGCCGCGAATCGAGACCGATATCGATGCGGCGGAGGTGATCCTTTATCTGGCGCCCGAGACCAATGGCGAGGTCGCGGTCAAGGCGTGGGAGGCGCTCGGCAAGATAACCGGTCGCGATCACAGGCATCTCGCCTTGATGCGCGAGGACGAGAAGATCCGCTATCGCGATATTCAGGCGCAGCCGCGCAAGATCATCTCGTCGCCGACCTGGTCGGGCATCGAGAGCGAGCGCGTCAGCTACACGGCCGGCTACACCAATGTGAACGAGCTGATCTTGTGGCGGCCGCTTACCGGACGGCAGCAATTCTATCGGGACCACCAGTGGTCCAGGGACTTCGGCGAGAGTTTCGCCGTCTACCGGCCGCCGATCGACACGCGCACCATTGCCGAGATGCTGGGCAAGCGCGGCAATGGCGAGACGGAGATCGTTCTCAACTTCATCACGCCGCACCAGAAATGGGGCATTCATTCCACCTACACCGACAATCTCGTGATGCTGACGCTGTCGCGGGGTGGCCCGATCGTCTGGCTGTCCGAGACCGACGCGAAAAAGGCCGGCATCGCCGACAACGATTGGATCGAGCTCTTCAATCTGAACGGCGCCATCGCCGCCCGCGCCGTCGTCAGCCAGCGCGTTCATGAGGGGATGTGCCTGATGTATCATGCGCAAGAGAAGATCGTGAACGTGCCGGGCTCGCAAATCACGGGCCTGCGCGGCGGCATCCACAATTCGGTGACCCGCACACTGTTGAAGCCGACGCACATGGTCGGCGGTTACGCCCAGCATTCCTATGGCTTCAACTACTACGGCACGGTGGGCTCCAACCGCGACGAGTTCGTCATCGTGCGGAAGCTCAACAAGATCGACTGGCTCGATCACTCGAATCCGGTTGACCGTGCAACCAGGGAGACCGTCGCATGAAGATCCGCGCTCAGATCGCGAATGCATCGGCTGTCATACGTGCTCGGTCACGTGCAAGAACGTGTGGACCTCGCGTCAAGGCATGGAATACGCGCGGTTTAACAACGTGGAGACCAAGTCGGGCATCTGCTACCCCAAGGACTGGGAGAACCAAAAACGTTGGCGCGGCGGCTGGCGACGCAAAAAGAACGGAAAGATCGCGCCCAAGCAGGGCGGTCGGCTCTCGATCCTTGCGAAGATCTTCGCCAATCCGCATCTGCCGGAGATCGACGACTATTACGAACCTTTCACCTACGACTACGAGCATTTGCAACAAGCGCCCGAGCTGCCCACGGCGCCGGTCGCGCGGCCGCTGTCGCTTGTTACGGTCGGCCTATGGACAAGATCGAATGGGGGCCGAATTGGGAGGAGATCCTCGGCGGCGAGTTCGATAAGCGCTCGCAGGATTACAATTTCGAAGCCGAGCAGAAGGACATCTATGGCCAGTTCGAGAACACCTTCATGATGTACCTGCCGCGCCTCTGCGAGCATTGTCTCAATCCGAGCTGCGTCGCCTCCTGCCTGTCTGGCTCGATCTACAAGCGCGAGGAGGACGGCATCGTCCTGGTCGACCAGGACAAGTGTCGCGGCTGGCGCATGTGTGTGTCAGGCTGCCCGTACAAGAAGATTTATTGCAACTGGACCTCCGGCAAGGCGGAGAAATGCATCTTCTGTTATCCGCGCATCGAGGCCGGCCAGCCAACGGTGTGCTCGGAGACCTGCGTTGGCCGCATCCGCTATCTGGGCGTCCTGCTTTATGACGCCGACGGCATCGAGCGCGCCGCTTCCGCCGAAGACGAGCAGGATCTTTATGAAGCGCAACTGAAGCTCTTCCTCGATCCGAACGATCCCTCAGTCGTCGCCCAGGCGCGGGCGGACGGTGTGCCGGACGCCTGGGTCGAGGCGGCGAAGCGCTCGCCCACCTACAAGATGGCCGTCGATTGGAAGATGCCTTCCCGCTCCATCCCGAATACCGCACCCTGCCAATGGTCTGGTACGTGCCGCCGCTGTCGCCGACCCAGTCGCATGCCAGCGCGGGCGCAATCGAGAGCGTCGGCGAGATTCCCGACGTTCGCTCGCTGCGTATCCCAGTGCGCTATCTGGCGAATCTGCTGACCGCCGGCGCTGAAGCGCCAATCGTCGCGGCTCTCGAGCGCATGCTCGCCATGCGGGTCTATTTCCGTCAACGCCAGCTTGGCGATGGCGGTGGGCAGGGTGTTTTGGCGCAGGCCGGACTCAACCGTCCCGCAGGTCGAGGACATGCATCGCTATCTGTCCATCGCCAACTACGAGGATCGCTTCGTCATTCCCACGAGCCATCGAGAGCAGGCTGAAGACGCCTATGGCCTGAAAGGGTCTTGCGGGTTCACTTGCGGCAACGGCTGCGACTTTGGGCCCCGCACTCGACGCTGTTCGGCGGCAAGATGGGCCGGCGCAAGCTGACGCCCACACGAAGATTGAGAGCACGGTCCGCTACCTCGGCGTCGATATCGAGGATGCCCTCGCTCTGGCTGAGGGCACGGAAGTGTAGCATCTGACGAGCTCCTCGACCTCAGCGTCGGGGAGCCCTTTGCCACGATCGGGCAGCTAAACTGCACCATGGCGGCCGATCAGTGAGGTCGCGCGGGTTCTCCAAACCGGACGTACGATCGAGACCCGACATTGGTGTTCGACAATTGTCGATTGACCGTCCAGGTCCTCGATGCGATCGATCGCGATGTCTCTCAAGATCCTGCTCGTCGATTTCGGAGGCCGAACGCGCGCGGTCGCTTGAAGAGACACTGGCGACGGCGGGCTTCACGGAGATCATGCGGGCGGAGGCGGGCGTCGACCTCGTCGAAACCGTCCGGCGTCTGGCGCCCGATCTCGTAGTGATCGATATGGCGCTGCCCGATCGCGACGCGCTCGAAGGCGTACGCGCGCTGTCGGCGAGCGCGCCGAAGCCGATCGTCATGTTTTCCGACAAGGACGACTTGGCCTTCGTCGAGGACGCAATCGCCGCCGGGGTTTGCTCCTACAACCTCTCGGGCATCTCGGACCGCGACATGAAGGCGATCGTGGCCTCGGCGGTCGCGCTCTTCAAGCGGTATTCCCGCGTCGAGACCGAGCTTGCCGCGGCGACCGCCCAGCTCAAGGAGCGGCAGATGATCGAGCGCGCCAAGGCTTTTCTGATGGCCACGCGGAAGATGAACGAGCCGCAAGCCTACCGCTGGCTGCGCAACAAGGCGATGAACGAGAACCGCCGCATCGCTCACGTGGCGGCCGAATTGATCCAGGGGAGGGAAACCGATGGGCTCCTGCGATGACTGATTCTTCCATCCGGCGCGACTTAAGGATCGCGATCGGGCTCTTGCGTCTCACCGATTTGGCGCCGGTCATCGTCGCGCATGAGTTCGGCTTCTTCGCCGACGAAGGCTTCGACGTCGCTTTGTCGATCGAGCCTTCCTGGGCGAACATCGCCGACAAGCTTGCCTATGGGGCGCTTGACGCCGCTATCATCGTTCCGCCGCTCGCGTTGGCTGTGTCGCTCGGGCTGCGCGGCCCGGCGCAGCCGCTCGTCGTGCCCTATGCGATAAGCCTCGGGGGCAATACGATCACTTTCGCAAGCAGCCTCGTGAAAGAGATGCAAGCCGACGCCCGCAAGGCTGGATTCGCCGCCGCGCTCGTAGCGCGGCTCAGGCGACTGGACCAGAAGCCGACGCTGGCGGTCGTTCACGACTATTCCACTCATAATCTCGAGCTTCGCTATTGGCTGGCCGCCGCGGACGCCGTCGCCGGCCGCGATTTCGAGCTCTGCGTCACGCCGCCCGCGCGCACAGTTGAGGCTCTGAGATCGGGGCGTATCCTCGGCTTCTGCGCCGGCGCGCCGTGGGGCGAAATCGCTGAGCGCGCCCGCGTCGGCCTGACGGTCGCGACGTCGAACGACATCTGGGGCAACGCGCCCGAGAAGGCGCTCGCGGTCCGCGAACGCTGGAGCGAGGCGAATCCGGAAGCCTTGCGAAGCCTGTTGCGCGCCCTTTACCGCGCCGCGCGGTTTTGCGACGCGCCGAACAATTCGACCTATGTCGCGGCGCTCCTTTCGCGACGCGCCTGGCTTGGCGTCGACAGCCACGCGATCCTGCAGTCGCTGCCCGGGGCGCTCGGCTCGCGCAACCAGACGCGATTCCATGCTCACGCCGCCACCTATCCGTGGCGCTCGCACGCCCTCTGGTTCCTCGCCGAGATGCGGCGATGGGGGCTGATCGACGTCGATCTGCCGCTCGGCGACATCGCACAGCGCGTCTACCGGCCGGACCTCTACGCCGATGCGCTTGCGTCGGCCGGCGCGCCGATTCCCGCCTCGGACATGAAGAGCGAGGGCGAGCACGCCTCGACTTGGTCGCTGCCCGCCTCGCCCGCGCCGATCGCCATGGGGCCTGACCTGTTCTGCGACCGCGCCGTGTTCAATCCCGCCGGCGTTTCCTAGACTATGCTGCGGATACAACCAAACCGGGAATTCGACCGCGAATAAACGCGCCTAAACGCTAGTAAGTGCTAGTAAGTGCTAGTAAGCGCTAGTAAATTTACTAGCGTTTACTAGCGTTTATTTTTTCGAATTGGGACTTTTCAATGGATTACGACGGATTCAAATAAAAAAATTCACCCCGCATTCTAGCTCGCGCGTCGGGTTGTGGGCCAACTTTTCAAACAGCCAAGGCTCCTCGTCTTCCAGCGGGCGGGGATATAGATTCCGACAACCGAAACTCATAGCGCATGTTTCTGATTTTGTCAAGAAGAATCGCGGCTCTTATAGCCTTGGCGGTCGGTCGGCCCTCCGCGGCTGCGCCTTAGCGCCTGAGGCGGCCCGTCACCTGTCGCCGCGCACAAGGCTTGATCGCCTGCGACCGCCGTTTGGGCGCCGATCCCGGTTGGCGTCAGCGCTAACCCCTTGATGTGTCGGGATGGGGACAGTTGGCGCGGGATTTGCGTCCTGCGAGGACAGCCGCGCCTTTCGGAGGAGCGGCCTGGCTGCGCCAACGACGGCGCGCGCCATAGCGAGCCGCGACGCACGCCGCCGCTCTGAACCTTCATCGGCGAACCAATGACGGTTCGCCTGAAGCGTGGGATCGCCCGGCGTCGCGACATCCGCGCCGCGCACCAGAACTCTTGCAACGTCACGTGAATCCTGCGGCCGCCCGAGCGTATGGGTTGCTTGTGGATTCGGTTGCGCGACGGACGATCCCTGGCGGCGGCCGCGATTGGCCGCTCATCCCCGAAAAGGAGACGCGACCCATGACTCCGCATCAAATCGATCTCGTGCAGTCGTCCTTCGCCAAGGTCGCGCCGATCGCCGACACGGCGGCGGTTATTTTCTACGGCCGTCTGTTCGAAATCGCCCCCGAGGTGAGGCCGCTCTTTCACGGCGATATGGCGGAGCAGCGGCGCAAGCTGATGACGACGCTCGGCGTCGTCGTGAACGGTCTGAAGGACCTCGAGGCGGTCCTTCCGGCGGCGCGGACGCTCGCCGTCAAGCATGTGGGCTACGGCGTCAAGGCGTCACATTACACGCCTGTCGGCGAGGCCTTGATCTTTGCTCTCGATCGTGGCCTTGGGCCGGATTTCACGAGCGAGGTCAAGAGCGCCTGGCTCGCCGCCTATGGCGCGCTTTCGAGCGTGATGATCGCTGCGGCCTATGGGGAGCAGGACGCGGCATGATGCGCGAGCCCGAGCCGCGGAAACCCTGCGGCTCGGCGCCTCTTTTGTCGTGCAATGCACAAAGCTTCATCGCTTGCGCGGCGTTTCTGGGCGCCTCGCATATTCCCTCTGATCGCTAACCGGTTGATGTTTCGGGCTCGCAGCTTGGCATAAGGCTTGCTTACGGATCACGGTCCGCGCCGCATGAAGGCGCGGGTTGGCTGCGCCAATGACGGCGTGACCATGAGCGGGCGGCCGAGGCCACCCTGATCGATCGGCGGGCCAGTGGCGGTCCGTCCCCGGACTTGGGGTCCGGCGGCGCAAGAAAAAGCGCCGGGATTGAAAGCCTCATCCAATGAATCGCGGTTTTCTGCGCGCAGGGCATCTGCCCACACTCGTCGCGGCGTTCCTCTATTTCGACGTCAGCTTCATGGTCTGGGTCATCCTCGGCCCGCTTGCCGTCTTCGTCGCCAAGGATTTGCATTTGAGCCCGGCTCAGAAGGGCTTGATGGTCGCAACGCCCGTGCTCGCCGGCGCGGTCCTGCGCATCCCGAGCGGCGTGTTCGCCGATCATCTCAAACCGCGCCTTGCCGGCGTCATCATGCAGGCCGTCGTCATCGCCGGACTTGCCGCCTTTTGGGCCTTTGGCGTCTCCAGTTTCGAAGCGACGCTCGCGCTTGGAATTGTGCTCGGCGTCGCCGGCGCGTCGTTCGCGGTCGCGCTGCCGCTCGCGTCCTATTGGTATCCGCCGGAGCATCAAGGCACGGCGCTCGGCGTCGCCGGCGCCGGCAATTCGGGCACCGTGCTCGCGGCGCTCTTCGCGCCGTCGCTCGCGGTTCTCCTTGGCTGGCGCAACGTGCTCGGCCTCGCGATCGTTCCGCTCGCGATCGTGCTCGCGCTGTTCGTCTGGCTCGCCAAGGACAGCCCCTGCTCGCCGCCCAGGAAGTCGCTCAAGGACTATGCCGAGATCCTGCGCGCAAGCGACGCATGGTGGCTCATGGCCTTCTATTGCGTGACGTTCGGCGGCTTCGTCGGCCTGTCGTCGTTCCTGCCGATCTATTTCAATGACCAGTACCGCCTCTCGCCGGTCTCGGCCGGCTATTGCACGGCGGCTTCGGTCTTCGCCGGCTCCTTCATTCGACCGTTCGGCGGGGCGGTCGCCGACCGCATCGGCGGGGTCAAGGCGTTGAGCTTCGTTTATGGGCTTGTCGCCGTCCTGCTTCTGATCCTGAGCCGCGGAATTGCGAGCCTGAGCCTCGCGCTGCCGATGATCATCGTGACCATGGGAGCCCTCGGCGCGGGCAATGGCGCCGTGTTCCAGATCGCGCCGCAGCGTTTCCCGCGCAATGTCGGCGTCGTCACTGGCCTTGTGGGCGCGACCGGCGGAGCAGGCGGCTTCTATCTCGCCGCGAGTCTCGGGGCGGCGAAGCAGTTCACCGGCGGCTACGGCGTAGGCCTCGCCGTCTTCGCCTGCCTCGCGCTCGCCGCGCTTGCGGCGCTCTCCGGCGTCGGCGCCCGTTGGCGCCGCACCTGGCTCGACCGCTCGGCGCTCGCCGCCTTGAACGCCTGAAGGGCAGCCCCATGCGCCACATTGAGAAGGAAGCCTTCGACACCGACGCCGGCCCCGCGCCGCGCCGGCGTCTGGTCATCATCGGCAACGGCATGTCGCCTGGCCGCGCGCTCGAAAGGCTGTTCGAAGCCGCGCCCGAAGCCTACGAGGTCACGATCTTCAACGCCGAGCCACGTGTCAATTACGACCGGATCATGCTCTCGCCGGTGCTCTCCGGCGAGAAGAGCTTTGAAGAGATCATCATCCACGGCGACGGCTGGTACGTGAAGCACGGCGTCACGCTCTACAAGGGCCATCGCATCACCTCCATCGATCGGGCCGCCCGCACGGTGACCTCCGAGCATGGGGTCGTCGCGCCTTACGACAAGCTCGTCATCGCCACAGGCTCGGCGCCCATTGTCATTCCGGTCCCAGGCGGCAATTTCGCCGGCGTCCTCACCTATCGCGATCTCGACGATGTGAACGCGATGCTGCTCGCGACGAAGTCGCGCGGCAAGGCTGTCGTGATCGGCGGCGGACTGCTCGGACTCGAGGCCGCGGTCGGCCTCAAGGAGCAGGGCATGGAGGTCAGCGTCGTGCATCTCATGCCGACGCTGATGGAGCGCCAGCTCGACCCCCCGTCAGGCTTTCTGCTCAAGCAGGCGATCGAGGCGCGCGGCTTGAGCGTCTACACGAAGGCGAACACCAAGGCGATCCTCGGAACCGACGCGAGCGCCGGTCCCCCGCGCGTGCGCGGCGTGCTGTTGGAGGACGGGACGGAGCTGCGGCCGATCTCGTGGTCATGGCCGTCGGCATCCGGCCGAACGCCACGCTCGCGCGCGAGGCGGGACTGACCGTCAACCGGGGCGTCGTGGTCGGCCCCGACATGCGCACGAGCGACCCCGACATCTTCGCGCTCGGCGAATGCGCGGAAGCGCACGGGCAATGTTTCGGCCTCGTCGCGCCGCTCTACGACATGGCGAATATTGTCGCGGCGCAGCTCGCGGGCGATGCGAGCGCCGCCTTCAATCCGAGCGCGACCGCAACGAAGCTCAAGGTAACCGGCATCAACCTCTTCTCCGCGGGCGATTTCGCCGAGGGGCCGGACCGCGAGGAGATCGTGCTGCGCGACGCGGCGCGCGGAATCTACCGGCGCCTCGTCCTGAAGGACGGCAAGCTCATCGGAATCGTGCTCTATGGCGACGTCTCGCATTGCGCGTGGCTCTTCGATCTCCTGAAGCGTGGCGCTGACATTGCCGACGTGCGCGAGACGATGATGTTCGGACCGGGCGCGGCGGAGGGCGCCCCGCTGAACCCTACGGCGGCCGTTGCAGCGTTGCCGGATGAGGCGGAAATCTGCGGCTGCAACGGCGTGTGCAAGGGCAAGATCGTCGAGACGATCAAGGCCCGGAACCTCAAGACTCTCGACGAGGTGCGAGCAAACACCAAGGCTTCGGCGAGCTGCGGATCCTGCACCGGCCTCGTCGAGCAGATCATCAGGCTTGCGGTCGGCGAGGCTTACGCCCCTGCCGCGGTGCAGCCGATGTGTGCCTGCACGGCGCTTGGCCATGACGACGTGCGGCGACTGATCGTGGCGAAGGCGCTGAAGTCGATCCCCGCCGTGATGCAGGCGCTCGAATGGAAGACCTCTTGCGGCTGCGCCAAGTGCCGCCCGGCGCTCAACTATTATTTGCTCGCCTCCTGGCCGGGCGAATATGAGGACGACGCCCAGTCGCGCTTCATCAACGAGCGCGTGCACGCCAACATCCAGAAGGACGGGACATTCTCGGTCGTGCCGCGCATGTGGGGCGGCGTGACCAGTGCTGCAGAACTGCGCGCCATCGCCGACGTCGTCGACAAGTTCGCCATTCCGACGGTCAAGGTCACTGGCGGGCAGCGGATCGATCTCCTCGGCGTCAGGAAGGATGAGCTTCCGGCCGTTTGGGCCGACCTCAACGCCGCGGGGCTTGTCTCCGGCGCCGCTTACGGCAAGGCTTTGCGCACCGTGAAGACCTGCGTCGGCTCCGACTGGTGCCGCTTCGGCACCCAGGATTCGACGGGGCTCGGGATCAAGCTCGAGAAATTCCTCTGGGGCTCGTGGACGCCCGCCAAGGTCAAGATGGCGGTGTCGGGCTGTCCGCGCAATTGCGCCGAGGCGACCTGCAAGGATGTCGGCGTCGTCTGCGTCGACAGCGGCTACGACATCGTCTTCGCCGGCGCGGCGGGGCTCGACATCCTGGGGACGCAGGCGCTCTGCCATGCTTCGACCGAAGCGGAAACGATCGAGATCATCGCCGCGCTGGTCCAGCTCTATCGCGAGCAGGGCCGGTATCTCGAGCGCATCTACAAATGGGCGAAGCGCGTGGGCGCCGGCTCGATCAAGGCGCAGGTTGTCGAGGACGCAGACAAGCGGCGGGCGCTCTACGAGCGGTTCGTCTTGTCGCAACGCTTCTCGCAGAAGGACCCATGGGCCGAGCGCGCCGCCGGCAAGGACGCGCACGAGTTCGCGCCCATTGCCGACCTTTCCTCCGCCGCCGGACAGCCCGCATGACCGAGACGACGTGGACCGATATCGGCGCGCTCGATCAGATCCCGCGCCGCGGTGCGCGCGTCGTGCGCACGGCCCATGGCTGCGTCGCGGTGTTCCGCACTGTGGACGACCGCGCCTTCGCGCTCGAAGACCGCTGCCCGCATAGAGGCGGGCCTTTGAGCCAGGGCATCGTGCACGGGACGAGCGTCACCTGTCCCTTGCACAATTGGGTCCTGAGTCTCGAGACGGGCGAGGCCCAGGGCGCCGATAGCGGACGCGTTCTCGCTTTTCCGTTGCGGGTCGAGAACGGGCGCATTCTGCTCGATCTCGCGGCGCTTGCGAGCTCGCCTGCGCTTGAAGACGCGCCGCGATGAGCGACGTCTGGACGCGGACGACCTGTCCGTATTGCGGCGTCGGCTGCGGCGTTCTCGCCCGTCCTCGGGACGACGGCCTCGCCGCGGACATCGAGGGCGACCCGGACCATCCCGCGAATTTCGGCCGCCTCTGTTCGAAGGGCTCGGCGCTCGGCGAGACGCTGTCGCTCGACAATCGGCTGCTCCGCCCGATGCTTGGCGGCGCCGAATGCGACTGGGAGACTGCGCTCGACCTTGTCGCCCGCCAATTCGCGGAGACGATCCGGGCGCATGGACCCGACAGCGTCGCCTTCTACGTTTCCGGCCAGCTCCTCATCGAGGACTATTACGTCGCCAACAAGCTGATGAAGGGCTTCATCGGCTCGGGCAACATCGATACCAATTCGCGTCTCTGCATGGCTTCGTCCGTCGCCGGCCACCGAAGGGCGTTCGGCTCGGACACCGTGCCCGGCTTGTACGAGGATCTCGAACTCGCGGACCTCGTCGTGCTCACCGGCTCCAATCTCGCCTGGTGCCACCCGGTTCTCTTTCAGCGGCTCATCGGGGCGCGCGAGCGGCGAGGAACCAAGATCGTCGCCATCGATCCGCGCGCGACTGCGACCACCGAGGCCGCCGACGTGCATCTGAGCCTCGCGCCCGGTTCGGACGTCCCGCTGTTCGCCGGACTGCTCGCGCATCTCGCCAAGGCAGGCCGCGTCGATCGGCCTTATGTCAACGCGCATACGGTCGGCTTCGGTGCGGCGCTCCACGAGGCGAGCCGGTTTGACATTGATGCGGCGGCGAGCGCGACCGGGATCGCCGCCAGCGATCTTGCCTCGTTCTACGACCTCTTCGCCCGTACGGGACGCGTGGTCACCGTCTACAGCCAGGGCGTCAATCAGTCGTCGGCGGGGACCGACAAGGTCAACGCAATCCTCAACTGCCACCTGGCGACCGGCCGGATCGGTAAGCCCGGCGCGGGGCCGTTCTCGGTCACCGGGCAGCCGAATGCGATGGGCGGACGCGAGGTCGGCGGACTCGCCAACATGTTGGCGGCGCATATGGAGATCGAGAATCCCGAGCACCGCCGCATCGTCCAGGATTTCTGGGACTCGCCCACGATCGCGACGAAGCCTGGCCTGAAAGCGGTCGATCTGTTTCGCGCGGTCGAGGAGGGCCGCGTCAAGGCGCTCTGGGTCATCGGCACGAATCCGGCCGCCACCATGCCGGAGGCCGACCGCGTGCGCGCGGCGATTTGCGCCTGTCCCTTCGTCGTGGTCTCCGACGTCTGCCGCGAGACCGACACGACCGCGCTCGCGGACGTGCTTTTACCGAGCGCGGCCTGGGGCGAGAAGGAAGGCAGCGTCACCAATTCCGAGCGGCGCATCTCGCGACAGCGGGCTTTTCTGCCGCCGCCAGGCGAAGCGCTGCCCGACTGGCGGCAAATCTCGGAGGTGGCGAAGCGGATGGGCTTCGCCGAGGCCTTTGCCTACAACGGACCAGCCGAGATCTTCGCCGAATATGCGCGCCTCACCGCCGAGGAGAATGGCGGCTGCCGCGACCTCGATCTCGGCGCGCTGGGCCACATCGGCGCAAAGGATTACGATGCGCTTGCGCCCTGCCAATGGCCGCGTCCGGCAGGACAAGAAGCGCGCGAGACACGGTTCTTCGCCGACGGGCGCTTCTATCATCCCGACGGCAAGGCGCGTTTCATCCCGACGCCGTTTCGCGAGCTCGCGTCGCCAACGAGCTGGCGCTTTCCATTCGTCCTCAACACCGGCCGCATTCGCGACCAGTGGCACACGATGACCCGCACCGCCAAAACGCCGCGGCTGATGGCGCATGTCGGCGAGCCGTTCGTCGAAATCCATCCCGCCGACGCGGCGGCGATCGGGGTTGGGCCAGCGGACCTCGCAGAAATCGAAAGCCCACATGGGCGGGCGGTGCTGCGCGTCGTTGTCACGGAACGGCAGCGGCAAGGCTCGTTGTTCGCTCCGATGCACTGGACGGATCAGCACGCCTCGCTCGGGCGCGTCGACGCACTCATCGGGGCTGCGGTGGACCCTGTTTCCGGTCAGTCGGAGCTGAAGGGCGCGCCGGTGGCGGCGCGCCGCTTCGGCGCCGCCTGGTACGGTTTCGTGGCCTCGATCCGCGCAATCGCGCGGGCCGAGGCCAACTATTTCGCCACGGCGATTGTGAAGAGAGGCTGGCGCGCCGAGCTCGCGAGCCTCGAAGCGCCGGCCGATTGGAGCGCTTTCGCGCGGCGAATGCTCGCGCTCGGCGACGACGCCGATATCATCGCCTATCACGACGCGGCGGCCGGGCAGCGCCGCTTCGTCGCGTTTGAGGATGGCGCCTTTGCCGGGGCGCTGTTTGCCGCGGCCGGGCCGGTCGCGGTCGCGCGGTCCTGGATCGTCGAGCGTCTCGGTGAGCCAGTTCCCCCGAGTGAACGCCTGCGGCTCTTGACCGGCCGGCCGGGCGCTGAGACGCCCGACCGCGGGCCGACTGTCTGCGCGTGCTTCGATGTCGGCCGCAACCAGATCCTGGAGGCCGCCGCCGACCTCGGCGAGGCGGCGACCATCGCTGCGATCGGGGCACGCCTCAGAGCTGGCTCGAACTGCGGCTCATGCCGCGGCGAGATCGCGAAGCTGATTTTCCCGGTCGCCGCTCAACGCATGCGCTCAGGGTGAAACTCGATCCCAATGGGCGGAACGAGTTGCAAAGAGTTTCCCATCCATCCAGAGTATCTTGAAAATCCAGAACGAAGGCGAAACCAGTCCACCTGATTAGGTTTTGATGGGGTGGATGCCCCTCCCGACGGCGTCAAAGTGTGCCACGCTGGCGGTGTTGCATGACCAGCCGCAGAGGAGAGAGCATCCATGGAGAAGGTTACGATCATTGGGCTCGACTTGGCGAAGCGAGTGTTCCAAGTCCATGCGGCGTCGAAGGACGGCCGGCCGGTGTTGCGCAAGATGGTGTCGCGGGCGCAGTTGCCGCGCGTCGTCGCCTCCGTCCTAGGGACGTGTTAATCCTCTCCAATCCAACGCTGTGCAGACCAGATCTTTTAAACTCCCAAGGCTGGGGTCAGTTGGCCTGATCCTTGCTGATGGAGAGCATCCTTGAACCGCCTTAGTGCCGGAGACCGCCATGAATCTTCACGTGACGTCTCAGACAGCCGACGGCGCCTCGGGCGCGGCTCACCCGCTTGATCCTCTCGACGCGGTCGAGATCGCAAAGGCGTCTTCAATCATCGGGCAACATTATCGCTGGGGAGATGACCTACGGGTCGAGACTATCGACATCGCGGAACCCGACAAGGCGACCGTGCGCAGTCACACGCCGGGCGATGCGTTCGCGCGGATCGCGCGTTACAACGTCTACAAACGCGGCCGCCCCGGCGTGCAACAGGGTCTGATCGATCTTCGGGCCGAGACGATCATCAGCGAGCATTTCAATCCTGAGGCCCGCGCCATGGTCGCGCTCGCGGAGGTGCTCGAGATCGAGGCGACCGTAAAGGCGGACGCCCGCTTTCAGGAGGCGCTGCGGCGCCGCGGTCTCATCGACTACCTTGACTTCATGTGCATCGATCCCTGGACCGTGGGCGACTTCGGCCACGAGATCGAGAAGGGGCGGCGCGTCCTCAACTGCTTCGTCTGGATGCGAACGTTTCCGCTCGATAACTACTACGCGCACCCCGTCGAGGGCCTGCACGCGCTCATCGACCTATCCAATCTCGAGGTCCTTAAGGTCGAGGATCACTTCGCCGACAAGGGCGACTACATCCCGGTCCCGATGACGCCGCTCAACTTCGATGCGGAGGTGCTGACGCGCTTCCGTCCGCCGTCCGCGCCGCTTGATGTGGTGCAGCCAAATGGAGCGGGCTTCAAGGTCGATGGGCACAGGGTCACTTGGGAGAACTGGGATTTCCGGGTGGGATTCAATGGGCGCGAGGGCCTCGTGCTCAATACTGTCGGCTATACGGTCGACGGCCGCCGGCGGCCGGTGCTCTACCGCGCCTCCATCGCCGAAATGGTTGTGCCCTATGGCTCGCCGGAGCGCAGCCACTATCGCAAGAACGTTTTCGACAGCGGCGAGATCGGCTTTGGCCGCATGGCGAACTCGCTGAAGCTCGGCTGCGACTGCCTCGGCGTGATCCACTATTTCGACGCCGTCGTGCCCGACGTATTTGGCAATCCGCGCACCATCGAGAACTGCATCTGCCTGCACGAGGAGGACGCCGGGCTTTCCTGGAAGCACTTCGATGTGCGCACCGAGCGCACGGAGGTGCGCCGCGCCCGCAAGCTGGTGATCTCGTCCATCTCGACGATCGGGAATTACGAATACGCCTCCTACTGGTACCTGCATCAGGACGGCCGGATCGAATACGAGATGAAGGCCACGGGCATCATCAACACCGCTGCCTGTCATCCGGGCGACCCGGGACGGTACGGCGCTGAGGTGGCGCCCGGCATCGTGGGCCACATCCATCAGCACCTCTTCTCGGCGCGTCTAGATGTGGAGATTGACGGCCCGAACAACACGGTCGTGGAATGCGACACGATCGCCCCGCCGCCGGGGCCGGAGAACCCCTACGGCAACGCCTTCCTCCTTGAGGAAACCGTGCTGCCTACCGAGAACTCGCGCCATGCGCGACGTCGATTTCAACCGGATGCGCTACTGGAAGATCATCAACCGCCGAACAAAAAATTGGCTGGGCCACCCGACCGGTTACAAGCTCGAGGCGCGCTCTCCCGTAAAGCCCTTCACGCATCCAGACAGCCCCTCGGGCCGCCGCTCCCGGTTCATCCAGCACCAGTTGTGGGTGACGCCCTTCGACCCGGCCGAGCGCTTTCCCGCGGGCGAATTCGTCAATCAATCGACTGGGGACGATGGCATCGAGACCTGGACCCGCAAGGATCGCCCGATCGAGGACGCCGACATTGTCCTTTGGCATACGTTCGGGTTGCACCACCTTCCCCGACCGGAAGACCATCCGGTGCAGGCGTGCGTGGTGTGCGGCTTCACTCTGGCGCCAATCGGGTTCTTCGATCAGAACCCGGTGATCGACCTCCCCTCGCAGACCAATGAGGCCAGTTGCTGTGCGCATTGCGCATGATGCCCGCGCAGTCGTATCGGAGGCTGGCATCCGCCTCCTGAAGCAACCCATCGCGCTCGGTTGCGACGTGATCACCGAGACCCTGTCGACAGCGTCGGCGAAAGTCGACGACCGGACGGTGGACTATCTGCTCTCGGTGCGCCGCGGGTTTGAGATGCTCGGCGACGCGGCCCGCGGCCTTGCGGCGCTGCTCATCCTCGAAGCCAGCGGAGCACGCGTACCGCGCGACCACCCGGCGCTTTGCCGCGCCCGCACCGACCTCGCCGAAGCGGAGGCCATGATCCGCGCCGGCCGGCCGACGCCGCCGGTCGCTCATCCGCACCGACATCTCGTGGCTTCAGCCGATCGAACTCAAGGCTGCAATGGCCTCGATGTCAAAGCTTCAGGACATCGACGCGCGCCAAACGCTGGCGCTCCTGCGCGAGGCTGGAGACCATCTGAGCTCCGCGGAGCGCGCCTTGCCGGGTTTCGAGATCGTGGCGCTGGGCAAGGGCTGCGCCTGTTGCGCGGCGCCCGGAAGGTAAGCGCGGCCGATGGCGACCTACTCGATCTGGGTGCTGGAATACGCCTGCGTGCCTGCCGCGGCGGCGGGCGCGATTGTGTACGGGGACTACGACAAACCGCCGCGCAAGCTACCCTACGCCTATATCCTGCTGCGGGGCCCCGGCGTCGTGGCCATGGTGGATGTCGGCTATAACGCCGCGGCCTATGGGGGCGAGATGGCGGACCGCTTCGGCGTGCGCGGCTGGCGGCCGCCTTCGGCCGTCCTGGCGGAGGCGGGCCTGCGCCCCGAGGACGTGGGCCACGTCTTCCTCACCCACGCGCATTTCGATCACGCCGGCAACACCGAGGCTTTCCCCAATGCGGTGTTCTATCTCCAGGAGCGCGAGCTCTCGAAGTGGGTATGGGCGCGCGCGTTGGACGCGAAATTCCGCTGGCTGATGGCCGCTACCGACCCGTCCGACATCATGCGTCTCGCCGATCTTGCGGCCGAGGGCCGGCTCGTCTCCATCGACGGCGACCGGGAGGATGTGCTTCCCGGAGTCGACCTGCGCGCGGCGCACGACACCCACACCTGGGGCTCGCAATTCGTGACGATCCGCAACGACGGCCGCCGGGCGAGCGAGGATGTGTGGGTCATGGCGGGCGACCTCGTCTATAGCTTCGACAACATCACGGGATCCGATCCGGCGTCGCCGCAATACACGCCGATCGGGCTCGCCCAGTGCAGTCAAGCCAACCTGATCCTGGCCACCGACGTCATGGTGAATCTCGTCGGCGGCGAGACCCGGCGCGTCATCCCCGTGCACGAAGACGCGCTGGCGCAGGTTTACCCGCACCGCGTGACTCGGCACGGCCTCAGGATCATCGAACTCGCGCTGGCCGAAGGGCAAGCGAGCCTCGTGGCGTGAGACCGCATTCCCTCCCTTTCTGACTTGCCGGAGCGTGCATGTACGACACCATTGTCTTGGGCGCCGGTTCGGCGGGTTGCGTCCTCGCCAACCGACTGAGCGCCGACCCGGGCCGCAAGGTGCTTGTGCTGGAGGCGGGCCGCGCCGCGCCGCCGGCCTCCGACATCCCGTCCGACTGGGTGACGATGTTCAACACCGCCGCCGATTGGGGGTTCTACACAGTGCCGCAGCCTGGCTGCCGCGGCCGCCGCATTTTTTGGCCCCGCGGCCGCATGGTCGGCGGGTCGGGGGCGCTCAACGCCATGATCTACATACGCGGCCTGCCTTCGGACTACGACGGCTGGGCCCGGCTTGGCTGCCCGAACTGGTCCTGGGCCGACGTGTTGCCCGTGTTCAAACTGTCGGAGGACAACCGGCGCCTCGGCAATGACCCCCTGCATGGCGCCGGCGGCCCGCTCCACGTCAGCGACCCCGCCTATATTGATCGCGGCGAGCGCATGTGGATCGAGGCCGCGCAGGCGGCGGGCCACAAGCCCAACGCGGATTTCAACGGGAGGGAGCAGGAAGGCTGCGGCTTCTTCCAGTTCGTCATCAAGGACGGCGAGCGGTGGGGCACCGGCAAGTCCTACCTGCGGCCCGCGCTCGATCGGCCGAACCTGACGGTCAAGACGGGGATTCTCATCACCCGCATCGTCATCGAAAAAAATCGGGCGGTTGGAGTCGAATATCTCGAGAAGGGCCAACAAGGCGTGGCGCATGCGAGCTCCGAGATCGTGCTCAGTTGCGGCGCGATCGGCTCCCCTCATCTGCTGATGCTGTCCGGCGTCGGCCCCGCCGACGAGCTCAAGGCCGCCGACGTCGCATCGGTTCATCACCTGCCCGGCGTCGGCAAGGACTTGCAGGACCACATCAACATCCCGATCGCCTTTGGCGCCAACCAGAAGATCGGCATCGGCGCGCTCACTGAGAAGGAATGGGACGAGTCGCTAGCGGCCTGGCAGGGCGCGCCGCGGTCAGGCCTGCGCACCTCGGCCTGGGTCGCGGCCGGCGCGCATGTGCGCAGCCGGCGCGAGGTCGAACCGGACCTGCAGCTCTACGGCGCCATGAGTCCCCATCGCGACTACGCGCGCTTTCTCCATTCCGGCTCCGGCGTCGCCCTCCATGCGACCTTGCAGCGTCCCGAGAGCCGCGGCGAGATTCGCCTCCGCTCGGCCGACCCGATCGAGGCGCCCGACATCGACCCGCGCTACTTCGTCAGCGACTCAACCGGCGGCGACATCGCCACCCTGATTGAAGGCGTCCGCATCAATCGCCGGATCGCGGCGCAATCGCCGCTCACGGAGATTTTGACCGAAGAGCTGGCGCCGAGCGGCGAGGCGCAGAGCGACGACGAGATCGCCTACTATATTCGCGGGCACTGCACGACGCTCTACCATCCCTCGAGCACCTGCCGGATGGGCGTGGATGCGAAAGCGGTCGTTGATCCCGCCAACCTGAAGGTGCATGGGCTCGAGGGCCTGCGGATCGCCGACGCCTCCGTCATCCCCCGCATGATCTCAGGCAATCTGCAAACGCCAACCATTATGATCGCGGAGCGCGCTGCACAGATGATCTTGGCGGATTCCTGAAATCCACGCGAGTACGAGCGCATGGCGACCGGCTGGAATTTTCACGAACTTTATCTCTGGCACGACACCGGCAACGCCGCGACGTTCTTCCCGGCGGGGTTGACGATCGAACCGGGCGAGCACGTCGAGAACGCCGCCACCAAGCGTCGCTTCCGCAACCTCGTCGAAGTTTCGGGGCTGCTCGACCACCTCGCGCCTATCCCCTCGTTGCCGCTCACGGACGAAGACCTCGCCCTGTTTCACACCCGCGCCTACATCGAGCGCATCAAGACGCTCAGCGCCGAGCGCGGCGGCGACGCAAGCCACCTCACCCCCTTCGGTCCCGGCAGCTACGATATCGCGCTGCTCGCCGCGGGCGGAACCACCGCCCTGATTGACGCCGTCGCGCGAGGGCGGGTCAAGAACGGCTACGCGCTTGTCCGGCCGCCTGGACACCATGCGGAGCGCGACAAGGGGCTGGGGTTCTGCCTGTTCGCGAACGTGCCGATCGCCATCATGAAGGCGCGGGCCGCCCACAAAATCAGCCGCATCGCCGTTGTCGACTGGGACGTGCATCACGGCAACGGCACCCAGCAGGCCTTCTACGAGGATCCGGACACGCTGGTGATCTCCTTGCACCAGGACGGCTTGTTCCCGCGCGATGGCCGCGGCAGCCGCGCGGAACGGGGCGAGGGACGTGGCGAGGGTTTTAATATCAACGCGCCGCTGCCTCCCGGTTGCGGCGCGGGCGCCTATCTCGCGGCCTTCGAGCGCCTGGTCATTCCGGCCCTGCACGCCTTCCGGCCCGAGATGATCGTCGTCTGCTCGGGCTTTGACGCGGCCATGCTCGATCCGCTCGGCCGCATGATGGTCCATAGCGAAGGCTACCGGACTATGACGCGCCTCTTGATGGAGGCGGCGGCCGATCTCTGCGGCGGCCGGCTCGCCATGTCGCACGAGGGCGGCTATTCCGCCAACTACGTGCCCTATTGCGGTCTCGCGGTGATGGAGCAATTGAGCGGAATCCGCACGAAGATCGACGATCCGTTCCTCGCCAACTTCAGGGGCTATCCCGGCCAGGAGTTGCAGCCGCATCAGGTGGCGGCGATCGCCGCCGCCGCGGAAGCGCTCAGCGCTCTTCGCCGCTGAACCGACGCACGACGTTCTCCAGGATGCGCGACACCGGGTTGTCGTAGCCGTTGTGCGACAGGCTGCCGCAGAAGGTGATCGAACCCGTCGAGAAGATTTGGCCGCCGGCCTCGTTGCAACCGTAGACCATGTGCGCCTCGATCTCGACCTTGCCGCCGACCGCCATTGTGTGGGTCAGGATGTCCTCGGGCACGCCCAGAAAGCTGGGCCCATGGCCCTCGGAGCGGGCGAGCAAGACCGTGCTTGCTGAAGTGCCGAAATGGCGCGAGACCTGATCGAGCTCGAAGCCCGCCGCGCCGCCGCCCGATAGGCCGAAGTCGCCGAACATGTCGGCCTCGACCCCGTCGAAGATCCAGGCGACGGCAGGGTCGGCGGACGCCGGCGTTCGCCGATACGGACTGCCCTCGAAGAACCCCTGCACCGCGAAGCCGATCTCGGCCAGGGCTTGCGGCGGCCGTCCGTTGCGCCGCCAGAGCCCGCCGTAGGCGCCGTCGAACTGGTTGTAGTACTCGCCAGGCTCCGCCGCCCAGGCGCGGATGCCGCTCTCGGCGCGGCGGATCTCCATCGCCCAGGGCAGCTCGGCCGAGCGGGCGATGCGCCAGTAGAAGCCATTGCCGCCGAGGTAGCAGAGGTTGCCGCCGCCTGCTCGGTAAAGCTCCAGGGCGTCCAGCATCGCGGCGGTATGATATTCGGGATGCGAGCCGGTCACCATCAGCGGGTAGTCGCGGATCAGGTCGACCCCGTGGGCGTCCAGGTCCTCGTCGGTCACGACGTCGAACGCAAAGCCCTTTTCCTCTAGCCAGTCGGTCAGATGGCTGTCGGCGGGGAAGTGGCGTAGCCCCGAGCCGCGCGCATCGCGGAAACGTGAGGTAGCCCGGCCGCATGGAAAGCACCGGGCGGCGGCGCGACGACAGCGCAACCCCGGACCCGTCGGGATGGTAATTGTAGGTCGAGAAGCCGAAGTCGCGGAACTGGTCGGGATTGTTGAGGCTGGCCCCCCACGCCGCCCCCCGGGCCTTAAACGCCGCATCCCAGTTGCCGCGCGCATGGTTCGCATAGGCGAGGTAGGTGAGGGTCGAGGCCAGGTAGACGATCTTCGCTTTGCTGCGCCGTCTCGCGTGCGGCAGCACAAAAAAAGGAATGTGGTCGGAGGCGAGGCCGTTGTCGACGCGGAGCGCGTAGACGCCGCTCGGAAGATCCTCGGGAATGGTCAGCTCAAGGCTCTCGCGCCAGCCGACGTCGCCGACGTCGTCGCTGTGGAAATGCACGGCGCCGTACTCGTCCGGCGCGTGCCGCCAGGCCATCTCGCGGCCACTCCAGTTCGATCCCTTCATAGCGCGCGTCGGAAGGTTCACGAAAGCGCCGTGAAGCGCGCCCGGGCCGCGGTCCGCAAAGGCCTGTGACGTGATATCGGACGCGAAATCCCACGCTGCGAGCGTGCGGTCCGGTGCAATCCCGAGGGCGCCCAGGCTTGCGGCGAGATCGGGTAAAGGGCCGGCGGCGATGCGCGGCGCCTCGAGCTGTCCATCGAAGGGAAAGGCCGGCTCGGGGCTCAGCAGCGCGCCGAAGCTGGTCAGTGACAAAGCGGAGACCTGGGGCCACGCTTCGGGAACAGGCACGATGGCCCGTCCGCGCGCGATGGCCCCGCGCCGCGGCGCGAGCTCCACGACTTCAACCTCCGCTACGGCGCCAACCGGATCGAACGCGACGCCAACGCCGTACCAAGTCATCTCGGCGAGGACGAACCCAGTCGGCAGGATCCCGTTTCGGCCGGACGAGATCAGCAGCACGAGTTCGCCGTCGCGCAGACCGAGGCCGAGGCAGCGGCCGCTCCCAGGCTCTTGCACGGCCATTTGGCACTGCGGGCGGGCGAAGTGTTTCAGGCATCGCACGTTGACGACGAGGTGGATGACCTCGTTCTCCGGAAGTCGCGGCGCGGGCGCGTGACCATAAGAGCCGGCCCGCGCAACCTGAGCCAGCCCGTCGTGGCGGCCTTCGCAAAGACCCGGAATCGGGATGAGTTTCATGCCGGAGCCGGCGGGGTTCGGATCGGCATGGCGGACCCGAACGACCGTCGACGCGAATGGCCGGTTCTCGACGGAGCTGACCTTGAACGAGATCGCCTCGCCAGGACGCGCGCTCCAGGGATCGCAGTAGCCGATGATCGCGGGCTGCATGGGCTACAGCGTCACGACCTGATGGCTTCGGATGCTCTCGTCCGCGGCAAGCACGATGCGCAAGCTGTTGACCGCGTCGGCCATGTGATCGGTCAGGTCGAGGTCGTCGCGGATCGCAGCCAGCAGGGAGGCCTGTTCACGCCGACAGAGCGCGAGGTGATCGGGCTCATCGTCCATGCGGAACGTCTCGTCGGCGCGGACGAGCGCATTGTTCGCGTCGAGCGCCGCGTGGTGCAGCCGAAGCGCGCTTGTCTTGGTGTGGCTGTCGATGTCGGACGACGCCGTCTTTGAAGCTCCCTCCGCCGCGTCGCCCGACTGCTCGGCCGCCACGATGCTGACCGAGCCCTTCGGGCCGACCACGTCCTTCACGAAGAACGCGACCTCGCTCATCATCGGCCCCCAGCCGGCCTCGTACCAGCCGACCGACCCGTCGTCGAACTCGACGTGCAAGTGCCCATAGTTCGGGACCTTTACGTCGTCGGTGAGCCGGGCCCCGATGCCATGCACCCGCACCGGCCGGGCCCCGGTCATCTGGCACATGATGTCGACGTAGTGGACCCCGCAATCGACGAGCGGCGACAGGCTCTGCATCAGGTTGCGGTGCCAGGTCCAGGCGGGGCCGATCGACTGCTGGTTCAGGTTCATGCGCATGACGAGCGGCTTGCCGAGCGTACGCGCGAGTTCGACGAACCGCGTCCAGGAAGGGTGGACGCGCAGGATATAGCCGACCATCAGCTTGCGGCCGTGGGCCTTCGCCGCGTCGACGACGCGCTGGGCGTCCGCGACCGTCTGAGCCAAGGGCTTTTCGACAAAGACATGCGCCCCCGCCTCAATGGCGCGAATGGCGTATTGCGCATGCGTGTCCGGATAGGTGTTGATCGACACGATGTCCGGCCTGACGGAGGCGAGCGCCTCGCCGAATTCGCTGAAGCGGGGAACGGAGGACCATGCCTCCGGCAGGTCCGTCCGCTTTCCGATCGTTCGGGCGCACAGACCCGCGAGGGCGAACCCGTCGAGATCGTCGTAGGCGCGGGCGTGCGACAGGCCCATGCTGCCCAACCCGACCACCAGCACCCGCAAAGTCCCACTCATCTAGGTCTCTCTTCAGTGAACGTCGTCACGTCGTCCGGTCGGCGCCCGGGAGTTTGCCGGGGCGTGAGAAAGCATCAAGCACGTTCTTCATCACGCGGGATACGTCGTTCTCGAAATTGTTGCACGGGAGGGCGCTGCCCCAGGCGATCGAGCTGGCCGAGAAGACGGCGCCGTCCCGAGCGGTCGGAAAATACACCATGTCGCAACGCACGTTCGGGTTCAGGGTGCCCCCGAGCCCGGGCGTCATGAACATGACCTCCTCCTGCACCAGCGGGTAATTGTCGGTGAACGGCTCGGAGCTAGCAAGGATCAGCGCATGCGGCGGCGTTCCGAGCGACAGGTCGTAGCGGTCGACCTCCGAGCCGGCGGCGCCGCCGCCCGACAGGCCAAAGTTCCCAAAAACCTCGCGCTCCACGCCAGCGAAAATCCAGGACGCCGAACCGTGATAGCTGTCCGGCATCCGCCGGTAGGGCACCGAATAGTCCCACCCCTCCGACGCGAAGCCGACGCCGACGAGTTTCTGCGGCGCGCGGTTGCGGTGACGCCAGAGGCCGCTTCGCTCCCCTGTGCTTGCGAGATAGTGCTCGCCGGGCCGCGCCTGCCAGGCGCGCGAGCCCGCCTCGAGCTTGCGCACCTCCATGATCCAGGGCTCCTCATCGCGGAACCCGACCGACCAGTAGAACCCGTTCCCCGCGAGGTAGAGCAGGCGTCCGCCCTCGGCGAGGTAGTCCTCCACCGCATCGAGCATGCGCTCCGAGGTGTATTCGCAATGCGTGCCGGTGATGACGGCCCGGTAGGGTTTCAGCGCCGCTGCGCCCTCGCGGTGCAGATCCTCGTCGGTCAGGACTTCGTAATCGTATTTGTGGTGTTCGAGCCAGCCGACGACCGAGAGGTCGGCGGGGAACTGCCACGTCGTGCCTCCGCCCGGGTTCCGGTATTTTGGGCGCATGTTGATGATCGGGCGGCGGTAGGACGAGTAGCAGACCCCCGCGCCGTCGTCATGCAAGTCGTAGGTCGAGAGCCCGAACTCGACGTCGTTCCTGTAAGTCTCGATGTCGACGGGTTGCAGAATTGACGTCGTCGCGGTGATCGACTGCAGCGGCGGGGCGTCGAAGGCGCCGGTCCCGTTGGCGTAGGCGAGATAGCTGGCGGTCGGCAGGATCAGGCAGATCGCCGCCTTGGGTGTCGTCGGCCGGACCACGAAAGGCGTATACTCCTCGCCGCCGTCCGCGCCTTCGCCCGCGGTGAGCTTTACCGCATAGACCCCGCAGCGCAGGTCCGAGGGAATGACGAAGCTCAGCGTCGGCGTCCAGCGGCAGTCGGTGAGGGCGTCGCGGTGAAATTCGACGCCGCCGTATTCGTGCGGCGCGAGCCGGAAGCAGTCGTTGCGGCCGTTCCAGTTCCATCCCGTCTGGCCGCGAACCGGACGATTCACGCCGAGCGCGTGCAGGCCGTGCGGTCCCGTGTCGAGGACGCGGTCGCCAATTCCCGTTTCGCCATAGCCGGCGCTTGTGTCCCAATAGGCGAGCATGCCCGACGGCGGCGGCGGGCCGCCGGCCCGGATGGCGTCGAGCTCGGCGGACGACAGGAGGGCATGCACGCCGCAGCGGTCGATCTTGCCGCTGTAGCACTGGCTCACGAACACGCCGCGCGCCGGATTGCTGTCGGCGGCGCCGCCGATGAGAAAACGGGCCCCATCGGCGTGTTTCGGCGTCGCCCGCAACGCCTGTTCGATATGCGAGCGATGGTCGATCGGCACGATGCGGGAATTTAGGCTGTTGTAGCGGTTGACGACGGGCTCCTGATAGAGGGTCGCCGTTCCCCGCGCTGGGTCGAAGCTGGCGGCGACGAAATACCACGTGTGTGGGGTGAGCGGGACGTCCGCCGCCACAGCGTCGGCCTTAACGCCGTCGCCGACCCAGAACTCCAGCCGTCCCGACGTGTCGATGCCGAGGGCGTAGCCGCTGGCGCCGGCGATCGACCAGCGGCCAAGGATCACCTGCCGCCCCTCCGCCGGCAAGGTGGGAAACATGAAGGCGTGCAGCGTGAACGCGCCCGAGAGGGCGAGCAAACGCGCATCGTCAGCCACCTCAAGGAAATTGCCCTTCTGGATATATTGCTTGCGGACCGGCCAATCGCGCTCGATCGAAGAAGGGACCGGTTGTTCGATGAAGCCGGGGCCAGCCGGGTGCTCGTCGCCGTGGATCAGGCGGACCAGGCTCGCGCGCACGCTCATCGTCGCGTCCGCACTGGCCATGACGGAGAGCGAGCCCCCTGGCTTGACCGAGAGCTTGTCCGTATAGGCGGAGATGCGGATTTTCGCCATCGGGTCGCGGTCTCGCCGGTCAGCGTTCGAGGAGGTCGTGGACGCGCTTGAGGAAGACGCCGTGCAGCGCCGCCTCCTCGCTCAAATATGTTTGGTCGTCCACGGCGCGTGGCGGCACGCCGCGCTTTCCCGACATCGCGACGATCCGGTATTGCTCAAAGGGCTTTTCAGCCAAAATCGCGTATTTGTCAGCCACCGCGGCGCGTCGGAAGTAAGCCAACACGCGTTCGAGGGGGTCGCTGCGCCGCTTGCCTTCCGTCGTCCGGTGCTCCTCGATGAGGTTTTCCGTGATCAGCGCCTTCAACTCGCGGCGCAGAACGTCGTCGAACCGCTGCGCCGCGATCGTCTGCTTGTCACGGATCTCGATCGATTCCCCAGGCATCGTCCCGCCTCCCTGTTGCTCCGACTGAGCCCGTCGCTCGCTTGCCGTCTTGCGCCGCCACGCCTCGAATTGCGCCGGGATCCCCATCAGGCCGCCGCGCAGGAACAGCACGGTGCCGAGCATGATCAGACCCACGATCATCAGGCGCACGGGGCCGAGGTCGATGAAAACCTGGTTGAAGAGCACGACGATGAACGTGCCGACCACCGCCCCTTCCGTCGTCCCGATGCCGCCGATCACGACCATGGCGAGCAGCAGCAGTAGGTTGTCGAGGCCGAACAGCGATGGGGACGCGCCCCTGTATACGATCGCGTAAAACCCGCCGATGCCCCCAAGCGCCGCCGCCGAGATCAGGAACACCTTTATGCGGGCCGTGCGATAGTCGATGCCCAGCGCTTCGGCGAAGGCCTCGTGGTTCTCGGGCGCTGCGCGCAACAGCCGGCCGAGCCGCTGGCCGTCGACCCAGCGATAGAGCGCGAGAGCGCCGATCAGCAAGAGGACGGAGGCGTAGAAGGTCAAGACGATGCCGCCCCGCTCCGACAGGCTGGCCGGCACGAAAGTGTCGGCCCCGTAGAGCCCGTTGTTGGCGGCGCCGAGCGGCCGCGACTGCACCACATAGCTACGGCAAAGCTCGTTGATGCCGACAGTGAGGAGCGCGTAGTAAAAACCCTCAAGCCGGATCGCCGGGATCGCCACGATGACGCCAAATACGAGGCCGAACAACGGCGACACAAGGAGCATGCCCCACCAGGGCAAACCATACTGGATCGAGAGGAACGCGCCGCCGTAGGCGCCGACCCCGACCATCGCGAAGGTTGCGAGCGAGAAGATGCCGGCCGTGCCGAGCGTCAGCATCCAGACGACGTTGATGGCGGCATACATGGCGAAAATGATGGCGGCCGATAGCGTCGAGTTGCTGCCGAAGAGCGGCGGCAGCGTCGCGATGGCGACGAGCCCGACGATCCAGAACAGCGGGCGCTTGTCGACGATGCGCTGCGCTCGGCGCAGCGTCACCGGGCTGACGGTGGTCTCGATCCGAAGCGGGGTCCGCCGGGTGAACGGGTAGCGCCAGCGGCGGCGGAGCCGCACGACGCCGGCGCTGGTCGCTGGCGCGGGCTCCGGCGCGCCGGCGAGGACCGTCGGAGAGCGTTCGGTGATCGACGTCATGGCCGATCAGACGCGGGCATGCTGGATCATGCCGCCGATGCCGCGGGGCCGTATCAATAGGATTATGATGATCAGCAGGAACTGGGTCATCAGCACATACTGGCCGCCCAGTTCGACGGCCGTGAACGCCTCCACGAGCCCGACCAGGAACGCCGCGATCCCAGCGCCCGCGATGCTGCCGAGACCGCCCGCAAGGGCGACGACCATCCCCTTTACGAGCGGCGTCGTTCCGGAATAGGGCGACACGAAGTAGTTCTGCGATAGCAACACTGCAGCCAGCCCGGCGAGGCCGCCCGTGACCATCATCACTGAGACCGCGGTCGAGCGCAGGTCGACGCCCACAAGCGCTGCGCCTTCGGGGTTTTGCATCATGGCCCGGATCTCGAGGCCGCGGCGCGAGCTTCGCATCCAGGCCAGCACGGCGAGGAGGAGTGCGGCGGAACAGACGATCGTCCCGATCTTGTCGTAGCTCGCCACCGCGGTCCCGATCCGGACGCTTCCGAACCCGAAAATCTTCGGCAACGCCTTGACGCGCGGACCGAAGATCCAGAGCAGGCATTGCGCGCCAATCAGGCTGATCGCCAGGGTGGCGACGAGGCTGCGCAGCGGGAAGTTGGGCTTGTCGAAGAGCGGAAGAAAGGCGAGTCCGGCGATCAGGGCCCCGCACGCCATGCCGACCACGATGCCAGCCCCGGCTACCACGAAGCCATTGTGGCTGACGTATTGCGCGGCGAGCCAGGCGCCGTAGCCCGAGACCGCGAAGGTGAAGCCATGCGCCATATTGATCATCCCGAGGCTCGACCAGATGATCGAGATCCCGATGGCCAGCAGGCTGTAAATGGCCGCGAGCGAAAGCGTTGTGATCGCGAGGTAGATAAAGTCGATGTGCATGGATCAGACCGCCGGGATCGTGTCGGCCGGAGCCGGGACCGCGGCCTGGGACGCGCCGCCGCCCTTCAGCTTGCCGGCATGAAGCTGGATGAGCCGGCTCACCTTGCCGTCGAGCAGCGACAGATTTTGCTCGGCGATCACCATGGCGCCGCTACGCAGGTCGATTTGCATCAGCGCCTCGATAACGGCCTTGCTGATTTTCGGGGCGAGTCCGAGCGACGGTTCGTCAACGAGAAGCAGCGAGGCGTCCGCCATCAATCCACGCGCAAGGCTCACCATTCGGCGCTCGCCGCCTGACAGCCGACCCGTGGGCACGGCGAGCAGCTTGCGCAAAGGCGGAAACACAGCGAGCACCCTTTCGCGCCGTTTCATCCGCTCAGCCCAGGCCGTGCGGGTATAAGCGCCGCTGTCGAGGTGGTCGGCGACGCTGAGGCCGGGAAAAAGGGCGTCGCCTTGCGGCATCAAGGCAAGACCCATGCGGACGATTTTGTGGGTGTTGCGACCCAACCCCTGGCTGCGCCGACCGCCGATCTCGACGCCGTTGAGTTTGATCGAGCCATTCTGCCAGCCCGTGAGCCCGGCGATCGCGCGGAACAGCGTCGATTTGCCGTGGCCGTTCAGCCCGATGACGCCGACGCGTTCGCCCGGCTTGACGGTCATGTTGACGCCATGAAGCACCGTCAACGGGCCATAGCCGGCCGACAGGTCCGAAATCCGCAGAATGTCGCTCATGCATGAGCCTCGACTTCGAAATAGGCTTCGCGCACCCTCGGATCCGCAAAGACCTTGGTCGGGTCGCCTTCCGCGATGAGATGTCCAAGGTCCAGCACCACCACGCGGTCCGCGATGGCCGACAGGAGCTCCAGGCGATGTTCGACGAGCATCACGGCTACCTTGAGCTCGCGCGCAAGATATCGGATGATCGCGTCGAGCTCGTCGATTTCGGCGTTGATGAGACCCGCAGCCGGCTCATCCATCAGCAGCACGCGCGGACGGCGCATGAGGAGGCAGGCGAGCAGAAGCTTGCGCCGGTTCAGCGTCTCGAGCGAGCCCGCTAGGGTCGACATCGGGACGGTGAGGCCGACCTTGCGCGCGGCTGCCTCGGCGTGGAACCGGGTCAGGAAGGGCAGATAGGCCTGACGCGCCGCCCGAAGCACCTCGCCGACCGTCAACGCATCAGGAACGATGGGCGACTGATAGGTGCGGGCGACCCCGAGGCGAGCCCGGGCGAAGAGCTTCAGCGAGGTGATGTCGCGGCCGTCGAGAACGACCTTGCCGTCGTCCGGCGTGAAGCGGCCCGACAGGATCTCGAACAGCGTCGTTTTTCCGGCGCCGTTAGGACCAACGACCCCAAGAACCTCCCCCGGCGCGACGCTGAGCGTGATCCCTTCGAGAATGGGCCTGCCCCCTAGGCGGATGTGTACGTCCTCGCACCCGAACAGGCCCAATGACGACGCCCTCGGCGAACCGCTCATGCGCGGATCACCGCGATCCGAATCATCGGACGCGCCAGTCGGCCGTCAAAGCCAGGGAACGTTGCGGAATTTGGACTCGGCCAGAGGATCTGGCTGAATGATCTTGTGCTCGCCGTCTTGGACCTGGAAGAACAGCTGCGCCATGCCCTTGTTGAGGTCCGTGGTCTGCAGAGGGTAATGCAAAGCCGCCTGGTATTCGTTGTTCATATTCACGGCGCCGTTGACCCCGCGAAAGACATGGCTGCGCACATAGTCGGCAACGCCCTTGAAATCCTCCGGCGGCGTCGTCTTCCAGGCCTCCGCAAGAAAATTCACGGTGTCATAGGCCGAGCCGGTATAGCAAAGTCCGATGATCCCGGGATAAGCGGCGGCGTAGGCCTTGCGGAACGCCATCCCCTTTGCATCCGCGTACACGCCTAACACGGTCGACCAGACAAAACCCTCCGCCGCCTGACCTGCGAGGTTCAAAAACTCGGGCTGGGAAGGCCCGTATTGAACGTAAACGAGCGCGCCCTTCACGGGATCGGCCACGAACTGCTGACAGAAGGCAGCTTCTTCCGCGCCGACCCAATAGTCGAGCATGATGGCGCCGGCGCCAACCTCCTTCACGTCTTGCATCACCGGACCCCAGTCCTGCACCGGATACTGGATCTCGGTAATTTTAGCGATCTCGAACTTGCTGTCTTTCATGTGCGCGATCATCTCACGCGCAATGGTCATATTATAACTGCTCTGTTCCCGAATCAGATGCACTTTGTTGTTGACCGGCTTCCACGTCCCGCCTGCCGCCAATGTATCGAGGAATTTAGGAAACATCCGACCGTAATAGATTTCAGGCGGGTCGACCTGAAAGACGTTATTGTATTTCGGGGCCTTATTCTTGATCTCGTTGACGAGTTGTTCGCTCGTGTCGCCGGTGAGGTAAGGCGCCTTCCAGTCGCCCAGACCCTCGATGGCGGCGAGGCGTATGAGCACAAAGGCGCAGCCGATCGCATGCGGCTTGCTATCCGCCACCTTGCGGAACGCCGTCTGGGTGCCCTCAGGCGTCAGGATGTCGATGTCATGCAATTCGATCTTGATCGGGCGACCATTGACGCCGCCGGCCGCATTGATCTGCTTCACGGCGAGCGTCGCGCCATGTGTATAGTCGGTATGGTCGGCAACGCCGGCGGTGCCGCTCTGCGCCGCCACAATGGCGAACCGGATGGGCTCCTTCGATTGAGCGCGGGCTGAGGAGATGACGAAAGGAGACGCGATCGCGGCGCCCAGCCCGGATACGACAGCGCGCCGGCTCGCCTTGAAGACCCTGTCCATCTAACCCTCCAATTTCCCACCGGCGAAGCGCAGCAAATCTTATGCCAAAATCCCATTTCGGACAGCCGCCGAGCGGTTGGAAAGCATTCCCAGAATGTGCTTTGCGATCAGTCGCTGGATCGCCCACCGGAACAGGGCGCAAGCAGAGCGCGCTCCGCGGCGCCCTCGTGTCGAAGCGCAGGCAGTCATCAGCCGGCTGCGCGCGGCGTCGCGGTGGACGGCGATGAGCGCCTCGAGGATCGTCCACAGCTCCGCATTCATTCGCATGACATTATCTCTTCTCGGGGAAGCGCTCCGCCTGCCAGCTCACGATGGTCACGGTGAGCGCGAGGCCCGCGCGGAGCGCGTCGATGAGCGCCGTGAGTTCGATTTCCTCAAGGCGGTAACGCACGATAGCGTCCGACGAATCTCGAAATCCCGGCGAGCGGGTTGTGCGCATCGCCCGGTCGGTGAGCGTGTCATGGCCGCTCTTCGGACAACGGCTCCAGACTGCACCAGTCTGCGACGAACAGCGCCAGCGTCTGCGTGACCTTGCGGACGGAGTTGAGATCGACCGCCTCGTCATAGCCATGCGGCATGCGGCAGATCGGCCCGTAGACGATAGCCGGCGTATCCGCGTAAAGGCCGAAGAAGCGCGCGTCCGTCGTGGCCGAGGTGACGTGCTCCTGCAGAGGCGCGTCCCACACGGCGGCGTGGCTGCGGCGCAGCGCCGCCTCGAGGTCTTCGGCGTCGGACAGCACATAGCCCTCGGCCAGGAATCCATTGTAGACGACCCTGGGCGGGCGGTTGGCGAGAAAGCTGTCGGCGCGCGCCGCCTCGGCGATGCAGGCCTCGAGCTCAGCGCAGGCGGCCTTGAGGTCCTGCCCCGGATAGGTGGCGACCCGCATCTCGAATCGGCACCAGGCTGGGACGCTGGACGTCCAGTCTCCGCCGGCGATCCTCCCAAGGTTGAAGCGGATCGGATGCGGATGGTCGTGGAAATGCGGATCGTCGACCTTGCGGGCGTTCCAGACCTGTTCGAGCCGCTTCAGCGCCCCGATGATCAGGAAAGCCTTCTCAATGGCGTTCGACCCGGCCGTAAAAGCGCCCGAGGCATGTTGTGGATCGCCATCGACCTGCACCTCGAACCAGATTGGGCCAACCTGCGCGCGCAAAAGCTTCGGCTCGAGCGGCTCGGGGATGAACGCCGCCTCGGCGCGATAGCCGCGAGCCAAACACGCCAGCGCGCCGTTGCCGGTGCACTCCTCCTCGACCACCGACTGGAGAAAAACTTCGGCCGCAGGCTGCACACTCAGGCTTTTGAGAGCCTTGAGCGCATAGAGACACGCTGACAGCCCAGCCTTCATATCGCCGGCTCCGCGTCCGTACATCCAGCCGTCCAGGACTTCCGGTTCGTAAGGGTGACGTGTCCAGTGCTCGTGCGGTCCGGTGGGAACAACGTCGATGTGGCCGTTGAGAATGAGCGAACGCCCTTTGGCGACGCGTGGCGCATGGCGTGCGACGACATTGTAGGCGTCGTCATACGAGACGGCGACTGGCGAGAATCCGGGCAGCGACCGGATTTGCTCCACGTCGATCTTCCACATGTCGATCGGATAGCCCTCCGACGCGTAGGCGGTCGCCATGAACTCCTGCGCGCGCCGCTCCTCCCCTCTCTGCGAAGGGATGCGGACGAGATCGGAAAGAAAGGCGCATTGCCGGTCGAAGCCGTCGTCCACCGCCTGCTTGATCCGCGCGATCAGCGTCGAATCCATGTCAAGTCCTTCCCTGCGCATGGCGCAGCGTTGTTCGGCGTCCTCACAGGTCCCGTAGCGCCGAATCGACGCACCAGGAAGATGTCCGCGCCGCGCGACCGAATGGCGAGGGGACGAATCTTGAGGACGTACCCCCGGTCCCGACGCGCTGATGAGCACCCGGCGCTCCCTTAGCTGGTTGACAATTCGCGCGGACTGCGCGCCGCCCGTCGTCCCGCGAAAGGCTTCAGGTCCACGCCGATCGAAAAGACCGGCGCCGCGAACGGCGCGGAGCCTCTCGTCGGCCACAACGCGTTCGCAATGGGTGGGATCACCAACCCACGGCCTCGCGCGGAGAAAACGATCGCTCAGATCGTTGTTACACACCGGCTTTGTCTTTCATAAACGAACGTCTGGCAGGCGTTTGGCTCTATGCACTGCGTCCTTCCCAGAATTGACGGACGACGCTCTCCTTCGCTTGAATTAAAAATCCAGGCCGTTAATTTCGCTCCCGAAAAACCACGTTCCAATGAGCCGCACCCTGTTTCGCCTCGACTTCCGTTCCGAGCCGGCCGACGAGCCGGCGGGCGCAGAGCCGCGCTTCATCGGCGGCGAGATTCGCGCCCTTCGCAAGGCGCGCGGGCTGACCCTTACCGATCTCGCCGAAAAGAGCGGGCTCTCGATCGGCTATCTGAGCCTCCTGGAACGTAACCGCGCCACCCCCTCGATCAAGGCGCTGTACGCCGTCTCGCGGGCGCTCGGCGTGACCATCAGTTGGTTCTTTGAGTCGGGGGACCAGCCCGAGGAAGAACGTGACCTTGTGGTGCGGCGCGGTCGTCGGCGCCGGCTCGACTACTCGGCCGGAATTGTGGATGAACTCCTGAGCCCCAGCATTGCGGGTTCGCTAGAGCTTCTTTCGTGTCGCTTCCCGCCTGGCGCAACCTCCGGGCAAGAGCCCTACGAGCATTCCGGCGAAGAAGCCGGCGTGGTGCTCCGGGGCCGTCTTGAATTGTGGGTCGATGGACGAACGGTAATGCTCGAAGCCGGCGACAGTTTCGGATTTCAAAGCGCCCTTCCTCATCGCTATCGCAATCCGGGTCCGGAGGAGACCGAGGTGATCTGGGCGATCACCCCGCCGAGTTACTGATGAGCGAAGCTCCCGCCCTCGCCGTTCACTCGGACGGCGAGCCTTCGGACGCGTGGGTGAAGGCGTTTCGGCGCGTCCTTCCGCAATGGACGATTGTCGGCAGCGAGGGTATCGCGCCTGAGGTCGCGGAGCGTGTCGAGGCAGTGGTCATCTGGGCCCCGCCGCGCGGTTTTCTTGGCCAATTTCCGCGCTTGAGAAAGATTGTGTCGATTGGCGCCGGTCTCGATCATCTCGCGAGTGACCCATCGCGGCCGCTTCACGTTCCGGTTGTCCCCAGGCGCGACCCCGCGTCGATCCGGGCCATGGCCGAATTCGTCCTGATGCAGGCGCTGATCCATCATCGCCGCATCGGCGACGCCATCGCCGATCGGAGCGGAAAGCTTTGGCGGCCGGAGCTTCGCGGACCGCTAGCCGGTCTTGCAGTGTCGGTGCTCGGGCACGGACCGATGGGGCGAGCCTCGGCGGAGCTTCTGGCCGAGTTCGGTTGCAAAGTCGTCGGGTGGTCGCGCACCCCAAAACCGAACGGGATCATTCCGGTGCAGTCGGGCTGGTCCGAACTCGATTCGATGTTCTCTATCGCGCAGATTCTCATCAACATGCTGCCGTCGACCCCGGAAACGCGTGGACTGATCGATGACCGGAGGCTTCGGCTCCTGCCGAGAGGCGCGGGGCTGATCAATGTCGGGCGCGCCGACGCGCTCGATCAGGCCGCGCTGATTCGGCGGCTGAACTCTGGCGCGCTCTCGCTCGCCTCGCTTGACGTCACGTCCGTCGAACCGCCAGATCCGGACGATCCAGTCTGGCGACATCCGCGCATCCTACTCACGCCGCATATCGCGAGCCTGCCGGATCCGACGTCGTTTGCGGAATGGGCGGCCGCAGAGGCTCTACGCTAATCCCTATTCCGCGGCGACGCTGCGGAGCGGGTCGCGGGGCGTGAGTTCGTCGCGCACCATGTCCTGGAACGCCTTCACCGCCGCCTCGTATTTCGGCGACAGGGGTCCGCGATCATAAATCCCGGCGTTGAGGTTGCGCTGCACACCGGTGATGATGTCGAGATCCTCGGTGACGATCTGGGCCGACCATTCCGCCGAGCGCCGGTTCTCCTCGGCCTTTTCGTGCGATACGTCGGTGAAGAAATACCAGTTGATATGATCGATGCGGCCGGGGCCGAGCGGCTCCATGGTCGCGATCGAACTGCCCCAGTCGTAGAGGTTCAGCATCAGGCTCGGGAAGCGGTAGAAATAGAGGCCGCGCGTCAGGCCGCCGTCTCGTCTCGGCGCATGGAGATGAAAGAACTTCTCACGCTCGTAAACGTCGATGCGATAGCGCTCGATGTCCATCGAGGCGCAAAGGCCCGGATGCATCGTCCGGCAATGGTAGCACTCGAGATAGTTCTCGCCGTAGGTCTTCCAGTCCACCGCGACGTCGCGGTTCTTGGCCATGAAATAATGCTGCTGTTCGAGCGGATAGTCGGCCGCCATGTCATGGATCGGGCCGAGCCATTCGATCAGACCCGGACCGCCGCGCTTCAGTCGAATGAAGATGAGGCCACGCCATTCCTCGGCGTCGATGGCGTAGAGGCTCCAGGCGGGGCCATCGAAATTCGCATCGCCGCCGAAATCGGTCGCCTTGTTCAGCCGTCCGTCGCGCTTATAGCTCCAACTATGATAGGGGCAGACGATCAGCTTGCCGCAATGGCCGGCGCCGTCGGCGAGGAGCTGCGCGCCGCGATGACGGCATACATTGTGGAAGGCATGGATTTTCCCGTCGTCGTCGCGGATCGCGAAAATCGGATAGCCGGCGACGGTTCCGGCGACCGTGTCGCCTGGTTTGGGCAGCCGCTCCGACCACGAGAACAGCATCCAGTTCTTGGCGAAAATCTCGCGCCGCTCGCGCTCGAACTCAGCCGGATCACGATAGGAGCTGGCGGGCGGCGTCCAATCGAATTCGGGGGTCTTCGCCATCGTTGCGTCTCCTTAAATCAGGTCCGATAGGAGGGATCGAGCGCGTCCAGCATGCGCAAGTGCGCCGCCCATTCGAGCTGAAGGTCCCCGTCGTCGAAGGCCATCTGGTCATATTGTTTGCCGACCTTCTCGCAGACCTCCTTCGGCGGAATGACGAGCTCGGCGCCCATGGACAGCGTCGCCACCTGCACCTCGCAGGCAAGGTTGAGATAGAACATCAGGCTGAAGGCCTCCGCGACGGTGCGCCCGACGGTGAGCAGCCCGTGATTGCGCAGGATCAGGCCGCAAGAGCCGCCGAGATCGCGAATGATGCGCTGCCGCTCGTCGAGATCGAGCGCGATCCCCTCGTAATCGTGGACGCCGAGGCGTCCGTAATATTGGAGCGCGATCTGGCTGATCGGCAGGAGCCCGTCTTTCATCGCCGACACCGCCATGCTCGCCCGCGTGTGCGTGTGGATGACGCAAGCCGCGTCGTGACGGGCGAAATGAACGGCGCTGTGGATGGTGAAGCCGGCGGGATTCACGCGATGCGGGCTGTCGTCGATCTTGCGGCCGTCGACATCGATTTTCACCAGCGAGGAGGCCGTGATCTCCTCCCAGCGCCAACCATAAGGATTGATGAGGAACCGCCCCGGCTCACCGGGTGCGCGGACCGTCGCATGCGTGTAGATGAGGTCCGTCATCTTGTAGTGGGCGAGCAGGCGATAGCAGGCGGCGAGCTCGACGCGCTGGCGCCATTCGGCGGATTGGTTTTCGACGACGGGGAAGCTGGTTACAGACATGGGCGGCCGTCCTCCCTCTAAGCCGCCGCGCTGCGGTCAGCGCTTGCTTCGCCCGCTTCGGCCCAGCACGCCGCCGCCCATTGCTTGAGCAGCAGCGCCTCGCTCCAGCGGTCGGACAGCTCCTCGCCATTCGCGTCGGTGATCGCGTAATCGCGGGGCCCGAGCTCGCAGAGGAAAATGCAATCCTGATCGTCCCGCGACCGCCGGCGCCACGAGGCGAAGCCCAAGCGCCACCAGTCGAGGAACGTGTCGATCCAGGCGCGATGCTGCGGGAAATTCAGCGGCAATTGAATTTGGCAGCGATTGGCGACGCGCCCCTGGAAGGAATCGGAGCGCTCGAGAATGCGGCCGACGTAGCTTTGATATGCGGCGCTGATCGGCTGCATCATCTCGCGGTCGACGACATAGTGCGAGAGATCGGCGCTGAGTCGCATCTCAGGGACCGCGTCGAGCAGGAGGAAGAGTCGAGAACAGATCGTTGGTGATCGAGTTGCGATGCGTCTCGAACTGAAGCGGGAGCTTCTCTTCGTCGGCGATCATGAGCCACGCCCGGATCGCCTCCGCCATATCCGCGACCGCAAGCGGCATGACCTGTCCGACGACGATGACGAAGGGCGAGCCGATATCCTTGGCGAGATGAAGGGCCGGGCGCAACCCCTCGATCGAGCGCGGAAACGCGGTCAAGAGGCCCTTCAAGCCCGTGCGTTCGAATTGCGGAACGAGCGCGCGAGCCGCCGCGAGATCCATCGCGCCGAGGTCGACGCCCATGCCGTCGAAGCCGGCGTCGCGCACCCAGTCGAACCGCTCCTCGACCGAGCGCTCCGGCGCCCCCGGTTGACGCATCTCAGTCGCCCACAAGGATTGATAGACACGCAGCGCCATCGCCCTTACGCCTGTCTTGCGCTGCGTATGCGCGGCGCGACCGGCTGAAGGTCGGTGTCGTCGGCAATCCAGATCGCATCGTCCGGGTAGTCCGCTTCGGTGCGCCCGTTCCAGAAGGCGCGAATCACCGCCCATTGAAAGGCGAGATAGGACATGGTGTGCGGCAACCGCCCGCGCTCGACGAAAAGTTCCTGATGCAGGCCGGGCAGGGCGTAGCACGGCACCCCGGGGAAAGCGTGGTGGGCGGTGTGATATTGCATGTTCCAGCACATCCAGCGCATCAGCGCGTTGGTGCGGGTCGAGCGGGTGTTCTCGGTGATCGCGTCCACATGGGGCAGGCCGAGATGCTCGATCGTGTTTTGCAATTGGTGCACCGGCTTCATGACCAGCATCGGCAGAAGCCAGAGTTTCATTGCAATCCAGCTTCCACTCGCGATGGAGAGCGCGGCGATGGCGGCGTAGCCGGCAAGATGCCAGCGCGCCTCGCGGATCACATCCGCCTTGCGGTCGTCCGGAATGTAAGGCTCGGTGACGACGCCGATCGAGAAGCGCAGGATGCGCCGGACGCGCGTGTACCAGTAGGTCGGCCCGAGCACCCACAGGAGATAGGAGGGGAGCGTATAGCGATCGCGCGCCAGCTCCCCGTCTTTCTCCCAGATCTGCGTATAGCGGTGATGAGCGAAATGCTGGATCTGATCGAAATCGCGCGGATAAAGCAGGATGAAGCCGAAGAGCCGCCCGAACACCTCGTTGAGCTTCTTCGTGCGGAACACGGTTGAGTGGCTGAATTCGTGTTGGCCCGCGTAGAGGAAATTGATCAGGACGCCATGGGCGATGAAGAAGGGAACGGCGAGCCAGCTTCCCCACGTGAGAAAGACCGCAGTCCCTGTCACGGCGAGCGCTGCGACATGGCTGCCGAGCCGCAGGGCGCCGCGCAGGTCCGACTTGACGCTAAGCGCCTTGAGCCGGGCTGGCGCGATCATGTCGCGGCGCGCAAAGACCTCGTCCATCGTTCATTCGTCCTTCATGCGGGTTCTTCGCGCTGCAGCAGCATCCGTCCCGTCAGCGCAAGCGTGGTGATGACGATCAGCACGACGGAGATGGCGGCGACCGCCGGATCGATATTGTCATGCACCCCCATCCACATGAGGCGCGGAAGCGTGATGGCGTTGACGCTGGTGATGAACAGCGTGACGCCGATCTCCTCCCAGGAGAGAAAGAAGGCCATCAGCGCCGCCATCATCACGCCGAAACGAATGTTGGGAAGGATAACTTTGAAGACGCGCTGAAGCGCGCTTGCGCCAAGCCCGCGGGCCGCAAGATCGATGCGCCGGTCGACCTGCGCGAGCGCGACAAGGATCATCACCACCGCGAAAGGCGTGATCATGACGACATGCGCGATCGTCACTCCGAACCATGTGTCATAGCCGATCGCGCCGCTCACTTCGGAAAGGCTCGTCAGGAAGAAATAGAGGGTCATCGCCGAAACGATCGGCGGCGCGATCATCGGCAAGAGGACAAAGCCGACCATGAGCGCTGCGAAGCGCGGCTGAATCATCCACACGCCAAGCGAGAAGGCGAGCGCAAGCGCGGTTGCGATCGCACTGCTGACGACGCCGATGCGCAGGCTCAAGAGAATGCTGCGCGCCCAGTCCGGATTGTCGATCAGCTCGCGATAATGGATGAGCGAGAGATGGCCGTGCGGCATGGTGAGAAAGCGCGCGGGCGTGAACGAGATAGGCACGACCGCAAGCAGCGGGGCGAGCATGAAGGCGCAGACGAGGCTGGCGAGCAGAAGCGCAATCGGGCCCGGGCGCTGGATCATCGCGAGCTTCCCATGAGCGCGGGCCTGGCCAGGCGGAACAACGAGGCCATGACGGCGCCGACTATTGCGACCAGCGCCACGCTGATCGCTGCGCCGAGCCCCCAGTCGGGGCTTTGGAACATGCGCAACCAGACGAGCTCCGCCGCCATGATGCTGCGGCCCCCGCCGAGAATGGCGGGCGTCACGAAGAAGCCGAGGGTGAAGACAAAGACGATGAGCGCCGCGCCGACGACGCCCGGGGCGGTCATCGGCAGGAACACGCGCCAGAAGATGTGCAGCCGCGAGGCCCCGAGACCACGGGCGGCCAAAAGCACGCGCTCGTCGACCGACCGCATGGAGGAGGCGAGCGGGAAGACTGCGAACGGAGTGAGGACATGGGTGATGCCCAAAATCACGCTGAACTCGTTGTAGGCGAGCGGCAGCGGCCCGGCGATGACGCCTGCGGCCTCGAGCCATGTGTTGATGAGCCCGCGGTTGGAGAGTAGCGCGAGCCAGCCGAAGGCGCGCGTGAGGATCGAGATCCAGAACGGGATCAGGATGCAGAACTCGACCAGGCGCCGCTCAACTCGCGTCCCTCGCACCCAGACATAAGCGATGGCGTAGGCTGCGACGACCGAGAGGACCGTCACGATCAGGCAGATGCGAAAGGTGCGCACGAACACCGAGAAGACGAGCGGATCGGCGACGAGCCGCTCGTACTGCATAAGGCCCGGCTTCGGCAGCGTGACGCTCCACGACGCCACGCCAAGAAACGGGACGGCGTAGACGAGCGCAAGGAAGCAAAGCAGCGGCGCCATGAGGCAGACGCCGGTCAAGAGCGCGTTGTCCGCCCGCCTCCCGCCCTGGCCTCGTGCGGCGCGCTCATGGGCGGCAATGCGATCCGCATCACCGTCCGTCGCGCCCACGGAAGCGAAGGACGAGACAGCAGTCAGACGTCTTAATCTCATGCCGAGATGATCTTGGTATAGGCGTCGAGGGCTCCGCTATAGTTCTCCGAGTACCAGGGCATGTCGAGCGCCACTTGTTTGGCGAAGTTGGCGGGGTCGACGGGATTATATTTGCGCCGGTCGGCGGGAATGAGAGCGTCGGTCGCCGGATTGGCGGGCCCCTGGCCCAAGAGATTGAACATGACGAGCTCGCGCTGCGGATCGGAGGTCGAAGCAATAAACTTCATCGCAGCTTCCTTGCCGCCGGGATTGTTCTTGATCACCGCGAGCGCGCCCGGCGAGATCAGGCCCTGATCCCAGATGAACTTGATCTGCCCGTTCGTATCGTGATCGAGAATCGACGCCCGCGTCGACCATATGATGGCCATCGAGGCGTCGCCGCTGAGCAACACCTGCTGGCTCGCCGCGCCGCCGCCCCAGTAGGAGACGACGTTCGGCTTGAACGCCGCGATCTTGGCGTGCGCGCGCTTCAGGTCGAGCGGATAAAGCTTGTCGGGCGCGACGCCGTCGGCGAGCAGCGCCGCCTCCCACATGCCTGCGCCCCATTTGTAGAGCGAGCGCTTGCCTGGATATTTCGCGACGTCGAAGAAATCGGCCATGCCCTTCGGCGGATCGGAGGCGAATTTCTGCGCGTCGTAGGCGATTACATAGGAAAAGAAGTAGGTCGAAGCGGCGTAGTCCCAGCCGAAGCCCGGACGCATCTTGGACTTGTCGACGATCTTATAGTCGATCGGCTCGATCATGCCCTGCTTGCCGAGCGTAATGGCGGAGAAAGGATCGGCGTCGACGAGGTCCCAGGTCGGCTTGCCGCTTTTGAACTGCGCTGCGATCGCGCCTTCGGTCGGTCCGGCGCCGTCCTCCTTCACCTCGATGCCGGTCTCCTTGAAGAAAGGCTGCCCAAAGGCCTCATCGTAGGCCTTGATCGCGTCGCCGCCCCAATTGACGAGAACGAGCTGCTTGTCGGCGGCGCGCGCGCCCGTCGACCTCAGCGCAAGCGGCGCGCTCCCAAGCGAGATCGCCGCCCATTGCGCGAACTGGCGCCGGCTGAGGCCGCCGCGGCGCGCCTTCTCAACCAAAATTTCGAGACAGTCTTTCTCAAAGGCGTCGTTCATCATCGCACTCCCGTTACTGCAAGCTGCTCCGGGCCTTCCTCAGGCAGAAGGAAACCCTTGGTTACCGGCCATGTCACCCAGAGGTCTCGGCCATTGGCCAGCGTCCTCGCTGCGTCCTCGGCCGGCAGCGTGACGGTCAGTCGCGTCCCGCCTCGAGTGACGAGCCCGAGCCGCATCGAGGCGCCGAGGTAGGTCGTGGCGGCGACCGAGGCCGCGACGCCGTTGTCGCCGTCCGGACAGCGGTCGGCGAGAGACATGTGCTCCGGCCTCACCGCGATAACGCCGCTCCTCCCGGCGTGATCGCGACGAGGGCTGACGAGACGGCCGCCTTCGAAGAGCCCACCCGTGCCGATCTGGCAGTGACCGACGTCCTCGACCGGCAGAAGATTAATCTCGCCGAGGAACTCGGCAACGAAGCGGCTGGTCGGACGCTCGTAGACCTCCTGCGGCGCCGCAATCTGAAGCAATTCCCCGTGGTTGAAGATCGCGATCCGCGAGGAGAGGGACAGGGCCTCGCTCTGATCGTGGGTGACGAAAATGAAGGTCGTGCCGAACTCCTGATGCAGCCGCTTCACTTCATCCTGCATGCGGCCGCGCAAGTGCTTGTCGAGCGCTGAGAACGGTTCGTCGAGCAGGAGCACGGCAGGCTCGAAGACGAGCGCGCGCGCGAGCGCCACGCGCTGCTGCTGGCCCCCCGATAGTTTCGCCGGCAGCTTGCTTTCGTGGCCGGTGAGGCCAACGCGCTCGATGATCTCCCCGACGCGGCGCTGGGTGACGTCGCGCGGAATCTTCCTCACCTGGAGCGGGAACGCGATGTTCTGCGCAACGGTCATATGCGGAAAGAGCGCGTAGCCCTGGAACACCATGCCGAAGGAGCGCGTCTCGGCGCTTCTAAGCGTGATATCCTTGCCCTCGCTCATCAGGCGCCCGACAGTCGGCTGCTCGAAGCCGGCCACGATCATGAGGAACGTCGTCTTTCCAGAGCCGGAGGGGCCAAGCAGGGTCAGAAATTCACCGCGGCTGACATCGAGCGTCACACCTTTGAGCGCCTGGAACGACCCGAAGGACTTTCCGACGCCGATCGCCTGAAGGCTGACCGCCCTTATGCTCACGCCATTTGCGCTCCGCTGCCAGATCAAGTGAGGTTAGCCCCTGCAGAGGTTTGCAACAATTGAAGAATGGCGTTCGCGCAGGCAAAGCGAGGCCGCGCCGCGCCCAAAGCTTGAGCAGGACCGCCATTCGTTATGCAGTGCGCGCCGCCGCTTCGCCTCACACCGGCCAGCGTCCCGAGGCCAGCGTCTGGACGGCGACCGCATTGGTTTCGATCCATTGGTAATGATTGGGCCGGCACGGCGCCACATCGGTCAGCACGCCCGTTTCGAAGTCGATTGACTAGGGCAAGACCGTCTCTCGATGTTGTGCGCCTCGATGCTTCGCCGGGCGGCGAGAACCTTAAGGCCTCCCTATGCCGACGCTCGGCCATGACTTTATCCGCCGGAAGTCCGATTGAGGCACTTCATCGCCGCCGGTCCTTAAGAATTTCGCGGGCGGCGTTATAGCCAGGAACCCCGCCGACGCCGCCGCCCGGATGGGCGGAGGAGCCGCACTGATAGAGGCCTGCGATCGGCGTCCGGTAATCCGCCCAATGCGGCGCGGGACGCGCCCAGAAGAGCTGGTCGACCTGGAGCTCGCCGTGGAAGATGTGGCCGTGCGGAGAGCCGATCTTCTCCTCGATGTCGGGCGGCGCCAGCGTCTGCATGCCGATGATACCGTTGGAAAACCCGGGCGCATAGGCGTCGATAACGTTGAGCACGTTGCGGACGAGCTCATCCTTGCGCGTCGCCCAATCGCCGGTCTTGAGCGTGTAGGGGGCGTGGCCGCCGAACAGATTGACGATGTGCTTCCCCGGCGGCGCGACGCTGTCGTCGACGAAGGTCGGCGTCACCGGCGTCACGAACGGCTCGCGCGACATGTCGCCGTATTTCGCGTCGTCATAGGCCCGTTCGAGATATTCGATCGTCGGCCCGATATGCGTGTAAGTGGGGTAGGCGAAGCCGCAGGCCGCGGGGTCGAAGGCTTTGTATTTCGGCAGCGCCTCGCAGGCGATGTTGATCTTGAACGCGGTCGAAAACGTCCGGTACGCCTCGATGTCGCGCACGAACTCCGCGGGCAGCTTCGACTTGTCGAGGAACTTGAGGAAGGTGAGCTTCGCCGAGACATTGCTCGCTACAATGTTCGATTCGTAGCGCGTCCCGTCAGCGAGGGTGACTCCAGTGGCGCGGCCGTTTGCCGTGTCGATCGCCGCGACCGCGCATTCCGTCTTGCAGACGAGCCCCTTCTCCTCGCCTGAGCGCGCGATCGCCTGGGTGATCGCGCCCATGCCGCCGCGCACGAAGCCCCAGCCGCCGGCGCCTGCATGCTCGCCCATGACGTGATGCATGATGACGTAAGCAGAGCCGGGGCTTTTTGGTCCGACAAAAGTGCCGATGCCGCTATAATAGGCGAGCACAGCCTTGATCTCGGTGCGCTCGAACCATTCGGAGAGATAGTCGTCGGCGCTCATCGTCATAAGGTCGACGAGGCGGAACAGCTTGTTGTTGACCTTGCGATATTTCCATAGGAACTTCGCCGTTTCCTTGAAGCTCTTCCAGTCGCGGCACGACGGGTCGGGCGGCGTCTCCAGGAGCAGCTGGCGCATGATCTTGACCGAGTCCATCAGATATCGGTCGAATTCCGGATAAATCTCCGCGTCCTTGGTCGAGAAACGCTTAAAGGACCTCTGCGTCTTGCCGATATCGTCGGCGAAAATGATGTAATCGTTGCCAGGCAGCACGCCAAACATGTCGGTCGCCGGCAGCACCTTGTAGCCGTATTTGGCGAGTTCGAGATCGGCGATGACTCGCGGGTGCAGGAGGCTCATCAAATAGCTGAAGACGGAAAATTTGAAGCCGGGGACGACTTCCTCGGTCACCGCGGCGCCGCCGAGCACGGACCGCCGCTCCAAAACCAGCGTCTTCAAGCCGGCGCGCGCGAGATAGGCGCCGCAGGTCAGTCCGTTATGGCCGCCTCCAATAATGATCGCGTCATAGCGTTCGGACAAGGGAGGACTCCGAGAAGTTGTCCTACAGTAAAAAATTAGCGGGGAATTTTTGTCAACATAAAGTGGGCGGGAAGCGTTGAAACATATTCTCGGTCGCGACCCGAGGCGGTTTGCCAATATCCTTCGTAGACCTAAAACGCCCTGTCCGAGGCCGATGCGAGAGGAGGCATGCGAAGGGCTGAGCGCGTGAGGGGACGAGAGACCTGAAATGGATGGAGACGCGCTGCATCCTCTCGTCATGACCTACGCCTTCGGCACGACCTCGCTAAAGGCCGCGCTTGTCGGCGCGACGGGCCGAATCCTCCCTCATGCGAGCGAGCTATACCCGCTCTTTCGACGACGGGTCGGATGGGCCGAGCAGAATCCTCGCTCCCTATGGGACGCGGGGGCCCGAGCAGGCAGGCGGGCTCTCACACAATCCGGCCTTTCCCCTGACGCCGTCCGCTCCGTCGTCTTTGTCGCCCCTTATCACTGGCCGCACGTCGTCTTCCGATCCGCTCGAGATGTCGCCGGTGATGTGATCGGCCGGAAGCTCACGCGCGCGAACTCCCCGTCAAAAAAACGCTACCTTCCTTGCTTCTCTACGCCCGCTTTGCCCCGTATCTTCACATCGACTTAAGTCATTCTCGCAACACAGGTGTTTGCTGGAGGCTCGATGCCGGGCAACGCGAAAAATGGGGTTAGCCCGTCACAACTTCCGGAAGCTTCTCGGCTGGCGGCGTGTTGCGGCTGCGGCCGGTCCTGACGACGCCGTCGATCATCGTCATGCCGACGCCCGGCAGATCGCCGAGGCGGACAGAGTTGAGGAAACCGTTTCCCGCCGAATGCTGAGCCTTATCCATGAACACGAAATCGGCGGAGCGGCCGATTTCGACAAGGCCGCAGTCGAGCGCCCGCATGCGCGCGGTATTCCCGGTCGCGAAGCAGAACGCGATCTCCGGGGCCATGTCGCCGAGACTCGCGAGCATCGAGACCATGCGCAGGATGCCGAGCGGCTGCACGCCAGAGCCGGCGGGCCCGTCCGTGCCGAGGATGACCCGACCAAGCTCGCCGCGCTCCTTCGCCGTACGCAGCGTGTAGAGCGCCGAGCGCTCGTTGCCGTTATGGACGAGTTCGAGGCCGCGCTTGCACCCCTCGCAGATGCAGCGGATCTCCTTGTCGGGCAGGGCGGTATGGCCGCCATTGATATGGCCGACAACGTCGGTGTCTGCTTCCAGCACGACGTCGGCGCCGATCAGCCCTGAGCCGGGGATCGAGGGTCCGCCGGTGTGGATCGTCGACTGAATGCCGTATTTCCGCGCCCAGGCGACCATCTGCTTCGCGTTGGCGCCGTCCTTGACGCCGCCTAGGCCTACCTCGCCGAGCAGCTTGACGCCGGCTTCAGCAAGCTCCTTGAAGTCCTGCTCGGTCATGCCCGGTTCGATCACCGGCGCGCCCGCGTGCAGCTTGACGCCATTGACGCGAAAGGCGCTGAACGTGCGCTGGGCGAAGATGGCGTGCGCCTTCAAGCCGACAATGTCGCGCGGACGGCCCGGCTGATGCACCTCGCCCGCCGAGATCATGGTGGTGACGCCGCCATGCAGGGTGGAGTTGATCCAGCCGAGCTGGTTCTGACGCGGCGTCCAATCGCCCGAGACGGGATGGACGTGGCTGTCGATGAGGCCAGGCGCAACGACCACGCCTTTTGCGTCGACGACCGTGGTGGCGCCGGATACGTCCACATCCTTCAAGCGCCCGACGGCCGTGATGCGTCCGGCGACTGCGACGACCGTGTCGGCGCCGAGGATCGGATTCTCCATAGCCCCCGACATCAGGAGTCCGATGTTGCGGATGACGGTCTTGCCGGCGCCGGAGGCGGCGGGAACGTCTTGGGCCATGATGAACCTCCTTTGATTTGTGCGATGGTCAGACGGCGAGATAGGCGTCGCGCACGTCCGGCTGCGCTTCGAGATCCTGAAGCGTTCCGGCGAAGCGGACGACGCCGCGTTCGAGCATCACAGCTTCGTCGGCGATCAGTCGGGCGAAGTGCAAGTTCTGCTCCGACACGAGAAGGCTCAGGCCCGCTCGCTTGAGGCCAAGGATCGCCTCGGCCATCTGTTCGACTATGCGAGGCGCGAGCCCCTCTGAAGGCTCATCCAGCATGAGGAGCAGCGGATTTCCCATCAGCGTCCGCCCGATGGTCAGCATCTGCTGTTCGCCCCCGCTCATCGCGCCCCCCGTCCTGCGCCGCATCTCGGCGAGATTGGGAAAAAGGGCGTAGATCTTCTCCGGCGTCCAGCGCGGGGCGTCTGAGCGCGGCGGCTGCCGGCCGACCTCCAGATTCTCCTCAACCGTAAGTTCGGTGAAGATGCGCCGGTCTTCCGGAACGTAGCCGAGGCCAGAACGGGCAATCCGATAGGTCGGCTCGGCGCCGATCTCGCGGCCGAGAAAGCGGACGGAGCCTTTGCGCTCGATCAGGCCGACAATCGCCTTGAAGGTTGACGACTTGCCTGCGCCGTTGCGACCAAGCAGCGCCGTGACAGCGCCTTTGCGCACGGCGAAGGACACGTCGTCGAGAACCTGCGCGGCGCCATAGCTCGCCTTGAGGCCCTCGACAGAAAGCATATCCATCATGAGCCGGCGCCGTCATGGTAGGTCAGGCCCTCGCCGAGATAGACGGCCTGCACCTCGGGATTGCGTCTGACCTCGTCCGGCCTGCCGTCGGCAATGAGCTGGCCGCGACTTAACACGAGGATGCGGTCCGCGTGGCGGAACACGACGTCCATGTCGTGCTCGGTGAACAGGACGCCGAGATTCTTCTCGCGCGCGATCCCTGCGGTCAGCGCCATCAGCTCCACGCGGTCACGGGGCGACATGCCTGCGGTCGGCTCATCCATCAAGAGAAGCCGCGGCTCATTGGCGAGCGCCATAGCGAGTTCGAGCCGCTTGAGGTCTCCGTAGGCGAGCTCGGCCGAGGACCGCTCGGCCTGCCCCAGCATGCCGACGAGCGCCAGCAGCGACTCCGCGCGCCCACGTTCGGCGCGGGTCGCAAGCCCCCAAAGCCGCGCGGCGCGACCAGCGTGCGACAGAAGAACCATCTGAACGTTCTCGATCACGCTCATCGACGCGAACGTCGCGGTGATCTGGAAGGTGCGGCCGACGCCAAGGCGCCAGACCTCGCGCGGCAGCCAGCCAGTGATGTCCCTGCCGTCGAAGCGGATCGTCCCGGCGTCAGGCCGGATCTGGCCGTTGAGCGCGTTGAAGCAGGTGCTCTTGCCCGCGCCATTTGGGCCAATGAGCGCGACGATCTCGCCGGACACGACGCTAAGAGAGACGCCGCGCACTGCGTGGACGCCGCCATAGGCCTTGGCAAGGTCACGCACTTCGAGGAGCGCGCTCATGCCGCGGCTTTCTCGTGCGGGGCCGCGACACCGCGCGGGCGCGGCAAGCGGATCGAGCCGGCGATCCCCTTGGGAAACAGCAGTACGAGGCCGATGATGACGAGACCGAGCACGAGCTTCGAATATTCGGTATGGCTGATGAGCCAGATCGAAAGAAGCTTGTAGATGACCGCCCCGACGATCGGGCCGGAGACGGTCTCGACGCCGCCGAGCAGCACCATGACCAGTCCGTCGATCGAGGTTGAGACGCCCATCGTCTCCGGAAAGACGCTGCCTTTGAGGAACGCGAACAGCGCGCCCGCGAGGCCTGCGCCCGCTCCGGCGATCACGAAGGCGCGCCATTGCATGCGTCTTCGGTCGATGCCGATGGCCTCGCTGCGCAAGTCGGAGTTGCGCGCGGCCCGGAGCGCATAGCCGAAGGGCGAGAAGATGATCATGCGAAGAGCCCCTACCGCCAGAACGACAAGGGCGAGCGTCAGCCAGTAGAAATGGGCGGCGCTCGACGCCCAGGGCGATGGCCAGACGCCGAGCAGGCCATTGTCGCCGCCGGTCACGGGGACCCACTGAAAGGCGATGGACCAGAGAATCTGCGCGAAGGCGAGCGTCAGCATCGCGGCGTAAACGCCCGAGAGGCGCACCGCGAACCAGCCGATCACCACAGCGCCGAGCGCCGCAAGCAGAGGGCCAGCAACGAGCGCCGGCAGCATTGGCAATCCAAGCATCTTCACCGCGAGCGCAGCGCCATAGCAGCCGAGGCCGAGGAACGCGGCGTGCCCGAACGAAGCGATGCCGCTAACCGAGACAAGGAGGTGCAGGCTTGCGGCGAACAGGACGAAGATCGCGATTTCCGTTGCGACGGCGAGACCGTAAGGACCGAGCGCGAGCGGCGCGAGCGCCGCCGCGGCGACCAGCGCCAAGGCGATGACGCGGCCGTCGCGATCGAGAGGCTTCCACACGCTCGCCGCGGCTGCCCCAGACAATCGCGCCGCGCCTTCCCGCCTGCCGAACAGGCCCCGGGGCCGGATGACCAGCACAAGCGCCATCAGCAGGAACACGAGCACGAGCGAGATCTTCGGCAGGATCAGGATGCCGAAGGCGTTGAGCAGCGAAACAAGGATCGCCGCGACGAAGGCCCCTTCGATCGATCCGAGGCCGCCAATCACCACGACGACGAAAATCTCGACGATGATGCGCAGGTCCATCGTGTGGTCGGCCGCTTCACGCGGCGCCTGCAGCGCGCCGCCGAGGCCGGCGAGAAAGGCTGCCGAGCGCGAAGACGCCGGTGAACAGCCACTTCTGATTGACGCCGAGAGCCGCGACCATGTCGCGGTCCTGCGTCGCGGCGCGGACGAGCACGCCCCAGCGCGTGCGATGAAGAAGTAGCCACAGAAGCGCGAGCACGAGCGGCCCGAGCAGAATGAGGAAAAGGTCGTAGGACGGCACGCGCTTGCCGAGCACTTCGACCGCCCCGGCCAGCCCCGGCGCGCGTGGCGCCAGGAGATCATCCGGGCCCCAGATCAGCAATACGAGATCCTGCACGACAAGCGTCGCGCCGAACGTCGCGAGAAGCTGGAACAATTCCGGCGCACGATAGATCCGGCGCAGCAGCAGGATCTCGAACAGCGCGCCCAACAGCCCGACAAGGACGGCGGCCAAAGCCATGCCGCCCCAGAAGCCGAACGGTCCGGAGAACCGATCGGTCAGGGTGAAGGCGAGATAGGCGCCGAGCATGAAGAATGCGCCGTGGGCGAAATTCACGATGCGCGTGACGCCGAAAATCAGCGAGAGGCCAGAGGCCACCAAAAACAACGAAGCGGCGCTAGCGAGGCCGGAAAGAAGCTGAACGACGAAAAGCTGCATCCGCTTGCCGAAAACGGCGCGGAGGCTGGGGGCCTCCGCTTTCCACTCAGTTCTGCGGCCGGAGCTTCTTCACTTCCTCGTTGCTCGGCATGTAGTCCGAACCCTTGCGGTAGACGGCGTCGACCATCACGCCCTTGCCGTCCTTGAGCGCCGTCTTGCCGACGAAGGCCCCCATCGTCGACTGATGGTCGATGACGCGGAAAGCCACCGGCCCGAACGGCGTGTCAAATGACACGCCCTCTGCGGCGGCGATCATTTTATCAGTGTCGGTCGACCCGGCCTTGGCAAGGATCGCTGCGATCCCCTTCATCAGCGAATAGCCGACGACGGAGCCGAGGCGCGGATAGTCGTGATACTTGTCCTGATAGGCTTTGAGGAAAGCCTCGTGTTCGGGCGTCTTGATATCGTACCAGGGATAGCCGGTGACGATCCAGCCTACCGGCGTCTCCGTCTTCAAGGGATCGAGATATTCGGGCTCCCCAGTCAGGAAGCTGACCACCGAGCGGTTCTGGAAGGTGCCGCGCGTGTTGCCCTCGCGCACGAGCTTCACGAGGTCGGGCCCGAACTCGACGTTGAGGATCGCGTCAGGCTTGGCGGCGTCGATCGCCTCAAGGACCGCGCCGGCGTCGATCTTGCCCTGCGGCGGCCATTGCTCGGCGACCCATTGGATGTCCGGCCGCTTCGCGGAGAGCAGCTTCTTGAACACCGCTACCGCTGACTGCCCATATTCGTAGTTCGGCGCGATCGTCGCCCATTTCTTGGCTGGAAGCTTGGCGGCCTCCTCCGCCAACATCGCCGCCTGCTCGTAGTTCGAGGGGCGGAGGCGGAAGGTGTAGCGGTTGCCCTTGGACCAGGTGATCGCGTCGGTCAGCGGCTCGCCGGCGACGAACAGCACCTTCTTTTGCGCCGCAAAATCCGAGACCGCGAGCCCAACATTGGAGAAAAAGGTCCCAGCCAGCAGGGCGACGCCCTCGTTGGAAACGAGCTCATTCGCCGCGGTCACCGCGTCGGCCGGCTTGCCCCCATCGTCCTTGGAAATGACGACAAGCTTCTTGCCGTCGACGCCCCCCTTGGCGTTGATCTCCTCGATGGCGAGCTGCCAGCCCTTGCGATAGGGCTCGGTAAACTGCGGCAGGCCAGAATAGCTGTTGATCTCGCCGATCTTGATGTCGTCGGCATGCGCCGACGCGAACATCGTCAGGGCCCCCGCGATCGCGATGAGGCTCTTCAGTCCGTTTCCGATCATGGCGGCCCCTCGGCTGCAGGCTCGCCTCGGCGTTCGGAGATTGGGGTCAACGCCGCCGGCGGCAAGGTCATTAGTACACGAATGGTAGCCCATCCGCTCCCCTTAGCAAGCGAGAAATTGCGGCAGGGATGCGGTGATCTGCCGTCTGGATGGGCGCCCTTGACATGCAGCGCACAATCATTAGTACACGAACGATCTCATCCGCTTTTGAGGAATGAATGAGCGCGCTGTTCGAGGAAAGGGTTCTCGACGTCCGCCACTGGACGGACGCCCTGTTCAGTTTCAAGACAACCCGAGACGGCGCCTGCCGTTTCAAGAACGGGCAGTTCGTGATGCTTGGGCTCAATGTCGAGGGCCGTCCGCTGATGCGCGCCTATTCGATCGCCTCCCCCAACTATGCCGAGGAGCTCGAGTTCTTCTCGATCAAGGTCCAGAACGGCCCGTTCACTTCGCGCCTCCAGCATCTCGCGATCGGCGACAGCATCCTCGTCGGCCGCAAGCCGACCGGCACGCTCGTCCTCGATAATCTGCGCGATGGACGCAACCTGTACCTTCTCGCGACCGGAACCGGGCTCGCGCCGTTTCTTGCGACGATCCGCGATCCCGAAACCTACGAGCGCTTCGCGACCGTCGTCCTCGTGCACGGAGTCCGCACCAAGGCGGAGCTTGCCTATCGCGACCTGATCGAGTCTGAACTGCCCAAGGACGAGTTTCTGGGCGACCTGGTCGGATCCTCCTTGCGCTACTACCCCACGGTCACGCGCGAACCGTTCCACAACCAGGGCCGCATCCCCGACCTCGTCGAGTTCGGGGAAACTGTTCAAGGATCTGGCGCTGCCGCCGCTCGACGCCGAATGGGACCGCGTGATGATCTGCGGCAACCCGCAGCTCATCACCGACATGCCCGCGCTCCTCGAAGACCGAGGCTTCACCGAGGGCAATACAGGCGAGCCGGGCGATTACGTCATCGAGAAGGCGTTCGTCGAGAAGTAGCGCCAGCGCCGAAGCGCGGCCACGCTGCTGAGCCCGCGCTTCTACCTCAACCTGCCCAAGAGGGTGACGAACAGCGCCTTCTCGCGCTCGGCGAGCGGCGCGAGCGTTTCGCGCGTGATGGCGTGGGCCGTCGCGACATTCGCCTCGACGAAGGCCCGGCCCTCCTCCGACAGCACTAGCAGCCTGCGGCGCGCGTCCGCCTTGTCGGCCCTGGAGCAGACCAGCCCCCGCTTCATCAGCCGGTCGACCACACCCTTGATCGTCGCAACGTCCATCGCCGTCATGCGCCCGAGCTGATTCTGCGACGTCGGGCCAATCTCATGAAGCTTGGCCAGCGCCGCCCATTGCGTCGGCGTGGTCTCGGAGCCCATGCGCGAAGCGAACAGCGCCGTGTGCCGCTGGCTCGCTTGCCGGAGGATGAAGCCCACCTGGCTGTCGAGCACGTAGTCGGCAGCGATGCGCTCCAATCCATTGGCGGGCGGGTTCGCGAGGTCCTCGTCTGGACAACTCATGGGTCGGACTCGCATGCGGCGGGGCCGTTCAGCGCAGGCCGTCCTCGCCTTTGATGTCCTTGGCTTCGAGGCCGCCGACTCGCGGCAGTGGCCGCCCGCCTGTTGTGACGGCGACCGCGACGACGATTTCGTTGGCGCGCGGCGCATCGTTGATACTGACCTGCATGCCGTCGAAGTGCGAGCGCACGAAGGCCGCGTCCTTGTGGCCGAGCGGTATGTCAAGTTCGGCGCCCGGGCCGCCCCGCTTCTTTGACGAGGGAATCAGCGCCGCGCCCTTGCCCAAGGTCTTGCGCACCGGCGCGCCCATCTTCGGATGCAAGAGCGCCGCGGCATGCTCCATCTCGCCATTTTCGCCGACCAGCGCCGCCTTGCCGTAGCTTTGAGCGTCTCGCCCCTTGATCCCGAGCGCCGCAATCGCACGCTCGGAAAGCAGCTTGCCAAGCTCCTCGCCTGCCTCGACGAGCGGTGTGAGGTCCTCGACATACCGGCCTGCGAAAGGATTGGCGATGACAGCGATCGCGGCCGCACGCCGCACGGGCGGCGAGACCGCGCGTCCCATCTCCGTCAGCGTTTCGTCGACGACCGTCACGATCTTGCGGATGTCGAGGCTCATCGCAGTCCGTCCTCTCCCTTGATCTCCGACGCCTTCAGTCCGCCGACGCGCGCGTGAACGCGCGGCCCGGTCGTCATGACGAGGGCCAGCAGGATTTCGTCGGCGCGCGGCGAGTCGGCGACGCCGATCTCGAAAGCATCGAAATGGCTGCGCACGTACGAGGCGTTGATGTGCGTCACCGGAACGTCGAGCCGCGCGCCGGGTCCGCCGACCTTCTTGGTCGAGGGCACGATGGCCTTGGCGTCGCCCAGGATCGCACGCATCGCGTAGCCCCCGGGAACGTGCCAGAGGGCTCCGTGCTCGAGCTCGCCCGCGCTACCGATGATCGCCCCCTTGCCGTAACCCTCGACCGCTTTTGGGTCGCCGCCAAGAGCCGCGACGAGATCGCGCGCCATCGCGACGCCGAGCGGCTCGAGATCCTTCATGAACGGTGCGATATCTTCGACGTAGCGCCCGGCGAAAGGGTTGCGAATCACGACGATCGCAGCGCCGCGTCTCCTCGGGTTCGCCACGACAGGGCCGCCCTCGTGAAAGATCTCCTCGACCATGATCACGCGCTTGCGCACGTCTATATCAGGCATCGAGCGTCTCCTCATCGATTTCGACTTGCGACCCCTCGAGCGCCATGAAGCATCCGTCGCGGCTCAGGGCGCCCGTGACCCCTTGCAGATGGAGCGCCGCGGCGGCGATTGCTCCTCGGGCGATGAGCAGCTGAACCGCCGCGAGGCCCCGGTCAAGGGCGAGCGCGATCGAATCCGAGTTGAGCGGCGCGACGCCGCGCGTCACCAGCCGATCGCCGAGATCGCTGTCCGGCTGGAGGCTGCGGGCGGGACGGCGCTCGACGCGCGGATCGCCGGGAAGGTCGACGGCGTTCGCGACGACAGTAGCGGCCGCGTCGGCCTCCGCCGCGCAAGACGCAAGGATCGTGACCGCGTCCGCAATGCCAAGCGAGAAACTGCGCCCCGGCGCGCCGGAAGTCGCGATCCCGCCGATGCCGTCCGCGGCGGCGAGCCCGGCGCGGGCGAACAGGGCGGGGCGGTCGGGCCGGCTGACGAGGCCAACCGTCGTCGCCTCGCCCGGCGCAAGCCACAGCGCGATGTCGCCGCCGTTATTGACGGAGATGCGGGTAAGGCCCTCGTCCGACGCGCCGCGAGTGGCGGCGAGGATTTCGTCGGCGACGGCGCCCGCGACAGCGGCCATCGGCGTGATGAAGGCGTCCTGCGCGTGCGGCGCGACCGCCGCCTCCATCCGCCGCGCGACGGGGCCGTGGAAGGGACGCGGCACAGGCGCGGCGGGCGCTCGGAGCTCTGCAAGTTCCATGCAAAGCTCATCGAGCACGAAGCGGAACCGCGCCGCCGCGGCGCGATAGGCGACGACAACAGCCGCCGGCGCCCCTGCCGCTTCGACGATGAGGTCGATCGGGCCATCCTGCAGATGCAGTCGTCGCCCATCGGGCAGCATGCGGACCTGCGCGCGCTCCGTCCCGTTCATGCTCAGGCTTTCAGCCGTTGCTGCGGCGGCTGGACCGGCCACGGATTGCCGTCGATCTGACGCACGTGCCTTGCGGCCCCTTCGGTAAGCGCGCTCAACGGGCGCACATGGTCCATATGTCCGCCAAGCGCGGCGTAGTCAGAAAGCCGCATCGTGAATTCGATCGGCGCGACGAGCGCCGGCGTGGGGACGTAGCCGAAGGAATTGGCCGGCAGGCGCGTCACGTCGACCATGAAGGTGATGCCGCCGCCCGGCCAGACATAGGCGGGCGCGCCGCCGCAGGTCACGCGGGTCAGCGCGTCCTTGACCGAGCGCGTGAGACGAACCGGGTTTTCGGTGACGCCTGCGCGCAGGGAGCCGCCGGCGCCGCCCATGAACATGACCGTCGACAACGCTGGTTCGCAGTTCTCCTGGATGCGCTCGACAGACAGGCGCAAGGCCTCCGGCAATTCCGTCTCGACGGGCCGCAGCGCCTCGTCTAGCCGGTAGAAGCCGTAGTGCTCCCTGTCGTCGAGACCATCAGCATGGTGAGGCCCGGCCGGGCTTCCTTCGGGTTGAACGGTCCCAGGATCGACAGCGGATCGGAAATGTTCGTGCCGCCCCAGCCCGTGCCGGGCTCCGCGACCTGAAAGTATCGGCCGGGCGTCGACCGCCGCCCTTTCATCTTGACGCCGGTTGGCGGAATGTCGAGCAGCTTGCCGGCCTGGTGTTCCGAGAGGACGCCCGTGATGTGATCGTCCACAACGATCACCTCGTCGACGTGTCCGAGCCATTGCTTGGCGAACATGCCGATCGTCGCCGAGCCGCAGCCGACACGCATCCGCTCCTCGCGAACGCCGTTGATGATAGGGGCGGCGCCGGCTTCGACCACGATCGTAACGCCGCCGTCGACGGTCAATTCGACCGGGCCGCCATTCGACAGGCGCAGCAGCGCATCGCAGGTGACCCGCCCCTCTTTCTTCGAGCCGCCGGTCAGATGATGCACGCCGCCGAGGGACAGCATCTGTGAGCCGTATTCCCCCGTCGTCACGTGCCCGACGGCCTCGCCCTCCGCACGCACGGTCGATTGCTCGGGACCGAGGTAGCGGTCGGTGTCGACTTTCACCTTGACGCCGCAATAGCTGAAGATGCCCTCGGTCACGACCGTCACCATATCGACGCCGTCGACTTCCGACGAGACGATGAAGGGCGCGGGCTTGTAGTCCGGATAGGTGGTTCCGGCGCCGATAGCGGTGACGAACACAGAATCGTCGGGCAGCACCGCGCCCGACCATTCCGCCGCATTGCGCGAGAAGGGCACGACCGCGCCGCCGCGCTCCATCGTGCGCTCGAGCAGCACGTGCGGATCAACCCGCACCAGCTCGCCGTTACGATTGGCGTAGCGGTCGCAGGCCCCGGCCATTCCAGGGCGGATGTAGCAGGTCACGGGACAAGCGTCGCAGCGCACTTTGTCGTCCGCTTCCAACTCGACCTGTCCGTGGCTCATGGCTCGCCTCGCCATTGGAAGCGCGCGGCGCTAGGTCCATGCGCGCCAAATCATTAGCATACTAATGAAATATCGCGTCGCCGCCCACTGTCAAGGTTTCTGTGCGCAGCCGGGCGGAGGCCTCCCGAAGCCCGGTCCAGGCTGGCTTGTCCGGGGCGAAGCGGGCGCGCAGATAGGCCACGAGGTCGGCAATCTGCGGGTCATCGAGGTGATGGCGGAAAGCGGGCATGGCGCCGAGCTCGCTTGAGCCCTCCGGATGCGCGCCGTTGAGGATGACGCGCAGGACCGTGTCCGGCTTGTCGGCGCGGATCGCGCTGTTGAGCGCGAGCGACGGCTTCACGCCGAACATGTCGAGACCCAGCCCGGGCTCGTGGCAGACGGCGCAGGCGCCGTCGTAGATGCGGGCGCCGGCGAAAGTCGCGGGATTTGACGCCCGCGCCTTCGCCGCCTGTTCGAGGCGCGTCTTGAGGCCAGGGTCGGCGGCGGGCGGCGCCGGCGCGAGCGAGACGAGATAGCGCGCCATCGCGCGAATGTCGGAATCGGGCAGGGGCTTGAGCCCCGCGACGATTGGCGCCATCGGCCCGCCGGCTGCGCCGTGCTCGGCGGAAAAGCCGCTGCGCAGGTAGTCGAAATAAGCCTGCTCAGTCCAGGCGATCGGCGCGGGCGACGACCCGTTGAGGGGCGGGGCAAACCACCCGTCGACCTCGCCGCCGGCCAGGTGATCGGCGCCCTTGAGTTCGGCGCCGAACGAGTTGCGGGGCGAGTGGCAGGCAGAGCAATGGCCGAGCCCTTCGACAAGGTAGGCGCCGCGATTCCACTCAGCGTCGCGATCGGGCCGCGCCTCGAAGGGCTCGGCGTGATGAAACATCGTGTTCCACGCCGCCATGAGCGGGCGGAAGCCGAACGGACCGCGAAGGTCGGCCGGACGGTTCGGCGCCGAGACCGGCGGCTGAGCCATGAAATAGGCGTAGAGCGCCTGCAGGTCGGCCTCGCTCGCCTTGACAAAGGATGTATAGGGGAACGCTGGAAAGAGATGGCGCCCGTCGCGTCCGACTCCCTCGCGCATCGCGCGCTCGAAGGCCGCGTAGGACCATGTCCCGATACCTGTCGCTTCGTCGGGCGTGATGTTTGTCGCATAGACCACGCCAAAGGGCGTGGCGATGGCGCGTCCGCCCGCCAGCGCCTCGCCGCCCGGCGCGGTATGGCAATGGGTACATCCTCCGAGACCGGCAAGCGCCCGGCCGCGTTCGATGGTCGCGGCAGACCACGTCGCGGGATCAGGCCGCGCGACGGGCGCAATCGCGCCGCCGATCGGCAGGCTCGCTAGGCCAAGCGATCCAAGCGCTCCGAACGCCGCCGCAAGCAACGGACCGAGCCGCCGCCGCGGCTTGGCCGGGGCGGCCGCCGGAATGGCAAGAGACGGCGCCTCGCGCGGCGCCGCCGCGGCAAATCCGGCCTCGCGCAAACCTTTGAGGATGCGGTCGGGCGTGAAGGGCGGCTCGCGGAACCGCACGCCCGTCGCGTCGAAGATCGCGTTGGCGATCGCCGCCGCGCTCGGCACCGAGGCGGATTCGCCGACGCCGAGCGGCTCGTGTTCCGGCCTTGAGACCATGAGCACATCGATGGCCGGGAGCTCGGAAAACGTCAGGAGCGGATAGCTTCCCCAGTCGCGCGACGTTACAGCGATATCGGAAAAGGTGACCTTCTCCTTGAGCACGCGGCTCGTTGACTGGATGACGTTGCCGTGAATCTGGTGACGTACGCCCTCGGGATTGATCATCAAACCCGAATCCTGCCCGCTGTGACTCGGGTCAACGAAACCTCGCCTGTGCCGGGATTGACGGCGACGTCCGCCACCCAGGCCGACCATGCCGAGGCGAGGCCGGGAAACTTCGAGTGGACATAAACCGCGTAAGCGAAGCCGCGCCCCAAGAGATTTCCGCTCTCGTCGCGGCGCATGCGCGGCCCGGCATGCGGCTCCCATTTGGCTCTCGCGGCGATCTGCTCGACGAGGTCTCTCCCGCGAGCGTCCTTGAGATAGCGCAGACGGTAGGCGATTGGGTCCACGCCCGCCTCCGCCGCGAGCTCATCGATATAGGATTCATGGGCGAAGGTGTTCGGCAGGGCCGACACGCCCCTCAGCCAAGCCGCGCGCGCGATTGGCGCCATGTCGTGGACGACCACGCGATGATTGGCGAAATCGTAAGGGCCGATCGCCGTCCGGTCGCCCATCTCCGCAATTGCGGGCGTCGAAGGAATCTTGCCGGTGAGGATCAGCGCGAGCGTGGGCGCGGGGTTGGATGGATAGCGGGTGGCGAAATCATAGGCCGCGACCCCGCCGCCAACGTCGATGCCGCCGTCAACGCTCATCAGCTGGGCAGCGCCCTTCGGCTCCCACTGATGCTCCTGATCGCGCGTCAGCTGCACCCTGACCGGCCGGCCGACCGCGCGCGAGAGCAGCGCGGCGTCGGCGGTCACGTCATCCGCCCCGTTGCGCCCGTAGCACCCCGAAGCCTCCATCCGGATCAACTCGATGACGTCTTCCGGAAGGTCGAGAAGCAGCGCCAGGTCGCTACGCATCCATAAGGGGTTCTGCGTGCCGGACCAGACGCGCGCCCGGTCGCTAGTGACGTCGGCGAGCGCGGCGGACGGGCCGATCGAGCCGTGCAGCTGGTAGGGCCAGACATAGGAGCGAGTGAGCCGCGCGGCGGCCGACTTGAGGGCGCTATCGACGTCGCCCTTGTCGAGCAGCTTGCGCCGCCGCGACGGGTTGCGCGTCAGCGCGACGGCGACGTCGGTGAGATCCGGCGGCTTTGCTCCTTCGCGCCACTCGACTTCAGCGCGCGCATCGCCGCCTCGGCCTGCTCCTCCCGCTCGGCGACGACGCCGACGAAATCGCCAACGACCACGGTCGCCACGACGCCCGGAAGGCGAGCGATGGACGCTTCGTCGACGCGGATGAGCGAGCGCCCGACGTGGTCGCCCGAATCGAATCCCGCATAGGGTGGCCGGACGACGCGTCCGTGCAGCATGCCGGGCACGCGCATGTCGTGGACATAGACGAGGCCGCCTGTAGCCTTGGCCGGAAGATCGACGCGCGGCGGCGACGCGCCGACAATGCGGTAGGCGCCCGGCGCCTTGACCGTCGCATCGTCCGCGAGCTTGAGCCGTATCCGCTCTTCGCCGATCAGTTCGGCGTAGCTCAGGCGGCGATTGTCGTCCGCGAGAGGCCGGACGACGCCGTCATCGACGGTCAGCGCCTCCGCAGCGATCCCAAAGATCGCCGCGGCCCGATCCACAAGGAAGCGCCGCGCCTGCGCCGCGGCGCGGCGCAAAGGGATCGCGCTGAGCTGGATCGTCTCGCTGGCGATGGTCGGTCCTTGGTCGGGAGCGAGGCCCGTGTCGCCGAGCACCATCGCGACGCGCTCGAAGGAGACGTCCAGCTCCTCCGCGACGATCTGCGCCAACGCGGTGCGGATGCCCGTGCCGAGGTCGACGTGGCCGTTGAACGCCGTCACTTCGCCCGCCGCAGCGACGATGACGAAGGGCGCGAGGGCGTCCGCGGGCGCCTCGTCGAGAGAGTCGCTGCGCGCCTCCGGCTCGACGACAGCAAGCGTGCCCGGCTTTTCCAAATAGTCCGCGCGGCGGAGCCCCTGCGGCTGCAGCCCGGTCACGCGCGGAGAGCCCTCGCCGCGAGCCGCACGGCCGCGATGATCTCGACATGTGCGCCGCAGCGGCAGAGATTGAAGCGCAGCGCCTCGCGGATGTCCGCTTCGGAGGGATCGGGATTGACGTCGAGGAGGGCAACCGCGGACATGATCATTCCGTTGAGGCAATAACCGCACTGCGCCGCCGCGCAGGCTATGAAGGCCTGCTGCACCGGATCGAGCTTGTCGCCGTCGGCCAGGCCCTCGAGCGTCGTTACGCGCCGCCCTTCGACATTCGCAAGCGTCAGCACGCAGCTTCTTGCGAGCTTGCCATCGATAAGAATGCTGCAAGCGCCGCATTCGCCGAGGCCACAGCCGTATTTCGGCCCGTTGAGAGAGCAGTCGTTGCGCAGAAACGAAAGTAAGGGGTCGTCCGCGGCAGGCGCGCTTCGACGGTCGCACCATTCACTAGCAAAAACAAGCGAGCTCGATACAACTCAGAACGCGGCCAAACATCCGCATCATGCGGGAATCCCGTATGTCGTTGGGACTCCTATGGTGCAGGGCGCGGGAAGGCTCTGTCAATAAAGGCAGCACGCGCGTTGACGTAATGCCTTATATTTGATACATCACACTTCAGGAGGAAGCATTGACCAGGAGCACATCTGCTCTCGATTGCCGTTGGCGCGATCGAAGGGCCGAAATCTTCCATATTCGTTTCCGCGACTTCAGCCGATGAAGGTCCAGCGCAAAGAATGCCCGCTCGCCGGCAGCCTGCTGGCTTTCGAGCCCGGCGTTCGAAGGCCGACCCGGACTTCGCCAGGCCAGCTTGAGCGCATGGCTTCGATGCGCCAGCACGATATGAGCGTCACTCCCCTCAGGACATTGGGGTGACGCTCGTGTTCAATCGAGCTTCCCTCAGCGAGCAAGTCGAAGCTGCGCTACGGCAAGAAATCACGCTTGGCCGCTTGCGCCCCGGGCAGAGAATTAGCGCGTCCGACTATCTGACCAACTGGAATGTGAGCATCACGCCGTTCCGTGACGCTGTGCGAACTCTGCAAACTCGAGGCTTCGTAACAGTGGAGCCGCGCAAGGGCGTCTATGTCGCGGAGATCAATCTGAAGACCTTGCAGGAAATCTTTGAGTTGCGGATCGCGCTTGAATGCATGGCGATCGAGCTTGCCACCTCGCGCGCCGATGGGCGGGAGGCGGAGCGCGTCCGAGCAGCTTACGTCAAAGCCGGCGTCCGGGTTCGCAAGGGCGACAACTCGTTACTGGCGGAGACCGATCAGGCGGTCCACGATTTCGGCCGCAATTCGTGCGGCAACGCACGTCTGCAGCAGCTTCTGTCATCTCACATGGATCTCATCCAGTGGACGCAGAATACGGCCATCCGCAAATATCCTGAATCCCGTGAACTGGCGTTGCCAGAGCATATTGCAATCATGGACGCTGTCTGCGCGTGCGACGCCGCTCAAGCTTCGCGCGCCATGCGGGCTCACCTCGAGAACGCCTATTTGCGGATGGCGGACCGGTTCGAGGCGGCGCAGGAAGCGAGTTCCGGCGCGGGCGCCCGATGAAAGTCAAATCTGTCAGTTCGCACATCCTTCGCGCGCCGCTCGGCGCACAGAAGTTTTATTCGTCGCAGGCCGCTTTTCCGGAACGGAACAGTTACCTGGTCCGGGTCGAAACGGACTCCGGTCTCGTCGGCTGGGGAGAAGGCGGCCAATATGGTCCGCCGGAGCCGGTCGCCGCGTGCGTCGACGCGGTTTTTGCGCCACGGCTCATCGGGCGAGACCCGACCGAGCCCGTGAGGATCTGGGAGGAGCATTACGCGTTTTCCCGCGATTTCGGGCAGAAGGGAACTTATATCGAGGCGATCTCCGCCATCGATATCGCGCTTTGGGACATTGCGGGCCAGGCCGCGGGCCTTCCCGTCTGGAAGATGCTCGGAGGACGCTTCCGCGACAGCGTGACCGCCTATGCGACCGGCTGCTACTACCCGGACGATTTCCGTAACCTGCCCGCGGTTCTGCGAGCCCTCGAGAAGGAGGCGTCAGGCTACGCCGACGCCGGCTTCCAGTTCCTCAAGATCAAGGTGGGCCTGCTTAGCCTCGCTGACGATGTTGAACGCCTTCGCGTCATCCGAGCGGCGGTTGGTCCACGGATCGGACTGCTTGTCGACGCCAACCATGCCTATAACGCCGCTTCGGCCGTCCGCATGGGCAGGCTCATGGAGCCGCATCAGGTCGAGTTTTTCGAGGAGCCGGTTACGCCTGAGGATCGCGAGGGATACCGCAAAGTGCGGTATGAGAATCCCATCGCCGTGGCGGGGGGCGAGTGCGAATTCACCCGTTACGGATTCCGCGATCTCATCGGCGGCGGCTGCGTCGACATCGCCCAGCCGGACCTTGCTTGCGCCGGCGGATTTTCGGGCTGGCTCGACATCCTTGCGCTTGCGAAAAGCTATGGCGTCGCCACGATCCCTCATGTTTGGGGGTCTGGCGTCGCGGTCGCGGCGGCGCTTCACGCGGTGGCGTCAATTCCGCCTTTCCCGCACACCGCCAATCCACTCCCGTTGCTCAACGAGCCGGTCATTGAATTTGACCGCAAGCACAATCCGCTGCGAGACGAGCTCCTCGCCGAACCGTTCGCGCTGAAGGATGGACGCCTGGTGGTTCCCGATCGTCCGGGGCTTGGCGTCACAGTAAGGGATGACACCCTCAGGGCCTACAAGCGATGACGAGAGGGTTTTCTTCGACGCGCCTTGCGCAAAAGAACGTGCAGATCACGGGCGCAGGAGCTAGCTTTGGCCGGCACAAAGCTCGGGCCTTGGCCGCCGAAGGCGCGGACGTCGCCATTCTCGATTTCCAAGACGCCGCCGTAACGGCGACAGAGATCACCGCGCTTAAGCGCCGATGCGAGGTCTTTCGATCCGACGCGCGCGACGAGGATCGAGTCAAAACAGCAATGACAGGTCAAGCCATCAACGTCACCGGCGGATTCATCATGACGTAAGTCTGCAATTTCGTCCGGCGGCCGCGCCGACTTCGGTCCTTAGATGAAGGAAGACAACGAACATCGCGTTTCGAGTTCTTGACGACCAGACCAGCGGTCCATGACTATGCATGAATGATCGTTGTTGTAGTAAGCAACGCGATCTTGGAGCGGCCACAAGGCCGCACGGAATCAAGTTGAACGTCGCAACGTCGATCATGACGTTGCGCAATGGGAGGAAGACCATGGCCAACTCGACTCTGACTGCTAACCCGAACCGCCGGCGCTTTCTTCACGGCGCGGCGGCTCTCGGCGTCGCGGGCGCATTGCCCGCGATCCCGACGCGATCGGCTTTCGCCGCCGACTCGGAGAATTTGGTTCCCAAGCAGCACTATCTCATCGCCTTTTCGAACGGCGACATGAACAATTCCTGGCGCGCCGCCTTCGTCAATTCGATGGAGCAGTGGGGCAAGAAGTTCAAATCGGTCGGCCCGGGGGTCGACTATGTATGGACGAACAGCGCCGGCGACTCCGCCAAGCAACTTCAGGATTGCCAGACCCTGCTCGCGCAGAAGCCGAACATCCTCATTCTGTCTCCCAACCAGGCGCAGCCCCTCGACCCCGTGATCGATATGGCGACCAAGGCCAATGTGCCCCTCGTGGTCATCGACCGCGCGCTGATCCGCAAGCCGCCGACCGGCACGTATGTGCTCAACATCACGCAGAACTACGGCGTGAGCGGCATGACGATGGCGGCCTACGCGCTTGCCCATCTCAAAGAGAAGCACGGCGACTACAAGGGCAACATTGTCGAGATTCAGGGCGAGCTGGGCTCGTCTCCGAACAACGACATGTATGTCGGCATCCGCGAGGTCCTGAAGAACTATCCCAACATCAAGATCCTCTCGACCGAGGAGGGCAAGTGGTCGAACGACGGCGGCCGGCGCGTGATGCAGGGATTCCTGCAGCGCTTCACCGACGATCAGATGGATGTCATCTTCACCTACTCGGACGCCGAGGGTCTCGGCGCGATGCAGGCGATCAAGGCCGCGGGGCGGAACGAACTGCTCGACGGACGCATCGCATCGAAGGATGGCGACGTCGCCTTCGTCCAGGCTGTGGCCGAGGGCAAGGCCATGATGTCGACGGAGTGCCCGCCCTATTACGGCGCCTTTGCGATCCCCGAGGCCATCCAATATCTCAACGGGACGCTGGATCAGAAAGGCATCCAGTATCTCAAGCTGCGCGTCTGGCCCAATCCCAACGCGCCAACCCTGCTCAGCGTTTCTGACGCGGAGGTGAAGGCGATCCTCGCCAAGCAGATCAAATTCACGCTGGACGCGAAGCTGCCGCTCATTCCGCCGGAGACCGGCGACTATGAGCAGCTCTATTTCGACGCCTCGAAGGTCAAGGGCTACGACGATGTCCAGGCCTACCTGAAGGTCGGAGAGGTTCCGAAGGACCTCTACGACCTCCAGAACACCAAGTCGTAAGCCATACGGAGCCGCAACGCTCACCGTCTGGCGACCATCGGTGGCCGCCAGACGTCGGGCGTGAGTCGCCATCACGAGAAGCGCGCTTGCAGCGCTTCGAAGGGCGGACTGACGGACGGTCGCGGCGCTCTTTCGCACTTCCGCCTGATAGACCCGAGGAGACCGCTGCCGTGGCTTACCGCCTCGAACTCGAGAATGTCTCGAAGCACTACGGAAACACGCGCGCGCTCGAGGCGGTCAGCGTCGCGATTCCTTCGGGAAAGATACGAGGGCTGGTTGGCGAGAACGGCGCCGGAAAGTCAACGCTTTCGAAAATTATCGCCGGCGACATCAGGCCAACGTCAGGCACGGTGAAACTGAACGGGATCGAGGTTCCGTACCTAACGCCGACGTCCGCGCGCCACGCCGGAATCGCAATCGTTCATCAGTGGGGCGACCTGGTGCATACAATGACGGTCGAGGAGAACATCTTCCTCGGCAGCGAAATCCATGGGCCGTTTCGAACCCTGAACAAGAGCGAGATGCGTCGTAGGGCTCGGGAGGTGTTGAACGAGCTTGGCGTCGATGTCGATCCGAGCTTGCCGGTGAGCGAGCTCTCTCCTGCTCACAAGCAGATCGTGGCGATATCCAAAGCGCTCGTGCAGCAATGCGATCTTCTGATCGTCGATGAGGGCGGCGTCTCGCTCGACAAGAAAGAAACCGCGCTCCTGCACGCGGTCTTGCGCCAGTTGCGGGGCCAGGGCGTCACGATCATTTACATATCACACCTGCTCGACGACGTCATGGAGCTGAGCGACGAAATTACCGTCTTAAGGAACGGCGCGCTCGTCGAAACGCTCGACGCCGCTTCGACGACTGCCGAGGACCTCGCCGTCGCGGTGGTCGGTCACGAGGTGCGCCGTCCGTCGCGAGCGGACGCAGCGAACGATTTCACGCAACGACGCACGCTCCTCGATGTCAAAGGCCTGTCGTGGACACACGACGCGGCCGAGTTCTCGCTCAAGGTCCGGGAGGGCGAGATCCTTGGCATTACCGGGCCCGAGGGCGCCGGCAAATCGGAGCTCCTGAGGACAATCTTCGGACTGATGGCGCCGACCCGGGGAACGGTCTCGATCGATGGCAGGACGATCGACGCGCGAAGCCCAAGGGAAATGCTGAACCGCGGCGTCGCCTTCGTGCCGGAAGATCGCTTTGCCGAAGGCCTCCTTCTCGATCGCAACATCGAGGAAAACATTTCGCTTCCCAAAGTCAGCTTCGAGCAGCGCTTCTTTCTTCCGGCGGCCGAGCTCAGGGCGAGCGCCGTCAAGAAGGCCGCTCAGATAAAGACGAAGATGGCGTCCATCGATTCGCTTGTTAGCGAACTCAGCGGCGGCAATCAGCAGAAAGTGGTCGTGTCGAGGTGGCTCGACGACAGCTATCGGCTGCTCTTGTTGGATGAGCCCTTTAAGGGGATCGACATTGGGGCCAAGGACGACATCAATGAGGCCATTCGCGCGATGGCGAGCGCGGGCAGGGGCGTGATCGTCATCAGCACCGAATTCGCCGAACTCATTGGCCTAGTCAGCACGCTTCTGGTGATTGTCAACGGCAAGATCGTGAGCACGCTCACCGGAGCGTCCATCACTCCTCATGAGATCGTTCGATACTACCAGTACGAAGTCGAAACCCCTGGTCCGAGCTTCGAGGGGACCGGCTCGCCGGCGGTGATGAGCTAGGCCGCGAAGCCAATCGAACCGGACAAGGAACCCCGTCTTGCCCCATCGCCTCAGATCGATCCTCAGGGAGCTCGATGTTTTCGTCATCCTCGGCGCCCTCTTGCTCGTCGCCGCGATTTTCAAGGCGAGCACGTTCTACAATCTCGCGAACCTTTTCACGATCCTCGAACTGTCGGCGGTTTTGGGCATTGCGACGCTCGGCGAGGCGATGGTCCTGATCGTGCGCGGCGTCGACGTTTCGGTCGGCGCCGTTATGGGGCTCTCAGGCACGCTCTCCGCATTCTTGATTCCGGATTTTGGGCTCACCGCCGCGATCCTCATTCCTCTTCTCGTGTGTGGCGTGATCGGCCTCGGCAACGGCTTGCTGGTCGAAAAGGGCCGCGTCCCGCCGATCGTCGCCACCATTGGGATGATGTGGGTCGTCAGCGGCTTGGCCGGAGGCGTCAGCAACGGGCGCCTCATTCCGATCCTGGATAAATCGTTCCAGCAAATTGCTTTGGGCAGCGCGTTCGAGATTGTGCCGCTCTTCTTTGTCGGGCTCATCGTCATCGGCGCCGCTGCCTATTTCGTCCGATCAAACTTCGCCATCGGCCGGTACGTCTACGCGATCGGAGGCGATGAGGGCGCCGCCTACTATTCGGCAATTCCGGTCGCCAAGATTCGCATCGGCGTTTATGGGGTCGCTGGCGTTCTCTATGGCGTCGCCGGATTGCTGATGGCCTCTTACGTGCGCTCGGGCATGCCGAGCGTCGGCAAGGGGTACGAGTTCAAAGCCATTACAGCCGCCGTCCTCGGCGGCATCGCTCTCACCGGCGGACGGGGAAATATTTTCAAAGCCATTGTCGGGGCGGTGATCCTGATCGTTCTCTACGGCGTGATCACCGCGTTCGCAGTGTCACCTTACATCCAGGGTATCATCCAAGGCGCCATTCTGGTCGGAGCTGTCTACTATGCAACTCGCAATGACTAAGGCCAAAGCGAGCCTGCAGCGCTACAACCAGCTTTTCCTATTGGTTGCGGTCCTCATCATCGCCACCATCATCTCACGGGGCGTGTTCATAAGACCCACGAATTTGATCCTGGTCATCGCCAGCGCCGCCGCCTTTGGATTGGTGTCGTTCGGCCAGGCCTTGGTCGTCATAGGCGGAGGATTCGATTTGGCCGTCGGCTCCCTCGTCGCCATGTCGATTTCGGCGATCGTTTTTTTTCGCGCTGACTACGGCATTGTTGGCGGGACGGTTGGCGCTCTCGCTGCTGCGACGGTCGCCGGGCTCATGAGCGGTATCTTCGTGTCGCGAACGAAGATACCCCCGTTCATCGTCACGCTGGGCATGCTGTCGGTCGCGGATTCCATGTCATGGATTCTCGCGGCGGGTCAGCCGATCACGGTGTCCGAATACAACGATGCGATCTCGCCCTTGTTCGACTCGCTTCCGCTCGGCGAAAACTATTTTCCGATCATCATCCTGATTGTCGGATTTGTGGCCACAAGCCTGCTTCTGCATAGGAGCAAATGGGGGCGCTACATCTACGCGATCGGCGACAACGAAGCGGCCGCGCGAATTGCGGGCGTGCCGGTGATGAGAACGAAACTGCTCTGCTACGGCTTGTCCGGCCTCTTGTGCGCGGTCGGCGCAATCATCTATCTCTACCAGAATATCAGCGCGACGCCCGGCGAGGGCGCCGACTATCTCTTGCTGAGTTTTGCGGCGACGATTCTTGGCGGCGTCTACATGTACGGCGGCGAGGGAACCATTCCCGGAGTGCTTGTCGGCGTGGTCTGCCTCTCCAGCATCACGAGCGCGCTGACGATCGCTGGCGTTCCCCCATCGATCTACCAGGGCGTACTCGGCATCATCGTTCTTGCGGTGGTCCTGGTCCAGGCAAGAATTCGAAGATAGAGGTGTCGAGCGGCGACCGCCGCAACGTCGAACTCGCTCAGTCTCGCCGCTTCGCTCGCGTCCGGCCAGATTCGCGCCTTCAGTCCGCGGGCCGCAGTCTTTCGCAGCCCCTCCACGACGGCGTAGTCGGTGAGCGCGCGGAGATCAGTTGCGCATCATATCGGCCAATGCGTGGCGGGTCGGCGCGCTCGGAATGCCGAAGATCCCCCCATAGGGTTGATCGAGATCGGCGATGACGCCGACCGCGACGGAGATCGAAAACGCGGTCAGAACAACGATGATGATCGTGATCGGATTGGGCCGCGCGGTTAACCCAAAGCTGGCAAACAGAATGATCAGCCAGATCGTCAGAACCCCGTAGAAGGGCGGAGAAATGGAGCTGTCGGATTCCTCGATGACATCCCAGCGGCTCTTGAGAAAGGAGGCGAATTCAGTTTCGCAATCGGCGAGTATGCGTCGCTGCATAATGTCCTTGGGCAGAAGCTCTCGCAATTCGGTTCTGATGTTGTTGAGAAGCACCGTCAGCGAGACGCCTTCGCCCTTGATCGGCTCATGCGATACATCGGGATAAGAAATACCCTTAGGCGTCGGCTCATCCGGCCAAGTGCTCGCGATTACGGCCGCCACATAGCTGCGGAACTGCTGGCGCATGTAATCTGCCTCTGAGCCATAGTCGCGGAAGCACTGGTCCACCTGAACGAGATGGCCGGCAAAAGTCCCAAAGTTACGATACGCTTGATCAAATCCGCTCGTCACTGCGCTCGTCAGAAGAGCAAGAACAATAGAAGTAAAGGTCACGAGGAGAGAGATCGTGATTTGCACGAGCGCCATGGTTTCTTGCGAACGATGTCGATCGGGCAGGCGGTCCCTGACGTAAGATCCCAGCGCGGCGCTGGCGCACAGAATGAGAAACAGCACTCCAGCGAACGCGTAAACGATCATTTGCTGGGGCTCCGAGCTAACCGAAGGGCAACAGCGCCATTGCCGATCTGTTCCATCACGGGTCCATGGACCGCAGATCTCGATAGCGAATGCGCTGGCGCGGGCGCAGTCGGCCGGAACCCATGTCCAAGATCGTCGCCGAGCGGCCGGAGGTGGCGTCCGTCTTCTCGGCGGGCGGGTTACCTAAGGGAGCGAAACCCTCTCGAGGGGCGCCAGCGGGGTCGATTGGGCTGCTGCAGGGCATCTTGCTATTCGTGTGACTCTGGGAGACCAGTCAAGCGAGCCGTCAAGAGTGCCCCGGCGAACGCGAAGCCAATGAGGAAAGCCCGGGTTCGACGCGGCCGACCTTTCGTTTCGCGACTGCTTCCCGCCGTCCGCCGCCTGTCGGGGGATTACGGTGACAGGAGACTACGGTGGGGGATCACGGTGGGGGATCACGGTGGGGGATCACGGGATTACGGTGGATCACGGTGACAGTTTACCCAATCCCCAATTGAGTGCCGACGCTTGACCAGCGCCTACCCGAAATTGTCGGCGCACCGTGTGTTGAGAATCAACTTGTCATAACCAGAAAAGTGTGTTACCCATATTTGTGGCGGCGGAATCAACCCGCGCTTTTGGCGACAGCCAGGCGAGGGGGAGGGAAGTCGGCAGGCTGTTGACACGTTCGTGCACAACCCCAAGGCGCAAGCCGTAGACGAGGAAGGGATTTCCTTATTTCGATCGGCCGTAACCCATTGAAAAGTCCCGATTCCGAAAAATAAACGCTAGTAAACGCTAGTTAATTTACTAGCGTTTACTAGCGCCTGCTAGCGTTTATGCGCGTTTATGAGCGCGTGCTCGAGCGGGATTTCCACCGCCCGGTTGCGCTCCGGCTCAAGCCCCGAAGCCGGACCTCGCCCACTTGAAGACCAACAAGACGATGGCCAGCACGACTGCGAGTTCGGTCCACAAAAAGACCCACATATCCGCCGACACGCCAAGCGGCGGCGAGCCCGGCATCGCACTGCGCAACACGGGCAGGGCAAAGGCGATCGCGGCCAGAGCCCCGATCAAGGTCGCCTCTGGACGACACACCTCGGCGAAGGTCAAGACGCCCACCGTAAGCGCGCAGCCGGCAAGCACGAGCATGGCGCCGTAGGCGCATAGCGCGAACAGCGCAAAGGCGCCGTTTCGCGCAACAATGGTTGTCAGTTGAGTGTCATCCGGATCGGGTCCGGGCCGGCCGGTCGTATGCAGATCGTACCCGAGCACTCCCTCCCACGTGGTGATCCTGGCCGGGAGCCTGAGTGAGGACTTTCCGTCCCGGAGTTCGACGCCGAGCCGCGTTGCATAGCTGTCAAATGGGTAATGGGTGACGCTGCCTTCGTTCAGGTCGACCTCGAAGGTCGAGCTGGCGATGTGGTCGCCCGTCGCCAGCTTGAGTTCCTCCACCGTGCTGTCGTGGCTGATCAGCAGGGTCAAATCGTGGTCGGAGGCGGCCTTATCGTTTTTGCTTTCCGATATGCCTGGCGAGAGGTACGCGCGAACCTGCATGGCGTCGTTGAGGGCGTCAATGCTGAGCGGTTCGATATAAACCTCGCCTGCGGGAACGACTTTGTCGGTGGCGCCAAAATGCCGCTCGAGGGGGAGTTCCGTGACGTCGAATTTGCGCACCATCACGACATAGCCGGCTGTCAGCGCAATGAGCACCGCCCCGAGCGCCAGTAACCGCATGGTTCGGCCGCGCGGTTGATCCATTCGCCCCCCACCCGGCGACGTCGATGACCAGCCTTAACTGACAGCGACGCGGCCGTTCGGCAAGCCCGCCGCCGGGAAGGGCGCGCTCGCGCTCACTCCGCCGCGGCGGCCGCGCGCTCTTCGGTCGTCGAGACCATTCGTCCAGACACTGCGGCGCCCGCGTCCGGCTTGAGCCCAGCGAAGACGAATACGGAGAGGCTCGAGACGATCGCGACCAGCACGAAGGCGAGCGAGAGGTCGCGCGCCATGAGCTCGGAATCGCCGAAGCCAAACTGGATCGCTTCCACGCATATCGCCGCCACCGCGACCCCAACCGCCCCCGACATCTGCTGAGACACGCTGGCGAAGCTGGTGGCGCGGCTCATCCGCGGCGGGTCGACGTCGGCATAGCTGATGGCGTTGAGGGCCGTGAACTGGAGCGAGCGGAAGAAACCGCCGGTGAGCAGGGTGAGCAGCAAAAGCCAGTGCGGGGTCGAAGGCGTGAACAGCGCGCAGGCGCCGAGAAACGCCCCCGAAATGAGGCAGTTGACGACCAGCGTCTGGCGGAAGCCGAACCAGCGCAGGGCGGTGGAAGCGGTGAACTTCATCAAGAGCGCGCCGGCCGCGGTGGCGAAGGTGATCGAACCGGATGCGAACGGCGTGAGGCCGAACCCGACCTGCAGCAAAAGCGGCAGCAGGAAGGGCATGGCGCCGATGCCGATCCGGAAAATGAGCCCGCCGATGACCCCGGCGAAAAACGTAGGGATTTTGAGCAGCTTGAGATCGAGGATCGCGTCTTCATTGCCGTCGGCGTCCCTGACGTAGAAAGCGAGCGACGCGGCGCCGACCGCGATCATCGCCGCGACGACCCAATAAGGCGCAATGCCCCGCCCAATCATGCTCAGGCCCGATATGAGGCTCAGGAGGCCGACGCCCGATAGGACGAACCCCTTGAAATCGAAACGGGGCACCGCCTCCTCGCGCAAATTCTCGATGAACCTGAGCGACAGCAAGACGCCGAGAACACCGATCGGAACGTTGATCCAGAAGATCCAGCGCCAATGAAAATAGGTGGTGATGAAGCCGCCGAGTGGAGGACCCGCCACCGGGCCGATCAGCGCCGGAACGGTGAGATAGGCCATCGCGGTGACGAGATCGCTCTTCGCTATGGAGCGCAACAGCACGAGGCGCCCAACCGGCACCATCATCGCTCCCCCCAGCCCCTGGAACACGCGCGCGGCGATCAGGGTCGAAAGCGAGGACGAGGCGCCGCACAGGATCGAACCGAGAGTGAAGATGACGATCGCGCTGCAGAACACCGTGCGCGCCCCGAAGCGGTCGGCGACCCAGCCCGAGGCGGGAATGAACACCGCGAGCGTCAGCATGTAGGAGGTGAGCGCGAGCTTCAGGACGATCGGATCCTGATGCAGGTCGAGCGCGATCGCCGGCAGCGAGGTCGAAATGACTGTCCCGTCCATGTTCTCCATGAACAGGGCGGTCGCGATGATGAAGGCGGTGAGAATGGCGGAGCGCATCGGGGTCTTTCAGGCTGGCGCTTTTTGGCGCCGCGAGGACCCTCCGGCAAGGCGAAGGCAAAATATCGCGGTCACAATGGGTTGAACGCGGACCCCGCACGCACGGATCCGTCCGTACGCCGCGATTCTAGCCGCAAGCGCGCCCCTCAGCCGCCTAACACGACCTTGCTCATGATTCGTTCGGGCGCAAGCGTGAACAACCCTGTGACGACGAGCGCCAGGGTGAAAATCCAGATCATCGCCGAACGATGAGCTTTCACGTTGTGTCGGCGCGCCTGCAGGACGGCGAGGGGAACCACTCCCAGCGTGAACAACGAGAGAAGGTGGATCGGGCTCCAGGGTCCCCAGGTTCGGATCGTGTGAATGAAGAACGAAGTCCCCGCGACCAGAATCATGATAACGGCCCACGCCCAGCCGATCGTTCGATGCGGCAGCGTTCCCTTGGGGGCCAGAAGCTGGACGGCGCCAAGGCCGATCGCCGCGAAGGCGAAAGCGGCATGAAACCGTATGACCAGTGGGGCGTCGAGGAGCGGGGCGAGCGTCACATTCCCATTCTAGGCGTCAGCTCGTGTTCTTACCAGTTACGCAGACGCCAAAACCCGTCTCACCCTAATTCTTCAGCAGGCGGTCGACGTCGCTCAGCGCCTTCTCGCAGCCGTCGCGGTCGCCCTCGTCATCGGCGTGGCGCGCCTCATCCATGGCCTCGGTGATTGCCTGGACCTCCTCGCTGGTGAGATCGCCCGCGTCCTGTTCCGCGCTGGCGATCGACCCAGGAGTCGGCTGGCGATGCATGGTGGCGAACGCCGATTGCCGCGCCGGCCGCCCCTGAGCCGCGGCGGAGTTCAGGAGCTTGGCGACATCGAGGCCGGTTTGATAGATCCGATCCGTGCAGGGTCCAGCATGAGCCGCCGCGGCGCCGAGGATGAGCGCCATCCCTGCTGCTGCGGTCCCCTGTCGAACGATCATCTCTCCCTCCTGTGGGTCGGGCGGCGCAGAGCGGCGCCTGCGGGCGTCGGACGAGCCAACGTTGCTTCCCAAGGGCGCATTCGTATAACGCGCAGCCGGCCAATCAGACGACGGAAATGGGACAATCGTCCGTAAGCCCCGCCGCTCGCGCTGTCCACCAAGGCGACAGGCGTCGGAGATATCCCGGTCAGCGGGCGACCTCGTGTTCTCCATGGGCCTCGAGCAGGGCGTTGAGGCGCTTGCGCATCAGCATTCCGGGGCGGTCGGAGGGCATGTGCATTTCGAGCTTGCGGCTCATGTCGACGATTGCGTCCGGGTCGGTGGATTCCAAAATCTCCCGGTCCTCCTCGATGATCGTCTTGTCCCAGGCGATGAGCTCGGCGGTCGAGCAATCCTCCTCGCGGTCATTGCGGTAGAGAATTTGAATGAGCCGGATCGCGCCGTCATCGACCGGCGTCGCCGAATTGAAGATGACGTGTCGGAGGCCGGAGGGGTATTCCATATCCATAGTGCGGCAGAACGGCATGAACCAGGCGTTGCGCATTTTGCGCTTCGTCCATAGCTCGGTCGTGCCCGTGATGCGCGCGGCTAAAGGCGGGTTTCTTACAGGGACAATGGTCTCGGCGACGAAGCCGTAGTCGGTTTCCGTCAGTTCATATTTCTCCGGCTTCGGCTGATCGATATCGCCGAACGTGCCCTTGTGGACGAAAGCGAAGTGCGCATTGTCGAACGAGTTCTCCATCATCCTCAGCGCGGAGCATCGCCACAACTCGTCGAACTGATGGATGCGTCGGAAAGCGCCGTCCTCCTCGTAGGGCAAATCCGGGATGTCGGCGATTGGTTCGCCGAGACAGATCCAGACATCGCCATAGCGCGTCCTAGCGAGGAAGCTTTTGGCTGAAGCCTCAGGGACCGGCTGCTCGAACGGAAATTGCGGGATGTTCACGAGCTTGCCCGTGCGATCGTATTCCCAGCCGTGATAGCCGCATACGATATGGCCCTCCCTGAGCCAACCTTTGGACAATTTAGCCGTGCGGTGGCAGCAGCGGTCCTCGAGCGCCGCGGGTTCGCCCGCCGCATCGAGAAAGAGGACGATGTCCTGTCCCAGGATGCGAAAGGGCTTCGGCCCGTCGTTGAGTTCGGCGAGCGGCAGGCTGGCGTACCAAAAGTTGCGCAGGACCGGCTGGCGCGTGTTCAACATAAGGTGGCTCCTCGGCGTTACGCCACGGCCGACGCTCTGTCGCAGACGCAAAAACCGCGCCGCACTGGCCGCATGACGTGATGTCGCGGCCTTGAGCCTAGCGTTCAGCGATCGGCGTACGCAAATCGGCTTGAAACCGGCGAAGCGAGAGTGCAAAATATCTTCGCTTCCGTGACCCGCGCCCGCCCAAGAGAGCACGATGAGCAAGGCCGCCACCAAGATTGCGACGAAGACCGAGACGCGGGTCCAGCGCCCGCGCCTGCACAAGGTCATTCTCTTCAACGACGACTATACGCCGCGCGAGTTCGTGGTCGAGGTCCTGAAGGGCGTGTTTCGCCTCAATGAGACCCAAGCGCTCAACGTGATGATGACCGCACACCGCAAGGGCGTCTGCGTGGTTGCGGTGTTCGCGCAGGACATCGCCGAGACCAAGGCCGCACGCGGAACTGAAGCCGGCGCAGCCAAGGGCTATCCGCTGCGTTTCGGGACCGAGCCAGAAGAATAGCGCGCGCTTCGCGCCGGCACTCAGGATAGCCCGACATGAGCGGCGCAAATCTCCCGTCCCTTAAGACGCGCAAGCTCGGCCGGACCAACGTGAGCGTGACCGAGCTCGGGCTCGGCACGGCCCCGCTCGGCGAACTTTTCGAGAAGATCGAGGACCAGGAGGCGGCTGGAATCATCGGCGCCGCCTGGGACGGCGGCGTGCGCTACTTCGATACGTCCCCATGGTATGGACGCGGGCTCGCCGAACACAGGCTCGGACGCGCGCTCTACCGCAAGCCGCGCCCCGACTTCGTCATATCGACCAAGATCGGCCGTGTGTTGCGTCGGCCATTCGGACCAAACGCGATCAAGGACCAATGGTTGGGAGGTCTCGAGTTTCAGACCGTGTTCGACTACGGCTACGACGGCGTAATGCGCTCGTTTGAGGACAGTCTGCAGCGGCTCGGCATCAATCGGGTCGACGTCCTCCTCATCCACGATCTCGACCCCTGGGACCACAATCCTGCGGCGCTCAACGCTTATTTCACTCAGCTCAAGACGAGCGGCTGGCGGGCGCTGGCGGAATTGCGCGAGGCAGGCGTCATTGGCGGGATCGGCGCTGGCTTTAACTCCCTGGGCTCGATCCCGCGCTTCCTCGATCTCTTCGACATGGATTTCTTCCTGCTCGCGATGCGCTACACGCTGCTCGAGCAGGACGTGCTCGAGAGCGAGTTCCCGCGCTGCGAGGAGCGAGGCGTCGGGATCGTCATCGGCGGCGGCTACAATTCCGGGATTCTCGCAACCGGCGCCGTCCCCGGCGCGATGTACAATTACGCGCCGACTGGCCCTGAGATCCTCGAGCGGGTGAAGAAAATCGAGGCGGTCTGCGCCCGCCACCGTACTCCGCTTGCCGCAGTGGCGCTGCACTTCCCGCTCGGCCATCCGATCGTCGCCTCGATCATTCCGGGCGCGATTTCGCGCGCCCAGGTCGAGCGGAACCTGGCCGCCTTCCGCTATTCCATTCCCTCCGACCTCTGGGCCGAGCTCAAACACGAGAAGCTCATTCGCGCCGACGCGCCCACCCCTGCCTGAGACCGGCTTTCGCCCAATTGCGGCGGATCGCCGATCCACATAGCTTCCTCTCGATCGCCAACGGCGGCGCAATGCTCCGTCCTCGGGGGAAGGTATATGTTTCAATGCGCGCCGGATGATCGGAAAGCGCCGCCGTCGGTGGGCTGCCTCTGCCATACGCCTGGCTTCGCGCGCCTGAACGCGCGTCTCGCGGAAAAATTCTTTCGACATTCGTCGAGCGCCCGCATCCGCGCGACCTTCGGCGCATTCGCGGCCGGGCCGGGCGGCTCGTCCGCCCGCGCTGCGACAGCGCCGAGCGCGCCCATCGCCTTTACCAATGTGCGGCTGTTCGACGGCAAATCGGACACGCTCATCGAGGGCTTACGGGTTGTGGTCGACGGCAAGACGATCAAGGCGGTCGAGCGGGCGGAAGCCACGCTCGACCCTGGCGTCCGAGTCGTCGATTGCGGCGGCCGAGTTCTGATGCCGGGCCTTATCGACGCGCACTGGCACGCGATGATGGCGTCGTTGCCGATCAGTGTCCTCATGACCGCGGATGTCGGCTACATCACCCTTGTCGCGGCCGACGAAGCGAGAAAGACGCTGATGCGCGGCTTTACCAGCGTCCGCGACATGGCCGGGCCGACCTTCAGCCTGAAGCGAGCGATCGACAGTGGCCTCGCGCCAGGCCCGCGCATCTGGCCGTCAGGCGCGATGATCTCGCAAACCGGCGGCCACGGCGATTTTCGGTTCCCCTATGAAGTTCCCGCATCCCCCAATGCGCCGCTGAGCCGCGTCGAAGCGATCGGCGGCGGCGCCATCGCCGACGGCGTCGATCGCGTGCTCCAGCGGGCCCGCGAGCAATTGATGCTCGGCGCGAGCCAGCTCAAGCTCGCTGCGGGCGGCGGCGTGTCCTCGCACCACGATCCGATTGATGTCAGCCAATACACCGAGGCCGAGTTCCGCGCCGCGACGGACGCCGCGGAAAACTGGGGGACCTATGTCGCCGTGCACGCCTATACGCCGCGCGCGATCCAGACCGCGATCCGCGCTGGCGTCAAATGCATCGAGCACGGCCACCTGATGGACGAGGCGACGGCCGCGGTGATTGCGCGGAAAGGCATATGGCTCAGTGCGCAACCGTTTCTCAACAACGAATACTCCAATGCGATGCCGACGCCCGAAGGCGAGGCGAAAGCGCAGCAGGTCTATGCAGGAACGGACGCGGCTTACAAATTCGCCAAGGCGTTCAACCTCAAGACGGCCTGGGGCACGGACATATTGTTCGATTCGGAGATGACAGCGCATCAGGGGGCGATCCTGACGACCCTCGAGCGCTGGTATCGTCCGGCCGAGATCCTCAAGATGGCGACGGCGACAAACGGCGAACTCCTGGCGATGTCCGGCCCGCGCAATCCTTATCCAGGCAAGCTCGGAGTGATCGAGGCCGGCGCGCTCGCTGACCTCATTCTCGTCGATGGCGACCCGCTCGCCAATCTCAAGCTCATCGCCGATCCCGACAAGAATTTCCTCGTCATCATGAAGGACGGGCGGGTGGTCAAGGATGCGCTGGCGTGACCGGGCTGCAAGCTTCTTGGCTGGAGTACCAAGTCTTGGTACATTTGCGCTCACAAGGAGCAGGAACACATCAGACAGCCTTGGCGACCATTTCGCCGAGCTTATCGAAGAGCAGGTCGCCCGGGGCCGCTTCAGCTCCGCGAGCGACGCGGTGCGCGCGGGGCTTCGGCTCCTTGAGGAGCGCGAAGTGAGACTTTCGGCCTTTCAGGCTGCGCTGGTCGAAGGCGAGCGGAGCGGGGAGCCGGAGCCGTTCGATTTTGATAATTTTCTGGAGGACAGGCGGAAGTCCGAAACCCGGCGACGATGAGGCGTCTTGAGTTCACGCCAAGAGCCCGACGCGACGTCGAGGAGATCTGGGAATATTCGGTCGAACAATTCGGCCTCGACAAGGCGGAGGCCTATCTTCGCGGCATTCAGCGCGCTGCAATGACAGTCGCGGAAAACTCGTGCCGGGGTCTTGCCTGCGCTGACGCCTTATGACGCCGAGCCCACATCTCGCTCTCTTGGCTTCACTCGCCTGAAGCGGCTGGGCGGCGCCCGTTAGCGGCCTGCGTATGGGCGATGGCGCTGGCGACCGTCGCCATTGTGGGCATCCCGCCAAGCTGCATCAATTCGACCGCGGTCGAGGGCACGATGACGATGGTCGCGTTGCTGCGCTTCAAGCCTTCGTAGAGCATGTTCATCGCCCGCAAATGAAAGGCGGTCGGGTTGTCGGCGTAGGTCTTCGCCGCGGCGTTGAAGGAATCCGCCACCTGCCGCTCCGAATCTCCTAATATCACCCGAGCCTGCCGCTCGCGCTCGGCCTGGGCCTGCATCGACATGGCGTCCTGCAAGGCGGCGGGAATGCGTACGTCCTTGAGCTCGACCGAGATGACGTCGATCCCCCAGGGTTTGGCGCGAGCGTCGATAATGCGCTGCAATTCGACGCTGAGCTTCTCGCGCCCCTCGAGCATCTCGGCCAGCACGGTCTTGCCGATCACGTCGCGCAGCGCTGTTTGCGCCGCCCAGTTGATCGCCGAACCGTAGTCCGCCACGTCGAGCGCCGCCGTTTTCGGATCGACCACCTTCCAGAACAGCACCGCATCCACGTCGACCGGCACCGTGTCCCGTGTCATCGTCTGCTCCGCCCTGAAGGTGCTGGTGATGACGCGGGTGTCGATCCGATAGGCTACGGTCTCGACGATCGGCACGAGAAAGAACAAGCCCGGGCCTTCAAGGCTGCGGAACTTGCCCAGTCGGAGGACCACGATCCGCTCCCACTGATCGGCGACCTTGATCGCGCTGGCGACGATCGAAGCGACGATGAAGCTCAGGATCGCGATCGAGACGCTGGCGGCGTAGCTTTCCGGGCTCACGGTTGCATAGGCAAGCGCCAGACCAGCTACGAAGAGGATAATGAAGATCAGTCCTGGCAACGGACTGGCGTTTCGCATGGAAGAGCCTCGATCGAAGCGTCGGGCGCGGGCCGCACGCGCATTGCGGCTTCTGCCCTGTTCATGTGGGATGTTTTCCACCGGGCGCCAGAGTTTGCGTCGCCGGGCAGGGCAAAATCACGTTGCACGGGCTCGCGATGCGTAAAAATGTGATCTGGCCCCAACAAATATGGGTTGCATGAGCGTTCACGTGTGATTAACAATCCGTAAAATAGGGCTGCGGGCGCAAATCCAAAAGGGCGCTGCGATAAATCGCCTTTGCTTGACGATCGCATGTCTCAGCGCTGTCGCCTGGACACAGGCGTCGGCCGAAACTCTATCCTCCGGCCCGTCGAAGGCCTCTCGAGCGCATGCGGCGAAGGCCAGGCATATGGCCGCTGTCTCGACGGCGGCGGGCCTCAACAACGAGATTCGCTTCTCGGACCCCTATGCCCCGCCGGAAGGCACGACCATCGTCAAGAAAAGCGGCCTTCCTGGTTATTCCTACCCAGTTCCGAAGGACCCGCAGGGCGGCGGCCTGTCGATAAGTATGGGCAAGGATAGCGGCGGCCACACCAACGGCGGGCTGAGCTGGGGCTTTTAGGCTAAGCGCCTCGCGCGGTCGCATCGAACGGCGCATGGCTGAGGCCTCGCGCCAATTGACTTTCCTTAATCCCTCCCGATAGTCGCGGCCCGCAATGAGACGCGCCAAGTCCATTGGCGCCGGGCGCCGCTTTGGCCCTTCGGTCGGCGGCCGGCGGCTTTGGCCGGGCCCCGGGCGATGAAGGCCGAGCGGTCGAACGCCCTCGGCGCTGGCTCGTTGATCCGCTCGATCGCGGTCTGGGGACCAGGTCTTCTCGTCATGCTGGCCGATACTGACGCCGGCAATGTGGTCACCGCCGCCCAGAGCGGCGCGCAATGGGGTTATCGCCTGTTGCCGCTGGTGCTCATGCTCATTCCGATGCTGTACATGGTCCAGGAATTGACCGTGCGGCTCGGAATCCACACCGGCCGGGGCCATGGCGAACTGATCCGGGCGCGATTCGGGCTTGGCTGGGCGCGGCTTTCGACATTGGGGCTAACCGCCGCTGTCGTCGGATCCTTGATCACGGAGTTCACCGGCGTTGCGGGCGTCGGTGAGCTGTTCGGCCTCTCGCGCGCCTTCACGCTGCCCCTGGCCGCAGCGACCCTCCTCATCATCGTGGCCAGCGGGTCTTACAAGCGGGTCGAGCGCGCGGCCTTGATCGTTGGCCTGTTCGAACTGGCTTTCTTTGCCGTTGCATGGGGCGCGCACCCGGGCCTCAAGGCGCTGGCGCGGGACGCGGTCGATCTGCCGCTGGGGAACCGCGATTTTCTGTTCATGGGCGCGGCGATCATCGGCGCGACCTTCAACCCATGGATGATCTTCTACCAGCAGTCGGCGACGGTGGAGAAGAAGCTGCGCCCCGGCGATCTCACCGCGGCCCGATGGGACACCGGCGTCGGCGCGATTCTGACCCAGTGCCTCACCGGCGCGGTGCTGGTCGCGGCCGCCGCGGCGTTCGCTGGCGGCGGCGCGTCGTCGAGCCTGTCGACGGTGGGAGAGATCAGCGGCGCGCTGACCCCGGTCATGGGCGAGCGGATCGGCAGGGTTGTGTTCAGCGCCGGCGTGCTCGGGGCGTCGCTGGTCGCGGCGATCGTCTCCTCTCTGGCTCTGGCCTGGGGCGTCGGCGAAATCGCCGGCTACCGGCGTTCATTGGAGCGCCGGCCATTCGATGCGGGCTGGTTCTATGGCGTCTACGCGGCTTGCGTTTTGGGCTCGGGCGCTGTGGTGGGGTTCGCCTCCAACCTCGTCTGGCTCAACATCGTCGCTCAAGTCTTCAATGCCTTCCTCATGCCGCTCGTTATTGGCTTGTTGGTGGCCCTGGCGGTCGTGACCTTGCCGGAGCCCTATCGGCTGCGTGGCTGGTATCTCGCAACGATCATCGGCGTTTGCGCGACCGTCTCTGCAGTCGGAATCTTCGCTGGCTTGCGGGCGCTGATGTGAGGCCGCGGCTCTGCGAAGGCCTTGCAGGCGCCAATTCTGTGATATTCATCCCTGCCTCGGACTCGGGTCCAAGATGCGCATTCATTTTGCCTTGGCGGCTGTCTTCACTCTCGCATCCGGCGCATCCGCTGGCGGCGTCCTGAATTTCCCGGACTTGCGCCCGTGAGCGAGACGGATCAGGGGCGGGGCGTCTGCCTGGTCATCGGGGCGGGCGATGGGCTCGGCGCCTCGATCGCACACGCCTTCGCGCGCGAGGGCCTTCGCGTCTGCGTCACGCGGCGGCCGCGGCATATCGAGGCGATCGACAAGCTTAAGGAGGCGATCCGCGCCGAGGGCGGCGAGGCTTACGCGTTCGGGCTCGACGCGCGCGTCGAAGATGATGTCGTCGCCCTCATGGAACGGATCGAGCGCGAGATCGGCGCGATCGAGGTCCTCGTCTTCAATATCGGAGCGAATGTGCGTTTCCCCATCGTCGAGACGACGACGAGAGTCTATTCCAAGGTTTGGGAAATGGCGGCGCTCGCTGGCTTCCTCACAAGCCGCGAGGCGGCGCGGCGAATGATCGAACGCGGCCGCGGCGCGATCCTCTTCACCGGCGCGACCGCGAGCGTCCGCGGGGCTGCGGGCTTCTCCGCCTTCGCCGGGGCGAAGCACGCGCTTCGCGCGCTGGCGCAGAGTCTCGCGCGCGAACTGGGGCCTAAAGGAATCCATGTCGCCCATGTGGTGATCGACGGCGCGGTTGACGGGACGTTCATTCGCTCCATCATGGCCGACGCCGCCGAGAAGCTCATGCGCGAGGCCATTCTCGTTCCCGACGAGATCGCCAAGAACTATGTTTGGCTCTATCGCCAGAAGCGCAGCGCGTGGACGTTCGAGATGGACCTGCGGCCGTGGTCGGAGACGTGGTGATGAGCGCGACCATCGAATTCATTTTCGACTTCGCGAGCCCGAACGCCTATCTCGCCTATCGGGCGCTGCCGCCAATCCTCGAACGCACCGGCGCGCGGCTCGCGATCAGCCCCTGTCTGCTTGGCGGCATCTTCAAGGCGACCGGCAATGTGGCGCCGGGCGTGGCCTACGCGGGCGTCAAGGGCAAGCTCGACTATGAGATGCTCGAACTCCGCCGCTTCATCGCCAAGCACGGAATTGACAAGTTCCGTTTCAACCCCAATTTTCCGGTCAACACGCTGATGCTGATGCGCGGGCTGATCGCGGCCGGTGAGGCGGGCGTCGAGGCCGCCTATCTCGGAATGGGCCTCGAGGGCCTGTGGGAAGAGGGGCTCAAGCTGGACGATCGCGAGGTTCTGGCGCGCCGCGTCGATTCCGCCGGCCTCAATTCGGCGAGCCTGCTCGCCGCAGCGCAGACGGATCGCGTCAAGCTCAAGCTCGCCGACAACACCGCGGCTGCCGTCGCGCGCGGCGTGTTCGGGGTTCCGACCTTCTTTGTCGGGGCCGAGATGTTCTTCGGCAAGGATCGGCTGGCGCAGGTCGAAGAGGCGGTCCTGGCGGCCCCTGCACAGGCGTCATAGCAGCGGCCAGCTGTTTCGTCCCAGCCAGAGAGTTATGTACACTCTTGAAAAGTGGTTTTGTTCCGTCAGGGTTGCAACCTTAGCCAATTTGGGTTTTCTCGTTCCCTGGCCGTTTGGCTGCGAAAGCCCCAATTTCTCGCTATTGGATTCTCTTGGATTTCCTTGGATTCTCTCGTCCGAAACAAGACTTTTCAAGGGGTTGCGCGGGATTTTCGGCGGGAGGAGTTTTTCTAGCGCCCTTTCCGCCGGCTGAGAAGCCCCAACGGCACAGTGCGCTCGAGGTCATGCGGAAGCCAGGATTGTTCATGGGGCGAGCTTACGCTTATTTCTGATTTCCTGCAAGAGATTGTCGCGCCCCGCCTTCGGCGGCCTCGATCCAAAAGCAGCTCGCTTGTCTTATGACTTTTCAGGCCGCCCCGCGCTTCCAGCCAGTCGATATGGACGCCGAATTTCCGGCTTCAACGCGCCCACTTAATTAAGGATCAGCGAGCAATCCCGCACCGTAAGCGGCCACTGATAAAATTTTAGCCGTCCAATCGAGCGGTTGGCAATGGCCAGGTGGGATTTTGCCTCGTGGTCGGGATCCTGCGCCCACTTCGAAAGCCTCGGTTTTGGAACCGCCGCGGCTTTACGAACGCAGGGGCCCATAGCGTCAGGAGAATCCCATGCTTCAAGTTCGGAAATTTCTTAGCGATAAATCCGGCGTGACGGCGATCGAGTATGCGCTGATCGCGAGCCTCATTGCGGTGTTCATTATCGTCGCGCTCCAGCTGGTCGGCACCCAGGTTAGCACGGTGTTCCAGCAGGTCGGCTCCACCCTCAAGTGAACCAAGAAGGCGCGCCAGCCGGGGTTTCGGCTGGCGCGCGATCAATTCGGATCCGCGTCCTGCGAGGCCGCGGCTAGCGTTGAAGAATTCCCGTATCTCGGACGATTGCACTGTGGACGAACTTGTTCTCGTCTTTTGCCCGAAAGGTGGGTTATGTTTTCAAATTCCCTGTTCCTAATTTCTCGGCCTTTGCTTAACGATATTCCAATCCATCGCCCTTTGCTTAACGACTACTCCACCAGATGGGTATTTATAGCAATCGCCGGTCTCGTCTCGGCGGCCGGACTGTGGGAACTAAACGTCACAATAATATGGAAATCTCTTTGGTTAGCGATTGAGTTTGACCTATTAATTGTTCTATGCGCTACGTTCTGCAGTGTTGTTGGCACACTGGCGCCCAGCATGGGATGGTCGACTGCGGTAGTATCCGACCTATTGTTGTCGGTTTTGCAGTTTATAGTGGCGTTGAAAGCCTTTACACCGCTCACTTATCTTGCCGCCGCTCCTGGATATCCGCTGGTAGACAGCGCATTAACGAAGTTCGATACGATATTTGGCTTTAAGTGGAACGTAGAGGCCAATTGGGTCACCAGTCACCCGATGCTAGATTGGCTCCTTCATCATGCCTACTTTAGCTTATATTATCAAGGCGCTTTGGTATTCTTAATCGGCAGCGTCAGGCGTCCGGGCGACCGCAATGGCGAGATAATCTGGCAGTTCTGCATTAGTCTCGTCCTGACCTGCGCGATTTTTATCTTCACTCCGGCGCTCGGCCATGTTGCGCACATCGGCACAGGCTGGATGAAAACGTTGATGATGATCCGTAACGGAGAGTGGGCCGCTTTAGACTTTGCGCATGTCGACGGTATCATCAGTTTTCCGTCCTTCCATACGACGCTCGCGATCCTGCTCGTGTACGCGGTGCGCCACCATCCGTGGACGCTGGCCGTCTTTGTCCCACTCAATATGCTTTTGATAGTGGCCACCCTCAGCGTCGGAGGGCACTATCTCGCGGACGTGCCCGCGGGAGCGGCGGTCGCCGTTATCAGTATTGCCGCCACTCGGCTTCTTCGACACCAACTCGCGAAATGCCGCCCGCCAACTTTTCTCGAACCTTGGAGGACGGCTGCGCTGGGGTTTTCGAACCGGATGTTCAAGGCTTCGACGGCGCACGCGAGCGCATGTCCCGTTAAGCCTTCAGCACAAGCAAACCCCAGTCTAACCGTGCGCTAGCCCCGGGCTTCCGGCTGGCGCGGGCTTGCTCCTATGTATACAATACAGTCGCAACTGAACGGGGTTGGGAATCGGCCGACCGGGTTTGACTATCTCAGACTGACGCTCGCGCTCTCAATAATCGTTTGGCACAGTGTTACCATATGTTATGGGCCATCGGCTGAAGCCTACTTTTGGACTGGGCCGCCCAGACCGCTGGTTGCTCTACTTCTGCCAAGCTTTTTCGCCTTGAGTGGCTTCTTGGTGGCAGGAAGCCTTGAGCGTAATAACATTCCAAAGTTTCTTACACTCAGGATCACGCGGATATTTCCGGCGTTAGCTGTCGAGGTGCTCGTGTCCGTCATTATAATTGGCCCTTTGCTCACGTCGGTAGCATGGCGTGAATACTTCTCCAGCTATCAATTCTTTTCCTACTTCTTAAATTTATTCGGAGACATTCATTATTTTCTTCCCGGCCTCTTCATCGACAATCCTACACCTAAGTATGTAAACGCTCAATTATGGACAGTCCCCGTCGAGCTGTATTGCTATTTGATTTTGACAGCCAGTTCAATTTTCGGCCTCCTCAAAATTCAAGACGGATTATTCGTCGGCGCACTGTGTATTGTTATGATATTGACGTTGGGGGCTCAGTTTGGACTAACTCCATTACCCTCTCTTGTTCCGGACGTCATTTTTCTAACTACATCATTCTTGTTTGGCGTATCGCTATATGTCATGCGTTGCCAAATTGTCTACAGCCGGTTATTATTCTTGGTATCTTTATGTATGTACATAGTTTTATGTATGAACCGGAATTTAATATATTTGTCTGCGTTGCCGCTTACCTATGTAATAATTTTCGTTGGCCTACAAAATCCTCCAAAAATCTCTCTCCTCAGAGGAGCCGATTATTCCTACGGCGTCTATCTGTATGGATATCCATTACAGCAATCCGTCAGCTATTTGTTTCCATCGCACCGGTTTTGGTATGTCAATGCCCTAAGCGGGGTTGCGCTCGCTCTTGTGTTGGCGTTTCTATCTTGGACATTTGTCGAGTCCAAGGTCATCAGGCATCGGAGAATCTGCACCTCTTTTGTATCGGTACAGATTGAGAGGTTAAAAATGCGAGGGAAGCAACGTGTCCCGTTTTTTTTCTCGGCGAGGCGTTTACTTAGAAACAGCTAATGACGGGAGCGCTGGTTTTGGACCGGGCTAGATCCGCTGGCGGCCTTTTGGACAAGGTCCCTGTCAGGTTCGCTTTCGCCATTATGGAACTGTCCGGTGTTGGCGCAACCATGCTCTCTGACCCGTCTGGACGACGTCTGGATTCTGCCCGGGTATTAGCACTGAGCCCGCGATCTTAAGCCCCGAGGTTGGAAACGCGCTCGGGCGCCTTAAGATTGATCCGCCCCCTCGGCGGCGGGGTGAAAGCTTAAGGACTGAGGGCTCAGCGGCGCATGGACGATCTTCTTCGCCTGGCCGAAGACCCCGACGCGTGGGCGGCGCTCGCGACCTTGATCGCGATGGAGGTCGTCCTCGGCCTCGACAATCTCGTCTTCATCGCGCTGCTCACGAACCGCATCGACGAGCGCCGGCGCGGCCTTGCACGCAACCTCGGCCTGTCGCTGGCGCTCGTGTTCCGCCTGGCGCTGCTCGCTTCGGCCTCGTGGTTGGTGCGTTTCACGGAGCCGTTGAGCACGGTGCTGGGACATTCCTTTTCGGTGCGGGATCTCATGTTGCTGGCGGGCGGGCTGTTCCTGGTCTGGAAGGCGACGACCGAGATCCACCACCGCGTCGATCGGGATCGGGAAGCCGACGACGAAAAGCCGGTTGCGCCCCTTGGCCTCATCGCCGGCCTCATCCAGATCATCATGATCGACATCGTCTTCTCGATCGACAGCATCATCACGGCCGTCGGCATGACGGAGTATTTTCCGATCATGGTGATAGCCGTTATCGTGGCTGTCGGGGTGATGATGGTCGCCGTCGGGCCGTTGGCGGCGTTCATCCACCGAAATCCGACCGTCTTGATGCTGGCGCTGAGCTTCCTCCTGATGATCGGCATGACGCTGATCGCCGACGGTTTCGGCTTTCATATCGAAAGAGGCTATATTTACGCGGCGATGTTTTTTTCCTCTCTGGTCGAGGCGCTCAACGTCTTGGCGAGACGCAAGCCCAGGCGACCGACATGAAGCGACCGACATGACTTTCAGTTCTCTCGTGCTCTTCGCAGCGGTCTATTTCGCCGCCGTGGCGACGCCCGGGCCCGGCGTCGCGGCGCTGATCGCGCGCGTGCTCGGGCAGGGGCTCATGGGCGTCGCGCCGTTCATCGCCGGTTATTTCGTCGGCGACATGATCTGGCTGATTTTCGCCGCGACAGGCCTCTCCGTCATCGCCAAGACCTTCGCGGGGATATTCGTCGCAATCAAATTCGCCGGCGTCGTCTATCTCCTTTATCTCGCCTGGCGGATGGCGACCGCGCCGGCGATCGTCGCCGAGGCGCCGACGCCCGCTACGCTGGGCTGGCGCGCGTTCTTGGGCTCGCTGTCGCTGACGCTCGGCAACCCGAAGGTGATGGTCTTTTTCCTGTCGATCATGCCGGTCGTCGTCGATGTGCGGACCTTGACCGCGCTCGCGCTTTTCGAACTCGCCGTCATCTGCGGGATCGTGATCTTTTCGACTCTCGCGCTCTATGCGTTCGCCGCCAACAGGGCGAGGAGGCTGCTCCGCTCGACGCGGGCGATGCGATTTATCAATCGCGCCGCTGGCGGTCTCATGGCCGGCGCCGCGGTCGCCGTCGCCACGCGATAGGCGCGCACCCGATGTCGGATCTTTTGGCGATCGGCGAAGCGCTGGTCGAACTTAATCAGCCGAAGGACGGCGCGCCCTTCGTGCAAGGGTTCGGCGGCGACACCTCGAACGCGATGATCGGCGCGGCGCGGCTCGGCGCAGACGCGGCCTATTTCACCGCCGTCGGCGCCGATCGATTCGGCCAGGCGCTCACGCGAGCTCTGGCTCAAAGAGGGCGTCGACGCGACCCGGATCGTGGTCAACGGCGGCGCGCATACCGGGCTTTATTTCGTCACCCATAGCGAGAACGGCCACGAGTTCTCCTATATGCGCGCAGGCTCGGCGGCGAGCCGGATCAGCGAAACGGATCTACCGGTCGACCGCATTCGCGAGACCAAGATCCTCCACATTTCCGGCATCAGCCAAGCCATCTCGTCCTCCGCCGCCGACGCGGCGTTCGCGGCGATCGACATCGCCCATGACGCCAAGCGGCTCGTCTCCTACGATCCGAACCTGAGGCTGAAGCTCTGGCCCTTGCGCCGGGCGCGGGCCATCATTCACGAAGCGATGCGCTCTTGCGACATCGCCCTTCCGGGGCTCGACGACGCGGAGCATCTGACGGGCTTGCGCGATCCCAATTCCATCGCGAGTTTCTATCTCGAACTCGGCGCCCGCGTCGTCGTGGTGAAAATGGGGCGCGGCGGCGCGCTGGCGGCCACGCCCAAGGGCCGTGAGCGCGTCTACGCGCATAAAGTTCAGGCGATCGACGCAACCGGCGCCGGCGACTGTTTCGACGGCGCCTTTCTCACCGAATATGCGCGGAGCGGCGATCCCTTCGCCGCGGCGCGCTTCGCCAATGTGGCGGCGGCGCTCTCGACCCTGGGCTATGGCGCCGTCGCGCCACTGCCGAGACGCGCCGAGGTAGAAGCGGCGATGGCGGCGGGCGCAAGACAGTAGCGATCCGCTACGCCCGCGCCGCCGCCTGACGCGAAGACAAGAAAACAATTCCAACGAAGCCCATTAGAATCAGGGCGGGGGTTGGGGCCTCTGGAACGGGTGTGGGCGAGGAGGCAGGCGAGTAGGCGAGCCCGAGCGGCGCTGTACCGTTGTCATGGAAGGGCGTCAGCCCGACGAGGGTTGGGCTGGAGGTGTAGATTGTGGTCCCATCCTGGATGTAGACCGTCCCGCCCCCGAACACCACATTGGTCGCGGGGATACTGAGATTGCCGATCCCGGCCCCCGTCTTGGCGTTGAGCGCGGCGACAGCGCCCCCTGCAAAGCTCTCGTAGAGGATGCCATCCGCAGCGTCGAGCGCGAGACCGCTCGGCGCCACGCGGTTGTTAAGGACGAGCGTCAACCCGACCAGGGTTGGGCTGGACGCATAGATCGCGGTCCCATCCTGGATGTAGACTGTCCCGTCCCCGAACACCATGTTGGTCGCGGGGATACTGAGATTGCCGATCCCGGCCCCCGTTTTGGCGTTGACCGCGGCGACGGCGCCCCCTGCAAAGCTTTCATAGAGAATGTCGTCCGCAGCGTCGAGCGCGAGACCGCTCGGCGCCACGCTGTTGTTAAAGACGAGCGTCGCCCCGACCAGGGTTGGGCTGGACGCATAGATCGCGGTCCCATCCTGAAAATAGACGCTGCCGTCCCCGGCGACGATGTTGGTGCCGCTCAGGCCCAGGCTGCCCAGGGCGACAGCCGGATCAGCGAGATCGAGAGCCACCACGCCGCCATCGCCGAAGGTCTCGTAGAGCGCGCCGGGAAACGCCGCGCGGGCCGCCGTCGTCGCCAGCGTGGCGGACATGCCGATCGCGAGACAAATAGCCACGCGCCCCACAGCACAAAGCATATGCGAAACCCCACCACCGTTCTAAGGAGGAGGCATTAGGATCTTGGCTAAATTGCGACGCCAGGCCGGCTTCGCGCATCTGTCGCCCATTGCAAATCTGGGCGCTTTGACGTCGGGCGAGTTCGGCGCCAACTTCGGTCGTCACATGACTCCGATCTTTGCCAGTTCCTCGTGGGCGGCGGCCTATGTCGCCGCCTGCCTCATCCTTGCCGCGACGCCGGGCGCGGATATGGCCCTTTTTCTGTCGCGGACCCTGTCCGGCGGCAAGGCGCAAGGCTTCGCGGCCCAAGCGGGCGCGAGCTTTGGCCTCATCGTCCACACCTTCGCCGCTGCGCTCGGCCTCTCGGCGCTGCTGGCGGCCTCGGCCGAGGCCTACGAGACGGTGAAGGTCGCCGGCGCGCTCTATTTACTCTGGCTCGCCTGGCGCGCCATTCGCCATGGCTCGGCGCTCAAGCTCAAGGCCGACGGGCCGGCGCGTGGAGGCGTGCGCGGCGCTTTTTCGAATGGGCTTCTCATCAATCTCACCAATCCGAAGATCGTGCTGTTCTTCGTGACCTTCCTGCCGCAGTTCATCAGCGCGAGCGATTCCCATGCGGGCGCGAAGCTTTTTGCGCTGGGTTTCGGCTTCATCGCGATCACGACCGCGGTGAACGCGATCATCATTCTTGTGGCCGGACGCTTTGTCGCCGCGGCGAAGCGCAACCCGCGCGCGCTCCGGCTGTTCGATTATGGATTTGCGGCGCTCATGAGCGCCTTCGCCGCGCGTCTTGTCTGGGCCGAAGCGAGATAGGAGCCGTCATTGGACCTCGCCGCTTTCCGCGCCTCGCTCTCCGCCTCAGAGCCTCCGGCGTTGAGCCAGGCCTTGCGGGCGCTCTGGCTCGACGCGCAGGGGAACTGGGACGGCGCGCATGACGCGGCGCAGGCGGACGAGGGCGGAGCCGGCGACTGGGTGCACGCCTATCTGCATCGCAAGGAGGGCGACGCCGGCAACGCCGCCTATTGGTACCGCCGCGCGCGCAAGCCGATCTGTCAGGCCTCGCTCGACGAGGAGTGGGCGTCGATCGCTAGCGCTCTGCTCACGGAACGGGGAGGTGCCGCTTGATACAGGCGCGCAAGCTTGTCTCCTCTTGTCATTTGCGTCTAGAGGCTGATGTACGCTCATCCGGCGAAGGTCAGCATGTCTTCGGCTTTCAGTTCACTCAAGGAGATTACCAATGCGAAAATCGATCGCGAGCGCGACAATTCTTTGCTCAAGAGAATCGCGTCTGGCTATGGCGGTGGCGATCGCCGTCCTCGGCGGCTGGTCGGCGCATGCCGCCACCCTGACCGAGACGTTCACCTTCGACCCGCTCGACGGATATGGATTTGAGACTGGTTCCGACTTCAGTGCGTTCGATCCTGCCTTGGGAACTCTGAATTCTGTGACCTACGACGTCGTCGCGACAGCGAACTTTACCGGCGGCGGCCCTCGGACTTCAATGATGCAGCGTATGAGCTGACGTTTGTCGGAGTCGACAGTTCTGAGACGCCTCAGTTGACAAACCAGACCATGGCCGCCGTCTCCTTCGGGAACGGCGCGGCCCAAGCTTCGCTGACAAGCACGGACAGTTCGCTGGCCACATATCTTGTCCCTGGCGCCGTGACGCCGAACCTGACGATTGTTAACGCAACGAACACCCCCGCGAGCATCTCCTCCACTTTTCCAACAGAGAGCGTGACCTACAACTATACGCCTGCCCAGCCCGTGCCCGAACCGCCCTCGATCGTTCTCCTTGCCGTTGGCCTTGCTGCATTGGGCTTCGCGCTGAAAGATCGACGGCTCTTTGCGTCGCCGGCTCGCTGCTAAAGGCTCGAGGCTAACTTCTCAACGACCATCGGCCCGCACTGATGCGCAAAGGAGCTCGAGCCTATGCCCGTCATCGTCGCCTTCGGCGATTCCAACACCTGAGGTTACGATCCTGCGACGGGAGACCGATTTCCTCGCGCGCAGCGCTGGCCGGGCGTGCTTCAGCGCGAGCTTGGAGCGGACTTCGAGGTGATCGCCGAGGGGCTCAACGGCCGAACAACCGTCCACGACGATCCGATCGAGCCCTATCGCTGCGGGGCGGATGCGCTGCCGCCCTGCCTGATGAGCCATTCGCCGGTCGATCTCGTTATCCTCGCGCTTGGCTGCAACGACTTGAAGAAGCGGTTCTCCGTTTCCGCCTTCGACATCGCCGAAGCGGCAGCGCGCCTCATCCTCCTCGCTCGCGCCTATGGCCAACGTCCGGACGCCCGCCCACCAAAAATCCTTTTGGTCGCGCCGCCCCCGATCGCCAAGCTTACCGACTACGCGGAGATGTTCGAGGGCGGCCAGGAAAAGTCGCTTCTCCTCGGCCAGCGTTATCGAGACGTCGCAGAGCGCGAGGGCGTTGCGTTCCTGGACGCTGGCCAAGTCATTCGATGCTCGGATCTCGACGGCATTCACTACGAGGTCGATCAGCATGAATTGCTCGGCCGCGCTGTGGCGGAGGCCGTTCAAGGAGCGCTTGCCCCTCCCGTGGTCTCCATAGACTAGCCCGCGTCGATGATCGCCGACCTGCCGCCGCATCACTGACGAGAACAGGCGGGCAACCAGCTCGCCTTGGACGACGAGACCAAGTCCGCGCGCCGTCAGGCGGAAACTCCGAAGGCCGCCTTTGCGATTGCGCGCCGTCGCCCACGGAGCTAAAGCCAGCCTCAATCTTTCCTCCGCCATGGACATCCAGTGTGAGCGTCGACGCGGATACTGACGCGCTTGCCGCGCGTGATCTTTTGCTCTCCGCCGCTCGCGAAGCCGGAGCGCTGGCGCTTAAACATTTCAATCCTGGCGGCCGAACCTCCGCCCGCGTCGTGACAAAAGCTGGCGGATCGCCGGTCACCGACGCCGACCTCGCCGCCGATGCGCTTCTGAAGCGCCGCCTGCGGGAAGCATTGCCCGATGCAGGGTGGCTCTCTGAGGAGACGGCCGACGATTTCGAGCGCCTCAAGCGCCGCAGCCTCATCATCGTCGATCCGATCGACGGAACGCGCGCGTTTGTGATCGGGGATCCCCGCTGGGCCGTCTCGGTTGCGCTCGTCGTCGACGGGCGCCCAGTCGCGGGCGTCGTCTACGCGCCGGCCCTCGACGAGACCTACGCAGCGGCCCGGGCCAAGGGCGCAACCTTCAACGGCGCGGACCTTGCCCCCGTGGCCGTTTGGCCGCCGCGCGCCGCGGCCGGCCCCAAGCTCGTCATCGAGGCAATGGCGGCGGAACTCGGCGTCCCGGTCGAGATCATTCCGCGCGTGCCTGCGCTCGCCTACCGGCTGTGCCTTGTGGCGCGCGGCGCTATCGATTTAGCGGTCGCCGCCGAGAACTCGCACGACTGGGACATCGCCGCCGCCGATATTCTGCTCGAGGAGACGGGCGCGCGCCTGATCGACGCTTCGGGCGAGCGGCTCCGCTACAATTCCCGGCAGGTCCGCCGCGGCGCGCTTCTTGCTGCGTCGGACCTAGGCGCGCCCCGCCTCATCAAGGGCTTTCGGGCCGCCACCAAAGCGGACTTGTAGACGCGGTCCATAGCCCGTCGAAAGACGTGGGTCCTTTCGGACGTCCTTTGGACCGCGTCAGCCGCGCTCATCGAGCGCGGCTACAATCTGACGGCGGCGGCTTTCGGGCGCTTGCGTTTTCGCCGCCGCGAGGGCAAAGGCCAGCGCGCTGAGCCGCGCTGCTTCGCGCGCCTTTCCAAGGAAATGTGATCATGAGCTCTCCCGATGCGAAGGCCCAAGACGAGGCGAAGCCGCAGCGCCTGCACCTGGTGTTCGGCGGTGAATTGAAATCGCTCGAAAGCCACGAGTTTCGCGATCCCGCCAAGCTCGACATCGTCGGCATCTTCCCCGATTACGCCAGCGCCGAGCGAGCCTGGCGCGCCAAGGCGCAAGCGACGGTCGACAGCGCGCAAACGCGATACTACATCGCCCACCTGCATCGTCTGCTCGAGCCCGATCTCGCGCCTCCGACCCGGACCGCCTGAGCGCCGCCGCATGGCGAGGCGTGTAGGCAGGTCGCCATGGGCGCAGGAGGCGATCGGCTTTGGGCTTGCGGCCTATTTGTCGTTCGTTCGCGCCACGAGCCGGTTCACCACCGTTCCTAAGGACGTTGACGCCTATATCAAAGACGACCTGCCGCTCATCGCGGCGATGTGGCACGGCCAGCATTTGATGATGCCCTTCGCCCGACCTGTCACTATGGATCGGCTCGCGGTGCTCATCTCGCGCCATGAAGACGCCGGCGCCCAGGCTTTGGCCGCCGAGCGTCTCGGCATAACGGCCGTGCGCGGCTCGGGCGGACCCGCCGATCGCGGCTATTACAAGGGCGGCGCGCCGGCGATGCGCGAACTCCTGCGCCAGCTCGAATCGGGCTCGTCGATTGCGATGACCGCCGATGTGCCCAAGCGCGCGCGTGTGGCGGGAATGGGAATCGTGACTCTCGCCAAGCTCTCCGGACGGCCGATCGTTCCGACCGCCGCGGTCATGAGCAGGCGCGTTCAGTTCAACAGCTGGGATCGCGCGTCGCTCGGACTGCCCTTCGGGCGCGCGATCATCGTCGTCGGCGACATCATCCGCGTCTCGCGGGACGCCGACGAGGAGGAGATGGAGGCCGCGCGCCTTAAGGTCGAGCGCGGGCTCGACGAGACGCACCGCCAAGGCTACGCCATGGTCGGCGCAAGCGACCCGGGCGCCGATCTGAAGCCGCCCACCTGAAACCAAAATGACCGCGCCGCTCTCGCTTATTGGCTATCGATGGGCCTCGTTCCTGGCGACGCCGTTGACCGGGCCGATGCTGGCGAGCCGGCTTAAACGCGGCAAGGAGGATCCGCGACGGGTGGGCGAGCGGCGCGGCCTGGCCAGTCTCGCCCGTCCGCCGGGCCCGCTTGTCTGGCTACATGGCGCAAGCGTCGGCGAAGCCGCCGTTCTTCTGCCCTTCGTCGAGCGCATCACCCGCATGGGCTTAACCGCACTTGTGACGACGACGACGGTGACCTCGGCCGCAATGCTGGCTCAGCGCCTGCCGGCGGGCGCGCTGCATCAATATGCGCCGCTCGACAGTCCCATATTCATGCGGCGCTTTGTCAATCATTGGCGTCCCGACGCGGCGTTGGTGGCGGAAAGCGAGCTCTGGCCCAATATGATCCTCGAACTGAAGCGTTCGAAATCGCGGCTGGCGATGATCAATGGACGGATGAGCGAGCGGTCGTTCCGCAGATGGGGAAGGGCGCCGCGCTTCATCGCCGCGCTGCTCACGGAGTTCGACGTGTGCCTCGCGCGCAGCGAGGCGGACAGCGAGCGGCTGTCGACGCTCGGCGCCCCGAACGTCCTGGTCCCGGGCGACATCAAGTTCGACGCCCCGACGCTGCCGGCCGACCGGCGCGAACTCGCCGAGCTCGCAGGCCTCACGTCTGGACGCCAGATGTGGATCGCCGCCTCGACCCACGAGGGCGAAGAGATGATCGCGGCGGCGGCGCACAAGCGCCTCGCGCAGGTGTTTCCCGACGCCCTGACGCTCATCGCCCCGCGCCATCCCGAGCGGGGCGAACAGATCTTGCGGCAACTGGAGGCGCAGGGCCTCATCTGCGCGCTGCGTTCGCGCGGAGAGGCGATCGGTCCGGGAACCGCGGTCTATATCTGCGACACGATCGGCGAGCTGGGGCTATTCTATCGTCTCGCCGGCGTCGTGTTCGTGGGCAAGTCCTTCGTCGCCGGGGGCGGGCAAAATCCGATCGAACCCGCTCGCCTCGCCTCGGCCATTCTGCATGGGCCGATGGTCGCGAATTTCGCCGACGCATATGCGTTGCTTGACGAGGCGGGCGGCGCGCTGACCGTCGCCCGTCCGGAGGACTTGGGCGAGACGCTGACCGCGCTCTTCGCCAATGCGGGCCGTCTGCGCGCGATGACGCGGGCGGCGGGCGAAACGGTCGAGCGCCGCGCGGGAGCGGTCGATCGCTCGATGGGCGCGCTGAAAGCTCTGTTGCCGGCCGCCGGGGCGAGGCGGTGAGGGCGCCGCGCTTCTGGTTGAAATCGAGACCAACCTTGCTCGCCCGCTTGCTCCAGCCGACCGGCTGGGCGTACGGACGCGCGACCGCCCAGCGCATGCGCAGGCCCGGCGAGCGGGCTGGGGCGCCAGTGATTTGCGTCGGCAATTTCGTCGCGGGCGGGGCAGGCAAGACCCCGGTCGCGATGGCGCTGGCGCGAATGCTGATCGGCGACGGCCGGCGCGTCGCCTTCCTGTCGCGGGGCTATGGCGGCGCCGAACGCTCCGAGCCTCTCCTCGTCGATGCGGGCGCCCACACCGCCGCGATGGTCGGCGACGAGCCCCTTCTGCTCGCCAAGCTCGCGCAGTGCTGGGTTGGGGCGGATCGGGTCAGAAGCGCGGGAAGCGCGGTCCAAGCCGGCGCCAACACGCTGATTCTGGACGATGGTCTGCAGAACCCTGGACTCGCCAAGGACCTCGCCTTCGCCGTCGTGGACGGCGAGACGGGCTTCGGCAACGGCCTCTGCGTTCCGGCTGGCCCGTTGCGCGCGCCAGTTTCGGCTCAAGCGCCGTTCGTGCAGGCGCTGGTCGTTCTGGGCGGCGGCGAGGCGGCGGCGGCGCGGATCGCTGCTTTCGCGCCTGGCAAGCCGCTGATCCGCGCGAGCCTCGAGCCGGATGCGCTGGCCGCCGCGCCGCTCATCGGCCGCGAGGTCGTCGCCTTCGCCGGCATCGCGCGCCCAGAGAAATTCTACGCCACCCTGCGCCGGGTCGGCGCGCAGATCGTCGCCACGCGCGATTTCGCCGACCATCATCCCTACACGCCGAGCGAGGTCGAGGCGCTGATCGAGGAAGCGGGCACGCGAAACGCGCTTCTGGCGACGACCGAGAAGGATCTGGTGCGGCTTAACCCCCGTCAGGCCCGCGCCGTCGTCACCCTGCCGGTCACCTTGCGGTTCGAGGATCCGGCGTCGGTGAGGCGCATCCTGCGCCAGGCCGTGGCGGGGTAACGGCCTTCTCCTCGCACCGACCAGCGGTGAGCGCTCTCGGACGCAGAGCGGACGTCTCGCTTGGCCTAACGATACGCTGCTGGGTCATAGCGCCAGGCTTTCAGAAAGGCTCACCACGTGTATCGGGCGCCGAACGCGCCTCGGACGCCGTTTTGCTTCTCGCCGTTGGCGGCGCCGACTGCGAACTCATAGTCGACATTGGCGAAGACTGAGACGTTTGCGTTGATCCTTCCGGTCACTCCGCCGCCAACTTCCAGCAAGGTGATTTGACTTAAGAGCGGCACGATATCCGTTCCCGAATAGACAGTATTCGCCTCCGCCCCCCAGTCCCGCCAGAGATTGGCCCTGACATACGGCTGCCAGACCTGGTCCCCCGCGGTCACCACCGTCCATTTGCCGCGCAATCCGATGCGCCCGCTCGGCCCCGTCGTGTCGCCGAGCGCGACATCGCCGAGGCCGTCATAGTCGTGATGGAACGAAACCTTCTGCCACAAGATCTGCCCCTGCGGCTCGAGCACGAAGCCGGGCCCCAATTGCGGAAGGGCGAACGGAACGCCACCCTCCAAAGACGAGATGAACCCCCAACCGTCGGTGTTGAGCCTGGCGAACTGGGTGCTTGCCGAACCGCTATAACTGGTCCCCTGCAAGACTGCGTCGAGATACCAGCCGCCCGGCCCGACATGAGTCCAGTACGCCCCGCCCGACCAGGCGTTGAGGCTCATCGATCCGGTGTGGGTGTTGACATAGGCTGTCGCCGCCGCATTGGTGACGAGGCCGTTCACGTCGGCGTTCACGTCGCCATAGGCGCCGTACAGGCCCATCCGCTCATATTGGCCCGCGATCAGCGAGCCGCGCAGAAGGTCGATGCCGCCCTGGAAGCCGCCGAGATTGCCGCTGGCGCGGGGATCGGTGAAGGCGCCGTAGTGATTGTCGAGCGTCTGGCCGAAGAAGCGGCCCCAGACCGAGGGCGAAAACAGCGGACAGGGGGCAAGCGCCGGCCCCTTCCTGGTCGGCAGGACCGCCGGCTTCCTGGTCGGCAGGTCGACCACCGGAGTCTCGGCGGAGGGAGCGACCGCAGGCGCGACAGCGCAACCATCCGGCTCGTAAGTGTCGCCGACCCGGTCGTTAAGCGTGCCGAGGATCGAGAGCCCCAGTTCGCGCGCCAAAGGCTGCACCACGCCGTAGGTCGCGAGTTCCGGCCCGATGATCGGATAGACGCCGGGTGGCAGCGGCGTGGGCGGCGGCGTCGAGGGGAACACTTCGGACGGCGACCCGGGCTGCTCCGGCTGCACTACGGATGGCGGCGTGACGGGCGGCGTCACCGGCGGCGTGACGGGCGGCGTTACCGGCGGCGTGACAAAGTCGTTGCGCAGGAACCAGTCATTCGGGAAGTTATTCGGGTTAAAGCCGCCCCGGAACAATTCGTAGGTGAAGGCGCCGGCCCGCAATTCCCCGTTCAACAAGGTGAAGTTGTTCGGCGTCGTCGTGGCGCCGTTGATCGCCTCGACCAGCCGGATGCCGTCGCGCTCAAGCGTCTGTCCGCCCAGGCCGCCGAGATTCGTCACGAATATCCCGCCAGGGGCATCGGCGATTGCATGGTTGAGCACCAGGAGGTCGGTGTGTTGCACCGATGCGTCGTTCAGCTCCGTATTGAATGAGATCTGGCTGCCCTGTTCGAACTCGGCCGTCTGCGCATCGATCGTGAAGACGCTGAACGGAGAACCAGCCGGCGCATTGCCCGCAATGTTTAACGTTGCGCCGGACTGCAACACGAACTGGTTGGTCGCCACTGTGCCTGCTATGCCGCCCTGGAGAACTGCGCCGGGATTCACAGCGAAACTGGTGCTCGGGGCGTTCACGCCATAGACCGCGCCGTTGGCCACTTCGAACGTGCCCTCTTGAACGGTTGTTTGGGCGAAGATGTTCGATTCGTTGGTCCGAAGAGAGCCGTCGAAGCTGACCGTGCCAGGGCCAGTTTTGGTCACCGAGACGATCCCGTTCGCGCCGTTACTCTCAATCGGGTCAAAAAACGAAATCGCTTGGCCGGCAGCCGCATTAAACGTCCCCCGCGACTGGGTTGACCCTAAGTTGTTGAAGTAGATAGCGTTGGGCGCCCCGCCGCTCTTGGTGTTGCCTGAAAAAGTGATATTGCCGCCCGTTGCGTTCAGGTCGAGGTTGCCGCCATTGAGAAAGATGGCGCCGCCTTGCCCGCCCGCCACATTGCCGGTGATCGACGCGCCAGTCGGGCCGCCCGCATTCAACGTGAACCCGTTGCCGGCGTAGACCGCGCCGCCATTAGATCCAGCAGTATTCCCGGTAATTGCGATGGTTGCTCCGCCGCTGTCGCCGATCGTGACTGAGTTGCTCGTAAAAATGGCGCCACCACTATTCCCAGCCGTGTTGCCGTCCAGCGTCACCGAGCTTCCGTGTGCGACCACGAAGCCGTTGCTGTCGTTGATCGCGCCGCCGCTTCCTGTCGCGGAGTGGTTGTCGCTGATGTTTACGGTCGCGCCGGTGTCGCCGATCAGGACGGGGAGGCTGCCGAACGTATTGATTGCACCGCCGCTCCCCCGCGCCATGTTTCCGTCCAGCGTTACCAAGCTTCCGTTAATGATCACGGAGCCATTGTTGTCGTCGATCGCCCCGCCGGCGCCTCCGGAATGATTCGCCGTGATGCTGACGGTTGCCCCGGTGTCGCCGATTTCGCTGGGGTTGCTGCCGAACGTCGCGATGGCGCCGCCATCGCTGCTGCCCGTGTTGTTCGTGATCGTTACTGAGCTGCCGTGGATGATCACCGAGCCATTGTTATCATCGATCGCGCCGCCTTGCGTTCCCAGGTTGTTGGTGATGATGACTGTCGATCCGCTGTCGCCTATCGTGACGGGGTTGCTGCCGAACGAATAGATGGCGCCGCCCGTGGTTGAGGCTCCGTCGCCATCGAACGTGATGGTCTGACCGTGTATCGTTATCGGGCCATTGCCGCCGTAGATTGCGCCGCCTTGATTTCCACCCTTGTTGCCGATGAAAGCTACACTGGTGGTTGCGGTTTCGGTTCCGACCGAAACGCCGCCTAACGAGTAAATGGCGCCGCCAGTCGTAGCGCTCACCCCGTTGCCGGAGAACGTCGCGCTGCCGTTTATTGGTATGTTGATTGTCGAGCCTGTATTGAAGGTCGAAATCCTGAATTGCGCCGCCTTGCTGGTGCGTGCCGCCCGTGATGGTGACATTCGAAAGAGTCAGGGTCGAATTGAACGGAGCGCTGAAGAACGCATTGCTCCCGCTCAGCGTGATAGTGCTGCCGCCCGCCGCGCCCGTAATCGTCAGGAACGAGGGCGCCGTTAATTGCGAGGAAAGAGTGGCGTTACCCTGAAGGAGGAATGTGGAACCGTTAGCGGGAGTATGGGGCAGCTCCCCGCCAAGCCCGATCGTCTGCGCCACGGCGTGGCGAACAACCGGCAACGACACCGCGACAGCGGAGAGGAGGATCAGGCGCAGGCAACAAGCGGCCAGCCTGATCGAGGGGCCCGCGCGCCCAGCGGCGCGAGCCCTGCCGTGCAAGTCGCGCTGGCGGAGGCGAGAAGGCGCCATCGCTATAACAAGCGCGAAGCCCACACTCCCGCCCCCGAGGCTGGTCGGCCGGTCCGGCGGACCCCCGCGCGCTCAAAATCCGCGTATCCAACCCGCATCCCACAGCCCCCCGCTAGGGAAGGAACAACGGCCACGCCCTTCTCGCCCAACTTCGGTCGCAACCAGCTCAGCGGATTCGCCCTGTGGCGGTCATGCTCCATCGAAACTACGGAATACGCTGCGCCGATTCCTCGCCATTTTAGGCTACCCCGATCCGCACGAAACGCCACAGTTCGTTCCCTAAAACGCCCGAGATCCGGCCGAACGAGGTCAAATTGTGTCCGGCTGCGACACAGACGCCACAAATTCTACGCTTGAGGCGTCGCAGAACTTATTGGAGAAAAGGAATCGGTCTCGCTGCGCTCTCCCCGCGCCAGGCGCTATAGCGCGTTGCTTCTGGATGGAAGCGGCCGAAGGGGGACGGGCGGACGACATTTACCGTCGACAATTTTTTGCGGAAACTCAGAAACAACGATAAGCTTGCCCCATGAACAATCCATCCCATCGCATGGCCTGGCCAGACGACAAGCCAATACGGCGCTGCCGACGTCACGGACAAAGCGTGCGGAAAATTTGTTCCCGCTGAAAGCCGCGTAACCCATCGACAAGTCTCGATTCGAACGAGGAAATCCAAGGAAATCCAAGAGAATCCAATACCTCCGAACGGGGGCTTTCGCAGCGAAACGACCAAGGGCCAAGAAAACTCAAATCGACCGGATGAGCGTCCGATCCGCGGTCGGGAAGTCGGCCGAACCGGCTCCGTCCAAAGCAAGGCGGCCTAGGCGGCGCGCGTCAGCGCGACCGCCGTCGCCGAAACCTCGAACTCGCGGCTACGCGCCTCGCGCCGCGCCATCGCCTCCGCGTCCACGCCCCAGCGCTCGGCCTGGAAATCCTCGTTGACATGCGCCGCCCGCCATGCGGCTTCGGCTGAGAGAAACCCGCGCGCGACGGCGAGCGCCAGCAGGGCCGAGCCGGTCAGCGTCATCATCACGCTGAGCGCGGCGACCTGAAGAGGGCCATCGTACGCGTCGAGCGCAGCGGCGATCGCCGCCGGCGCATCCCGCGGCTGCGCGACATGCCTCACGCCGGCGGTCACAGCGAGGCGCGCGCCAAGCTCATCCGCGCCCCAACGTCCGCATACCCAGCTCGTTTTCTCGGAGCCGGACGTGAACCGTAACGTAGCGGATTGTTGGCCGCGTAATTCTGTGCGGCGTCCATCCGACGACCGCCTTCCGCTGGCGGCATCGGTTTCTGCGCGCGCCCGCCGACGATAAGCCTCGAAGCTTAAGCGGAATGTCGAGGCCGATGAGACCTTCATCCTCGAATCCTTCAAGGGCCGCTGGTCCGACCTGCCGCGCAAGGCGCGCCGGCGAGGCGGAACGGCCCGGCATGCGGGCCCCTATCAGGACAACATTCCCGTCCTTGTCGCCCGCGACCGGAAAGGCGCAACTTTTGACGCCGTTCTGCCGCAGGACGACAACGCCTCGATCGCCGCCGTGCTGAGAGGCCTCGTTACCTCCGCAAATCATCTGGTCGGCGATGGCGGCAAGCCGTTGGCCGCCTTCGCCCGCCGGGCTGGCATTCCCTTCCACGCCGTTCCCTCGCCGGGAAAGCCGACCGCCGAGGCGCCGCATCTGCACATCAACAACGTCAACGCATACCACAGCCGCCTCAAGCAGTGGCTCAACCGCTTCAACGGCGTCGCCACCAAGAACCTGCCAAGCTACCTCGGCTGGCGCCGCGCCATCGAAGCCTGGGGCCAACGCCTTGATCCGCCAAACTGGGTTGCCGGCGCAATCGGAAACGGACCATACCAACAACTAACGCTATAAGACCGCGGAAAATGATTGACAAATCCGGAAGATTAGAGTATTCGTTTCTGCAGAGGCGAATTATGAGGCTGCCACGGTCCGGTGGGAGAAACGACTGGGGATGTCTCCGCGCTTGGTTTTGCACACAACTTCGGACGTTGAGTTAAAAGCCAGCGAATCTTTTTTATTTTTTTCGCTCGTAACCCATTGAAAAGTCCGGATTCGCAAAAATAAATGAAAGCAAATGAAAGCAAATAGAAGCAAGTTTGCTTTCAATTGTTTTCATTAAGCTTGGATTTGCTTTCAGGAAACTCGCGCTCCAGTTGTATTTTGGTCCTTGGGAGAGGCTCAGGTTGCCGGTTCCGGTAGGGCAGGGGGGCGAATCCGGAGCCCGGCGCATCCGTCGGCCGGACCCGCCGCCGGCCGACGCGGCCGTCCGGCTTGCCAGCGTCCCGAAAGGCGGGCAGGTTTCCCGATCAGCGGAGCCTTGGCGCCAAGCGGGAGGCGAAATCCATCGGGAGGACATGATGCTCGACACTGCGCCCACTGCCCGGATGTCGGCCTTCCTCGGAAGGTTCGAGGCCGCGCTGGCGGCGGGCGACATCGACGCCGCGGTCGCCATGTTCGCCGCGGACAGCTATTGGCGCGATCTCGTCGCCTTCACCTGGAACATCAAGACGATGGAAGGCCGCGATCAGGTTCGCGACATGCTCTCCCATTGCCTCAGCCAAGCGAAGCCGCGCGACTGGCGCGTCGCCGAGGGCGAGATCGCGACCGAGGCGGACGGCGTGCTCGAATCCTGGATTTCGTTCGAGACCGAGATCGCCCGAGGCTATGGCTTCATCCGGATCAAGGACGGTCTCATCTGGACACTTCTGACCACGATGGCCGAGCTCAAGGGTCATGAAGAGAGGGCGGGGTTCACAAGGGCCCTCGGCGCGAGGCACGGCGTCAACCCCGGCGCCAAGACGTGGAAGGAACTGCGGGACGAGGAGGCTGAGAAGCTCGGCTACGATACGGATCCTTATGTGCTGATCGTCGGCGGCGGTCAGGGCGCGATCGGACTTGGCGCGCGCCTGAGGCAACTCGGCGTGCCGACGATCATCGTCGAAAAGAACGAGCGACCGGGCGATTCCTGGCGCAAGCGGTACAAGTCGCTCTGCCTCCATGACCCGGTCTGGTACGACCATCTGCCCTATATCGACTTCCCGAAGACCTGGCCGGTGTTTTCGCCCAAGGACAAGATCGGCGATTGGCTGGAAATGTACGCCAAGGTGATGGAGCTGAATTACTGGACCAAGACGACGGCTGAGAACGCAAAGTTCGATCCGAAGAAAAAGGAATGGACGGTCGTCGTCGATCGCGACGGCAAGAAGGTCGGTTTGCACCCCAAGCAGCTGGTGTTTGCGACCGGCATGTCCTCAAAGCCGAATCTGCCAAAATTCGAGGGCATGGAGACCTTCAAGGGCGAGCAGCATCATTCGTCGGCCCATCCGGGGCCCGATGCTTTCAAGGGCAAGAAGGTCGTCGTCATCGGCTCGAACAATTCGGCGCATGACATTTGCGCCGCGCTCTACGAAGCCGGCGTCGATGTCACGATGGTGCAGCGCTCGAGCACGCATGTCGCGCGCTCGGACAGTTTGATGGAGATCGCTCTCGCCGGCCTCTATTCCGAACGCGCGGTCCAGAGCGGCATGACGACGGCCAAGGCCGATCTTATCTTCGCCTCCTGGCCCTACCGCCTGCTGGCCGAGCAGGAGAAGCGGACCCACGACAAGATTCGCGAAGTCGATGCCGGTTTTTACAAGGCTCTCGAGAAGGCAGGTTTCAAGCTCGACTATGGCGACGATGAGACCGGGCTGTTCATGAAATATATGCGCCGGGGCTCGGGCTATTATATCGATGTCGGCGCCTCCCAGCTCATCATCGACGGCAAGATCAAGCTCGTTTCGGGGCAGGTGCAGGAAATCACGCCCAATGGCGTCAAGCTCGACAACGGCAAGGAAATTCCGGCCGACGTCATCGTCTATGCGACCGGCTATAGCTCGATGAACGGCTGGGTCGCCGATATTTGCGGTCAGGAAATGGCCGACAAAGTCGGCAAGGTCTGGGGTCTTGGCTCAAACACCAAGAAGGACCCTGGTCCGTGGGAGGGCGAGCCGCGCAACATGTGGAAGCCGACGCAGCAGGAGGCCTTATGGTTCCACGGCGGCAACCTGCACCAGTCGCGCCATTATTCGCAGTTCCTGGCGCTGCAGCTGAAAGCGCGCCTCGAGGGCGTCCCGACCCCGGTCTACGGGCTTCAGGAAGTCCACCATAAGGCATAGGCGCCTCTGTAGCCGCGATCGCCGATCGCGGCCAGCGCCGGCGCCTGTAATCAGGGCACCCGCAGGGTCGCCGTCGCGAGGCAGGCGACGCCTTCGCCGCGGCCGGTAAAGCCAAGCTTCTCGCTGGTCGTCGCCTTGACCGCCACGCGGCCGATGGCGAGGCCCGCGATCTCGGCGACGCGGGCGCGCATCGCCTCGCGGTGGGGGCCGATCTTCGGCGCTTCGCAGATGACCGTCGCATCGAGATGCGCGATCACGGCCCCCCGTGCGCGCACGCGTTCGGCCGCATGGGCGAGGAAGACCTTCGACGCCGCGCCCTTCCATTGCGGGTCCGAGGGCGGAAAATGCTGGCCGATGTCGCCTTCGGCGAGCGCGCCGTAGATCGCGTCGGCGAGTGCGTGCAAGCCGACGTCGGCGTCGGAATGGCCGCTCAAGCGCGCCGAATGGGGGATGCGAACGCCGCACAGCCACACATAATCGCCGGGCGCGAAGGCGTGGACGTCGAAGCCTTGGCCAACCCGCGTTTCGCCCAAGCTCGCCGTGAGCCGGGCCTCGACTGCCCCGAGATCCTGCATGGTGGTCACCTTGACGTTGGCGGGATCGCCTTCGAACACATAAGCCGGCGCGCCCGCCCATTCGGCGACCGCCACGTCGTCGGTAAGGTCGCCGACGCCCGCGGCGGCGGCGCGCCGATGCGCTTCGAGGATCAGCGGGAAGCGGAACGCCTGCGGCGTTTGCACGGCTCGTAAGCCCGAGCGCGGCGGGGTTGCAAGGACCCGGCCCTCGACATCGACCTGCTTGATCGTGTCGTTCATCGGCGTTCCGGGCGCCGCCGCCCCATGACGCTCGGCGGCCTCAATTGCGCGCGCAACGAGCGGCGGGGAGGGGAAGGGCCGCACAGCGTCGTGGATGAGCACGATCTCCGGCTCGGCGGCCGCGAGGGCCTCGAGCCCGGCGAGCACGCTTTGCTGACGGGTCGCGCCGCCGATCGCCGGCGGCCCGATCGCCGCCGCCGCGTCTGGTTTCAAATGGGCCAGCGCCTGATCGTAGAGCGCGCGATCGTCTGGGCGGATGACCACCGTTATGGCCAGAAACGGAAAGCTTGCGGCAAGCGCCTCCAGCGTATGGACGATCAGCGGGCGGCCGGCGCAACTGAGATATTGCTTCGGCCGCTCTGCGCCGAGCCTTACGCCCCGGCCTCCGGCGACGACCAGAAGCCCGATCCTTTTCGACGACAATTGAGGGCTCCGACGACCAATGGGAGCGCCTTTTCCTGCGCCGCGGCGGTCGCGTCAATGCGGGACTGGCCGGAGCGCCGTCTTGACTTGCCCTTTGCCCGCGCCGATCAATCGCAAAGACCATCGTCCGGGACATCGTCGTGCCGCTGAAGCTGATCCTCGCCAACAAGGCTTATTCGTCCTGGTCGCTCAGGCCCTGGATCCTGCTCGCCCAGTTGAAGATCCCGTTCGAGGAAGTGGTTATTGCGATGGATCAGCCGGATACGCGCGAGACCATGCTCAAATACGCGCCGACGGGAAAGTGTCCCTCGCTTCAAGACGGCAAGGTCACGGTCTGGGAGTTGCTCGCGATCATTGAATACCTTGCGGAAGCCTATCCTGGAAAGACAGTGTGGCCGAAAGGCAAGGCCGCCCGCGCCCATGCCCGCGCGCTCGCGAGCGAAATGCACGCGGGCTTCGTCGCGCTCAGGCAGGCGTGCCCGACGAATTTCCGCCGGCCGGTCAGGGCGATCGCGCTCAGCGACGAGGTTCGCGCGGACGTCGCGCGCATCGAAGCCGCCTGGGCCCAGGCGCGCGCGACCTTCGGCAGGGGAGGGCCTTTCCTGTTCGGGCGCTTCTCAGCGGCGGACGCCATGTTTGCGCCCGTGGTCAACCGCTTTCATATCTATGACGTTCCCGTCTCGGTACAGACGCGCGCCTATATGGAAACGATCATGGCTCTTCCGGCGTGGAAAGCCTGGATTGCGGACGCGCATGCCGAACCGTGGCGGATCGAACGCTACGAAGCCATCTGATTAGGCAAAGCTCTTGACCGCGTCCTGCCGTAAAGTCCGGCTTCGGCATCCCCGGGGCAATATGTTGCAAATAAACAACAACTTGCGCGCTCTCAAGAAAGCACAGCATTCGCTGAAAGAAATTATGAAATCGGAAATGGGTTTCCCTCAGTGTCAGAGGTGAACAACGACAACAACATTTGTGGTTCCGCTAAGTAGGCGGCTCGGTTTAGGGAAATAGAGCGTAATGGCGCGAATAAAGAGCGCTTTGACAACGAAGGGCGGCGGGGGAGAAGCCAACGCTGCGGAATGGCGTCGGCTGACTGACGAACTCGACTTGCGCCGGCGCGCGGCGGCCGAGGGCGGCTCGATCAAAGCGCGCGAACGCCATGTCGCGCGGGGCAAGCTTCTGGCGCGGGAACGTGTCGCCGGCCTCGTCGATACGGGCTCGCCGTTTCTCGAGATCGGCGCGCTCGCGGCTTTTGAGATGTATGAGGGCGACGTCCACGGGGCGGGGCTGGTCGCTGGAATCGGCCTTATCGAGGGCCGCGAGGTCATGATCATCGCCAATGACCCGACCATCAAGGGCGGCGCCTATTATCCGATGACAGTAAAGAAGCACCTGCGCGCGCAGGAGATCGCAATGGAGAACCGCCTCCCTTGCGTTTATCTGGTCGACTCGGGCGGGGCCAATCTACCTTACCAGGCTGAGGTTTTTCCTGACCGCGACCATTTCGGGCGGATCTTCTTCAACCAGGCGCGCATGTCGTCGGCTGGGATCCCTCAAATTGCGGTGGTAATGGGATCCTGCACCGCGGGCGGCGCCTATGTGCCGGCGATGTCGGACGAGACGATCATCGTCGACAAGCAGGGCACGATTTTTCTTGGCGGCCCACCCTTGGTCAAGGCCGCGACCGGCGAGACGGTGAGCGCCGAAGACCTTGGCGGCGGAGACCTGCATACCCGCGTCTCGGGCGTCGCGGACGGCCTGGCGCGTGACGATACGCATGCGCTTGCGCTCGCGCGGCGGGCGGCCGCCAACCTCAACCGGCCGCCGAAGCGCTCGATCGATTGGGCGAAGCCGGTCGAGCCTTTTTATCCGGCCGAGGAGCTCGAACTTGTCGCGCCGGTCGACCTTCGCCAGCAGGTCGACGCGCGTGAAATCATTGCCCGGATCGTCGACGGTTCGGAGTTCGACGAGTTCAAACCCCGCTATGGCGTCACCCTGGTTACGGGATTCGCGCGCCTCTCGGGCATGCTGATCGGCGTCATCGCGAGCAATGGCGTGCTGTTTTCCGACAGCGCGCTGAAGGGGACGCACTTTATCGAACTCTGCGTCCAACGCGACGTTCCAATGCTTTTCCTGCAGAACATCTCCGGCTTCATGGTCGGACAACGCTACGAGGCGGGCGGCATCGCCAAGGACGGCGCGAAGCTCGTCACCGCGGTGGCCTGCGCCAATGTGCCCAAGATCACGTTGATCGTCGGCGGCTCTTTCGGCGCCGGCAACTATGGCATGTGCGGGCGGGCGTATTCGCCTCGCTTCCTCTTCATGTGGCCCAATGCGCGCATCAGCGTGATGGGCGGCGAACAGGCCGCGAGCGTGCTGGCGACGCTGAGGCGGGATGCGCTCGAGGCGGAAGGGCGCGAATGGCCCAAGACTGACGAAGAAGGATTTAAGGCCCCAATTCGGGCCAAATACGAGGCCGAGGGTTCGCCCTATTATGCGACGGCTCGCCTCTGGGATGACGGTATCGTGGCGCCTCGGGAAACGCGGCGGGTTCTGTCGCTGGCGTTTTCGGCCACGCTTAACAGTAGGATCGAGCCGACCAAGTTCGGCGTTTTTCGCATGTAGTCTTGGGTGGGGTAGGGGGAGCGTAAGAAACAAATGGGCGTGCCCAGTTTTCAGCAACTCATGTTGCCAACGCTGCAGACGGTTGGGCGGCGTTATGACGAGATCAGCATTTCGGGGTTGGAAGACGAAGTCGGCAAGACTCTCAAGATCACCCCCGAGGATCGGCAGCTCAGGCTGCCTAGCGGCAATCAGACGCTGTTCGCCAATCGGCTCAATTGGGCCAGGTCCTACTTGTCGAAGGCCGGGCTCATCGAACTGCCCCGCCGCGGCTACTGTCGCGCGACCGACCGAGGCCGCGAACTGCTCGCCGAGGGGAAGAGCGAGATCGACCTCGGAACCTTGGAGCGCTATCCGGAATTCGTCGCTTGGCGATCACAAGGCAAAGGCGGGGAGGCGACAGAGGAAAGCGGCTCGCGGGACGATACCGAGGAGACGATGGCTTCGAGCTTCGAGCTCCTCAACGCGGAATTGGCGCGGGACATCGTCGGGCGAGTGCATTCCTTCAGCCCGGCCTTTTTCGAACGCCTCATCATCGACCTCCTCGTGCGCATGGGTTACGGCGGCGGACGCGTCGAGATGGGCCGAGCCCTCGGCCGGGTTGGCGACGGCGGCGTGGACGGCGTCATCAAGGAGGACGAGCTCGGCCTTGACGTCGTCTATGTCCAGGCCAAACGGCTTGATCCCAACAAGGCTGTCCCGTTATGCGAAGTGCGTGATTTTGTTGGCGGACTGGAGGGCCATCGGGCGAACAAGGGCGTGCTGGTCACGACCTCGTACTTTCCCTCTACCGCCTATGACTTCATCACTCGGGTCTCCAAGCGGGTCGTGCTGATCGACGGGCAAGGGCTTGCGAATCTGATAATTCGACATCGCGTCGGCGTCCGGATCAAGGACGTGTACGAGGTGCGCAAGATCGACGACAGCTACTTCGTCGAATAAAGGGGGCCGACGTCGAAACGGGGCTTCAGCCGGCGCCGCGATAGCGTTGGAGGCTCTCCCTCCACTTCCCCGCATTTCCTCTAGCGTCATCGCGAGGAGCGAAAGCGACGCGGCGATCCAGAACTGCCGGCGCCGCGCTTCACCCCTATGGAATCTTCGCTTGGCTCGCAATGACGGCTTTGCGTCGACCTGAAATCATCCCGCTCTAAGCTCGCCGCTTGATTTCAGGTCAAATCGCAGCCTCTCCTCAGTCTCGGTCTACACATGTTTCGACCCGGCTACGCAAGCGCCTCCGCAACCCTTGTGAGCATCTCGACGGCATCCGGAGTCGAAGCCTCGCGCGCCAGCCGTTCCGATTTCTGCACGGCCAGGTGCGCTTGCGCCAGTGACGACCATCCTTTCTCCGTCAACTCGGCTCGTTGAATGCGGCCATGCTCCGTGTCAGGGCGGCGCTCGATCAGCCCTGACTGTTCCAGCTTCACCAGCATGGCCTGCATGGTCTGCGGGGTCACAAACGCCCGCCGTGCGAGCCTTGCGTTCGACGCGCCCGGTTCGTCTTCGAGGCTCGCCAGGACTGCATATTGTGGCGCGTTCAATCCGGTCTCTTTCAACTGCCGGTCCATATGCAGGCGCATCGCGTGCTGCGCGCGCTTCAGCGCATAGCCGAGCGTTTCATGCGGCAAGAAGGGTTGGTCTGCGGCGATCGGCGCCGTCTTGGGGTTTGTCATATCAGGGGGCTTACATTATATCAGTCACCTGATATTAGTCTCTTCCGCCTGAAAGGACAACTGGAATGCCCCGTCTCGTCGGACCCGACTTCATTGGTATCCAGGTCGCCGACCTCGATGCGGCTCGCACGTTCTATACGAAGGTCGTCGGATTGACCGCGGCCCCGAATGGACCGCCATGAGCCGTGGTTTTCGACACGAAGCCGATCCCCTTCGCCGTGCGCACACCCGTGGTCGATCTCGATGCCGTCGACATGCTCGGCCATGGTATCGCCATTTGGTTCGGCTGTGACGACGCCGACGCCTTGCACGACCACCTCGCCTCACGAGACGTGCCGAGAATATGCCGCATCCGGGTGAAAGGCTCGTCGCGAGGGCATCCAGGGTCTTGGCTAGGGTTCCCGGCCCGGGGGCGGGAGACATCCAAGCTTTTCGAATGAGAAGCCGTCCTGGCCGGGCTTGTCCCGGCCATCCACGCGTTTCGGCGCAGAGAACGATGGCAAGGGGACGGCGAACTCACAAAGCGTTGTTTCTGAGGTCCTTGCGACGATCCGGTGCTGCCGGGCTTATCTCTGAGGCGGCGCAGCGTAGATGGCCGGGTCAACCCCCGGATTCTAGTCCGGGGGCTGGACGGCAGAGGCTCCGAGGCGAGTTGGAACCAGCCGACCAACAAGCTAGCGCTATAGGAGGCGCGAATTGATTTGACAAAATCAGAAATACACGATATGTATTTCCGTTATCGGAATCAACGTCCTGCTCGCCGAAAGACGGGCGGGAAAACGAGAAGCCGTGGCTGTTTAAAAACATTGGCGGCTACAGCCCCGCCCGGCGAATCGGAAATCGGGGAATTTTTTTATTTGAATCGGTTGTAACCCATTGAAAAGTCCCGATTCGGAAAAATAAACGCTAGTAAACGCTAGTTATTTTACTAGCGCTTACTAGCGCTTACTAGCGTTTGAGCGCGTTTATTTGCGAGCGAATTCCCGCTTTGGTTGTATCCGCCGCTTAGCGAAGGAAACGCCCACGCGCTACGCGTATTATTTGGCATTTCGATGAGAAGAGAAACTCCTAGCCTTGACCGGCGTACAAGAACAAATCGTAATTATCCACTCTGCTTGCTTGCTTGCATGGCCAACCGGAGAGAGCCTGCATCAGGCGATATCCGCTCGACTGGAGTTCTGACGGGCCGAGGTTTCGCTCGCACGCGAGGCCGTTCCGCTCTGGCTTTCGCCGTGCGCCTCATCAGGCGCCCGGCTATCGAATTGAGCGTTTGCGCAACAGACCTTCGAGCAGAGCAGCCAGCCCGATCTGGATGGCGGATGCGATAAGCGGCTGCGCCCGGTTTCCGCCAGGAACGCCAACAATGATGTTCTCAACCCGCTTTTCGATTTCGTCCGATAGTTTTTCCGCTCCGCTTACAACCTGGGCTTGGGCTGTCCCCACAAACTCTTGCCTTTTCGCCTCAGCCCGCTCCCGCAGCACCTTGGTCGCAGAATCGACAAGCGATGAAGACAATTCCGTCAAAGGCGAAGTGAGGCTTGCAAGGGTCTTACCTTTGGCTCGGCCTCGAAGCGACGCCAAAGTCCACAGCGCTATGCCCAATCCAATGATGGCGGTTGGAACCGGATGGCGTTTGCCGGCAAACTCAAGGGCGCCCGACCACGACAAATCCGCCAGACCGACCCGCGAAGCCGCTCCGGAAGCCGCTTCCGAAGCGAAGATTCGAGGGCGTCAAATTGAACCGCAACTGGTCAATCGTCGAACCCATCTCGGCTCTCAGCACCTTGGCCTGCGCTTCATAGTCGCTTGAACTCGGAAGGTTCACGCTCACGGCTCAAGCCCTCCAAGAAGCGACGAGATCTGTGAGATGCTCTTCGTCGGGATAAGCCGCGACGGCTTGAGACCCCGCATCCCCACCCATGCCAGCACCAAGCCCACAACGATCACCGCGAGCGCGAGAATGAGAAACGCGAGATCAAGCGGAACGCCGAGGCGGGTCAACAACAGAGCGCAGGCTACGATGACAAGCCCAAGGCCCACTGGGAGGAGGATCAACCCGGCGACCAAGGCGACCAGGCTGGATGCAACCCGGCCGCCACGCTCGCTCATCTCCGCCCGAACCAGCGAGAGCTCTATGCGCGCCAGATCTTGACCTTGACGAACAAGGTCGCGCAGCAGGTCAATCGTCGAGCGCATCGGCTAGCTCATCTTGCCGAAAAGGAGCTCCAAACGGTCGATCGCAGCCGGAGCCTGCTTCTGCGCGATCTCGGCGTTCACAAGGCTCATCGGCCTAACCGCGAGCCAGAAGCGCGAGCAGAAGCCCCGCGGAAAACGCGATTCCAATCGCCGCGAGCGGGTTCTTGCGAATGGCCCCGCTCAATTGCTCGGCTGCTTGCGACAATTCCTCACTGTTCGCGAGACGGTCGCGGCCTTGCTGGTAAAGGTCCGACGCGGCCGCGGCGGCTTTCGCGGCGGCGTCGTCGAGATGGGTCTGCGAGGCGATCCCCTTGGCGCTATCTACCGCGTGTTGGGCAGTCCCTTTGGCGCTTTCGAGAGCCTGCTTCGCGGTCTTGGAGGCCGTGGACAGCGCCGCGGCGCCGCGATCTTGCGCCTCTTCGCCCCGGTCCGGTTGATCATTCCAGGTCATCTGCTTCCTCCCTCACTAGGGCCCTACCGCCGAAACCTTGCGCCTTCCTGGTCAAGTCAGACGGCTTCTCCCTTCTCAAACCTCCGCCGATTTACAATGTTCCGCTTGCGATCACCGTATTGGGCGAAGTTAGTGCAGCGAAGTGAGCGTGAGCGTCGTAACTCCAGCGGCGAAATTGAGCCCGGACTGACCCTGGACGGTGAGGGGCTGCAGAGAAAATGCGCGCCCGGTTCCGCCCACGAGGAGGTTAGCGCCGAGACCAGCGCCGGCAGTCGCCTCGGCGCCGACGCCGCCGTAAGTTCCCGCGAGCGCTCCATGCGGGAAGCCCGTCGAAGGAGCGAGAACGCCCCAAACCATGGTTCCCTGCTGGACAGCGCCAAGGGCGAGGCCGAATTTGTCAATGCGGCCGATATAATTGTCGGGCGGCGCTCCGCTTGCGGGAGCGAAACTGCAGGTCATCGTCTGTTGCTGCGATATCAACAGGCCTATGCCGGCCGACACGTCGCAAGTGAGCGTTCCGACCTTTATCGACGATTGAGCAAGCGCCGGGGAAGCGGCGAAGGCAGCCAGGGCGGCGGCCGCGCTCAAAGACGCGAGAAAACGATTGCTCATTCTGAAACTTTCCTTTGCGTGTGAATGCGCCTGGCGCCACCGCAGAATCGTATACGCCCAACGGTAGCTTTGAACGTTGATCGATGTCAAAGCGTGTCCGACTCGATCGGCGATCCCCTTGGCGCGCGCCCGAACTGCGATCGCAGTCAGGACGGAGTTCACGCCTCAACGCTGAGTAACCCGCCGGAGCGATCACCTTTCCGGACGTTGGACGGGGCATGCCGCTCGCCATCCGAAGGCGTGTTCGGTACAGAAGTGTCGGCCGGAGCCTGACATGTTCGCCAACGTCCTGATCGCCAATCGCGGCGAGATCGCCTGCCGCATCATTCGCACCGCGCGAGACATGGGAATGCGGTCTATCGCGATGAACACGCCTGCGGACCGCGGGGCGTTTTTCACCCGCCTTGCCGACGAAGCGCACGAGATCGGCGAGGGCGCCAATGGCTATCTCGACCAGGCCGCCATCCTCGCGCTGGCGAAGAAGGTCGGCGCCGAATGTCTACATCCGGGCTACGGCTTCCTGTCCGAAAACGCCGATTTCGCCGAAGCCTGCGCAAAGGCCGGCGTTGTCTTTGTTGGCCCACCCGCCGGGGCGATGCGGACGATGGGCCTGAAAAGCTCGGCGAAAACGCTGATGCAGCGGGCCGGCGTGGCGGTCGTGCCCGGCTATCACGGCGACAACCAGAACCCGAAATTCCTGCGCGAGAAGGCCTACGAGATCGGCTATCCGGTGCTGATCAAGGCGATCGCCGGGCGGAGGCGGGCGCGGCATGCGCCGCGTCGACGCGCATGTCGAATTCGATGCGGCGCTCGAGAGCGCGAGCCGCGAGGCCGAGGCCGCGTTCGGCGACGGTCGGGTGCTGATCGAGAAATATATCGCCTCGCCCCGCCATATCGAATTGCAGGTGTTCGCCGACGCGCATGGGGCTTGCGTCCACCTCTACGAGCGCGACTGCTCGGCCCAGCGCCGGCATCAGAAGGTGGTCGAGGAATGCCCGGCGCCGGGACTGCCGGAGGACACGCGCACCGCGATGGCGAAAGCCGCGACCGAGGCAGCGCTGGCCGCCGGTTATGTCGGCGCGGGCACGGTCGAATTCATCGCCGATCCGTCGCGTGGCCTGAAATCCAGCGACTTCTACTTCCTGGAGATGAATACGAGGCTCCAGGTCGAGCATCCGGTGACCGAAGCGGTGACCGGCCTCGACCTGGTCGAATGGCAGTTCCGGATAGCGGCTGGGGAGCCTCTGCCGCTCAAGCAGAGCGAGATTGCTTGCGCCGGCGCGGCGATCGAGGCGCGTGTCTATGCCGAGGATCCGGAGCACAACTTTCTGCCCTCGGCCGGGCTGATCTACGCCATGACCTTCAAGGGCGAGGACGGCGCTCGAGGGGTCCGGATCGACACGGGCTTCGAAGCCGGCGACAGCGTCACGCCGTTCTACGATCCGCTGATCGCCAAGGTGATCGCGCATGGGCCGACCCGCGCCGAGGCGCTCGGCGCGCTCGCAAGCGCGCTGGACGGCGCTGTGATCATCGGGCCGAAGACCAATCTCGCTTTCTTAAGCAAGCTCTTGCGGAGCCCGGAGTTCGAGGCGGGAAGGATCGACACCGGCTTCATCGACGCCAATCTCGGGCGCCTCGGGGCCCAGCCGCATCCGGCGAACAGAAAAGCCGTTCACGCCGCCGCGCGGCTTCTCATCGAACGGCGCGACGAGAGCAAGGAGTCGCCGCTTCACCCGTTCGACCCCTGGCGGGTCGCCGACTCTTTCGAGCTCATCGGCTTCCGCCGGACGAGCGTCGACGTCACGGTCGACGGCGTCCCGATGCGGGCGCATCTCGTCGAGGGCGCCAACATGGACCCCATCGCCAAGAACGAGGGCGCCGAGGCGGGCGACGCGGTGACGCTCCTCGAGGCCAAGGGCGGCGTGTACGCGTTCGCCGGCGGGCGGCAGGCGTTCGTCGAGCTCGTCGATCCGTTCGCGAAGGCCGAGGCCGAGGTGGAGGGCGACGCCGCGATCCGCGCGCCGATGAACGGACGCCTCGTCGCGGTCGCCGTCGAGGAGGGCGACATGGTTGAAGCCGGGCAGCGCCTCGCGGTGGTCGAGGCGATGAAGATGGAGCATGCGCTCGTCGCGCCGCACGCGGGCGTCGTGCGCGACCTCAGCGTGAGCGTCGGCGAGCAGGTCGAGATGGGCGAGACCATCATGCGGGTGGAGAAGGGGCGGGAAGGGCAGGGGCAGGCCGAAGGCGCGTGACACTGAGGCGCTGACGCAGCCCTTCGACTCGGCGCAAATAAGAGCCAATAAACGCTAGTAAGCGTTAGTAAACGCAAATAAGCGCTAGTAAATTAGCTAGCGTTTACTAGCGTTTATTTTTCTGAATCGAGACTTTTCAATGGGTTACAGGTGAAAAAAATAAAAAAAATCTCGGGCTCGTGGGTTGTGCAAAACCTCTGGTTGTCCTCCGTCTCTTTGACCTCAACGCACTACCCGAGTTCAACTCCGACGATTTCCAACGATAACGACGATTTCTGTTTTTGTCAACAGATAGCGACTTATGCTCGGATTTACCGACGGAAGCCAACTGCCGCCGCGCCAGGCTATTGACTGCCGCGGGCCGCTTCTGCAAGCTCCGCAGCGGCGCTGTGATGCTGGCGAAGAGGCTGGCGAGTGGAGCGCTTCGGTGCGCTCGTAGGCGGGCAAACCCGTGAGGACTTCCGCGCTTCTCGCGATGCCGCTTGTCGCCGTCTCGGCGAGCGCCGCTCTCGCCGGGTCGGAGCAGCCTTTCGACAACCGGCAGCCGTCGCTCGCGCTCACCTTGGTCACGCCGTCGACCGGCTCCTTTCCCGATGGATCCGCGTCGCAAGCGCGAGGAGCGACGCTGGGCTTTGTCTATGACTTCGCCGGCGACTTCACGCCTCGCGGCGCTCTTGTGGCGGCCGGGCAGTCCTTGTCCACATCCTCGAACCCGGCGCTCGCCTCCGTCTTCGGCGTCACCTATGGCGGCGATTTTTTCAACAATTTCAATTTGCCCAATCTTTCGGGAAGGGCGATCGTGGGCGCCGGAGGAGGCCTCGATCTCGGCGCGGCAATTGGTTCGGAGTCCGTGACGCTGTCCCCTTCGCAAGTCCCGGCTCCGAACGAGGCTGTCGCCGCCCAACCGTACAGCACAATTCAGCCGTCATTGGCGTTGACCCCGCTGATCGCGGTGTGAACCGCGCCGAATTGCCCGGCCCAACTGAACAGCCGCTTAGCAACGACCAGCCGTCGCTGGCGGTCAACTACCTCATCGCCACGACCGGAATCTTCCCGTCGACCACGGAGTTTTCATTCGATCAGACGATGGAAACGCTCGGCCAGGTTGTGGAGTTCGCGGGCTCGACCGCGCCGGCCGGCTGGGCGTTCGCCAACGGGCAGCTCCTGCCGATCAACGCGTTTCCAGCCCTGTTCGCCGTGATCGGAACGACCTACGGCGGCGACGGCCTGACCGATTTCGCGCTGCCCGATCTGGATGGCCGGACCGTTGTCGGCGCGAAGTCTCCCAGTCGCCTCTCTGCTCGCGACAGCCGCCTTTACCGTCGGCGGTGACGATCCCCTCGGCGACGTCGTGAGCGCGGACGCCGTCTTTCTGATCCCAGCGGAGCTGCCGTCCCCCTTTCCGGAGCCTTCGACATGGACCCTGCTGACATTGGGCCTGGTCGCGACACGCTTCATGTCGAGAAGAACGCAATTCCGGCAGCCGCGATAGTTTCTCCCGCGGATTCGGAGCTCAATCGACCTCCCGGATTCCGTAACGCGAGGATGAGGAGAGGCGAATGGCCGCTGAAGGTTTCTGGGGGCAAGTTCGTTCCTGCGCTCCATCGGCGCTGACGCCTCTGCTAGCATCAACGCCATGCCTCTTCACCTCATCAAGCTCGCTGTCGGCGCGGAATCGTTCGCGGACCTGTGCGAATGGATGGCGGAGCGGATGGCGGACGCCAGGCGTCGCCGCGCGCCGCTCCGGCATGCTCACGTCACCCGCATGACGCCGAAACGGACCGAGCAGATTCTGGGCGGCGGCTCGCTCTACTGGGTCGTCAAGGGCCTGATCTCAGCGAGGCAGGAGATCGTCGGACTCGAGCCGTTCAGGGATTCGGACGGGATCGGCCGCTGCAAGATCTGGCTGGATCAGACTGTCGTCGCGGTCGCGCCCCGGCCGATGCGCGCCTTTCAAGGCTGGCGCTATTATGAGGCCAAGGACGCGCCGCCGGATATCGACGAGGCTCAGCCCGGCTTCGCCGCGATGCCGGAAGCGATGCGCCGCGAGCTGGCGTCGCTCGGGCTCTTATAGGGGCGCCGACGCTTCGAACGGATCCGAAGAACCCAGGCTAAGCCATGGAAACCGAAGAACATTGGGAACGCTACCGCACGCTGGCGCAGATCCGTGCGAAGGGAGCGCTCACCAATCTCGGCGACGGCGTACCGATTCGCGCGCATGGGATCGACACGCGCCTCATCGCCTGGCCGGGCAACGGCTTCCGCACCGAATCCGTGCATGTGCTGACGCTGAAACCGGGCGAAGAGAGCGAGCGTTACGCCTATGACATGGCGGAGGAGGCGCTCGTCTGCTTCAAGGGCAAGGGGCAGATCTTCCTGCGCGGGCGCTGGGTCGATGTCGAGCCGGGCGACATTGCCTATTATCCGTTCACGATCGAGCGCGCCTTGCGCAATCCGGCGGGAAACCGCGATGATTTCGTCCTGGTCACGTCGATCTCGCCGCCGCAATTCGACCTCTACGCCCCTGCCGGATTTTATGATCCCGTGCACAAGGTGTTGAACTTCCAGGCGATCGCCTACGCCAAGCTCAATGTGAAGCGGGTCGAATATGCGCCCTTGAACGAGATGGGCTTTCACGACGGCTCGCCCGACATGCGCGCCTGGACGCTTTCCAATGACGAGATCCGTCGCGGCGGGGCTTTGTTCAACGCTTTCTATGGCGGCCCGTTTGCCGGGATGGTGGAAGGCGGCAAAAGCGGCGAAGCAGCAATGCTGCTTGTCCTGTTCGCGGGCTTTGGCGCGGGCGCCAACGGCTTCAACTTCTCCTGCATGAAGCCCGGCATGACCGCCGACATTCACACCCACCCGATCTCCGACGAATGCGTCGTCAACTGGTGGGGCGGCAATCCGGTCTTCCTTGGCGACCGCTGGCTTGAAACCAAGTCCTACGATTGCCTGCTCGCGCCGAGCGGGGTCAGGCACGGCGGCTTCATCCCGAAGGAGGCGAAAGACCCGCTGTTCGTCGGCGGCTTCGCCGCGCCGCCGCAGCTCGATCTCCTCATCAACAGCGGCTACTACAAGGATGGCCGATTCAAGCGTCCCCCCTTCGTCCGGCTCGCGGTGGATTGAGACTGCGGGCCGCTTTGTGGGCGCCCTCGGCTGCTTTGGTCGTCGCACCCCCTCTCCCCGCTCGCGGGGAGAGGGTAAGGGTGAGAGGCGTGGCGACCAGCCGCGAACGGCGGCCCAGCCCCTCATCCCGGCCTTCTCCCCGCGAGCGGGGAGAAGGGGCAGGTCGAGCGCCTGGCGCCCCTAAGCCTTGCCAACCACGCGACAACGCCCAATTTAAATCTTGCAAACGAATTTCGGTGTCCCTGTGGACAAGGACAAGAATAACCCGCTGACGAACCGCAGCGGCGGCGAGGACATCGCGGCCTTCGTCGAGGCGGCGAAAAAGACTCCCGCGCCGGGCGCCTCCGGCCGCGGGCGGCTGATCTTCGCCCTCGACGCCACCATGAGCCGGCAGCCGACCTGGGACCTCGCCCAATCGCTTCAGGCGAGAATGTTCGAGGCCGCGGCCTCGCTTGGCGGCCTCGATGTGCAGCTTGTCTATTTCCGGGGCATGAACGAATGCCGCGCGTCGAACTTCGTCTCCGGCGGGCAGGGCCTTGCGCAGCTCATGAGCCGCATCGAGGTGCGCGGCGGATCGACGCAGATCCGCAGGGTGCTCGCCCACACGCGCGATGAAGCTGCCCGCGCGAAAGTCGGAGCGCTCATCTTTATTGGCGACGCCATGGAGGAAAATCCGGACGCGCTCGCCACAGTGTCGGGGGAGCTTGCGCTGCTTGGCGTGAAGGCCTTCATGTTCCAGGAGGGTCAGGATCCCGCGGCGAAGCGGACGTTCAGCGAGATCGCTCGCCTGACCGGCGGGGCCTACAGCGCCTTCGACGCGGGCGCGTCCGCGCGGCTCGCGGCGCTCCTGCGCGCAGCGGCGGCCTATGCCGCGGGCGGCCATGCGGCGCTCGCCCGGCATGCGGAGGCCGATCCCGCCGCGCGGCTACTCTTGTCGCAGATGCGGGAAAGATGAACTTGGCTTAAGTTCGCGGGTAGCTCGCAAGGAGGGCCTTTGGATCGGTCCGCATCCCAAGACCTCATGCCTCAAGGGGCGCGCGAAAGCGCGACGTTTCGAAGGATGATCCAGTTCCAGGCGCCGTTTGCGCCCGCTCGAGCGTCCTTCGAGACGCGTCGCCTACGGCGTCGCTCCTCAGGGCGAGGAAGAGGCGCGGCCGACCCATGCTCCGGCGAGACGCGCGTCGAATCGAAAGTCTTGCAACAATGAACCTCATTATAGGCTTGATCTTGCTGTTCCTTTTGGTGCAGGGAATCAAGCGCTTCGCGCGCATGGACGCGGCTACGGCGGCGCGGCTCGTCCGCCATGGCGGCGGCGCCCTGGGGATGATCGGCGCTCTTCTCCTGCTCCTTCGGGGCCGGATCGGGCTTGCCGCCGCAGTCGCCGGCATGATGGCGAACTTCGCCGGATGGCGGACGACAGGCGGCGGCGCCCCGATGGGCTTTCGCAACGTCGGCGCGGGCGCGCGCGCGGGACGGTCGTCGACCGCCCGGTCGGCGATGGTCGAAATGCAGCTTGATCACGACAGCGGCGCGATGACCGGAAGAGTTCTGTCCGGCGCTTACGCGGGCCGGGCGGTCGAAACCCTGTCCCGCCCGGAGCTTGTCGCCTTTCGCCAGGAGCTCATGCTCGACGATCCCGACGGCGCTCGCCTTTTAGAGGCATATCTCGACCGCCGGTTCGCCGGCTGGCGTGAGGCAGACCAGGGTGAGCGTCAAGGGCGGAGAGGCGGGGCGATGTCGCGCCGCGAGGCGCTGGAGGTCCTGGGGCTCACTGAGGGCGCGAGCGCGGCCGACATCATCCGCGCCCACCGGAGCTTGATGAAAAAGTTTCATCCAGATCATGGCGGCTCGACCACGCTTGCCGCGCGGGTCAATCAGGCCAAGGATGTTCTGATGCAGCGACAAGGCTAGGCGCTCCCAAGAAGCGTACGCGTCAGTCGTGGGCGGTGAAGCAGGAAAATCCGGTGCGTTTGAGCGAGCGGCACGCGGCTTCGGCTGAAACCGAATCCAGGCCCGCGAAACGCGCGCGATAGAGCGTCAGATCCCCTTTGCGCACCTTCTCAGTGAGCGGCTTCGCCGAGGCCAGCGTCGAACGGTTGCGTTCTTGGGCGCGCGCCAAAAGGGCGTTGGCCTTGGCGAGATTCTTGAGGGCGCCGATCTGGATCATCCAGCCGCGCTCGGAGGGGTCGTCGGCCGCCTCGTCTTGTAGAGATGACCGCTCCGGACGGCGCTCGTCCTCGGCCGAATTCTCAGTACGGTCAGGCGGCATGACCAGTGCGCTCGCCGCCGCGAGCCGGGCCCGATTCTTGGCTGAAGTTCTCCCTCCTTCGGGACTCTTGACGAAAGCGGGATCGGCCGCGGTCGGCTGCCCGGCGCGCGGGGCGGGCGCCTTGAGCACTGGCTCCGCAGTGTCAGCCTCGTCGTCTCCAGTCCCATCGTCGCCTTCCCCTGCGGCGTTCTCCGCGCGGGTCGTGGCGGAGACGCGCTCGAGCTTGGCTTCGGCGATCTGGGCCGCGCGCGCGCGGATCGGCGCGATGGCCGGCTCGATCAGCTCCACAGGCGAAGCGTCGGCGACTGCGGTCGCAGTGTGGGCGGTCGACGCTTCCGCGATGTGGTCGGCGATCAGATTTTCCATGATCCGGTCGCGCCCCGCGGCGGAGCGCCCGCCCATGACCACGGCGATTAGCGACCGTCCGTCGCGATGGACCGAGGTCAAGAGATTGAAGCCGGACGCTCTCGTGTAGCCGGTCTTGATTCCGTCGACGCCGTCGACGCGGCCGAGCAGATGGTTGTGATTGCCGATGATCTCGCCGTCGAAGTCGAATTGGGCGGTCGAGAAGTAACGGAAGTAGCGGGGGAAGCGCTCCTCGAGCGAGCGGCCCAGAATCGTCAGATCGTGCGCCGTGGTGATCTGTTGGTCGTTGGGGAGTCCGGAGGCGTTGACGTAGACCGTGTTGGCCATGCCGAGCGCATGCGCCTGGCGCGTCATCATCTCGGCGAAATTGCTTTCCGAGCCCCCGATGGCCTCGGCGATCGCGACGGCGATGTCGTTGGCCGAACGGGTCACGACGGCCTTGATCGCGTCATCGACGCTGATCGTGTCGCCGGGCGCGAGGCCGAGCTTCGAGGGCTCTTGCGCCGCGGCGTGCTCGGAAATCGGAATTTGCGTCCTGAGCGTGATTGCGCCGCGGTCGAGCTCTTCGAACAACAGGTAGAGCGTCATCACTTTCGTGATCGAAGCGGGATGGCGCAATCCGTTCTCGTCGGCGGAATAGAGCGTGCGCCCGCTATTGGCGTCGACGACAAGCGCTGAAAAGGCTGGCGAACTGGGGATCGCGCCCGGCGCTACGGAGGCGTAACGCGGGGAGGCGTGATAGGCGCGATGGGCGTAATGCGGAGCGCGCCGATCGTAATGCGCTGGGCGCCAATAATGCGCGGCGCGCGCATAGCGCGGGTAATGCGCGTGATGGACCGCGTGCGCGTAAGCCCTGTGGCGCCCATAATGATGCGCCTGCGCTTGCGCCCCGGCCAGGCAAAGCATCGAGACCGAAATCAACGCCGCCGTCGCCACGCGAGCAAGCCGGCCCAGTCGAGAGCAACCGTTACGCAACGCCATGAAACGCCCCACCGACTTCGCGCAACGGTGAGGCCCGAACGCCGATCACAGTTGCGTTACGCACACGGTCCTGGACGATATGCTGGAGCGGTTACGCAGCGGTTAACGGGATTCCGAAGAGCCGCCCCTATTTTTCCGCAAGCCTTTGAAATCTCGATCAGCCGGCGGCGAGGGGCGTCGAGCGGGATGAAGCCCCAGGTCAGTAAACGGCGGCTATCGATTGAAATTATTTACTGTTTCTAATTCGGTTCGGGGCTTCCTTTGCGCGTGGCGACAGGATTTGCTGCAATGCAGCAATCCAGCCTTGACTTCCATTGTGCAGTGCACATATTGCGTCCATCGCGGTTCGCCTCACTTCCGATGCGAAACCGATCCAATGCAGGGAGCTCTAAATGACAGTCAGCACGCCGACATTCGAAGATTTCCAGAAGTTCTCGAAAGAGCAGCTTGAGGCTTTCACCGCCGCTTCGTCCACCTTGTCGAAGGGTCTGCAGGACATCGCCGCCGAGTTCGAGCGATTATTCAAAGAAGGCCTTCGCCGCCGGGACCGCGATGTACGAGAAGCTTCTCGGCGCGCGCAGCGTCGAATCGGCGATCCAGATTCAGACCGAATTCGCGAAAGAGGCCTACGAGGGCTTTGTCGCTCAGGCGACGAAGGTTTCGGAGCTCTACACCCAAGTCGCGACAGACGCTCTGAAGCCGGTCACCACGGCCTACGCGAACGTGCAGAAGTAATTTATCCAGAAGATTTTCTCGCCGCCCCGCGCGGCGGGACAACGTCCTTCGAGCCGACGCCGGCGCCGTTCCAGCGCCGGCTTTTTATTTGCGTCCTCGCCCGCATAATGCTGTCATCCGAGTTTAGAAACGGAACAGGGAAGGCCTGTTGCAAGTTGCGTGTGGAGAGGCTCTTGCACGTGACGAGTAAATTCGCAATGCTGTCATTCGGCGATGACATCTGGCGGCGACGGCGCGCGGCGCCTAGATGTAGTCGCCAGGGTTTCGTGTGCGCGTAGATGTGAGTTCCGGTCCAATTCGGCATCAATCGGGGTCTTTCGGTGGCTGCCGCCTCAATTCCGTTGGTTGTTCGGCTCCGAGCGGGGATGGTTCGGCTGGCGCGTTGGCTCTATCCGGGCTTTGGCGCGGCCTCGCCAATTGCGATGCGGCCGATGGCCTCGCGGGAGCCCAAAAGAGGAGGAGAAACGCCAGGGGCGGGCGCGGCAGTCATTACGCGTACCCGGACGCAGACGAAGCGTCCAAGCATGTACCGCGTTCTTCTGCTCAACGACGACTACACGCCCATGGAGTTCGTGGTCTCAATTTTGCAGGCCTTCTTCAATAAGGACGCCCAAGAGGCGATGCAGATCATGCTCCAAGTGCACCACAATGGCGTAGGCGAATGCGGGATCTATACCTACGAAATCGCGGAAACCAAGGTGTCGCAAGTGATGGATCACGCCCGTAAGAATCAGCACCCCCTGCAGTGCATCATGGAAAAGAAGTGAAAGGCGCCCGATGCCCATTTTCTCCCGCGCGCTCGAAAAGACCCTTCGTCGAGCCCTATCGCTCGCCAATGAGCGTCGACACGAATACGCGACCCTCGAACATCTCTTGCTGGCGCTGATCGACGACGTCGATGCGGCCGCGGTCTTACGGGCGTGCGGCGTCGACCTCGACGCTTTGCGCAAGACTGTCGTCCAATATCTGGACACCGAACTTGAAAACCTCGTTGTCGACAGCCAGGAGGAAGCCAAGGCGACCAATGGCTTCCAGCGCGTCGTGCAGCGCGCGGCCTTCCATGTTCAGTCGTCCGGCCGCGAGGAGGTGACCGGCGCGAACGTGCTGGTCGCCATTTTCGCCGAGCGCGAAACGCATGCGGCATACTTCCTGCAAGAGCAGGACATGACCCGCTACGACGCGGTGAACTACATCAGCCACGGCATCGCCAAGCGTCCGGGCGCCTCGGACACGTCGCGCCTGCCGCGCGGGACCGAAGAAGAGCACGAGGCGCGCGATTCCAAGGACTCGAAGGACAGCTCGGATTCAAAGAAAAAGGAAGGCGCCTTGGAAGCTTATTGCGTCAACCTCAATCGGAAGGCGCGAGAGGGGCGCATCGATCCGCTCATTGGCCGCGAGGCCGAAGTGCAGCGCACCATCCAGGTGCTGTGCCGCCGGCAGAAGAACAATCCGCTCCTGGTCGGCGATCCGGGCGTAGGCAAAACGGCGATCGCCGAGGGCCTGGCGCGCAAGATCATCAATTCGGACGTGCCCGAGGTTTTGGCCGAATCGACCGTCTTCGCGCTCGATATGGGCGCGCTGCTCGCCGGCACCCGCTACCGCGGCGATTTCGAAGAGCGCCTGAAGCAGGTGATGAAGGAAATCGAGCAGCACAAGGACGCGATTCTCTTCATCGACGAAATCCACACCGTCATTGGCGCCGGCGCCACTTCGGGCGGCGCCATGGATGCCTCGAATTTGCTCAAGCCAGCCTTGGCGCAAGGCACGCTTCGCTGCATCGGCTCAACGACATACAAGGAATACCGGCAGTATTTCGAGAAGGATCGGGCGCTCGTCCGCCGGTTCCAGAAGATCGACGTGAAGGAGCCGAGCGTCGCCGACGCGATCGAGATCCTGAAGGGTCTCAAGCCCTATTTCGAGGAGTTCCACAAGCTGCGCTACACCGGAGAGGCGGTGAAAGCGGCGGTGGAATTGTCGTCGCGCTACATCCACGACCGCAAGCTGCCCGACAAGGCAATCGACGTTATCGATGAGACGGGCGCCTCGCAGATGCTGGTGCCGGAGCCGAAGCGCAAAAAGACCATCGGGGTCAAGGAGATCGAGGCGACCGTCGCGTCCATGGCGCGCATCCCGCCGAAGTCGGTGTCGAAAGACGACACCGAGGTGCTCCAGCATCTCGAGACGACCTTGAAGCGCGCCGTCTACGGCCAGGATCCCGCGGTGGCTGCTCTGGCCTCCGCCATCAAGCTCGCGCGCGCCGGCTTGCGCGATCACGAGAAGCCGATCGGCTGTTATCTGTTCTCCGGCCCGACCGGCGTCGGCAAGACGGAGGCGGCCCGGCAGCTCGCGACCAGCCTTGGATTGGAGCTCATCCGCTTCGACATGTCGGAATATATGGAGCGCCACACGGTCTCGCGCTTGATCGGCGCGCCTCCCGGCTATGTCGGCTTCGACCAGGGCGGCCTGTTGACGGACGCGATCGACCAACATCCGCACTCGGTTCTGCTCTTGGACGAGATCGAGAAGGCCCATCCTGACCTGTTCAACATCCTGTTGCAGATCATGGACCACGGCAAACTGACCGATCACTCCGGCAAGCAGATCGACTTCCGCAACGTGATCCTGATCATGACCACGAATGCGGGCGCGCGGGATCTCGCCGGCGCCGCCTTCGGTTTCCACAAGTCGAAGCGGGAAGGCGACGACACCGAGGCGATCGACCGGTTGTTTGCGCCGGAGTTCCGCAACCGGCTCGACGCCATCGTGCCGTTCGCGCGTCTGCCGGAAGGGGTCATCGCCCGCGTCGTCGACAAGTTCATCCTTCAGCTCGAGGCGCAGCTCAGCGACCGCAACGTGACGATCGAACTCACGGACGAGGCGCGCGAGTGGCTGGTGAAGAACGGCTATGACGAGGCGATGGGCGCGCGGCCGATGGCGCGCGTGATCCAGACCCAGATCAAGACCCCGCTCGCCGACGAGGTGCTGTTCGGCCGGCTGAAAGGCGGCGGCGTGGTCAAGGTCGTGGTCACCGCCGACGAAAAGGGCGCAAAGAAGCTGAGCTTCGTCTATCCGGAAGGACCGGCGCAGCCGCGGCTCGAACGGGATCTGATCGTCGCGGGGCAGCGGAAATCGCGCAAGCGCGCCGAGCCCGCCAACTCGGACGCCGACGACAAGGAGCCCGCTCCGGAAGAACCGTGAGACGCGGCCGGCCTCGCGCCTCGTTAATCGACCGGCAATAGCAGCCCGCGCCATTCGACGCGGGCTGTTCACGTTTTGGCCCTAGAGCCGGCGGCGTCTTGATGGCATCGTCATCGCGAGGACGCCATAGGGCGTCGAAGACGCCCGTCTTTCGACCGGCTATGGCGCGACGCGGCGATCCAGAGGGCCGTGAGGCGCCCAACGTTCCCCTGGATTGGCTTCCCGCCGGGTCCCAAAGCCCGGGGGTCGCAATGACGATCTTGGTTCGACCAAGCGGGCATCCGTTCAGCGCCTCCGGCTCAATTCGTCTCGGAATGCGTGCGCGGTGGCGGGGATTCCGGTCTCGAACGGCGTGACGTCCGACCAGAACGCAGCTTTGAAACGGCTCGCATCGACCTGGTACGGCCGGTCCCACTGGAAGCGCATCTCCTTCAGTTCCCGCAAGAAGGGCGAGAACATCGCACTCGGGCCCAGCATCCACGCCCGCATTGCGCTGATGCGCAATTTGACGTCGAGCGCGTCGGCGGCGATTTGCAGGATATCGCGCGTCGTTCGGGTTGGCGCGCAGGGCATGTGCCAGGCCTGACCGAAGGCGGAGTTCGGGCGCGGCGAGAAGCGTGGTTGTCGCGCGCGCGATGTCCGGCACATAGGCGTAGTCGTGCAGCACGTCCGGCGAGCCCACGAACACCGCGGCTTTGCGTTGCGCCAGTTTCCCTATCGAAGTGTCGCCGAGAAAGGAGTTGCCGACACCCGGCCCGTAGAAGTCGGGCGCGCGCAGCGCCGCGACGCGCGCTTCGCCGGCGGCTGCCGCCGCCATCCAGACCCGGGTCGCGGCTGAGCGCGCCGCAGGCTTCAGACGGCAAGCGGCATCGTCTCGACCAGCGGCCTGGTCTGAGGCCCGTACATGTAGAGATCGTCGATAAACACCATCCGCGCGCCGGTCGCCTTGCAGGCGGCGACGAAATTCGCGATCGCCTTCGGCCAGACCTCGCGCCAGAGGACGCCGGAATAGGGAAAGCCGAGCGCGGTCACGAACTGACCCGAGCCGCGCACGGCCTTGACGACTGTGTCGCGGTCGAGCGCGTCAGCGGGAGCGAATGTCGCGCCCTTCGGCAGGTCGGGCGGCGCGCGACGCTGAGCCACGACCACCTCTCGGCTTTCAGCGATGAGGCGCGCCGCCGTGGCGCGTCCGACCGGGCCATAGCCGAAAATCGCAATCCTGTCGGTCATGGGCTCGCCCTTCATTCGGCCGTCCGCCTTCGTAAACTATTCCCGCGGGCCGCCATGAAATCCGCAAAAACGAGAGTTAAGTAAGGCAGTTAAAGGCGTTATCCAACGCCGCGTGTAATGAAGGAGGTATTGAAATGGCAAACAGTGCTTCGTTGCGCGGGGGCGAAAAAAATATCCAGGACTGGATCAATCTGGTCTGTGGCGTGCTGCTCTTCGCATCGCCCTGGGCCTTGAGATTCACCGGTGATCCCATGGCGGCGAGAACGGCATGGGTCGGCGGCGTGATCATCTTCCTCGCGAGCGTCGCCGCGTTGGCGCAGTTCGCCGAGTGGGAGGAATGGGTTGCGCTGATCGTCGGCGCGCTCGTGATCATCGCGCCGTGGGTTTTTGGCTTCACAACGATCCATGCGGCGATGTGGTCATGCGTCGTGCTCGGCGCGATCGTCGTCTTATCCTCGATCTCCGAGATCTGGACCGTTCATAACCCCGCAGCGATAGCGGGGCGGTAGGATCGACGTGACGGGCGGATCGCCTGCCCAACTGGCGATCCGCTAGGATTTGAGACGAGCGACCGACTGACAGACTCTTGGTGGTCGCAGCCTCGGAGAAGCGTCACGGGTATCCGACCGATCTGTCAGCGAAGGCGTAGCGCAGATAGTCGGCGACGAAGATCGGCACCCGCGTCTCATCGATGTCGTGCGGGTCGCGCACGATATGCATGCGCGAAAACTCGGACAGAGGGTCGCGCGCCAGGAAGGCTTCGATCCCCGCCTTGAGCCGCTCGGCCGGCAGAGGGAAGGTCATCAGTTTCATGCAGGCGATGCGCTGAGGCGTCATCACCACCGTCCAGTCGCGCGCCATATTTGTTTCACTGGCGAGAAGCCCAGTTTCCTCGAGCAATTCCCGGCGCGCGCTGGCCTCGAGATCGACCTTGCCGTCGAAGACGTCGTTGGGATCCGGCGTCCCGGCTGGGAAATAGACCTGGCCGGCGCTGTAGGTATGGTGCGCCATCTCGCCGAGCAGAAACGCGCCGTCGTCTGATCGCAGCGCGGCCATCGCGAAGCAATTTTCTACCGGCTCGCCCGGATGGCCGAATGCGGTCCAGGCGAGAAAGTCGGCGTAGTCGGTCTCGAAAAAGACGCCCGAGAGCTTCAGCAGTCCGTCGGAGCCCGCCTCGATCAAGCGATGGCCCAGAAGAAGCACACGCCCATTGAACAAGGATGGCTTAGCCTTCGTCAATCGCCCCCAATGGGCGGCGATGGCTGCCGCTTGGCGCTCGGCGAATTCCCACGGCCATGGCTCGAAGGCGAGGTCAACCTCGCCGACCTCGAGAATATGAGCCTGCTCGCTCAAAGGTCGAGCGCGCCGCTGGAGACGATGACGACCGAACCTCCGATCGTCGCTGAGGCGAGCGCGCCCTTCTCGATCACCAGACCAAGCGCGATCAGGCTCGGCCGGCCCATTTCGAAACCTTGCTCGATGGTCAGCATGTGCTCGCCGTCGCGCGGCCGCTCAAAAGCTTGCAGGACGCCAGCGAAAGCGGCGGCCGCGCTGCCAGTCGCGGGGTCTTCGACCACCCCCCATGCGCTGGCGAACATGCGCGCGTGATAGGCCGATCCCTTGCCCGCCGTCTCCCGCGTGTAGAGGAACGACGCCGGGCCATGCCTAGTCGCCCAGGGCATGATTCCGGGCGCGGCGCGGCCAATCGCGTCGAGCGAGCGGATCGGAATGAAGAGATAGGGCGCGCCCGCGGTATAGACGGCCGGCTCATGTCCGTCGAAGCCGATGTCCCCGGGCTCGAGCCCGAGGCCGGAGGCGATCTCCGGCGTCGACGGCGGCGCGACGTCCAACCGTTCGGGGAGTTTCGGCAGCTCAAAATAGGACGCAAGGCTTTGGCCCTTGCGCTTGCGGGCGACGCAGACGACGTCGCCGATCGGCTCCTCGAGCACGATCCTGAGATCCTGAACGGCGAGCAGATCGCCGGCGCGCTGTTGCGCGATCAGCGCGGCGGCGCCGACGGTCGGGTGGCCGGCGAATGGCAATTCCCGCTTCGGGGTGAAAATCCTTACGCGCGCGCTATTGACCGCATTTCTCGGCTCGAAGACGAACACGGTCTCGGACAGGTTGAACTCGGCGGCGATCGCCTGCATGCGCGCGTCATCGAGCCCCTCGGCGTCGAGGACCACGGCGAGCGGATTGCCAGCCAGCGCCGTCTCGGTGAACACATCGAGCGTTTGAAACCGGCGCGTCATTCAAAATCCCGCACCCGCAGCACCCCCTAGCGTGCGGGCGGGTCACGTTAATAGCAGTCCACTTAATACCAGTCGAACAGCGGCCCGTTGTAGCCGGGCCAAGCGACAGTAATCAACGGCCGGTTCGCCTCAGGGAGGCGTATGTCGTTCGGCAGCCGGTCGATGCCGCGGACGCCCTGAATTGTCTCTTGGTTGGCCGTACGCTGACTCTGAGGCGGCCTGAAGGTGTCGAGAGCGTAGCCCTGGCGGGAGCCGACGGGCGCCCAAGTGCCAAGGGTCAGCCACGGCTCGACACCCTGGCGAACGATAATCTGACGGCCGGCTGGGGCCGGATGCTTCGCACGGTGATGAACCGGCTGGGCGTCGACGGAGGTCGAAGCGAGAACGATCCCGAGCGCGATGGCGCCCAAGGCGCCGGCTTGACGTATCATGAACGCTCCCCTTTCAGCCGCCATTGTACACCGAACCCGGTCCACTCATGCGCCGATGTGCGGGAAAAGTAAACGTACAGTTCAGGGATCAAACCGCTTCTGCTGCGAAAAGTTGCGATGGTCCGGTAAACTCATCTTGAGCGGCGATCAGGCTCAATTCGCGCGAGCCTGAGGCCAATGTAGCCTTCACGATCGCGTGAACCGACGACGTCGCGCGCGACAGCGTCTCTCGAGTGTTATGCGTCTCGAGCCAATGATGAAAGAAGAGCGCCGTGAACAGGTCGCCGGAGCCGTGGACCGAAATCGGCAAGTTTGGCGTGCGCACGCGCCAAAGCCCGCCTTCATCGCCGGCGAGAACGTCGAGAGCGCCGACAGGCGTCTCGTCGAGTTGGAGCGACGTCGCGACCACCACCCGCGGTCCAAGCGCGCGCAACGCGGCGATCGCTCTCCGCGCGGCTTGCAGATTGTTCGCCCGTCCGCCGGTCAGCCATTCGAGCTCGAAGGCGTTCGGCGTGGCGATGGTCGCGAGCGGAAGGGCGCGGTTACGGAAGAATTCGCCGACGCCGGCGGCCACATAAATCCCGGGCTCGACATCGCCGATCACCGGATCGCATGCGTAGGCCGCCTCGCCATTGGCCGCGCGAATGCGGTCGAGCGCCCGCAGAGCGGCCTCGCCGATCTCCGCCTTGCCGAGATAGCCGGTCAGGAGGCCGGCGCAGCGGGGAAGCACGCCGATCGCCTCCAAGCCGCTCAGGCAATCGTCGATCAGGCTCGCGTCGAAGGCGCGACCGCGCCAGCCGGCATAGCCCAGGTGACTCGAATATTGCACCGTCATCAGCGGCCAGACCTCGCGCCCGAGCCGTTGCAGAGGGAACGCGGCCGCCGAATTGCCGACATGGCCGTAGACGACATGCGACTGGATGGAGAGGATGGGCGCGAGCATGGCCGCCAACGAGAGGACAATTCGCGGGCGGGGTCAAAGCCCGGTCCGGAGACCGCGCGACAAGCCGGTTCAAAGCCGCTTTAGCCGCGCCTCTCAATAGAATCATTCCGCCGTTTGGGCCTCATTGGCTGCCTGAAGCGACCTCAGGAAGCTGAACCTCGCTCTCGGCGCCTGGCCGATGGAGGCAGCCAATCAAAGCCGCCTGCTAACCGAAATCCAGACGTGTGCCGGTGTAGGCTCGGATGACTTTCGGCCCGAGTTCGCCTTTCGCCAGATCGAAAAACGGTTCGCCGGTGCAATGCAGCGGCACGAGATAATCGGGTTCGATCTCCTTTAGGGCGGACAGGGTTTCAGCCAGATACTCAGGCGGGTAGGGCGCAAGGTGAAATCCGCCGATGATCGCATGCACTTTCTTGACGCCGGAGACCTCCTGCGCCTGTCGCACCGCATTGACGACCCCGCGGTGACTGCAGGACGTGAGAACAATCAGCCCCCGGTCCTTGAGATTGAAGGCGGTTGCGATCTCGTGGTTGAACTGGTCGAGGAACGATCCGAGCTTCTGCTCGGCGTCGCTAAAGCTGGCCGCGGAGCAACCCGATCCGTCATGCATGCCGAGCTTCATCACGCTTGGCGATTTCAGCTTCTCGAAGCTTTGCTCGGCGATGCGGCCCGAGGTGAAGCCATGGTCGCCGACAAGCGAAGGTTCCGGCGTCGACATCACCATCAGATCGGCGCTCTTGAGAGCCTCCCGGTCGATCACCCCGAAATCGCCCTTGACCGGCGGAGCCACCCAATCGCGCGCGCAGAAGGCGTCTTCGCCGCCGACGTAGAACGGCAGCTTCGGCTTCAGTTGGCCGGCAGTGTTCCTGAGGAAGCCGGCGAGGCCGCCAAAATGATCGTAATGCCCATGGCTCAGCACAAGCGCGTCAAGGCTGGCCGGCTGAATCCCGATGAGCGCCAGATTGTTGTTGAGCGCCTGGGGCGTGAAGCCGAAATCCATCAGGATCTGTCTTGTTTCGTCGCCGCGATGGCTTTCGACATGCATCGAAAGCCCAAACTCGCTGACCAGCGTTCTGCCCGGCGGGTGATCAGGGCCGATACCCCAGCCAAAGTTTTCGACCACAACGCCGTCTTCCTTGCGGCGCGCCGGGGCGACCGCGAATTGATAGTCCTCGGTGACGATGCGGACGGCGACACGGTCAAGGGTCGGGACGGGTCCCGCGAGAGCGTCTGCCTTAACGGGCGACGCTGATCCGAGAAGATCTGTGAGCAAGAGGCTGAACGCCGCCAGCGCTCCGCCGCAGGTCACATCGCGCCGCGTCGGTTCGACGCATCGAAAGCGGCTGGAACGCGGTCGACTTCTTGAGTTGAAGTCCTCCTTGGCTGCCATGGCTGTCTCCCACCATTAATTATGCAACAATTATGCTCAGAACTTATGCAACAAGATCGCGGCTGTTCTTTGTTGAATAACGCAAGTTTTTTGCTCATATTTTCGCGGCTAAAGTTCAGCCAGTTGCGCCATCTATGGGGGGAAAGTATTCCCTCCGGACAGATCGACGCGCTAGACGTTGTAAGGTCGGTTGGCGCCGCCAAAGGGCTCGTTCCCGCTAAAGAAGCCGGCCCGCGGCTCCGCGTGAGCGCAGGGCGATGCAACGCTCGACCTGGCGACCCCTGCAAGCTAAGAGTTGAGGCTCCGTCTGAGCCGCCCGTTCAAGCCTGAAACAAAGCCAACAATCTCACTCGCGGAACCGGTTCATGAGCGACGCCATCGCCTTTCTCAAGCGGGCCATCGAGCAGGGGCAGGGGCTCTCCCAGGCCGACCTAGTGCTCAAGGGCGGGCGGATTTTCGATCTCGTGAGCGGCGAGCTCATCAAGAGCGACGTTGCGATTTGCAACGACCGCATCGTCGGAACGATGGGCGAATACCGCGGCGAACGCGAGATCGACGTGAGCGGCAAGGTCGTCGTTCCGGGTTTCATCGACACCCACTGCCACGTCGAATCCTCGCTTCTGACGCCGCTCGAGTTCGACCGCTGCGTGCTCGCCCATGGCGTGACGACGTCGATCTGCGATCCGCACGAGATCGCCAATGTGCTGGGGCTCACGGGCCTGCATTACTTTCTCGATGCGGCGATGCTGACCGCGATGGACTTGCGCATCCAGTTGTCGAGCTGCGTTCCTGCGACCGCGCTCGAGACCTCGGGCGCTCGCCTCGAGGCCAGCGATCTTCTGCCGCTCGCCGATCATCCCAAGGTGCTGGGGCTCGCGGAATTCATGAACTTTCCCGGCGTGCTGGCGCGCGATCCGTCATGCCTCGCCAAGCTCGCCGCGTTCCAGACCCGTCCGATCGACGGACACAGCCCTTTATTGAGCGGCGCCGCGCTCAATGGCTACCTAAGCGCCGGCGTGCGCACCGACCACGAGGTCACCAACCTTCCGGAGGCGAAAGAGAAGCTCGCCAAGGGCATGCAATTGCTCATTCGCGAAGGCTCGGTGAGCAAGGATCTTCATGCGCTCGCTTCGATCATTACCGAGCGAAACTCGCCGTTCATCGCGCTCTGCACCGACGACCGCAATCCGCTCGATATCGCGGAGGAGGGCCATCTCGATTTCATGATCCGCACCGCGATCAAGCTTGGCGCGCCGCCGCTCGCCGCCTATCGCGCCGCGACCATCTCGGCTGCGCGCATCTTCGGCCTTAAGGACCGCGGCTTGGTCGCGCCCGGCTGGCGCGCTGATCTCGTCGTCATCGACGACCTTGAACATTGCGCCGTCTCGATGACGCTTGCCCGCGGACGGGTGGTGGACGATGCGTTGTTCGCCGCGCGCGCTTCGATTCCGCCGGTCGGTCGCGAGAGCGTCAAGGCGCGGCGGGTCGAGCCCGCAGATTTCGTTGCGAAAGGGCAGGGGCCCTCGACGCTGGCGATCGGAATCATCCCGGGCAAGATCATCACCGAGCGCGTTCCCGTGACGCTGCCGTTTAAGAACGGCGAGCGTGGCGTCGATCTTGAGCAAGATGTCGTCAAGGTCTCGGTCGTCGCCCGCCACGGCGTCAACGACAACCTGGCGACCGCGTTCGTCAAGGGCTTCGGCATGAAGCGCGGGGCGATCGCTTCGTCCGTCGGCCATGACAGCCACAATCTCTGCGTCGTCGGCGTCGACGAGGCCGACATGGCGGCGGCGGTCAACCGACTGCGCGAGACCGAGGGCGGGTTCGCGGTGGCGCGCGACGGCAAGATCGTCGCCGAGCTGCCGCTGCCGGTGGCGGGGCTCATGAGCTTGAAAACCTTCGAAGCGGTGCGCGAGGCGCTGATCCCGCTCCGCGCCGCCGCCAAGGGCCTCGGCGTGACGCTGCCCGAGCCGTTCCTGCAAGTCGCCTTCCTGCCGCTGCCGGTGATCCCGCATCTCAAGATCACCGACATGGGCCTGGTCGACGTGGACAAATTCGCATTCGTGCGCGACTAGGGACGGCGCCATTGTAGCCGCGACCGCTGGTCGCGGCTGGCGCGGTCAGCGAGCGCGCCTACAAATCCCCGACGTCAGGCGTGATGCGCAGGCCTGACTGTGTGTAAATGTGCAGCGGCGTTGGCAGCCCGCGCCGGCGCAGCCCTCGCGTGCGTCTCCCGGCGCGCCGCACGAGCCGCGCCGGCCTCGACCACTCGGCCTGAAGCGGCCGTCGGCAGGGCCCGCAAGCCAGCGGCGCTGCTTCCGTTTGCACAGCCGAGGCTTCCGCCTCCGCCCCTGCTGGCGCCTGACGCCGCGATGCCGGTCGTGGCGTGCGTGCCGCCGCTGCCCGTCGCCGTGTGAACGCCCGCGGTATGGCTCCCGCCGCCGCACGCCGCCAGGGCAGGGTGCGGGATGAAGAACGTAGATGTCGCGACAATCGAGGCGGCAGCCACAATCGCGACGGACAACCCGGCGCTGCGCACGCGTGACGCGGCAGTGGCGCGCGTGGGGATTGCTTGCATCGGTAACCTCCTGCAATCGCTCCAACGCGCAATTCTTAGCGCAAAGGAAAGGCTAGGCTTGGGTCCGCCGGCCGGTCAACCCGCGGACAACTCACGAATCCGCGACCGGTTCCGTGAGGCCCACGATCAAACCGCTCGCCGGCTCGCAGCAGCAAAGACGACCGCCAACGCGATCCAGGACAGCATCATGATCGTGCCGCCGATCGGTGCGGCGAAGAGGAAAATGCGCTTCCCCGTGAACACATGCATCGCGAGCTCGGCGGAAAACAGAATGGCGCCCGCCTCCATGACGAAACCGACAACCAGAAGCGCGTGCGCCGAGGCGGTCGCGATCCGAGCGTGCGCGGCGATGCCGAGCGCCGCGGCTGCGTGCAAGAGCAGAAACAGCGCGCCCCTCTCTGCCAGTTCGCCGCCGTTCTCATGCACGCCCGCGGCCGCCAGCGCGACGCCGGCCGCGCCCATGAGCGCGGCCACGCCAGCAAGAACGAGGGGCGCGCGGGACATCTTTTCACTCCTTGCCGGCGAAGTCGCTTCGGCGCGGGCAAAGCAGTCCATTGGACGCGCGCTTGTCAAGATGGCTCAAGCGGTCAATCCTATGGGCGCGGATTGTGACTGACGGGAGGGCGGGATTGGCGAATTTCAAGGTGCGCGCGATTGAGCGGACGGATCGGGCGCAATGGACGCCGCTGTGGCGCGCTTATCTCGATTTTTATCGCGCTCCCTGGAGCAACGAGGTCGCCGATGTCACCTTCTCGCGCATCTTCGATCCGCTCGAGCCAGTGCATGCGTTCGTCGCTGATCGCGGCGGCGAGCTCATAGGCCTCACCCACTATCTGTTTCAACGCAGCACGTGGCTTCTCAATTCGCAGTGCTATCTGCAGGACCTCTATGTCAGCGAGACGGCGCGGGGCGGCGGCGTTGGGGGTGCGTTGATCGCAGCCGTCGTCAACGCGGCGAAAGAGGCGGGCGCGGCGCGTGTGTACTGGCATACGCACGAGACCAACGCCGTCGCGCGCAGGCTCTACGACACGGTCGCCGAGCTCCCGGGCTTCATCCAGTATCGCATCGATCCTCTGCCCTGACCCGCGCCGGCTTGCCGCTCCTCCAAACTTGCCTCATGCTGCGCGGGGCGGGCGCCTTTTGCTCGGGCGCCACGACGGGACATGGACTAAGCGGGGGTCTCAATGGGTTCGCGACATCTTGCCAAGCGATCTCTCGCCATCGCCAAGGCCCACGCGCAAGCGGGCGCCGACGCTGCGCTGACCATTGCCGCTCGCACCCAAAAACTACTCGCGCCTGGAGGCCGGCAGTCCGCCAAAGAGCGAGAAGCGCGGCTCATGGTGCAGGAGAAAGTCGACGCGGCGATTGAAGGCGCCTTCGCCGCACAGGCGGCCTGGGGCGCATTTGTCATCAAGGCCGCGTTCGGGGCCATGCGCACGCCTGACGACATTTCGGCAGGCCTGGCTGCCATTGCCGAGGCCGCCGCCGCGCCTGCGCGGCGCACAGTGCGGGCGAACGCGCGCCGCCTGACCGGAGCCAAGAACTGGCCTTGACCAAGAACTGGCCTTGAGATGGAGCTTGTTCCGCATCTCCACCACTTCGTCGCCACATACGGCTATTTCGCGGTCTTCCTCATTGTCGCGATGGAGAGCGCCGGCATTCCGATGCCTGGCGAAACGGTTCTGGTCACGGCCGCAATCTTCGCCGCCTCGGGCACGCTAAAAATATACGGGGTGATCGGCGCTGCGGCTGCAGGCGCGATCATCGGCGACAATTGCGGCTATTGGGTTGGCCGCGAGCTCGGCTTCCCGTTGATCTACCGATACGGACATTACATTCACCTGGACGAAAAGCGGCTCAAGGTCGGGCAGTATCTCTTTCTCAGACATGGCGGAAAGATCGTGTTTTTCGGCCGCTTCGTCGCGGTGCTGCGCGCTTTCGCGGCGTTTCTCGCTGGCGTCAATCGCTATAACTGGGAAGCGTTCTTTCTCTTCAATGCGGCGGGCGGAATCGTCTGGGCCTCAATCTTCGGCGTCGGCGGCTATCTGCTTGGCCGCGCCTTTGAGCATTACGCAAGGCCCGTCGGAATCGCCGTCCTCATTGTCGCCGTGATCGGCGCGGTCGTCGCCGCGCGCTTCATCCGTCATCACGAGGAGGCGCTGGAGGAAGAGGCCGAGCGCGCTCTTCCAGGGCCGCTCGTCAAGCCAAAGGCGTGAGCGGGCGCTGATCGACGCTTGGCCTTTGGGCCGAGGCGCGAACTCGACGAAAGGAGCGGCAATGCCAGCCAGCTTATTGGCCGCAATTCCTGCCTTGCCCGCCCTGCTCTTGGGCTTCTTTCTCATGCAGACGGGCAACACGTTTCAAGGCACGATTCTCAGCATCCGCGGCGAGATCGACGGCTTCACGCTCGCTCAGATCGGCGCGGTCGGAGCGGGTTTTTGGGCCGGCGTCATCATCGGATCGCTGCGCGCCGCTGCGATGATACGGCGGGTCGGCCACATCCGAACCTTCGCAGCCTTCGGAGCGATCGCCGGCGCCGCGCCGCTCGTTCATCTTCTCGTGGTGGATCCGTACGTGTGGATAGCGGCAAGGGCGCTCACCGGATTCTGTTTCGCGGGCATGTTCATCGTGATCGAGAGCTGGCTGAACGCCGGCGCAAGCTCGGCGAACAGAGGACAAGTCCTGAGCGTCTACGGGATGACCGGATTGCTGGCCGGCATAAGCGGGCAGCTTCTCCTGCCCACGACCGATCCAGCGGGCTTCAGGCCGTTCTGCATCATCGCGTGCATCATTTCGCTTGCTCTTGTTCCGATCGCTCTCACCCAAGGCGCGGCCCCGGCGCCGCCCGGCGAAGGCAGCCATGTCGGCTTGAGCCGCCTCTATCGCGACTCGCCTCTAGGAGTCGCGGCCGGATTTCTGGGTGGAGTGACGACCGGCGCCTTCTTCACGCTCGGCCCGATTTTCGCGGAGCAGCGGGGCCTGAGCACGGGCCAGATCGCCCTCTTCATGGCGTGTGGGACGCTTGGCGGGTTCGTGGCGGCTTGGCCGCTTGGTTTGCTGTCGGATCGCTACGACCGGCGCCTGGTCATCATCGGGACGGCCGCCGCCGCGGCTGCAAGTCTCGCCCTGATGCTGGCGCTCGTGCCCGGCGACGCATACCCCTTGCTGCTCTATCTTTGCGTCGCGCTGTTCGGGGGCATGATCATCCCGACCTATAGCTTGGCGCTCGCTCACTTAAGCGACGCGGTCGCGCAAGAGGAGATGGTGGCGGCGTCTGGCGGCCTGTTGCTGGCGCATGGCGCAGGGGCCGCGGCTGGCCCCTTGATCGCGGGGTTTGCCATGTCGGCGACGCCGCGAGGCCTGTCTTACACGCTCGTCGCAGCGCAGGCCCTCATTGTCCTTTTCGGAGTGAGCCGGCTCTTCTCACGAGCGGCGCCGCCTCAAGCGCATAAGAGGGCGTTTGCGGTCGAGCCCCCGGTCCCGGTCGGCACCGAGTTCGCGGCCGCGCATTCGACGCAGCTTTAGACCCCGCTGCGCCCTGCCGCGAAGGACCGCGCGACCCCCTCCTTGATCCTCCCGGCCTCGTCCGCGCGAAGCTCAACCGGGCATTGGTTCGTTCAACGCCCGGTCCTTGTGCAGCCGCAAAGAATATCGGCGCCCGAATCCAGGCCATAGGCAATCCAGACGCGTTCATCGCGGCGCCAGCGTCCATCACGCCGCAGGCACGTTCCTTGCGTGAAGCAGTGAACTGCTCGCCGACTGGAGGGGCCGCGAACCGGTCTATTGGATGACAACGGCCATCGATCTTGCCGCCGAACCTTACGAGTTCACGCTCGCGCCCGCCCATTGCGCGCTCCTGATCATCGACATGCAGCGCGATTTCCTCGAGCCCGGCGGCTTTGGCGAAATGCTCGGCAACGACGTCTCGCAACTGCGCCGTACGATCGATCCGAACCAGAGGCTTTTGGAGGCGTGGCGCGCCGCCGGTCTCACTGTCCTTCACACGCGCGAAGGCCATCGGCCCGACCTCGCCGATTTGCCGCCGGTCAAGAAGATCCGCGGCCGCAGCGCCACGTCCATCGGCGACGCCGGCCCGATGGGCCGCATCCTGGTGCGCGGCGAAGCTGGCCACGACATCATTCCCGAGCTTTATCCCGCGCCCGGCGAGCCGGTCATCGACAAGCCCGGCAAGGGCGCGTTCCACGCCACCGATCTGCACGCCATCCTGCAGCACCAAAACGTCAAGCAGCTCATCGTCACCGGCGTGACCACCGAGGTCTGCGTCAACACCACGGTGCGGGAGGCCAACGACCGCGGCTACGACTGCCTCGTGCTCGAGGACTGCTGCGGCTCCTATTTCCCGGAGTTCCACGCCATGGGCCTCAAGATGATCAAGGCGCAGGGCGGCATCTTCGGCTGGGTGTCGAGCTCCAAGCACGTGATCAAGGCTTTGGGCGCGTGGAAGAGCGCTGAGTAGGCGAGGGGCAAGCAAGAAGGAGGGCACGATGTCAACGACGACGATGGCGACAGGGCGCGAGCGCTATTGGGTTCCGGGCGATTGGAACGCCTTCTTCGGGTTCGGCACCAACATTCTGGTCAATGTTCTCGTCCTGACCGGGCTCCTCCGCTTCGTTCTCAAGATGCCGGATTCGTTGGTGTTCGGCAGGATTCTCCCCGCCCTCGGGCTGATGCTGTTCCTCAGCACGGTCTATTACGCCTGGCTCGCCTATCGGCTGGCGCAGAGGACGGGCCGGACGGATGTCTGCGCTCTGCCGTCGGGCACCAGCGTGCCGCACATGTTCGTCGTCACTTTCGTCGTCATGCTGCCGATCCTGCTCAGGACCAACGACCCGGTCCAGGCCTGGGAGGCGGGGCTGACCTGGGTGTTCGTCCAGAGCTTTCGTCCTGATGGCGGGCGGCTTCATCGCGCCGATCATCCGCAAGATCACCCCGCGCGCGGCGCTGCTCGGCTCGCTCGCCGGCATTTCCATCACCTTCATTTCGATGCGGCCCGGCCTTCTCGTGTTCGAGACGCCGCTCATCGGTATGGTCTGCTTCGCCATCATCCTGGCGAACTGGTTCGGCGGCGTGCGCTACTTCCAGGACGTGCCGGGCGGGCTCATCGCCATCGCGGCGGGCACGATCATCGCCTGGGGATCGAACATTTTCGGCCTAGGCTACGGGGGGTTAAGCGTCGGCAGCGTCGGCGACGCCGTTTCGCATTTCGGCTTCTCGTTCCCGGTTCCGGCGGTCGGCCACGTCTTTTCGGGCTTCAAGTTCATCGGAATCATATTGGTGACCGCGATACCGTTCGGCATCTATGACCTCGTCGAGGCCATGGACAACGTGGAGAGCGCCTCCGCGGCCGGCAACTCGTTTCCGACGACGCAAGTGCTGACGGCGGACGAAATCATCAGCCTGATCGGCTGCCTGCTTGGCAATCCGTTCATCAACGCGGTCTATATCGGCCACCCGGGCTGGAAGGCGATGGGCGGGCGGATCGGCTATTCGGCCGCGACCGGGGTCATGGTGCTGGTGCTGACCTGGCTCGGAATCGTGGCTCTCGTCTCGAGCTTGATCCCCGTCGTCGCGATCCTGCCCATCCTGCTCTACATCGGCATGCTGATCGGCTCGCAGGCCTTCCAGGAATCGCCGAGGAGCCACGCGCCCGCGATCATCCTGGCGATGATTCCGCAAATCGCCGCCTGGGGCAAAACCATGATCGACGGCGCGCTCGGCGCCGCGGGAACCAACGCCGCCGCGGTCGGCTTCGACAAGCTCAACGCCACCGGCGTCTTGTACAAGGGGCTGGCGACGCTGGGCGGCGGCGCGACGCTCGCCGGCATAATCTTGGGCGCCGTCACCGTGTTCATCATCGAACGGCAGCTCGAGAAGGCTGCAGCCTTCGCTTTCGCCGGCGCTATCCTCACGTTCTTCGGCCTGATCCATGCGGAGGATCTCGGAATCGGGCAGTCGCCGCTGGTGGCGCTGAGCTATCTCGGCGTCGCCGTGATGCTCTACGCCTTCGCCAAATTCGCCCATGTCACGCCGGCCGAGCCTTTCGTGATCGAGCATGACAACCTGAGCGTCCAGTCGGCCGCCGCGGAATAGGAATATCCGCCGGCGGGTTCGCGCCCGCCGGACCCAATGCGGGGCCGTGCTCTGAGCGTGACCCGCGAGCTCTGTGGGTTGCGCCGCGAAGGGCGGAAGACGGCTGGGGAGTAAGGCGCCGATGGGCTCCGGCGATTACTCGAGTCCCGGCGACAGCCGATCCTTGCGGCCTCTCTTGAATCTGGCCAGTCCGAGCCCTGCAAAGCACAGGAGCAGCATCCCCCAGATCGGCAGTTCGGGGACGGGCTCCGCGCTGCTTACGGTCGAAGCGGCGGCCGGAGTTTGGGTGTCCGCATCAGGAGGCGGCGGCAGATCGCCAAGATCGCGAATGGGATGGGTGGCGTCTGAGGCTGTTTGGCCGATCGCGCCGTGGGGCCCAGTCTGGGCGGCGCATGCTTCCGCCGCGCCGAGCGCCAAAGACAATCCGAGAGCGCAAACGATCATCTTCGCGGATGAGGCTTGCCTCGAGCCGTTCCTGCGACGAGGAAAATCCCGCGAGCCAACGTCAATCATCTTTGGCAGCCCCCATCTCACTTCGTTGCGACCGATGATTTGACGGGCCGGAACTAAACATAATGTAGCAGTCTCGTCAAGTGATTTAGCGGTCGTTAACCTCAATTCGCCGGTTTCAGGCTGGGAAAGCGGTAAAATCCAGCGAGGTTGCGCCCGCTTGACCTTGGCCGTGACCGTTCTACTGGCCAGTCGCAACGCCGTATCGTGCCGTTATTTCAATCTGTTGCAGACCTAATCTCCTTGGTGACTTGAGCAGGCGTCGGGCCCCCGCTTTCACATTCCTTCGCCGAACTTGAGTTGTGATCGAGCCAATCGCGCCTAAGGCTTTGTGCGGCCGAATCGGTTGGGCGCAAGGGACTATCGGATGTGTGGAATTGTCGGGATTCTCGGGACCGGACCGGTCGCGGGCTCGATTGTCGCCGCGCTGAAGCGGCTTGAATACCGCGGCTACAATTCCGCCGGCATAGCGACGCTCGAGAACGGCCGATTGGAGCGGCGGCGCGCCGAGGGCAAGCTGAAAAACCTGGAGGCGAAGCTGGCGACTGCGCCCCTTGGCGGGGCGATCGGCATCGGCCACACCCGATGGGCGACGCACGGCAAGCCGACCGAGACCAACGCTCATCCGCACGCCTCGCCAAGGCTTGCGGTCGTCCACAACGGCATCATCGAGAACTTCCGGACGCTGCGCCAAGGGCTCGCCGCCAAGGGCTACAAATTTGCGACCGAGACCAATTCCGAGATCGCGGCCTTCGTCGTCGAGGACGAGCTCGCCAAGGGTAAATCGCCTCAAGACGCGGTTCACGCCGCGCTCGCGCGGCTGCGCGGCGCGTTCGCGCTCGTCTATCTGTTCGAGGGCGAAGAGGATCTCCTGATCGGCGCGCGCCAGGGCGCGCCGCTCGCGATCGGTTATGGCGACGGGGCCATGTATCTGGGCTCGGACGCGCTCGCGCTCAGCCCCTTCACCGACCGCATCGCCTATCTCGAGGAAGGCGACTGGGCGGTGGTCACCCGCAGAGGCGCCGAGATTCGCGACGCGAGCGGCGAGCCGGTTCAGCGCCGCATCCAGCGCAGCCCGGCCGGCAGCCTCTTGGCGGAGAAGGGCAATTACCGCCACTTCATGGCCAAGGAGATCCACGAGCAGCCGGAAGTGGTCGGCCACACGCTCGCCCGTTACATCGACATGGGCGCGCTTAAGCTCAAGCCCTTCGCCTGGCCTGTCGACCCAAAAGAGCTCAAGCGCGTGTCGATCGTCGGTTGCGGCACCGCCTATATGGCCGGGCTCGTGGCCAAATATTGGATCGAGCGGCTGGCGCGCCTGCCGGTCGAGATCGACGTCGCCTCGGAATATCGCTATCGCGAAGCGCCCGTCGACGACGGAGGGCTGACCATCGTCGTCTCGCAATCGGGTGAGACGGCGGACACTTTGGCGTCGCTGCGCTACGTGAAGGAGAGGGGCGCGAAGACGGTCGGCGTCGTGAATGTGCCGGATTCGAGCATCGCGCGGCTGACCGACGCAGCCGCGCCGACCCTCGCCGGCCCCGAGATCGGCGTCGCCTCGACCAAGGCTTTCACTTGCCAGCTTGCCGCGCTGGCTGCGCTGGCGATCGGCTTGGGCAAAGCGCGCGGCGCGGTCGACGAGGCCGCCGAGCAGGCTCTGATCGGCGAGCTTGTCGCGACGCCAGGCCTTCTCGCCGAGGCGCTCAAGCTTGAGCCCGTAGCCGAGAAGCTTGCGCACGCGATCGCGCGGGCCCGCGACGTGCTCTACCTCGGCCGCGGCACGGCCTATCCGCTGGCGCTCGAAGGCGCGCTCAAGCTCAAGGAATTGAGCTATATCCACGCCGAAGGCTACGCCGCGGGCGAACTCAAGCACGGGCCGATCGCGCTCATCGACGAGGCGATGCCGGTCATCGTCATCGCGCCGCGCGACCCGGTGTTCGAAAAGACATTGTCCAACATGCAGGAGGTGGCGGCGCGCGGCGGCCGCCTCATCCTGATCGGCGACCGGCATGCGGCCGAGGAGGCCGGGGTGGCGATCGAGCATGTCCTGCCGATGCCCGACATGGCCTCCAACTTCGCCCCGATCGTCTACGCCGCGCCGATCCAGATGCTCGCCTATCACACCGCCGTCATCATGGGTAAGGACGCCGACCAGCCCCGCAACCTGGCGAAATCGGTGACTGTCGAGTAGGGGGCGGAGCGTGCAAATAGAAGCGCATAAACGCTATTAAGCGCTAGTAAACGTTAGTAAGCGCTAGTAAATTTACTAGCGTTTACTAACGTTTATTTTTTCGAATCGGGACTTTTCAATGGGTTACGACCCAATTCAAATAAGGAAATCCTCCTGTCTCGAACTCTGTGCCACATGTTTTTAGCGGTAATTTGTCTCGCATTCCCCGTCGGACGGATTTGTTCGGCGACCTCCATTTTATAGCACGGTTTTCTGATTTTGCAAATATGCGAGCGATGATTTTCAATTCCAGCCGGTGGCAGGGCTTCACGCCTCGATGTGGCCGCTCTAAATCAGACGTGGGTGGGACCCTTCCCGAAGTCCGGACGACCTCTTGCTGACGACGAACCCCTGTTTGGCGGAAAACTGGCGCCTCCAGCAATCGTCCCGTCCTTGCGCAGCCGCAGCAAAGAATAGCGGCGCCCGAATGGAGGCCCTAGGCAATCCAAACGCGTCCACCACGCGGCAGGCGCATTCCTTGCGTGATGCTGTGACGGCTCGCCGACAGGAGGCGTCGCAAGACCTTATGCCGCCAGCGGGCGCTCGACGGGTCCGATCCAGACCCTCAGCTGCTCCGACCGGCGCAGGAAATCGACGCTGACGGTGCGGTCGATCTTGTCGGCGTCGAGCGCGCGCAAGAGGTCGCTGACGCCGGTCACCGGCTTGCCGTCGAGCGCGATGACGAGGTCGCCTGACAATAGCCCTGCCTGCGCGGCCGGTCCCGCCTGGTCGACGGAGAGAAGCCGCGCGCCGGTCGCCTGTTGGAGGGCGAGCCTGAGAGCAATGCGGCGCGGAATCGCGGTCGTCGCGGCGCCGACCCCGATATAGGCGCGACGCACGCGCCCGTGCCGGGCGATCTCGCCGGCGACGAAGCTCGCGGTGTTCGAAGCCACGGCGAAGCAGATGCCCTGCGCGCCCATGATGACGGCCGTGTTGATGCCGATCACCTCGCCCGCCGACGACACGAGCGGGCCGCCCGAATTGCCGGGATTGAGCGGAGCGTCGGTCTGCACCACGTCCTCGATCATGCGGCCGGTGCGCGATTGCAACGACCGCCCGAGCGCCGAGACGACGCCCGCGGTCACCGTCGCGTCGAAGCCGAGCGGATTGCCGATGGCGATCGCGATCTGGCCTCGCTTGAGCTTGGCGCTGTCGCCGAGTTTCGCCGCCGGCAGCGAGACGTCGGCCTCGACCCTGAGCAGCGCGAGATCCGTGTCGGGATCGTCGCCGAGCACTCGCGCCGGAAGCTCGCGGCCTTCGAGCGTGGCGAGATTGACCGTCCGCGAGCCCTGGACGACATGGCTGTTGGTGAGGGCGAGACCGTCGGAGGAAATGATGACGCCGGAGCCTGAGCCGGCGCTGCGGCCCTGCTTGCGCACGTCGATGCGCACCACGCTCGGGCCGACGCGGTCGACGACGTCGCTAACCACGCGCGAGTAGTCATCGAGCAGAGCTGCGTCATTCGGCGCGGACGGAGCGCCGGGACCCTGGTCGGGGCTGTCGGAATCGAGAGTCCAAACGGGAGAGAGAGATGGGAGGGGATCGATCATTGCGGCGATATGGTGACGGCGGAACGGCGTCGCAAGGATGGGCGGCTGGCGGCCCCGCGGCGGGCCCCCTTGTCCTCGCCGAACTTGCCAGCCTCCGACAATTGGCCCAGATATCCGCGCGATTCTTCGGCTCCCCTCAAAGGGGCGATGAACGCCGGCTGGGCGCGAAAACAGAAGGCGAGATGGCTCTAACCGATCCTGCGACACCGGCTCAAGCGCAACGTCGCGAACCGCCGCCGGCTAGCGCGCTTGCCTTGAGCGCGGCGGTGATCTGCCTCAACGAAGCCGCCTGCATCGGCAAATGCCTCGAAAGCCTTGGCGATTGCTCCGAGATCGTCGTCGTCGATTCCGGCTCGACGGACGCGACGCCAGCGATCGTCGACGATTTTGTCCGTCGCGGCTTTCCGATCCAATTCATCCACCAGCCGTGGCTCGGCTATGCGCTGCAGAAGCAGTTCGCGCTCGAGCAGACGAGCGCGCCATGGGTCTTCAGCGTTGACGCCGACGAATGGGTCGATGACGAGTTGCGCGCCTCGCTGCCGCGCCTGATGAGCGCCGACAAGTCGGTGGCGGGCTGGAAGGTGCGCCGGTCGCTGACGCTCTACGGGCAGGCGAAGCCGGTCAGCCGCTGGACGAGGCCTGAGCACATCCTGCGGCTCGTGCGGCGGGGCAGGGCGCGCTTCGATCCGGCGCTCATCGTGCATGAGGGGCTTGTCGCCGATCAGGGCGATACGCCGATCGCGCGCGAGGGGTTGCTCAGGCACGAGCGCTCGCTGCCACTGTACGAGCAGATGAAAAAGGAAATTGCGTACGCGCGGCTCAAGGCCGAGCAGCGGCTGAAGCAGGGGCGCAAACCATCGGCGCTCAAGCTCGTGTTCAATCCGCCGATTTATTTTCTGCGCATCTTCTTCTGGAACCGGTTTTTCCTATCCGGCTGGGCGGGCTTCATCCACGCGGGCGTCGGCGCTATGTATTCTCTCATGACCGAATCGATCCATCGGCAATTGTATAAGGCGCGAGCGGAGCGCTGAGGCGCTTCTCTTTAGCGGCGATGCGATCGGGCGAGGCGGGATGAGCCGGGAATTTGATGACGAAGCCCTCGACGCGCTCGAGGTCGTCATTCCCAATCTGAACTGGCGCTATTCGGGCGGGACGGCGGTCAACCGAACGATCGCGCCGCTGATCGCCAAGCGCTGGCGCGCGGCGTGGTGTGGGCCCGACCAACCCGAGGGTATCCGGGCCTTGAGCCTTCGCGACGTTATGCGTCTGCGCTTTCGTCCTCCCACGCACGGCAAGGTCCGCATCTGGCACGCGCGCCGCAATGTCGAGATGCTGGCGGGGCTTTTCCTGAACCTCATCGGCTATCGCTTCGCGCTCATCTTCAATTCCGCCTCGCAGCGCAAGAAGACCTGGCTGACCCACTTTCTCATCGCGCGGATGGATGCCGTGATCGCAACGAGCGAGATGGCTGCGCAATTTCTCAAACGCCCGGCGACGGTGTCCTTCACGGCATCGATGTCGATCTCTATTCCCCTCCCGCCGACCGGCTCGCGGCCTTCGCGGAAACGGGCCTGCCCGGAAAATACGGGATCGGGACGTTCGGCCGGGTGCGAAAGCAGAAAGGCAGCGACCTGTTCGTCGAGGCGATGCGCCGCCTCTTGCCGAAATATCCGGATTTTTGCGCTGTGGTCGTGGGGCTTACGACCGTCGACAATCTGCCTTTCGTCGAAGGGCTCAAGCAGCAGATTGCTTCCGCCGGCCTTACCGAGCGCATCCGTTTCCTGGGCGAACTGCCGATCGAGGAGGTGCCGCTCTGGTATCAGCGCATCTCCATCTATGTGTTCGCCTCGCGCGTCGAGGGGTTCGGGCTCACCATGCTCGAGGCGATGGCGGCGGGCGACGCGGTGGTCGCAACGCGGGCGGGCGCGGCGGAAATGATCATCACGGACGGAGACGATGGCGTGCTGGCGCCGATCGATGATGTGGAAGCGCTCGTCGCCGCGCTCGAACCGCTGATGCGCGATCCTGAACGCATCGAGGCGATGGGGGGCCATGCGCGAGCGCGGATTGTCAGCGCCTTCAGCCGCGACCGCGAGGCCGACGAGATCAGCGACGTGTATCGGCAGGTGTGGCGAATCCCCTCTCCTACGGGAGAGGGGTAGGGGTGAGTGTTCGCACGCAACGCGCGCTCTCGCCTGCGCTCCCTCATCCGGCCCTTCGAGCCACCTTCTCCGGCGGGAGAAGGGATCAGGCCGCGCTCGGGCGCATCGCGGCGAACAGCCGCTTCAAGGGCGCCGAGACGTGGTGGCGCAGCATCGCCATCCGGCGATCGCCTTCCGACGTCACCCAGTTGAACTGGATCACTCGGCGTTCGCCGGCGAAGGGCTTGTGGCCGTGCCAGGAATTGTCGGCCCGCTTGAACGCGAGCAGCGTTCCCTCGACCGGCGGCACCTCCATGATCATGTCGTCCAGATTGTCGGCCGATTTCAGGAGGCGCAGGCGGCCGCCGGAATTCTCCCAGGCAGGGTTCATGTAAATGAGAATCGTGATGATCTTGCTTTTTGTGTCGGTATGGATGCGCCCGTCCTTCAAGCTGCACTGACCGCGAACCGTGATCGTGCTCGGCCGGCCGGCAAGGTCGAGGCCGAACTTCTCCTCGAAGACCTCGCGGAACTCGTCGCTCTCCAAGTCCTCGAGGAACTCGCGAAACGCCGGGCCATAGGAAAGCTGGGCCACGGGAAAGCTGCCGCCCTCGGAGATTTTCGGATAGTCGGCGTTGATTCTCTCGCGCGCCTGCGCGCGAACAAAGCCGGGAACGACGAAATATTCGAACGGCTCCCGTGTCACCGGCGTCGCTTTCAGGGCTTCGAGGTCGAGTGAGCGCAGAATCATCGCCGCAGGTTCCGACAAATCGTGAATTTGCCGCCTTTTAGATTGCGGCGCCCGACCCGTCAAAATCGGCCGCGGCTCCGCAGAGCGTTCGCGTTTGCGCGCCGGAGGGGCCGCGAGAATAGATTGCCTCGATCACGGATCCCCGTGGGCAATTCGCTTGAAGCTCGCACTTTCTCTCCTGACCGGCGCGGCGCTTGCGGCTCTTCCCGCCGAAGCGTTGGAGTGGAAGTGGAGCTATCAGGGGGAGGGGGTTGCGGCGTCGGGCGCCTTCACCACCAAGGACACGCCCAACGCCGACGGCTTCTACGAGATCACGGGCATAACGGGCGAAGCCAATGGCGTCGCCATCAAGGGCCTGCAGCCGCCCGGAACCTCGATCCCCGGCAACGACGGCTATCCGGTCGACGACTTCGTAAGGGAGGAGGGTCCGCAGCTTTCGCTGCACGGCTTCGGCTATGCGCTGGCCGACGGGACATACGCCAATCCGTTCTATGGCGCCCATTTCGCCACGCCGGACTATTACGCGTTCTTCTCCGATCCCGCGAACCATCGCACGAGTGAACCCGCGGTGAAGTTCACGGCGACGCTGGCGAAGTGAGGTCGTCAACACCTTCTCCGCTTGACCATGACGCCCGTTTCATACGAAATAGCGCCATGACCGGCCGCTCGCTCATCCGACTCCGACGACGCTGACAAGCGCCAGCTCGCGCCACGAGCGCGACTTATCTTTCGGCTTTCGGATTTGAGCATAAGAGCATCCCATGTCAGCGACAATCTTCATCGACGGCGAAGCGGGCACCACCGGCCTGCAAATTAGGGAGAAGCTCGCGGGCGTCTCCGGCCTTGAGCTCCTGAGCCTGCCGCCCGAGGCGCGCAAGGACGCGGCCGCCAAGCAGAAGGTCTATAGCCAGGCTGACGTCGTCATCCTTTGCCTGCCCGACGAGGCGGCGAAAGAGGCGGCTCGCCTGATCGATGCGATGGGCGCGGATGCGCCGCGGGTGATCGACGCGTCATCGGCCCACCGCGTGGCGCCGGGCTGGACCTACGGCTTCCCGGAGCTTGTCGCGGGGCAGGCGGAAGCGGTCGCCAAAGCCGACAAGGTCGCCAATCCCGGCTGTCACGCGACGGGCGCGATTGCGCTTCTGCGCCCGCTGACCGACGGCGGGCGTGATCGCGAAGGATGCGGAGCGTTTCGATCACTTCGGTCAGCGGCTATTCGGGCGGCGGCAAATCCATGATCGAAGCCTATGAGACGGGCAAGGCGCCCGCGTTCGAGCTCTACGGGCTCAAGCTCGAGCACAAGCACATGCCCGAAATCCAGCTCTATTCAGGCCTGACCGCGCGGGCGGTCTTCACGCCTTCCGTCGGCAATTTCCGCCAGGGGATGCTGGTCAGCGTGCCGTTGTATCTCGACGCGCTGCCCGGCAAGCCGAAAGCCGCCGACCTGGTCGCCGTCTTCAACAAGCACTACCGCGGCCAGAAGTATTTCCGCATTGTCGAGAGCGACGGCGCGCGCATCGAGCCGGAATCGCTGAACGGCACGAACGACATCGAGATCCACGTCTATCCCAACGAGGCCCGCCGCCAGGCTTTGCTCGTCGCGAAATTCGACAATCTCGGCAAGGGCGCCTCGGGCGCGGCGGTGCAGAACCTGATGCTGATGCTGCTGGGGCGCTGACGCGCGGCGTCGACCCTCAGGCGCGCGAGTGCAACGCCAAACGCACGACAAAGCGGACGATCGTCTCCACAATCAGGCCCGCGACATAAGCGAGCGCCGAGCCGAACAGGCCCCCGGCGATCACGCGTCCCGTCATGTCGCCGCCGAAGTCGAATGAGCCGCCGTTCAGCGTCCGCATGACGAGCGTGAACGGGAGCGCGATGAGCGACAGCGGAAGGTCGGCGAACCAGGTCCCGGAGCGCCGCACATAGTCGACGTACAGCGCAACGAACGCCACCGCGTAGACGGAGGCGAAAGCCGCCCCCGTCCACGACATGAAGCGCCTCATTCCGACGGGCTCAGCCCACTTTCCAGGCGATGACGTGCTGTGTCTGCTGCCCGAGGCCGTCGATGCCAAGCGAAATCGTATCGCCGGCCTTGAGGAAACGCGGCGGTTTCCTGCCGGAGCCGACGCCGGGCGGCGTCCCGGTGGTGATGACGTCGCCGGGTTCGAGGATCATGAATTGCGAGATGTAGGAGATGAGCGTCTTGACGCCGAACACCATGGTCTTCGTCGATCCGGTCTGCATGCGCTCGCCGTTGACGTCGAGCCACATGCCGAGTCCCTGCACGTTCTCGATCTCGTCCGGCGTGACCAGCCACGGGCCCAGCGGCCCAAAGGTCGGCGCGCCTTTGCCCTTCATCCACTGACCCGACCGCTCCAGCTGATATTCGCGCTCGGACACGTCGTTGCAGATGCAGAAGCCCGCGACATGGGAGAGCGCCTGGCTCTCGCTCACGTAAGTCGCGCGCGTGCCGATGACGATCGCGAGCTCGACCTCCCAATCGGTCTTTGTCGATCTTTTGGGGATCATGACGTCGTCATTCGGCCCGACGACGCAGGAAGGGGCCTTGTTGAACAGCACCGGCTCCTTGGGGACCGGCATGTTGGATTCGGCCGCGTGGTCGGCATAATTGAGCCCGACGGCGATGAAATTGCCGACTTTAGCGATGCATGGGCCGATCCTGGGCGTGCCACGCACCGCGGGCAGGGATTCCGGCTTGAGCTTGGCCAGGCGGGCCAAGGAGCGGGGGCTGAGCACATCGGCGTCGATGTCGGTCACCACCTCGCTCAGGTCCCGCAATTTTCCGGTTCCGTCGACCAGCGCCGGCTTTTCCTTACCTGTCCTGCCATATCGTGCGAGTTTCATAAGCCCTCCGTCGAAGCCCCCGCGGCCCAGGAATCGCCATCGCGCCCGGCCTTGTCGAGCGGCCAATGCGTCCTACCAAACGCTCGCGGAACGGCCTCGTCAATCCTGCCGCCTCGCGGCGCCCAGACGGCGCGGACGGCTCTAAGATCCCGGGCCGCGAGAAATTGCGGGCGGATCCCTTGGATTTCAGGCCGGACAAGCCCTATATTTGTTTCTTGTTTCGACTCGTAACTTCTTTGAGATTTGGAATTCCGGCCGCGATGGACCGGTCGACAAGCCAGCGCGTCCGTGGGAGAAATGAAAAAAATTGCAGAGGAGAGCCGGCTCAGGTCTCATTTCAGACTTGATCGTGGTTTCATGAAAATGTCATGTCCGGAGGCCGCTCGACGGTCGCCACAAACCGCCAATCCATGGTAAACTTTCAAAACCCGAAAAGAACCTCAATATGTCATCATTGGAACGGATCGCCCTGTTTATTGATGGGGCAAACCTTTACGCCAGCGCGAAAGCTCTCGGGTTCGACATCGACTACAAACGTCTCTTGCGGGAATTTCAGTCCAAGGGACGCTTGATCCGAGCCTTCTATTACACGGCTTTGGTCGACGACCAGGAGTATTCCTCCGTTCGCCCCTTGGTCGACTGGCTCGACTACAACGGCTATTCGGTCGTGACCAAGCCGACGAAGGAGTTCGTCGACTCGACCGGGCGCCGGAAAGTCAAGGGCAACATGGATATCGAGCTCGCGGTCAACGCAATGGACATGGCGCCGCACCTCGACTTGATGGTCCTGTTCTCCGGCGACGGCGATTTCCGGTCGCTTGTCGAATCGATCCAGCGCAAAGGCGTTCGGGTGGCGGTCGTGTCGACGATTTCGACCCAGCCGCCGATGGTGGCGGACGAACTGCGCCGTCAGGCGGACGAGTTCATCGACCTCGCCCATCTGATCCAGAGGATCGGGCGCGATCCCGGCGACAGGCCGCCGCGCCCCGTCGACCATCGCCGAGGCCAGTCCTTCGGGCCGGTCCAGCAGCCGGCCGAGGAATTGCGCGAGTAGGCGACAGAAGGCCGCGTGCCTTTCGACGCCGGCCCATCGCACGATTGTCCGGATTGCCCGCGCCTCGTGGCCTTTCGGCTCACGAACAGAGCCGCTTTCCCGGACTGGTGGAACGCGCCGGTTCCGACCTTTGGCGAAGCGGAGGCGCGCGTGGCGATCATCGGCCTTGCGCCGGGATTGCGCGGCGCGAACCGGACGGGGCGCCCTTTCACCGGCGACTACGCCGGCGAGCTTCTTTACGCGACGCTGATCGAGTTCGGCTTCGCATGCGGCACGTACGATCGCCGCCCCGATGATGGGCTGACCCTCGTCGACTGCGCGATCATCAACGCCGTGCGCTGTGTTCCGCCGCAAAATAAGCCGACGCCAGAAGAGATCGCGACGTGTCGGCGCTATCTCGTACCCGCCATCTCGGGGCTGCCGCGGCTCAAGATCATGGTCGCGCTCGGCCGGATCGCGCATGAGAGCACGCTGCGCGCGCTCAAACTGACCTTATCGAAATTTCCTTTCGCCCATGGCGCGCGCCATCCAGTGACGCCCGGCGTCAGCCTCTTCGACAGCTATCATTGCTCGCGCTACAACACCAACACCGGCGTGCTGACGGAAGCGATGTTTCGCCAGGTCTTCGCCTCGGTGCGCGCCGAGCTCGACGCCATGGACGCGCCGGCGCCGGCGGCGGGATAGGCTTGAGCCGCGCCTCAGGGGGCCAAGTGCAGCGATGGGGGACAAAGTTGAGCGCAAATGCTTTCGGCCAGATTGATCAATCGCCCGTGTTTGAGGTCACGATCGCGTCCCAGGCAGGGGCGAGCGCGAAAATCCTGACCTATGGCGCAGTGGTGCGCGACCTCGTCGTGCCAGCCTCGAATGGGTTGCAGCGGGTCGTGCTCGGCCTCAACACGCTGGACGATTACCTCAACTACTCGCCGTCTTTCGGGGCTGTGCCGGGGCGGTTCGCCAACCGGATCGCCAACGGCCGCTTTGTCCTCGACGGCGTTCCTTATGAACTCGAGCGCAAGCCCGGCCAGAAGCACACGCTGCACGGCGGCCCGCATGGGTTTGGCCACCGGATCTGGAAGCTCGGCGCCTATGACACGTCGTCGGTCGAGCTGATCCTCGAATCGCCGGACGGCGACGCCGGGTTCCCAGGCGCTCTTACCGCGACCTGCGTCTACCGCCTGATCGAGCCCGCGACGCTTCGGGTCGAACTCTCGGCGGTTTCGGACCGCCCGACCATCGTCAATCTCACCCAGCACAGCTATTTCAATCTCGACGGCTCGCCCGACATTCTCGACCATGAGCTGACGCTGTTCGCCGACTTTTACACCCCGGCCGATTCCGAGCTGATCCCGACCGGGGAGATCCGCGCCGTGGCCGGCACGCCATACGACTTTCGCGCCCCCCGCACGGTTCGCGATGCCGCGCTCACGCCTTACGACACCAATTTCGTCGCGGCGCTTGAATGGGGCGAGGAAGGCGGTCTGGCGCAAATCGCCGCGGTGCGTTCGCCGAAGAACGGCTTGACGATGAGCCTGTTTTCGACCGAGCCTGGCGTCCAGTTCTACTCCGCGGCGCCCCTCAATTGTCCCGCGCCCGGATTGGACGGCCAGCATTACGGGGCGCATGCGGGCCTGGCGCTCGAGCCGCAGGCCTTCCCCGATTCGCCCAACCGGCGCCATTTCACCAATTGCGTGCTGCACCCGGAGGACGAGTACCAGCACGTGAGCGAATTCCGCTTTGGATAGCGGGGGTTCAGAGGAGATGCTGCGAACTTGACGCGTACGGGCGGGCAACCCTTGAAGCTGACATGGAGATTCGTCGCTAAGCCTCAGTTCAAGCTCATTTAGCAATGCTCATGTAACTGTGGTCGTTATGGCCGGGCTTGACCCGGCTATCCATGACAAGCCGCGCGGAGACCGGTCCGCAAAGGTCGGGGATGCGCGGACCACGTAGACGGCCGGGACAAGCCCGGCGGTGACGCCGGAGGGCGGCGCGAGGCGGCTCCAGCCCTTGCCGTCCTCGGACGAACAAAGACACGGGGTCCGCCGTCGCCCCCTTTGACAAATTGTCTAGATATGGGCATATGCCCATTATTAATTCAGCGCTCACCTGGCGCGCCAACCTCCTCCCTCCAGGGTTGGCCGCCGCGGCGCCGATCCCGCCTCCCACCGCGACCCGAACGGCGTGCGCTGCGAGACGAAATGAAGGAGCAACCCATGCCGCAACCGGCCATGCCCGGCGGGCGCGCAAGCGAATGTTTCGCCACCGCGGCGCGCAAAGCGTCGCGCCGGTTGACGCAGTTCTACGACGATGCGCTCGAGCCCTGCGGTCTCCGCTCGACGCAATATGCGATGTTGAACGAGCTGGCGCGCTGCGCTCACCCACCGACGCTCGCCGAATTGGCGAGCGCGCTCGTTTCCGACCGTTCGGCGGTCGGCCACAACTTGAGGCCGCTCGTGCGGGATGGCTATGTCGCCCTTGCGCCGGGGACGGGGGACCGGCGCGAAAGGCGAATCGTCCTCACCTCTCAGGGCCGAGCAAAGCAGGGCGAGGCTCGCGAGCTTTGGCAGGCGGCGCAAAACGAATTTCTCGCGGTCCATGGGCGGGAGCGGAGCGAAAGCCTTCGCGCGGCGCTGCTCGACATCGCCTATGACGCGCGGCTCGGCCGAACCGATAAGGGGGCCGCATCATGACCGAGCAGGCTCTGACATCCGCGTCCGCGCGGCAGCGTCCAGCCCGATGGGTGACCGGGCGGCGCGCCCGCGTCCTGCTCTGCGCCTCGGGCGTGTCGTTCATGATCATGCTCGATTCGAATATCGTCGCGGTCTCGCTTCCCTCGATCGCCCGCGATCTCAACGCGACCTTCGCCGACATCGAATGGGTGGTGAGCGCCTATGTCCTCACCTTCGCCGCGCTTCTGATGCCCTCCGGGGCGTTTGCGGACAGGTTCGGGCGCAGACGCATGCTGGTCGTCGGACTCGCCGTCTTCACCTTGGCCTCGCTGCTTTGCGGCCTCGCGCCTTCCGCGCTCATTCTGAACGGCGCGCGGGCCGTACAAGGCGTGGGCGCGGCGATCGAGCTCAGCGCCGCGCTCGCGGTGCTGGGGCATGAGTTTCGCGGCGCGGAACGCGCCAAGGCGTTCGGATTCTGGGGAACGGTCGTCGGCGTCGCCGTCGCCGTGGGTCCGCTCGTCGGCGGGCTCATCACTTCCGGGTTTGGCTGGCGCTGGGCGTTCCTGGTCAATCTTCCCTTCGGCGCCGCGCTCATCTGGCTCGCGATTGACGCCGTCGAAGAGTCTCGCGACCCCGACGCCCAGAGACTGGATGTTGCCGGCATGCTCACCTTTGGCGGCGGACTCTTTTGTCTCATCTGGGCGCTGATCGGCGCAAACCGCATCGGCTGGTCGGCAGAGGCGACGCGCGCGAAGCTCTTGGCCTCGGTGATCCTGTTTGCGCTCTTCGTCGCGGCCGAGCTGATCCAGAAGCGCCCGATGGTCGACTTCGCGCTCTTCCGCAAGCGCACGTTCCTCGGCGCGAGCTTCGCCATGCTCGGCTTCGCCTCCGCCGCTCAGGTCATGATGACCTATCTGCCGCTCTATCTGCAGAATGCGTTCGGCCTGAGCCCAGCCGCGGCTGGCCTTGGCATGCTGCCCTTTGCGCTGCCGCTGTTCTTTGGCCCGCGCGTCGCGGTTGCTCTTGCAAGCCGGATCTCAGGCCGCGATCTGCTCACGCTTGGGCTAATGATTGTCGCGGCCGGCAATGTGGCGACGGCGCTCATGGTCGGCTCTCATCTGCCTTATGGATTCGTCGCCTTGGGAATGCTCGCGACCGGCTGCGGCGCCGGATTGCTGAATGGGGAGACGGCGAAAGTGTCGATGAGCGTCATCCCGCCGGAGCGCGGCGGCATGGCGTCAGGAATAGGCGGCACGTTGCGATTTGTCGGCCTGGTGACCGGAATCACCGGACTGGGCGCCGTGCTGGCGTCAGAGACCGAGCGACGGTTCGTTCAATCGGCGTCGGCCCTGCCTTCCTCGCACGCGTTCGGCGATAATGCGCACCAGATCGTGGCGCGCGTTGTCGCGGGCGATATCCCCGGCGTCGTTGCGCAAACGCCGGAGCCGGTTCGCGCGGCGATCGCCGAACTGTCGCGCTTGAGCTTCGCGACCGGCTTCTCGCTCGTGCTTCTGGTCGCAAGCTTTGTGGCGGCGCTGGCGGCGGGCCTGACCTTCGCCTTCGTCAGTCCGGTCGAGACCGCTCCGGCTCGGCTGCGCGCCGCGCCTGAGACCGCAACTCCCGAGCTCCTCGACTAGGACTTGCCATGTTGAGCGCCGCGATGGAAAGCGCCCTCAATCGCCCCGTCTGGTCGGCGCTCACCACCGGCGACCGCCGGTTTGCCCAAGGAGGGCCTCTCGCGCTCCGTTTTCCGCCCGACGTTGGGCCCTTCGGGGCGACCGCTGCTGCCTCCTGACAAGCAGTCGCCAAGTTTAGATCAGCCTGTCACCATGCCCATCAAGCGTCCCCTGATGATCGCCGCTGCGTCGGTCATCATTTCCGTCACGATGTCGGCCGCTGGAGCGAGCGTCCTGGTCTGCCCGACCGATTCACCGGCAAGCAGGCTCATCTCCTCGAAGTCGCCCGTGAACGCCGCAGTTGGCGGAAAGCCGCAGAACCGTGTCATGGGCATCTTCTGGCCATAGAGGTCCGCCTCGCCAACAACCGGCAGCGTCTCGGGCGCGGCGGCCTGATAGGGCGCCGGGTGGTCACGCCCCTCCCATTCGCGGACGATACGGTTGCGTAAGCCGCGCACGGTCGCATCGGGGAATTCCGGTCCAAAAACATTGTGGCGCGCTGTGTCCGCAACGGAAGCCTCCAGCACCCGTCGTTTGTATTCAGGATGGGCGTCCGCCTCCTCACTTGCGAGCAGTCGCGTTCCGACCCAAACGCCGTCGGCCCCAAGCGCCAACGCAGCCGCGATGCCGCGGCCGTCCGCGATGCCCCCGGCCGCGATCAGCAGCAGATCGCCCGCCATATCGCGAATCGCGGGCAGAAGACTCACGAGTTCGGCCGAACTGCGGTTGTGGCCTCCCGCGGCGCTTCCTTGGACGACAAGTCCATCGACTCCCTGCTCGATGGCGCGTCTTGCTTCGTCGACGCTGCCGATTTGCATCCAGACCTTGGCGCCGGCGCCGTGCAGGTCTGAGATCCACGCGTCGGGAACGTCGTCCCAGAAGAAAATCACCAGCGGCACTTTCTCCTGAACCAGGACCTCGATGTGTTCCGGCGGACTGAAGCGGGGAATGATGTCGACGCCGAAAGCATGGTTGGTGGCGCTGCGGATGCGGCCGATCTCTTCGCGCAGATATTCGGGGCTCATGGCGGCGCAACCGATTGTGCCAAGGCCTCCGGCGCGACACACGGCCGACGCCAGCTTTGAGGTCGCAATGAACGCCATCCCGGCGTTCACCAAGGGATGGTCGACGCCATAGTCCTGGGTGAGCCGAGTCTTCAGCAACGGTCCCCGAGCTGCGGAAGCGGCGCGCGCGGCCTCCATCATCTGTCCGGCGACAATGGCGTAGAGGGCTGCCCACGCATCGCGGGTGGCCGTGCCGAACGCCCTTCCGAGCGTTGTCTGGAAAGTCCAAAGCAGGGCCTCAGCGACAGTCGCATAGTCGCCGTCCTTGACGCCATAGCCGGCGTGACGCTCGCCGAGCGCCCGCACCGCGGGAACCACGGTTTCGAGCCGGTCGAGATTGGCGACCGCGACGGCGAGCATCGCCGTGAGCTTCCGGCCTTGTTCCGCCATATCGCCTTTGAACAGACGGCGCAGATCAGGCGCGATCTCAAAGAGGCGCGCGTAGAACTTACCGGCAAACTCCTCCCGCCCCGGCGCAACGGCCTCGAAGCTCGCCCTGACCAATTCCTTTTGCTGTTCGTCCATAGTGCGCCTCCTCGGCCGAAGCGTACGGCCGGCCGCGAGGCTCAAATAAGCAAACAGAATGCCACTTTGATTTATTGCGCTCCTTTCATTCGCGTGGCACGAAGACGCTCCTGAAAAGGCGAGCCAAATGCGGCTAACCATCCATACGGACTACGCGCTGCGCATGCTCATTACGCTCGCCTTGCGTGAAAACTCGGCGGTCAGCGTCGCTGAGATCGCTGATCGTTTTAGCATCTCGAGACATCATTTGATCAAAGTCGCACAACATCTGCGCGATGGCGGCTATGTTGAAACGGCGCGCGGAAATGGCGGCGGCCTTCGCCTTGCCCAGCCTTCCTCCGAGATCAATGTCGGCGCGGTGGTGCGTTACACCGAAACGGATATGCACCTGGTGAGCTGTTTTGCTCCGGACGGCCAATGCAGGATTTTCGGAGGCTGCATCCTCCATTCCGCTCTGCACGAAGCGCTTGACGCCTTTTTAGCGGTGCTCGACCGCTATAGCCTAGCAGACCTGGTCAGGTCACGGGCGATCCTGGCGGATCTGCTGTGGCCTTCCGACGCGCCGGCCCTGAAGTCAGACACGCTTCCTATTTAGAAGTAACTCCCAAGCTGGACCTGACTTGTAGGGCGGCGTCGCTGACGCCTCCTGGCCGGGTCATCGCCGCCGGCCCTACAGGGCGCTGCGAGCGCCATAGTTTGGCGACCTGGCTTGGCAGTTACAAACTTGCGCAACGGCGCCCTCAAGCCGCTGGAGCCCTTGGCGCGCGTAAACTTGTACGCCAATTCGCGCTTCATCACTGCTCGAAGCTTGCGTTGGGTCCAGCCTCGGCCAGCGCCCGGCCGACTTCGAGCCCGAGGTCGTCCATCGAGGTCTGCTCGCGCACCGAGAGGTCTTCGCCCTTCGCCTGGCGTTCGGCCTGCTCGGGCGAGCGCGCGACATTGACGGTGACCTTCAACTCGACCTCGGGATGCAGGTGAATGGGAACAGCGTGCAGGCCGAGGGTCTTGATCGGTTGCTGGATCGCGACATGGCCGCGCTCGACCTTGTGCTTGGCGGCGGTCAGCGCCTCGGCGATGTCTCGCGCCGACACCGAGCCATAGAGCTGCCCGGTCTCGCCGGCCTGGCGGATGATGACGACCGTCACGCCGTCGAGCTTGGCCGCCGCCTCGTTCGCGCTGCGCTTGAGCTCGTTATTGCGCGCCTCGAGATCGGCGCGCCTTACCTCGAATTTCTGCTTGTTGGCGTCGGTCGCGCGCAACGCCTTGCCGCGCGGCAGAAGGAAATTGCGGGCGTATCCGTCCTTCACGCGCACGGTGTCGCCGATATGTCCGAGCTTGCCGACGCGCTCGAGCAAAATTACATCCATGATTTATCTCCTGTTGGGTCCAGTCGGGGTAGGGGAGGCGATGAGGGCCGCGCGCGAGCGCAGCTTGAGGAAGCCGTCGATGATTCCGAGGCCGGCCAGAACCGGAAGGGTGTATTTGGCCCGCAGAATGCAGCAGGCGTAGAGCGCGATCAGCATGAGGGGCCGCATCTTGAGACCGCGCGACAGCGCGTGCGCGACCGCGAGCCCCTGCAGCGCCAACGCCGCTCCGAGGCCTCCGGCGCCGATGGAAAAATATTGCGCGGTCGGAGCGGGCAGGGCGTAGGCGCCGCCGACGCAGACAAGGAATGCGACGCCGACCGGCCAAGGAAGCGCAAGCGACTTCGGCACGTCGGGCCAGGCCCTCGGAAGATTGTGCGACAATTGGGTCGAGCGCGCCGCGGCATAGAGATTGACGCACAGCATGACCAGCGTCGAGCCGGCGATCGCGGCTGGGCCGAACCGCACGAGCGCCTCGGCGAACTCGCGCGCGGTCAGGTTGCCCGGCGCGCCGTCAAAGGCGTCGCCGGCAAGGGCGGTGATCGCCTCCGTGACATGACGCGCGCCTTCACGGTAACCGCCATAGATGACGATCACCGTAGTCAGGACGGCGAGACCGCCGAGAATTCCAAGCAAGGCCGCCAAGGAGACGATGGCGCCGACCGGGGCATATGCCGGCGAGTCCGGCTTCAGCCGGCGGACATACCGCGCCAAGGGCGTGACAGAAAACGCGGCCAGGATCCACGCCGGAGCCGCGACCGAGCCCGCGAACACCAGCGCCGACAACGGCTCGGCGACCACGGCGAGCACCGCGATCGAGATCCCCGCGGCGATCGCCCCGCCGTCGAGTCCCCAGCCAAGGGTCGCGATCATGATCGGCAACGGCGCGAGATACGCGAGCGTCATCGCAAGGAGGCTGGACTGGGCGCTCACCGCAAACAACAGCGCCGCGGCGCATCCAGCTCCAATGGCGACGACAAGGCGATGCAACATGACGAGCGCTGTCCCGCGTTGGCTTGCGGTTAGAAGGGGGTCGGCCGCCCGCCTCCAACTGCCGCCGCGGCCGAACGCGGCGGGTTCGAAAATGAGGCGCGGCGACGCCCGGCTGTCGCTAGCGGATCACGTAAGGCAAGAGACCTAGAAACCGCGCGCGCTTGATCGCCTGGGCGAGCTCGCGCTGCTTGCCGGCGCTGACCGCGGTGATGCGCGACGGCACGATCTTGCCGCGCTCGGAGATGTAGCGCGACAATAGACGAATGTCCTTGTAGTCGATCTTCGGCGCGTTCGCGCCGGAAAACGGGCACGACTTGCGGCGACGGAAAAACGGTCGGCGAGGGGCGCTGGCCATCAGAAGGCTCCCACGGCTGCGTCTTCACGCGGGCGACGGGGAGGGCGATCGCCTCTGTCGCCCCGGTCGCCGCGATCCGGCCGATCCCCGCGCGGACCGCGCGGACCGCGGTCGTCGCGATCGCTCTCCTCGCGCTTGCGCAGCATGGCCGACGGCCCGGCCTCATGCTCGTCGACGCGGATGGTGAGATAGCGGATGACGTCCTCGTTGAGGCTGAGCAAGCGCTCGGTCTCGACCACCGCTTCGGACGGGCCGGCGATGTTGAGCATCGTGAAGTGGGCCTTGCGGTTCTTCTTGATGCGGAAGGCGAGCGATTTCAGGCCCCAAGGCTCGACCTTGGTGACTGCGCCGCCGCGGGAGGCGATCGTGGTTTTGATCTGTTCCGTCAGCGCTTCGACTTGCTGCTGCGTGACGTCCTGGCGCGCCAGGAAAATATGCTCATAGAGAGCCATGGTAAGCCTTTCCAGTTCAGCCGCGTCCCACGCGGAGCCCCTCGAGCCCGGAAAGGCTCGACCGGATCGTTCGAAGGCGGGAACACGGGAGGACGGGCGCTTCAGGCCCTGCCGCACGTCGCTTTGAGTTAAGCGCGCAGCCCTCCGTTCAGCCCCCGGCGGGACGCAACGAGGCGCTCCTCATATCGAGACTTCAACTCGCCTTCAAGGAAAATCGGCGGGCGTGCGGCACGGAGCCAGAATCGAGGCGGGCGGCCAATCGCCGCCGCCCGCCTTGTCGCATCGTAAGTTTCGTTTGGAAGCCCGTGTGCAGCTTTTATGGCTACACTGGCTTCCGGTCGATGATCCCGGTTTGCGGCGCCTGATCGGATTCTCCATAGGCCTTCATGACGTCGGCCGCGCTTTCGAATTCCTCGTCTTCGGGAAAGGATTCCAGCACCTCGAGCACATCCTGGCCAGCGCCGTTGTTTCGAGCCCGCTCCAGGAGATCGTCCTTTGACGTCGGGAAATGCATTCCTTTGAGGTGGGCCGCAATGTTTGCGGGCGAATGTCCGCCGAGTTCCTCGAGTCATGATCGTCTCCATGTCTAGGTACGGAAACGGCCAAGCTTTCGCCTGGCCGTTCCGATCAAGCGTTGACGAAGGTTGGTCAGCGGCGGTTTTGCCAGCCGCGACGCGAAGCCTCCGAATGGCCTTCCGGATCGCCGGACCAGCCGCCATGACCACCACGGCCGCCATTGCCGCCGCGCTCATAATCGCGGTCGTCGTCTCGGTAACGGCTACTGCTGCGGCTCTCGTAGCGACGGTCATCGTCGTCATAGCGCGACCGGCTGCGGTAGTTGCCTTCGTGGCCTTGCTCCCAGCCGCGACGCGATGCTTCGGAATGGCCTTCCGGGTCGCCATACCAGCCGCTTTCGCCATGACGGGGATTGTCCCATCCGCGGCGAGAAGCCTGAGAGTGACCCTCGGAATCGCCGTACCAGCCGCTTTCGCCATGGCGGGGGTTGTCCCAACCGCGGCGAGAGGCTTCCGAGTGGCCCTCGGAATCGCCGTACCAGCCGCTTTCGCCATGGCGGGGGTTGTCCCAACCGCGGCGAGAGGCTTCCGAGTGGCCCTCGGAATCGCCGAACCATCCGCCCTGGCGTCCCTCGGGTCCGCCGCCGCGGCGGGTGAAGCGACCCTCGTCGTCGCGGTCCCGGCCCATGGAGCGCCGGCTGTAACGGTCGTCTTCGTCGTCGTAACGACTACGCGAACGCGATCCGCCTTCGCTCATGAAGCGGCCTTGTTCATCACGCTCCGGCGTGCCGCGCGACTGGCGACGATCGTCGTGGTAATCCTCGCGGCCTCGTCGTGATCCACGCTCTTCTCGGTAGTCACTCATGAACGCCTCCTTCTAGGCTTTTGGTGAGAGCCCAACAGACGGGGTTGGGCTTTGTTCCGGATCGAATTTCATCGATCCGGTCAGCGAAGCGGATGTAGGTTTGCTAACTCCGCGCGCTTGGGAAATAGTCAGCGACGCCTGCGGAAGCGTCGCCGACCTATGACCCGATTTCAGTAGCGATCGCCTCGGCTTCCGCCGCGCGAAGGGCGTCGCTGGTCGTCATATTCCGAAGGACCTCGGCGACCTTGGTAGCCTTGCCGGTTGTCGTCCTCATACCGGGAGCGGGAACCGTAACGCCCTTCTTCTTCGCGACCTTCGTCCCACCCTCTGCGGGCGGCGCGAGAGTGACCTTCCGGATCGCCGTACCAGCCGCTTTCGCCGTGGCCAGAGCGCTCCCAGCCCCTGCGAGAAGCCTCGGAGTGGCCCTCCGCGTCGCCATACCAGCCGCTCCGCTCACGGCCTTGGTCGCCGCCCCGACTGCGATAGCGCTCGTCTTCGTCATATTCGCGCGGCCGGCTCTGTCCACCACGTCTGGCGGCTTCCGAACGGCCTTCCGGATCGCCATACCAGCCACGCTGGCCGCGCCCTTCGTACCCTCCGCGAAGAGCGACGCGGCCTTCATCGTCGCGGTCGCGGCCCATGGACCCGAGGGATCGGGGGCCATAATGCTCGTCGTCGCCCTGGAAGCGGCTGCGGGAACGCGAGCCGCCCTCGCTCAGGAAGCGGCCTCGATCATCGCGCTCTGGACCGCCACGGAAATGTCCGCTGTCGTCTTCGAACCGAGCCTGTTGGCGCCGGTCGCGTGTATCGCTGTATCTTCGGCTCTGCCGGCGCCCGGATGGCGCCGAGAGGCGACGCGGGGCCAGCATGTCCACGGCCTCTTCAAAGTTGTCGTCGATATCGGCAAAGCGCTGTTTCAAGCGCTCGTAGCGAGTCGTAAGCCGCGAGCCAAGCGAAGGAGATTCGCCTTCCGCAGATTGGATGGAGGTCCGGATGCTCTCTTCGTCGGCTTGATGAGCCTCGATGAGCGCGTCGAACTCGCGAGCGAGCGCCTCGAGCCTGGGCTCGACGGATTCTTCGTCCTCATCCTGCAAAAGGTCAGCCAGCAGGATGTTGATCAGGTCCTTTCTGATCTCGCTGGCCACGATCTTCGCCTGGTCGAATCCCGAATCCTTCAATGCGGGAACGACAATCTCTTCCTCGACCGCCTGATGGGGCAGCCAAAGCACGGCGAATTCCCTTATGATTGCGGATTGGTCCGCATTCGCGTCGGACCGCTTCGCCAGCGTGGATTGGAGCTCTTGGTGTTGTGCTTTGAGCAACTCCGCTCCAGATTGCTCCGCGCCTTTTTTTTCGTTCTCTGCGCCCGAGGGCTTTGCCGCCTGGGCCTCGTTCTTCGACTTGTTTGTGTTTCTCGTTGGTTCTCGCGCCATCGCGCGCCTCCTGGGTCAGGGATTCCCTGGCCGACGAACGCTCTTGCGCGCGATCTGTTCCTGCTTAGGCGGGAGATTTGAAGCTGAGAATTCGGTCTGAAGGAAAGTCGTACAGCTTGCCCGTCTCGGTCCAATTGGGCGAGCACATCTCGACAATTTTCGGCGCCAGTTCCGCTGGCTCGCGCAGCGTCGCGGGATCTTCGCCTGGCATGGCGGTTGCGCGCATCCGCGTCCGCAGCGCGCCCGGATTGACGAGCATGACGCGGACGCTCGACGTGTTGACGGTCTCGGCGGCATAGGTGCGGGCGAGGGCGTCGAGCGCCGCTTTCGAGACGGCGTAGGGGCCCCAATAGGCGCGCAGATCCGCTCGGCTCGCCGCGCCGGATGTTATGAACGCGACGCGTCCCGCGCTCGACAGACGGAGGAGCGGATCGAGCGATCGAATGAGGCGCCAGTTGGCGGTCACGTTGACCGCCATCACGTCGTCCCATGCCTTGGGATCAAGTTGATGCAAGGGGGTCAACAAGCCCAGAACGCCCGCATTGCCGACAAAGGCGTCAAGCCGGCCCCACCGGCGATTGAGCGCTTCGCCCAGCCGATCGATGGCGGCGAAGTCGCGCAAATCCATCGGCGCCAGGGTCGTGGCCTCCGGCTCTTCAGGCCGCAGCGCTCGAATTTCGTCGTCGAGCTCCTCGAGGCCGCCCTGGGTGCGGGCCAGCGCCACGACATGCGCGCCAGACTTGGCCAAGGCGAGAGCCGCCGCGCGGCCAATGCCGCGAGAGGCCCCGGTCACCAGCGCGATCCTAGGCTGTCCGTCGGGCTTCGACGCGCTCAATCGACACTCCTTGCATCATTTGCTAGGCTTGCTATGGGGCATGGCCGCGGGAGGACGCAAGACGACAGGGGGCCCGGGTCGCATCCGCGCCCGTCGCGGCGGCGTGACAGACATGGATTTTCTATTCCGCCGATTATAGGCTCGACTCCTCAAGGGACTGCCGGGACTGAAAAGAGAGTCCGATACGGATCGGATACGGTGGTCGGCGTGGGTTGCGGGCCTGCGCGGTCAAGGGCTGACATCGCGCGGGAGGGGGATTTGATTGGGGCTCGATATGGCGAACGCTAGGATTGGCCGCGAATCTGGCAAGACCGTGACTCGCGCCGATTTGTCGGAGATCGTTTATCAGAAGATCGGATTGTCTCGCACGGAATCGGCGGAGCTGGTTCAATCCGTTCTGGACGAGATTTGCGATGCGGCGGCGCGCGGCGAAACGGTCAAGCTCAGCGGCTTCGGCTCATTCGTCGTCCGCTCCAAGGGCGAGCGCGTCGGGCGCAACCCCAAGACCGGAGTCGAGGTGCCGATCCTTCCTCGCCGGGTGATGGTGTTCAAGCCGTCCAATGTGCTCAAGGCCAGGATCAACGGCCGCGACGCGCCCGAAAAGGAGTAGGGCGGCTCGAACGGCCACTGGCGTTTCGGTTGGGATCGGCCGATAGTCCGTCATCGCCAGACGGAGGCGCTATGATTCTCTCGCCGCGGGCGCCAGGGAGCGCGCCAATAGAGAAGAGCCCGGAAGCCTATCGAACGATCCGCGAAGTTGCCGATTCGCTCGATCTGCCGCAGCATGTGCTGCGCTTCTGGGAAACCCGCTTTCCCCAGATCAGACCGCTCAAACGGGCCGGCGGGCGGCGTTATTATCGCCCTGACGACATCGAGCGGCTAAGGGTCATCAAGCGCTTGCTTTACGATGAAGGCTATACGATCAAGGGCGTCCAGAAGCTGTTCAAGGAGCAGGGCGTTCAGGCGCTGTCGGCCGCCGCTCTATCGCCCGTCGGATCTTCCGCCGAAATGACCCCGGCAATCGAGCCCGAGGCCCGGTCCGAGGCGGCGCCAGCCGCGCGAGAGGCCCGGGCCGGGAATCGCGGACGACGCCCTCGCGGCGCTGCGCGAAGCCCTCGCCGAGATTACGGAGGCCGAACGAATTCTTGCGCAAGCGCGCGCGCCTGCCTCTTGACGCGCGCTGAGCGCCCCCGCATTGCATGGCGGGGCGGCCGTCCCTATAAGGACCGCCAAGTCGGAGTGTAGCGCAGCCCGGTTAGCGCACTAGTCTGGGGGACTAGGGGTCGGGAGTTCGAAGTCTCCCCACTCCGACCATTTCACCCTTGAAAAAGAACCGGAATGACCTCAACGCGGAAGTAAAGCCCGGCCGACGCGACCGGCCCTCGTTTCTGTCGTTGGCTTAAGGAAATCAGCCCTTTAGGATCATTTTTCTGCCACGCGATCGCTGGCCCAACGCTTGGCCGTTTGACCAGATTCGCATAATGTATATTATGGAACCTAATCCAAATCCTTTCCGGCCGAGGCGGCGCCGTAGCCGTGGATGTTCGGAGGCGGTCATGAAAGTCGCGCTCATCGGCGCTTCAGGCGCGGGCGGCTCGCGCCTGCTGGCGGAATTGAGCCATCGCGGTCACGAGGTGACGGCGATCGCGCGAGATCCCGGCAAGATCGCCGTCTTGCCGCGGGTGACGGCGAAAAAGGGCGATGTCTTCGACAAGCCCGGTCTCGTCGAGCTCATCAAGGGTCACGACGCGGTGATGAGCGCGGTTCGATTTCAGCGCCAGCGATCCGAAGCTCATGATCGAAGCGGTCAAGGAATTGGGCGTGAAGCGCTATTTCGTCGTCGGCGGCGCAAGCAGTCTCGAAGTCGCGCCTGGCGTGAAGCTCATCGACACGCCGCAGTTTCCCGCCGCCTATAAGGCCGAGGCGAGCAAAGGCGGCGAATTCCTCGACCTTCTGCGCAAGGAGAAGGAACTCGATTGGACATTCCTGTCGCCGTCCGCGGTGATCGCCCCCGGCGAGCGCACGGGCAAGTTCCGGCTGGGCAAGGATCAGCTTTTGACCCACGACAAGGGCAGCAACATCTCGTGGGAGGACTACGCGATCGCCGCGGTCGATGAACTCGAGAAGCCGGCCCACATCCGGCAGCGCTTCACCGTCGGCTACTGACCGACAAGGGCAGGGGCCGCCCTGCCCTGCTCTACAACGCGTCTTCGAATCGCCGACGCAACCTTCGCGCGCCTCGTCAATCCCTCAATGGCGCGCGATGTGAGGCGCGCGATGTGAGGGCGGCGCTGAGCGACGGGCCGCGGCCAGGCGGTCCTTGACGCGCTGGCTCGGTATTGGGGCGACGGTCACGGTCGTCGGTCAAATCGAATGTACGGATTTGGCCGTTGGCCGGTGCAGCGTGAGTTCAATCGCCGCATGAAAAACCACTTCCAGAAACTCGGCGTAGACATCGCCTGACCGGCGCAGACCCACTTCGTGGCCGACGAGTGAGATTTCGGAGGCGAGCCAGCCTGCGTACCGCCTCGGTAGCGGCATGGTCTTTGATGTGGAGCGGCATTCATTCTCACCTGCCCATCAGCTCGGCCAGCGTCAGCGCAATGACCTCGGTCGCCTTGTACAGATCCGACAGCGGCAGCCGCTCGTCGGCGCGGTGGGCGTTGGCTTCCTCGATCGTGCGGGGGCCGGCGCCGTAGAGCACGATCGGGACGCCGGCCTTCGCGTAGTGGCGGGCGTCGGTGTAGAGCGGCACGCCCGAGGCGGCGACCTTTTCGCCCATGACGCGGCTTGCCTGCTGGCAGAGGATCTCGGTCAGTTTCGCGCCGGCTGGAGTTGGGGTCAGCGGCTCGGCGAGCAGGATGCGGCGGACTTCGACCTTGGCCGTAGGATGAAGCGCCGCGGCGCGGGCGATGACGGCGCGCAACTCCGCCTCGACCTCGACTGGATTTTCCTCCGGCACGATGCGCCGGTCGAGGCGGAAGGTCACGCGATCCGGCACGACATTGGTGTTGATCCCGCCCGAAATGAGCCCGACCGTCATCTGTGGCGAGCCGACGCCGGCTATCGCGGACGTCCGCGCCTCAAGGCCGCCGCGCCAGCCGTAAAGCGCGGAAAGGATGGCGTTCGCTGCTTCGAGCGCGTCAACGCCGGTCGAGGGGCGTGCGGCGTGCGCCGAGCGGCCGAGCACCTCGACCTCCAGATGAAGGCAGCCGTTGTGCGCGTTGACGACCGCATAGGAGAAACCCGCGCCGATCGCCAAATCCGGATGCGAGAGGCCGTTCTCGAGCAGGTAGCGCGGTCCGATCTCGCCGCCGGCCTCTTCGTCATAGGTGACGTGCAGTTCGACAGCGCCATCAAGGGCCGCCCCGCACGTCTCGAGCGCCAGCATCGCGAAGGCATAAGTCGCAATGTCCGACTTCGACACCGCCGCGCCGCGACCAACCATCCAGCCGTCGACGATCTCCGCGCCATAAGGGTCGTGGGTCCAGCCCGAACCCGGAGGCACCACGTCGCCATGCGCGTTGAGCGCGATCGTGCGCCCTCCCTGCCCGAACCGGCGCCGCGCGATGAGGTTGGTCGCCGAAATCATGCCGTTGGCCTTGACGAGGTTCTCCGGAACTTTGTGCCGTTCGACCTGAAAGCCAAGGCCTTCCAACAGTGTGGCGACCACTTCTGCGGAGCGGTCGCAATCTCCGGGCGGATTGTCCGATGGAACCTTCACGATCTCGGCGAGGAAGCGCGTCTCAGCCTCGGCATGCTCGCGCACGAAATCATGGATCGCGCTTTCGACCCGCGTCATAGGCTCGCCCCCTTTCGAAGTCCTCGACGCGCATCCCGTCATAAGCCGGCGTCACATTCGCGGGCAGCTTCGCGCGCAACGTCTCGTAATCGAGGTCGGTATGCAGGTTGGTCAGGATGGCGCGGCGCGGACGCATTTTTTCGATCCAATGAAGCGCGTCGTCGAGGCTGAAATGGGAGGGGTGGGGACGATAGCGCAGAGCGTCGATGATCCAAAGGTCCAGGCCTTCGAGGAAGGGAAGGCTCGCTTCGGGAATGCGTTTCACGTCAGGCGTATAGGCGAGCCCTCCGAAGCGAAAGCCGAGCGCGATGACCTCGCCGTGCTCGAGATCGAACGGCCTCGCCTCGATCGCCCCGCCCGGTCCATCGACCCGGCAAAGCTTGCCGGCCGTAAGCCGCAGCTCATTTGCGATCGGAGGATAAGAGCTTCCGTCAGGGGTCTGAAAAATATAAGAGAATCCCCGGCGGACGATATGGGATGTCGTCTCGTTCATGTAAACGTCGAGGCGGCGGCGCATGACCAGGCAGAGCGGCCTCAGATCGTCGATGCCGTGCGTATGATCGGCGTGGGGATGGCTCAAAAGGACGGCGTCGAGCCGCTTCACGCCGGCGTCAAGCAGCTGCTCGCGCAAATCGGGCGAAGTGTCGACGAGAACGGTGGTCGTCCCGGCGGGCCCCAGGCGCTCGACAAGCACCGAGCAGCGCCGGCGGCGGTTCTTCGGGTTCGCCGGATCGCAAGCGCCCCAGCCTTCCGCGATCCGCGGCACGCCGCCTGACGAGCCGCAGCCCAGGATGGTCAGCCGCAACGTCAATGCGACGATCCGACGGCCTGCGGCGGGTTGCCGACGGCCTGCGGCAGCTTGCCAACGACCGGGGGAAGCTTGGAAAAAAACTTAAGCGTGTTGGCGCGCGTCGCCGCCGCCAGCGCTTGCGGCTCGAGCCCGCGCGCCTCGGCGACCACGCCCGCCGTGGCGACGACGAACGCCGGCTCGTTGCGGCGGCCGCGATGCGGGGTCGGCGCGAGATAGGGCGCGTCGGTCTCGACCAGAATGCGGTCGAGCGGGACATCGCGCGCGATGGCGCGCAAATCCTCCGACTTCTTGAACGTCACCACGCCGGAGAACGAGATCGAGAGTCCGAGGCCGACCGCGACCTCGGCGAGCTTGCGCGAGGCGGTGAAGCAATGGAGCACGGCGCGGAACCGCCCCTGCCCCATTTCTTGCGCCAGGATTGAGCCCATGTCGGCGTCGGCGTCGCGCGTATGGATCACGAGCGGCAGGTCGAGCTCGCGGGCGAGCGCGATATGCCCGCGAAAGACGCGCTGAGCGACATCGCGGGGCGCATTGTCATAGTGATAATCGAGGCCCGCCTCGCCGATCCCGACGCATTTCGGATGGCTGGCGAATGCGCGCATCGTGTCGAAGTCCTCCGCCCCCTCCCCGGCCGCCTCGTGCGGATGCGTGCCGACGGTGAAGAAGACGTCCTCGTACCGCTCCGCAATCGCGGCCACGCCCGGCGCCTTCGCGACTTTCGTGCCAATGGTGACCATGCGCTCGACGCCGGCCGCTCGCGCGCGCCCAATGACCCCGTCAAGATCGTCGGCGAAGTCGGGAAAATCGAGGTGGCAGTGGCTGTCGATGAGGGTCATTCGGCTACCCCGGACCCTCACCCCTGCCCCTCTCCCAGAGGGAGAGGGAAACGCGCCTCATCACTTCGCAGCCTCGGCTTCGACGTAACGAGGGAAAACTGGCTTAGGCGCGGGCAGCGGTGCGCCGGGCTTGAGCCGATGTCGGGCCCTAATTCTCCAAAACGGTTCGTCTACCTCGATATCTTCAGTCCACACTTCGAGGTCGCTGAAATTGCGTTGGTCTGGAGGCACAGCGAGGAGATCAAGCAGCTTGTTCATCGAGCCGGGCATGACAGGCTGCAACAAGATCGCAACGATGCGTAGAACTTCGAGCGTCGCGTACAGAACAACGCGCATTTCGCCGGGATCGCTGTTGGCCTTTTTCCATGGCTCGCGCGTTGCGAAATAGCGGTTTGTCCGCCCGACAATCTCGAAGACGCTTGCGACGTACTGGTGTATCGCAAAGGCGGCCATGTGCGTTCGGGCGGTTTCAATCAAGGAATCCGCGGCCGCCAGCAGTTCGTCCGTCTCTTCGTCGACGAGTCCCATGGGCGCGTTCCAGTCTGGAACCTCTCCCCCACAGTTCCGGGCGATCATGGTGAGCGAGCGCTGCGCCAGATTGCCGATGTCGTTGGCGAGATCGGCGTTCATGCGGGCGACGATCGCTTCGTGCGAATAGCTGCCGTCCTGGCCGAACGGGACTTCCCGCAGGAAGAAATAGCGCACGGCGTCGAGCCCGTACGCCTCAACCATTTCCTTCGGGCCGACGACATTGCCGACCGACTTCGACATTTTCTCGCCGCGGTTGAACAGGAAGCCGTGCACGACGACCTGCTTCGGGACTGGCAGCCCCGCCGACATAAGGAAGGCCGGCCAATAGATCGCGTGGAAGCGGGTGATGTCCTTGCCGATCACATGCGCGTCCGCGGGCCAGAATTTCGAGCGCGGGCCGTCATCCGGGAAACCGGTCGCGGTGATGTAATTGGTGAGCGCGTCGACCCAGACATACATCACGTGTTTCGGGTCGCCCGGAACCGGCACGCCCCATTTGAGGGTCGCGCGGCTGATCGAGAGATCGGCAAGCCCCCGCTTCACGAAGGCGATGATTTCGTTGCGATAGGTTTCGGGCGTCACGAATTCGGGATGGGCTTCGTAGTGCGCGAGCAGCTTGTCGGCGTATTGCGAGAGGCGGAAGAAGTAGCTCTCCTCCTCCACCCATTCGACCGGCGCGCCGCTCGGCGCGAGCTTCTTGCCCCCCTCGCCGTCGGTCAGCTCGTTTTCGAGGAAATAAGCCTCGTCGCGCACCGAATACCAGCCGGAATATTTCGACAGGTAAATGTCGCCGTTCGCGGCCATCCGCTCCCAGATCGCTTGCGAAGCGCGATAGTGCCTGGGTTGCGTGGTGCGCACGATGTCGTCGGCGCGGGCGTTCAGCATGTCGCCCATCGCCTCGAACTCGGCCGCGACGCGATCGACGAACGCTTGCGGCGACACGCCTTCGCGCGCCGCCGCCTGCTGAACCTTGAGGCCGTGCTCGTCCATGCCAGTGACGAACAGGGTCTCGCGCCCGTCGAGGCGCATGAACCGCTGGATCGCATCGGTCGCAATGCGCTCATAGGCGTGGCCGATATGCGGCGCGCCATTGGCGTAAGGGATCGCCGTGGTGATGTAGAAGCGGCTCATGAGCGCCCCTTAAAGCAAAAGTTTTTATGCGGCGACGAAAATCTATGCGTAACTCGAGCCTATGGTTGGCCGTCCGCCAACCTCATGCCTCAAGGGCCATGCGCAGCATGGCGTCTCGAAGGATGATCCAGGAGGCGTCGCCGATGGCGCGTTCTGGAGCGTGCTTCGAGACGCGTCGCCTTGCGGCGCCGCTCCTCAGCAGGAGGGGCTTCTCGGTTAGGAGTCCTTCCTCACCGTCCGCGCGCCGTCGCCGCGATCTCGGCGAACAGCGCCAGAATATGAAGCTTGCGGTCGAGATTAAGTTCCTCCGTCTCGCGCTCAGCGTCGCGGATGCGGTCCCACAGACCCCCGATCTGTTCGACCCGGATAGAACGAGGCTCGACATCGCGCGCGTAGGTGACGAGCCAGTCATAGAGATCGCGGTGGAAGGCCCGGTAGACCTCGTCTCCCGCGCGCCCGCTCACCGCATCGGCGAGTTCTCGCGACCACACGCGGATCGGGGCGCGGCAGACCGCCGACGATCGAATTGATCAGGGCGCCCGCGCCTTCCGATTCCGGGGCGAGGCGGACAAGCGCTTCCCGAACCGAACCATCGGCCCGCTTGGCCGCAGCGGCGATGGCTTCGCGGCCAACTTCATCCCAAGGCGGGCCGAGGCCGGCGACCGCCTGGATGATCTCATCTTGCGTGAGAGCGTCGAGCCGCAAGCGGCGGCAGCGCGAGCGGATTGTGGGCAGGACCTGGCCCGGCCGATGCGAGACGATAAGGATCAGCGATCGTTGCGGCGGCTCCTCAACAAGTTTTAGCAAGGCATTGGCGCTGCTGCGATTCAGGTCCTCAGCGCAATCGACGATGGCGATCCGCCAGCCGCCGAAGGCGGCGGAGAGCTGGAAGACTTGAAGGCCCTGCCGCACGGCTTCTACGGAAATCTCGGAGGCGAGCCTCTTTGTCGCCCCCTGCCACTCGCGGCGGATGAGCGCGAAATCGGGATGGGAGAGCCCGGCGAGGAGCCGAGCCGCCGGATGAGCCGGCTCGACATGAAGGTTACGCGCCTCGCGCACGGCCTTCGCCGCCGGGTCGGGGTTGGCGAGCACGAAGCGCGCGAACGCCCATGCGAGCGTCGCCTTGCCGATCCCCTCCCCGCCGCCGATGAGCCAGGCATGAGCGAGACGCCCCTCGCGATAGGCCGACAGCATTTCCGCTTGGGCCCGCTCGTGGCCAATGAGCGAATGGACATGCCGCGGATGGGGCGCGCCGGCGAGCGCGTCGGCCTCGGGAAGATCGTCGGTCTCGCTCTTCTTCGCGCGAGGCTGGCTCATGCGAGCTTGGCCTTGAGCGCCCCCGCGGGATCGAGCCTGCTCTCGACGGCTGACCAAATGGCGGCGGCGACGTCGGCTTCGCTTCTGCCGGCGTCGATGACGACGCAGCGCTCGGGCTCGGCGGCGGCGATGTCGAGGAACGCCCGCCGCAGGGTCTCATGAAAGGCCAGCCCCTCCGATTCGAACCGGTCGGCCGGCCCCGTCCGTCTTCGCGCGGCTGCCCGCTTAAGGCCGATTTCCGGCGAAAGATCGAGGACCAGCGTCAGGTCGGGCTGGTTTGGGCCAACCGTCAGGCGCTCGAGACAGGCAATGAACTCTGCCGGCAGATTGCCCGCCGCGCCTTGATAGGCCCGGGTCGAATTGGCGAACCGGTCGGAGACGACCCAGGCGCCGCGCGCAAGCGCCGGCACAATCGTCTTGTCGAGATGGTCGACACGCGCCGCGGCGAACAAAAGCGCCTGCCCGGCTGGGTTGAAGTCAGCCGCAAAGCCGGAAAGGATCGCCTCGCGCAAAGCCTCGGCGCCTGGGGAGCCCCCCGGCTCGCGGGTGCGAACGACGGCAAGCCCGAGCGCGGCGAGGCGCTTCTCGAGCCGCTCGGCCTGAACCGACTTGCCCACGCCCTCGCCGCCCTCGAGCGTGATGAACCGGCCTCTTTCCTGCGCGGTCACTCGCGTGTTGGGCGCGGCGCCGCTTCCGCTTCCACCCCCGTCCAATCGTGTACGAAACCCACCGCCAATCCTTCTTGCAAACGCCGTCTCAAAGCCCGCCGCCAATGGTTCTTCTCAGCATGGTTCAGCGCGAATTGGCAACGAGCGTGCTCCGCGCCGCTTCCACCTGTTGAATGATATCGGTCAGCGCGTCGCCCCTCCAATAGCCAGAGCTGGCCGATGGATTAGGACGGGATCGATTTACCACCACGGACGCGAAAAAACAAACCGTACTTGGTGATCTTGGTGGTGGGCCAACTCCCAGAGAATCAAATCTGCCCAACTTCTGCAAAGCTATCCTACGACAATATATTGCAGAAAACCAGAAACTAGGTTAGGCTTGCGCCATGAACAATCCTGCGCTTCCGCATGGCTCGACCGCAATCTCCCGTCCCGCCGGCTCGCGCGGCAGAGAAGGGCGCGAGAAATACTCGCTCGGCTAAAAACCGCGTAACCCATTGAAAAGTCTCGATTCGGACGAGAGAATGGCGATATTATACTTGACGGGACCAGTCCCATGATGTAGGGTGACGGCATAGGAGAAATTGCCGTGACCCGTTCCGTTTTCGCCGCCGACCATTTCAACGACGAGGCTGCCGCCTATGCGTTTGTCGAGGCGAGGATTTGGGCGAATGGCCGCGTCTGCCCGCATTGCGGCGTCGTTGACAAATCCGGCGCACTTAAGGGCAGGAGCGACCGTATCGGCCTTTACAAGTGCTATGCCTGCCGAAAAAAGTTCACGGTCAAGGTTAGAACCATATTCGAGGACAGCCATATCCAGATGCGGGATATGGCTTGTCGCAATCCAATTGATTTGCTCGTCAAAGAAGGGGATTAGCGCCAATCAACTTCACCGGACGCTCGGGATCACGCTTAAGAGCGCGTGGTTTATGGGCCATCGCATCCGCGAAGCCATGCGCGACGGCAATCTCGCCCCAATGGGTGGCGACGGCGCGGTTGTCGAGGTTGATGAGACGTTCATTGGCAAACGAGACGGCTTTGAAGCGAAGGCCGGTTGGGTGCGCCATAAGAACACGGTTCTCACGCTCGTTGAGCGTGGCGGCTCGGTTCGCTCGTTTCACATTGACGAAGCCACGAAAGAGAACATCGTGCCCATCGTCAACGCGAACCTAGATCGCGAAAGCCATCTAATGACGGATGAAGCGCGCCGTTACGAGACTATTGGCAAAGACTTCTCCTCGCACGGCGTCGTGGATCACTCGCGCAAAGAATACGGCTACACAGACCGCAAGACGGGCACGAAGGTAAACACGAACACGGTTGAAGGCTATTACAGCATTTTCAAACGTGGCATGAAGGGCGTTTACCAGCACTGCGGAGAGAAGCATTTGCATCGCTATTTGGCCGAGTTCGATTTCCGCTATTCAAACCGCGTTCGGTTGGGAATTAGCGACGTCGCGCGATCCGAACTTGCCTTGAAAGGTGCCGTCGGCAAGCGGCTTACGTATCGCCAATAAGTGAAAAGTTTGTCTCCCAACAAGAGAAATTGGGAGTGGAATTAAGAGTGATTTCTCAGTGGCTTTTAATTAGTCAATTAATTGCTTAAACCGAATTGACGGGCACATTATCGGGATATGTGAGATATTTGCGATGGTAACGATGGATCGCCCGGCTAGGCTTCAGCGTTTCCAAATGGTGCCCCGGGAGGGATTTGAACCCCCGACCTCCGGAGTAGCAGTCCGGGCGCTCTCTAGGCTTTTCACGGCTCCACTGAGCTACCGAGGCATCATTTAGACAGAACCCCGCGCGGACTTGACCTCCGCGCGGGGTTCGTCAATTAAAAGTCGGCGTTACACCTATTTTCGGCGCATATCTAGTGTCGTAGTAGCGCTCACCGTCGAAGACCAAAGCCTTGTCTGCTTTTAGCCGAGATAGAACAGACCCCACGGTGTCTTTCGCGACCGTGGGAACGCGAGCGCGAACTTTCCGATCCACATCCGACGATGTTTCTCCAGTATTTGCAGCCTTTTCCATGATCTCAAGGATTAATGGCTTGATATTCGGCGATCTCCTACGGGGTTGCGTCGGTTCCTCGTTCGTTGATAACAGCGCTTTCGCCTTCAGCAAGCCAGTCCGTTCCGACTGCAGCCGGAGAATTTCGGCGTCAATGCGCGCGATCTCTTCGTCCAGTCGTTTCATTTTTTTCCCTCTCCCACTCATTGGATTTCCTTTGGTTACGATGGTGCTTGCGACGGGACTTGAACCCGCATGCCCGGCTAGGACTTCAGTTTTAAAGACTGCTGTGTCTACCAATTCCACCACGCAAGCGCCACCTTATCGAGCGATTCTCGGCGAGTTGTCAATGGATGATAGAGACTCTATCAGCCACAATTCAGGTCTTGTTTGGAAATGTGGATAGTGGGGATAACATGCCGAAAAAGAAGGAAATTCTCTCAGATGGCGAACGGGCAGAACGCATCCGTAGCGCCGCTTATCAAGCTGAGGTTGATAATGACCCGGCTTCTTTCGAACGCGCCTTCGCCGCCGTTGCGCGCGGAGCGCGTAAGCCAAAGACACGAGAAGTGGGAAAAAAATAGAGATCGTGTAATGGAGCGCTAGCGAGGAATTCGCCTAACGTTGTCCGTCTTCAGGCGTACGAGAAATCTTGCATATTCTGCTTGAGCATGTCGGATAGCTTTGTCCTTGAGGAAGTCCTTCCACCCGGTGAAAACTGCGTAATCATTTACGCGAAGCAACTCGTCTAATTTCCTCGACAATTCAGCCATTGTCATTGGTTTGCCGCGCATAGCTTTCGACTCTACATACAATAGGAATTGTTCACAAAGAAGGTGCAGCGTATATAATTCGTCACGATCCAGATAATTCTTTCCGATTTTCGTTTCGTCAATGGTTGGCATGTTGCCAGCAAAAACCTGAAGACCCATATTCGGTTTACGGTGGTCAGCTCTCTCGATAATTATTTCCGACGCGGTGCTGCCAGTAATTGCATAATGGAACTTATCTTGTAATAGAGCATAAAACTTTCGGCATTCTTTATAATTGCTGATATAGTCCGTTGATGCTAGCTTGAAGAACTCGCGTACATTGGCGTATATATTTTTCTCTTCGGCCCTAAGACTTCTTAGGTCTGCGGCAAGCTTGTTCAGTGCGCGCGGGTCCTCGCGCAATCGGGTTTCGTTGAGCGCGTATCCGTCTACGATGTACGATCGAAGAGTTTGATAGGCCCATTTCCGGAATAGAGCGGCTTTCGGCGACTTCACACGGAATCCAACAGCCAAAATCATATCTAGGTCATAATGGGAAGTTTCGTAATCTTTCCCGTCACTTGCAGTTGACCGGAATTTCCGGACAACTGAACTTTCTTCCAATTCGCCCTCTGCGATGATTGATTTAATATGTTCGTTGATCGTCCTTTTATCGCGCTCAAACAGATCAGCAATTTGCTGTTGCGTTGCCCAAACGGTATCGCCCGTAACATCGATGTTGATAGCTAGACTCTTATCGCCGGTCTTGTAGCTTACCAATTCAAGCTCGATCTGCTTCGCGCTTTCATTGGCTGCCTTGGTAGCACGTTTTGCTGCGGCGGCTACTTTCCCCGGTCCGGTAGGCGTTGTGGCCATAGGGGTCATTCCCTCCCTCGCATAGGTGGTGTGCGCGGGAATACTACACTCTGCCACGTGATTCGGGTGTAAAAGTCGCGTGATGCCCGCCGTCAAACAGGCTTTTGGAGGGCCGCCGACGGCGGGCCTTATGCGCGCCCCAATCTTCTACCAATAGGGTTTGGTCCCGTAAAGTATAATATCGCCGAGAGAATCCAAGGAAATCCAAGGAAATCCAAGGCTCGTAAACGGGGTCTTTGCAGCGAAAGGGCAGCGCGCCAAGAAAACCCAAACGGATCGCCCGGACAATGTCGCGGGCCGGCCGCCCGCGAAGGAGCCCCGTCTCCATCCACAAGGCAAAGCGCCCTAATAGTCTGCCCGAGCGGACCTCGCGGGCTTCAGATGGTCAAACGCGCTGGTCGGCTTCTTCGGCGGCAGGCGAACCGGTCCCGAATAGTAAAGCGCCCGCTCCGCGCTGGCGTGAAGCTCGAGCCGGTGAGGGGGCATGACCGCGTGTAAGGACGAGACGCGCCTGGACGAAACCGGGGAGGACGGGGCGGCAGCCGCGAACCTTGAGCCGCGGCTCAGGCTGAGATCGAACGGGCGCGCCGGCGGCAGCGGAACCGGGGCTCTCGACAGATGGCTGGAATGGATCGGCTCCGGCGGCGTCGGGGCCGCGTCGTCGGATTCAGCGGGCGCCGCGCCGGAGTTATGAGGCGGGGCCGCGACTGGCGCCGGCTCAGGCGGCGGGGAAGGCTCAGAACTTGCGACCTGTACCGGCGGGGGTTCCGGCTGAGGCGCCGGAGCTGGCTGGGCCTCAGGTTGCGGCTGGGACTGTTGTCCGCCGCGGCCGCCGCCGGAAAAGAACGACCAGATCGTTTGCGTCTGCTCGGCGGCGGCGTCGGCCACCATGACCGGCGCCGGATAGCCAATCATATTGGCTGGCGACCCGTCGGTGCGCAGGCTCGCCAGCAATTGCGAATCGTCCGATCCTTCGAGCGGCGCGGGCCCGACATAATCGACCTTCACTTTCGCCGTGCCCATCGCCTTCATGTCGAGGACGTCGGCGACGCGCGACGAAACGTCCATCACCCGGCCGGCGTGGTAGGGCCCGCGATCATTGACCCGCACGATCACCGAATAGCCGTTCTCGAGATTGGTCACCCGAGCATAGCTCGGCAGCGGCATCGTGGGATGGGCGGCCGACAGCGAGGCCATGTCGTAGACCTCGCCGTTGGCCGTGCGGCGGCCATGGAAGGCTGCCCCATACCAGGACGCCATGCCCACCGCGGAATAGGAAGGGTCCACGCCGGGATAATACCGATGGCCGGCGACCGTGTAGGGCCGGCCGACCAGATATTGGCCCCCGCCGCGAGGCACCGGCTCGCCATCGGCGATCACCTTCCGGCTGGCGCGGCCATACTTTGCCTGGGAGAAATACTCATGGCCGTGGTGGTGATATGAAAGATGGGTGGGCTCGGGGGTGGCGCAGCCGGCAAGCGCCAAAGCGGCCACGCCCAGGCTCAGAGCGCGTCGCCATCCCCGATGACCCGCATAAACGTGCGGGTTAAGGCCCGAAACGCTCATCACGCTTACTCGGGTCGCCCGGCAGCGCCAGGTTCGAGCTTCAAACGCCGAGCCCGCCACAGCGACAGAATATTTCCGAACCATCAAGCCCGCTGCGCACTATTGATCCCGCTTCGTTTCGAATTCGCTAACGAATTCCGACCCCGCCGCCGAACAAGCCATCGCCCGCCAATGCGCTTGAGACAGCGCTGATTCGGTCTCGGCGGTCCGCCACCCGCCGCATTTCCGCCTCGGAGGAGTGACCCCTAATCGCGGCAACAACGTGACCAGCCCGCGGCGCAGGGAGCCGGATGGGCGGGCCGGTCACCAGGCGAGAGCCAGAGCGCACCTCTAGCGAGGGGTTTCGAATCGCATCCCCCGGATTGCCGCCGCATTTGGACGCGGAAAAGTATAGTCGCCGGGTCGAACCATCACTGCCGCAATATCGCGACGGTAATCTGCATATATAGATTGGTGATTGCCAGAAAAGGCAGGGCGGCCCGAGCGCCTGAGCGCTCGAACCGCCCAGTTTTTTTGGAAGCGACTTTGCCAGACGAACTTGCTGCAAGCCCTCCCGGCTGGTGCTAGTCGCGTCGCCTCCATCCTCGCCGCGTTACTCATCGGGTTGAAGGGGGTTCTCAACTCGAAGGCCCAGGTTAAAACCCGTCGCGACGTCACGCTTTAATCACAGTCCAGGGCAAACGTCCACTGAAATATGGCGTTCCCGGTGTCATTGAAGTTTCATCCACAGAAACCTCTTCTCCGTTGTTGCGAGTAATTTCCGTAGAATTGCGACCTCAGAGCAGTCGGTTCGTCGCTCTCTTGTGTGATCGGCCTGTCATTCGCCAATCAAATGCAAGGCGATTTCTCGTCGATGCGGCGAACGCCTGTGCTCGAACAAGTAAATCCCTTGCCACGTCCCCAAAGCGAGCCGCCCGTGCAGGATCGGGATCGCAAGCTGCACTCCGGTCAACGCGGTGCGAATGTGCGCAGGCATGTCATCGGCGCCTTCATCCGCGTGCCGGTATCGAGTCGCGTCCTCGGGCGCCAGGCGGTCGAAAAACGTCTCCAGATCCGCGCGAACGTCGGGCGCGGCGTTTTCCTGGATGAGCAATCCGGCCGAGGTGTGCCGGCAAAAGAGGGTCAAAAGTCCATTCTCGATGGCATGGGGTTTCAGCCAATTCAGGACGTCGCGGGTGATTTCGACGAGCCCGCGGCCACGGGTTGAGATCGAAAGAATGTCAATGAATTGGCGCATCTCGGGCACGCTGCCGTCACGGGACTGGTAGCATTGGGAACAGTTCGGCGATTTTGGCGTTGTCGACGCGCCCCGAGTGATGGGTTGACGAAGAAGAGGCCAAAATGCGTCTTATCATACTCATCATTCTGATCATTCTGATCGTCGGCGCCCTGCCCTCTTGGCCTTACAGCGCCGGCTGGGGCTACTATCCGGTCGGCGGACTCGGGACTATCCTCATCATCCTCCTCATTCTGGCCTTGCTTGGATATGTCTAGCGGAGCCAAGGACGAACACATTCCCGTCCACTAAAAAGCAAACCCCGCCGCGACCGCGGCGGGGTTCAAGTTGGTAGCGTCGACGCCGTCTGCTTCACTACCGTCGCCAGATCACCCCGACCAGGAACCCGAGGCCCAGAGCGAGAGCGAGAGTGGATAGCGGGCGCTCTTGAATCGCATCCTGGAGCGTGTCGCCGAGCGAAGCGGCCTGCGACTGCGCCCTATCGGCGACGACGCCGAGCCGATCGGAGGCGTCATTCGCCATGGACTCCAAATTAGCGCGGGCATGTTTGAGACCGCGCTTCCCCTGCTCTTGCGCGGCCGCGCCGATATCGCTTGCAGCGTCCGAAACCTGATCAGAAAGATCCCCAATTGCATCTCTCATGTTGGCCATCTCCTTTTCTAGCCGGGCAAAGGCGTTGTCGTTGTCTGCGCCTTGCGCTCCGTTGCTTTGTTCAGCGCCGGACGGAAAGTCAGATGTCATCCGTGCCTCCGCGGTTGAAGTTAACCTCGGTTCGCGCGGAAGGTTCCGCGCTGGGGCGATCTAATGGTCTTCGTCGACATACAGCCGCTGCCTCAGGATCAGCGCCACCATCAGAATTGGCGACGAAAGGAACGCGCCCATCGGGCCCCAAAGCCAGGTCCAAAACGCGAGCGAGAGCAGGACCGCGAGCGCATTCAGTTCGAGGTGACGCCCGATGATCATTGGAGTCAAGAACTGACCTTCGACCGTGATCACCATGAGAAACCCTGCAGCGGGAAGGAGGCCCAACAGGAAGGTTGGCTCGGCCACCACCCCGACCACGAGAAGAACCACGAACATCGCGATCGGTCCGACAATTGGGATGAAGTTCAGCGTCGCCGCCAGCGCGCCGAATCCGATCGCGTTCGGCATTCCGGTCAGCCAGCAAATGATCCCAGCCATCGTCCCGACGCCAACGTTGATCAATGAAACGATCAACAGATAGTTCGCCAGCCCGGATTCGATTTCGTTAAGGATCTTGAGCGTCGTCAGACGCAAGTCGCGGCTCGCGAATGTCATCACGAGGCCACGCCGCAAGTCCGGCCATTCCGAGATAACCAAAAGCAGCACCACGAGAAAGAAAAGAAAGCCTGTGATTGGCGGCAACAGGATGGAGATCGTCGACGGAACCCAGGAAATTCCGGGTATAGGTATCGCGACCCCTTCCGCGGACGGGGGTTCGCCAATGGTTGAGCTGAAACGCCGCCATGCCTCGATCAGACCGTCGAATACATGCAGCTTCTCCTTCAGTGATGCGACCATACCCGGCAAGCCATTCGCGAGTTCAGACACGCGCGGGAAGATGAGCAGGACTACGAAAGCGAGTATCAGTGTCACGCTGGCCACCAGCAGGAGCGCAACGAGCGGGCGCGGAACGTGCAGCGCTTCGAGTCTCCGAGCCGCCGGACCCAACATGACGCCGACCACGAAAGCCGCCACGACGGGCAACATGACCTCGCGCGCGGCGTAGAGAACGAAGCCGGCTGCGACTACAGCAAGGATCGCCACCGACCAGGCCGAAATTTCCCGCAACGTGATTTCGGGATGCGGATTCTCCTCCGTCGCCGCCGTCTCGGGACGCTGGCCTTCTCCCATTATCCCTCCGCTTCGCCGCGGGAGCTGCGCCGCATCCATCGGCGAAACACTTTTGGCGACTATCCTAGTCCCGCGCACCAGCAGCGTCGAGGTGATGTGACGGCCCGGATAAACAGATTTGTGCTCCAAACGTTCCAGAAGCGACGTTTCTCACTACGGGATCAAAGTTTGACCGTCCGGCATTGAGGATTTAATCGTTGCGGCTTAGGCCGCTCTCAGAACCTTGAGAGGTCGACATTGTCGCCGAGAGCAAGCTGGAAAGGTTTCTTGAAGATCGCCGACGTGACGGTCCCGGTCGGCCTTTACGCCGCCGCTTCATTGAGTGAGCGCATCGCCCTCCACACGATCAATCGACCCACTGGCCATCGCGTTCGGCGCGAGTTCGTCGACGCGGAGACCGGAGAAGCCGTGGACCGCGACGAGCAGGTCAAAGGCTATGAGGTGGCGAAGGGCGAATACGTGTCGGTGGAGCCGGACGAAATCGCCGCGGTCATGCCCCACGGCGACAAGACGCTCACCGTCTCCGCGTTTGTCGATTTGGCCGACGTCGACGATCTCTATTTCGACAAGCCCTATTACCTCGGCCCCTCGGACCGGAGCGCCGATGAAACCTTCGCATTGGTGCGTGAGGGCATGCGCGCGGCCAAGGTCGCCGCGGTCGCCCAGGCGGTCCTCTTTCGGCGCGTCCGGACCGTGCTCATCCGTCCTCTTGACAAGGGATTGGCAACCTCGATGCTGAACTACGACTACGAAGTGCGTTCCCCCGAAGCAGGCGTTTTCGGACGTCCCAACGAAGGCGATCACCGGCGAGATGCTGGATCTCGCCGTCCACATCATCAAGACCAAGCAAGGCGCATTCGATCCGCGCGAGTTTCAGGATCGCTACGAGGACGCGCTGGCTGAATTGGTCAAGCTCAAGCTCGAAGGGAAGGCGATCCCCAAGCGCGCGCCGGCGCACAGCGAACCGACGGTCAATCTCATGCAGGCGTTGCGCGACAGCGCCGCCGCCGGCCCGCGCAATCAGCCGAGCGGCAAAGCTTCGCCAAAGAAAAAGACCGGCCGGCGCGCCGCCACGAAAGCAAAGCCGACCGCGCCGCGACGCAAGGCGGGCTGAGGCATGGCGCTCGAGACTTACAGGAAAAAGCGCAATTTCGCCGCGACCGCAGAGCCCAAGGGCGCCGCCCCACTTGCGGACAGCAATATCTTTGTCGTCCAGAAGCATGACGCGACGCGGCTGCATTACGACTTCCGGCTGGCGCTGGACGGGGTGCTGAAGAGCTGGGCGGTCACCCGCGGCCCGAGCCTCAATCCGGGCGAAAAACGCCTTGCGGTCGCGGTCGAGGATCATCCGCTCGAATACTCTGATTTCGAGGGCACGATCGCCAAGGGCGAATATGGCGGCGGCTCGGTCATCGTCTGGGACAATGGCGCGTGGACGCCGATCGGAGATGCGCACCGGGGCCTGAAGAAGGGCCATCTCGAGTTCGAGCTTCACGGCCAGAAGCTGAAGGGTCGCTGGCATCTGGTGAGGATGCACGGCAAGCCGGGCGAGAAGCGCGAGAACTGGCTCCTGATCAAGGGCGACGACGAGTTCGCCCGCTCTCATGACGAGCCCGACATCCTCGAGGAGCGGCCGGAGTCGATCAACACGGGCAGAACGATTGATGAGCTCGAAGGAGAGGCGCCAGGCTGGTCGTCGAAGACGGGAAAGATCGAGAAGCGCGACCGCGCCGGCGACGAGGCCGCTCAGCCCGGTCGAGGCGAGCGCACCGGCAAGGCGCCAGATCCGTCGGCGATCGAGGGAGCGACGAAAGCCCCCATGCCCGGCTTTATCGAGCCGATGCTGGCGACTCTGGCGAAGTTTCCGCCCACAGGCGACCGGTGGCTGCATGAGATCAAGTTCGACGGCTATCGGCTTCAAGCCCATATCGAGGATGGCAAGGTTTCGCTCTGGACCCGGGGCGGGCTCGATTGGACGAAGAAATTCGGCGACGGCGTTCAACAGGCGCTCAGAAACCTGCCCGTGCGCAAAGCCTTGATCGATGGCGAACTGGTGGCCGAGAATGCGAGCGGCGTCTCTGAATTTTCGCTTCTGCAAGCGGATCTCAGTGAAGGGCGCTTCGACCGCTTCGCCTATTACGCCTTCGATTGCCTTTATCTCGACGGCTACGATTTGCGCGGAGCCGCGCTCGTCCACCGCAAGGAGATGCTTGGCCAGCTGATCGGCGCCGGCGGCGGCTCAATTCGCTACAGCTCCCACTTCGTCGAGGACGGCAAGCTCGTGCTGCAGCGCGCTTGCGCGCTTGGTCTGGAAGGCATCGTCTCGAAGGCCAGCCAATCCGTCTATGTCTCGGGTCGCGGCAAGAGCTGGGTCAAGGCCAAGTGTTCGGCCCAGCAGGAGTTTGTCATCGCCGGCTACGTCCCCTCGTCGACCGGGCGCAAGGCGATCGGCTCACTTGTGCTCGGCGTCTATGACGGCGCAGACCTGCGCTATGTCGGGCGCGTCGGCACCGGGTTTTCCTCCAGCGTCGCCGAGGCTTTGTTCGCGCGGCTCGATGCGATGCGCATCCGGTCGAGCCCGTTCGCCAAGCGGCTCACGACGGCTGAAGCGCGCCAGGTCCGCTATGTTAAACCCGAGCTCATCGCCGAGATCGATTTCCGGGGCTGGACCGGGGACGGCCTGCTTCGTCAGGCGTCCTTTCAAGGCTTGCGCGAGGATAAGCTCGCGCGCGAGGTTGTGCGTGAGACGACCATGGCCACAAACGCCGCGCCTGAACGGCCGAAGAGCAGCGTGACGCTGACCCATCCCGATCGCATCTATTGGCCCGACGAGGGCGTCACGAAGGAAGGCCTCGCCGACTATTACGCCGAGGCTTGGGCGGTCATGAAACCGCTGGTCGTGAACCGGGCGCTGGCCCTCGTGCGCTGTCCGGACGGGATTGGCGGACAGACGTTCTTCCAGAAGCACGCCTGGAAGGGGCTCAACCGCAATATCGTCCTCGTCAAGGATCCGGCCGAGCCCGAACCGCTGATCAGCATTCGCGACTTCGACGGGCTGATGGCGCTCGTGCAATCCGCAGCGCTCGAAATCCATCCCTGGGGATCGACCGTAACCGACTGGGAGCGGCCGGACATGATCGTGATGGACCTCGACCCGGGTGAGGACGTGGACTGGACCTCGGTCATCGCGGCGGCGGGAGAGGTTCGCGACCGGCTGAAGAACTTGGGCCTCGCGTCGTTCGTCAAGACCTCGGGCGGCAAGGGACTGCACGTCGTCTCGCCTATCAAGCCGAAAGCGGAATGGCCGGCGGTGAAGGCGTTCACCAAAGCGATCGCCGAACTCGATGGCGGCCGACAGCCCCGAGCGCTTCGTCTCGACCATCCCGAAGGCGAAGCGACACGGCAAGATCCTCATCGATTATTTGCGCAACCAGCGCGGCATGACGGCGGTCTCCGCCTATTCCACCCGTGCGCGGCCGGGCGCGGCGGTCTCGATGCCTCTCGCCTGGGAGGAGCTTTCGCCCGAGATTGGACCCGCCTATTTCACCATCCGCAACGCCCCCGCGCGCCTCTCCTCCGTCGCCGATCCCTGGGCCGATTTCCGCGCCGCCGCCGCGCCGATCGAGGCGGAAGGCAAGAAGGCGAAGTCAACTCGGAAGCGGTAACGGGCGCGGCGCTCGCTCCAACATTGTGCGACTTTGTTATGCCAGGCGTCATTGCGAGGAGCCGTAGGGCGTCGAAAGACGCCCGTCTTTCGACGGGCTACGGCTACGAACCAATCCAGGGAACGCCGGGCGCCTTACGATCCTGGATCGCCACGTCGGCCTTCGGCCTCCTCGCGATGACGGTTGCGGCGAAGGGAACTCGCGTTAACGCCCCCTCGGCTTTTTCGCGCCCGCCACGCTTCGCTTCAAAGCATCCATGATGTTGATGACGTTGCTCGGGGCCTCAGGCTCGGCGCTCGGCTTCGCCTTGCGCGTCTTCACCCCCTTCTTCTTGGCCTCGATGATGTCGAGGAGCTGCTCTTGCACGGGATCTGCGACCATGTCGGGGCTCCAGGGCTTCTTGCGCGACTTGATGAGGTCGCCGATCAGGCGCATGAGCTCCGGGTCCGGTTTCGCCTCGCGGATTGCACTGAAGTATTCGCCCGGATCGCGAACCTCATCGCCGAAGCGCAAGGTCCAAAGCACGATCCCGTTGTCCCTCGGCTTCAGGATCACCGCCCGTTCGCGCCGATTAAGGACAAGCCGCGAGACGCCGATCATCCCGGTCGAGCGCATTGCGTCGCGAATGACGCAATAAGCCTCTTCCCCGATGGGATCGTTGGGGGTGAGGTAATAGGGCGTGTCGTACCAGATCCAATCGATGCTCTCCGCCTCGACGAAACTCTGAATGTCGATGGTGCGGGCGCTCTCGAGCCCGATCGAATTCGAGCTCGTCATCGTCGAGCAGGACATAGTCGTTCTCGCCGCGCGCATAGCCCTTGACCTCGTCGGCCTCATCGACCGGCTTGCCCGTCTCGGCGTCGACATATTGGCTCTGGATTCGATTGCCGGTCCGGCGGTTCAGCACGTGGAACCGAACCTTCTCCTCCTCGCTGGTGGCCGACATCATCGCCACCGGGCAGGTGACGAGGCTGAGCTTCATGTAACCTTTCCAGAAGGGACGCGCCGCCATCGAAAGGTCCTTCCGTCTACGCCTCATCGCGCCGACACATCGGCGTTTCCGAGACTGTCAGTTTTTCCAAGTCCTCGCCAGTCCTGCGGCTTCTATCCCGCGAACAAAATCGCGACGCCTTTTGTTCCGGTTGCGCACAACGCAGCCGGATTGCCCGGTCTGCGACATCACGTGCGGCGCTCTCCCAAAAAGGCCTCGCCTGTACATGGGCGCGGCGTTCGGGCAGAAAAACCGCGCCCTCGCGTTGGCGGGACCCAGCCTTCCAGGAATTTTCGCATGGTTCGCGACTCGGCGCTCAATGTCTCGGTCGGGATCATCGCCGCGGTCATGATCTGCATCGCCGCCCGTCAGGCGAGCGATGTGTTCGCTCCGTTGGCGCTGGCGTTATTCATCATCGCTCTGGTCTGGCCCCTGCAGTCCTGGTTGCAGGCTCGCATGCCGGCGCTGCTCGCGCTCGCCATCACCATGACCCTAACCGTCGCCGTGTGCATCGCCTTTGCTTCGCTTGTCGTCTGGGGCTTTGGCCACGTGGGCGTATCCTTGATGGCCAATTCCGCGCGCTACCAGGCGCTCTACGAGAACGCAATCAACTGGCTCGAGGAGCGCGGCGTGTCGGTCGCCGGGCTATGGAGCGAGCACTTCAACGTCGCCTGGCTCGTGCAATGGGCCGGCCAGATCACCGGCCGCGTCAACACCACCCTCACCTTCTGGCTGATCGCTCTTCTCTACGTCATCTTGGGCTTGATGGAGGTCAACGATCTGCGCCTGCGCGCAAAGACCTTCCTCCCCACTGAAACCTCTCGCATCCTTCTGCAAGGAACGGCCACCACTGCGGTGAAGATGCGCAAGTATATGGAAGTTCGCACGCTGATGAGCGTCGCGACGGGCGTTCTCGTCGGCGCGTTCGCCTGGATCGTCGGACTGCAGTTTCCGCTGGAATGGGGCGTGATCGCCTTCGCGCTCAATTACATTCCGTTTATCGGCCCCTTCGTCGCCACGCTGTTTCCAACTCTATTGGCGATAACTCAGTTCGCGACCTGGGAAGCTGTCGTCGGCGTTTTCGTCTGCCTCAACATCATCCAGTTTGTCGTCGGCAGCTATATCGAGCCGCGCGTGTCCGGCGCCATACTGTCCATGTCGCCCACGGTGGTGTTGCTTGCCGTCTTTTTGTGGACCTACCTTTGGGGCTTGTTCGGCGCCTTCATCGGGGTCCCGATCGTCATCGCGATCGTCACCTTCTGCGCCTATCATCCCTCGAGCCGCTGGATCGCCGATCTCCTCGGCGGGCCGATGGAAAAGAAGGCTTTGGCGAAGAGTTGAGTGAACTCGCCATCGTCATCGCGAGGACGCGGAAGGGGGACGCGGCGATCCGGGAGCCGCAGGGCGCCCTACGTCCCCCTGGATCGCTTTCCCCCCGGACTTAATCCGGGGGTCGCGATGACGACAATGGCTCGACGTCGCAGGGCGCTCCGCCACCCTCCCCCTCAGCTGCCAGGTCAATCCGCTCCGGCCTCATCAGAGCCAGGCCCCCGTCCAGCGCGGGCCCAAGCGCATGCACATAAAAATGGGTCGGCTCGGAATCCGGCGCCATCACCGGCGACGGGGCGGAGACGATCTTGAGCGCGCCGCACGCGCCGATCCAATCGACATGCCGGTGGCCGTGCATGACGATGACCCGCTCGGCATAGGGTTTCAGCACGCGCTGGAACCAGCTGCCGTTGATGAGGGCCGTGCCGATCCGCTCGGAGAAGGCGGCGACCGGCATCGGATATTCGATCAAATGATGATGCAACGCGACGATCCATCGGGCCTTGGGATAGCGGTCGAAGGCCGCGCTGAGCCGGCGCGCCTGGCTCACCGAAATCATGCCCAGCGCATTGGTGAACGAGAAATTCGTGTCGGCGTTCGAATTGAGAATGGCGAAGCCGAGGCCGTCGTCTTCTCGCGGCGGAAGAATGAGCGGGAACAGCTCATCCCAGAGCCGCGTGAGGCGGCCCGACAACCGAAGCCCGCCCTGGTCGGCGAAGGTCTCGATCGCTTCGCGGTGCGGCGCCAGCGCCGCTGCGAGCGTTAGGCCTGGCTCCTCGGCGCCCATCACGCGCAAGCGGTCGGCGCCAAAGGCGGCGAGCGCCGACAGCGTACGCATCTTGCGCAACGTCTTCGCCGGGCTGAACGGCAGATCGAGCCGCGCCGGATTGGCGCCGTCAACGACATTCACGTCGTGATTGCCCGGAAGGATGAGCGTCCGTCGGGCGAGGTCCGGATGGCCGGCGAGAATGTCGAAGAACTCGGCCCATTCGGCCGAGCGCCCGGCGTCGCTCATGTCCCCCGTGATGAGAAGAAGGTCCAAGGGCCGAGCAGCGTGCTCGGCCTCGAGCCGAGCCATGGCCCGCCTCAGCCGCTCGTTGCCGCGCGGCCCGCCCCGCCCGCTCTCGATGCGGAAGCCGCAATGCTCGCCAACGATATGGATGTCGGAGAGATGCGCCACGCGCCAGACGCGGCCGCCTTGAATTCGCCCCTCGAGGGAGAAGCGTCGGCCGCTCGCATCGCGTCGGATGAGGATTTTCCCACAGCCTCTGCGCCATAGCATGCGGCGGCCCTGCCCGGTAGCGAGGCAGGTGACGAGCCGGTCCATTCATCTGAGGTTCAAGCGGCGCGTCCACAATCGGGCGAGGGGCGTTCGGAGAATCTGCACATGTTTCGCAAGCTCGCTCTATCTCTCGCCATGGCAGGATTGATCTCCCAGCTCACTGTTCCCGCCGAGGCCGCGCTTGGCGTCGGCGCGTTCGCGCCGCCGGCCTCGCTCGCGGAGGCTTCGCCCGTCGAAAAGGCGCAGTTCGTCTGGGGTGGCCGGAGGTACTGCTGGTACAATTCGGCCTGGCGCGGCCCAGGCTGGTACCAGTGTGGCTTTGCTTGGCGGCGGGGGTTCGGCTGGGGCGGAGGCGCGGGCTGGCATGGCTGGCGCCATCCGGGCTTCGTCCACCGGCCTGTTGTTAGACCGCCAGTCCACCGCCCGCGTCCTCCCGTCGCGAGGCCGCCAGTCCGTCGGCCTGGCCCCGGCGCCACCAGGCCCGGCCACAACAGACCCACAACGCACCGCCCCGGCAGCAATCGTGGCGGCAGCCAACGCCGTTGAGCGCAGCTGAGCGGCGCGGACCGGCTAGTCTCCCTAGCATTGCGCGCCGCGCGGCTGGACGATAAGCACGGCCGCGTTGTCCGTGAGAGGATTCGCCTTGGCCCCGTGCAACCCTGATCAGCCTCCGCGGGGGGCATTCGCGCGCTCGTCGCGGCGTCGGCGCTCGCCCTGCTCCTCGCCGGCTGCAATCAGGAGGCCAAGACCGAGCCGCCGCTGCCGCGCCCGGTCCGCACCGTCACCGTCGAAAAGGGCGTAGTCGGCAATTCGGTCACGCTCACCGGCGACATCCGCGCTGAAAACGAGGTGAACCTCGCCTTCCGCATCGGCGGGCGGATCATCGAGCGGAAAGGCGGCGTCGGCGACAAGGTCGAGCCGGATCAGGTGCTGGCGAAGCTCGATCCGCAGGACGAGCTCAATGGCGTGCGCTCGGCGCAGGCGGCGCTCAACGCGGCGCGCGGCCAGGAGGTCGAAGCGCAGAACAATTTCGACCGCCAGAACCACCTGATGGAGCGAGGCTTCACCACCCGGGCGATCTTCAATTCTGCGAAGCAGGCGTTGCAGACGGCGCAGGCCCGCGTCGACGACGCGACGGCGCAACTGGATATCGCTCAGGACCGGCTGAGCTTCACCGAGCTCAGAGCCAACGTTTCGGGGGCGATCACCGCCCGATCCGCCGAGGCGGGCGAGGTGGTGCAGGCCGGCCAGCCGATCTTCACCGTCGCGCGCCAGGACGGGCGCGACGCCGTGTTCGACGTCCCGGCCCAGGTTCTCCGCGCCGCGCCACCGGATGCGACTGTCACCATCGCGCTCGCCGACGACCCGTCGGTGACGGCGAAGGCGCGGGTGCGGACGGTCGATCCGCAGGCCGATCCGGTCACCCGCCTCTTCCGGGTCAAACTCGGCCTCATCGATCATCCCGAAGCCATGCGGCTCGGCGCGACGGTGACCGGGCGCCTTCAGCTCGAGGGCGGAGCAGGCATCTCGATTCCGGCGAGCGCGCTGACCTCGGCCGATCGCCAGCCGGCAGTGTGGGTGGTCGATCCGCAGAACCTGACCGTTGCGCTGCGCAACGTCGAAGTGCAGCGGTTCGATCCGGCGACCGCGGTCATTTCGTCAGGGCTCGAGCCTGGCGACGTCGTGGTGACGGCCGGCGTTCAGGCGCTGCATCCGGGCCAGAAGGTGCGGCTCCTCGCGGCGACTTCGTGAGCGGTCTCAATCTTTCCGACTGGGCGCTCAAGCATCGCTCTTTCATTGTCTTCATCATGGCCGCGGTGACGCTCGCCGGCGTCGCCTCGTTTTTCAGCCTTGGCCGCGCCGAGGATCCGCCCTTCACCTTTCGCACCATGATCGTTGCGGCCAGATGGCCCGGCGCGACCATGGACGACACGCTGCAGCAGGTGACCGAGCGGCTCGAACGCAAATTGCAGGAGACGCGGGGACTCGATTTTCTGCGCAGCTACACCATTCCCGGCCAGACGACGATCTTCGTCAACCTCAAGGGCTCGACCCGGGCCTCGGAGGTGCCCGACATCTGGTATCAGGTGCGCAAGAACATCGGCGAGATCCGCGGCACGTTGCCGGCCGGGGTGATCGGACCCGCCTTCAATGACGATTTCGGCGACACCTTCGGCTTGATCTACGGCTTCACCGCTGACGGCTTCACCCACCGGGAGCTGCGCGACACGGTCGAGGACATTCGCTCGCGTCTCCTGCAAGTTCCGGACGTGTCGAAGATCGAGCTCCTCGGCGCACAGGACGAGCAGATCTATGTCGAGTTCTCGACCCAGGAGCTCGCAGGCCTCGGCATCGACCGGACGGCGTTGATCGCCGCCTTGAGAGCGCAGAACGCGGTCAGCCCCGCGGGCGCTCTGGAGACCGGCCAGGAGAAGATCTCGCTCAGGGTTTCCGGCGCCTTCCGGTCGGAGGCGGACCTGCTCGACGTCAACTTCCTGTCCAATGGCCGGCTGGTCCGTCTGCGCGACATTGCAACCGTCAGGCGCGGCTATTCCGATCCGCCGCAACCAATGTTCCGCGTCAACGGCGAGCCGGCGATCGGCCTCGCCATCGCGATGCGCGACGGTGGCGACATCCTGGCGCTCGGCCGCAACGTGAAGAAGGCGATTGACGATCAGGTCGCCAACCTGCCGCTCGGCATCGACGCGAGCCTGGTCAGCGACCAGCCGGTGGTCGTGCAGACCGCGATCGGCGAGTTCATGGAATCGCTGTGGCAGGCGATCGCCATCATCATGGCGGTCAGCATCATCAGCTTAGGGTTGAGGCCGGGCTCGGTGGTGGCGCTGACGATCCCGCTCACCATCGCCATCGTCTTTCCGATCATGCAGGCGATGCATATCGACCTTCAGCGCATTTCGCTGGGCGCGCTCATCATTTCGTTGAGCCTGCTCGTCGACAGCGCCATGACCACCATCGACGTGATGACGACGCGCCTGGCGCAAGGCGACAGCAAGGAGGACGCCGCGTCCTTCGCCTACAAGACGCTGGCGATGCCGATGCTCACCGGCACTTTCGTGACCATCGCGGGCTTCGTGCCGATCGGTTTCGCCCGCAGCGCGGCCGGCGAATATACGTTCTCGATCTTCGCCGTGGTGACGATCGCGCTCATCGTCTCCTGGTTTGTCGCGGTGCTGTTCGCGCCGCTGCTCGGCGTGTGGCTCCTCAAGAAGCCGGACAAGCCGGCCGCCGCTCAACTCAACTTCGTCATACGCACGTTCAAGTCGATCCTGGTCGGCGCGATGCGAATGCGGTTGCTCACGATCGCGGCAGCGCTCGCCTGCTTCGTCGCAGCGCTTTTGGCCCTGCCCTACGTGCCGCGGCAGTTCTTCCCCGCCTCCGACCGCCCCGAGCTGGTCGTCGATCTGACGCTGCCGCAGAACGCCTCGATCTTCGCCAGCGAGGACGCTTCCGCCAAGCTCGACGCGATGCTGAAGGACGATCCGGACGTTAAGAGCTGGAGCACCTATGTCGGGCGAGGCGCGATCCGCTTCTACCTGCCGCTCGACGTCAAGCTCGCCAACGACTTTTTCTCGCAAGCCGTGGTGATCGCCAAAGACGTTCCGGCGCGCGAGCGTCTACACGCGAAGCTCGAGAAAGCTTTGGCCGAACAGCTGCCAAGCGCGGTTACGCGCGTTTCTCCGCTCGAACTCGGGCCTCCCGTCGGATGGCCGGTGCAATATCGGGTGAGCGGGCCGGACCCCGCGGAGGTGCGCGAAATCGCGCTCAGGCTCGGCCAGACGATGGGCGAGAACCTAAATCTGCGCCTCGTCAATTTTGACTGGATGGAGCCCGCGCGCGAGGTCCGGGTTAGGATCGACCAGGATCAGGCGCGGCTCCTGGGTTTAAGCTCGCAAACGCTGGCCGAAACGCTGAACGCCGTCATGTCGGGAACGCCGATCACCCAGGTTCGCGACGGCATCTATCTCATCAATGTCGTCGCGCGGGCGAATGACGAGCAGCGCGTCTCGCTCTCGACCCTGCGCTCGTTGCAGCTGCCCCTCCCCGGCGGCCGCACCGTGCCGCTGAGCCAGATCGCGAGTTTCGATTTCGATCAGGAATATCCGCTTGTTTGGCGGCGCGACCGGGTCCCGACCCTCACGGTGCAGGCCGATGTGCGCGGCGACGCGACGCCGGAAGGCGCGGTCAATTCGCTCAAACCCGGGATTGAGAAGCTCGAGGCGAGCCTGCCCGCCGGCTACCACATCGCAACCGGGGGCACGGTCGAAGAGAGCGCGCAATCGCAGGCCTCCGTGTTTGCGCTTCTGCCGGCGGCGCTCTTCCTGATGCTCCTGTTCCTCATGGCGCAATTGCACAGTTTCGGGCGCGTGGCGCTGGTTGTGGCGACGGTGCCGCTCGGACTGATCGGCATCGTTCTCGCGCTCCTCGTCGCCAACCGCCCGCTCGGCTTCGTGGCGATTCTCGGCATTCTGGCGCTGGTCGGCATGATCGCGCGCAACGCCGTCATCCTGATCGATCAGATCGAGACCGAACGCGCTGAGGGTCGCGACATTTGGACCGCGGTGGTCGAGGCGACGCTGTCGCGCTTCCGCCCGATCATGCTGACCGCGATCTCGACCGTGCTGGGCCTGATCCCGATCGCGCCGACGGTTTTCTGGGGACCGATGGCCTTCGCCATCATGGGCGGATTGTTCGTTGCTACGCTATTGACGCTTCTCGTGCTGCCGGTCTTCTACATCACTCTCTACCGCGCGAAGCAGCCCGAGAAGGAGGCGGTGGCGGTCACCACGGCTTAGCGTTTGACCGAACCGTCATCGCGAGCGTAAGCGAAGCGATCCAGGAACGTAAGGAGCTTGATGATCCCTGGATCGCCGCGTCGCTCCGCTCCTCGCGATGACGGCGCGACAGGGAGAATTGCCCATGAAAACGCTGAAGGTCGGCGAGATCATCATCACCAGCCTCATCGAGCGCGACGGTCCGTGGCGGAAGCCCGAGGATATGTTCCCGGCTTACGATCCCGACATCGGGCGCCGACATCTCGCGGAACTCGACCCGATCGTGTTCGATCCCGCCAGCGGCCGCATGGTGATCACCTACCAGACGTTCCTCGTGCGCACGCCCAGGCATACCGTCTTGATTGATACTTGCACTGGCGAGGACAAGGGTTATCCCGCCCCTTACGACTTCCCCAAGCAGCCCTGGCTCGACAATCTTCACGCAGCCGGCTGGCGCCTGGAGGACGTGACCCACGTCTTTTGCACGCATCTGCATTTCGATCACACCGGCTGGAACACAATGCTTCGCAATGGCCGGTGGACGCCGACGTTTCCGAACGCGAAATACATCTTTCACAAAGGCGAGTACGAGCGTTGGGAGGCGATCACTGCCCGTGGAGAGGTTCCGCCGGGCCTCATGGAGGGCGCGCTGCCCGGGAATTCGTGGAGCTACAATTGCCGTCCGATCGTGGAGGCGGGACAGGCTCTGCTGGTCGATGAGACCTTTCAGCTCGACGACACTTTCACGCTTGTGCCGACGCCCGGCCACTCGCCATGCCATTGCTGCGTCAGGATCCGCTCTCAAGGCCAGGAGGCGGTCGTGACCGGCGATCTGATGCACCACGCGCTGCAATGCCGCGAGCCGGATTGGTCGACCATCTTCGACTTTGACCCTGGCCAAGCCGCGCAATCGCGGCGGCGCCTTCTGGGCCAGGTCGCGGACACTGGCGCGCTTCGTCCTGCCGATCCACTTTCCGAACCCGACCACGGGCCTGGTTTCCGCGGACGGCGACCGCTTTCGCTATACGTTCGTGCGGTAGGTGCTTGTCCGAACCACCGTCGTCATCGCGAGCGTAAGCGAAGCGATCCAGGGAACGTAGGAGGCCCGACGATCTTCTCGATCGCCGCGTCGCCACAGCCCGTCGAAAGACGGGCGTCTTTCGAACTCCCTATGGCTCCTCGCGATGACGTCCGGGCGTCAAAATGACCCCAGCGTACTGCCGAGGATGATCACCGCGGCGAGCGCCAGCAGGCCGCCGACGATCGACACCATGACGATGTCGAGATAGCTCTCCCGATGGGTCGAGTTGCAGACCGCGAGCAGCGTCACCACCGCGCCGTTGTGCGGCAGGCTGTCGAGCGTCCCTGCGCCGATGACCGCCACGCGATGCAGAAGCCCAGGATCAATGCCCTGCTCATGGGCGATCTTGAGGTAGGTCGCGCCCAAAGCGTCGAGCGCGATGGTCAGTCCGCCGGATGCCGAGCCCGTCAATGACGCCAGCACATTGGTGGCAACCGCGAGCGACACCAGCGGCCCGCCTTCAATTCCGAGCACCCAATCGCGCACCATGCCAAACGCCGGAAGCGCGGCGACGACCGAGCCGAAGCCGACCAGACTGGCGACGCTCAGCACCGGCAGAACAGAGGCGTTCGCGCCTGCATCCATGCTGTCGCGTAGAGCCGGCAGACGCCGATAGTTGACGGCAATGAGAACAACGATGGCGACCGCGAGCGCCGTCACCACCGCCCAGACACCGCCGACCGCGGCGAGCGAGGTCGAGCCCCATTCCTTATCAGCGAGAAAGGATGCGTCCATGCGCGGCAGGGCGAAGAGCGACATCAGGAGATTGACCGCGACGACGATGACGAGCGGCAGGGCCGCGAGCGCGATCGGCGGGCCTATGTCGCTCGGAGCCCCATGGATCGCTTCGGGCGGATCGAAAGTGCTCGCGGTCGTGGCGCGCTCGCGCACGATGAGGTCGTCTGCTGCGTTCTCATGGGCAATCTCCGCCCCATAGCCCTCGCCCTTGGCGCGGGCGCTCCGCTCGGCCCGCCCGAGCCACCACATGCCGAAGCCGAACATGACGATCGCGGCGATGATTCCAAGCCCCGGCGCGGCGAAGGGCGTGGTGCCGAAGAACGGCATGGGAATCGCGTTCTGGATCGCGGGCGTGCCCGGCAGAGCCGACATGGTGAAGGTCGTGGTGCCGAGCGCGATCGCCGCCGGCATGAGGCGCCTCGGAATCGCGGCCGCACGAAACAATTGATGCGCCATCGGCGCGAGAACGAAGAAGGCGACGAACAGGCTGACCCCGCCATAGGTGACGATTGCGCCGGCGAGCACGACGGCAAGCACCGCCCGCTGCGGCCCCAGGCGCTCGGTCATGGTTTTGGCGATCGACGTCACCGACCCTGAGTCCTCCATCAGCTTGCCGAACAGCGCGCCGAGGAGAAAAATCGGGAAGAACTGCATGACGAACTGCGCCGCGCTGCCCATGAAGGTTTGCGTCCAATGCGCAAGCAGCGGCTGGCCGGCCATGGCGGCCGCAAGGATCGCGGCGGCCGGGGCGAGCAGAAGGATGCTCCAGGCGCGGTAGGCGAGCCAGATGAGCAGTCCGAGCGCGATGAGGATGCCGATGAGCCCCATGCCTCAGACCCCCTCGAGCAGGACGTCGATATCCAGGGTCGAGCGTTTTCCCAGATCCATCGCGTGAGCGTCGAGAAAGGCTTGCGCGGCCTTTCTCCCCTCGTCGCGCAGGAACGAGAAGAACGACCATTCGGCGTTGAGCTTCGACGATGCGCCGAGCTCGTTCATGATGCTGTTTCTGACAACATGCACCCGCATCTCGGTCCAGAGCCTACCCTCGCCGTCGCCGGGATCGGCGACCTTGCGCAGGAGCGCCATCATTCTGAGCTCCTTCAACACCACCGCGTTGAACGACACCTCGTTCAGGCGGTTCAGGATGTCGGTAGCGCTGCGCGGGACGCCCGGGCGTTCGATCGGATTGATGGGAACGAGAATCGTGTCCTGGGATTTGCACTCGCGGACGAGCGGGGTCAGCGTCGGATTGCCGGAATAGCCGCCGTCCCAATAGGCCTCGCCATCGATCTCGACCGCCTGGAACAAAGTCGGCAGACAGGCCGATGCGAGCAGGACGTCGGGAGTCACGTCGTCGTTCTTGAATACCTTGCCCCGTCCGGTGCGCACATTGGTCGCTGTAATGAACAGATGGATCGGCGATTGCGCCAGGACCTTGAAATCGATGATCTCGGCAAGGATGTCGCGCAGCGGGTTCTTGCCCAAGGGATTCATGGTGTAGGGCGACACCAGGCGCGACATGAGATCCATCGCGACATAAATCGGCGATGAATCCAGCGTCCAGCGCCCGAGCAGGACGTCGAGCGGCCCGCGCTGGAACGGGCTGAAGCGGGCGGCGTCCGAGACGCGCCGCCAGAACGCCCCGAGCGCCTCACGCGCGCCGGCCGCCCCACCGACCTTATGGCCATAAGCCATCACCGCGGCGTTCATCGCGCCCGCTGAGGTGCCGGAAACGCCGTCGATCTCGAGCCAGGGCTCCTCGAGCAGGCGGTCGAGCACGCCCCAGGTGAAGGCGCCATGCGATCCCCCGCCCTGAAGCGCGAGATCGATGAGAACGGCCTTACGGCGAATGGGCTCGGCTGTTTTCGTCGGCATCGCGTGAACCTCGAATGGCGGGCCGCCTAAGCCAAGCCCTCCCTAGCGACGAAGCCAAGTCGCCGGGGGCCTGGACGCCCATGCGCAACGCGCGAGGATCAAGAGACGAGCTTAAGCATTGATTTCAGCGGCGCCGAGACCTTCGCCGCGCCAAATCGGACCCCAACCCCTGTTTTTGAGGATAGACTTGGAGCCGCTGAGGGGTAAAGAGTTCCGGGCTCCAGCGCAAATTGGACGGACGATGACCGACCCAGATAGCTTTCTAGACCCGGAGCCGGAGCCGGAAGCGGAGATCGAGCCCGTTCCGGAGCCGTTCATTTCGCGGAGCGCTCTGTTCCGCAATTTGCCTTATATCGCGGCGCTGGCGCTCGCCATATTTGGCGTGGCCTACAGCAGTTTCTCCGGGCACGCGATCAACGGCTATTGGGAATTCCTGGCGGTCGCGACGGGACTTGTTTGTGTCGCCACCGCATGGCCCAACGCGCCCGATCGTCAGACGCGGTTCCACCTCATTTGGACGCAGGTCGCGCACTGGGTGACGATCCTGGTGGCGATGAATTTTTTGCTGCTGCAGGGCGTTCAACAAGTGTTGCCGATCCAGGCCACCGGCGTGGTGCTGCTGTTGGTGCTCGGAGCGGGGACCGTTCTCGCCGGAATCCATCTGCCCTCGCTCAGAATTGCTTTTCTCGGCTTCGCCATGGCGATGTCCATTCCGGCCATGACATGGCTCAAGCAGGCGTCACTCTTGTTGCTCCTGGCCGGCGTCGCGATCGCGGGCCTCGCCATCGCCTTCTGGCCGCGAGGCAAGAAAGCGACGGCCTGACCTGCCGAGCCTCGTACGTTGGGGATGGCGACGGCCTGAATGCGGGCGGCGGAAGGCGCCCGCTCGGCCCAGAGGCTTCTCGGCTTGCTTGGCCGAAGCAGCATGAGAAACATTCGGCGCCCAACGAAAATCGCCTCCACGCAGATGCGGCGCCGACTTACTCCGCCGCCCGTCTTCCGCCCTTCGCCTTCCGCGCCAGCACCGGCTTGAGATACTGGCCGGTGTAGCTCCTCGGATTGCGGGCGATCTGCTCGGGCGTGCCTTCGGCGACCACCTCCCCGCCTCCATCGCCGCCTTCCGGCCCCATGTCGATGATCCAGTCCGCCGTCTTCACCACTTCCAGATTATGCTCGATAACGATCATCGTGTTGCCCTGGTCGACCAACTCATGCAGCACGTCGAGCAATTGCGCCACGTCGTGGAAGTGGAGTCCAGTGGTCGGCTCATCGAGGATGTAGAGGGTCCGGCCGGTCGAGCGGCGCGACAATTCCTTGGCGAGCTTGACCCTCTGCGCCTCCCCGCCGCTGAGCGTCGTCGCCTGCTGCCCGACCTTGACGTAAGCCAGACCCACCCGCTTCAAGGTCTCCATCTTGTCGCGGATCGACGGCACCGCCTTGAATAGCTCCGCCGCCTCCTCGACCGTCATGTCGAGAACGTCGGCAATCGACTTGTCCCTGTAGCGGACTTCGAGCGTCTCGCGGTCGTAGCGCTTGCCCTTGCACACGTCGCAGGTCACGTAGACGTCGGGCAGAAAGTGCATCTCGATCTTGATGACGCCGTCGCCCTGGCAGGCCTCGCACCGCCCGCCTTTCACGTTGAACGAGAAGCGGCCCGGCTGATAGCCGCGCGCCTTGGCCTCCGGGAGCCCGGCGAACCAGTCGCGGATCGGCGTGAAGGCGCCCGTGTAGGTCGCCGGGTTCGAGCGCGGCGTGCGGCCGATCGGCGACTGATCGATGTCGATCACCTTGTCGATCTCGTTCAAGCCCTCGATGCGGCCGTGCGGCGCCGGCGGCTCGCTTGCGCCGTTGAGCGCCCGCGCGGCGGCCTTGTAGAGCGTATCGATGACTAGCGTCGATTTGCCGCCGCCCGAGACGCCGGTGACGCAGGTGAAGAGCCCGAGCGGAATCGTCGCCGTGACGTTTTTAAGGTTGTTGCCGCGCGCGCCGACGATCGCGAGCTCGCGCCCGGGATCGGCGGCGCGGCGCCTCGCCGGAATCGCGACCGTCCGCTCGCCCGAGAGATAATGGCCGGTCAGCGAATTGGGATCGGCGGCGATCTCGGCCGGCGCGCCCTTGGCGATGATCTCGCCCCCGTGCACCCCGGCGCCCGGGCCGACATCGACAACGTAGTCGGCGGCCCAGATTGCATCCTCGTCGTGCTCGACCACGATCACCGTATTGCCCAAGCCCCGCAGGCGCCGGAGCGTGTCGAGAAGGCGCGCATTGTCGCGCTGGTGGAGGCCGATCGACGGCTCGTCGAGCACATAGAGCACGCCGGTGAGGCCCGAGCCGATCTGGGAAGCGAGCCGGATGCGCTGGCTCTCGCCGCCCGACAGTGTGCCGGACGACCGGGCGAGGGTCAGATAATCGAGCCCGACATCGCGCAGGAACGTGAGCCGGTCGACGATCTCCTTCAGGATTCTTTGCGCGATCTCGTTGCGCTTGGCGTCGAGCTTCGCCGGCAAGCCTTTGGCCCAGTCGATCGCGGCGTTGACCGACAGCAGGCTCACCTCGCCGATGTGCTGGCCGTCGATCTTGACCGCCAGCGCCTCGGGCTTGAGGCGAAAGCCGTGACAGGCCTCGCAGGGCGTCGCGGTCATGTAGCGCTGGATCTCCTCGCGCGACCACTCGCTTTCCGTCTCGCGGTATCGACGCTCGAGATTGGCGACCACCCCCTCAAACGGTTTGTTCACTTCATAGGCGCGCAGGCCGTCGTCATAGGCGAAGCGGATCTCGTCCGTGCCCGAGCCATGCAGGATCACCCGCCGCGCTTCCTCCGGCAGATCGCTCCACGGCTTGTCGAGCCGGAACTTGTATCGTCGCCCGAGCGCCTCGAGCGTCTGCAGGTAATAAGGCGAACTCGTTTTCGCCCAGGGCGCGATCGCCCCCTGGCGCAACGTGAGCTTCGGGTTGGGGACGACCAGCGTGTCGTCGACCCTCAGTTCCGAGCCCAAGCCGCCGCAGACCGGGCAGGCGCCAAACGGATTGTTGAACGAGAACAGCCTGGGCTCGATCTCGGGGATGGTGAAACCGCTCACGGGACATGCGAACTTGGACGAGAACAGGATGCGCCTCGGCTCGCGCTCGCCTTCGGCCATGTCGGCGAATTCGGCAACCGCCAGCCCGTCAGCGAGATCCAGCGCCGTCTCGAAGCTCTCCGCGAGGCGCGCCGCCATATCCGGACGGACAACGATGCGGTCGACCACCACCTCGATGTCGTGCTTGAACTTCTTGTCGAGCGCCGGCGCGTCGGCGATCTCGTAGAACTCTCCGTCGATCTTGAGCCTTTGGAAGCCGCGCTTCATATAGTCGGCGATTTCCTTGCGGTATTCGCCCTTCCTGCCCCGCACGACCGGCGCGAGCAGATAGAGGCGGGTCCGCTCCGGCAAAGCCAGAACGCGGTCGACCATCTGGCTCACCGTCTGGCTCTCGATCGGCAGACCCGTGGCGGGCGAGTAAGGAATGCCGACCCGCGCCCAAAGCAGGCGCATATAGTCATGGATTTCGGTCACCGTGCCGACTGTCGAGCGCGGGTTCTTCGACGTCGTCTTCTGCTCGATCGCAATCGCCGGCGACAGGCCGTCGATCTGGTCGACGTCCGGCTTCTGCATCATTTCGAGGAACTGGCGCGCGTAGGCCGAGAGCGACTCGACATAGCGGCGCTGACCCTCGGCGTAGATCGTGTCGAAGGCGAGCGATGACTTGCCCGAGCCCGAGAGGCCCGTGAACACGACCAGCTTGTCGCGTGGGATGGTGAGATCGACGTTCTTGAGGTTATGCTCGCGCGCGCCGCGGACCACGATCGCCCGACCGCCGAACAGGGCTTCGACGGGCGCGGCGGTTTTGGAGGCCCGAAGCGGGCGCGCTTCTGATCGGGGTCCGGCCATAGCGGTTCCTGGAGGCGGCTCTTTCCTTAACGGTAACGCTCGGCCGCATGCGAATCACGCTTGCGCGGACCGCGGCGCGATGCTAGAACAAAAGTAGAACAAGGGCAAAGGTGCGCCTTCCAGCGCCGGAGCCCGGGGTTTGAGGCTAATGTAGTCATAAGGCCGCCGCTTCCCAAGCGTTGGGTGCGGCGAGATGTGGATAAGCGTGCCTTTTGTGGCCGCGCTTGGCTCAAGCGCGGCAGACGCGGTCGCCGACCGCGTCTACAAGAAGGTTGGTTTGGTAGCCGCGCTCGTTGAGCACGGCGGAGCGCGGTCCCATAGGCGTCGAAAGACGCCCTTCTGCCGGCGGGCTATGGACCGCGCCTATAGTGAGCGGGCGGAGAGGAGAGGATCATGGCGGGCAGCGTCAACAAAGTCATTCTGATCGGCAACCTCGGTAAGGATCCGGAGGTCCGACGGCTAAATTCCGGCGATCAGGTCGTGAATTTCACCCTCGCCACCTCCGAAAACTGGCGCGACAAGAATTCGGGCGAGCGCAAGGAAAAGACGGAGTGGCATAACGTTGTGATTTTCAACGAAAATCTCGGTAAGGTGGTCGAACAGTACTGCAAAAAGGGCTCGAAGGTCTATGTCGAGGGCCAGTTGCAGACCCGCAAGTGGCAGGACAAGGATGGCAACGATCGCTACACGACTGAGGTCGTCCTACAGCGCTTTCGCGGAGAGCTTACCCTGCTTGACTCGCGCGGCGGCGGCGAGGGTCGCGAAAGTTTCCCCGAGGAGGGCGGGGGCCGCAGCTCGAGCTTCAACCGCGCCGCGGCGACCGAGCGCCGCCCTGCCCTGTCCGGCGGCGGTGGAGGCGCGAGCGAGATCGACGACGACATTCCGTTCTGAGCGCCTCCCCTTGCGGGCGTGCGCCCCTCTCCTTCTGGGAAAAGGGGGTCGCGCTGAAAGCGCGGCCGGATGAGGGCTTCGAGCGCCACAGCGTCGTTAGGAATCCTTGCCATGCCCGTGTTCATCGTCCTCCTGCGCGCCGTCAACGTCGGGGGGACGGGCAAGCTGCCGATGAGCGACCTCAAACGGCTGTGCGAGCAGGCCGGATTCCAAAACATCCGAACCTATATCGCGAGCGGCAACGTCGTGGCCGAGCGAGACGGATCGGGGACGCAAGCCAAGGCCGCGCTCGAGGCTGAACTCACGGCTTATGCCGGGAAGCCAATCGGCGTGATCGTCCGGACGGCGGCCGAGGCGGCTAAGGTCGCCGCCTTGAACCCCTTCCACCACCGAGCCGCCAATCGAACGGTCGCGATCTTCCTCGACCACGCGCCGCCGCCCGAGGCGCTGAAAGACATCAAGGGCCAGGCAAACGAGGAGATTCGCTTAAGCGCGCGCGAGATCTACGTTCACTATCCGGACGGCATCGGCCGCTCCAAGCTGCGCGTCCCTGCTGCTGATGGCGGGACCGCGCGCAACATGAACACCGTCGCCAAGCTCGCCGCTATGGCGGCGGAATAAGGCGTTCCAGCACGCGCTGGCGCCCCTAAGCGTCCTGCCGTTTCACTGCAGCTATCGCCTCTAACCCCAAGACGTACCTAAAATCTAGCTGGTGCAGCGAACCGCTTGGACGAAAATCAGAAATTAGGTTTAGCTTGCCCCATGAACAATCCGGCCCTTCCGCATGGCCTCGACCGCGGGCTCCGTCCCGCGCCTCGACGCCAGGAAAGCGCGAAAAAATTGCTCAGCGAAAAACTCGCGTTATCCGGTGAATAGCTAACGAGCGAACGGGACTTTCGAGTGCGCTACGAGACTATGGCGGCTGTCTTGGGGCCACTAACGGCGCAGCAAGTTAATCGATTGACTAAGCAAAGGCCCGTTGCTAATTAATGCGATAAGACGCCAACGATGCATCGGGAAATGCACGAAATTCCATGAGGACGCCAAGGAAGAGGTTGGTCGTGTTGGCAGATGTTGCGCGCGTAGCCGGCGTCTCGACCGCGACTGTTAGCCTGGCGCTGCAAGAGCACTCGCGAATTTCCGCCAAAACCAGGGAGCGTGTCTCTCAGGCGGCGAAGCAGACAGGCTACTGCTACAACCGCTTCGCCGCAAAACTGAGAACCGGCCGATCCAAGAGCGTTGGTTTGATGATTACGGACATCGCCAATCCCTTTTTCGCGACCTTGGCGGCGGGCGCCGAGAATGAACTCGACGAACGCGGATACATGACGTTCGTCGTCAACTCCAATGACGATTGGGGACGTCAAAGAAGGCAGCTCACAACACTGAGAGAGCATGGAGTCGACGGCCTTCTGCTCAGTCCCGCCGATGGCGCCGATCTCTCGACCGTCAACGAATTGCTCGGCGCCGGGATTTCGATTGTCCAGATATCGAGGTGGCTGAGTGGGGCGCTCTGCGACAGCGTCGGACCGGACAATGTCGCGATGGCCGCGCAAGCGACGCGACATCTCATCGCGCTCGGGCACAGGCGTATCGCATTCATAGGCGGAAGCGAAGGGCCCTCAGCGCGTGTGGAACGGTTGAAAGGCTACTCCGAGGCCCTTGCCGAGGCCGGCGTTGGGCTTGACCCGCTGCTCACTCCGCTAGCGACCCCAACCCGGGCGAATGGCGCGTTGTTGCTTCGCCAGGTGACGGCGACGCCGGACCCTGCGACAGCCGTACTTTGCTATCACGACATCATGGCGCTGGGAGCGCTGCAGGCGGCGAAGGAGGATGGGCTTGGCGTGGGATCGAGCTTCGCGATCGTAGGCTTCGATGACATCGCCGAAGCTTCGCTTTCCAATCCGCCTCTGACCACTGTCAAGATCGACGCCGAGAGCATAGGGCGTGTCGCTGCCCGGCGCCTACTCGCGAGGATCGAGGGCGACATGGGCCCGCCGCAGCGGGTCATTATTCCCGCCCATCTCCTCGTTCGCGCGTCCTGCGGGGCTTCGCCGAAAAATCCCATTCCGCCCTTCCGACAGGAAGATCTCTGACCATAAACGCTGAACCGCTGGGAGAATTTGATGACTGGAATGAGCCGTTTGAAACTCGGAATGACGGCCGGCGTCGCCACGCTGCTGCTGGCGAGCTCGATAGCGATGGCGGACGGCGATACGTCCCACAAAAAAATCGCCTTCTCCAATTCCTATGCTGGGAACTCATTCCGCCAAACGATGATCAAGAGCTGGAATGAGGTCACCGCGGCCGCACACAAAGCCGGCCTCGTCGGAGATACGACAATCATCAGCTCCAATAACTCCGCGACCGAACAAGCGGCTCAGATGCAGAATCTCATTCTCGAAGGCTACGACGCGATCGTCATAAATGCTGCTTCCACAACGGCGCTTAACGGAGTGGTCAAGCAAGCCTGCGACGCCGGGATTGTCGTTGTTTCCTTCGATGGCGTGGTGACGGAGCCATGCGCCCATTTCGTCAACTACACCTGGAAAAGAGTGGGATCAGCGCAGATCGATTACCTGAGCAAGCGCCTGAATGGCAAGGGCACGCTCCTCGAGATCCGCGGCATTGCCGGCAATTCGGTCGACGACGACATCAGCGGCGGAATTCATGACGCGCTCAAAGCGTTTCCGGACATGAAGATTGCCGGCAGCGTGCATGGCAATTTCACGGAAACGATCGCCCAGCGGGAAGTAGCGGGCATCCTGCCTTCATTGCCGAAGATCGACGCGGTTGTCACGCAGGGCGGCGACGGCTACGGCGCCGCGGAATCGTTCGCCGCGGCCAATCGCGAACGACCGATCATCATCATGGGCAATCGTCAGGACGAGCTCAACTGGTGGAAGCAACAGCACGACAAAGACGGATACGAGACTATGTCGATCTCCGGGACGCCAAGCATTTCGGAGGTCGCTTTTTGGGTGGCGCAGCAGATTCTCGCGGGCAACAAGGTTCCGCAGTTCGTCGAGGTGCCGTTTCTGCAGATCAATCAGAACGATCTCGACGCCTGGTTGGCGGCCACGGAGAAGGGCGGAGTGGCGAATCCGAGCTACTCGCAGGAATGGGTGAAATCGCTCATCGCCGCCAACGCCGACAAGAAGCCTTTGCCGGCGCTTCCTGGGCCGGGCGTCACCACGCAGAAATGAACGTCCGAAGTCCTCAGTTGAACGGGGTCGTGGAGCATTCCACGACCCGACAATCTTCCGCTGTCGCAATTTCTGGCGTCTCGCGTTCGTTCGGAGCGGTCAAAGCGCTTTCGAAGGCGAGCCTTGTCATCCCGAGCGGAGAGAAGCTCGGATTGATCGGCCACAATGGCGCCGGAAAATCCACTTTGATGAATGTTCTTTCCGGCGTCATGAAGCCTGACGAAGGGGAATTCACCGTTGGCGGACAACAACATTCCGAATTGACGCCAGCGCTTGCCCACGAGCTTGGCATACGCTGTATCTTTCAAGAGCTCTCCCTCTGTCCCAATCTGACCGCGATCGAAAACACTTTGGTCAAGCACCCCGATCTCGCAGGGTGGGGCTGGCGCGGCCGGGCGCGGAAGCTGATTTCCGCCTGCCTCAGCCGCGTCTTTCCGGGGCACGATATCGATGTCGGGCGACGACTGGGCGGTCTGACGATCGCGCAGCGGCAGATGGTCGAGATCGCCGAGGCCTTCGTATTGGGCGAGGGCGTGCGACTGGTGATTTTGGATGAACCAACCAGCTCGTTGGACGCCAAGGCTGCCGAGCAGCTGATGAGCTTTCTCGACGTGGTTTCGCGCGCGGGTGTTGCGACCATACTGATCTCGCATCGGCTGCAGGAAATTCTCGATAATTCGGAACGCGTCGTCGTCATGGTCGATGGCAGGATTGTCGGCGACGCGCCGGCGAAAAGCCTGACTCGCCAGTCGCTCGTGGAAATGATGGGGCATTCCGACGCCGGCGCGAGGGATGAACTAACCAGACAGGCCGGCGGGGCGTCCGGGGAGGTGGTGCTGGCCGCGCGAGGCGACGCTGGAGATCCGTTGCGTCTCATCTTGAAACGCGGGGAGATCGTCGGTTTCGCAGGGCTCGACGGCCACGGGCAGCGCAGAACGCTTCAACACATTTTTGCCGACGCGTTCCGAGGACGGAACGGCTTGCTCAAAAGTTCGGTCGCCTACGTCCCCGGCGACCGGCAAACCGAAGGCGTCTTTCCGGCGTGGTCGGCGGCCGAGAACGTCACGGTGCGCGCGCTGCGGGACGTCTCACGCAACGGCGTGATCAACCTCGCGCGCGAGCGCCTGCTGGCGGAGAATTGGTTCCGGCGCATAGGCGTTCGCTCTGCCGGCGGCGAAGCCGGCATCACGACGCTTTCCGGGGGCAATCAACAGAAGGTGTTGTTCGCCCGTGCGCTCGCGTGCAAGGCCACGTTGATTCTGCTCGATGATCCCATGCGCGGCGTCGATGTGGGCACGAAGAACGAAGTGTACTCCATGATCCGGAATGAAGCCGCAAGCGGCCGCTCGTTCATCTGGTACTCGACCGAAACCGAGGAACTTCGAAATTGCGATCGCGTCTATGTTTTCCGGTTGGGCCGGATCGCCGCCGTTCTCGATAGCGGCGAGGTCACCGAGGAGAACATTCTGCGCGCTTCTTTCACTGAGCCCGTGAGCGCCGGGGCCGCGCGTGGCTAGTTCGGCTGTCCGAAGCAACGACGTTCTGCGCGCGTTGTTGCCGGTTTTCGGGCTCCTTGCCGTGTGCGCCGGCATCTACGCCTATCGTCCCAACGCCATGAGCTATATCGGGTTCAACCTGCTGCTGACCTATGCAGTCCCGGTTGCGTTGGCGGCCTGTGCGCAGATGTTCATCATCGCCGCGGGAGACATCGATCTATCGATCGGCTCTTTCATCAGCCTCATTACTTGCATCGGCTCCGTGATCGCGCCCCAGTATCCGCTGCTCGGGACGATAATTCTTGTTCTGCTCATTCCGCTCTACGGAGCGATCGGAGCTATGATCCACGCGAGACGCTTGCCGTCGATCGTGGTGACTCTCGGCTTCTCGTTCATCTGGCTGGGCGTGGCTGTGCTGATCCTGCCCCGGCCCGGCGGCTCCGCCCCGGCTTGGCTCGCCGCGGCAGTGAGGACTAAGACCCCGATCGCGCCGCTGCCGGTGTGGATCCTCGTCACGGTCGCGATTGCGGGGCATCTCGTCTTGCAGCGCTGGTCGTTCGGAACCGTTCTGCGTGGCGTCGGGGGCAACCCCAAGGCGGTCGCGCGCGCCGGGTGGTCGGTCCTCAGGGCCAAGGCCACGCTTTATGGTCTTGCCGGATTGTGCGGTGTGCTGTCCGGTCTCGCGCTCACGGGCATCGCCACCTCGGGCGATGCGAACATTGCGCCCAACTACACATTGCTGAGCGTCGCTGCGGTCATCCTCGGCGGCGGGGAGTTCGTCGGCGGCAATGTATCGCCGATCGGCACGGTCGTCGGAGCCGTGACGCTCGTCCTGATGAACTCGCTCCTCACCTTCATGAACGTTCAATCGGACTGGCAGCTGGCCGCGCAAGGGTTGATCCTCATCGCGGTGCTGGCGATCCGCGCCGCCATGGCGGCCCTTGAAGCTTGGAGTTCGCAGAGTGTCTACGTCGAGCTCAGCGCTCAGCGCTAGTTTCCAGCGCCGCCCGTGGATCTACTCCTTTCTGGGAGCGATCGTCATTTGGCTGATGACGCTCGCGCTCTCGGGCGGATCGGGCGCCATCCAGTCGCTGCAGGCGGCGATGGACTTCGCCATGTTCTTCGTGATTGTCGGGCTTGGACAGATGCTCGTCATCACCTCGGGGCCGGGCAATATCGATCTTTCCATGCCGAGCGTTATGACCTTGTCGGGCTTGGTCGGCATGATCGTGATGGGACAGGGGGGAAGTATGATGATACTTCCCGGCTTTCTCAGCGCGCTCGCGGTCGGCCTCGTCGCCGGCGCCATCAATTTTGGTCTGATATCCGCGCTTCGCATTCCTCCGATCGTCGCCACTCTGGCGATGAGTTTCGTGATTCAGTCTCTCGCCGTCTTCACCGGCGGCGCTGCAACTCTCAAGCCGCCGCCGGAGTTCAGCGCGCTGACGGTTGTGCGCTTTTTCGGAGTTCCCGTCCTGCCGGTCGTGACGATGTTCATCGCCGGAGCGATGGTGTTCGTTCTGCGACGAACCTTGTTCGGCCGGGCTGTACTGGCCGTCGGGCAGAACGAAAGCGCGGCATGGCTGGCCGGCATCGATGCGCGTCGAGTGCGTCTTCTTGTCTATGTGATATGTGGAGTGTCGGCGTCGCTAGCGGGCGTTCTGCTGGCTGGTTTCTCTGGCGGCGCCGCTCTCGACATCGGGAGCGACTATCAGCTTGGATCAATCGCAGTCGTTGTGGTCGGCGGCACCAGCGTGCTCGGCGGCCGGGCGTTCCCGCAAGGCGTTTGGGGAGCGGCTCTCTTTCTCTACGTTCTCGTCAACCTCTTGAATTTGGCGGTTATCAAATTCGGATTCGGCTCCGCAGGTTCAGGCATTCGGTTAATTCTCACGGGCGTCATCATTGTGGCGATCGTCGCCTTGGCGCGCGATCCGGACTGATCGCGGAAGTGGGATACGGAATATACGAGATCGTCGGCATCTTAGCAGCCTCTCGGCCAGATTGGCTTCCCGTTTTCGCGATCAAATGCTGCCTTTGCAGCATGGCCAATGTTGCGCGTCGAACGGGGGCGACAAGCCAAACTATCTCGATGGATTCGAGCGGCTCGAATTTTTTGATGGCTCTGGACCGGAACACGCCAGGCGCCGCCCTTGGTACAACTCCTGTCTGATTTCGATCACTGGTTCGGCCTTGGTATTTTTTGCCGGGGATTACTTTATCCCGCGGCTCTTCCCAGCAAACGGGAGGATCGCCTTCCTCCTGCTGGCCCTCCAATGCGTTTGGTCTGAAGCCGCGCCTCAGGCGGACTTCCGCTGCCGCTCCGGCTTGGCGGTAGGCTTCCGCGCCGGCTTTGCCGTCTTCGCCGGGGCTTGCGCCTTGGAGCCGCCCTTGGCCTTCACCAGCGCGGCGTGATCCTTCACCGTCTGCTCGGCATAGGCCATGGCGAAGGACGCAAGCGCGTCGTCGAACGCCTCGTTCCTTCCCATGTAGCCGGCAATGACGGCCGGCTCGCCGGCTCGGGCGTGGGAGCGCGCCAGCGTCCGGCCGCACAGCCGGGAATATTCCGACAGCGCCTCGTGCTCGACGAGTTCGCTCACTCCACCCAGCCGGCGGTTCTTGAGGATGCGGACGTAGAAATCGATCCCCAAGGGCTCGTCCGAGGTCCAGCCGAGAAAAATATCGCTCGCGGCCTGCATCATCCGCTGCCCCTCGACCACACGCCTGCCTTGCGGGCCTTGATAGGCGAGGTTTTCCGACAACCGCTCGAGCACCGAGCGTTGCGCCTGCTTGACTTGCAGGAAGAGCGGTTCGTTGTCGCCGCTAAGAAAGAGCCCGACAACGCAGATCGTGCCGACCGAGCCGACGCCCACGGCTTTGAAAGCGACGTCCATCAATCGATAACGGTCGAGAAGGACCGTCCGATCGGGAGTGAGCGTTTGCCGGTAATGCGCGAACCCCCGGGCAAAGTCGATCTTGCGGCCCCCGAGCGTGTGAGGGTCGATATGGAAGATCGTCGGCTTTTTGTCAGCGATCCTGGGTTCGCCGCCGGTGACGAGATGGGGAAAGTTGTCGTCCTTGTCGAGACCGCGATGCTGAGCGTGCCGGATAACCGTTGAAAGGCTGCGCCGCAGCTCTGGGCTCTCGATTTGCTTGAGCTCGTGTTCGAGATCGATGCGGCTGTGCCAGATCTCCAGCGGAGAGAGGTCCATGAGCGCGAACATGTGTTCGCGATAGGCCGTTACGGTGCTCGCAGCGAAAGTGCGCGCCCGCTTGTCCGACATGCTGGCGGCCTTGGCCGCGACGGCGACGCTGGCCGCCAGGCGCTTGATGTCGACGGTGAAGTCGACGCCGGGCAGCGTCTCATCGAAATCGTTGATGTCGAAGAGGATGTTGTCTTCGGGCGAATTGAACGCGCCAAAGTTCATCAGATGACAGTCGCCGCAGGCCTGCACCGGGGCGCCAGCAATTGGCTGATGCGCGAGATCGGTCGCCATCACCGCCGCCGCGCCGCGAAGGAACCCGAACGGGTCCGCCGTCATGAGCTCGTAACGCCGAGGCAAAAGCTCGGCGACCCGCTCGGGGTCGGATTCCGCAAGAATCGCTACGGCGTCCCGGTCCCCGGCGCCATGCAACTCCGCATGGGCTTCACGCGGGACGCGCGCTCGCAGCTCCTGGCCGTGCTCGTATCGATCCGCACGGTTCTTCAATGCCCCAGTCATGGCGAAGATCCTTAAAGAAGCTGCGGGGTCCGGCGCAAACTTCAGGGACCGAACCGTTCGCCAACGATCCCCCTGGACCCACGATATTACGCCATCAATCGCGGAGTCGGCAATCGCTCCGGCATATGTTGCGCCGGTTTCGGACGTCAATCGCCTGGCGTCCGAAGCCCTTCACCTCGGTCAACGACCCAGTGCGTCGAGCTAGGTCAGCGCGACGGCGGGCCTCACCGATAACAGCGCAATCTCCCGTTGGGCATACGCGTGGCTGGATGGCCGGTTTTTCTCAAGCACCAATCTTGATTTTGGCCGCCCCACACGCAGTAGCCCCATCCATTGCGATGACGGTTCGGACCGCAGCCGCCCAAGGCGAACGCGGGGCTAATCGCTGAGGATAGGGTCGCGGAAATAATCGCGACTCCGAGTAGCTTCATCGAAAGTTTTTTCATGGGTCACCCTCCCAGTCTCACACAACGAAAGTGCAGGAAAATATTCACTAGCGCAACGCTCCTTGCTAACTTTCAAACAGAGAAAATAAAAAGCCTCGAGTTCTCGCTCCGGGCGCGACCGGAGCCGCGGGGCAAACTGGAGCTCCGCATGCCCCTGTCCGCCGACACCCCGCTTAAGACAATCGACGGCGAGGCGCGCACGCTCGACGATTTCGCGGGCCACGCCCTGCTCATCGTCAATGTCGCCAGCGAGTGCGGCTTCACCCAGCAATATGTCGGCCTCGAAGCGTTGCACCGGCGCTTTCGCGCACGCGGCTTCGCTGTGCTCGGCTTCCCTTGCGATCAGTTCGGCCATCAGGAGCCGGGCGACGAGGCCGCAATCCAAAAGTTCTGCACCGACAAGTACGACGTGACCTTCCCGATGTTCGCCAAGATCGAGGTTAATGGCGCCGACGCGCACCCGCTATTCAAAGCGCTGAAGCAGGAAGCCCCCGGCCTCCTGGGCACCCAAGGGATCAAATGGAACTTCACCAAATTCCTAATTGACCGCAGTCATCGCGTGCTGCGCCGCTACGCGCCGAGCGACAAGCCGGAGACGCTCGCTAAGGACATCGAGGCGGCGCTCGGTTGACATCCGGGGTCGCGGTGAGGTCCGCGATTCAACTCGAACGCATCTCGCGCGGGGCCGAAGAATCTCAGACTTGCCGCGCGACGAGCTTGCGCGCCGAGAGGTCGACCGCAACCAGTTATCGGGCGTTTTCGCCGCATCGCCGTTCGGGGCCGGATGATATTCGATGCGCAATTGCTTCTGGGTGACGACGATTCGCCGCGCCGGGTGAGCCATGGCCGTCTCCGTTCGTCGTTTGTGAATAGGAAATCTCAAATCACTGGCGGCGAAGGCGATAATATGCGTTCCCTCGGGCGACCGGGAGAACGCCAGCGACCCTGAAAGCGCCCGTAGGCTCGACATCCTCCACTCGATCCGTGCACAGACGGCGCTCGGAACGGATCGGCCGGGCGGAGATTAACCGTCGATTTGATGTAAGTTTGACGAAATTGTTCCACAAATGGTAATTGCCCATTGCGGTGCGGTGATAACCTGGGATTGGCGCAATGAACAAAATGCTAGTGGGTGTGGTAGGCGTGGCGGCGACGATTGTGGCAGCTTCGGCGGCCTCGGCGGCGACCATCGATCACATAACGGTCAGTGACTACGGCCGGGTCAGCACGGGCGCGCCTGACGTCGCCCAGCCCGGCGTTGGGACCGGCACGGCGCAGATCCAAATCGGCCAGGTCAACGGGCCGGGAAATCCACCTGAGTTCAGCAATCCCGGCTGGGACCCTTACGGCCTCGGCGACATGACCCACCAATGGTGGAATGTTGAGGGTGGCCAAGTAACGTTCAACGGGTCGAATAACGCTTTGACCATCGTTTGGGGCTCGCCCAACGACGACAATCCCGCGGCGACCAACACCGTATCGTTTTACACTGGCGAGAACGGGACCGGCACGCTCATCGGCCGGGTGCTCGCTTCGGACCTCTATGCGGACTTCAGCGGCATCAACAATACGCAGGACCCCGGCTACCTCATTTCCTTCATGACGCCGCAGAATTTCGGCAGTGTCGTATTCACGACCGGCTCGAGCGATTTCGAGTTCGCCGCCGTCCCCGAGCCGTCGACCTGGGCGATGCTGGGTCTCGGCTTCGTAGGCCTCGCCGGGCTCGCCGGACGCAAGCGCGTGCGCAACCGCCTGGCGCCGGCGTTCGGCTGAACCACGTGAATTCGGACGGCTTCGAGACGATCGTGTCTCCCGCCGGCGAATGGCCAGTCCAGCCGAACTCGTACCAGACAGCCACCATTCTGAGGTTCTGTGCGTCAAGTTCTGCAAAGGCGGTCATGGATCGGCTGGTTATGCGGCTTTGCGGAGGCGGGTTTTCTTGTGCTCCTTGAGATCGTTCATGTTGAGGTAGCGGTGGGCTTCGAGCCAGTTTTCGTGGGTTTCGACGGCTAAGGCGCGCACGAGACGCAGGCAGGCTTCTGCATTGGGGAAGATGCGCACGACATGGGTTCTGCGCTTGATCTCTTCGTTGAGGCGCTCGAGCATGTTGGTGCTCTTGAGATGCTTATGATGCTGGCGGGGGAGCCGGTAGAAGGTAAGGGTCTCCTCGATGGTTTCCTCGGCCCATCCGACGAGTTTCGGGTGGCGGGTGCCCCACTTGGCGATCCATGCGGCGAGGTCCTGGCGCGCCTCCTCGATCGAGCGCCGGTCGTAAAGCCAGCGCAATTCCTGCAGACAGGTCGTCCGCCTTGCGCGGCAGATGATCGAGGGCGTTGCGGAGGAAGTGGACGTGAGCCCCGCTGGAAGGCGGCCTCGGTCAGGACCTCGCGGACGGCGGAGCGAAGGCCGGCGTCATCGTCGGCGACGACGAACTCGACGCCGTTAAGGCCGCGTCGGCGCGGCCCGACAAGGAAGTCCTTCCACGAGGAGCGGCTTTTCCGGTTGGCCATGTCGACGGCCAGGATTTGGCGGCGTCCGTCCCAGTCGATGCCGATGGCGATGCAGTAGTTAAGACTTAATCTGACAATCGGTGTCATGGCTGAGGCACGAGCCGAGGCCGGGCGCGGAGCTGGTCGGGGTTGCATAGCGTCCGGCCTCGGCGTCTCGAGAGGACACTGATTATGACCAAGGAACAGAAAATCATCCGCGCCAAGGTCGGGCTGCTAGAGTTGGCCAAGCAGCTCGGCAACGTCAGCCAGGCTCGCAAAATGATGGGCTACAGCCGTGACAGCTTCTACCGCTTCAAGGAACTCTACGACGCCGCCGGCGAACTGGCGCTGCAAGAGTTGACGCGGCGCAAGTCAATTCTGAAGAACCGCACGCCTGTCAATAGCGCGGCGATTTTCCCCAAAATGGGCGCCGGAAAATTCCCCAGTCTGGCGGGTTGGCGATCAGCCGTTTGGGTGATCGGCTCCTCCGTTTTTTGACGGCCTGCCGCGACGCTTCAAGGTCGGTGGAATGGGATTAGCGGCGGCGTTCGGTCGACGCCGACTTGCCGGGCGATAGCGCTGACCGACAGGCCCTGGCGATGCAAATCCAGGATCATGACGAGCCCCCCAAGTTTGATCACCGGGTCCTCCCTCCCGCCAGCAGGAGGAGCCTCGGCGATCCGGCGCGCCCGCCGACCATCCCGGGCATCCCCGGAATGGTCGGCAGTCACGAAAACTGGGGAAATTCAAATGTCACAAGTGGGGAGAATTGCTCCGCCACTCACACCAAATCTATAAGCTAGCCGCCACAGGCGAGCGCCGCTGGGTTGGACCCAGAGTTGTAGGCCGCCGCCATCCGTCAGCTTCTGGAGCTTGGGTGCTGGCCTTGCCGCCCGGCACTTCGCATCCGTCAATGCCATCACTCTGTCTCCTCTCGGAGAGGATACCAACAGGGTGGGCGGATACCAACAAAGGTACCAACAGAACGAGGGCGCTACCCACAGCGCGACGCTCTATCCGATCATGCGCTAGGATACGCCTCTTGTCCAGGAAAAGCTTAACTATTCAGATGCTTGAGCGTAGGCCGGCGTAGGACAGGCAACAAAAAGGAGTGTTTCGAGCGGAGGAAATGGTGCCCAGGGGCGGAATCGAACCACCGACACCGTGATTTTCAGTCACGTGCTCTACCAACTGAGCTACCTGGGCGTCTCGCGCCGTCGAGACGCGGCGGGCGCTTATAGGCGTTGGCGCTGCGCCTTGTCCAGCCTGCTGGCCTGATCTTACGAGCGACCGGATCGCGCCTTGTCGTCGACGCTGATCTTCGCCATACTTATTCTTGAGTTCGCGCGGAGGCTCGAGATGCCGGCAGCGCCGAGTAGCCAGCCAACGGTGATCGTTATAGATGATGACCGGGGATGCGAGAGTCAATTGGCGGCCTCGTTCGATCGGTTTGCTTTCAGACAACGATGCTGGCGTCTGTGGACGAATTTCGCCAATTCGGCCGTCCGAGCGGACCTTCCTGCCTCGTCCTTGACGTTCGGCTGCCGGGGCAAAGCGGCCTTGATCTTCAACGAGAGCTTGCTGCAAGCCGGATTTAACTTCCGATCGTCTTTATAACTGGGCATGGCGACATACCCATGTCGGTACAGGCAATGAAAGGGGGGCGGTTGAGTTTCTGACCAAGCCCTTTAGGGACCAGGATCTGCTGGACGCAATCCAACTTGGCCTCGAGCGCGATCGGGCTCGCCTCGAAGACGAGAAATCAATTGCAGTTTTACGTACGCGTTATGATTTCCTGACCGCACGGGAACGCGAGGTGATGGGGCGGGTCGTCACGGGTCGTCACGGGTCGTCTCAACAAGCAGATTGCCGGGGATTTAGGCGTGAGCGAGATTACGGTGAAGGTCCACCGCGGCCAAGTAATGCGAAAGATGAGGGCCTCGTCACTCCCAGTGTGATTTTTCATGGAATAGGGACCCCGCTGCGGGGCTGATTTGCATCCAATCGGAACCCTGGCGGCGCCGGGTTCACATTGGCCTTCCGACAGCTGGGAGGCCTGGGTTGGAATGCTTGTTGTGGAAACGATCGCGAAGATACGGCGGGCCTATTTTTCACAGGGGAAGGCGATCAAGGAGATCTGCCGTGACCTGCATGTTTCGCGGAAGGTGGTTCGGAAGGTCATCCGGTCGAACGCGACCGAGTTTCGCTACGAGCGGTCGCAGCAACCGTTGCCGCGGATTGGCCCCTGGCGGGAGCAACTCGAGGCCCTGCTTGATGAGAACGACGGTCGGCCCGCTCGCGAGCGTCTGACGCTGATCCGGATTTTCGAGGACCTGCGCGCTCTTGGCTATGGAGGCAGCTACGCGGCGGTCAGGCGCTATGCGATCGCCTGGCGGGAGAAGCGCGCGAGCACAACGGCTGACGCCTATGTTCCGCTGAGCTTTGCGCCGGGCGAAGCCTACCAGTTTGATTGGAGCCACGAGATCGCGCTGATTGGCGGTGTGACGACCACCCTGAAGGTCGCGCACGTCCGGCTCTGCCACAGCCGGATGATGTTCGTGCGCGCTTATCCTCGCGAGAGCCAGGAGACGGTGTTCGACGCGCACGAGCGCGCCTTCGCGTTCTTCAGGGGCGCTTGCGCGCGGGGAATCTACGACAACATGAAAACGGCGGTCGACGCGGTCTTCGTCGGCAAGGACCGGCAATACAATCGCCGCTTCCTGCAGATGTGCTCGCACCATCTGGTCGAGCCAGTCGCCTGCACGCCGGCGTCCGGCTGGGAGAAGGGTCAGGTCGAGAACCAGGTCGGGCTTGTTCGCGAGCGGTTCTTCACCCCAAAGCCCCGCTTCAAGAGCTATGGCGAGCTCAACGCCTGGCTGCTCGACCGATGTCTGGTCTTTGCGAAAGCCCATCCCCATACCGAATGGCCGGATCGGACGATCTGGGAAGTTTTCGAGGAGGAGCGGCCGAGGCTCGTTCCCTATCGCGGCCGGTTCGACGGTTTCCACGCCCTGCCGGCCTCGGTGTCGAAGACCTGCCTGGTCCGGTTCGACAACAACAAATACTCGGTGAACGCTGGCGCGGTCGGGCGCCCGGTCGAGATCCATGCCTACGCCGACCGGATCATCATTCGCCAGGACGGCCGGATCGTCGCCGAACACGAGCGGTCCTTCGGCCGCGGCAGGACGGTCTACGATCCCTGGCATTACGTGCCTGTGCTAGCCCGCAAGCCAGGCGCGCTGCGCAACGGCGCGCCGTTCCGGGATTGGGTTTTGCCCGGCGCCCTGGAGAGGATCCGGCGTAGGCCGGCCGGCTCTGACGACGGCGACCGGCAGATGGTCAAGATTCTCGCCGCCGTCCTGACCGACGGCATGTCCGAGGTCGAGGCGGCCTGCGCCCAGGCGCTGAGCGAGGGCGTCCATTCCGCCGACGTCGTCCTCAACATTCTGGCGCGCCGCCGCGATCCCGAACCGGCCGAACCGATCCACACGCCTGCGGCGCTACGGCTGCGCCATGCCCCGGTCGCCGATTGCACCCGCTACGACGCCTTGAGGAGCGCCTGACGATGGAGCGGACCGAAGTCCTCGACATGATGAGCGAGCTGAAGCTCTACGGCATGAAGGCCGCCTACGACGAGACGCTGTCCGTCGCTCTCAAGCGAAGCCACGAGCCGCAGCGCTTCGTCGGCGACCTTTTGCGCGCCGAGATCTCGGAGAAGCAGGCGCGCTCGATCAAGTATCAGATCACAGCCTCCAAGCTGCCGCTCGCCAAGGACCTCGATGACTTCGTGTTCAAGGGAACGCCGATCAACGAGGCGCTCGTCCGCGATCTCGCCGGCGGCGGCTTCATCGCCCAGCAGCGCAACGCCGTGTTCGTCGGCGGAACCGGCGCCGGCAAGACGCACGCGGTGATCGCCATTGCGCGAAGCTGCATCCGCGCCGGACGGCGGGGGCGCTTCTTCACCACCGTCGATCTCGTCAACCAGCTCGAGGCCGAGACGCGCGCCGGGCGCCAGGGCCGCATCGCCGATTATCTCAGCCGCATGGACTTCGTCGTCCTCGACGAGCTCGGCTACCTGCCGTTCGCTCAGGCCGGTGGCCAGCTTCTCTTCCATCTCATCAGCCGGCTCTATGAGCGCACCTCGATCCTCGTCACCACCAATCTCGCCTTCGGCGAATGGCCGAGCGTTTTCGGCGACCCTAAAATGACCACCGCATTGCTCGACCGGCTCACTCACCACTGCGACATCGTCGAGACTGGCAACGAAAGCTGGCGCTTCAAAAACCGCGCCTGAACTCTACAAAAATCCGAGCCTCACCGACCCGCGCTCGCCCCGGCTGCGCAACCCCGTCCAGCTTCGCCGGGGCGAGCGCTACCGTCCGTGCGTGTCTCAGAGCGGGGTCCCTTTTCCGTGAAAATCTGGGGTCCCGTTTCCGCGATCATTGACAATTGCCGTCACCAGACGCCGTTGCTGGGACCAAGACTGGGTGGTGGAGTTCGACATTCGGGGGCTATTCGACAATCTCGATCACGGCCTGCTGATGACGGCTCTACGCAAGCACTGTCAGGAGCCTTGGATCTTGCTCTACATCGAGCGTTGGCTGAAAGCGCCGATGCAAAATGCGGAAGGGCAGCTTCAGGCGCGCGACAAGGGCACGCCGCAAGGCGGCGTCGTGTCGCCGATCCTGGCCAATCTGTTCCTGCACTATGCGTTCGATCACTGGGTGACGCGGCATCTTCCCGGCGTTCGGTTCGCCCGATACGCCGATGACGCCGTGCTTCACTGCAAGAGCCGACGCCAGGCGGAATACGTGCTTGACCGCATCCGGAAGCGGTTTCAGGCCTGCAATCTCGAACTCCATCCGGGCAAGACACGGATCGTGTATTGCAAGGACATCAAACGGACCGAAGCGAATCCCGACATCCAGTTCACCTTTCTCGGCTACACATTCCGTCCCCGCAAGGCGGTGGACAAGTACGGCCGCGTGTACGTGAACTTCTCACCGGCTGTTAGCCGCGACGCCCTCAAGGCCATGCGGCAGACAATCCGCGGGTGGCGGATCCAACTGAAGAACGACAAGAGCGTGGCTGATCTCTCGGCCATGCTAGGCCCGGTCCTGGGGGGATGGCAGCAGTACTATGGCCATTTCCATGGCTCGGCGCTTATGTCGATCTGGCGGCGCGTGAACCGGTCCCTGATCGGATGGCTGATGCGCAAGCATAAGAGCTGGCTGGCCACAAAACGAGGGCCGCCGAAACGCTCAAACGGTTGGCGCAACGTCAGCCACGCGCATTCGTCCATTGGTCAATGGGCTATCTGTCGTAGTATGGATGATGGGAGCCGGATGAGCTGAGAGGCTCACGTCCGGTTCTGCGAGGGGCCGAAGGTGAAACTCCTTCGGCCTACTCACCCCATGTGCGTCTGGCCGAGGACTTCGTCTATCTCGCGGTCGTCCTCGACGCCTTCTCGCGCAGGCTCGTTGGGTGGGCGCTCGCCGATCATCTCGAAGCGAGCCTGGCGATCGAGGCCCTCGACATGGCGCTTGGCCTGCGCGCCCCCGCGCCCATGAGCCTCATCCCCCACTCCGACCGCGGCGTCCAAGGCGGATTCAAACGATCGTCGCAACACGTGAATGTAGGAGGTTGCGATGACCCCTCGAAAGCGCCGATCCCACCGTTCTGGACGGGCGCCGTTGCCATCACCAGGACGGCCGCCAGCAGCGAAGCGATCTGAACTCCAGCGATTTTGGCTGGGGATTACGCAGGGGATGACCAGCGAGGATGCTGCGCTGGCTGCTGGCATGTCGCAGCCTGTCGGAACCAGATTGTTTCGAGAGGCCGGCGGCATGCCACCAGCGATGTTCCGATCTTCGGCCAAGCCGCCGTCCGAACGGTATCTCAGCTTTGCGGAGCGTGAAGAGATTGCGCTTCTTCGTGTGCGGGGCCTTTCGGGGCGAGAGATTGGACGGCGTATTGGTCGCTCGGCCTCCACCATCTCCCGTGAGCTGAGACGGAATGCGGCGACGCGCAGCGGCGGTCTGGAATATCGTGCATCGACAGCCCAATGGCACGCCGAACGATCGCGCCGGCGCCCGAAAGCCGCCAAGCTTGCGCTGAACTCGGCCTTACGCGTCTATGTCGCGGAGAGGCTGGCTGGAACGGTCGCGGCTCCTGATGGCGCTGTCGTTGCTGGCCCTTCGGTGCCTTGGAGGGGACGCCGTCACGGCCAACGAAAGGCTCGTCGATGGAGCAAGGCCTGGAGTCCTGAGCAGATCTCCCGGCGTTTGGCGGTAGACTTCCCGAATGACGAGGACATGCGGATCAGCCACGAAGCCATTTACCAAGCACTCTTCATCCAGGGCCGAGGCGCACTGCGGCGAGAACTGACGGCATGCCTGCGCACCGGACGGGCGCTGCGAACGCCGCGGGCCCGCGTGAGCCAGCGCGGCAAAGGCTTCGTGTCGTCCGAGATCATGATTAGCCAGCGCCCGGCCGAGGCCGATGACCGAGCGATTCCGGGGCACTGGGAGGGCGATCTCATCCTGGGGCTAGGCAGCTCGGCGATCGGCACGCTCGTCGAGCGCACGACGCGCTTCACGATGCTTTTGCATCTGCCGCGACTGGACGGTCATGGCAATGTTCCGCGAGCCAAGAATGGACCAGCTCTCGCGGGACATGGCGCCGAGGCTGTTCGCGATGCGATCGCGCGCGCCATCGTAACCCTGCCTCAGGAACTTCGGCGTTCGCTGACCTGGGATCAAGGCGCCGAGATGGCCCAACACGCGGCGCTCAAAATCGACACAGGCATCCAAGTCTACTTCTGCGATCCTCAGAGCCCCTGGCAGCGCGGCGCCAACGAGAACACCAATGGATTGCTGCGACAATACTTCCCGAAGGGCACCGACCTGAGCGTGCACAGCGCTGAGACTCTCGCCGCTATCGCCGCAATCCTCAACGCGCGACCACGAAAAACCCTCGGCTGGGCGACACCCGCCGAAGCCCTTGACCGATGGCTCACATAGAACCGAATGTTCCCGTTGCGACGATCGTTTAAATCCGCCCAATACGCCTCGGGCGTCTATCTCACGCGGTTGAATGCGCACAAGATCGCCGTCAGCATGAGCCGGCCGGCCAATCCTTACGACAACGCCAAGGCGGAGAGCTTCATGAAGACGCTCAAGCAAGAGAGGTCAATGCCAGAACCTACGCCGAGATCGACGACGCCCGTCGCCGCATCGGCGCCTTCATCGAAACCATCTACAACGCCAAGCGCCTGCACTCCGCGCTCGGCTACAAACCCCCAGCCGAGTTCGAAGCCGAATTCCACCGGGAAGGTCAGAGCCACACAAACCAGGACGGAGCCCTGTCACCCAATTAGCCGCGTACCAGCGACGGGGTGCAGTCCAAAAGTGTCACCGTAATCGTCACCGTAATCCACAATAATCCGTCGAGAGACGGGCGTTCTTCCGAACGGCCTTTGGAGCGCGGCGGACGCGGTCAGCGACAGAGCAGGACCGCGGCTACAAAGCTACAATGCCGCCCGTCTGTAACCTCGCGCTCCGCGCCTTACTCCAAGAGGTCCGGCTGCTCCTTGAGGATGCGCGCGTAGAGCGGCTGGAACTGGAACCAGCCTGAGAAGGGGTTGCCGACAATTTTATAGGATTGCGCCGCGGCTTGCGGCGAAATCTGCATCAGGCTCTCGCCGGGCTTCAGAGCCGCTTCCGCCAGCAATTGGACCTGGCAGGACCGCTCCATGGTGATGAACCACCACACCGCCTCGTCGACCGTCGCGCCGATGGTAATCAGGCCATGGTTCTGCAGGATCGCGGCTTTTTGCTTGCCGATCGCTTCGGCGATCCGCTGACCCTCGTCGAGTTCGACGGCGACCCCGCCGAAATCGTCATAGACCGCATGGTCGTTATAGAAGGCGCAGACGTCCTGGGTGATCGGGGCGAGCGGGCGCCCGAGCGTCGAGAAGGCCCGCCCATAGGTCGAATGGGAATGGGCAGCGGCGTTCGCATCCGGGCGCGCCGCGTGGACGCGCGAGTGGATGACGAAGGCCGCCGTGTTGACCGGATAGCCGCCCTCGACGACATTGCCTTTGTGATCGCACCGGATCAGGTTCGAGACCTTGACCTGGCTGAAATGAACGCCGAACGGATTGACCCAGAATGTGTCGAGGTGCTCCGGATCGCGCGCCGTGATATGCCCCGCGACCCCCTCGTCGAAGCCGAATTTCGAGAACAGCCGGAATCCCGCCGCCAGTCTCTGCTTCCGATGCAGCCGCTCGTCCGCTGGATTGTCGAATTTCGGCGGCGTCGGCAATTTGCCCATCAGCGGCACCGGATCGAGGGGCGTTTTGGTTTGGACGTTCATGGTGTTCCTCCCGGATTGGGTCGCTTCTTCGGATCGAGCATAAGGCCAGCGGCTGCGCGCGTCAGCAGGAAGATTGGGCGACATGCAGCAAACACCGTTTCTGAACATCAATGTATTTTCCCGCGAACTCCCATTGACGTTAAGGAGAACTCTGTCTATCAACCGCCCCGTTGTGGCTTTCCTCGTTGGGGTTCCGGATAATGAGCTTGCCTTTCCATGCGTCGCGCTTGCAGCGCGGCGCCGTTGCTGTCGCGCTTGTGGCGTCGGTGCTGGTCGCAGCGTTGCCGGCCCGCGCGGCCGTCATCACCGCAGACGAAATTCTCGATCAGTTCAATGCAGTGGTCACCGACAACTTTTCCACCAACTCGGATGTCGAAGGCCGTCTGGTCGCGGGCAACATCAACAACAGCCAAAGTTCGACATTCTATAACAGCCCCAATCCCCTGAGTGCACCGTCATCGTTTCGGGGCGTGAACGCCCTGACGATCCAGAGCTGCCCGAACTGCAACGTTAATCATGGCGGCGGCGTGAATTTCGTCACTAGCAATTCCGGCACGTTCAATCTGAACGGCGGCGGCACAGTCGCCCAGAACAACCCGGCCTTCGCGATGAACGAGTTCACCACGCCGCTCAATGGACTTCAGACCTCTCTCGCAGGTCGGACAGCCAACAGCACCGTCTCGAGCCCGAATTCGAACAGTCTCGTGTTCGATGTTACGCCGGTCGACGGGGTCGCGGTGTTCGATATTTCAGGGGCGGCCCTCGCCGGCGGGCCGGGCGACAACTATAACATCACGTTCTCGAACGAGACGTCGGCGTCGACGATCGTCATCAATGTCACCGGAAGCTTCACCGAGGGCGGTGGCGAGAATTTCAACGGCGATACTTATCTCAACGAGCACGTGATCTGGAATTTCGAGGACGCAACCGGCGTCAACGTCAAGGGGTGGCACGGCGCGGTCCTCGCGGCAGACGCCACGGTGACGAACACCTCGGCGATGGAAGGTTTCCTCTACGCCGAGAATTTCACCGGCCAGGGCGAGTTGCACGACTTCCCGTTCCAGGGGACGTTGCCGGGAACGGTTCCCGAGCCTTCGACCTGGGCGATGATGGCGATCGGCTTCGCCGGCCTCGGCTTCCTGGGCCTGAGAAGCCGCAAGGCGGCGGCGTAAGCTCCCCCGAATTCCCGCCGCGCTCGGCTCGCCCAGCGGGCTCCTGTCGCCGCGCTCGGTAGCCCGTCGTCAGACGGGCGTTCTTCCGAACGCCCTTTGGAGCGCGGCCGACGCGATCAGCGATCGCGTCTACAATCCCGCGTCCCGGATACGCTCCTTGACGTGACCGGCTCCCTTTGATGAGCGCCGCTCGATGTACGACAGGACTTGATCGAGTTCCTCCGCTGTGCGACGGGCGTACCGCAGCCTCACAGGCCGTGCTTCGCCCAGATGGCCCTTATTTCCTCGTCGGTCGCGAACTCGCCCCGCTCAGCTTCTAACAAAGACGCTCTTAAAGAACTCCTCGTCGTCTGCGCTGAGTTGCACGATCGATGGGGCCTCCCCGGCTAATTCAAGGAGAATGCGAGCAAGCGCATCCTGCGTTTCGGCCGGAAGGCCGCGCATCGTTTCGACGGCTCGCTCGAGAAGCTCAGTCATGAGATCTCATTTAGCGCACTGGGCCGAAAATTTAAACGGCCAGACCTGCGAGATCGATCCATCGGCGCCCGAGTTCGAAAGGGGCGATCACACAGCCGGCGCCGTCCCTCTGAACCCGGCAGCCAGCAGGTAAAGCTCGGCGCTGTCGGCGCGGCTCGCCTTGGGCTTCACGTGGCGCACGGTTGCGAATTCGCGCTTGAGGCGGGCGAGCAATTCGCTTTCGGCGCCGCCCTGCAGCACCTTGGCCAGAAAGAACCCGCCCGGCGCGAGGACTTCGCTGGCGAAATCGGCCGCGAGCTCGACGAGGCCGATGATGCGCAGTTGATCCGTCTTGCGGTGGCCGGTGGCGTTGGCCGCCATGTCGGAAAGCACGCCGTCCGCGAGGCCGCCTAGCCATTCTCGAAGCAGGCGCGGCGCATCGGGGTCGTGGAAGTCCATTTGCCGGAACTCTGCGCCTTCGATCGGGTCCATCTCCAGGAGATCGATGGCGATCACCCGTCCCCTGCCCTCGCCGCCGCCCACCCGCGCGGCCGCAACCTGACTCCAGCCACCGGGCGCGGCGCCGAGATCGATGATGCGCTGGCCCGGCTTCATAAGCTTGTGCTTGTCGTCGATCTCGATGAGCTTATAGGCCGCGCGGGAGCGAAAGCCTTCGCGGCGGGCCTGGGCGACATAGGGGTCATTGAGCTGGCGTTCGAGCCAGCGGGCCGACGCCGGCGTGCGCTTGCGGGTCATCTTGACCCGGGTCTTGAGCGCCCGGCCGCCCTCGCGGCCCGAGCCGCCCGTCGTCACCAGCGCTCGCGCGGCCGACGGTGCGGGCCGACCCCGTCGGCGCGCATCATGTGGCTGAGGATCCCCTCACGCAGGCCGCGATCGGCGATGCGCAGCCGCTCGGCGGGGAAATGCTGCCGAATCGCCTCGAGGATTGCGCAGCCTGCGAGCACCAGATCGGCGCGTTCGTGGCCAATGCAGGCGTTGGCGGCGCGCTCGGCGTAGCTCATGGCGCGCAATCGCGCGATCGCCGCGTCGACCTCCGCCCGGCCGAGCCATAGGCCATCGACGGCGCGCCGGTCATAGCGCGGCAGATTGAGATGCACGCCCGCAATGGTGGTGACCGTGCCGGAGGTGCCAAGAAGATGGAAGCGGTCGCAGCGCGCCTCGTCAGCCACTCGAGCGACGAAGGGAGCGAGCGCCTCCGACACGTGATTGGTCATGGCGGCGAAAGCTTCGTCGCTCACGTCGACACCGCCGAACGTCTCGGCCAGCGACACCACGCCGAGCCTCAGCGACTCCCATGTCTTGACCCGGTTCGTCACCTGCGGCGCGTGCGGATCGAAGCCAAGCCATATGATCTCCGACGACCCGCCGCCGATATCGAACATCACCGTCGACCGGGCTTCCTTGTCGGCGAGATCGCCGACGCCGGCCGCGGCGAGATGCGCCTCAGTCTCGCGATCGACAATTTCGAGTTGGATGCCGAGCCGTTCGCGAACCTCGGCGACAAAGTCCGCCCCATTTGCGGCCGAACGGCAGGCTTCGGTCGCGATGGTGCGGGCGCGCGTGACCCCACGCGCCGCCATCTTGTCCCGGCAGACCTTCAAGGCCTCGAGCGTGCGCGCGATCGCCGCCTCGCTCAAGCGTCCGGTCAGCGACAGCCCCTCGCCCAAGCGAACGATGCGCGAGAACGCGTCGATGACCCGGAATCCATGAGAGGTCGGCCGCGCGACCAGCAGCCGGCAATTGTTGGTTCCGAGATCCAGCGCCGCATAAATCCCGCCCCAGCCATTGCGCCCGCCGGCCGGGTTCTCAGTCGAAAACGGCGCGCGGAACCCAGGATCTGGACCCCACGTCGAGACTTGACTCAAACCACTCCCACCCCGCCTCACGCCGCCTCAGCAGGCGGCGCCCAGTGTCGCAGGAGTGTAGCAATGTTGACGGCGGATGCAACGCGCTTGCGTGTAGGTCACGATTTGAAGAACGGATGATGAACCTTGTCGCCGACCTTGAGGCCGATCGAAGCGGCGGTCCCGCCGGTCAGTTCGAGCACCGCGACGCACGGTCCGCCGGAAGGAATGACGCGCTCGGACAAAGGCTCGGCGTTGGCGACGATGTGCGTTACGACGCCTGAGGGCGCTATGAAAATCATATCGAGGGGAATGTAGGTGTTCTTCATCCAGAACGCCACCGGGGCCTCGCGATCGAACTCAAACAGCATGCCGTGGTCGGCGGCCATGTAGCGCCGTTCCATAAGCCCGCGCTCGCGGGTTGCGTCGTTATTGGCGATCTCGATCTGAAACGCATGCCGCCCCGTAGAGGTGACGATCTCGAGCGAATCAGGCTCGGCGCCCTGCGCCGTGACGCTGACCGAAGCCACGAGGACAAGGACGAAGGCGAACGCCGCCGATAGCCGAAATCCGATCGCCCTCATCGCCGCTCCTTAAGCCCTCGCGCAATGATCGCGCGAGGAGGCTAGAGCCGGTTTCAAGAGCAAGCGGAAGGGCGCGTCAAGCGCTCGCCCTTACCGAGGTCGAAGGAGGTTGGCCTTCAAAAGCTCGCAGTTTTGTTGGCCGCCCGCTGGACGGTCCTTCGAGGCGCGCCTTCGGCGCTCCTCGGCACGAGGGAGTCAATGCGGCGCGAAGGTCTTCGAACTGTCGAGCGGCCTCACCTCGGCCGCCATCAATCCTTTCGGCCCCGGACCGAATCGGGCGAGCATGCTGTCGCCCGGCTTCGGGTCCACGAAGCCATAGCGGCGCAGCGTCTCCATGTGGACGAATATGTCTTCGGTGCCCTCCCCGCGCGTGAGGAAGCCGAAGCCCCGCGCCCGGTTGAACCATTTGACGATGACGATCTCGAACGCGCCGACCGAGCTTGCCTGCGCGCGGGTTCGCGGCGGCGGGAGATCCGCGACGGAAGCCGGGTCGGGCTCGGTGATCGCAAGCACCTTGAACACCTGCAAGCCGCGGTCGCGCCGTTGAGCCTCGGCGACGATGCGCGCGCCTTCGCGAAGGGTGGCGAATCCGTCGCGCCTGAGGACGGTCACATGGATAAGAACGTCAGCCTCGCCGCTGTCCGGCACGATGAAGCCATAACCCTTGGCGGCGTCGAACCATTTGACGCGCCCAGCGATTTCGACCAGCCCAACCGGGCGCTCGCTGCTGTCCGCCATACGCGCCATCGCTTCCGACGGCTTTACGAATTCATCGCTCAATTCGGCCCCCACTCAACGCGTCGGCTGCACATCCTCGCCGCCCATGAACCCCTTGCGCGTCGCGATTGGGACCATCCGCTCGGCCCCCGCCAAAAGAGCGGAGATCCGCAACGCAAGTGATTCGCCCCCAAGATAGCAAATCGTTCGGCGCTGAATACAGGAAACACGCCAAACTTGAGCGTGGCTGTGGATAGGAAATGAAAAAAATCCCGCCGCGCCGCGATGGCCGACGAGATCACATGACTGCGCGCAGCGCGTCGCTGCGTAATGGCGACCGCTCTGGTTGCGCTATTCGCCGTCATCCTCCGGCTCCGGCGGCGGCGTCAGGCCCTCGAGCCCGCGCAGCAAATCCTCTTCGGTCATGCGATCGAACTGAACGTCAGCGCCGGCTTCGATCTGAGTTTGCAATTCCGGATTGACCATCGGCGGCGCCGCTTCCGCCTCCGGCTCGTCGATCTCGACATGCTTCTGGAGCGCGTGGATGACGTCCTCGCGCAGATCGCCAGGCGAGAGTTTGCCGTCGCCGATCTCGCGCAGCGCGACGACCGGGTTCTTGTCGTTGTCGCGCTGGACGGAAATCGGCGCGCCGGACGAGATCGCTCGCGCGCGGTGGCTGGCCATGAGGACCAGATCAAATCGGTTGTCGACCTTGTCGATGCAATCCTCGACGGTGACGCGAGCCATGGAGACCCCTCGGCTATTGAAACGGGCGGCTAAATGGAAGCGCGCCTCCTACACCGCGCGCGCGAAGGATGCAAGTTATTACCAACTCTAGGCGACGAGCTTCTTGCGGAGCAAATCATTCACATAGGCGCTGACGTTTGGAATGGCCTTCAGGCGATCGGCGACATCGGGATCAAGCATAATGTTGACGCGCCGCTTCTTCGCTTCAGCGGGCATGGACGGACGCCCACGCTTGGCGGTTGCGAAGAATTCCTGATCGAGCTCCCGGACCTCGCCGTTACGGCTGATGTATGGCCTTTTCATATTTGTTTCTTTCTCTCTCGTTCGCTTTGCGAAGGCTGATCACGCGGAGAGCCTCGCCGCGCTGAGACCAAGCGAAAACGCACAGGCGATTGTTGATCGGGCCCATTGTGACGAACCGCGCCTCCGCATAGTCCGCGCGGGTGTCTTCAACGGTGAAGGCAGCATCCCAATCGACCCGGGCGACATCTGCAAAATCAAGGCCGCGTTCGGTAAGAGCCTTGTTTCGCTTCCTGTCATCCCATTCAAGCTTCACCGGTATTTATATACACACATAAAATGGCTCCCGTCAATAAATGTGTGTAGGAAAATGCGACAGGCGAACGGACGCAGGTATTCCGACGCAAAGTCGTGTCTCAGTTTGAATTCCGGACGATTCGGCCTAAGGCGGTCTGACATGCTGCGCGTACAGACAAGTTTTCAGGACACACCGGGCGACGGCTACTATTTCGTTTTGCTCTACAACGAACGTCCGCTCGTCGAGCAGGTCGAGACGCTTGGGCTGCGGGATGGTGACGCAGTCCTTTTGTGGGAGCCAGACTGCGGGGACTTCACTGTTGAGGCGACTCTCCTTTTTAACTTCAAACACCCTATGATGTTCGAGCCAGGTTTATGGGCCAAGGAGAAGCTTCCAAACTCAGGCGCTACCTCGGGCCGCGGCGTCTTCGGCTCTTAGCGCCGCCGCTTCTCGGCGCGCCACCCGCATCCGCGCGATGACGCTGGCGAAGGCTTGAGCGAAGCGGTCGACATCCGCTTCCGTCGACGCCCAGCCGAGACTGAGGCGGATCGCGCCGCGCGCGAGTTCGGGCGCCGTTTCCATCGCCGCCAGCACATGCGACGGCGCCACTTTGCCCGAGGAGCAGGCCGAGCCCGAGCTCACCGCGACCCCGGCGAGATCGAGCGCGATCATCAGCGTCGCGGCCTCGACGCCAGGAACGGCGAATGAGACCGTGTTCGGCAGTCGCGGAGCAGGTCTCGGCGAAGACCAAAGCATCGGCGGCGACCGAACGGACGGCGATTGTCAGGCGATCGCGCATTCCAATCAGCCTCGCAGGCTCCGTGTCCAACTCGGCGAGGCACGCCCGCGCGGCCGCGCCGAAAGCCGCAATCGTCGCGACGGATTCGGTGCCAGCGCGCGCGCCGCGCTCCTGGCCGCCGCCGCGAATGAGCGGCGCGCCGAGACTGATTTCGGCGCGCGCCGCGACAAGCGCCCCCGCGCCCTTGAGGCCGCCCAGCTTATGGGCCGAAAGCATGAGCGCGTCGGCGCCGAGCGCGCCGATGTCGCACTCCATTCTCCCGGCCATTTGCACCGCGTCGCAAAAGACGAAGCCGTGAGCCGCATGGACCAGCGCCGCTGCTTCCGCGACCGGCTGGATGACGCCCGTCTCGTTGTTTGCACCTTGCAGCGCTAAAAGCAGGCGTCCGGGACGGCGGCAGGCGGCCTCCAGCCAGTCGAGATCGACGCGTCCATCCGGCAGCAACGGCGCCGACTCGGCGAATGGAAACCGATGTCCCGACAAGACGCAGGGGTGCTCGCCGGCGGAGACGATGAGCCGATCGAGCGGCGCGGCGTTCGGCCCGCCGCCGAACAGCGGATTGAGCGCCGCGTTGGCCGCTTCGGTCCCCCCGGACACGAATGTGACGCAGCGGGAGCTTACCCCCGCCAGCCGGGCGACTTCGCTCCTCGCGTTCTCGACGATGCGCCGCGCGGCGCGGCCCTCGGCGTGGACCGACGAAGGATTGCCGGTCGTCTCCATCGCCTTGAGCGCGGCCTCGCGCGCGTCCGCGCGCAAGGGCGCCGTCGCGTTATAGTCGAGATAGGTTCGGCTCAAAGGGCTCGCGGCGGCGATCATGGCGCCAATTCTCGCGTTCGGGGCAAAAACCGAAGGGGGATTTGCGGTTTTTCCTTGCAATTGCCGATGGCCAGCGTGCTATGAGGCTGCCTCCGAGGCGAGCCCCCGTCGACTGACCAAGACAGAATTCGCGCTTGAATTTGCGCCGCAAGGCGTGACGGAGCGCAGTCGAGTCCCGACTGGAGGTGCTTCATGGCGTTGTGGAGTGTTCATGCCAGAGGTTTTCTTTACCGGTCCCGCCGGTAGGCTGGAGGGTCGTTTTCACCCCGCGAAGCAGCGCGGGGCCCCGATCGCGGTGGTTCTTCATTCTCATCCGCAGTTTGGCGGGACGATGAACAATCAGATTGTCTACAACACTTATTATAGTTTCGCCGAGCGTGGGTTTTCAGTGCTGCGTTTCAACTTCCGCGGCGTCGGACGGTCGCAGGGCGCCTTCGACCATGGCCAGGGCGAGCTGTCGGACGCGGCCTCCGCCCTTGACTGGGCGCAGTCGATCAGCCCAGAGGCGCGCGCCTGCTGGATCGCTGGCGTGTCGTTCGGCTCGTGGATCGGCATGCAGCTCCTGATGCGCAGGCCGGAGATCGAGGGGTTCATCTCGATCGCTCCCCCCGCCAACCGCTTTGATTTCAGCTTTCTTGCGCCCTGCCCCTCGTCGGGCCTGTTCGTCCATGGCGACAAGGACCGGGTCGCGCCGCTGAAAGAGGTTCAGGCGCTTATCGAGAAACTGAAGACCCAGAAGGGCATTGTCATCGAGCATGCCGTCATCCCGGAGGCGAACCACTTCTTCGAGGATTGCATGGACGACCTCCAAACTGTGGTCGGCGCCTATCTCGACAAGCGTCTCGGTATGCCGCGTCATGCGCCGCCTTCCGTGCGCAAGGACCGGGCGAAGCCAGTCGCCCCGCCTCGCGAAAGCCAATAGAGTCCCCAATCCCCGTGTCCCTGATCACAACGACGGACGAGCTCGCTCAGGCCTGCCAGCGGCTGGCGCGTTCCCCGTTCGTAACGGTCGACACCGAATTTCTGCGCGAGACGACGTTCTGGCCGATTTTGTGCGTCGTCCAGCTCGCCTCGGACGAGGAAGCGCTGGCGATCGACGCGCTGGCTCCGGGCCTCGACCTCGAGCCGCTCTTGCAACTGATGGCGGATGAGGACGTTGTCAAGGTCTTCCACGCCGCCAGGCAAGATCTTGAGATTTTCTGGAAGCTTTCCGGGCTCGTGCCAACGCCGCTGTTCGACACCCAGGTCGCGGCGATGGTCTGCGGCTATGGGGAGCAGGTGTCCTACAGCGAGCTTGCGCAATCGATCTGTCATGTCGCAATCGACAAGTCGTCTCGGTTCACCGACTGGGCGCGCCGCCCGCTGGCCGAAGCGCAGATTGCTTACGCGATCGGCGACGTGACCCACCTGCGCGAGATTTATAAATCCCTGTCGAAGCGGGTGACGGCCGCCGGGCGCCAGTCCTGGCTTGACGACGAGATGAAGACGCTGAACTCGCCTTCGACCTACGAGCAGCATCCCGAGCGCGCATGGGAGCGGTACAAGAACAAGGCGCGCAAGCCCCGCGATCTCGCGGTGCTGATGGAGCTTGCCGCCTGGCGCGAAAGCGAGGCGCAAGCGCGCGACGTGCCCCGCTCGCGTGTTCTAAAGGACGAGGTGCTGATCGAGCTTGCGCTCGCCGCCCCGCGCACCGCAGAGGCGCTCGCCAACCTGCGCGCCTTCCCGCGCGGGATGGAGCGCTCCCGCTCTGGCGGAGAAATCCTGGCGGCGATCGAACGCGGGCTCGAGCGCGACCCCAAGACGGTGCCGAAGATCGAGCGCGAGCGACGCAACGGCGTCAATGTCGGCGCGACCGTCGAATTGCTCAAGGTGCTCTTGAGGCAAGTGAGCGAGGAGAGCGGCGTCGCCGGCAAGCTGATCGCCACTGTCGACGATCTCGAAGCGATCGCCCAGAGCGACAAAGCCGCGGTGCCGGCTCTCAACGGCTGGCGACGGAAACTGTTCGGCGAACAAGCGCTCGAACTCAAGCGGGGGCGCTTGGCGCTGACGGTCGAAAACGGCAAGGTCGTGACGCTCGAATGGAAGGACGCCGAGGCGCCGCACCCCGCCGTTTGAGACAGGCGCACGGCTGCGTCGTCTAAACTAAACCAAATTGCATTTGGGTCGAACCGCGACCCGTCATTGCGAGCCATAGGGCGTCAGGCGCCCGTCCTTCTGGACGGGCTACGGCTCCTCACGATGACGATTTACCCCATCTCGCTGACCCGCCCATCGCGGAGGGTGACGCGGCGGTCCATGCGGGCGGCGAGGTCCATGTTGTGCGTCGCGACGAGGGCCGCAAGGCCGCTCGCCCTGACGAGCGCCGAAAGCGTGCCGAATACATGGTCGGCGGTCTTCGGATCGAGATTGCCGGTCGGCTCGTCCGCAAGCAACACACGCGGGCCGTTGGCGACCGCGCGCGCGATGGCGACGCGCTGCTGCTCTCCCCCGGACAGTTCCGCGGGGCGGTGGCTCTCGCGCTCGGCGAGACCGAGATAGCCGAGGAGTTCGCGCGCGCGGGACGCGGCCTGAGCCCGCGGCAGCCCCGCAATCATCTGCGGCAGGATGAGGTTCTCGAGCGCGGAGAACTCCGGCAGCAGGTGATGGAACTGGTAGACGAAACCGATTTCCGTGCGTCTGAGAGCGGTCCGCTTGTCATCGCTCATCGTCGAGGTCGGTGCGCCGCCGATCCTCACTTCCCCGGCGTCGGGCCGCTCCAACAGGCCTGCTAGATGCAGAAGCGTCGACTTTCCGGCGCCGGACGGGGCAATGAGCGCCACCGACTGACCCGGAGACAGTTCGAGTGAAGCGCCGTTCAGAACTTCGACCGTGGTGTCGCCGCGCCCGTAGCGGCGCTCGACGGCGTCGAGCGAAAGCGCAGCGATCCGCGTCTGATTATTCATAACGCAGCGCCTCGACCGGATCGAGCTTGGCCGCGCGCCAGGACGGATAGATCGTCGCCGCAAGCGACAAGATCAGAGCCATCGCGACGACGGATAGAACGTCGCGCGGCTCAACCCGCGAGGGCAATTGCGAGAGGAAATAAAATTCAGAGGGAAAGAGATTTTCCCCCGTGACCCAGCTCAAGAATTTGCGGATCGGCTCGACGTTGTAGGCAACCAAAAGCCCAAGCGCGAGGCCGACGGCCGTGCCGAGAAATCCGATGGTCGCGCCGATGATGAGAAAGATGCGCATGATGGCGCCACGCGTCGCGCCCATCGTGCGCAGGACGGCGATCGCGCGCGCCTTGTCCTGCACCAGCATGATGAGGCCGGAGATGATGTTGAGCGCGGCCACCAGCACGATCAGCGTCAGAATGGCGAACATCACGTTGCTCTCGACGGCGAGCGCGTCGAAAAAGCTGCGGTTGAGCTGCCGCCAGTCGGTGTCGATCATCGGGCGCCCTTGGGCCGGCTCGATTGCGCGCCGCATCGCGTCCATATTGTCGGGATCGGCGACATAGACCTCGATCACGCTCGCCTGACCGTCCTGATTGAAGAAGCTCTGGGCCTCGCCGAGCGGCATGAAAATGAAGGTGTTGTCGAAGGTGGTCATGCCGATTTGGAAAATGGCCGCGACCGTATAGGTCTTCATGCGCGGCGCGACGCCGAACGGCGTCTCCGCGCCATGCGGCGCCATGATGGTGATCTTGTCGCCGGACCTCAGGCTCAAGTGCTCGGCAAGCTTGGAGCCGACCGCCACGCCCTGGCCTGAGTCAAACCCGTCTAGCGAGCCCTGAATGATGTGCCCCTCGACACCCGGCAGGCGCTTGAGATCGTTTGCCCGAATGCCGCGCACCAGCGCGCCCGACGAGCCATAGGGGGAGCTTGCGAACGCCTGGCCCTCAACCAGCGGCAGCGCCAAGGTGACGCCGGGAACCTTGCTCACGCGCTCTGTGACCGCGTCGTAGTCGGTGAGCGGCGTCTCGACCCCTTGCAGAAACATGTGGCCGTTGAGGCCGATCATCTTGTCCATGAGATCATGGCGAAAGCCGTTCATCACCGACATGACGACGATCAGCGCCGCCACGCCAAGCACGATGCCGAGGAACGAGAAGCCGGCGATGACCGAGATCGAGCGCTGGGCGTTACGCGCGCGCAGGTAACGAAAAGCGACCATCCACTCGAAAGCGGAGAAGGCCTTGGTCGCCGGCGCGGTCTGTGGCGCGGTGCCTTCCAGCGCGACGGCGGTCAACGCATGCCTCGCTGCGGAGAGCTGCAGCCGCCGCGTTGACAGGATCCGTCATGGCCATCCACGCGGTTGCGCGCGTTTTCCGTGGACGAAGCGCGGCAGTGCGAACCGACCTTCAATGCGCTCGGTCCCGGCCCTTGCGACGGTCGGCGTGCGCGCCCCACGCCGTGGATGGCCGGGTCAAGCCCGGCCATGACGCCAGGAGCCTCGCGGGAGGCGCCGCTCTTCATCACGCCCGCCCACCAAGCTTTGTGATCGCCGCGTCGACGCTGATCAGCTCGCGCTCGTCCCCGCGGCGGCTCTTGAGCTCGACCTTTCCCTCGGCGAGGCTCTTGGGCCCGACAATGACCTGGCTTGGCGCGCCGACGAGATCCATGGTGGCGAATTTCGCGCCCGGCCGCTCATCGCGGTCGTCGTAGAGCACATCGACGCCCGCTTTTTCGAGTGATGCGTAGATGCGGCCGCAAGCCCCGTCGCAGGCCGCGTCGCCAATCTTGAGGTTCATGAGCCCGACGCGAAATGGCGCAGCCGCCTCGGGCCAGATCGGGCCGTTCTCGTCGTGATTGGCCTCGATCAGCGCCGCGGCGAGCCGCGTCGGGCCGATGCCGTACGAGCCCATATGCACGAAATGCTCCTTGCCATCCGGTCCATTGACGACCGCCTTCATGGGCGCGGAATATTTGTTTCCGAAGTAGAAAATATGGCCGACCTCGATCCCGCGTGCGGAAATCCGGTCCTTTGGATCAAGCTTTTCGAACGCCGCCTCATCATGCTTGTCGGACGTGGCGGCATAAAGCGAGGTCCACTTGTCGACGACGCCCTGCATGGTCTCGGCATTGTCGAAGTCGATATCCTCCGGCGGCGTCTTGAACGACAGATAGTCGCGGTGGCAGAACACTTCGCTCTCGCCGGTCGAAGCGAGAATGATGAACTCGTGGCTGAGGTCGCCGCCGATCGGACCGGACTCCGCGCGCATCGGGATCGCGGTGAGACCGAAGCGCGCGAAGGTGCGCAGGTACGCGGTAAACTCCTTGTTGTAGGAATGGCGCGCGCCGGCCAGATCGAGGTCGAAGGTGTAGGCGTCCTTCATGAGGAACTCGCGCGACCGCATCACGCCGAAGCGCGGCCTCACTTCGTCGCGGAACTTCCACTGGATGTGATAGAGATTGAGCGGCAGGTCCTTGTAGGAGCGCACCGAGGCGCGGAAGATCTCGGTGATCATCTCCTCGTTGGTGGGGCCGTACAGCATGTCGCGATCGTGCCGGTCGCGGATGCGCAGCATCTCCTTGCCGTAATCGTCGTAGCGGCCGGATTCGCGCCAGAGATCGGCGGACTGGATGGTCGGCATGAAGACCTCGATCGCGCCGGCACGGTTCTGCTCCTCGCGGATGATGGCGCAGATCTTGTGCAGCACCCGGACGCCGAGCGGCAGCCAGGCGTAGCTGCCCGCCGCCTCCTGGCGGATCATGCCGGCGCGAAGCATCAGCCGGTGCGAGACGATTTCGGCCTCCTTCGGCGTCTCCTTCAGAATGGGCAGGAAATAACGGGACAGACGCATTGGACAGGCTCGGCGGAATCAGACGCGAGGAAGCGCCTCGGGCCGAGGCCTTATGACGCTAGTGAGCCAAAAAGGGCAAGCGGAGGCCAGGCCGATTCTTAAGAACAGCTGGCAGGCCGAGCCGCGCGCCTCAATGCGCGAGACTTTTTAGAAAATTGAGGTCGACCAAGCCGGAGTGCTGCTTGGCCACCTTGCCCTTTTCGAACGCAATTAGCGTCGGAATGCCGCGAATGCCGAAGCGCGCCGCGATCGCCGGCTCGTCGTCGACGTTGACCTTGGCAAAGCGGGCGCGCGGCTCGAGCTCCTTGGCGGCGCGGTCGAAGATCGGCGCCATCGCGCGGCACGGCCCGCACCAGGGCGCCCAGAAGTCGACGATCAGCGGCATGTCGTTGCGCTCGACGTGCTTGTCGAAGGTCTTCGAGGTCAGCGCGATCGAGTCGCCGGTGAACAGGTTCGCCTTGCACGCTCCGCACTTGGCCTCGGAGGCGGGACGGTCGGCGGGGATGCGGTTGACCGCGGAGCAATGGGGACAGACGACGTGGGTGGATTCGGTCATGGATGCGCCCTCTCGATGGCGCCTGCCAATATTTGGCCCCAATCGGCCGCGTTTCAAGCCGCCAAAGACCGCGACGCTGAGGTGAGTTCACGAATTCGTGATCATGGCGCACGGTAACCTCGTGAGCGCGGAGACGTACTCGCTGCAGGAGCCGGGAACGCTCCCCTGAACGGCGCGGCTCCCGCCACGCCCGAACCTAACTTATTGCTCGGACAGAGGATTAACCTTCATGAACGCCAGAAACGCCATCACCGCCGCCACCCTCGCCTGTTCGCTCGCCGCCGCGCTCGCCACTTCCGTCAAGGCTGGCCCGGCCCCCGTCCAGCCGGGCGCCGACAAGTGCTACGGCGTCGCGCTCGCCGGCAAGAACGATTGCGCCGCCGGCGCCGGCACGAGCTGCGCAGGCACCTCGACCGTGGACTACGATCCCGCCCACTGGAAATATGTCGCCAAGGGCACCTGCGAAGGCATGAAGACCCCGAAGGGCCATGGCTCGCTGACCGCAATGTGAGGCCAAGGTCTCCCTCCCTTGGTTCTCCGGCCCCGCCCCTCCCTGGCGGGGCCATTTCGTTTCCGTGTCATGCCTCCGGAAAATCCTCGATCCTGAATTCCGCCTCCGCCCGTTCGCCGCGCTCCGCAAGCGCGCTTTCCCGCTGGCGAAGCTCGACGCGCCGGATCTTCCCCGACACGGTCTTGGGCAGCTCATAGAATTCAAGCCGGCGCACCAGCTTGTAGGCCGAGAGGCGCCCGCGCATGTGCTTGAAGATCGCCGCGGCCGTCTCGCGGTTGGGGGCATGCCCTTGCGCGAGCGCGACATAGCCTTTGGCGATCGTGTAGCGCACCGGATCGGGCGCCGGCACGACGGCGGCCTCCGCGATCGCCGGATGTTCGATCAAAACACTCTCAAGCTCGAACGGGCTCAAACGATAGTCGCTGGATTTGAACACGTCGTCGGCTCGGCCGACGAAGGTGATGTAGCCGTCGGCGTCGCGCATGGCGACGTCGCCGGTCTTATAATATTCGCCCTCGATGGGCATAAGTCGCCCATGCTCGTTCTGGTAGCCGCTCATGAGGCCGGCGGGACGCGGACGCAGCGGAAGCGCGATCTCGCCGGTGTCGCTCTCGAGCCCTTCAGGGTCGATGAGCACCACCCGGTAGCCCGGCAACGGCCGCCCCATCGAGCCGGGAACGACGCGCTGTCCCGGCGAATTGCCGATCATCATGGTGGTCTCGGTTTGCCCGTAGGAATCGCGAAGAGCGAGGCCCCAGGCTCGGCTCACCTGCTCGATGATCTCCGGATTGACCGGCTCGCCCGCGGCGTTGACCTCGCGCAAGACGACCTTCCATTGTCGCAAGTCATGCTGGATCAGCATCCGCCACACGGTCGGGGGCGCGCAAAACACCGTGACCTCATGCTCGACCAGCGTGTCGAGGGCGGCGCGCGGCTCAAAGCGCTGGCTCAGCGCAAGCACCGCCGCGCCGGCGTTCCAGGGCGCGAAGAAGCTCGACCACGCGTGCTTGGCCCAGCCGGGCGAGGAAATGTTGAGATGCGCGTCGCCAGGTCTCAACCCCAGCCCGTACATCGTCGAGAGATGCCCGATCGGGTAGCTCGCGTGGGTGTGCACCACCAATTTCGAGCGCGCCGTCGTGCCCGAGGTGAAATAAAGCAGCATCGGATCGTCGGCCTTCGTCGGGCCGTCCGGCTCGAAGAACTGGCTGCCCAAAAGCGTGGCGTAGCGCCGCCAGCCTGACGGAGCCGGGCCGACCGCGATCCGGTGCACGTCCTTCGCGAGGCCAGCGAATTTCTCCGCGTCCTGTCCATGCGCAACCAGATATTTCGCCTGGCCGCGCTCCAGACGGTCCGCGATGTCGGCGTGGCCTAGCGTCGGCATCGCCGGGATCAGGACAAGGCCGAGTTTCATCGCCGCGAGCATCGTCGCCCAGAGTTCGGGAACGACGCCCAGCATCATCAACAGCCGATCGCCGCGCTTGGCGCCAAGCGAGCGCAGGCCGTTGGCGAGACGCGACGATTCCAGGCGGAGATCGGCGAAGGTCCGCGTCTCGACGCGCTCGCCGATCACCTTGAGCGCGATCTTCTCCCCATGCTCGCCGGCGGCGAGCTCGGCGTCGAACCATTCGAGCGCCCAGTTGAACTCGCGCGGGCGCGGCCAGGAAAAGGCGGCGCGCGCGCCGTGATAATCCTGGCCAAGCTCAAGCAGCCGGTCGCGCGCCTCGCGGAAGGTCAGAGGCTCCGGGGCGGCGCGGGGCGAGGAGAAAGGCGAGAGGGACATGGGCGCGATAGTGACTCGGCTTGGCCTCTCCAGCAACGTCCCCGAAGCGCGGCAAGGCGGTCTGCCACGGCCAACAATTCAACCAGCGCGCGAGCTGGGCGCCAGGAAATGCAAGGAAAACCAAGTAAAAATGCTTGCATTACCTTGTTCTTCTTTGGTCGAATTTGGCCTTTTCAATGGGTTACAGAGGAAAAAAGAAAAAAATTAGCCGCCATCGCACTCGCGTTGAAGATTGTGAGAGGTCGCCGCAAAGCCCCGATTTCACCTCACGATCACCCCTTTGAACTCGCGTCTCGACTTGTGCGCAAGCAGCCGTCGAAGCCCATTTGTTCCTTCCTCGGGTGATCGGCGCGGAACCGGAGGCCCTTTTCGCGAGTGGGAAATCTAGCACGAATTCTGTTTACCGTAAATCAATTTGTCATGAATTCGATAATCCCGCCGTATCCGACCAAACCGGCGGTCCCCTATGGAACCGCCCTTCATTTCGGCGGCTCACAGCTCTCTCAGGAAGGCGCTGGCCCGTTTCCCTGCTCGCGCCGCTCCGCCCAACGCGAGAAGGCGAATACGCAGAGCCCCGCGAGGCCCAGAACGACGCCGACCCAGCCGGTGGATGCATATCCGAACCCGGCGGCGATCGCCAAACCGCCGAGCCACGCGCCCAACGCGTTCGCCAGGTTGAAAGCCGAGTGCATGGAGGCGGCCGCCAGCGTCTGGGCGTGACCGGCGACATCCATGAGCCGGGTTTGAACGGCGGGCGCAAGCGCGGACCCGCAGCCGACGCAGAACACCATAAGGCATAGCGCGACCGCATGCTGCGCGGTGAGCGCGAAGATCGCGAAAACGAGCACGTTGAAGCTCAGGACGCCGCCCAGCGTCTTCATCATCGACCGATCCGCCAGCCAGGAGCCGATCGTCATGCCCGTGATCATGCCCATGCCGAAAATGGCGAGGATCACCGGGATGAAGCTATCGGGCAGGCCCGCGACGCGGGTCGCGGTGACGGCGATGTAGGTGAAGACCGCAAACATGCCGCCAAAGCCGATGGCGGCGAAGGCGAAGGTCAAGAGGACCTGGGGACGCATGAAAGCCGTAAGCTCCCTGGCTGCGCTCGCGCCGTGGTGGGCCTTGTCCTCCGGAAGCGTCAGCCAAAGCAGGACGACCGTCAGCGCTCCGATTGCGCCGACGAGGAGGAACAGCGAACGCCAGCCGAAATGCTGGCCGAGCCACACCGCCACCGGCGTGCCGATGAGGGTCGCGACCGTCACGCCGAGCAAGACGCGTCCGACAGCTTGGGCGCGCCGATCCGGCCGTGCGATCCCTGCGGCCACGAGCGAGGCCACCCCAAAATAAGCGCCGTGCGGCAGACCCGACAGGAAGCGCACGACGATGAGCGTCACGATTCCCGGCGCCGCGGCGCTCGCCAGATTGCCGGCGGCGAAACCAGCCATCAGCAAAAGCAGCATGGTCCGGCGGCTGGCTCTGGCGGCGAGAAGCGCGATCATGGGCGCGCCGACGACGACGCCGAGCGCGTAGGCGCTGATCAGGTGTCCTGCCTGCGGCTCCGAGACATGAAGGCTCCCGGCCACATCGGGCAGGAGACCCATGATCGCGAATTCCCCCAAGCCGATGCCGAAGCTCCCGACCGCGAGGGCAAGAGTGATGAGCGCGATTCGGCGCGGCCCAACCAGCCCAGAGCGAGCTGAGGCGGGCCCCACATGGAGTTGGGGTGCGGGAGCGTTCAAGGATTCCGATTTCGTTGGATTTGGCCAGCCGATGCTGGCAGGCGCCTGTTATATCGTCAGATCGCGGCCGCGCCTAACATTTCGCGCCAAGGCTGAACCCGTTCTTTCAGCGCGCGCTTGCGCCCAATGGGGCGCGGTCTCGCCTGTTGCTCGATTGGGCGCATCGTCTGGTTGTTCAATGCAGCGGCCAATATCGCGCCTGCCCTGCTTCCCTCGTCAAACGAAAACCCCGCCGCTGGGGACGACGGGGCTTCATGCCAAAGGGGCCGATCGCAGGTCAGATCGCGCGAGCGGTTCTCCCGGCCGCCTTGCGGCACCCGACGAAGCCGAGGCCCGCGAAGCCGAGCAGCATCATCGCCCAGGTCGAGGGTTCGGGTATCGCGCTGGGCGAACTGCCGCCAGGAGGAGAATCGCAACCGCCGATGCCGACGTCATTCCCCTGCATCGTTACTGCCGCGGTCAGGGCGATCGCTCTGCCGCAAGCAATGTTTGCGCCGGTTAAGAGGGAAATACTGGCTTCCGCCACAACCGAACCGGCGAACTGTGTGGTGGTCCCGAGGGTGGCGGAGCTGCCGACCTGCCAAAAGACTTCGTTGCCGTTGGCGCCGTTGATAAAGTTGATGTCCGAGGCGCTGGCGGTCGTCAACGTGCTGCCAATTTGAAAGACGAAGGCGGCGTTCGGGTCGCCCTGAGAATCCAGCGTCAATGTTCCGGTAAGCTGCGCCGACGACGAGAAGAAGTAGACGCCGGGCGTGAGGGTGAGGCCGCCGAGATCCTGTCCGGTCAAGTCGGCCGTGGGCGCGAGTCCGGCGGCGACATCGAACGCCGTCAGCGCATCGGCTTGAGCCTGAGCCGCGACAGCGTCATTGTCATGGACCGTGCCCGAACTTCCCGGCGGGAAGCCGGTAATCGAAGTTCCGGGGGAGACCCCCAGTTCTCCGTCGATGACTGTGGCGCCCGTGTTGGTCACGGTGCTCGCGCCGAGCACCCCGAAAGCGGCCGCCGTACCCAGGTCGATCGTGGAAGCCTGAGCGCCGAGGGGCGCTAGCAAGATCCCCACCAGTAAGAGCGAATGCACCCTCATGATTGTATCTCCCCGCTCATCATTTTAGCACCCCGTTTACAATAGATTCCGGAGATTTATTGTCATTTTATCTCGATCATCCAAGTGAATGAATCTTTATCCTTCCATTCCGATCATCCAGATGAATAGATGCAGATGCCCAGGACGGCAGCCGCAACCAATGGCGTCCCGCGGCGTTTTGAGACGGCGGAATTCTTGAACGGTTATCGACATGGCTGACCCGATCGGGCGGGTCATCTCGAAAATTCATGACGCAGCGCTCGACCCTCGGCTGTGGACCAGCGTCCTGCAATCGGTCACCGAGGCGGTCGGCGCCATCGGAGCGGCGTATATCGTCCGAAACGCGCGCACCGGTCGGGTCGATTGGGCCAATTTCCTTGGTCCCAGCGCCAAATTCGCATCGGACTACATTACCCGCTTCGCGGCCAAGGATCGCTTCGTGGAGCTCCTCACGAACTATGAGGGGACATGGATGCGGCTCTCCGAACAATTGCCGGCGACGGAGCTGCAGCGGAACGAATGGTACACCGATTTCGTGCTGAAGAGCGGAGTGAGGGACATCGTCGCCGCGCAGATCAGCACGACGACATCGCACAGCGTCATTTTCGGCGTTCACGAGGGAATTGGCGAAAAGCCCCTTCCCACGGCCAATCTCAGGCGTCTGGATCAACTGCTGGAGCCGCTTCGTAGAGCGGCCGAGGTTCAGCTCCGGCTCCGCGAGCTCGGATGGAGATCCGCCGTCCTGGCCCGCGCCTTCGACCAGGTCTCCACCGGGGTCATCGTTGTCGACGCTCATGGGTTTGTGGTCGAGATGAACGGACTCGCCGAGCGCGTAGTCCGGCGCGGCGACGGCCTCGTGCTCCAGAATGGCGCGCTCGGCGCGGCGCGGGTGTTCGAGACGGCGAAGCTGGGAGCGGCGATTGCATCGGCGACCAGACCCGGACCGGCGGCGACGAGCAGCCGCATTCTCATCGGCAGGCACCGCAGCAAGCACGACTACATTCTGGCCGTGTCGCCGCTCGGCGCCGATCTCGGCTACTATTCCGATCCGATGGCCCTCATCATCGTCGTCGATCCTGACGCGCGATCGCCCAAGGCCGACGACCTCTCAGCCTATTTCGGACTGTCCCTGGCGGAGGCCCGGCTTGCGACGCAGCTCATGTCGGGCAAGACGTTGGGCGACATCGCAGCGAAGACCGGCTCCGCAATGGCGACGCTGCGCAGCCAATTGCGCTCCATCCTGAAGAAGATCAAAGTTGAACGGCAGGCCGATCTTTTTCTCGTGCTCGCCAGAGTTCCGTCCTCCCCCGACGGCGAAGTCAGCATAGAAGAGACACCCGGCGCCCATCAGCGTCCTCGAACGGGCGATTGACGGGGACGAGGCGCTGTTAGTGCGTCGCCTCGGCGACGTCGACGACGCGGATCTGCGCCCGCTCGCGGCCGCCAAAGCGGTTGACGCTGATTGTGCCTGCGAGATGCACCGGCGCGCCCTTGAGCCGAATGAGCGCCTCGCCGAGCTTCTTGCCCGAGGCGCGGAAGGCGACGCCCTCGACCGCCCGGCCGTCCCCGGCGACCGCGCGCAGGCGCAAATGGCGCCCCTCGACGCCGACCGGCGTCACTTCCGCCAGGCGATGGCGGGGCAAGGCGAAGAGAGGCTCGGGCGCGCCCGCGCCATAGGGGCCGGCGGCCTCGAGGCGATGGACGAGCTCCGGCGTGGCCGCGTTCGCCGTCAGCGCCGCGTCGACCTTGAGGCCGCTTTCAGCGCGCGCTCTTGTCACGGCCTCGCCGAGCCGCTCTTCGAGGAAGGCGCGCCAATCGCCGAGCCGATCGCTCATGAGCGTCACGCCCGCCGCCATCGCATGTCCGCCGCCCTTGATCGCGACGCCGGCTTCGATCGCCGCGCGCACCGCCCGGCCAAGATCGACCCCGGCGATCGACCGGCCGGAGCCGGTCGCATGCCCGCCCACGAGGGAGAGCGCGAAGGCCGGGCGCTCGAACCTTTCCTTAAGCCGCGCCGCAAGCAGGCCGACGACGCCCGGCGGCCATCGCTCTCCCGCGACGACAACCGCCGCGCCCCGCTCCTCGAGGCCGAGCGACAGCAAAGCTTCCGCCTCGGCCTCGGCAAGCGCTGCAATCTCGATCTGCTGGCGGACGCGGTTCAGCCGATCGAGTTCGGCGGCGATCGCGCGCGCCTCGATGTCGTCGGCCGCGGTCAGGAGCTTAACGCCGAGCGCCGCGTCGCCGATGCGTCCGCCGGCGTTGATGCGCGGCCCGATCATAAATCCCAGGTGGTAGGGCCGCGGCGGCCCGTCGGCGCGGGCCACGTCGAACAGGGCCGCGAGCCCGGGCCGGCGGCGCTCACGCATGATCGCGAGGCCCTTGACGACAAACGCGCGGTTGAGCCCGATCAGCGGCACGACGTCGGCGACGGTGGCGAGCGCAACAAGATCGAGCCCCGCCATGAGCTCCGGCCCCTTGCCGCCATTCCAGAAGCCCGCCTCGCGCAAAGCGCGGTTGAGCGCCACGATCGCCATGAAGGTCACGCCTGCGGCGCAGAGGTAGCCGAGACCGGAAAGATCGTCCTCGCGGTTAGGATCGACGAGCGCCGCCGTCTTCGGCAGCGTTTCCGGCGCCTGATGGTGATCGAACACGATCACGTCGAGGCCGAGGCGGCTCGCGACCTCGAACGGCTCGCGGCTCACCGCGCCGCAGTCGACGGTGACGACGAGCGTCGCGCCGCGCGCCGCGAAATCGTGGATCGCCTCGACATTGGGGCCGTAGCCCTCGGTCACGCGGTCGGGGATATGGACGATTGTCTTAAGCCCGCAGGCGTTGAGATATTCGCTGAGGAGAGCCGCGCTGCACGCGCCGTCGACGTCGTAGTCGCCGAAGATGGCGACCTTCTCATGGGCCATGACCGCGCGCTTGAGGCGCTCGGCCGCCGCCTCCATGTCGCGCAGGCTAAAGGGGTCCGGCATGAGATCGCGGAAACTCGGCGCGAGATGCTGCTCGACCGCCTCCGGCTTAACCCCGCGCCCGGCGAGCACGCGGGCGATCAGTTCGTCATGGCCGCCGATTTGCGCAATGGCGAGAGCGCGCAATTCCCCTTCCGCGTCAAGGCGGGGCCGCCACGGCCGGCCAAGCGCCGAGGCCTCAACGTCGAGGAAGTAATCGGAGGGGCTCAAAACTCCGCCTTGGATCGGGCGCCGCGAGAAGTGCAAATCACTTGCCGCAGAGCGAATGTAACCCCCTAGGCGGAGTTCCGGAATGTCGCCGACCCCACCAACCCCCACCAACCTCATCCTGAGGGCGAAGCGAAGCTTCGCGTCTCGAAGGATGCTCCAGTTCGTAGCGTCGTTTACGCCTTCTGGACCGTCCTTCGAGACGCGCCTTCGGCGCTCCTCAGAACGAGCGGCTTGGGACTTGTAAGTCGATCCTCCCCAGGTTTTTGGGGAGGCGACTTTGCCGCACGGCGGCGCCCGATTATGGAAAGGCTGGGCCTCGAATCATTCGGAGACTATCCGTGTCCTTTTTCCTGTCGAGCCTCCCCTTATGGGTTCTCATCGCGGTGATCGTGGCGATTCCGACCGTTTTGGCCATGGGCGCGCAGGCCCTGATCCATGAGCGGGTCGGCGTCGCGAAGCTGGCCAGGAACAACGAGATCGCAGGATTTCAAATTCGCGACCGTAGGCGTCATCTACGCGGTGCTGCTCGCCTTCACGGTCATCGTCGTGTGGGAGAAATTCAACGACGCGCAGTCCGCCGTCGCAAACGAGGCCGGCGCGACCGCGGCTCTCTTTCGCTACGCGCAAGGCAAGGAGCCCGAGGCGGCGGCTTTGCGGACCGCGCTCACGAACTACCTCAAAGCGGCAATTGATGACGATTGGCCAGCGATGGCGCGAGAAGCAGAGAGCCCCGCGACCGTGCACGCTCTCGATTCGCTCTACGCGGTGGCCATCGCCCTCGAGCGAAGCGGGTCCAGAGGCGCGGCGGACATGCAGGAAGTCTTTGAGCAACTCGACAATGTGACGGCCGCTCGTCGCATACGCCTCCACCTCGCAACCGGGCTCGTGCCCAACGTCATATGGATCGTGCTCTTCATGGGCGCGCTCTTAACCGTCGGCTTCACGCTCTTCTTCGGCAGCGAGAATCTGCTCGCGCAAGTCTCGATGACGGGCATCCTTTCGGTGCTCGTCACCATGGGCCTGGTCGTCATCATCTCGATCGACCATCCCTTCACCGGCCCGGTCTACATCCATCCGGACGCGCTCGCCCTCGTGCTTGCGGACTACGAAGCGCCAAAATGAGCGTCGAATGACCACCAGAGGCCGGGCGTCGCCAATTCCACGAGCGCGCCGTCGGGGTCGCGCAGGTAGAGGCTCACCCCGCCTCGCGGCCAGCGATACTCGCCGACGATAGCGACGCCGCGCTCCGCGAGCCGCTTGCGCCAGGCGTCGAGATCATCGGCGCGGATCGAGAGCGCGAGATGCAGGCGCCCGCTCCCGTCGTGGCCGGGAATCACGCCCCCAGCTTCGACCACGTCCTGCTCGGTCGCGCCGGCCTGAAACACCAAGAGGACGCTGCGCCGGGCGATCTCGAAGGCGACGAGCCGCGGGGAATCGACAAGCGCCTTGAAGCCGAAGAGATCACGATAGAACGCCGCGGTGCGCCCAAGGTCGCGCGCGTAGAGCGAGGTCTCTAGCAGGCCTTCGATCGCAGGCGCGCCGCCCTCATCCGCCATCGCCTTCTCCGGACGGGTTCATATGACCGCGGAGGCACTGTGACGGGACGCGGGGGAAAAGTGCAAGCGCCGGCTTTGCGAAAAACTTGGCGGCGCGGGCTCGTTTAGAAGGCGAGGCGGCCGCCAACAACGGCAAGCGTGCCGGCCAGGATGGGGCGCAGGACCCGGTCGGGAATGCGAGAGGCGAAATGGCTCGAAATCATAATGCCTGGGATCGAGCCGACGAGAAGCGAGACGAGCATGTGAAAGTTGACGGATCCCAGCCACCAATGCCCGGCCCCGGCGATGAGCGTCAGCGGCACCGCGTGGGCGATGTCGGAGCCGACGATGCGCACGATCGGCGACTTCGGATAGAGCGTGAGCAGTACCGTCGCGCCGATGGCGCCCGCGCCGACGGAGGAGATCGTCACCAGCACGCCGAGAACCACGCCGAGCACGACGGTGAGAATCCCGATCCTCTGCTCGCTCGCGCCGTCCATGAGACGCGCCAAGCGGGCGAGCAGCGCCTTGCGGAAAATGAGTGTGATCGCAGTCAGGATCAGCGCGATTCCGAGGGTCGTGCTGATGATTCCGCCGCTCGCCTTGGACGAGGATCCGAGGTGCGCGAGCAGCACGAGCGACAAGAGCGCCGCGGGGACGCTCCCATAGGCGAGGCGCCGCGTGATGCGCCAGTCGACCGAGCCGTGATAGGCGTGCACCGCGCATCCGCTGATCTTGGTGAGACCCGCGTACAAGAGGTCGGTGCCGACGGCGGTCGCGGGGTGGACCCCGAAGACCAGCACGAGCAGCGGCGTCATGAGCGAGCCGCCGCCGACGCCGGTGAAGCCGACCAGCAAGCCGACAACGAACCCGGAGACAACGAAAACCGGATCTACGCCATGGAACATGGAGCATCCTGTTGGGCGCCAGAAACCTAATGTTGATTGAGTTACTAGACTTTTGGACCGGCGTCAATCGTCACGGCTCGCGCGACTTGCCGGCCTCTGCGCTCTCGAAGCGCGAGATAAGCCCCGCACCCGACAACCAAAGCGGCGCCGAGCAGAGTTGAAGCCGCCGGCCAATCGCCAAAGACCAGCACGCCGGACACGATCATCCAGATGAGCTGGGTGTAGGTGAACGGCGTCAAGGTCGGCGCCGGAGCGAACCGATGGGCGACGATCAGCATTCCGTGGCTCGTGGCCGCGAAAACGCCCATTGCCGCCATGATCAGCCAATCGGCCGCCGACTGGGGCTCATGCCAGATCCACGGCAATATCGGAGTGAGGAACACGATGCCCGCGATCTGGGTCCAGGCGAGCGTCGTCTGGGCGGAATCCGCTCCAGCGAGCTTGCGGGTGGCCAGCACATATCCTGAATTGCAGACAACGCCCGCAACAGCGAGAAGAACGACTGGTTGAAACGCGGCGGTGCCCGGGCGCGTCGCGATCACCACGCCGAGGAATCCGAGCGCGATCGCAATCATGCGTTCCGCGCCCACTCTTTCGCCCAGCACAGGTCCCGCAAGGAGGGCCACGAAGACCGGCGTGAGAAATGAGATTGTCGCCGTCTCCGATAGCTGCAGCTGCCGGAGGGCGACAATGTTCGCGGTCGTCGAGCAAAATAGCAAAACCGAGCGCACGAGCTGGAGCCAGGGACGCTTCGAACGCAGCATGGCCGGCCGCGAGAGCGATCGCGACGCGATGAGCGCGATGAACGCCGCCCCGACGTAGCGCGCCCATACGATCTGTGCGATCGGCAAGGACGCGCTCAGCCATTTGGCGCAGGTGTCCTGGCCGGTGAAGCAGATCATGGTGGCGCACATGAGCGCGATCGCGAGAAACCGCATGCGGCGGTCCTCGTCTTCGGCGTTAGCCCTTGCCGCGCCCATCGAGGTCAGCAAGCTCATGTCGCTTCGCGTTCGATGCGGATAACCTGGGGCCTCTCGCGCACCACGCCGTCCTCGACAGTGCGCGCGAGGGCCTCACGGATCGACGCTTCCGTCGTGCCATGGGTCATCAAGGTGACCGGCACGACGCCGGCCGCGGCCGCCTCTCTCGTGGCCCGCTTTTGCATGATCGCCTCGAGCGAAATGAGCTGCTCGCCCATCCGCGCGGCGATCGCGCCCATGGCGCCTGGTCGGTCGACGACGGCGAGGCGCACGTAGTACCCGCCCTCGTGGCGCTGCATCGGCACGCGATCCGCCTCGACAAGCGACGCGGCGGGCCGGCCAAACGGCGGCACACGAATTCCGCGCGCGATGTCGACGATGTCGGCCGCGACCGCCGATGCGGTGGCGTCGCCGCCTGCGCCCGGTCCGACCAAGGTCAATTCCCCGATCGCGTCGCCGTCGATCGAGACCGCGTTGAGCACGCCCATCGTCTGGGCGAGCGGCGCGCTTTTGGCGACCATCGTCGGATGCACTCGCTGCTCGACGCCATGCGCGGTTCGCTCGGCGACGCCCAGGAGCTTGATGCGAAACCCAAGCTCGTCCGCGGCGGTCAAATCGGCGAGCGTGATGGTCTCGATTCCTTCGACCGAAACCGCGCCGGCGTCGATCTTGGCGCCGAAAGCGAGCGAGGCGAGGATGGCGAGCTTATGCGCGGTGTCGAAGCCGCCAACGTCGAATGTCGGATCGGCCTCCGCATAGCCGAGCCTTTGGGCCTCGCTGAGACAGACCTCGAAAGGGAGATTATCGGTCTCCATGCGCGAGAGGATGTAGTTGCACGTCCCGTTGAGGATGCCGGAGACGCGCTGAATTGCGTTCCCGGCCAAGCTCTCGCGCAGGGTCTTGATGACCGGTATGCCGCCGCCGACCGCCGCCTCGAAGAACAACTGAGCGCCCGTTCGCTCGGCCAAGGCCGCAAGCTCATACCCATGCGCGGCCAGCATCGCCTTGTTCGCCGTGACGACGGAGACGCCACGCGATAGCGCGGCCTTGACGGCGTCGAACGCAACGCCCCCGGCGCCGCCGATCAATTCGACGAAAAGGTCGATGTCCGCTGAGGCGGCGAGATCCGCCGGATTGGCGAAGTACTGAGCGCCGCCAAGATCGACCCCCCGGTCGTTCTTACGTCGGGCGCTGAAGGCGGTTAGGGCAAAGTCGCGCCCTGCGCGCTTGGCCAATTCGGCCTCACGCCGTTGAAGAAGCCGAACCAGGCTCGTCCCGACCACCCCGAGACCGGCGACGCCCAGGCGAAGCGGGTGCGACATCTTCTCCTCGCTCCGCCCGGCGGAGAACTTGATTTCGAGTGACTTGTCCCGAGTTGCTTAAGGAAATCAAGGACGAACGGGCGCCTCAGCCGTAACGTTCAGCGGCCGTCTTCTTCTTCTTCTTTCGCTCCTTGCGCGCGGCGTAGCGGGCGTCTCGCTCGAGCTTGCGCTCGTATTCGAGCCGCTCCTCCTCTTCTCGCGCGCGCTCGAGCTCGGCCTCGCGCGCGAGCGCTTCGAGCCTCAGCTGCTCCTGGCGGGCCGCCTCCTCGGCGGCGCGGCGGGCGGCCGCCGCGGCCTCCTCCTCCGCCTTGCGCTTGGCGCGCTCGACGTCGCGCACTTTTCGCGCCTCGAGAATCTCTTTCCGTCTGGCCTCGCGCTCGATCACGGCGGGGTCGGCCGGATCATATTTCGAGTTAGCGATGAATTTTTCCGCCAGCTCCTTCCGCGCCTTGGCGGCGGCGGCTTGGCGATCGGCGAAGTTGTTGCCGTTCATAAAGGACATGGGTTCCTAGACGACTGGTTGTTTGGGATGCGCGCTCATGCCACAGCGTGAACAGAACAGCAATTGTTTTTGCAGCAAGGCGGCGATGCGCCTGGAGCAAGGCCTAACAATCTCATGCGACACTTTGGTTGGGCCCGTCACATCTTCCCTGCCCTCATTCCACGACTTGGCGTCTTCACAAAAGCGTGATCATTCCAGCCTGACCTGAAGGAGCCAGCGCCGGCCGCAGCCCTGGTTCGAGAACCTGGCTCGCCAGCTCGCGCGAGGCGTGGCCTTGATTCTGTTGATGGAAAGCCTATAGCATATGGTTCTGTTTTTGCCAAGCAATTGTCGCCAAAAAAATTGACAACCCGCTATTGGGTCGACCCACGATCGTCATTGCGAGCCGTAGGGCGTTGAAGACGCCCGTCCTTTCGGACGGGCTACGGCGAAGCAATCCAGGGGAACGTCGGGCGCCCTGCGACTCCTGGATCGCCACGCCGCTTCGCTCCTCGCGATGACGATTTCGTCCGAACGCGGTGCGCTCTAAGACGCTGATCCGCCGCCGACGCCCACGACCGCGTTGCGCCTTGGACATGTTTGAGACAAAAGGCGGGCTCAAGCTCCTCACTGAGCAATCTCGGACAAGCTTTCGCGCAATCCATGACTTTGACCCGCAGCGCCCCCGTGGCCGCCCAGATTGCCAATTTTGACGCGCGCTCGGCCGTTCGTTTCTGGCTGATCGCCGTGGCCGGCCTCGTCTTTCTCATGGTCCTCGTCGGCGGCGCGACGCGGCTGACGGAATCCGGTCTCTCCATCACGCAATGGAAGCCGGTTACCGGGGTTCTTCCTCCCCTGACCGGCGCGGAATGGCAGGCCGAGTTCGACCGCTACAAGCAAATTCCGCAGTTCGCCAAGCTCAACGCGGACATGACGCTGGACGGGTTCAAGGCCATCTTCTGGTGGGAGTGGGCCCATCGGCTGCTGGCGCGCGTCATCGGCGCGGCGTTCATTCTCCCCGGCTTATGGTTCTGGCGCCGAGGCCAGCTTAAAGGCGCGCTCGGGCGGCAGGTCGCGGTCGCAACCGGCCTGCTTGCGCTCGAGCCGATCGTCGGCTGGTGGATGGTGACCTCGGGCCTGAGCGAGCGCACCGAAGTGGCGCAGGAGCGCCTTGCGCTGCATCTCCTGATTGCCGCCGCAACGTTCGGCGCCCTGATCTACGCTGCGGTGGGCTTAAGCGAAGGGCCGCGGTCGAATACGGCGCCGCGGGGCTTCGCGATTTCGGCCTGGATCTTCGCCGCGCTCATCTTCTGCCAGGTCGGCCTCGGCGCCCTGGTCGCGGGCTTGCGCGCCGGTCTCATTTACAACACCTGGCCGCTGATGAATTCGAGCTTCGTTCCCGGCGAGGCGTTCCGCCCAAGCGCATTGCAGGCGATCTTCGGCGATGCGGCGACGGCGCAATTCGACCACCGGACGATCGGCTACGCCGTCGTCGCCTTCGCGATCGTTCAAGCGATCGCGGCGATGCGCGCCGCGCCCGGCTCGCCGCTTGCGAGTCGCGCCGTCGTTCTCGCCGCCGTCGCGCTCATGCAAGTCGGGCTCGGCATTGCGACGCTGCTCACCGCTGTTCCGCTCGAGCTCGCGCTCGCCCACCAGGCGCTAGCGCTCGCGCTGTTCGGGCTTGCGGTCGTGCATTTGCGCGCGACCGAGCTGGAGAGCGCCAATTGTAGCCGCGCTCGGCTCGAGCGCGGCTGACGCGGTCCAAAGGGCGCTCCGAAGGACGCCCGTCTTTCGACGGGCTATGGACCGCGTCTACAAAGTCCGACCGAACCGCTCGACCCTACCCTCGCCTGGAGCTGCAGGCGCGCACGAGGGCGCCGCAGGGGCTCCCTCGAGCGGATCGCTGTCGCCGTTATAAGTCACGCTCGCGACCTGTCCGTTCTCAAGCCGGAACGTCGCACGGCAATAGGCGGCCATCGACACGCCGAGCCCGTTGACGATCGGAACGGACAGGTTGACTGTCGTCGCATTGGGCGCGTTGTAGACAAGCAGCGTTGTCTTACCCTTAGTCGCTTCCTTGTCGGGTAGGCCAACGCACGACTCAAGCTCAAGCTCCGACATCCCAACGAGGCTCGTCTTTGGCAGCTCGGCCTTGACCGTATTCCTCGTGGCCGCAGCCGCTCGAAGTGCTGGCAAGCCCGAATACGATTGCCCGCAAGGCCGCTGATTTTGTCGAAAAACCCATAAGCCCGCCCGCGCGCGCCACACCGCTCAACAACGCGGAACGCAGCAAGGCAGGCGCCAGACGAAACGGCGCAGGCGTTCATACTTGCCTGAAGTCAGAGCGCCGCCGTCGACGGCGCTCGCGCGGTCCGCCACAGAGCGCGGATGGCGATGATGACAAAGGCGGCGCCGCCCAGAATGGTGAAGATCGAAGCGATGCCATGCACCGCCATGCCGGCGGCGGCGACGGTGTCGAGCGATCCGGCGCCGGCTGGGGTCTTGCGTAACGCCCCGTAGCCGCCGGCGACGAACATCGCGATCGACGCAACGAACTGGCCTCCGCCGTAGAGGCCGAGGAGAAGCCGGGTCGCGCCGGGAGGCGCAGGCGGCTTGCCTAATTCCTTGAGGCCGAACGTTAGCAGCATGCCGGCGCTCGATACGCTGACCGCCGTGATGACCGCGTGATAATGCGCGGGCGTGCGGGTGTCCGAGCCGTCGATCAGGAATCCCATCATTCCGCCCAGCGCAAACAAGGCGAACGACGCCGCGAGCGCGAAGAAAGCGGGATCGCGCCATGGCCAGGGGTGGGCTGAGCGAAGGGCGCGAGCGAGAAGCGAAACGGCGAAGATCAGCGTCGGCGCCGCGATGCCGAACTGCAGGAACCGGAACGCCTCGCGCTGATGGTCGGAGAACGGAGCGAGGGCGGCGTAGAACGCAGGGCCGGCGAGCGCGATCAGCGCGATAAGGGCGAGCGAAGCGAGGAACACGCGGTCATCGACCGCCTCTTCCCCTAAGCTCATGCGCGCCAGGATCGACCAGTTCGTCAGCATGAGCGCAGCGTAGACGAATTGCAGCACGTGGCCGCCGCCCCAAAACAATTCCCCGCGCGACGCCAGCTCGCCCCTCATCGCGAGCAGCGTCCCGGCGACGCCGAAACAAATCAACGCGAGAACGTAGACGAAGCCGCCAAGCGCCATCGCGACCGCGAGCGGGGCTGCGGACCTTAGCCGCCCCGGCAGATTGATGAGAAGGCGAACGACCGGCGCGAGCACGCCCAAGCCCAACGCCAAGAGGCCGAAATCGTAGGCCGGATGACGAATGATCGGAATGTAATTGGTGAGCTCGGGCTGCGTCCCTTCGAGGAATGCCGGCGCGAACAGGAGAGGAAAAGCCACAAGAACCGCGCCCTGCCCTATCCGCCCGAGCGGAGAGGCGCGCACGTCGTCGCCGGCGAGCTTCAGCGTCGCGACGCTGATGAGGAAAGCGAAGATGGCTTGCAGCCAGATCACCAGCGAGAACACGACGTGGATGACGAGGCCCTTGTAGAAGAAGTCGATCGGCCAGAACGGCGTCTTCTCCATTCCCGGAATGCGCGACAGCGCCAAGAGAAGCGCGAACACGCCCGCCACCGCGAGCGCTCCGACGGCGAGCCACGCCCATCCGACAAGCTCGCGCCGGACCGCGCTCTCCAGGCGCGCAGCTGAACGGGTGCGATCGAGGGAGGAGAGAGTTTGCGCCGAGTGGGTCATGGAACGGGTGGAACGGTCAGCTGGCGTTCATCGGATAGAGGTGGACCGCCATCACATAGACGACGAGGCCGGAAACGGCGACGAAAAGCCACGCCGGGAACGTGAACCGCGCCAGCCGCTTGTGGGTCGCGAACCGCTGTCTGAGCGCATTGTAGAAGGTCAGCGGCACGAGGACCGCAACCACGAAGGCCATAAAGACGTGAATGGCGAGCAGCGTGAAGTAGATCGGCCGTATCGGGCCGTAGCCGCCGAACTTCGCCAGGCCCGAGAACGCATGGTACACAACATAGACGGCGAGAAAAGCAACGCCGAGGCCGATCGCCACAAACATCGTCCGACGGTGCCCCTCGCGATCGCGGGCGCGGATGCGACTATAGGCGCGCAGCAAGACGACGATGGTCGCCGCATTGATGATTGCAAGCACGTGCGGCAGGTCGTGAATGGCGATCATGGCGTCAACCCGGATTGCGCATCTTGTAGATGAAGCTCGCATACACCGCCACGGCGGCGGCGGCGAGGACAACAAGGACGATCCAGTTGCGTCGCTTTATGTTTGGGTCGAGGTTTGGCATATCGCAATCGTTGGAGGGCGGCCGAAGCGCAGGCTTCCGGTTTCGAAAGCGCTCCGCGCTTGAGCCGCCGGTGTTAAACGCGTCCTCGCAGCAGGACCTCCGCGAGCATCGCCGCGAACAGGACGAACAAGTACAGGATCGAGAAGCCGAAGAGGCCCATCGCCGCCTTGCGCCGCGCCAATTCATCGCCGTCCCGCAGACGGTAGAGGCCAATCGCGCGCCAAAGAAATCCCGCGTCCGCCGCGACGGCGACCGCCCCATAGATGAGGCCAACGCCCGGGATCAATAGCGGCCCGAGCGACGCCGGGACGAGCAGAACCGAATAGGCCACGATCTGCCGGCAGGTTTTTACCGGGCCGACGACATTGGGCAGCATCGGCACCCCGACCCGCTCGTAGTCGCCGCTGCGGCATAACGCCAGCGCCCAGAAATGCGGCGGCGTCCACAGGAACGTGATGAGGAACATCGCGATCGGGCCTGCCGAGAGGCTGTTCATCGCGGCGGCCCAGCCGATGACGGGCGGCAGCGCGCCCGCGGCGCCGCCGATGACGATGTTGAGCGGCGTCGAGCGCTTGAGAACCATGGTGTAGAGCGGAACGTAGATGGCGATCGTCAGCGCCAGCAGCGCCGCCGCCAGGAGATTGACCTTGATCGCAAGCGCCGCCACCGACACGACGGAGAGCAGAATTCCGATCGCCAGCGCCTCAATAGGACGCACCACGCCGCGCGGAATAGGGCGCATCGCCGTCCGCGCCATGTTGGCGTCGATGTCGGCGTCCCACCACATGTTGAGCGCGCCGCAAGCCCCTGCCCCTCCGGCCATCGCGGAGAGCGTGGCGAGGAGCTTCATCCAATCCATCGGCGCCGGAGCAAGCGCAAAGCCTACGCCGCCGGTGAAAACGACGAGCGACATGACCCGGGGCTTCAGCAGGACAAGATGATCGACAACCCCGCCCCGCGGCTGCGCAGGAGTCGGCTTAAGGACGCGGCCCTCGCGCGCAACTGTTGTCGATCGAACGGTCACTTCTCTATTGCCTAAAGTAGCGCGCCACATCGCGGCGCCTGGGAGCGCCATCGCGGCAAACGCGGACGGGAGACCTCTACCATAAACGCAACGCCCGTCGACCGCAAAAGTGCCGCCGCGCTAGCTCGCCGCATTCGCCTCGCTAAGCGCCGCCGCGCCAGATTCGAATTGCAGCCGGGCCAGGCGCGCGTAGACGCCGTTGCGCGCGACGAGCGAAGCGTGATCGCCCTCCTCGACGATCCGGCCCGCCTCTATCACCAAAATCCGGTCGGCCTTCAGCACCGTCGCCAGCCGATGCGCGATCACGAGCGTTGTGCGGCCGGTCATCACGTCGTCGAGCGCGCTTTGCACCTGCGCCTCATTCTCCGCGTCGAGAGCCGACGTCGCTTCGTCGAGCAGCAGGATCGGCGAGTCCTTGAGAATTGCGCGGGCGATCGCGAGCCTCTGCCTCTGCCCTCCGGACAGCGTCACGCCGCGCTCGCCGAGCTTGGTCGCGTAACCCGACCCAAGCTCCCGAACGAATCCATCCGCCGCTGCTCGCCGCGCCGCTTCCTCGATGGCGAACTCACTGCTCCGGCTTCGCCCATAAGCGATGTTCTCGGCCACCGTCGCGCCAAAGATAGCCGCCTCCTGCGGCACGGGAGCGATGCGCTCGCGCAGGTCCTTTGGATCGACCGCCTTCACGTCAAGGCCATCGACAAGGACCTGACCCTCGTCGGCGTCGTAGAAGCGCATGATGAGCTGGAATATGGTCGACTTGCCGGCTCCGGAGGCGCCGACGATCGCGACCCGTTCGCCCGGCGCGATCGAGAAGCTCAGGTCATCGACAACACGAACCTCGGGCGCGCTCGGATAGGCGAAGACGACACGTTTGAATTCGATCGCCCCGCGAGGGGGGAAGGCATCACGGCCGGTCTCGCAGGCGCGACAATGCGCCGCCTGACCGCCAGGAGTTCGGCGATCCGCCCTGCCGAGCCTGCCGCGGCGGCGACTTCGTTCCACACCTGCGAGAGCTCGCCGAGCGAGGTCGCCGCGAGCACCGCGAACAGCACGAACTGCGATAGGAGACCGGCGCTCATGCGGCCCGCCAGCACATCGCGGGCGCCGAGCCACAGCACGAACACCACGCTGCAGAAGGCGAGCGACACCGCGACCGCAATGAGAAGGGATCGCGTGGCCGCGGCGTCGCGGGCCGCGCCATAGGCGCTCTCGATCTCATCGCCGAAGCGCGCCTGGCTTGCGCCTTCGGCGCCAAACGCCTGCATGGTGCGGGCCGCGCCGAGGCTCTCGGCGGCGAAAGCCGTCGCTTCGGCGAGCGTATCCTGCGCGCGGCGCGAGCGATGCCGCACGACCCGGCCTGAGGCGATGAGCGGCGCGGCGATGACGGGTATCGCGACCAGCACCAAAGCCGACAGTTTGGGGCTCGTGTAGATCATCAGCGCGATGGAACCGACAAACATGAACAGATTGCGCAAGGCGATCGAGGCCGAGGCGCCGAATGCCGCCTTGATCTGCGTCGTGTCGGCGGTGAGACGCGAGACAAGTTCGCCGGTCCGCGCGCTGTCGTAGAACGAAGCGTCGAGGCGCGACAGATGCGCGAAAACGTCGCGTCTGAGATCGGCGACCACGCGCTCGCCGAGCGTCGTCACCAGGTAATACCGGGCGGCGGCGGCGAGCGCGATAACGACCACGAGGGCGCCCATGGCCATGAAATACACATTGATCGTCCCGCCGCTCTCTTTCGAGAAGCCGAAATCGATCATCGAACGCAGCGCGAACGGCACCGCGAGCGTCGCGGCGGAGGAGATTGTCAGCGCCAAGAGCGCCGCAACCCCCCGGCCGAGATAGCGCCGGCCGTAGCGGACAAGGGGAAGCAGCGCGGCAAAAGACGCTGCGCGGGTCGCCGGTTCTGTCGTCATCCGCTCATTCATAAAGGCATCGCTGTCGGAAGGCATAGCTCAGGAAGGTGGCGCCGACAGACCCAGCCACCGTCACCCGGCTTCCCAAGCCGCGGGCTTAATTGTAAATATTGGCGAGTTGAAGGGGAGCTGACCCATGTCCGCTCGTTCTGTTGCATGTGGCGGGCTGCTCCTCCTGGCGATCCTGCCGTCCGCCCTGGGACAACAATTAGGCGATCCGGCCTCCGGAGAGCGTCTGGCCGCGGCGAATTGCGCGAAGTGTCACAGCGCCGATGGCGGGGCGCCCTGACGCCGGATCTACGCGGTCCACTTGACGAGCGACAGCTCGTCGTCGAGCCACCGGCTTTCGGCCGGCCTCAGGCCTGCGTCTCGAAGAACGTCTTCGGGCGACTGGCCGAACCGGCCTTGGCAGAAGACGGGCACGCCGCCCGGCAGGCGCACCTGCTCGGCGCGCGCAAGGTAGAAGATATCGTAGCCGAGCTTCAGAAAGAGGCTAAAAACCTCAGTCCCGCCCGCGATCGCGATTGTGCCCCCTCCAAAGTCGACCGCGGCGCAGGCCTCTTCGAGCGTTGCGCCGGCTGGGTTCCAAAGCCAGGTGTTCGGATTGTCAGGATCAGGCGCAAGATCGGACACGCGCCGGGTGAGGATCAGGCGGCGTCGGGCATGCGATTCCGGGTGGCCCTCGTGTGACAGCCGGCCATGGCAAACTACGTCCGCCCGATCGAGCGCATCGGAAAGAAAGCGCTGGTCGGCCTCGAATTTGAGCGAATCGGGCATAAATCCGGTCGCGTCCGCGATCATCCCGTCGGCCGAGGCAATCGCATAGCCCTCAATTCGCACGGCTCCCGGCATCCAAACTGCTCCGCTCGCTCGAAACGCGCCCAACGGTTACGAGCCGAGCGCAAGCATCATTCCAATCAGGCTTGGGGCCATGCAAAACAAATGCCGAATAGGGATTGCTTGGATCTAGAGTCAAGAGGATGGTCCGGGCTATAGCGCCGAGAGCAAGAAAAAGGGCTTTGTAACCATGAACGGCCGCAGGCTTCTTCCCGGGAAGCCTATCCCTATAACGGAAATTCCCGACTATTCGATTGAGCGCGACACCCTAGACGAGGTCTTCGCTGAGCCTTTCCGCCTGCGTCTCAGACGCATTGCTGAACTCGTGAAGCAATCCGGCGAGCGTTTGGAAGGCAACATCTTCTACGCCGATCTTGACGATCGTGATGTCGACCGGCCTCCGGACGGAGCCCTCGCTCCGGCCCGCCGCAATGCATGGCGCGCGGTCAGGTTCAAGGAGCGGTTGCTCGAAGTCGGCGTCAACGCCGGCCATAGCGCCCTGCTCGCGCTGTCGTCGAACCCGCGGCTCGAATATTACGGCGTCGACATCATGTCGCACGCCTACACAGCCGAATGCGTCGATTTCCTCAAAGGGGAGTTTCCTGGGCGCGTCCACCTGTTCACCGGCGATTCACGCGAAGTCCTGCCCTGGCTCGTCAGCCGGCGCGCGGAGCTTGCCTTCGACATTTTTCATGTCGACGGCGGCCACACCGACGCCGTCGCCCGCTCCGACATGGGCAATTGCATTCGCATCGGCGCCGGCCAGCGCGGCCGGCATGTGCTGCTCGACGACGTCCATGCGAGCTGGATCTTCGACGTCTATTGCGAATTCGTGTCGCGCGGCGATTTGACGACCGAGACGTTCTTCGGCGACTGGGAGGACGCCGGCCGCAACGTGCTGGCGCGGATCGAATGACTCCGGTCGACGGCTACGAATTCGCGTCCTTCTGGCATGGGAAGCTCAATCCATTCGCTTACGCGTGCCTGAGCTCATTTCCTCAAGCGGGCGTATCCTTACGCGTATTCAGCTATGATCCGCGTCTCGAGTTGCCTCCCGGGGTGCGCAACGAGGACGCGCGCACGATCTGCCCGGATGAATCGCTGATCCACAAATTCATCGCCAACGGCAAGCCCTCGATCGCCACCTTCGCGGATATGTTTCGCTATCGGATGATGCGGCAGACGGGCTGCTGCTGGATCGACACCGACATGCTTTGCTTGATGAGGCCGGCGTTCGACAACGACGGCTTGGTGTTTTGCCGCCAGGCCGATGCTGTCGGGACGAGCCTCGTCAACAACGCGGTCTTGAGGCTGCCGCCGGCGAACTCGGCTCTCACGGAGTTGATTGCGGCGGCGGAGGCCGCGATCGACGTCGACCAGAGGTGGGGCGCGATCGGGCCATTCCTGCTGACTCCGGTCTTGGCCAAGCATGGCCTCACGCATTATGCGCTCGATTCGCATGTCTGCTATCCGATCGAACCCGAGCAATTCTGGAAGCTGTTCCTGCCCGGCTACCGTGAGTGGACCGCGAACGCGGTGCGCGGCGCGAGCTTCGTCCACCTGTGGAGCGAGGCGATCGCATGGAGCGGCTATGATTTCTGGACTTGCCCGCCCCTCGGGTCCTACTTGCACGAAGCATTCGAACGCATCGGCGCGCTCGACCGCTTTCGTCGTGTCGCGACCGAGGACGAAGTTCTCCGCTTGATGGCGAAGCCTATCGCCGACGCAGAGCGCACTGCGCGACCCGGCGCAATCGCTTCCGATTGACGAACCGACAGGGTTTGACGCGCGCTATCCGATCGCGGCCGGTTCACGGGCGCCCTGAGGCGCGAGCCGCTTCGATCGTTTCCGCTTCCTCTTCTGGCGGTGGCGCTTGGGCGCGACAAGGAAGGCCACCTTCACCGGCTGCTTCACAAACGCGCGCGCTTGTTCCTCAATCATGCGGTCAGCCATCGTCACGCGCGTGCGCAGATGCCTAAGCTCGAGCAACGATTGAATGAGAAAGGTCTCGACGATCCGGCCGCTGACCTGCGTGTCCTCGAAAACGCCCCACGCATACGCGCCGTCGCGCTTTCGCTCGAGGCCGATTTCATGAACCAAGGCGAGAAACGGCTTAATGTCCTTTGGGTCGATCACATATTCGACAGTGATCAGAATCGGCCCCTGGTCGTCTTCGATCGGATGCACGAACACCGGCGTCCGCCAATGCATCGACGGAGTGAGATCAAGCGCAGCGGCGGTTTGCAGTCTCCACCGCGCGGTCAAGGCCATCCCGATGGCCGCGCCCGCCGCCGCGAGGAAAAGGGCCATCGGCACGCCCTCGATGCTTGCGACCTTGCCCCAAACCGCGCTGCCAAGCGTCATGGCGCCAAAAAACGCGGTCAGAAAAATCGCCAGGCCTCGTCCGCGCACCCACTCCGGCAACGCCACCTGCGCCGAGACGAACAGCGTCGTCATCATCGTGATCCAGGACGCGCCCGCAATCAGGCTCGCGAGCCCCGCGATGGCCGGCTCGCGCGCCGCGCCATACACCCCAAGCGCGAGAATTGTGCCTAAGGTCCCAAGCGTCGCCAGGCGGTCGGGACCGAGGCGCGCCTTGAGACCGTTGAGCGCGAACGAGCCGAGGATCGAACCCACGCCAATCAAGCCGAGCAGGACGCCGTAGACTGCGGGCCCGTTGCCCATCTGCGTCCGCGCGACCAGCGGCAGAAGCGCCCAATAAGCGCTGGCGAAAGGGAAAAAGGCGACCGCGCGGATCAATGTCGCGTCGATATCGCGATTGTTTCTGGCGTACCGCAACCCCGTGCGCAGCGCGCTGAAGAGACGCTCCGCGGGAAGGGTCTCTCTGGTGCGGCGTGGCGCGCGCCACCATAGCAACGCGGCCAGGACGGCGCCGTTGCCGGCGCAGAAACACCAGAATGGCAATCCGATGCTGACAGTCGCGATCCCCAACCCCGCAATAGCCGGGCCGAGCGCGCGGCTGACATTGTAACTCGTATTGTTGATCGCGATGGCGCTGTCGAGATCCTGCTTCGGCACCAGCATCGGCGTGATGACCAGCCAGGCCGGCGCTGCAAGCGCGCCTGTGCCTCCCAAACAAAACGCCGTCGCCAGGAGCACGGCGGGCGTCGCCCAATGCATGGTGACCACGGCCGCGAAGACGACCGATATCGCGGTCACCGCAATTTGAGCCCCGATCAGCATGCGACGCGCGTCGATGATGTCGGTCAGCGCGCCCGCAGGCAGGGTCAGAAGAAACATCGGCAGCGTGGTGGCGACCTGGACCGCCGACACCATCATCGGGTCCGGATTGAGGCTGGTCATGAGCCAGTTCGACGAGGTGTCGAACATCGCGAATCCCACGTTTGACGCGGAACTCGCGATGAGCATGACCGTGAACGCCAAATTGCCGAAAACGCCCCAGCGCCAGTCACCGGCTGCAGACGCGTCCGACTTCGCGCTGGACTCGCTGGACAACAAGATCCCCATTGGAGAAATCGAACGGCCAATACCTGCCGGATTCCCAGATCAAATGGCGAACGGCGAAGAAAGTTTCAAGGCGCCGCAGTGCGAAAGACCCCTTCACCAGATGGTGACCGCTGCCCAAAAAAGTGGCATTCGATCCGCAGGGATGCAGTTCCATCCATGATCCGGCGGCCTTCGCTCCCGCACGAGACCTCGCGCGCTCACGAAGACTTTCGAATTGACGGCTGTTTGATTATGTTTGCAGCAGCCTCCCTGGCGCGGCCAAGTCGACGCGAGACTTGTGCACAATCTTGACCCAAGTCGGCGCGCGGCCGCGCATCATCCGCCTCTTGGAGAAACGGTTGGCCACGATTTCTACCCTTATGGCCTGCATGTCCGCAAATCGCTCCAACACCGAACTGCTGTCGGTTGTGGCCGACATCGCGGAGCGCTTTTCCGCGAGCGTTATCGGCGTCTGCGCAAACCAGCTTTCCATGCATTCCTCTTTTCTGGCCGTCGGTCCCGGTGAACCGCGCAGCCACGAACTCGACAAATTTCGCGAGCGTGCGGCGGTCGTCGAAAGAGAATTCCGTTCGGCCTTATCGACAGTGAACAATCTTTTGTGGCGCGGTGAAATAACCGCTGGACCGACGTCGCACTACCTCGCCAATCAGGCTCGCGCCGCTGACTTGCTTGTAGCGGCCAGCAAATCCGACAACCGCAAAGTCTCCGGCTGGTCCGAATTCGAAGTCAGCGACCTCATCATGCGGTGCGGGCGTCCAATTCTCTTGGCTCCGCCCCGGACGACCGGGCTCAAATTGAAGCGAACTCTTGTCTACTGGAAGGACTCGCGCGAGGCGCGACGGGCGGTCGCCGACGCTCTCCCGTTTTTGAAGGCGAGCCAGGCGGTCGACGTGGTCGAACTTGCCAGTGAGCGCGAGATCGAACCGGCGCGAGCGCGTCTCGCCGATGTTGGCGATTGGCTTCATCGCCACGGCGTCGAGGCGGATTGTTTCACGACCCCGTTGACGGGGACGAAGTCGGCCCATCTCGCCGCAATCGCGCAAGACCTCAATGCCGATCTGGTCGTGGCGGGGGCGTTCGGCCACAGCCGCTTGCGCGAGTGGGCGTTCGGCGGAGTGACGCAAGATCTTCTTACGCGGAGCGAACGCTGCACGCTCGTTTCACACTAGGCAAGTTTGCGTTGGCGGACCAACGCAAACTTGCTTAATTCCTTTGATTTCGCAGGATTCTGAGCCGAAAACCGGCATCCACTTTTCGGCAGTCCTGCTCAGGCGTTCGGGTCCGACGAGGAGCGAATTGAAGATGAACCTACGCTTCACTCAGGAGCCGTACTCCGATCGGTCGTCAATGCTCGGCGCGTTCGCCCATCCGGCGTTCGCGATCGTCTGGACGGCGAGCACCTGCGCGCTGATCGGCATCGCCATGTACGACACGGCGTCCGGCTGGCTGATGACGACGTTCGACCTCAACGCGTTCGACGTTTCGCTGCTGCACACCGCAACGACGCTACCGATTTTCCTGTTCACCCTTCCCGCCGGCGCCATCGCCGACATCGTCGATCCGCGTCGGATGATCATCGCCGTCTCGTATGCGATCGCCGTGTTGATGGCGATCTTCGCCGCCGTGGTCGCGCTCGATTTCGTGTCCCCCGTGCTGTTGCTCTTGACGACGTTCGTTCTCAGCGCGGCTTGGTCGCTCAATTCGCCCGCATGGCTATCGATCGTGCCGCAGCTCGTGCCGAAGCCGGTGATTCCCGGGGCGATCGCAGCGCACAGCGTCGGCTACAATCTCAGCCGCACGCTCGGTCCTGCGCTCGGCGGGTTCATCATCGTGCGCTACGGCGCAGCCGTTCCACTGTGGATCTTTGTCGCCGCCAATCTCATGGTGATCGCCGCGCTCACCTGGTGGCGTGGCTCGGGCCGACAGCGAGCGTCCCTTCCCGCCGAAAGATTGAGCAGCGCTTTGCGCACCGGTCTTCGGCATACCGCCAACAACCGCCTCCTGTCGGCGACGCTGGCGCGCACCCTTGCGATCTACCCGTTTACCGCCGCGTATTGGGGGCTCTTGCCGTTGATCGCCCGGCGAACCGGGCAAGGCGCGGAGCACTACGGGCTTCTGCTCAGCGCCATCAGCGTCGGGGCGATACTCGGATCGCTTGGACATGAGAAATTGCGTCGCAAATTCGGCGCCGACCGGCTGGTCGCGGCCGGGACGATCCTGACCGTCGTCGCGCTGGCGCTCTTCGCCGTCGCGCAAGACCTCTCGATTTCGCTTTGCGCTTGCTTACTGGCCGGAGTGGCCTGGGTCACCAACCTCACCTGCCTTTACACCTCCGCACAGAACGTCTTGCCGGATTGGGTGCGCGGCCGCGGGCTCGCCGTGTTTCTGACCGTCATCTACGGGACGATGACTTTGTGCAGCGCGGCCTGGGGCGAGGTCGCCGCGAGATTCGGACTCTCGACCGCCCTCATCGCCGCCGCCGCAGGCGCCATTGTGGCGATCCCTCTCACCTGGCGATGGAAGTTGCAGCAGGGGGCCCTTGACCTCTCGCCCTCCCAGCATTGGACCCTTCCGGAAACCCGTGAGCAGATCGATAACGATCGTGGGCCGGTGCTGGTCAAGATCGAGTACCGGATCGACCCCAGGGACAGCTCGGATTTTGTGCGCGCTTTGGACGAGCTCGGTTTCGAGCGCCGGCGCGATGGCGCGTTCGCATGGGGAATCTTCGAGGACGCGGGCGACCTCGGCCGCTATGAAGAAGCCTATCTGATCGAATCGTGGCTCGAGCTCATGCATTTGCGCGAGCGGGTCACCAACGCCGATCGGGTGCTCGAGGACGAAATCCGGCAAATGCTCATCGCGCCCCCGCGCATCGAATTTCTCATCGCGGCCGAACGCGGCGACCAGGCCCGGAATCGACGCATGGAGCCAGCCGGAGCGTAAGCTTTGCGCATTCTTGTCGTGTTCGCGCATCCGCTGGAAACGAGTTTCGTTTCCGCTTTGCACGCGCGCGTCCTCGAGATCCTGCGGAAGAACGGGCATATCATCGACGATCTCGACCTTTATGCGGAGAAATTCGATCCCGTGATGTCGCGCGAGGGGCTTCTGCGCTACGTCGATACAAGCGCGAACACTTGCGGGGTGGAAGGATACGTAGAGCGCCTCAAGGCCGCCGAGGCGCTCGTGCTCGTCTTTCCGGTCTGGTTCGACGGCCTGCCTGCGATCATGCAGGGCTATTTCCAGCGCGTGTTTCTGCCTGGCGTCGCCGTCCGCATCGACGAACAGGGGCTGTTCCATCCCAATCTTCATCACATCAAGCGGATGGCCGCCGTTTGCGCCTACGGCGAAGGCGAGCGCGACGTCTCCGCCAAGTGCGACCCGCCGCTACGGTTCGTTCGCGACAACATCGGCGTGCTGATCGATCCGAAAGGCCGCTTCGAGTATCTCGCTCTCTACGACATGAATTTCACCGCCGCGCACCGGCGCGCCGCGTTCATGACGCGCGTGGCTCACGCCTTCGAGTCTTGGTAAGGGGCCGCGGAGGACGTCGGATCAGAAGCTGTATTTGAATCCGGCGAAAGGCCCGTACATCCACTGCTGGTAACGGAAGCTCTTCGGTTCGAAGGTGATGGCGTTGATGCCGGTGTCCTGGTGGGTGTAGGTGTACATCACGCGATACCCAATGGTCGTAGCAATGTTCTGCGTCCAGTTGTAGCCGACAGAAGCGAGCGCCTGCCCGGTTGCGCTGTCGGACCAGCCACCGAGATCGGCCAGCATGTTCATGAACCAGTGATCGTCGTAGCGATAGTGCGCGGCGAAGCCGGCGACCGGATTGACCCAGTCCTTGTTGACGGATTCTGTCCCGTTGAACAATCCGAACGGGCCGCTGACGGCGAGCTTGGTCCCGCTGTAGAAGTTGCGGGCGCCAACCGTGCCGTAGAGAGACAGGTTCGGCATGCCGAGCGGCACGCGAACGCCGCCAAAGGCTGTGATGAACCCCTCGTTGAGGGTGAGGCTCGTCTTTCCGCCGTAGAGCACGCTGTCCTGGTTTTGTAAAACTCCGGACCCACCGATCCGCGCCCAAACGAAATCAATTCCGCCGATGAACGTGTCGTTGCGGGCGACCACGCTCCCCATGAACGCGCCTTGGAAGTGTTCGAGCACTTTGCCGAAGCTCGCGTAATAGGGCAGCGTCGGCAGTGATCCGAAGCCGGTGCTTCCGGCGATGCTAGACCCCCAGCCATAGCCGGTGATCTCGTAATGCCAAGCGGACGGCAGTGCCGGGGCGACGATCTCCTCCGGAGCGGGCTTGCTCGTCGGCAGGTCGGCGGCTTCCGCGACCGGCGCTTCGCATAGCCCGGCACAGAGGACCAGCGCCGCCAAATATGTCCGCATTGTTTTGCCCCGACCCGCGACCGGCCGCTACATAACGTAGCTTAAGGCTTCAGGACGCGCCCGCCCGAACTCGACCACTTTCAATTCCATAGAAGGGAACGGCGGCGCCGGCAATAGCCGGGAGGCCGTCGGACCTAATCGTGCGCCGGCGTTTTAAGGGCCATGTACGCCGAGCGGCGTCCTAGATCGCGTCTCCGGCGGCTTCGTTCTGGCCTTTGCCGACTTGGCTCAGCATTGACAAGACGAAATCAGGCGCAAGGAACCGCGCGCAGGTTTCGCCGCCAGAAACGAGCGCTATCATCGATCGCCCTTCGGCGCTCGCCACGACTGCGCTGTCGCCTGGCGGGAGCTGTCGCGAGATCGGCGGAATGGCGACGTAAAGCGCGCGTACGAACTGAAACTGCTCTGGCGTCAGCTTCGTGACGTGAGACACCGAACCGATCTTCGAGAGCGCGACGCATTGGGGCGCATCTGCATTTAGCCATTGAGAGAAAACGCCTGCCTCTTGGCTGGTGTCCGGGGCCGAGGTCACAACCTGCGCGGTTTGGATGGGCGTCGTTTGCGAACTTATGCCAAATCCGCTCAAGCCCGCCAATCCTGCCGCGGTAAGGGCCAGGAATGCATTGTTCATAACGTCCTCCTGTATCCCGCACGCAGCCTCGCAAGCACCGTGGATGAGAGATGCGCTCCGCGCTGGCCTGCGACCCGCCGAGGGGGGACAAGTTCGCAGTTCAAACGTTGGCGGACATCGTTGGTTCCCATCTGACGGCTATGTGAGAACGCAGCTCAGCAAGTCGAGCGGCTGACGCCAAAGACATCCTCGCAGCGATCGCCGACCTCGCCGCGCCGCTGGCCAAAAAGGCAGCGCCGTCCCTTAAACGGGGCGGCGCTGCACATAACGCTTTACGCTAAGATTAGAGGCCGCAGAGCGCGGTGTACCGGCCGTTGAAATCCTGGGTGACTCCGCAAGCGCCACCGCTCGGACCGCCGTTCACCGCGGCGACAGGGGCGGTTATTGGAGCCGCTAGGATGCCCAGGGGTCCAAGCGGACCGCCGTACCCGGGAGCATAGCCGTAGGTGTTAGCCCGAGCCTGGGTCGTGTAAAGGGTAGGCGTATGAAGATCGCCCGGATTGCCCGCCACTTGCGCAACGGCAGGAGTGGCAAGAACGAAAGCGCAGCTCGCCCCCGCCAATAGAAGTCCTGTAAGTGCATGTTTCATAACAACCTCCAATGGCTGTCCCCACAAGCGATCGAAATCGGATGCAGGCTCCAGCGCGCGGTCGAAGGAATTCGGGCTGTTCAATTCAGTCCGACCGACCGGTCGCCTAGACGCTGAATACTTTAGCCGTCGCATACCATTCAGGCGGCAGGAGGTTCAAATTGATGGCGAACCTAAGGCAGACGATCACAGATCGGTGAGCGACTCACGAATACGTGAAGACTTCCATCCATTTTTACTATCTTATGATTATAGCGCGAACAATTATTAAATTATACTTCAAGAAGCTTTTGTGACGGTCGTCGCGTCCCTCAACGAAGCCTCCTTCCCTAGGCCTCATCCTGAGGCGCCCTTGGCCGAAGGCAAAGGCCTCGAAGGACACCCCAGGAGGCGCGTCCTTCGAGACGCGATGCTCCGCATCGCTCCTCGCTCCCCATCCGTTTGAGAGCAGTCATTCACCGATATTCAATCCGGCGCCAGACGGGTAAGATATCGTTTTTTCAGCGCCCCCGGCGGCGAAGTCGCGAATTGGAATAGCCAATGCTTCCTTGCGTCTATCTCGTTCGCCATGGCGAAACCGAATGGAGCGCAAGCGGCAAGCATACGGGGCGCACGGACATTCCCCTTACTGAGGAAGGCGAACGGAAAGCGCGAGCGCTCCGCGAGCGTCTCAAGGGACTAACCTTCAATCGGGTTTTCACCAGTCCGCTTCAGCGCGCGGCCCGCACCTGCGCGCTGGCTGGGTTCGGCGACGCCGCCAAGCTCGACCCCGACCTGCTCGAATGGAACTACGGCGACTACGAAGGGCGCAAGAGCAGCGAGATTCTTGAGGGTCGCCCTGGTTGGCTTCTGTTCCGCGACGGATGCCCGAACGGCGAGCAGCCGGCCGATGTCGGCGCCCGCGCCGATCGCGTCATCAGCCGCCTTCGCGCAACGGACGACCAGTCCATCGTCTTTTCCAGCGGCCATATCCTGAGGGTGCTGGCGGCCCGCTGGCTCGGCCTTGCTCCCTCCGAAGGGCGTCTCTTCATGCTCGGCACGGCGAGCGTAAGCATCCTCGGCTACGAGCATGACAAAGACGACCCGGCGGTCGCATTGTGGAATTCGGTCTAAGCCAAGCAGGCTTTGCTCGGACGACCCAACGGACGGCGGGTGACCGGATCGACGCTCCACCACCAAGATCACGAAGATCACCAAGAATGGCTTCTCCTTCGTGCGCTTCCGTGTCCTTGATAGTGAATCGATCCCCCCGCATTTTCGAACATGCATCTCGAACGACAATCTATTGCAGAAAACCAGAAACATCATTAAACTGAGCGCATGAACAATTTTGCCCCACTTCGCGCCAAGTTGGCTTCACGTCTCTGCGCCGCGAGCCCAAGGAGCGGGAGAAAAACTTGAGGTCGGTCTATGCCCCCGTAAGTCATTGATAAGTCTCGATTCGGACGAGAGAATCCAAGGAAATCCAAGAGAATCCAATAGCCAAAAATGGGGGCTTTCGCAGCGAAACGGCCACGCGTCAAGAAAACCCAAACGGATGGCGGGGCGAACGTCGAGCCCGACTTTAAATACGGAATGATCTAGCTGTTTCGGCTCAGTGAGGCGGAATCGCCGACGTTTGCGCCATTACGTCCGGCAGCAGCGATTGGCTCCAGCCGCCGCCGAGCGCGACAATAAGATCGACCGCGTCCGCCTGGAGCTGGCCCTGGGTCGAGAGCAGCGACTCTTCAGCCGCCAACTGCTGGGTCTCCGCGGTGACGACGGCGGTGAAAGCCTGCGTGCCCGCCTTGTATTCGTTGAGCGTGATCTGCGTCGCCTGCCGCGAGATTCGCACGTCTTCCGCCTGCACCTTGACCTCGCGCGACAGGATGCGAATGCCCGCAAGCGCGTCCTCGACCTGCTGGATAGCTATCAGCACCGTCTCGCGATACGCGGCGACATCCGCCTCATAGGTTTGGCGCGCCGCCTCGACCTGTGCGGTGGTGAGACCTCCATTAAACAGCGGCTGGGCAAGCGAGGCTCCGAATGACCAGACGGGATTGCTCGGGCCGAACTCGGCGGCGAACGGATTGCCGGAATAGCCGATGAGGCCAGAGAGCGACACGGCTGGAAAATAGCCGGCGAACTCGACGCCGATCAGAGCATTGGCCTCGCGCATGGTCTGCTCTGCCGCCGCAACATCAGGCCTACGCTCCAGCAGCGACGACGGCAGACCGACCGGGACCGCGGGAACGCGGGTCGCCAGGCTTCCGTGCGGGACGGATAGGCCGGCCGGAGGGCGGCCCATCAGGACCGCGATCGCATGTTCGGCTTGCGCCCGCGACACCCCTGCAGCGATGAGCGCCGCTTGAGCGTTGAGCAGCTGAGCCTGGGCGGTGATGACGTCCGACTTGGCGGCGGTCCCGGCGTTATACTGATTTTGCGTGATCGTCACCGAACGCTTGTAATCTTCGATGGTGCTGGCCAGCAGGGTCTCGAGGGAATCCGCCTCCCTCAGCGTCACATAGGCGAGCGCCAGGGTCGATTGTGCGGCCAGCAAAGCATTGGAGAGATTGGCGGCGCTTGTTTGCGCTCCCGCTTGCTGCGCCTCGATCTCGCGCCGGACCTGACCCCAGACGTCAAGCGTCCATGACCCCGCCGCTTCCGCGGACAGGTTTGTCTGCGAAGGCGAGGAGCGCGTCGCGGATCCAGTGCCTTCGACCGTCGGAAAGAGCCCAGCGCGCGCCTCATTGATCAGCGCTAGGGCTTGGCGGTAATTGGCCTCGTCCGCCTTGATCGTCTGGTTGGACACCGCGACGACCCGCATGAGCTGGTCAAGCTCGGGGTCGTGAAAAACGGACCACCACTCGCCTTTCGGCTCGTTTGCGCGCGGTGTGGCGATCTTCCAACCCTTGACCTCTTTGAACTGCGGCGACACGATCGCCGCCGGCCGCTCGAAGTTCGGACCGACCGGCGCACATCCGGAACAAGCGGCCGAGGCGAGAAACGGCGCCGCCCGCGCAAGGGACAAAAGCCGGAGCGCGCGCCTGCTCGCCAAACCGCGGGCCGCCGTGACGCCGGCCAAGTCGTGAACGCACAAAGAGATAGTGAAGCTCCCCCTCCCGGCCGCCTTGCCCCGCCCTCTTCTTCAGCCGTTCTTTAGGCGCCATCCGGCTTGCCCGCGCAAGTCCCGGCCCGGAGGGATCACGCACACGTGTCGCCGCTTCACCCGGACGACGGCTCAGCCGTGCTGCGGCGACCGGTGGGCGCTCCACCAGATGAGCAATCCAAGCGCGATCAGCACGGCGCCGATGAGAAATATGAACAATGCGGCATCGGCGAACCAAGCGACAAACGGCACCGCAAGCGCAAGGAAGGCGCCAGCGACGCAAAGCTTCCAGGTCCTCAAGTCCAGTCCGGAAATAAAGACCCCGAGCGCGAGCAGCGTCAACAAAATGCTTCCCAAGGCGTCGTGGGTGACCAGGCCGTCGATGTTGCTAACGTGGATCGAGATACATGGCGACGAGGAAGGCCGCCCACTGGCCAAGTTGAATCGCCAACATTTCGAACCGCCCGCGACCCTGCGGCAAATGCGCCCAACCGACCGAGATGCAAAGAAGCGCGGCAATCGGGGTCATAAAGACCCAATAGGTCGCCACTGAAACGCCCAGCGTATTGATCCAGGAAACACCAACAATGCCAATGACGACGATAGCAAAATAGGGGAGTTCAGGGAGCAGACTCATCCATTTTCTGCTCCGCCGACGAACGGGCTCGGCAAAGCCGCTGGAAGACGTCGAGCTTGCATCCGCCATGGCTAGCGTCCAGTCGCCTTTGGGCGCGGAAACGCCCTCAAGCCCCGTTCTACCATGGGCGCCGATGCTCACGCCATCGCGAGGGTCAGTCGCTCACCGACTTGTTAAGGACCTGACCCGCTAAAGCGCGCTCATCCCTGAGCGGCGGCGCCTGCCTTTCAGTTGCGCGCGCCCACGATCGCCCGCCAAAAGCCGCTGTAGGCCAGCTCAAAGCCGACGATCTGATAGTCGAGGTCGATGGCGTCCATCACCTCATAGGCGGAGTTGTTGCAAATCGAAAAGATAATGAGCCCGTCCTTCGACACGTGGCCGCGCGCCTGGCGCAGGTAGGATTCAGTGATCCGCCCTTGCGGATCGCATAGACTGTAGCGCTCAATGTCGTTTTCCGGATTCTTGTCGACCAACGGCGTATTAAAAACGATGAGGTCAAAATCCTTCTCGTCAATTTTCTCGAACAGATCGGATTGAAAGGCCGTCACTGCGACGTTGTTAAGCTTCGCGTTCGCGATCGTCGCCTCAACGGCGATCTGCGAAATATCTGTAGCGACCGTTCGGGTCGTCCAATTGGCCGCCATGTAGAGTGAAATGATGCCGCAGCCGCAACCGATTTCGAGCGTCTTGGCGATCAGTTCCGGGTTCATCGCCTTGATGTTGCGGATGAAAAATTCCGAGCTCGAGTCAGGCAGCGGATGGTACACCCCCGCCGGCACATCGACGACGAGACCGTCGGCGAAGATGCGCTCGGGGACCGCCTGCCGGCGAACCAAAGCCTCATGCGCGGCGGCAATATCGAACGCCGCCGTGCTGACCAAATTGGAAATTCCAAGCTTCCGAAGAACAGAGGCGCGGCGCGACGCGATGCGTCGCTCAACATTAAGATACTCGATATTCATGTGACCCCGCCTTCCGTTTATCGGCGCAAACTCGGCCCGTTCAGCGGCTTGGCAGGTACAAAATCGCTCACGCCGGCTTAGAAGATCGGACAAATTATCTGATTTTTTTCAGGTTTCCCGTCCACGCTCGCTGTCATGCCAATCGCGCAACAACCAATGTGACAGCGCAGTCAGCAGCAGATGAATTGTGATTCCCGCCACCGAAATCAAGAGCAGCGCAGCAAACATGCGCGGAATATTGAGGCGGAACCCAAACTCGACGATGCGATAGGCAAGCCCTGACCCCTGCCCGGCCGAGCCCGCAGCGATCTCAGCGACGATCGCACCGATGAGCGCCAGTCCGCCGCTGATGCGAAGGCCGGCGAGAAAATACGGCAGAGCTGAGGGCAATCTGAGCAGCATGAACTGCTGCATGCGTGTGGCCCGATACATCTGGAACAGGTCAATCAGATTGTGGTCTGCCGAAGACAGCCCGAGCGTGGTGTTGGCCAGGAGGGGAAAGAACGCCACCAAAAAGGCGCACACCAGCACCGCTATGCCTGGGGTGAGGTAGATCAGCAGGAGCGGGGCGATGGCGACGATCGGCGTCACTTGCATGGCTACGGCGAATGGGTAGAACGCACGCTCGACAAGTCGCGACTGCGCGAAAATAATTGCCAGCCCGACACTCCCAATGACCGCGATCCCGAGCGCCTTGAGCGTAATCGACAGCGTCACCCACAGCGACGCAGACAGCACCGGCCAATCGGTGATGAGGGTGGAGATAATGAGGCTTGGCGCGGGCAAAAGATAAGAAGGGACGGCGAAGTACCGGACCAGCCCCTCCCAAGCGAACAGCCCTAAGCTCAGCGTGATCGCTGGGACCGCATAGCCGACGAAGTCCTCCCGGTTCACTGCGCTGCCTGGGCCTTAAGCATCTTGGACGGCCGATCGCCCATTGCGACATGAAGCGCTTCCGAGGTCTGCACGCATGTGTCAGCGTAGGCTTTACAGAGCCGAAACCCCTCCTGTCGTGACGCAGTGGGCGCTTCAACATTGATCTCCGCTACGGCGCGCCCGGGTCTCGCAGCCATCACGACGATGCGGTCGGAAAGATACACGCTCTCGAACACCGAATGGGTCACGAACACCACCGTCGCCCCAAGGGACGCCCGCAGCGCCGCCAGATCGTCATTAAGCTTAAGGCGCGTGATTTCATCCAGGGCGGCGAACGGCTCGTCCATCAGCAGGACCGTCGGCCGCGTCACCAGGGCGCGGGCGATCGACACCCGCATCTTCATACCACCGGACAGTTGGCGCGGATACGCCTTGGTGAAACCTGCCAGCCCAACTTGCTCAAGCGCCTCTTCGACGCGCGGGCGAGCCTTCTCTTTCGACACCCCGGCAAGGCGCAATGGCAACCACACATTGGTGAAGACGTCGGACCACGGCGTCAGGGTCGGCTCCTGAAACACGAAGCCCAGCTCAGGGCATTTCGTAAGCCAAACGATCTCGCCGTGCGTCGGCCCAGTGAGGCCCGCCAGCAATCGCAAAACGGTCGACTTGCCGCAGCCGGATGGACCCAGCAGGGACAGAAACTCGCCCGCCCGAATGTCGAGGTCGAGGCCTTCGAGAGCCGTGACCTGATTGGCGAAGACCTTATGCACTCCCCGCAAGGTCACGAGCGGCGGCGGCGCCACGGGGACCGCCGCTGCTTTCGTCGCCAGACTTGCCATCTGATTCATGATGCAAACCCGTCATTCCGCCGCGTCCGTTCAGTCCGCGACAACCTCCCGATGCACTGCAAATCGCGTGCCGTCCATATTCCAACCTGCGGCAAGGTCTCTCGCCTTGCTGTTGATCGCCCGCACTGCTCTTCCAAGGTCGCACCCCGCGCCCCGCCGTTCAAGGCGCGCCTGAAGCATGGGGCTTCACAGACCTCGCTTTTCCGGTCAAACAAAACGTAATGCGAGAACAACCTAAGTACAAGTGCCTTGAATTTGCTGCATTGCAGCGCTGGCAGCCGGCAAAAAGGCAGCCCATTCTTGACGTCACACAGGACGCTATGCCATGCGCCGCATACCGGCGCGCCGCTCCAGAAGCGCCTCAGAATCACGTCCCAATTGAACGCAGGCGCTGCCAATTCGTTCCTTTGCTCCAGGTCCAATCCATGGCCAAAGACTATGTCGCCGCCAATCTCGAAGCGCCGGTTTTCGATCATCTCTTTCCGAACATGATCGAGGCCGAAAAGAGCGCCTCCACCTGGCCTTATTTTCGCAAGCAGATCGACCACCCCTTTCGCGTCGATAGACGCAATCCGACGGTCGGCTTCATCAACCGCGACGAAGCTTCGATCCTCTATGGCAACGCGCGCGCGTTCAAGGGGCGGAGCGGGATCGAGATCGGCGCGTGGCGCGGCTGGTCGACCGCTTATCTCATCGCCGCCGGGATTGCGCCGCTCACCGTCATCGAGCCTCTCCTCGCGGATAAAGACTGGCGGAGCGAGTTCGAACACGTGGTTCGCGGGGCCGGAGGAGGCGCCACGACAACTCTCGTTCCGGAAAAGAGCCCCGGGGCGGTTGTCCGCCTGGGCGAAGCAGGGACGCGCTGGGCGTTCGCATTCATCGACGGCGACCACGACGGGGAAGCTCCGACGCGGGACGCGCTAGCTTGCGCGCCCTACCTCGAAATGACCGCAATGGTGGTCTTTCATGACCTGGTGTCGCCCCACGTGGCGGCGGGCTTGCGCGCCTTGGCGGGGAAAGGGTGGAGCGTGATGGCTTACCAGACCGCGCAGATGATCGGCGTCGCGTGGCGAGGCGCGATCGCGCCGGTGGCGCACAAGCCGGACCCCACGCAGCATTGGGACGTTCCTGCTCATCTGACGGGGATTCCCATCTCCGGCGCCGCGGCCTGAGGAACTCGTCGCAAGCTGAGAAGGAGAGAACCATGCCGCAAACCCTGTTCGCCACGACGCTTGGCGTGGCCCTGACCGCGTCCGTAGGCCTCGCGTCTCCAGCTTCCGCCGACGACGCCCACGTGGCGCGCGGGCGCTACCTCGTGACGATCGCTGGCTGCTCGGATTGCCACACCCCTGGCGCGCTGCTCGGCCGGCCCGACATGAAGCGCTACCTCGGTGGATCCGACGTCGGCTTCGCTATCCCCGGCGCAGGCGTCTTCGTCGGCCAGAATCTGACCCCGGACAAAGAGACGGGTCTCGGCAAGTGGACGGACGCGCAGGTCATAACAGCGATCCGGACCGGCAAAACGCCCGAGGGAAGGGAGCTCAGCCCGGTCATGCCTTACCCGGCGCTGTCGCACCTCACCGACGCCGACGCGCAGGCGATCGTCGCCTTTCTCAAGAGCCTTGCCCCGGTCACGAACCAGGTGAAAAATTTTGGCCCAAACGAGAAGGTGACGGTCAACGTCTCCGCGGTGCTGCCGCCCGATGTCTTCAACGCCCTGCCCGCGCCGAAGAAATAGCGCCGAGCGAAGCGGCGCGCCTCGACAAGACAGCGTCACTTCGGACGCAAGTCGAGGCCCACGCCTTTGTTGACGAACTGGAGCGTGTAAGCCTTCTTGTAGTCGATGCCCGGCTTGACCACGCCGGCCTTCACCATTGTGTTGTAAAAATCGCTCCAGCGCTGGTCGGTCATCGCGCCAATTCCAAGCTTGAGGGTGTCGCCTGAATCGACGATGCCATATTCTTTCATTTTTTTGATCGAGAAGGCGATCTGCTCGTCCGTCATCTCCGGATTCTCTCGCTTGATCGCCTCATTCGCCTTGGAATTGTCGCCGTAGAGATAATGGTACCAGCCGATCGTGGAGGCGTCGACGAAGCGCTGCACGATGTCAGGATGCTTCTCCACCATCTCGCGGCGCGTTTCGACCAGGGTCGCATAGGTGTCGTAGCCGTAATCGGCGAGCAGGAAGACGTTGGGCTTGAACCCGCCCTGCTTCTCGACCTCGAGCGGCTCCGAGGTCAGATACCCCTGCTGGATCGAATGCGGCTCGGCGATGAACGGGGCTGAATTGAAATTGTAGGGCTTGATGTTCTCGTCCTTGAAACCGTAGGCGAGCCGCATCCATGCCCAGAATGTGTTGACCGCGCCGGCGCTGACAAAAGCCGGGTTCGCTTTGGGAAGGTCCGTCCATTTGTCGAGGCCGACGCCCGGGTGCGACATGAAGATCTGCGGGTTTTTCTGGAAGTGGGCGGCGACAGCGATGGTCGGGATGTTGTTCTGCACCGCCAGGAAATCGCCGATCATGTCGCCGCCCATGAAGAATTCAATCTTCCCGGCGATCAAGAGCATGCCGCCGTTCGAGGTGGGGCCGCCCTGGAGAATCGTGACGTCCAGTCCGTATTTGGCGTAAGTCCCGTCGACCAAAGCCTGGTAGTACCCGCCGGCCTCGGGATCGGCGACCCAATTCGTGCCGAAAGTCACCTTGTCGAGGGCAGACGCCGGTCCGGCGAACGCGATTGTTCCCGCCAACGCCGCCAAGATCGCAACGCGCATACGAATCCTCCTCCCACAGTCCAATTCTATTGGCCGGTCGGCGGCTGCGCCGCCCCACCGCCGTGAGGCTCGCTGCACGCCACGCCGAAGCATGGCCGTTCTCGCCCCGGCGGGTCCACCATAAGGGCCGAAATTCCGAGCGTCGAATACATTTTTAGCGCGCCATCCGAGGTGATTCATTCGCCATGCAGGGAATGCAAGACACGCGCCAAAAGGCTTTACCTTTCGGCCCGCCTCGCCTATGCGCCCCGCTTTGCCAAAGGGAGCGAGCAATCGCATGCGTTTGTGGATCAAGGACCCGCTCGCCATCCTCGCAGCCGATTCCGAGCGCGGAATTGTGGTCGAGGGCGCTGAAATCGTCGAATGCGTTCCGCGTGGCCAATCGCCAACCATCCCCCCGGAGGCGACCTTCAACGCCTCGCGCCATGTCGTTCTGCCGGGGCTCGTCAATGCGCATCATCATTTCTACCAGACGCTGACGCGCGCTCATCCCGCAGGGTTCGGCAAGGAGCTCATCCCCTGGCTCGTCACGATGGAGCGGGTGTGGGGCCGCATGACCCCCGAGACGCTGCGCCTCGCGATTCGGATGGCGCTCGTCGAACTTATGCTCTCCGGCTGCACGACTGCGGCCGATCATCACAATCTCTTTCCCCCGAATCTGACGAACGCAATCGACATCGAGGTCGAGGAGGCGACGAAGCTCGGCCTGCGCATGACGGTCACGCGCGGATCGATGGGCATTTCCGAGAAGGATGGCGGCTTGCAGCCCGATTCGATCGTGCAGGATTCGGAGACGATCCTCGAGGACAGCGAGCGGGTGCTGCGCCTCTATCACGACGCCAAACCGGGGGCGATGATTCGCGTCGCGCTTGCCCCCTGCTCGCCGCTCGCGGTCCCAAGGCGGGTGATGGAGGGATCGGCCGCGCTCGCGGAGCGCTACGACTGCCGGCTGCACACCCATCTCTGCCAGTCGCTCGACGAGGACGTCTACGCCGTCGAGACGTTCGGCATGCGCTCGGTCGACCTCCTGGAGGAGGCCGGGTGGCTGAGCCCCCGCGCCTGGGTCGCGCACGGGATCCATTTCAACGCGAGCGAGATCGAGCGCGTAGGCGCCGCCGGCGTCAACGTCTGCCATTGCGCCGCCTCCGACATGGCCTTCGGCATGGGCGTTTGCCCGACGAGGGAGCTCGAGGCGGCCGGCGCGACAATTGGGCTCGGCGTCGACGGCTCGGCCTCCAACAATTCGTCGAACATGATGGAGGCGGTGCGCCATTCCCTCATGCTCCAGCGCCTAAGCTACGGTCCGTCGGCGGTGACCCCCTACGACGCGCTCCGCTGGGGAACGCAGGGCTCGGCGCATTGCCTCGGGCGCGACGACATTGGCGCGATCGCGCCGGGCATGCAGGCCGATCTCGCGCTCTTCACGCTGGACGAGCCGCGCTTCTCGGGCGCGCAAGACCCGATTGCGGCGCTCGCCCTCTGCGGCGCCCACCGGGCGGACCGGGTGATGGTGGCGGGGGCATGGCGGGTCATCGACGGCAAGCCCGAGGGCGTGGACCTCCCCGCCCTGATCGCGAGGCACAAGGTGGCGGCGCGCGCCTTCGCGTGAGCGGCGCCTGAGCCGCGCCACCCTGCCCTTACGGCCGGCGGATGCAACCGCTGGGCGAGTTCCGTGCAAGTGAATCCAAATAAAACCAAGGAAAAAAGCTTGGATTTATTTGGTTTCGTTTGGCGGAATTGGGACTTTTCAAAGGGTTACACCGGAAAAAATAAAAAAATCTTCTCGGTCTTAACTCGCCTTCCGGGTTGTGTGAAACGTCTCAAGCGCCTTCTCTCGCCTCACCATCCGATCGGCTGAGCCACCCCCCAGCGATCCGGCCAGCGGAAAGATCTATAGCACACATTCTGGATTTTGAAAAGCAATGGCGCGAAATTTCGCCCGTGCGGCGGATGCGCGGGAACGCTCAAGCAGCTCCACTCGAGAAGCGCGAGCTGATCGGGCGGCTCGATCCGGAGGGGCGACCAATGGACCCCCGCGTTCGCCGGGGGTGACAATCTGTGGGCGGATTTCCCAATCTCTCCGTGACGGGATGAGGACGGCCGGGCGAGCCCGGCAGCTCGCTCGTTACTTCTGCGCGACGCCCTCGATTCCGATGGTGCGGAAGCTGGCGTATTTATTGCCAACGTCCGCCTGAAGTTGGCGCTGTTTGACGTTGAACGCCTTGACCGCATCCATATCGGCGAATTGTAAGAGAACCACCCGATTGGGCGGCGGGGAGCCGCTGAAACCGATCGCTTTGTTATAGCCGCCGGCGAGGTATTTGCCGCCGGATTCTTTGATGTTGGCTTGCACCTTGGGCAGATAATCCTTGGTGTAGCCATCCTGATCCTTGACATCGATTTCGGCGAACTCAAATCCCGGCGGCTTGGCCTGCGCATGCAAAACATCGGCAGCGCCAGCGCCCAAAGCGAAACTGCCGATTACAGCCGCTGCAATTTTATAGGTGGAATTCATTGCTTCCTCCCTCAACCGACATTCGCCCCGTCTTCGACAACGGCCAATTGTTTGGTGTTGACAAATTTCTCGCGCGGGTTGCCGGTTGGACAGCCCCGGCGCGCTCAAAGGCGTCGGGGCAGCCCTCGTTCTGTGAACCCCGCCCAGTCGACGATACGGGCTAGCACGGGAGTTCGGTTGACGCTGTGATCCGCGTCACACTGGCGATTGGCTTGGACAGATCGGCGGCAGGGGTCGGAGAAACAACCTTGACCGGGACATCCTTGCCTGGCCAAAACGCTCGCCTCGGGAATGCTGCGCATGGCCATATTCGCGATTCCACTCGCCCTCGCGAGCGCTTTCGCCGTCCTGGCGATTGGCGCTCCTGCTTATGCGGCCGAAGCGCATTATGCGTGCAGCGGCGGCGGGAAGCTGACGGCGAGGTTCTCTCCGCCCGGCTCGCCCAAGGGCGAGGTCGCGCTCACCTTCGACACGGGGCGCGCGCTTAACCTGCCTCAGGTCATGTCCGCCGACGGCGGGCGCTACGCCAACGGCGGCGTCGAGTTCTGGATCAAGGGGCGGGGCGCGACGCTGACCATGAACGGCGTCAAGGAAACCTGCGCGGCGCAGTGAGCCCGCGGCAAGCCGAAACGTCATTCCTCTTCGAGAGGTATGATCGTCGTCTGAGTCTCCACCTTAACGAGCCGAAACTGAAACCGTGTGCGCAGGCTCTGCTGCCACCGCATGAGCCGGCGGGCGCGCGCTTCCTGGGGCGTGATCGAGTTTCGGATCGTGTCCCAGTCGTCAAGGTTAGGGTTCTGGCGCTGTACCGCGAAGTTTATCTTTGTTGTCGTACGCATTGTCCGGTGCATTGAGCTTTAGTTGACGACGCAGTTAGCTCGAGTGTTTACATAAGATAACCCCCACATTTATGTGGATGCAAAGCTGAGATGCGCGGTCTCGACCGATAAAAGAGGGTTCAGGCGCGCGCCCGTAATGCCTCGGCACTTATGTCGAATTGTGTTATTTGAGTTGTATCAATTAAAACGTGCTGGTTCGCGCGCGACCGCACCACAAAGCGCGCACCTTGCCCCGCGTCATTGCCCCCGCGCGGGGCTTTTTTTTCAAAGCAGCCCATTCAAAGCAGCCCATCACCGCCGCCGCCTGGCGCCTCGAGCCCGTCGCGCCCTGGCGGGAGCGCGCTTGATAAAAATCAACGAGGAGGCCGCTTTTATTCTTGCTTTGTTCTTGTTTCTCCCCTAACCTTGTCCCGACACCGACGAACGCCTCCGGCAAGCTCTGAGAGCGATCGTGCGGAACGAAACTCATCGGCTGAAAGTTTTGGGGAAACAAAACATGAACTCTGCTGGCCAAATCGCTGTCACGCTCGCCGCGCTCATCGGCTTTGGGCGCCTCTTCCTGGCGGAGGAGGGCGAGAGTTGCCGGCTGAGCGGACTGCTCATTCTCGCAGGCCTGGTTGGAAAGGTCGCGCTGTCGATCTGATCAAATGCGCGCCGGGAGCTGCAGAACGAGCCCCGGCCGCTAGCCCAGCCGACCCACGCCCTCATCCCCAGCCCTTCTCCCGATGGGAGAAGGGAGCAGGCTCGCGGCGCGTCGGCCGATTGACATCAGGTGTCCGCAGCAACTCTGGATATGGAAGCCCCAATTTTACGCGAGGTCGTCGGTGTGGAGGGCTTCGACGTCTCCCACGGTGACGTTAGTGCGGGCGAAATCATTGAACGCCGCCCTTAAAGAACGCATGTCCTGTTGTAGCACGGTCAGTGCGCGATTGATCACCGGCAATCCATCGAGCTGGGCGCGTATCGGCGCTAGCTCGCTGCGTAGGTTTTCAAGTGTCAGATCGGTCATTGTCCAGCCCACAACATCTGACATTTCGCCGGATGTCGCCTAAGACGACAGCCAACTGGTCGGTCTTAGCAATTGTCTTAACCCGATCGCCGGTTCCGTGGCGCCACAGGGCCCTTCAAGGCGGCTTCGCGGCGGCGGCTCTGGACCCTCGCTTTCGCGGGGGTGACAACCTCCCTACCCGCCATAGCCCGGCCAGCCGAAATGGCGATGGAGCTCGCCTTCGGCGACTTGGTCGGCCATGGCTAGCGGGTCCCAGGCCGGAGCGGACCGCACCTGATCGCGGGCGACATTCATGTTGACCTGTTCGCCGAACCAGTCGATGTCCTTCACCGCATAGGGCGAAAGCTGCACGATCTTGCCGGGCCACCAGTTCCGCGTCGCAATGGCGAGATAGCGGATGTCCCAATTGGCGTCGTCGGCGAACAGGTTCTCGACGTGGCCGATGTCGCCGTCGAGGGCGTGAACGGTATAGCCCTTGAACTCGGCTGCGCTGTGCAGATGATCGGCGCCGTCCAGAGGCGGGTTCTCGGCCTCCGCCGCGCGCCGGGCGGCCTCGCGGACGAGCTCAGCTTCCGCATTCGGCAAGAGGGTCGGGCCAAAATAGGACGCGCCCCAAAAAGGATCCCAGCCGTAATGGTCGTAAAGGAGGGCCTCCATGTCCCTCGTCACCGGAACGTCTGCGTGGGAGTGAGGGCCGGCCTCGATTTGGCTCCTTGTCAGATTGACGGTGAGTTCGAGCGTCTCGCCTGGGCTCATCATCGGGAGCGCTGGCTTTGGGGGCAGTGTGAGCGGCGCAATCGCCGAGGGGTGGATGAACACCCGCCGGCCGGGCAGCCATTTGCCCGCGTCGACCACCATCCAGCGAATCTTCCAGGTTTGGTCGTCGAACAGGAAGTCCTTGACCGCGCCGACCTCGCCGTCGCTCGCGTGAACGGCGCAACCCATGAAACCACTCACGGCGAACAGCATGCCCTCGTCCTCGCTCCCGGTTATCCCGCGACCGAGAGCCGGAGCCCGTCGTTAGATCGTGGCACGCTCGCCCGCGGTAAGGCGGACAATCTGCGTCGCCGGAAGCCTGGCGGCAAGCCCCGTCGGGCGCCTTGGCCTGGCGCCCGCGCTTTGGCTTTGCGGTTCAGGGTTATTCCGCGGCGGCCTTCGCCGCCACCGACTTGAGGTAACCCACGAAGCCTACCACGTCCTTGGCCAACATGCGGCCAATGGCGCTCGTGGCGTACACGGCCGCCTTCACGGTTCCGTCCGGCGCGAGAACGAAACTCGCTGGCTGCAAATAGCGCGGGTTCGCATTGACGAACGCTCCGGTAGCGGCGGCGATCGCGTCCGCGTTCGCGCTGTGGCCGACCGGGAACTGCAAATGGTTCTTGGCGACGGTCGCCGCGCTTGTCACTTCATCGTCGACCGAGAGCGCCACGACCTTGACCCCGAGACCGTCCAGCGCCTCTTTCTCGGCCGCGTAGCTCGCGAGCTGGGCGTTGCAGAACGGGCACCAGGCGCCGCGATAGATCAGCACCACGCCCCACGATCCGGCGAGCGCGGCGGGAAGCGCGATCGTCCCGCCGCCCACGGCGGGAACCTCGAGGTTCGGGAAGGCGTCGCCATTTTGCAGAAGAGACATTCCATTGCTCCGCTTCGGTTACTTTCTGGACTGAACGGTCCAGAGAACGTCCGCGACAGTCCGCAATCGAAAGTGGACTGTCAAGTCCAATAGCGCGTAATCTCCGGACGACGAAGGAGCGTTCGGCTTTGCGCGGACAAATGAAAGTTCGATTGCGCGAGCGTCGGCCGACGACGCCGCGGGGCGCGGCGACCAGGGCGCGCATCGTCGAGGCGGCGGCCGATCTCGTCCGCGCCCGCGGGGCCAGCGGGACGAGCCTCGAAGACATCATGGAGGCGAGCTCGACCTCGAAGTCGCAGCTCTACCATTATTTCGCCGACAAGGATGCGCTGATGCGCGCGGTGATCGAGTGTCAGACCGGCCGCGTCTTGGGCTTTCAGGCCGCTCGCCTGGAGGGCGTCGATTCGCTGGCGGGCTTGAGGCGGTGGCGCGACGCAATCGTCAGGATCAACAAGTCCGCCGGCGGCGTCGGCGGCTGCCCGCTTGGATCGCTGGCGAGCGAGCTCGCCGATCGCTCGGAGAGCGCGCGGGCGCTGCTGGCGCATGGCTTCGAGCTCTGGGAATCCTATCTGGTGACGGGTCTTCAGGCGATGCGCGACAACGGCAGGCTCAAGCCCGAGGCGAACCCGGCCGATCTCGCCGCCGCGACGATCGCTGCGCTCCAGGGCGGCCTCCTGCTGGCCCAGACGACACGCTCGAGCAGGCCGCTCGAGCTCGCGCTCGACATGGCGATCGACCACATCGCTCGTTCCTCGGTCTGACGCGCGCCGCCTCAGGGGGGTCGGTCGGCGCGGCTTGGCCGCGCGGTCGACAAGCGCCGCCCCCCGCGCTAGGGGTGCGGGCTTCCCACTTGTGCGCGCAGACGCGAGGGGCCGGGAGGAGATTTGGAAACCACCGTTTCGATCATCGGCGGCGTCGGCCTATTTCTCTTAGGCATGGCGGTGATGACCGACGGGCTCAAGGCGCTCGCCGGCACGGCGCTCAAGACGGTGTTGGAGAAGGCGGCGGCGACCCCTCTCCTCGGCACGTTCTGGGGCGCGATCATCACGCTCCTGGTGCAGTCGTCCAGCGCCACCACCATGACGACCATCGGATTGGTGAGCGCGGGGCTCCTCACCTTCCCGCAAGGGCTGAGCCTCGTCTTCGGCGCCAACATCGGCACGACCGGCACCGGCTGGCTGGTGGCGGCGTTCGGGGTCCGGATTTCGCTCACCGCCTGGGCGCTGCCGATCGTCTTCGTCGGCGCGCTCATGAAGGTGGTCGGGCGCGGACGCTTGGCGGCGGCGGGCGCCGCCATCGCGGGCTTTGCTCTGATCCTGGTCGGCTTATCGACGCTGCAAGAGGGCATGAGCGGGCTGGCCGAATCGTTGCACCCGTCGGATCTGCCCACGATCATGAACGCGGCCGGCGCAATCGACCTCGCCGGCCTTGCGCGTGTCATCCTGCTGGTGGCGGTCGGCGCCATAATGACCACCGTCATGCAGTCTTCGACCGCCTCGATCGCCGTGACGCTGTCCGCGCTCCACGCGGGCGCGGTCGGCCTCGATCAGGGGCTGGCGCTCGTCATCGGGCAGAACATCGGCACGGCGACCTCTTCCGCGGTCGCGGCGATCGGCGCCTCGAGCACCGCCAAGCGCCTCGCCGTCGCCTATATCGCTTTCAAGCTGGTGGCCGCGTTGATCGCGATCGTGCTTTTTCCGTTTATCACGCCCTGGATCGTCCGGGCGGCGGAGGCGATCGATGCGACGGCCCTGCTTGCGGCCTATCACACGGCCTATAACGTGATCGGCGTCGCGGTGCTCTTGCCGCTGATGGGCCCGTTCACACGGGCAATCGAACGCCTCGTGCCGGAGCGCGGCTCGCCGTTCACCAAAACCCTCGATCCGGCTTCGCTTCGCTCGCCGATGGTCGCGGTCGAGGCGGTGCGGCGGACGATCGAGCGGGCGCTCGAGACGCTGTGCGGCGCGGCCGCAAGCGGGCTCGAGGGCGCGGCCAAGGGCGCAATGGTTCGCCCGGCCATCGATGAGGTGACGCGGGCTGCAGGCGTCGGACGGCGTGCGGGAGGCAAGCGATTTTCTATCGAAAAGCGACCCGCCGCCTTCCGAGGAGGGCCACGCGTGGTTCACCAGCACCGTGCATGCGCTCGACCATGCGAGCCGGCTTGCCGAAGCGGTCGACGCGATGGCGAGAACAGGTGTCGCGACCGACGGACCCGAAGAAATAAAGGCCGCCGCTTTGTGCGCCGGGTCGATGCGCGACGCGGCGGGCGCCGCCGCCAATCTGGCCGTCGCTGCCGGACCGGGCCACGCGGCCGACGACGAACTGGCTGAGGCCGCGAGCGACGCGCGCGCCGGGCCTGTCGATGACGCCTCCCTTAATCTGGAGCGCGCCGCCAAGGCGCTGGCCGATCTTCGGGCCGCGCACCGCAGCGCCACGCTCGAGATGGTCGCGTCCGGCAAGCTCACCGCCACCCAGGCGATCGCCCGCGTTGATGCGGTTGCGCTCATGAGCAGGCTCACGCATCACGCATGGCGCGCCGTCGCGCATCTCAATCGAGCCGCCGCCCCGCGCATGGAGCTCCCGCAATGAGCGAAGCAGAACAGACGGTCTGGCACGCCCTCACAGCGGACGAGGCGGTCGGCAGGCTCAAGAGCAGCGTCACCGCAGGGCTCGATGAGGCCGAAGCCGCTCGCCGCCAGGAGGAATATGGCCTCAACGTGTTGCCGACCGCGCGCAAGCGTGGGCCGCTCATGCGTTTTCTGCAGCAGTTCAACAACGTCCTGGTCTATGTCCTGATCGCCGCGGGCTTCATCAAGCTGATCATGAGCTTATGGCTCGACGCGTCGATCATCCTCGCCGTGGTCATCATCAACGGGCTGCTCGGCTTCCTTCAGGAAGGCCGGGCGGAGAAGTCGCTCAATTCCATCCGCAACATGCTCTCGCCCGAGGCGAGAACTTTGCGCAACGGGCAAACCGCGATGATCCCCGCGGAGAAGCTCGTGCCGGGCGACATCGTGTTCCTCGAATCCGGCGACAAGATCCCGGCCGATCTCCGCTTGATCGAAGTCAAGAACCTGCGCACGGAAGAAGCGGCGCTGACCGGCGAATCCGTTCCATCGGACAAATCGACCGAGCCCGTCTCGGCGAAAGCGACCGTCGGCGATCGAACGGGCATGGCTTATTCCGGCACGCTGGTGGTCTCAGGCCGGGCGACCGGATTGGTCGTGGCCACCGGCGCCGATACGGAACTGGGGCGGATCAACCAGTTGCTCGCCGGCGTCAGCGCGCTGGAGACGCCGCTACTGCTGCAGATCAAGAAGTTCGGCTACGCCATCACCGTCATCATTCTCATCATCAGCGCGATCACCTTTCTCTACGGGAAGTTCGTCCGGCACATTCCATTCGTCGAAATGTTCCAGGCGGTGACCGGCATCGCCGTGTCGATGATCCCTGAAGGACTGCCGGCGCTCATCACGATTACGCTCGCCATCGGCGTCCAGCGCATGGCAGCCCGCAACGCCATCGTGCGGCGCCTGCCGGCGGTCGAAACGCTGGGCTCCGTGGCGCGCATCTGCTCCGACAAGACCGGCACGCTCACGCTCATGGAAATGATGGTCGTTTCGGCGGCAACCGCCGGCGAGACGGTGAAGGTCACGGGCGACGGCTACGCCAGCGAAGGCGAGGTCATGAAGGACGGCGCGCCGGTCGGCAAGGATCCCGTGCTCGAGCTGATGGCGCGCGTCTCGGCTTTGTGCAACAATTCCGAGCTGCGCCAGGAGGACGGGTCATGGAAGGTGGAGGGCGATCCGACCGAGGGCGCGCTCTATCCGTTCGGGGCAAAACTGGGGGTGAAGCGCGAGGAGGCGCGCGCGGCCTATCCGCGCCTTGACGTCATCCCGTTCGAATCCGAACACAAGTTCATGGCGACGCTGAACAAGACGCCCGACGGCGGCGAGATCCTACTCGTCAAGGGCGCGCCGGAGGTCATCCTCGACCATTGCAACCGGCAGGAGGACGCGAGCGGCGCCCGGCCGGCGCTTGACCGCGCCTATTTCGATAAGGCCGCCGACGTGCTTGCGGCGCAAGGCGAGCGCGTGCTGGCGCTGGCCTGGCTGCCCGATCCCGGCCTCAAGTCGGGCAGCCTAGGAGCCGCCGATCTGCCGAAGAACCTCGTTCTGCTCGGCCTCGTCGGGCTTCTCGATCCGCCCCGAAGGGAAGCGATCGAGGCGGTGAAGGAATGTCACGACGGCGGCATCCGCGTCACGATGATCACCGGCGACCACAAGATCACCGCCGCGGCGATCGCGAAAATGCTCGACATCGGCGACGGCAAGACCGCGGTCACCGGGGCGGAAGTCGAGCAGATGGACATGGCGACGCTTCAGGACACTGTCGCCAAGGTCGACGTGTTCGCGCGCGCGAGCCCGGAACATAAGCTGCGCCTCGTCAAGGCGATCCAGGCCAATAAGCAGGTCGTGGCGATGACCGGCGACGGCGTCAACGACGCGCCAGCCCTGAAAATGGCCGACATCGGCGTCGCCATGGGCATTAAGGGCACCGAGGTCACGAAGGAGGCGGCCGAAATGGTGCTGGCCGACGACAATTTCGCCTCGATCTCGGCCGCGGTGAAGGAGGGACGCACGGTCTACAACAACATCGAGAAGGCGATCCTGTTCATGCTGCCGACCAATGTCGCCCAGGCTTTGGTCATTCTGGCGGCGATCTTCGTCGGCTTCACCATGCCGATCACCGCGCCCCAGATCCTGTGGGTCAACATGGTGACCTCGGTTGCGCTCGGCCTCGTGATCTCGTTCGAGCCGCACGAGCTCGACGTGATGAAACGCCCGCCCCGCGCCGTTCGCCGGCCTATTCTGGACGCTTTCGGCCTGTGGCGCGTGGTCTTCGTCGGCGCGCTCTTGCTCGTTCTCACGCTTTGGGCGTTCTTCTGGATGAAGGAGCAAGGAGGGTCGGACGCGCTTGCGCGAACGGTCGCGGTCAACACGCTGGTCATCGGTCAGGTCTTCTATCTCTTGAACAGCCGGTTCAAGATCAACTCGTCGCTGTCGCCTCTTGCCCATCTCGGCAACCGCTATCTGCCGATGGGGATCGGCGCCGTGATCGTGCTGCAGCTCTTGTACACCTACGCGCCGCCGCTGCAGTATGTGTTCGAGACGGAGGCGATACCGGTCGGCGTGTGGCCCTGGCTGTTCCTCGGCGGCCTGATCTTCTTCCTCGTGGTCGAGATCGAGAAGGCGATCATCCGCGCCACCGGTTTGGCGCAGCCGACGGCGGCCGAGGCGTCCGCCTCGGCCTGACAGGATGACGTCATTGCGAGGAGCGCAAGCGACGTGGCAATCCAGAGAACGTAGGGCGCCCTACGGCCCCTGGATCGCTTCGTTGCGCTCGCGATGACGATGGAGGTTCAATGAACGCGCCCAACGCGACACAGCCCCGCATGCAGCCGTTTCTTCCGGCGACGGCGGATTTCGCTAGCGGCAAAGACTCGCCGCGTGACTTCCTCGAGCGCTGCATCGCCAACCTCGAAGCCTGGGAGCCGAAGATCGGCGCTTTTGTCGCGCTCAATTTCGACGCCGCGCGAGCGGCGGCGGATCGCTCCACGAAGCGCTGGCGAGCGGGCAAGCGGCTTTCGCCCATCGACGGCATGCCGATCGGGGTCAAGGACATCATCGAAACGATCGACATGGCCACGGAGAACGGTTCGCCGCTGTTCGCCGGCTTTCGGGGGAACCGCGACGGCGCGAGCGTCGCGGCGCTGCGTGAGGCGGGCGCCGTGATCGTCGGCAAGACGGTGACGACCGAGTTCGCCTGGATGCACCCGCGCGCGACCTGCAATCCCTGGGACCTGAGCCGCACGCCCGGCGGCTCGAGCAGCGGATCGGCCGCGGCGGTGGCGGTGGGCGCGATCAGCGTCGGGCTCGCCACCCAAGTCTTCGGCTCGATCCTGCGGCCGTCGAGTTTCTGCGGCTGCTTCGGCTTCAAGCCGACGGTCGGCGCGATCAACCGCGGCGGCAGCCATGACGCCCTTTCCCAGAGCACGCATGGGCCAATCGCCGCGAGCCTGCCGGAGGCTTGGGCTGTCGCCTATGAGATCTCGCGCCGCGCCGGCGGCGACCCAGGTTATCCCGGCCTCTACGGCCCGCCGACCTGCCCTGCCCCATCGAAGCCACGCCGGCTCGCCGTTCTGGAAACCCCCGGCTGGGCGGTGGCCACGGCTAGGGCGAAGGAGGCGTTCGCGGAAGCCTCGGCGAGACTCAAATCAGCCGGCGTCGCGCTCGTCTCCCGCCACGAGAGCGAAAAGATCGCCGCGGTCGAGGACGCGATAGCCGACGCGCGGGAGCTCTCCCATAACACCATCGCCTGGGAATCGCGCTGGCCGCTCAACACTTACCGCGAGCGCGACATGAGCAAGCTCAGCCAGGCGATTCTCGAGCTCGCGGCGCGGGCCGAGGCGCTGACGCTGGACGATTATCGCCGAGACATCGCGGAGCGCGAGCGGCGCCGCGCAATCTATCAGTCGCTCGAGGCGGAATTCGACGCGTGCGTGACCCTGGCGGCGCCGGGCGCGGCCCCGGTCGGCCTCGAATGGACCGGCGACCCGGCGTTCGTGGTTCCAGGCTCGATGCTCGGGGTTCCGACGCTCTCGCTTCCCGCCCTTAAGGATGACGGCCTTCCGCTCGGGCTTCAGCTCATCGGCTTCGCCGACGCGGACGCGGCGCTGTTTTCGACCGCGGGCGGCGTGCTGGCTGTGTTGGAGAAAGGCTGACGGGCGCCGATTGTAGCCGCGACCGCTGGTCGCGGCGGCGCGATCCAAAGGGCGGCCGGAAGGACGCCCGTCTTTCGACGGGCTATGGATCGCGCCTACAGCCCGCGGCCCTCCAAAGCGGCGCCGTCACGCCCAGTCCTTCACGAACCGGAGGCCCTTGAGCGAGGCCACGTCGTCGTAAGCGCCCTTGGTCGAGCGCTTGGGCAGCTTGACCTTGACGCGCGGCGCATCCTCGTGAGGGATGACTTTAAGCAGGTGGCGAATGCAGTTGAGCCGCGCCCGGCGCTTGTCGTCGGAGGGGACGATGGTCCAGGGCGCGAAATCCCGGTCGGTCGCCTTGAGCATCATGTCGCGCGCCCGCGAGTACTCGAACCATTTTCTGCGCGACTCGAGGTCCATCGGGCTCAGCTTCCACTGGCGCAGCGGATCCTTGATGCGGGCCTGGAAGCGGCGCTCCTGCTCCTCGTCGCTGACTTCGAGCCAGAACTTCACCAGGAAAATGCCGTCATCGATCAGGACGTGCTCAAATTCAGGACAAAGCAGGAGGAAGCGGCGGTGCTGCGCCTTGGTGCAGAACCCCATCACATATTCGACCCCAGCGCGATTGTACCAGCTGCGGTCGAAGATCACGATTTCCCCCGCAGCCGGGAGATGCGGGACGTAACGCTGCAGGTAGAGCTGCGACTTCTCGCGGTCGGACGGCGCCGGCAACGCCACCACGCGGAACACGCGCGGGCTCACCCGCTCGGTGATCGCCTTGATCGTCCCGCCCTTGCCGGCGGCGTCGCGCCCCTCGAACACCACGACCACGCGCAAGCCCTCGTGCTTGACCCATTCCTGCAATGCGCAGAGGTCGACCTGCAACTCGCGCAAGGCCTTGTCGTAGTCCTTGCGGTTGATCGGCTCTCGAGCCGCGTTCACGACAGGAACGCCCGGTTCGTCGCGACGGCGGTCGTCCGAACTCGGGGTTTTCTCGTTCTTGGCCAACTCGCCCTCCTCCCGGGGCATGACTTTTGACCGGCGTCTTGACGCGCGTCAATGCGCGGGCCGGCTCTGTCGTGAATGGTGAGCGCCAAACGCGGCGCTCGAGAGTGACGCAAATTTTTCGGATGCCCATGCTCGCCGCGGGAACTGAATGACTTGGGCTAGCGTTTCGGACAGCAGATGCAACAGGCGAAGTCACTTGTCGCCAGATGGTCCTCGACGATGTCTCCGATCCTTCCGATTTCACTTCTGCTCACGCTGCTCTGCGCCTTTGGAGCGGTCGAGGATGTTCTCTTTCAACAATTGATGTTCGTCGGGGCGGCGCTTTCCGCGACGGTCCTGGTGTGCTCGCTGGAGGCGTGGAGCGCGCGCGAGATTCCGGTTCGCAGCGACGACGAGCGGACGCCCCGCAACTCTTCGGACTCCTGACAGGCGAACTGCTCTCACGCCTGCCGTCCGTTTTTTCCGAGCGCATAGACGATTCGCATTTCGCCGCCATGACGATAGAGCGGCCGCTCCAATCAGGAGCGCTACCCACAGGCGATGGGCAACCGCCCGGAACATAGTAAACTTTTTGCTAGGACCCCGTTTGGAACAAACCCATTCGGCCCTGGTTTTCGGAAATGTGGCGAAATACGCCAGTCTTGCCGTCCAGCGGTCACGTTATGTCCCCAATTCTGCCGATTTCCTTCATGGCGACGCTCGTCTGTGTGTTAGTCGCGATTGACTGGGCGTTGTACCAGCAGATCCTGTTCGTAGGCGCGGCGCTCTCCGCGACGGTGTGGGTTTGCTCGCTCGAGGCCTGGAGCTGCCAGGAAGCGCCGACGCGGAACGAGGACGAAGGCCGCCGCCACAATCCAGCGGGACGAATAGCCGCCTCAGAACCCCTCCCCGCCGTCGACGGTGAGCACATGGCCCAGGATGTGGCGCGCGCGGTCCCCGCTGAGGAAGAGGACGGCGTTGGCGATGTCGTCGCCGTCGGCGATGCGGCCCAAGGGGATGCTCTGAAGCACCGCCTTCTCATCGAGCCGACCGGTCCGTAGGTCGTCAAGAACGCCTTGGGTCGCGACATGGCCCGGCGCGACCGCGTTGACGCGGAGTCCATATCCAGCCCACTCGACCGCCATCGATCGAGTCAGGCTCTCGAGCGCCGCCTTCGAGGCCGAATAGAGCGCCAAACCTTTAGCCGGCTTTCCGGCGGCGATGCTGCTGACATTGACGATGGCGCCGCCGCGCTTGTGATCGATCGCCCAGCGCGCGAAGGCCCGCGCCGCAATGAGAGGGCCGATGGCGTTGACGGCGAAGAATCGGGCCGCCTCGGCCGCATCCACGTCGATCAGCGGCCGAAACGCGAACAGCGCCGCGTCGTTGACGAGGATATCGATTGCGCCGAACCGATCGACGGTCGACGCGACCAAAAGCTCGCAGTCGTCCGCCTTGCCGACATCGGCTTGGACCGGGAGAACCGGCCGCCCGCATTCCTTCTCGATCGTCTCGGCCGCACGGGCGAGCGTCTCCTTCGTGCGCCCGGCGATCGCGACCTGCGCCCCCTCTCGGGCAAAGGCGCGGGCGATCGCATAGCCGATTCCCCCGCCCCCCCCGGTCACGATCGCGACCTTGCCATCAAATTCCAAGGAAGCGGGAATGGTCAGGCCATCGTTTGGAAGCGGCGCGCGAGCGCGCTGATGTGCTTCGCCGTCTCGATATCGAGATCGGTGATCTTCATGCCTGCATCGTGCGTGCAGAACGAGAAGGTCAAAATGTTATAGGAATTGTGGAACTCGGGATGATGGTTCATCACCTCCGCCTGGATCGCCACCTCGACAATGAAGGCGATCGCGTCGCGAAAGGTCTTGAGCTCGAACCGAGCCTCGATATTGGGCGCCTTCAGCGACCAGTCGGGCAATTCGGCCAGCGCTGCTCGAATCTCGGCGTCGCTCAGAATCTTGTAATGCGCCATCTCTTTGCCTCCTTGACTTACTGAGCCGGGCTGCTCGGACTTGCGACGCTCGGCTGGTCGAGCTGAAGGATCGCCTGTTCGAGCGGCGCCGGCGAGACGCGAATCGAGCTGATATAGGGCTGGCTGAACTCGAGGATGAGAAAGATCGCCAACCCGATCGACACGCTGCCGAGGACGAGCATCGCAACCGACATCGCGCTCAATTTCGACAAAAGCCCCATGCTGGCGAACAGGAGGGCCGCCCAGAACGTCACAGCGTAGATCAAAGGCCACGGGATCGGGGTCGCCGCCTGCAGCGACATGAGAAGCCGCTGCTCGCCGATGAATGCGTAATTCGCGCGCGCGGCTGTGAGCAGGCTTGTCTGCGCGGGCGTCTTGGGCTCGAGGCTATCGAGAAACTTGTTCAAGTTGCCCATGGCCTTGTAGGAAGCCTCATAGGCCGCCGCGCGCGAGGTGTCGTCGCCCCAAAACTGTTCGTGCGCCCAGACGAGATCGGTCCTCAGGATGCTGCGAGCCTCATCCGCCGCGGGCCCGAACTGGCGCATTTCGAGATCGAACTCGAGCGCCCGCGCCGCGATGGTCTGGAGCTCCGTTTGCTGGGTGCTGTAGACGCCATAGGCCGTCCAGATGAGGAGGCCGTTGACCAGCACCAGCAGGAGGGTGAGCTGCCCGACGACGCCGCCGATCATGTCGCGGGCCTTGTCGATCGTGTAGCGCTCCGGGAGGATGCGCTGGAGCACGAGGCCGAGGAGGCCGCCCAGGACGATTACGCCGGTGACAACGAACGAGATGGCGAGCGAACTCATTTCCGGCAATCCCGCCTCCCTCGGACATGACTTTCGTGACATGTCCGCTGAGTTCCGTCCAGCCGGAGCTGGCTAGGCTGGGTTTCTTTGGCCGGCCAACGGATCACGACGGGATCGATTCACCACCAAGGACACGAAGAGCACGAAGGAGAAGCAGTTCTTGGTGATCTTCGTGATCTTGGTGGTGGGACGTCGATTCAGCCGCGTTACGTATGGAGGGCGTCCTTGTAGATCTTCCCGTCCTTCATGATGATGAGGAAATTCTTCTCCGGGTTCTGCACGAGCGCGATATTGGCGACCGGATCGCCGTCGACCAGGATAAGATCGGCGAACGCGCCTTCTTCGATGACGCCAAGCTTCCCCGGATAGGGATTGCGCGGGCCGGACAGGGCGAGCAGTTCGCCATTGGTCGCCGTGGCCATCTTCAGGATCTCGGCGCTCTCGTACCAGCGCTTAAGGTGGGTCAGCACGATTCCCTGACGAGTCGCCTTCTCCGCGGAAAAGAGGAGATCGGAGCCGAAGGCGGTTTTCAGTTTGTGCTCTTTCGCCAACGGATAGGCTGTGTTCGTGCCGGCTATGACCTGCTCCAGATTGATGCGGCTCTGGCCGCTGAGAGGGACGGTGTCGTCGTCGCTGACGAACGGCTGAATGCTGAGCCATACGCCCTTGTCCGCCATCATTTTCGCGGTCGCCTCGTCCATCAGATGCCCGTGTTCGATGCACTGGACGCCGGCCGCCATCGCCCGCTGGATGGCGGCGGCAGGATAGGCGTGCACCGCGACATAAGTGTTCCGGTCGGCGGCCGCCTCCACGCCGGCGCGAAGCTCGGGCTCGCTGAAGGTCAGCATGTCCAGCGTCGTGCGCGGCGACGACACGCCCCCGCCTCCGACAAGCTTGATCTGCGACGCGCCCTGCATCAGTTGCTCGCGCGCCCTGAGGCGCACTTCGTCGGCGCTGTCGGCGATATTCGCGGCGCCGGTCCGCTCCATATAGCTCACCGGGCCGCCGGGGCTGCGCGGCAGATCGGACAGCGGACGCAGGTCGCCGTGTCCGCCGGTCGTGGTGATCATGGCGCCGCACGGATAGATGCGCGGTCCCGGCACGAGCCCCTCGTCGATCGCCTGCTTAAGCGCGAACGACGGGCCGCCCAGATCCCGAATGGTGGTGAAGCCGCGCATCAGCGTGCGCTCCGCCTCGGCGGCTGCGGCAAGGAAGAGATAGCCGACCTCGGCCGAAATCAGAGTTGGAATCGGCAGCGCGGCGAAGATGCAATGCCAGTGCGCGTCGATCAGCCCCGGCATGATGACGCGGCCGCCGCAATCGATCGTGCGCGCCCCTTCCGGCCCCGCGGGGCTCCCGGTCGCAACCGCCTTGATCCGCCCGCCTTCGACGATGAGACTGCAATCCGCCGCGCAAAGCGTTGGACTTCCCGTCGAACAGGAGAAAATTCGTGAAGACGGTGGGCGGCGTCGGTGTCGACGCGCCCTGGGCGCGCGCCGCGCGTGGAAGACCAAGCGCCGCGACCGAGGCGCCTATCCCCGCCACAAATCCGCGACGCGAGAGGTCGGCGTTGATGCGGCGCGTCAGGGACCGGAGTTCGGGTCCACAACAGGCGCAACCCTGGGAGCCCCTAGCTTCCGGCTGATCGTCCGACAAGCAAGAAAACATATGGCTCTCCTCCGTCGTCGGAAGCTCCTGCCCGGATCCGCGAGTCCTGTCGCAAGTCAGTTCGCGCGCCTGATCGCCGGCGGGTTCCACCGGCCGTCGGCGACCTCGGGCTTCGGCGCATAGAGCCGAAGCGTCAAAGCGAGCGCGCCGCTCTTTGGCGACGGAAGCCAATTCGGTTCTTTATCACGGCCGGGGTTTTCGTTCTGGACGTAGAGGTCGAGCGAGCCGTCGGGTCCGAACTTGAGCGCATCGCGGTCGCCGATCGCGAATTTATTCAGCGGATTGGCGACCTGGAATCCCTCCTCGTCGTAAAGCGTCAGCGACCAGAACGCGTTTACCGGAGGCAACTCCTCCTTCGTGAAATGGAGGACGTATTTGCTTCCTCCGGCGACCGGCTTGCCGTCCGCGTCACTCACGTTCAAGGGATAGATCGCATCCTCGACCTGATTGGCGCCAAGCCCCAACATCGCGACGATGGCGCGCTTGAGGTAATAGTTCCCGTAGACGCCCATGGTGTCCGTGTTCATCTGCCAGCCGTTGGCGATGCGCGCGAGCGTCGGCGCCTTGTCGTGCATGAGCTTGAGCCCCGCGGCAGCGGCGCGGGCGAGCACGTCGGGAGCTGACCTTGCTGGCGTCGAAGCTCTTGCCGGGTTCGATCCCGATGCGCCTCAGCCGCGCGACGGTCGACCAGTCGGTGAGGTGAGGCGGGTTCAGCTTCATCAGCTCCGCGCCGCGCTTGAAATAATCGACCGGCGCCATTCCATTGATCTGTCGCAGTGGTTCAGTCTTGGTGTCGACGGCCGGGTCGATCGCCTGCTTGACCGGCCGTGAGGCCTTTCCCCAATCGGCGAGCAGGGTGACCCTGTACCCATCCTGAACCTTATGAACCGCGTCGTAGTCCTTGACGCCGTTGGTCTGGGTGCGGCCTATGATCCAGACATAGGACGTGGGCGCGTCGATCCGCTCGACATCCGTCGGCGACTGCCCGCTCCACCCAGGCGGAACGACGGCGAAACTCGCCGCGCCGGTCCCGTTCGTGCGTTTTCCCGGGACGGCGAAGACATCGCTCCACATGTCGAGCATGGGCAGCATGAAGTAGCGGCCGCCGGTGTCCGCGGTCGAGACAACGACCGGGCCCGAAGTGAGGTCGAGCCAGGCGCTCGAATAGAGCGTATCGAAATTCGGCCGCACCACCGCCCGCATGTCGGCGGTCGGAAACGCGCGAACGTGGGTGAATGCGTTCGCCGGCCCACCCATGGGACTGACCTTGGGATCGAGGTTGATCAGCTGCTTGCGCGTCAGGTCCATGAGAATCAAAGGATAAAGATAGATGTGGGCCTCCTGCGCAATCGCCTGCGCTTCGTTGGCGTCAACCATGGGCCGTTCCTTCCTTCAATGTGCGCGCGGCTGCCGTCTCAATTCCGAGCGATCGTCGCCGCGCCGCTACAATCGCCAATTGTTTCGTCGCCCAATTGCCGCCGGTCTGGATCCCAGCGTATCAAATTGACATTGGCGAGGCCTCAGGACTCGGCAAATTTCGCGAAAGCCTCCTTGTAGTCCGGATGCCAGCGGGAGAGCGGCGGCCGGTTCTCGACGATGTCGCCGGCAGCCCAGAGGATCCGCCGCTCGTCCATCTCGCGCGGCACGTCGTTGTCGGGGCAAAGGATGTAGAAATCGCCCTTCCCCATCGACGCCAGCATGAAATCGACGACCTGTTCGGGCGTCCACGCGGCGGCCGGCTTCTCGGTTCTCGATCCCTTCGTCATGGCCGTGAAGGTGAAGCCCGGAATGAGCAGATGCGCGGTCACGCGAGAACCCTCGGCGTTGCGCAATTCATGCGCCAGCGCCTCCGTCACGACCTTCACGCCCGCCTTTGAGACATTGTAGGCCGTGTCTCCCGGCGGACAGGTGATGCCCTGTTTCGAACCGGTGTTGACGATCGCCGCGTCCCTGCCCTGCCGGGTCATGTCCGGCGCGAAGGTCTGCACCCCATTGACCACGCCCCAGAGGTTGACGTCGATGATGCGCCGCCAGCGGGCGGCATCGCCGAACAATTCGCCGCCTCCGCCGGTCCCTGCGTTGTTCATGAGCACCGCGACCTCGCCGAACGCGTCGAAGACCGATGTTTTCAGGCGGCGCACGTCGTCAAGCTTGCTGACGTCGACAGCGAAGGATCGCACGTGATCCGGCTTGGCCGCGGCTGCGCGGACCTTCGCGGCGCCGGCCTCGAGCGCCTCGCCGCCCAAGTCCGCCATGCACACTTTCAGCCCAAGCGCGGCGAATTTCGCGCATGCAGCCAACCCAATGCCGCTGGCCGCTCCGGTGACCACCGCGACCCGGTTCGCGGCCAATGCGGGATGATTGGGCAACTGAAGTTCTCCGATGCTCGAAGCCAGCTACGCTACCATCATGCCGAGCGCGCGTCCGCAAGTGTTCGCCGCGCGACGGCCTTGGGCCGCAGGCCGCCCCGGCAGAGTGGCCGCAGGCGATAGCAATTTGATTACACTTTAGCACAACCTCGATTAATTGATCTCTAACTAAGGCGGCAACCTAGGCTTGTATTTGGTCGATACCGGTGTATTTAATTAAAATAGAACCACACGATGGGAGGTTTTTGCGGTCTCCAGGCCAGTCATGAACAAGAGATGACTCGGAGTATGGACAGGATAGCATGATACGTAAGACCATGGTTACTACGCTCTATGAGTCGGCTGGCAGCTATGACTATCCGATCCAGGAGGTCGGAAGCCTGAGCATGGCCGCTGCGCCGGAACCGTCGACCTGGGCGATGCTCGCCGTGGGCTTCGCGAGCCTCGGCCTCTTCGGCCGCCGGCGGACCGCGCGCCTCGCGCCCGCCCTTGGCTGACATGGGCGCCGCTCGAAATGGAGGAGGGGCCGCCGAGGCGCCCTTTCTTTGTTGGCTTTTAACGCTGCAAGCGCAATTGTAGGAAAAGAAAATTAAGCCAGTTTTGAACCGTACGGTTGTGGCGCTTGACTCTTGAGCTTGTTGGCATTTTAAAACACAACCGCTCGCGAGCGTTCAACGCGGCCTCTTTGAGTTGTAACGCGAGCGTGACGATCCGGAACCACGTCTCGTCCCAAATGTTGGTTCAAAGGGTCTAGAGATGTCTATTCGCGGAAGACGGTCTCATTCGCCAGTCCGTCGGCTGGCCACGCCGCCCGCGAGCGCGCGCCTGGCGGCCGACGCTGAACACGCCGAAACACCCCTCATTGATGCCGATCGGTTGATCGCATCGCTCCGAGTCCGCGCCTATGCGGAGGCGCGCCAACGCCAACGCCGGGCGGCGGCGCCGGAAGCCGCCGCCCATTGGGGCCAGGTGGCGAACCTCATCGCCCAGCGGACAAACGAGCCGCGCGGCGACGAACCATCGATCCGGACAGAGTTGGACGCCAACGCCGCTTCTGGCGGCGCGGCCGTGGGCGCGCGTCCCGCCGTTCGATTTTTCGAGGTGGACCCGGTGGAAGAGCTCGAACGCGTTCTCGCCGCCAGACCGCAACGCTTCCGGCTGCAGTTCTTTGGCGTAGGGGCCGATCAAGGGCCGACCGTTCTCACCGAAACCGAAATTCAAGCCGCGGACGCCTCCGTCGCAATCCGCCAAGCCGTGACCACAAGCTGGCCGCCGCGCGCGGTCGGTCTGCGCCTGCTCGATCTCGAGGGGCGGGAAATCTTCGAGCAACTCAAGGCGGACTTACGATAGCGCCTTAGGCGCGTTTGTAGTTTGTAGGCGCGGTCGCTGAGCGCGTCAGCCGCGCGGCTACAGTCAGGCGGGCCAGTTTCAAGGTTCCCGCAAGAGGCTCACATGAGCCGCCACGACCCGCCAGCCCTCGTCGGTCCTCACCCAAACCTGGCTTTGTCTTCCGGTCCCCGTCGGGCGCTTGAATTCGGCGTTGGCGGTGGCGAAGTCCCGCCCGTAAGTGGTGATGACGGTCTTCACCAGATCGCGGGCCAGATTGGCGGGCGAGCGGCCGGCGCGGAAAGCGGCGATCTCGTCATAGCCGTAAAGATTCTCGGTCGCGCCGTAGCGCAACGTGTGCGGGCTCCGCCAGAACAGTGCGTCGAGCTCGGCGATGTCGTTGCTGACGAGCGCGCGCTCGTACCGGGCGAAGGCCCGCTCGACCTCGGCGAGCACTTCGGGAATGTTGATCTCCATCATTGACCAGTGTCCTTGCGTGAAGGGAAGGCGAAGAGCTCGACCAAAGCTTAACGACCCAAATCGGTCGCTGCGAGTTCCTGGTGAGCCGCTAGCTGACGCCGCTTTCCCGAGCCGATAGACTGACCCTCATGTCCGATCCCGGACCAGCCTTTCTCCTCGCGCCTGGCGCCGGCCCCCGTCCTCGCATCCGCGGATGCGGGCTTTTGCGCAACTCTTGGAGACGATCGGCTCGGTCCAAGCCTTCGACTACCCTTATGCATTGGAGGGCCGAAGGGCGCCGGACTCATTGCCCAAGCTTATCGCCGCGCATCGAGCGGCGCTCGCCGCGCTTCGCGCCAAGCATGAGGGGCCGATCGCGCTCGCCGGCAAAAGCATGGGCGGGCGGGTCGGTTGCCATGTCGCGCTCGTCGATCCGGTCCAGGCCGTAATCTGCTTCAGCTATCCGCTCTGCGGCGCGGGCGACCGGTCGCGGCTTCGCGATCAGGTTCTCATGGAGCTGAAGACGCCGATTCTGTTCGTGCAAGGAACGCGCGACCCCCTCTGTCCGCTCGACCTTCTCGAGGGCGTTCGCAAGCGAATGCATGCGCCCTCGACGCTCTACGTCGTCGAGGGCGGCGACCACTCGCTCATCGTCTCGAAAATGGCGTTGAAGGCGCTGGGATCGAGCCAAGACGAAGTGGATGACAGCATGCTGACGGCGATCGCCCGCTTTCTGAGGGAAGCGCTTCACCAATCTCCGTAGTTGACATCCGCGAGAAGCTCCGTCTCTTTCCACGCATCAGCCGGGGCGCATTGACAGTCCTTCGCCCTTCCCGCTAATAATCCATACAACGACCGTAACTTAAGGGATAATCAGAGTGCGGCGTGGCGCGCGATGGGCGCTTGGTGTCAGCGCGTCTCTGATCGCGGCCGCAGCGGTAAGCGCTGCGCGCGCGGACGTCCGCTCCATCGATCTGGATGAATGCTCCGCAAGCTGTCTTTCCTCCGCGGCCGATGACATGGGCGCCGCTGAGGACGAATCGGCTTCGGCCGTCACTGTGTCTCTGTTCGGGCGCGGAGGGATAACGGGCGCCGACCACGCCCGCCCCGATCTCATCCTTGACCCAAAGGCCTTGCCGCCGGTCCTGGTCAGCGGATTGCCGTCCCCGATCGCGGAGGTAGCGGCTGAGACCCCCGACAGCCAGGGCGTCTCGCCTTACGCCTTTTTCGCCGAGGTCATCGACGTGCCGCACGCCGCCCATGCGCAGGCATTCACGGCGGTCTCCGTCACCCCTTCGCTCACCAGCCGGCTCCGCGACTTTCTGTGGGCCAGCAACGACTTTTTTGGGCGGTCGTCCGGCGATACAGCCTCCCGTCGCGGCCTCCCCGTCTCCGTTGACGCTGAATATCTAACCGGCCGGCTAACCACCGGGTGGACGATGCGAACACGGGTAACGCCGACGCCAAGCCCTTCGCCGGTATCGGGGCCGCCTTCTTCGAGCGCGGCCGAACCCTTCGGGCAAGTTGGGGATGAGGCGGGGCGGTCGGCAGGATTTTCTTCGGATGGCGCCGAACCAAACAAGTGAGCGTTGCCGTGCGTAGCAGCACGAGAGAGCGGATGGACTAAGCGCTTCCCGGACTCTGCGTCGTCTGCCGCGCCTGGAACTGACCCATGCCCGGCCCGCCGACGATCTCGCCATCGTCGACGACGAGCGCTCCCCGCAACAGCGTCTTGACCGGCCACCCCGTCACTTCCATGCCTTCGTAAGGCGTGTAGTCGCTGCCGTGCTGCATGAGATCCTGGGAGAGCCTGACCTTCCTGTCCGGGTCCCAGATGGCGATGTCGGCGTCGGCGCCGACCATGATCGAGCCCTTGCGCGGATAGAGGCCATACATCTTGGCGTGGTTGGTCGCGGTCAGCGCGACGAACTGCGAGAGCGAAATGCGCCCCTTCTTGACGCCTTCCGAAAACAGGATCGGCAGGCGCGCGGCGACGCCCGGAATCCCGTTCGGCACCCAGCGGAACGAGGTCCGCCCCTTGGGAACCTTCTTGCCGGCCTCGTCGTCAAATCGAAACGGACAATGGTCCGAGGAGAACGTGTCGAAGACGCCCCCGATCAGCCCGCGCCAGATCGCCTCTTGCGAGGCGCGATCACGCGGCGGCGGGGAGCAGACATATTTGGCGCCGGAAAAGTCCATGTTGAGGCCTTTGAGGTCCTCCGCCGTCAGCACCAGATATTGAGGGCACGTTTCGGCGTAGATCTTGAGGCCCCGCCCGCGCGCCCACTCGATCTGCTCCATCGCCTCGCGCCCCGACACATGCACGATCACGATCGGAATGCCGATGAGCTCGGCATGCGAGATCGCGCGGTGGGTCGCCTCGCGCTCGACAAGCTCGGGGCGCGATTCCGCGTGAAAGTAAGGATGCGTCTTGCCGTCGCGCTCGAGACGGTCGGTCATGTATTTGATCTGGTCGTAGCCTTCCGCGTGAACCATCACGGTCGCGCCCTGTTCGCGCGCCACGGTGAACACATCCAGCAATTGCCGGTCGGTCAGCACCAGATTGTCATAGGTCATGAACACCTTGAACGACGGGTAGCCGGAGCTCACCAGCCCCGGCAGCTCCTGACCCAGGACTGCCGGCGTCGGGTCGGTGACGATGAGGTGGAATCCGTAGTCGACGTAGCACTTCCCCTTCGCCTTCTCGTGATAGTCCACGACGCTCTGACGTAATGATTCCCCGCGCGGCTGCACCGCAAACGCGAGGATGGTGGTGTTGCCGCCCGCCGCCGCGCTGCGGGTGCCGCTCTCGAACCCGTCCGCCATCACGATCCCCGGACCCTGCGGCTGGTCGAAATGGACATGGCTGTCGATTCCGCCGGGCAAAACCAGGAGGCCAGACGCGTCGATCTCGGAGGCGGCGCGCGGCAGATCTTCGGCAAGGGCGACGATGCGGCCGTCTTTCACACCCACGTCGCTTTTGCCGACGTCGGCCGCGGTGGCGACCGTTCCCCCGCGAATGACAAGATCAAACTCCATATCCCACTGCCTCCAATTTCATCTGGACGGACGCAAAATTCATGCAATCTGCGCCAATGGCCTGGCTGTTTTGACTCCGCTTCGAGCGAGCGCTCGCGCAATAACGCGGCCGACGCCATTCGCGCCGCCGGTGACGAACGCGCGCCTGCCGTTGAGCTCTGCACAAGGCAAATCAACCGGCATTATCCCTCCAGCCCCTACGCGGCGCAGCCATATCAACAAAATCCAAGCCAGCGAAAAGCCTTTTCCTTTGCTAATGTCGCTACCGGCGCTAGTTTGCGGTCATCCCCTCTCCCACTCAGGCGCAATTGATCACGCGCCTTTCCGCGCACGAGGAATCCTGCATGGTCTTCGAGTTCTTAGGCGACAAGAAAAAGATCGTGATCGCCATGGCCCATATCGGCGCGCTTCCGGGCGCGCCGCTCTATGACGCGGACGGCGGCGTCTTGAAACTGATCGAAGGCGTGCTCAAGGATATCGAGGCTCTGCAGACAGGCGGCGTCGACGCCGTGATGTTCGGCAACGAGAACGACAGACCTTATGTGCTGAAGGCGCCTCCCGAGGGCGTCGCCGCGATGACCGCCGTCATTCAAGGAGTGAAGCCCCATCTCAAGGTTCCGTTCGGCGTCAATTATCTATGGGACCCGGTCGCCAGCATCGCCATCGCCGCGGCGACGGGCGCGAGTTTCGTGCGCGAGATATTCACCGGGCTCTTCGCTTCCGACATGGGGCTTTGGCAGGCCGATTGCGCCGCCTCCTTGCGCCTGCGCCGCAATATCGGCCGCGAGGACATGAAGCTCCTGTTCAACATCAACGCCGAGTTCGCCCATTCGCTCGACGAGCGGCCGATCGCCTTGCGCGCGAAAAGCGCCGTCTTCTCGTCGCTCGCCGACGCGATCCTGGTCTCGGGCCCCTTGACCGGCGATCCGGTCGATCGTTCCAACCTCAAAGCGGTGCGCGAAGCGGTCAAGGACGTCCCCGTCCTCGCCAACACCGGCGTCACCATCGACAATGTGCGCGACATCCTCGCCATCGCCGATGGCGCAGTGATCGGCACCCATTTCAAGGTCGACGGCAACACCTGGAACGCAGTGGACGGCGCCCGCGTCAAGCGCTTCATGGACGCGGTCGCGAAGCTGAGGTGATGCCGCTGGAACACAATGTGTCATTCGCGCGAATGCGGGAATCCAACGGACCTTCCTTCACCATGAGCCTCTTTCGCGCGATCGCGTGGGACATCGACGGCACGCTCATCGACAGCGAGCCGCTGCATCAGCGCGCGCTCATCGCCGCGAGCGCCGCTCTCGGCGTCGACCTCAGCGACCTCGAGCCGGAGGCGTTTCGCGGCGTCCACGCGATCGACATCTGGAAGGCGCTCAAGCCGCGCTTTCCCGCAGGCTCGTTGTTCGAGACATGGATCGCGGCGATCGAGAGCTATTATGTCGAGCATGCAGGAGAGCTTAAGCCCAATTCGGGCGCGCTCGAGGCGATGCGCGCGCTTCAAGCGCGCGGCGTCGCGCAAGCTTGCGTGTCGAATTCGGGACGCGCCATCGTCGACGCGAACATCAAGGCGCTTGGCGTCGGCAAGATCATCGCATTCTCGCTGAGCCTCGATGACGTGACGTCGGGCAAGCCCGATCCCGAGCCCTTCCTTAAAGCCGCTCGCCGGCTCGGCGCCGAGCCGCACGCGACCGTCGCGGTCGAGGACAGTGGCGCGGGCGCCCGCTCGGCGCGGGCGGCGGGGCTTTTCGTAGTCGGCTACTCGCCGTCCGGCGCGCCCTTCATCGGCTCCGATCGGTCGATCGTGAAGCTGATGGAGGTTGTGGGCTTGTTCGAGGGTTGAGCGCCTCACCTGCGATTGTAGCCGCGCTCGCTGATCGCGGTGACGCGGTCAACGACCGCGTCATTACAGGCCCAATTCGACGAACTGCAATCTGCTTTAATTGGGCGCGAGCCCGCCTCGCGCTTCATTTGGCCTTCAGCGCCGCGATCACAGCGTCCGCCTTGGTGACTTCGGCCACGTTCTGCATGGCGTATTCGATCGAGGCTCTGTGCCAGTCGGCGTTCATCGTCGCGCAGCAATCCTCGGGCGTGATGATCACATAGCCCTTGTCGGCGCCGGTGCGGGCGGTGTGCTCGATCGACATGTTGGTCCAGGCGCCGGTGTTGATGATCGTGTCGCGGTGGAGCGCTTTGAGAATCAACTCAAGCCGGGTGCCCTCCCAGGCGCTCATGCGCATCTTCTCGACGACGAAATCGCCGAGATCGGGTTCCAGACCTTCGACCGGCGCGGCGCCCCAGGTGCCGCGCACCACCGCTTTGTGCTCGGCGAGGCCCTTGAACAGCGGCGCGTTCAGCGAGACGCCGGGCGCGCCGGGCTCGACGATGAACCAGACATGGATGACGGGAACGCCATGCGCCCGGGCCGCCGCCGCGACCCGGCGAATGTTTTCAACGACGTTCTGCGCTTTCGCATGGGCCGGCGCTCCAGACGCGGCGAACGCGCCGCCCTCGCCCACCGCGTCGTTCTGCATGTCCTGAATGATGAGGACGGCGTGGCGGGGGTCGAGATGGAGCCCCGGCGCCGCGACGGCGCAGACAGCTCCTTCGCGGCGGCATGCGCGCGCATGTAGGGCTCGATCCGAGGGCCGACCTTTGTTGTCAAGCGATAGACCGAGTGCGTCGCAGTCACGAACAAAGTGCGCAATTCTGGGCCGCCCCAGGCGAGATTTGCCGCAACCTCCGGGATATGCAGTCGTCCGATCAACTCGCCCGAGGGGGCGTAGACCCAGACGCCGCCTGGACCCGTCACCCAAACATTGCCGCGCTCGTCGCATTTCATCCCATCGGGACCGCCGCCCTGCGATGATGACTGGATCTCTCTTGCGAACAGACGCTCGCCCGACAACGATCCGTCGGGCGCGACGTAAATGCGCGGATGAGCTTTTTTGCGCTGTCGTTGACGTAGAGCAGCTTCTCGTCCGGCGAAAAGCAAAGGCCGTTCGGTTGCTCGAACAGATCGCGATCGACCACGAGTTGCAGTTCGCCGCCGTGGGGCGGCACGCGAAAGACGCCCTGAAAGCCAAGCTCGCGCGGCCGCTCGACGCCGAAGCCGGGCATGCGCCCGTAGTAGGGGTCGGTGAAATAGATCGAGCCGTCGGAGCGCACGCAGACATCGTTGGGGCTATGGGCTCCTTGCCCTCGAAATGGCTTGCGAGGACCTCCCGCGTTCCATCCGGCCTTTCGCGCACAAGGAGGGACGTGGCGTGCTCACAGACGATGAGGTTGAGGTCGGCGTCATAGGTCATGCCGTTGCACTTGTTCGACGGACGCTGACCTCGACGGCGCCGCCGTGCGGATCCCAGCGGCGGCGCACGTCCCCCGGCATGTCCGAAAACAACAGGAAATGATCGACCGGATGCCAAACCGGCCCTTCGGTGAACACGCAGCCCGCGGCCACCTGGATGGCCGGCGCGTCGAGCTCGACCAACTCATCGAACTCTGGCCGCAGAGAGACATGGCTCATGGCTTACGCTTCCTCCCGATAACAATGGCGCATCCCGGGCCAGTCGAGGCGCACGAGCGAGCGGCGCGGCCGGCGCGCTGCGACGATCTCTCCGACGGATGCCGAGAACGCCGCCATGCTAGACCAAGTTGGACAACCGGGAAAGCGACGGCAACGCATCCGCGAGTTCCAGCCGGCGCCGGTCATATTGTCATTTGCGCGCGAAGACGCATCGACAGCGCAACGTGGCTGGGAGAAATCGACCTCGTCATTGCGAGCGAAGCGAAGCAATCCAGGGATCGTAGGGCGCTCTATGTTCTCTGGATTGCTTCGTCGCTGCGCTCCTCGCAACGACGATCCATGCGAACGCAGGATGTCAGTGCACGCCCTGCGTCAGGCCCTGAACAAAATAGCGGTTGAGCAGGATCATCATCGCGACAATGGGCAGCGTCGAAAAGTGGGCGAGCGCCCCGAGCGTCCCCCATGAAATGTCTTTCGTGCCATAGGCGGAGAGAAGCGCGACCGAGATTGTCTTGGTGTCGGCCTTGGTGAGAAACATGGCGTAGAGAAAATCATTCCAGGAGAACATGACGCAGAAAATGGCGCTGGCGATCAGGCCTGGATCACGGTCGGCAGGGCGATCCGGACGAAGGCGCCGAAATCCGTGCAGCCGTCGGTCAGCGCCGCCTCCTCGATCGAAACGGGCGCGGCGCGAAAGAAGGTGAACATCATCCAGACAACGAAAGCGCTGTTGAGCGCCGTGTTGAGGATGATCACCGCCCACCACGTGCCCAAGAGACCGATGTCGCGCATCAGAAGGTAGAATGGAATGAGCGTCGCGATCGGCGGCACGGTGCGGATGATGAGAAAGAAATAGGCGAGCCAGATTGCGCGCGGGCTTTCCGAGCGTGCGAGCGCGTAGCCAGCCGGCGCGCCGAGAACAAGCGACAGCGCTGTCGACCCGATCGCGATGACGAGGCTGGATTCGAGCAGCGCGCCGAGTTTGAAGTAGCGGAATAGGCTCTCAAAATTGTCCCACGTCGGCGTGAACAGAAACGTCGGCGGCGAGGCGAAGATGTCGCTGGTCGGCTTGTAGGCGATCGAAAACAGCCACACGACCGGCGCGAGGGCGATCACAAGGACCACGCAGATCGCGAGGCGGCGTGCGATCAAAAGCAATTGGTCGCGATCAAGCATACCGGTTCTTCCCCGGCTTGAGCACGGCGATGAAGGCCGCGGCCATGAGGAGAATGCAGACGACGATCAATGTGCTGACGGCGGAAGCGGCGCCGATGTTGAAGAATTCGAGCCCCTGTTTGACGCCATAGATCATGAGCGTGTTGGTCGCATCCCCCGGCCCGCCGCTGGTGGTGACGAAGATGATGTCGAACACCCGGAAGGCGTCCATCATCCTGAGGATAAGCGCGAGAAAGGCGGCGGGCAGCGAGAGCGGCAGGACGATGAGCCAGAATCGCTGCGGCCCGTTCGCCCCGTCGACCGCGGCGGCTTCGAGAATGTCGGTCGGAAGCGTCTTCAAGCCCGCAAGCAGGATGAGCGCCATCAGCGGCGTCCATTCCCAGGCGTCAATGGCGATCAATGTCGCGAGCGCGCGCTGGGGATCGGCGAGCAGCCCGCGCGCACTGCTGAGGCCGAGTTCGGCGAGCGGATAGCCGAGCATGCCATATTCCGGATTGAGCAGCGCCTTGAACACGAGCCCGACGACCAGCGGCGTGACAGTCGCGGGAATGAGCAGGAGAGAGAGCGCGACGCGGTTGAACCAATCGTCGCGCCATAGAAGAAGCGCGACGCCAAGGCCAAGGACGAATTCGAGCGTCACCGCGCCGAAGGTGAACGCGAACGTGTTGATCACCGCCTGACGTGCGGTCGAATCCCGCCACAGATCGAGGTAATTGTCGAGACCGACAAAATGGCGCGAGGCCGGGCGGATCAGGCTGTAATTGTCGAACGAGTAGAGGAAGCCCTGGACCATCGGTCCGACCGCGACCGCCAGGACATAGATGAGGGCCGGCGCGGCGAGCGTAATGAGAAACATCTGGCGCTTGCGGACATAGGACCAGCCGGTCGAGAGACGGCGGCCTCATCGGCGCCATCGCGCGAGACAACGGTCACGCCAGGCCCGAAGTTTGTCGCCATTCGATCGAGCCGCACCGGACCGGGACTCCCTCTCCCCGCTCGCGGGGAGAGGCGGGTGAAGGGCCAGGCGACGAACCGCATCGCCTTGTCGCCTCGCCCCTCATCCCGTCCTTCTCCCCGCCATGCGGGGAGAAGGACGCTCGCCGACCACCCCTGCGCAACATACTTCAGTCGCGTCGTCCCACCATCACCTGAACAGCGCCTCCGCCTTGGCCTGCGCGGCGTCCATCGCTGTCTTGGGATCGGCTTGGCCGACCAGCACCGCGTTGATCGCGGTGCCGATCAGATCCTGCAATTCCGGATATTGCGGGATCCGCGGGCGGAAGTCGCCGTCGCCGTGCTCGAACGAGGTCGCGATCACGGGCAGGAACGGGTATTGGCGATCAACTCCGGATCGGTCAATTCGCTCTTGCGCAGATAACTGCCAGCGCCGCGCAGATTCAGCTCCTTGTGCACGGCCGGGCTCGTCACCCACTTGATGAAAGCCCAGGCGGCTTCCTGCTTCTCGGGATCGATGTCCTTGTTGATGCCCAACGCCCAGCCGCCGATGCCATATTCCTGCGGCTGTCCTTTGGCCGAGGGCGTCAGCATGATGCCCGCCTTGCCGGCGATCTTCGACACTTTCGGATTGTCGTAGTCGGCGGCGCCAATCGACCAGGTCTGCATGTTGGCGACCAGACCCTGCCGAAAACTCTCCTCGCGCCCGCCCCAATCGTAGTCGGCGGCGTCGGGAGGGGCGGCGTCATCGAACAGTTTCTTGTAGGCGACGACGCTCGCGATGTTGGCCGGCGAGTTCAGCGCCGGCTTGCCCTCCTTGTCGAGGATCGAGCCGCCGAACTGGCGATTGTACTGCATCCAGTCCTGCGCCACCGCCGGGCCCTTTTGGCCGTTAGCGACAAAACCATAGACCTTCTTGCTCTTGTCGGTCAGCTTGATTGCATCGGCGACGAAGTCCTCCATCGTAGCTGGCGGCTTCAAGCCCGCGGCGTCTTAGAGGTCCTTGCGGTAGGCGAGCACATTGGCGTAGCCGGCGAACGGGAATGCGACCTGCTTGCCCTGGTAGCCGCCGAGCGAGGACATGAGCGAGGGATAATGTCGTCGACCTTGATCTCCGCCGCGTCGCGCTTGATCCAATCGGCGAGATCGACGGTATAGCCGGCTTCGGCGAATTGACCGGACCAGACGATGTCGACGGTCGCGAGGTCGTAACCCTCGGCGCGGCCGACATAGTCGGCGGTGATCTTGGTGAGAAGTTCGGGGTAGCTCAGGATGTGGACCTTGACCTTGGCCCCGGTCTCAGCCTCGAACTCGGGCGCGATCGCCGCCAGGACCGGCGCGAACTGATCGTTCTGCGACGCGAGGTTGAGCGTCATGCCCTCGTAAGGCTTGTCGGCAGCGTCTGCGGCGGCGAAACCGAACGAAGCGAAAGTGGCGAGTCCAAGCGCTGTCCGCCAGGCCGATAAACGGTTTCATGGCCCACCCTCTCCCCAAAATGACGATAAGCAGGCTAGCACCCTGATTTTCATCAGATCAATCGGATTGTGCGGCGATTTCAGTCGAAAATGAAACCAGGTGT
>CAVOLE010000032.1:0-141453 GCA_963696665.1 uncultured Alphaproteobacteria bacterium
TCGCCTTGACAAATCAGAAATATATGCTATACATTCGCCTTGTCGGAATATTGTTCCCGCCTCGCCGCTCGGGGGCGGGAAGACGAGAAGCCCGTGGCTATTTGAAACGCTGGTCCACAACCCGCCGCGCGAGCGAAGGCGCGGAAGCGATTTTTTTACTTACACCGCGTGCAACCCATTGAAAAGGCTCGATTCGAAAAAATAAACGCTAGTAAACGCTAGCAAATTTACTAGCGTTTATGCGCGTTTACTAGCGTTTAGAGGCGCTTATTCCCAAGGAATTTCCCGCTTTGGTTGTATCCGCAGCTTGGCTGGCGGCGAGTCGCTTGCTCGCGCCATTCCCGCTAGGCTCCGGCCCGCATGAAGACAATCGGTTTCCTCTCGTTCGGGCACTGGACGCCCTCGGCCCAATCGCAGACGCGCTCGGCGGCGGATGCGCTCCTGCAATCGATCGATCTCGCCGTCGCGGCCGAGGCGCTGGGCGCGGACGGGGCCTATTTCCGCGTTCACCACTTCGCCCGCCAGCTCGCTTCGCCTTTCCCCTTGCTGGCGGCGGTCGGCGCCAGGACGAGCCGCATCGAGATCGGCACGGCGGTCATCGACATGCGCTACGAGAACCCGCTCTACATGGCCGAGGATGCGGGCGCGGCCGACCTCATCGCGGGCGGCCGGCTGCAGCTTGGGATCAGCCGCGGCTCGCCCGAGCAGGTGATCGACGGGTGGCGCTATTTCGGCTACCGCCCGGGGGAAGGGGAGAGCGACGCCGACATGGGCCGCCGCCATGCCGAGGTGTTCCTCGACCTCTTGCGCGGCGAGGGGTTCGCCGAGCCCAACCCGCGGCCAATGTTCCCCAATCCGCCGGGTCTCTTGCGCCTCGAGCCCCATTCAAAGGGCCTGCGCGAGCGGATCTGGTGGGGCGCGGGCTCCAACGCCACCGCCGTCTGGGCGGCGAAGAGGGCCATGAACCTGCAAAGCTCGACGCTCAAGAACGACGAGACCGGCGAGCCGTTCCACATCCAGCAGGCCGCCCAGATCCGCGCCTTCCGCGCCGCATGGAAAGAGGCGGGCCATGCGCGCGAGCCTCGCGTGTCGGTGAGCCGCAGCATCTTCGCGCTCGTGGACGATCGCGATCGCGCCTATTTCGGCCGCGGCGGCGAGGAGAGGGATCAGGTTGGCTTCATCGACGAGAAGACACGAGCGATCTTCGGCCGCAGCTATGCCGCCGAGCCGGACGTTCTCGTCGAGGAGCTCAGGCGAGACGAGGCCATCGCCGAGGCCGACACCCTCCTTCTGACCGTGCCGAACCAGCTTGGCGTCGCCTACAATGCGCATGTCATCGAAACGATCCTGACCCACGTCGCCCCGGCGCTCGGCTGGCGCTGACGGGCGGTCCTCTCAGCTTTCCGGGACGGCAGCAGGGTGCGCAGGCGGCGGGCCGCCGCGATGAGATGCGCGCGCATGGCCTCTCCCGCGGCGTCGCTGTCGCCTGAGAGGATGCTGTTCACGATCGCGCGATGCTCGGCGATCGTGCGCTCCTTGGTCTCCGGGATGTAATAGGTCTTGGGGTACCAGATCCGCACGATCGACTGGATGGTCGAGCCGACCGTTTCAAAGATTGGGTTCCGGGCGGCGTGGGCGATCGCCAGATGGAAGCGGGTGTCGCTGTCCATGAAGGCGCCGTGGTCCATCGGCTCCGAGCGCATGTCGTCCAGGGTCGCATCGAGCCGCGAAATGAGATCGCCCGTCATGTTGGCGGCGGCGCGGCGCGCGCATTCCACCTCGATGAGAAGGCGGACATCGACGAAATCGTCAAGGTTGCCTTCGCTGAGCAACAGGCCCCAGCGGAAGCCGCCCGACAGGAGCTCTGATGTCGGCTCCCGGACGAAGGAGCCTTCACCGGCGCGCGCTTCCAGAACGCCCAGCACGACGAGGCTTTTCACCGCCTCCCGGATCGTCGAGCGCCCGACCTGGAACCGGATCGCCAACTCCTTTTCGGAAGGGATGAGATCGCCGGGCTTCCAGACCCTCTTCATGATCAGGTCGGTCAGCGCCTTCACGATCTCCTGCGGGAGCGTCGCTCGGCTCACCGGCCTGATCAGCGTTCCCGTATCGCTCATGAGCGGATTGCGACTAAGGCCCACGCCGTCAGATTCCAAAGCCCGTCGCGGCTCGCTCGTATTTTGGGACGTCGGCGCTGCGGTCCTTGCGGCAACATTGCACGACCGGCGCCAGCGTCTCCGTGGTCTGAACCCTCATCTCATCCTCTCGACAACCGCCTTGACAGCGCTTGTTCATTAACGTCACAATATCAGACATTCAGAATAACGAAAGCGGGAGCGGGATGTTTAAGCAGGCATTGGATCGCCGGGCCGAGCAGGGCAGGCCCATCCAGGTCGGCTTTGTCGGCGCGGGCCGGATGGGGACGGGCGCGATCTGCCAGATCGGCCTCATGCGAGGCATCCGCAACGCCATCATCGCCGACATCAACACCGAGCGGGTCATTCGAGCGTTCGAGCTTTGCGGGCATCGCCGCGAGGATGTGGTGGTGACCAACTCAACCGGGACGGCGGCGGAAGCCATCCGAAGCGGCAAGCCTGTCGCCGCTCAGGACGCGGAAATCCTTTCAGAGCTGCCGATCGACGTCATTGTCGAGGCGACCGGAAACCCGGATATCGGCGCCCGCGTCGCGATGCGATCGATTTTGGCGCGCAAGCATGTCGTGATGCTCAATGTCGAGACGGATGTGATCGTCGGTCCGATCTTGTACAAAATGGCTCAGGCCGCCGGTGTCGTTTACACCGTGTCCTCGGGCGATGAGCCCGGTCTGATCGCCGAATATTACGACCGATACGCAGGCCTTGGCTTCGAGGTCATCGCGGTCGGCAAGGCGCCTTCCAGCATCGGCCTCTTCGACCGCTATGCGACGCCCGACAGCGTCGCGGAGGATGCGAAGCGGCTCGGTGTCAATCCGCACTTCCTCGTCACCTTCCGCGACGCCACAAAGACCATGATCGAGATGGCGTGCATCTCGAACTATACGGGCCTCATTCCCGACATTCGCGGCATGCACGGGCCGGTCGCGGGCGTGAACGAGATCCCCAAGCTTTTCCGGCCGAAGAGCGAGGGCGGCATTCTGAGCCATCGAGGCGTAGTCGATTACGCCCGTCCGCTCAAGCATCCCGACGGCTCTATTGATTTCGACCGCAGCGTGACGCCGGGCGTGTTCCTCTGTGTCTATACTGACCACCCGCAGGTCCGCGAGGACCTCAACTATCTCGACGTCACGGGATCGGACGGCTACTACAACATGTATACGCCCTACCACCTTGTAACCAACGAGATCCCGCTTTCTGTGGTCAACGCGGTTGAGTTCGGGCATCCGACGATCGTGCCGAAGCTGGGCCTGGTCACGGAAGTGTTCGGCGCCGCCAAGCGGCCGTTGAAGGCCGGCGAAACCATCGATGGCGCGGGCGGCTCGTCGGTTTACGCGCTGAACGATCTTTATGAGGTGGCGAAAGCCGAGAACGTCGTGCCGCTCGGGCTCCTGACCGGCGCCAAGCTCCGTTGCGACGTCCCAACCGACAAGCCCGTCACCTACGATATGGTCGACGTCATCGACCATACGACCCTCTATTACCTTCGCAAGATGCAGGACGCCGGCGGGGCAGGCAAATTCCAGACCCCGATCAGGGACACGGATCGGCAGGCGGGGGAACCGCGGAAGGCGGCGGCGGAATAGGCGCCTCGCCAGCGCCCTCTACGGATCCCCGTCAGGGAAACGACCGAAAAGATGAAAAAATGAGGAGGAGATGCATGATGAATGGTTTGTGGGCGCGCCCGGTTCCCTGGGACCTCGCGCGCAAAACGCTGGCGGGCGTGGCGCTCGTTGGCGCGGGTCTCGCGTCAAGCATCGCTTTCGCCGAGACCCGATCAGAGCCCTATCCGGCATGGCCTGAGCCGGTCATCCAGGAGAAGATGTCGGTGGACGAGGCGAAAGCGATCGTCGCCGAGCGCACCAAACCGCAGACGGAATGGAAAGGCCCGACAGACGGGCCAAAGGCGCCGTCAGGCAGCTTCACCATCGCCTATGTCTCGCCCGACCAGTCCTACACGCCGCACGTTCTTTGGGGCAAAGGCGTCGAGGCAGGCGCGAAAGCGCTCGGCTGGAAAGTGATGACCTTCAATGGCCAGGGCACGGTCAGCGGCACATTGGCCGCGATGCAGCAGGCGCTCGCGGCGAATCCGGCCGCGATCATCACGCCGGCCGACGCCAATGCGCTGCAGAAACCGATCAAGGAGGCGGTCTCTCGCCATATCCCGGTGATCGGCATCCACGCGACGGCGTTTCCGGGCCCGAGCCCCGAGCTTGGCCTCTATCAGAACATCGTCTCCAACCCGGCGGAAATCGGCGGAACCGAGGCGGCCTACGTGATCGCGCAATCCAACGGCACGGCCAAAGACATACACATGGTCGACAACAGCTACGCCATCGCCCGCTTCAAGGCCAAGGCGACAACAACTCCGATCGCCAATTGCGCTGGCTGCAAGATGTTGGAGACGATCAACATGCCGCTCGGGGACGCTTCCGCACGTATGAACGCCGCCGTCTCCGGCCTGATCGCGCGACACGGCGACAGCTGGTGGATGACCACTTGCTGCGACGGCTATTACACCAATGTCGCGGCGGCTCTGCGCGCCGCAGGGGCGTCGACGGACAAGATCAAGCTTGTCGGAGCTGACGCTCCCCCGTCGGCCTATGACATGATCCGCAAGGGCGGGTTCGAAGTCGCAAGCGTGCCCGAGCCGAGCTCGCTCTTCGGCTACGAAGCCATGGACGCCGTGATCCGCGCCATGGCTGGGCAGGAGCCTGCGCATTTCCTTCAGCCGGTGTTCCTCATTGTGAAAGACAATGTCGACACTGAGGGCGGCAAGAACAACGAATTCGTGCCGAGCAATAACTTCGCCTGCCACTACGAGAATATCTGGAAGGGTGAGAACAAGGCCTGCAACTAGGTTCATCCCCAGCGGTCATGAGAGGGCCAAAGCCTGCTTCGTGATCGCTGGGCGCTTTCCGGGGCGGCCCGCTTCCATGGCGGCGGCGGCGGCCCGCTCCGTACTCGCAAAGATGGGACATTCAACGAAACGCCATGGCGACTGACGCGCTTCCCGCGGTCGAGATCAGGGGTCTCACGAAGCGCTTTCTCGGCACGCTCGCGTTGGACGGCGTCAACCTGACGATCATGCCAGGCGAGATTCACGCCCTTGTCGGCGAGAACGGCGCCGGCAAGTCGACACTGATTAAAATTCTCGCCGGACTCTATCAGCCGGACTCGGGCGAGATCCTGGTGAGCGGACGCCGGGTCCATCCCCATTCGGAACCCGTGCCGATCGCGTTCGTCCATCAGGACCTTGGCCTGGTCGACGAATTGAGCATCGGCGAGAACGTCGCGCTGGTGGCGGGCTTTCCCCGGTCGGGCGGCCTCATCTCCTGGAGCAAGGTTTGGCTGCAGGCCGAACAGATCTATGGCGCCGTGGCGGTCGATCCGCCCGACCCGCGCGCGCCTGTGGGTTCACTGACCGCCGCGGGCAAAGCCATTCTCGGCATCGTGCGGGCGCTTTCGCGGGACGCCCGCGTCGTCGTCCTCGACGAGCCGACCGCCTCGCTGCCTGGACCCGACGCGCTCCATCTGTTTGAGGTGCTGCGGCGCCTCCGCGCCTCAGGAACGAGCATCCTCTACGTGAGTCACCGCTTGAACGAACTGTTCGGCCTCGTCGACCGGGTGACGGTCCTCCGCGATGGCCGACTCGTTCGCTCGAGCAACATCGGCGACACGACGTCTGAATCCATCATACGCGACATGCTTGGCCGCGACCTCGAATTGCATCCCCAGTCGGCCGCCAGCGCCCGCGCCGATGCGCCTTTGCTGCAGGTCGAGAACCTTTTCACCGGCGATCAGGGGCCGCTGTCTTTCACGGTCGGCCAAGGAGAAGTCGTTGGCCTCGTGGGACTGCGTGGAGCAGGCCATGAGGCGATCGGCCGGACGATCTTCGGCGCCCACCCTCAAGCCGGCGGCGCGATCCGGCTTGGCCCGGACCTTCTGCCAATGGGACTGTCCATCAGCGAGCGCATCCAAAAAGGCATCGCCCTCCTGCCAGGCGACCGACTGGGTGAGAGCGCACTGAGCGGCATGTCGTTGCGCGAGAACCTGTTTCCAAATGCGAGCAGCGTGGCGGGCGGTCCTTTCGCGCCGATCGATGGAAGGCGGGAAGCCGGTGAAGCGAACGGCGTCTTGGATCGGTTCGACGTGCGCCCGCGCAACTGGGCGGCGCTCATTGATTGGCTCAGCGGCGGCAACCAGCAGAAGGTCTTCGTTGGCCGCTGGCTTGCGACCGGTGCGCGGCTTTTTATCATGGAAGAGCCGACTGCGGGCGTCGACATTGGCGCAAAGGGGGTCATCCATCGCATGCTGCGCGACCTCGCGGCCGAGGGGGCCGGAGTTCTGGTCGTCTCATCGGATTTCGAGGAGGTCGCCACCTTGTGCGATCGCGCCCTGGTTATCGGTCGAGGCATGATCACGGCTGATCTCGCAGGACCGGCGCTCACTCTGGAGAGCCTGCTCACCCGGTCGTCGATGGCCGCTGAGCCGGCGCAAAGGCATTAGCTGGAGAAGGACATGGTGAACCCCACACTCCAGCGCAGCGCCGCGACGCCATCGGGCGTGCGTGTGTCAAGCGGGACGGTGTCCAATCTCCTTGCGAACTATGGGCTCTTGTTTGTCTTTCTCTTGATCATGCTCGTCTTCGGTCTCCTCCGGCCGTCGAGCTTCTTCAGCGCCAGCAACCTCAATTCGATTCTCGTCAGCCAATCGGTGACGGCCATTCTGGCGCTCGCCGCCATGGTGCCGCTCGCAACCAAGCAGTTCGACCTTTCGATCGGCTACCACCTCGGCCTCGCGCAGGTGCTCAGCGTAGGCCTGCAAGTCAACCAGGGATTGGCGTGGCCTGTCGCCGCCGCACTGATCCTGCTCGCTTCCCTGCTGGTGGGCTTCGTCAATGGTCTCTTGGTGACCGTCTTCCGCATCGATTCGTTTATCGCCACCATGGGCACAGGGACGCTGCTCTACGGGGTCACCAACTGGTACACCAACGGCGAACAAATTCCCGGGATGAGCCTGCCGGACAGTTTCACGGGGCTCACCCAAATCGTCCATGGCGTTCCGCTTCCCGCCGTTTATGTCGCGATCATTGCGGCTGCGCTGTGGATCGTGACGGAGCGGCTGCCGGTCGGCCGGAACCTCTATGTCATCGGCGCCAATGTTCGCGCCGCCGAGCTCACCGGCATCAACGTTCGGCGGCACGTGATGGGCGCGTTCATCGTCGCCGGCTTATTGAGCAGTTTCGCTGGCGTCGTGCTCGGCAGCATTCTTCAGACCGGAACGTCGAGCGTAGGCCCCGAATATCTTCTGCCGGCGTTTGCGGGCGGCCTGCTCGGCGCCACGTCGATCAAGCCAGGCCGGGTCAACGTGATCGGCACTTTGCTGTCGGTGCTGGTCCTGGCCTTTTCGTTTTCGGGCGTGCAGCAGCTTGGCGCGCCTTTCTACGTCCAGTACTTCTTCAACGGGGCCATCCTGATCGTCGCGGTCGGCCTCTCGGTCTACGCCGCTCAACGGCGCCAACGCGCCGCCACGGCGACGAAGCCTGGCGCAAGTTGACGGAAGGAGAAGCGCATGGAGCCATTCGAGACGCTGGATAAGCGCTTCGCTGCCTACACGATCCCGATCGTGTTTCTGGAGAAGCTGCATACGGGCCTGCGCTGGGCCGAAGGTCCCGTTTATTTCGCCGACCAGCGTTGCCTGTTGTTCAGCGATCTGCCCAACAATCGGATCCTGCGCTTCGACGAGCAGACGTCTCAGGTCAGCGTCTTTCGCACGGATTCGAATTTCTCCAACGGCAACACGCGCGACCGGCAAGGCCGGCTCATCACCTGCGAGCATCGCGGCCGTCGGGTGACGCGCACGGAATATGATGGGTCCATCACGGTCCTCGCTGAGCGGTATGAGGGCAAGCGCCTGAATTCGCCGAACGACGTGGTGGTGAAGTCGGACGGCACGGTGTGGTTCACCGATCCGACCTATGGCATCAGCGCGGCTTACGAGGGCGGTAAGGCGGAGAGCGAGATCGGAAGCTGCAACGTCTATCGTTTCAATCCGCGTGACGCTTCGCTGCGCGTCGTCGCGGACGACTTCCGGCGCCCGAACGGTCTCGCCTTCTCGCCCGATGAGAACTTTCTCTACATCGCCAATTCCGGCTTCTGGCCGAACCCGGACTGGCCGCATCACATCCGGGGCTTCCAGGTCGCGGACGGCAAGCTCGGCAAGGGCCGCGTGCTCGCTGAAGTCTCTCCCGGCATTCCGGATGGTTTCCGCGTCGATATCGACGGCAATATTTGGACGAGCGCGGGCGACGGCGTTCACTGCATCACGCCGGAGGGCGACTTCATCGGCAAAATCCCCGTTCCGGAAAAAGTCGCCAACGTCTGCTTCGGCGGTCCGGTGCGCAACCGCCTCTACATCTGCGGGCATACGTCGCTCTACGCGATCCACGTGAACACGCGCGGCGTGCAGACGCCCTGAGCGGCCTCTTCCGCTGGAGAGCATGGGAATGGTGGATGTCCGGGATTGGATGCGTCTCGACGGCCGCGTCGCGATCGTTACCGGAGGCGCCCGCGGCATTGGCCGGGAGACCGCGGAGACGCTAGCGGCGGCTGGCGCGCGTGTCGTCCTGGCTGATCTCGACAAGGACGTGGCCGAGAGCGCGGCGGCGGAAATCCGCGAGCGCAGCCGTCACGCGACCGCGATCGCTGCTGACATCGCCGACGAGACGAGCGTCAACGCGATGGTGCAGGCGACTCTCGAGCGCGAGGGTCGCCTCGACATTCTCGTCAACAACGCCGGCATTGCGATCCGGCGGCCTGCTGTTGATCTAGCGCTTGGCGACTGGGACAAGGTCCTCGCGGTCAACTTGACCGGGTCGTTCTTGTGCGCTCGCGCCGTCGCCGGCCCCATGATTGCGGCGGGAAACGGCGGCGCAATCGTGAACGTCGCTTCGATCATGGGCCTGTCGGGCGGCGGCCTCTATCCCAACGTATCCTATCAGGCGACGAAGGGCGCGATCGTCAATATGACTCGCGCGCTCGCGGTCGAATGGGCCCCGCACGCCATTCGGGTGAACGCAGTGGCTCCGACCTATGTGCGCACGGAACTGATCGGACCCATTCTCAAGGACCCAAAGCTGGTCGCGCGCATCGAGGCGATGACCCCCTTAAGGAAGCTTGCGGAGCCGGCCGATATTGCAGCGGCGATCGCCTTCCTCGTTAGTCCCGCGGCCGCGATGATCACCGGGCATACGCTGGCGGTGGATGGCGGATTCCTGGCGCAGTAGGGCAGTTAAAGAGGCGCGGGAACCCGCGGCCTGGACGAGCGTTTTACCCGTTCGAACAATTCATGAGCGGTTATTTAGGGAATGGTGCGATGACAAAGAAGAACTCGGCGCGCCGCCACGGCGAGGACGAGGTGAATCCAAAGATCGATCCGCCGCCGAACTCCAATACGGAGAAAGAGCCGGACGACTGGGTCTCCGGGGACGATCCGATGACCGGAGCGCAAGCTTCCTATCTCAAGACTTCTGTTCGAAGAATGCGGCGCGCCGGACGCTTTCGCTTCCGAGCTGACGAAGGCTGAAGCGTCAAAGCGGATTGACGCGCTCAAGTCGAGCCGAAGCCGACGCGCCATAGGTGTTCAGCAGTGAGCCGCGCGTTCGTAAAGGAGACCGAGAGCGGCCCGGATGGCCTTCCTGACCGCCCGATATCGTCTCACCGCAATCTTGTGACCGAAGCGGGGCTTGCCGCCATTGAGTCTGCTCTCGACCGTTTCGAAACGGAGCACCGGACAGCGGTGGGCAGAGGCGACCGGACGGCTGCCGCCGCAGCTTTGCGGGAAGTCCGCTACTGGAGGGCGCGGCGCGCCAGCGCGGAGGTCGTGAAACCCTCGGACGACACGAGCAAGGCGTCCTTCGGAATGACGGTCACCCTGCGTAGAGACGATGGGCGCCAGCAGAGCTTTAAGATTGTGGGCGAAGACGAATCCGATCCTTCGCGCGGCACGGTCTCGTATGTGTCGCCGCTCGCCCGAGCGGTGCTCACGCATGGCCCGGGAGAGACGGTTACGATCGCTAATACTGAGGCCGCTATTCTCGACGTACGGTGACCGAGCGCTGAGCCTCATATGGGCGACCAGCTCCTGCCACTTCCCCTGACCGAGCGCGGCCTGCACCTCTGTGTGAACATGCAGCGCATTTTCTCCGCCGAAGGTCCCTGGCCAACGCCATGGATGGAGAAGGTCTTGCCGGTCGCTGCAGCGCTCGTGAACCGTCACCCTCAGAGAACCATCTTTACCCAATTCATCCCGCCCGCGCGTCCCGAGCAAATGCAGGGCATGTGGCGACGCTATTACGAGCGCTGGCGCATCGCGACCCGGGAGGAGCTGCCTCTCGAGCTCTTGAAGTCAATGCCCCCGCTCGCGGCTGCCCACCTGCGACAACTATCGACAAGACGCGCTATTCCGCCTTCGCCGAACCCGGGCTGACCGGCCACCTGCGTGACCGTGGGGCGGACGCGCTCATTGTCTCGGGATCTGAGACCGATGTCTGTGTGCTGGCGACGGTCCTCGATGCGGTGGATATTGGCTATCGCGTCATTGTCGTCCGCGACGCGATATGCAGCTCGTCTGACGAAGGGCACGAGATGCTCATGCGCCTGTACCATACCCGATACACGGAACAGATAGAGCCTGCGGACGCCGAGACAATCCTTTCCCGCTGGCAGTGATTCATGCGTGTCTTGATCGCCGACGACTTCGCGGCGCCCAGATATGCATCAAAGGACCGTCCTTGGCATAGACAGGATCTTGGCGTGGACGTGGAACCCGATCGATTGCGGGCAGAGCCCTTTCGCGGTCCTCCCGCGACTTGCATCGTCGTAGCCGCCGGGCGCTGGAAAGGCGCCCACCACCAGAAAATTATTGCTCGCCTTGATGCGTTGATGCCCGGTGCCTGCCGGAAGGATGACAGCGCGCCCGTCCTTTCCTCCAAATTGCACCTGACCGCTTCCCCGCGACGCCCAGGACTTCATGGATGCGCGAATGGTAATGGTCATAGTCGTAGATGCCGTCGCGCCACGAGCCTCCCAGCCATGGCTGCCGAATAGCCCCTCAAACACCGCCGTGGGGTCGAGCAGCTGGGGCAGCTGAACCGCGCCTTGATGGATGATGAGCGGCCACCGTGCCTGATTGGGAATGACGCCGTCACCCTGAATAGGTAGGTCCGCGGATTGCGTTCGCGCGCGACCCGAGGAACATCGGGCCGTCTCCAGCCTGGAGCCTTCCCGGCGAGACGCTTAACGTTCTCCAGGAGGATCGCCGGCGTTGCCCCCATTGACGTTCAGCGCAGCTCACGCCGATTTCTTGCTCGGAACCTTCTTGCCTTTCGCGCGAGCCTCCGAGAGTCCGATCGCAACCGCCTGCTTCTTGCTTTTCACAGTCTTGCCGCTTCCGCCGCTCTTGAGCGTGCCTGCCTTGCGGCGCTTCATTACACTCTTCACATCGTTGGACGCACATTTGGAGTATCGAGCCATGATCCTTCTTCTCCTTTCGACGCGGGAAACGCTGAATCCCTTTAGGAAGTTCCGTAGAGGCGAATCTTGTTTTGTCTAGGCGCGTTGGCTGCCTCGCAGTTATTGGGTCGTGGACTTCATCACCGTCGGCGCCCCGACACTTCCTTGCTTTCCACATGCTGTCCGAAGCGGCGCGCCTATCGTAAAACGTCGCAGGCGCGCCGCCGCGAAAAATCATGTCGCGCCGCGGAACATTGATAGGGGGGCCGAGTTTTCAACCCGCTGGGGAGCAAGGCGATTTGGAAAGCCTACGCGTGGCCGGCTTCATTCCGTACTGCGGTCCCCCTCCCGTGCCAGGCGCACTTCACTGGAATCTCGATCCCGTTCTTATCCTCGTTCTAGGCGCTCTGGTGGTTGCCTGTCTGAGCCTCGCCCGCTCGCATGGCGCACCAAAGAGGGACATGGGCGCCTGCGCGTTCGGTTGGCTCATCCTCTCGCTCGCGTTCATCTCCCCGCTCTGCAATTTGAGCGTGGCGCTGTTTTCGGCTCGCGTCACCCAGCACATGGCCATTGTGCTCCTCGCGGCGCCGATGATTGCGCGAGGATTGGTTTTCGCGCCAGCGGGGCGGCGCCCAGGGACCGGCATCGCCTGGGCGGCGACAGCCGCCTTCGCCGTAATCTTCTGGATTTGGCATAGCCCGGCCTTTTACGACGAGACCTTGCGGAGCAACGTCGTCTATTGGTTGATGCACGTGACGACTATCGCTGCGGCGCTCGCGTTGTGGGTGGCCATTTTCAATTCGAGCGGCCCGCTTGCGTTTCTCCTCCTGTTCGTGAGCGGCCTGCAGATGTCGCTGCTCGGCGCTTTGCTGACCTTCGCGGCGGTTCCCCTGTTTTCCGTGCACGAGTTCACCACCGCGGCATGGGGACTCACATGGCTTCAGGATCAACAGCTTGGCGGCCTCGTGATGTGGGTTCCCGCTGGATTGCTGCTGACCGTCTATTCGGCTCTCGCCTTTGGCGCCGCGCTGCGTCTGGACACGCCGGTTGCTTCAGCGACGGAAGAGAAGGCGGCCTAAGGCGCTCTGCGAACGAACTTGGAGGACGGTGTGCGGGTTTGGATGCTCTTTCTCGCGTTGTCTCTCACGCTCACGACCGCGCCCGCGCGAGCTGACGATCTCGTCGCTCTCTCCAAGGACCCGAAGCAATGGGTCATGCCGGCGCGGGACTACGCCAGCACCCGATTCAGTCCGCTTGATCAGATCAACGCATCGAATGTTGGCAAGCTTCAAGCCGCCTGGATGTTTTCGGTTGGAACCCAGCACGGACAGGAAGCCGCGCCTCTCATAATTGGCGACACCCTGTACGTCGTCAGCTCCTATCCGAACAAGGTGTTCGCGCTCGACTCCACGACCGGCAATCTCAAGTGGACCTACATTCCGAACACGAACCGCGCTGCCCAGGGCGTCGCCTGCTGCGACGTTGTGACGCGCGGCATCGCCTATGACAACGGCAAGATCTTTCTTGTCACGCTCGACAATCACGTCGTGGCCCTCGACGCCAAGACCGGCAAGGAGCAGTGGGCGACGCAGACGGGCGAAATCAATCTCGGGGAAACGACGACGGCCGCGCCGTTTGTCGTGAAGGGCAAGGTCTTTGTCGGCATCAGCGGCGGCGAAATGGGGGTTCGCGGCCGCATCACCGCCCTCGACGAGAACAGCGGCAAGATCGACTACGTCGCTTATTCGACCGGCCCGGACAAGGACATCCTCATCGGCTCTGACTTCAAGCCGTTTTATGATTTCATGAAAGGCAAGGACCTCGGCGTCAGCACCTGGCCGCCCGACGCCTGGAAGATCGGCGGAGGAACCATGTGGGGCTGGTTCTCCTACGATCCGGACCTCAACCTCCTTTACTACGGAACCTCCAACCCCGGCCCCTGGAACTCGAACCAGCGTCCGGGTGACAACCTTTGGACGACGACCTTGTTCGCGCGCGACCCCGATAACGGCGCGGCGCATTGGGCCTATCAATTCAATCCGCATGACCTCTGGGACCACGACGAGATCCAAGAGAACGTGCTCGTCGACCTCGATCTCGATGGCAACACGCGAAAGGTCCTGCTGCATCCGGGACGCAATGGCTTCATGTATGTCATCGATCGGCGGACGGGCGAGGTTCTGTCAGCCGACGCTTATGACGCGATGACAGCCTACAAGGGCGTCAACCTGAAGACCGGCCGCATCATTCCCAATGAGGATCTGAAGCCCGATCTCAACCGCACGGCTCGCAATGTTTGCCCCGCTTCGCCTGGTGCGAAGGATTGGCAGCCGACCGCGTGGTCGCCGCGCACGCATCTTCTCTACGTCCCGCATCAGCACCTGTGCATGAACTATCTGACCTCGGATGTCGGATATATCGCGGGCACGCCCTATGTGGGCGCGACAGTCGACATGTTCGCCGGTCCCGGCGGCTACCGCGGCGAATTCATGGCCTGGGACCCAGTCCAGCGAAAGAAGGTTTGGTCGATCAAAGAAAACATGCCGGTGTGGAGCGGCGCGCTAGTCACCGCGGGCGACGTCGCCTTCTACGGGACGATGGACCGCTGGTTCAAAGCCGTCGACGCCAAGACCGGCAAAGTGCTGTGGCAATTCCATCTGGGTTCGGGAACCATCGGCCAGCCGGTCACTTACGAGGGGTCGGACGGCCAGCAATATGTCGCGATCTTGACGGGCGTGGGCGGCTGGCCGGGCGCTGTCGCCAACGCTCAAATCGATCCGCGCGTCCGGAACGCCGCGCTCGGTTTTGTCGGCGCAACGCAGGACCTTCCCTCCTACACACAAGGAGGCGGCGAACTCGTCGTCTTCTCAATTCCGAGACAAGAAGCTGCTGGCCCGTCAGCGCCGCAGCACAATCCTTGAGAATCGGAGCGAGGCGACGATGCGCGCTGTTCTGGTCGCTTCTTTCGTCCTTGGCTTGGGGGCTTGGGTTGCGCATGCGCAACAGGGCGGAAGTCCACAGATCGGGCAGCCCATGCAGCCGGAAGCCTCGCCGCGTTCCGAGACGGGCGTACCCGCCATTGAGGCCACCCCGAGCGCGAGCGCGCCTTTCTCCGCGTCGGCGAACCCAATTCTGCATGTTCCTGTCTCTGGTCTTCATCCCGGCGACGTCTCCTTTGCGCCAAAGATCGCCAATCCGCTCGCTTCAGATCCGCAAGCCACGACGCGCGGCATGCAGGACTTCGTTCAGTTCAACTGCGTCGGCTGCCACGCCGCCAATGGCGGCGGCGGCATGGGCCCAGCGCTCAGCGAGGGCCAGTTCATTTACGGCTCGAGCCCCGCGAATTTGTTCCTCAGCATTTACCAGGGCCGTCCTAACGGGATGCCCGCCTGGGGCGAACTGTTGCCTGAGTTGACGATTTGGGAGCTGGTCGCCTACGTCGACAGCATCGCGCATCCGCCGAGCGCAGCATTCGGACGAACCATCTCGAGAACGCCGCCCTCGCCTGCAGTCGAGCAGACCCCCGCGGAGTTCCTGCAGACGCCGAGTCCATGGACCTTCACAAGCGCCTTCAGCAACGGCCAAAAGCCCGTCGGAGAATGAGCGCGATGCGCTTGGCAAGGCTCATGATCCTCTCGGCTACGCTCCCAGCGGCTTTCTCGCCCGGTCATGCCGCCGCATCTCCGATGGATTACCTTCACGCCGACGGCCTGATGGCGAGGAGAATTTTGCCATTGACGCAGGCCCTGTTGATCGTCTCAGCCGTGGTCGTCGTCATCATCACGGGCCTTGTCTTGATCGCGGTTCTACGGCGCGGCCGAGGCGGCTCCGTCGCCGACACTCCGATTGAGGAGATCGGCGGTAGGGGATGGATTTCGGTCGGCGTCGGCCTCTCCACGGTCGTCCTGGTCGGCCTGGTCGTCTGGACTTCAATGACAATGGCGCGCATCGCCAATCCGCCGAATAAGCCCGCTCTGTCGATCGACGTCCGAGGCCATCAATGGTGGTGGGAGTTCGTCTACCAAAACGACGATCCGTCGAAGATCTTTACGACCGCGAACGAGATCCACATTCCCGTCGGAAAGCCGGTGCGCTTCACCCTTAACGGCGAAGACGTGATTCATACGTTCTGGGTCCCGAGCCTTGGCGGAAAGATTCAACTCATCCCCGGGCAAACCAACGTGACGTGGCTCGAGGCCGACAGGCCCGGAATTTATCGTGGACAGTGTTCGCAATTCTGCGGCCAGCAGCACGCCCACATGGTGTTCTCCGTCTTCGCTGATACGCCTGACGCCTTCGTAGCGTGGCGAGCGGACCAGTTGCGCGCGGCGCCTCAACTGGCTTCGGATGACATGCGCCTGGGGGAGCAGCGCTTCATCGTGCGCTGCGGCGCCTGCCACACCGTGCGCGGCACGTCGGCTAACGGCCATGTCGGGCCGGATCTCACCCACCTCATGTCGCGCACAACCATTGCCGGCGGCGAACTGCCGAACAATGTGGGCTTCTTGTCTGGCTGGATCGCCAACCCGCAAAATCTCAAACCCGGTTCCTTGATGCCCGACCCGGAACTGTCCGGACCGGAGCTCGCCAGCATCCGATCGTTTCTGGTTACGCTCAAGTGAGGGATGAGACATGACCACCGCCGAATACGATCGCGTCCCTCGAATTGTCAGCGCCGACTATGAGTTGCCGGTCGCCCACTCACTCGAGAGGATTTGGGCGACGAAGCCAGGGCTTCTCGGCTGGATCTCCACGGTCGACCACAAGGAGATCGGCCTGCGCTACATCGTCACCGCTTTCGTTTTTCTCATCGCCGGCGGTCTCGAAGCCCTCGTCCTGCGGGTCCAACTCGCGCGTCCCAACCAGGCGCTGCTGACGCCCGAGCAATATGACGAGCTGTTCTCGATGCACGGCATCACGATGATCTTCCTCTACGCCTCGCCAGTGCTCTCGGGCTTCAGCAACTATCTGTTTCCCCTTGTTCTTGGCGCGAGGGATATGGCCTTTCCACGCCTCAATGCGTTCTCCTACTGGGTCTATCTCGCGGCGGGGCTCTTCATATATGCCAGCCTGCTCGTCGGGGCAGCGCCCAACGACGGCTGGTTCAACTACGTTCCTTATGCGCTGCGCGAATATAACCCAGGGCCGAACCTCGACTTCTATGCGTTGGGAATGATCTTCCTTGGCGTTTCGACGACCGTTGGCGCCGTGAATTTCGTTGTCACTTTCCTGCGAATGCGCGCCCCCGGCATGTCGCTGAACCGCGTTCCCATTCTGTCTTGGGGCACGGCCACGGTCTCTGTCGGCAATCTTCTCGCGGTCCCGTCGGTGAGCCTGGCGTTCTTTCTCCTATGGACGGACCGGCAGTTCGGGACGCACTTCTTTCGTCCCAACAGCGGCGGACACCCACTGCTCTGGCAGCATCTCTTCTGGATGTTCGCCCACCCCTGGGTTTACGTCGTCGTGCTGCCCGCGATGGGGCTCGTCTCCGACGCCTTGCCCTTCTTCTGCCGCAGGCCGCTCGTCGGTTATACTGCTGTGGTGGTCGGAACGGTTACAACAATGGCGCTCGGCTTTGGCGTCTGGCTGCACCACATGTTCGCGACCGGCATTCCATTCGTCGCGCTCGCCTTCTTCAGCGGCGCGTCCTTTGCGATCGCCATTCCGAGTTCGATCGGCGTATTCGCTTGGATCGCGACGATCTGGACAGGGCGCCCGGTGCTGACCTCGGCCTTTCTCTACTTCGCGGGCTTCGTCGTGATGTTCGTCATAGGCGGCGTATCCGGCGTGGTCACTGCCGCCGTGCCGACCGATCTGCAAGTCACCGACACGTATTTCGTGGTGGCTCACATCCACTACGTGCTGATCGGCATCAACCTGTTCGCCGTGCTCGGCGCCTTGCATGTGTGGTTCCCGAAGATGACCGGGAGCCTCCTCGACGAAACTTTCGGCAAGTGGGCCTTCGCCGTTATCTTCTTCGGCTTCAATCTGGCGTTTCTGCCGATGCACTGGACCGGTCTCCTCGGCATGCCGAGACGGATCTACACCTACCCCGCGGGCCTAGGATGGGAGACACCGAATATGATCACGACCGTCGGCGCCTTTGTGCTCGCCTTCGGCATCCTGCTCTTCCTCATCAATGTGTTTGTGAGCCTTCGTAACGGTCGGCCTGCGGGGCCCAATCCGTGGGACGCGCCATCGCTCGAATGGAGCACGCCTTCGCCGCCTCCGCCCTACAATTTTCCAGTCATCCCGAGGATTGCAAGCCGCCATCCGCTCTGGGAGTCGCGGCTCCCCGAAGGCGGCCGCGGGTCCGAATTGCGCACCGGCTTGGCGCTGGATCACGGTAAGGAGGCGCTCGCGACCACCGCGCTCGACGCCGTTCCCGACGCCATCTTGAAAATGCCCGACGACACGCCCGCGCCGTTTATCGTCACGCTCGCCATGTCGGCCGGTTTCGTCGGCCTCCTCTTGCAAGCCTGGTGGCTAGCGGGAGTAGGCGCGATCGCGATACTGGCGGGCATCCTCGTCTGGCTCTGGCCTGAGCGCGAGCTCGAGCAGCGCGCGGGAGTCCCAACATGACGGACGCTTCTCAACGCCCCAATCTTCCGGTCGGCAGCATCGGACGCCACGCCAACGGCTGGTGGGGCATGATAATGCTGATCGTCACCGAAGGTGCGCTCTTCGTCTATCTCCTATTCGCCTATTACTATGCCGCGGTTCAACATGAGCGAAACTGGCTGCCGGACGACCTTCCGAACTTCAAGCTGTCGCTGCCCGACACGATCATTCTGCTTTTGAGCAGCCTAGTCGTCTGGCGCGGCGAGTCTTTGCTGAAACAGGGGAGAAGCCGCGGCCGTCCCGGCAATCTATCTCGCCGTCGGAGCGCTGATGGGGATTGTCTTCATCGCCATCCAGGCGCTGGAATGGGCCACGAAGAAGTTCACGCCTTTCTCAAGCTCTTACGGGTCGCTCTACTACACAATCACCGGCTTTCACATGATGCACGTCGCAGCGGGCGTTATCATCCTGGCGACCCTCGCGCTCTGGTGCGCGCTCGGCCACTTCAATCGCGTACGCAGCGCGCCCGTCAGCATCGGCGCCATTTACTGGCATTTCGTCGACGCCGTTTGGCTCGTGCTTTTCTTCACCTTCTACATCACGCCACGGCTAGGACTCGGATGAACCCATGACCCAGAGACCCCGACAACCCCGACAACCCCGCTAGATGTTCGCCCAGCCCGACGGAACGGCGATACATGGAGCGCCGTACTGTTGTACGGGCTGCTCGTCGCGCCCTTGATTTGGGCGATCCAGCTCTATCTCAACTATGGTTTGAGCAGTCACGCCTGCTTCCCGAGCGAGGCGCCGCGCGCCAGCTTTCTTCCCGGCTGGGAGCGCATATGGATCCTGCTGCTCATCGCGAATCTTGTCTGTCTTGGCATCTGCGCGATCGGGCTCCTTGCTTCGGGATATTCCTGGCGTCGGTTCCGCAGCCGTCAGGCGCTCGTTGCGGAGCCCGATAGCGCCGCCGCCCACACTTCCCAAGAACGTATGAGGTCGTTCGCCGTAGCGGGGCTCATGATCAGCGGCCTGTTCACGGTAGCCATCGTCTTCGACACCCTCTATCTTTGGGCGCTCTCGACATGCTCGCAGGTCTAGCGCCGCGCGCCCTAGGGGCCCTGCTCGCCGCGCTGATCGGCTCGGCAGCGTCGGCGCAGGAGAACGTCCCTCCGCTCACGGTGGGATCGCCTAGCCGTGGCGCCGAGCTTATTGCCGAGAAGGGCTGCGGCGCCTGCCACATGATACCCGGCATTGCAGGCGCCAACGGATTGGTCGGTCCGCCGCTGACGCTGATGGGCAGGCGGATCTTCGTGGCCGGCTTGTTACGCAATACGCCGCAAAACCTGGCTGCCTGGGTCCTGGAGCCACAGCGCTTCGTGCCCGGCAACGCGATGCCTTCGACCGGGCTCACCGAGTCCGAGGCGCTCGACGTGGCGGCCTATCTCGAGACCATTCGATAAAGATGAGATGGAGAGAAAGATGCGGCGCCCTGTCTACATAGCGATTGGCGCGGCCTTGCCGGCGCTTCTGGTTGGGGCCGCTCAGGCCGCGGTCGCCGCCGGTTGCCCGGCGGATCACGACAAGCTCGAGAAGGCGTTGAAGGCGAGCGTGAAGCCGAGCGGCGGCCCGACGAACGGCGGACTCGACAACAACGAATGGGCCGCGCTCGTCACCCGGGACGGCGCTGTTTGCGCGGTGGCGTTCAGCGGCGGGAAGCCGGACGACCAGTGGCTCGGCAGCCGCGCGATTGCGGCTGAGAAGGCGAACACGGCGAACGCGGTAAGCCTGAAGGGTTTCGCGCTCTCCACCGCCAATCTGTATGCGGGGTCGCAGCCGGGCGGCGCCCTGTTCGGATTGGCCTTGAGCGCCCCGCCCAATCCAGCGGTGCTCTATTCCGGCGATCCGACGAAGTTCGGCTCCGCCTCCGATCCGTTCATTGGCAAGTCCCTCGGCGGCGTGATTACGTTCGGAGGCGGGCTTGCTCTCTATGACGGCAGAAATGTCGTCGGCGGCCTTGGGGTCAGCGGCGACACGTCATGCGCCGATCACAACATCGCCTGGCGCGTTCGCCAAGCGCTCGGCTTGGACAAGGTTCCCGCGGGCGTCGGCCCCGACCATAACGATGAGATCATCTATGACCTGGCGCCCGACAAATCGAGCGCCTCCGGCTATGGCCACGCCTTGTGCAAGGATAAGGAACCCGAGATCGCCGAAGCAGATCCATGCCGGGTTTGTGCCGCGCTGGGCGAAGGTGACGAAGTGATCCTCGCGCTCGGACGCGGGGCCTTGGCGAAGCTTAGCCAAGCGTTGTCGGCGCTTGCCCTTGCGACCGTTTTTTGCGTCCGGCCCGCACACGCGGATGAGTTGCCTCTCAGGGTCTGCGCGGACCCGAACAATCTTCCCTTTTCCAATTCCAGCGGGGATGGGTTCGAGAACAAGATCGCAGGCCTCGTTGCTGACCATCTCCATCGACCTCTGGAGTTTGTTTGGCGACCCCAGCGGCGCGGCTTCGTGCGGGAGGGTTTGAACGCCGGGGAATGTGATCTTGTCACTGCTATCCCAACGGGCGCGCCCATGGCGCTTACAACCCGTCCTTACTATCGATCGACGTATGTTTTCGTGTCCAAGCCCGGCGAAACGCCCGTCTCCTCCGTCGACGATCCGAGCCTCAAGACCCGCACGATCGGCGTTCAACTCATTGGCGATGACGGCATGAACTCGCCTCCGGCGCATGCGCTCGCCGAGCGGGGAATTATAGGAAACGTGCGCGGATACATGGTCTATGGCGACTATCGCGACGACCATCCGCTGTCCCAGATTGTTCATGCGGTTGCTGTCGGCGAGGTCGACGTTGCGGCGGTTTGGGGTCCGGTTGCGGGTTACTTCGCCGCGAAGGAAAAGCCGCCTCTCATCGTCACGTCCATCGCGGGAAGCGTCGAGGCGCGCCTGCCGATGACCTTCGACATTGCGATGGGGGTCCGCAGAGCGGACAGGGAGCTAAAGGCCCAGGTGGACGGCGCGCTGATACAGCTCGCCCCGCAAATCAAAGCGACCCTTGCGTCCTACGGCGTCCCAGTTGTGTGGGAGGCGTCGACCGATCCATGAGCCGCGCAGCGCTCTCTTGCGCAGCGATCGATCCGCCGCTCAGCGGAGCCCGACTACGCCTGGCGGCGGTGGCGTTCGGCGAGCATGTCGGTGGCGTGATGTTGGCGATGGCGCTCTGCAGCTTGTTCATCCAGCCCTAAACATGTCGCCTTCGCCTTTCAGCGTCGCCCCAAAACCAGTCTTCGCGATGCCGGCTGGATCGTCCTTTTTGCTGGCGCCGATTTTCGTGTCTTCCATGCCGGCGCGATCGAAAAACTCGGTCTCGGTCGCTCCCGGAATCAGGCAGGTTTTAGTGACATCGGTATCCTTCAGCGCATTGTGGAGGGCGAAGGCGAACAAGTTGAGGAACGCTTTGCTTGCGTGGTAGTCAGCCTGATAGGAGCCTGAATGAAGCCGGCGATCGAGCCCGTGATCAGCATCCGGCCTTCGTTGTTCGTGCCTCGATCACGTCGCGCCAATCGTTGGGTCCTGATCGAGAAATCCGTGGCCAGCCGCGTCCCGCATTGGCGAGGAGCGCGTCCACTGGACGGCCGCAGGCGCGGATCGCACTGTAGAGCTTGTCCACGCCTTCGCGCGTCGCGAGGTTCGCCTGAACGGTGATCACTTCGGCGCCATTGCCGCGGAACTCGTCGGCCGCGGCTTCGATCTGCGGCTCATCCGCGGCAACGATCAGATCGTAGTCTTTCTGGGCGGCGTATTTGGCGAGCCTAAACCGATTCCGGACGAAGCGCCGGTCACGACAGCGAGATGTTCCAGTAATTCGCTCCTCATGTTGCTGGCTCTAGAGCATCGGACTGTCAGATTGAATTGCTCGGGGATTCCCGCGGAGAGGAGAATGTGATTCACTTCCGGTGGGGGGTGATTTGCGATGCCGAAGCCGTATTCGCTTGATCTTCGCGAGCGTGTGGTGGGCTACGTCGAGGCTGGGCATTCGCGGCGTGCTGCGGCGGCCCATTTCAGGGTGTCGCCCTCGTTTGTCATCAATTTGATGACGGCTTTTCGCCAGCGCGGGGCGGTTACGCCTAAGGCGCTCGGCGGTTGGCGGCGCAGCAGGCTCGACCCGCACCGCGCCTTCATCTTGCGCCGCGTGGCGGAGAAGGACGACATCAGCATGCCGGAGTTGGCCGGCGAACTCCATGCCGTGAGCGGAGTGAAAGCCGACCCCGCCTCGCTGTCGCGCTGGCTGATCCGCAACGGCCTGAGCTTTAAAAAAAAGCCTTCAGGCAAGCGAATGCGATCGGTCCGACGTGCGCCAGGCGCGTGAGGCGTGGAAGGCTGAACGACAGCCCAAGATGCGGGCCGAGCCGCATCGGTTGATCTTCATCGACGAAACGGGAACCAACACAAAGATGACCCGGGCTCGCGGACGCTGCCAGAGGGGCGAGCGCCTTCGCTCCAAGGCCCCCTTTGGCCATTGGAAGACCCAGACTTTCGTCGCCGGACTGCGCTGCGGCGCCCTGACCGCGCCGTGGGTCATCGACGCGCCGATGGACCGGACAATCTTCGAGACCTACGTGCGCACCCAGCTCGTCCCAACCCTGCACGGGGGCGACATCGTCATCCTGGACAATCTGCCCGCCCACAAAAGCCCGGCCGCCGAACAAGCCATTCGCGAGCGGGGGCGCTTGGCTCATGTTTCTCCCGCCCTACAGCCCCGACCTCAATCCCATCGAAATGGCCTTCGCCAAACTCAAGGCCCATCTCCGCGCCATGGCCATGCGCACCATCGACGAACTCTGGAAGGCGATCGGCCAAATCTGCGATCTCTTCATCCCAGAGGAATGTGCAAACTACTTCCAAGCCGCAGGGTATGGATTCAAATGACAGTCCGATGCTCTAGACGACCTTGATGCATCCGTCTTCCTTGTCGCGGAAGGTCTTGTACATCGCTGGCCCCTCATCGAGCTTGGTGCGATGCGTGACCACGAAGGAAGGTCAATCTCCCCGTTCTCGATCCTCTCCAGAAGCTTCGGCATATAGCGTTGGATTGGCGTTTGGGCCATCCGGAATGTGAGTTCGCGATTGATCGCCGAGCCCATCGGAATTTTGTCAAGGTAGCCGCCGTAAACGTCGACGATCGACACCGCCAAAGTGTCGACAAAACTGAATCACCTCGCGCAGCACGTGAGGTCTGTCCAGAATGTCGCCGTCTTCGCGCGGTCGACCATCGAGTCGATGCTCGCAGTCCCCTCGGCCTCGGTTCCGACCGCATCAATGCAGGCGTCGGCGCGGCCGTGCGTCATCTCCTGGACGCGCTTGTAGACGTCACCTTTTTGGAACCGATCGTCTCGGTGCCACTCTTGCGCGCGAGCTCGAGACGCACGGGGACCGTGTCGATGGCTCACCTTGCTAGAGCATTTTCATTATTGGCGTCGATATCTGAGTTTGCGAGATAGTTTGCGCATTCGTCTGGGGTGAAGGTTTGGAGGGCGGTGGCGATGGCGTCGATTTAGGGTGTCGAAGGTTCGGGCCGCGGCCTTGCGCAAGAGGGCCTTCAGTTTGGCGAACCATTGCTCGATCGGGTTGAGATCGGGGCTGTAGGACGGCAGGTAGAGCAGACGGGCTTTGGCGTTTTCGATCGCCGTCCTGACGCCCTCGACCTTGTGGCTCGGCAGATTGTCGAGGATGACGATATCGCCTTGCTTGAGTTCGGGAACGAGGAACTGCTCGACCCAGGCGCGGAACTTCTCGCCGTTGATCGGGCCGTCGAAGGCGCAAGGCGCAACGAGACCGTCCTGCCGCAGCGCGCCGATGAAGGCGTCGTCTTCCAATGGCCCCAGGGGACCGGCGCGACCAGGCGCTCGCCGCGCGGGCATCGGCCGTAGAGCCGGGTCATCTTGGTCGAGGCGCCGGTCTCGTCGACAAACACCAGATTGTCCGGCCGCCATTCGGCCTGCTGCGCCCGCCATTGCTCCCGCGCTTCCGCTACGTCGGCGCGGTCCTGCTCCTAAGGCGTGCACAGATCTTTTTCTGGCCAAGGCTGTCGAGGTCGGATTCATTGGTGTGCGAGCGGGTGATTTGCGGGAGTTGACGGTGCAGGGGGTGATCGATCTTGGGTCGTTCGGCGACGAACGGCTGCAAAAAAGGGGGCCCAGTTTCTGGCGGCGCTCATCGCCAAGCGCACCGCCTGTCTGCGGCGTCTTGGCGGCGATCGCGCTGGGAATGTGGCCTATGGACGGTTTCTGCACAATGCGGCGGTGACCCGCGAGCTCATGCTCGCGACGGCCGCCCGTCACACGGCGGAGGCGGCGCGCGGGCGCCATGTGCTGGCGATCCAGGATACGACGGAGCTCAATTTTTCCGGACATGCGGGGAGCAAGCGCGGGTTCGGCGTGGTCGGCAACGGCCGCGACATCGGGCTTTTCCTGCATCCGGTGATCGTGGTGGAGGCGGGCGCCAGTGACCCGCGGCAAGTCGGCCACGCCGGCGGGATCATCGGACTGGCGGACGCCAACATCTATAGCCGCAACAAGGCGCCGCCGGGCGGGCGCAAGTCGCGGGAGCGGCAACGCAAGGCTCCCCGTCCGATCGAGGCGAAGGAAAGCGGACGCTGGGTCCGGGGGGTGTGCGAAGCCGACCGGCTGTTGAGCGAAGCGGCGATGGTGACTGTGGTCTCGGACTGCGAAGGCGACATCTACGAGCTGTTCGCCGCGCCGCGCTCGGCGCATGTCCATTTGCTGGTGCGCGCCGAGCACGATCGCGTCTTAAGCGACGGGGGCAAGCTGTTTGCGGCGATGGCGGCGCTGCCTCACGTCGAAGGGCAGGAGATCGTCATTCCGGCCAAGGACGGCCGACCGGCGCGCGAGGCGAAAACGCGGGTGAGCTGGCTTAAGATCGAGGCGCCACGGCCGCGGGTCGGCTTCGACGTCAAGCGCTTGGCGCCCACGGTCAAGCTCAATGCGGTTCGGGTCGAGGAGATCGATCCGCCGGCGGGCGTCAAGCCGATCGTGTGGCTTCTGTTGACCACGCATGCCGTCGAGACCCTTAAGGACGCCCTGCGGATCGTGGGCTGGTATCGGGCGCGCTGGACGATCGAGCAGGTGTTTCGGGTGATGAAGAGCCAAGGTTTCGATGTGGAGGAGAGCCAGATCGAAACCCCCGAAGCGATGGCCAAGCTCGTGCTCGCCATTCTGATCGCGGCGTTGCGCACGATGCAGCTGGTCAACGCGCGGTCGGGGACGACCGGCCAAAAGCTCGCCGACGCCATGGACGAGGCCGCCGAGCCGCTGGTCGAAATCCTGACCCAAAAGCTCGAAGGCAAGACCGTCAAACTCAGGAACCCACACCCCAAGGGCGCGCTCGCGCGTCTGGCCTGGGTGGTGGGCCGCCTTGGCGGCTGGGACGGCTATATCGGACGCGGCTACAAGCCTCCCGGACCCATCACAATGACCAGAGGCCTCGCCCGCTTCGACGCCATCCGAGAAGGATGGCAAATCCGCCAAAATGTGTGAATCCCTTAGGTCAGCGACCGCGCCGGCCGCGCTTCAAAGGGCGTTCGGAAGAACGCCCGTCTGACGACGGATTATTGTGGATTACGGTGACGATTACGGTGACACTTTTGGACTGCACCCCGCTGGTACGCGGCTAATTGGGTGACAGGGCTCCGTCCTGGTTTGTGTGGCTCTGACCTTCCCGGTGGAATTCGGCTTCGAACTCGGCTGGGGGTTTGTAGCCGAGCGCGGAGTGCAGGCGCTTGGCGTTGTAGATGGTTTCGATGAAGGCGCCGATGCGGCGACGGGCGTCGTCGATCTCGGCGTAGGTTCTGGCATTGACCTCTCTTGCTTGAGCGTCTTCATGAAGCTCTCCGCCTTGGCGTTGTCGTAAGGATTGGCCGGCCGGCTCATGCTGACGGCGATCTTGTGCGCATTCAACCGCGTGAGATAGACGCCCGAGGCGTATTCGGCGGATTCAAACGATCGTCGCAACGGGAACATTCGGTTCTATGTGAGCCATCGGTCAAGGGCTTCGGCGGGTGTCGCCCAGCCGAGGGTTTTTCGTGGTCGCGCGTTGAGGATTGCGGCGATAGCGGCGAGAGTCTCAGCGCTGTGCACGCTCAGGTCGGTGCCCTTCGGGAAGTATTGTCGCAGCAATCCATTGGTGTTCTCGTTGGCGCCGCGCTGCCAGGGGCTCTGAGGATCGCAGAAGTAGACTTGGATGCCTGTGTCGATTTTGAGCGCCGCGTGTTGGGCCATCTCGGCGCCTTGATCCCAGGTCAGCGAACGCCGAAGTTCCTGAGGCAGGGTTACGATGGCGCGCGCGATCGCATCGCGAACAGCCTCGGCGCCATGTCCCGCGAGAGCTGGTCCATTCTTGGCTCGCGGAACATTGCCATGACCGTCCAGTCGCGGCAGATGCAAAAGCATCGTGAAGCGCGTCGTGCGCTCGACGAGCGTGCCGATCGCCGAGCTGCCTAGCCCCAGGATGAGATCGCCCTCCCAGTGCCCCGGAATCGCTCGGTCATCGGCCTCGGCCGGGCGCTGGCTAATCATGATCTCGGACGACACGAAGCCTTTGCCGCGCTGGCTCACGCGGGCCCGCGGCGTTCGCAGCGCCCGTCCGGTGCGCAGGCATGCCGTCAGTTCTCGCCGCAGTGCGCCTCGGCCCTGGATGAAGAGTGCTTGGTAAATGGCTTCGTGGCTGATCCGCATGTCCTCGTCATTCGGGAAGTCTACCGCCAAACGCCGGGAGATCTGCTCAGGACTCCAGGCCTTGCTCCATCGACGAGCCTTTCGTTGGCCGTGACGGCGTCCCCTCCAAGGCACCGAAGGGCCAGCAACGACAGCGCCATCAGGAGCCGCGACCGTTCCAGCCAGCCTCTCCGCGACATAGACGCGTAAGGCCGAGTTCAGCGCAAGCTTGGCGGCTTTCGGGCGCCGGCGCGATCGTTCGGCGTGCCATTGGGCTGTCGATGCACGATATTCCAGACCGCCGCTGCGCGTCGCCGCATTCCGTCTCAGCTCACGGGAGATGGTGGAGGCCGAGCGACCAATACGCCGTCCAATCTCTCGCCCCGAAAGGCCCCGCACACGAAGAAGCGCAATCTCTTCACGCTCCGCAAAGCTGAGATACCGTTCGGACGGCGGCTTGGCCGAAGATCGGAACATCGCTGGTGGCATGCCGCCGGCCTCTCGAAACAATCTGGTTCCGACAGGCTGCGACATGCCAGCAGCCAGCGCAGCATCCTCGCTGGTCATCCCCTGCGTAATCCCCAGCCAAAATCGCTGGAGTTCAGATCGCTTCGCTGCTGGCGGCCGTCCTGGTGATGGCAACGGCGCCCGTCCAGAACGGTGGGATCGGCGCTTTCGAGGGGTCATCGCAACCTCCTACATTCACGTGTTGCGACGATCGTTTAAATCCGCCTTGGACGCCGCGGTCGGAGTGGGGGATGAGGCTCATGGGCGCGGGGGCGCGCAGGCCAAGCGCCATGTCGAGGGCCTCGATCGCCAGGCTCGCTTCGAGATGATCGGCGAGCGCCCACCCAACGAGCCTGCGCGAGAAGGCGTCGAGGACGACCGCGAGATAGACGAAGTCCTCGGCCAGACGCACATGGGGTGAGTAGGCCGAAGGAGTTTCACCTTCGGCCCCTCGCAGAACCGGACGTGAGCCTCTCAGCTCATCCGGCTCCCATCATCCATACTACGACAGATAGCCCATTGACCAATGGACGAATGCGCGTGGCTGACGTTGCGCCAACCGTTTGAGCGTTTCGGCGGCCCTCGTTTTGTGGCCAGCCAGCTCTTATGCTTGCGCATCAGCCATCCGATCAGGGACCGGTTCACGCGCCGCCAGATCGACATAAGCGCCGAGCCATGGAAATGGCCATAGTACTGCTGCCATCCCCCCAGGACCGGGCCTAGCATGGCCGAGAGATCAGCCACGCTCTTGTCGTTCTTCAGTTGGATCCGCCACCCGCGGATTGTCTGCCGCATGGCCTTGAGGGCGTCGCGGCTAACAGCCGGTGAGAAGTTCACGTACACGCGGCCGTACTTGTCCACCGCCTTGCGGGGACGGAATGTGTAGCCGAGAAAGGTGAACTGGATGTCGGGATTCGCTTCGGTCCGTTTGATGTCCTTGCAATACACGATCCGTGTCTTGCCCGGATGGAGTTCGAGATTGCAGGCCTGAAACCGCTTCCGGATGCGGTCAAGCACGTATTCCGCCTGGCGTCGGCTCTTGCAGTGAAGCACGGCGTCATCGGCGTATCGGGCGAACCGAACGCCGGGAAGATGCCGCGTCACCCAGTGATCGAACGCATAGTGCAGGAACAGATTGGCCAGGATCGGCGACACGACGCCGCCTTGCGGCGTGCCCTTGTCGCGCGCCTGAAGCTGCCCTTCCGCATTTTGCATCGGCGCTTTCAGCCAACGCTCGATGTAGAGCAAGATCCAAGGCTCCTGACAGTGCTTGCGTAGAGCCGTCATCAGCAGGCCGTGATCGAGATTGTCGAATAGCCCCCGAATGTCGAACTCCACCACCCAGTCTTGGTCCCAGCAACGGCGTCTGGTGACGGCAATTGTCAATGATCGCGGAAACGGGACCCCAGATTTTCACGGAAAAGGGACCCCGCTCTGAGACACGCACGGACGGTAGCGCTCGCCCCGGCGAAGCTGGACGGGGTTGCGCAGCCGGGGCGAGCGCGGGTCGGTGAGGCTCGGATTTTTGTAGAGTTCAGGCGCGGTTTTTGAAGCGCCAGCTTTCGTTGCCAGTCTCGACGATGTCGCAGTGGTGAGTGAGCCGGTCGAGCAATGCGGTGGTCATTTTAGGGTCGCCGAAAACGCTCGGCCATTCGCCGAAGGCGAGATTGGTGGTGACGAGGATCGAGGTGCGCTCATAGAGCCGGCTGATGAGATGGAAGAGAAGCTGGCCACCGGCCTGAGCGAACGGCAGGTAGCCGAGCTCGTCGAGGACGACGAAGTCCATGCGGCTGAGATAATCGGCGATGCGGCCCTGGCGCCCGGCGCGCGTCTCGGCCTCGAGCTGGTTGACGAGATCGACGGTGGTGAAGAAGCGCCCCCGCCGTCCGGCGCGGATGCAGCTTCGCGCAATGGCGATCACCGCGTGCGTCTTGCCGGCGCCGGTTCCGCCGACGAACACGGCGTTGCGCTGCTGGGCGATGAAGCCGCCGCCGGCGAGATCGCGGACGAGCGCCTCGTTGATCGGCGTTCCCTTGAACACGAAGTCATCGAGGTCCTTGGCGAGCGGCAGCTTGGAGGCTGTGATCTGATACTTGATCGAGCGCGCCTGCTTCTCCGAGATCTCGGCGCGCAAAAGGTCGCCGACGAAGCGCTGCGGCTCGTGGCTTCGCTTGAGAGCGACGGACAGCGTCTCGTCGTAGGCGGCCTTCATGCCGTAGAGCTTCAGCTCGCTCATCATGTCGAGGACTTCGGTCCGCTCCATCGTCAGGCGCTCCTCAAGGCGTCGTAGCGGGTGCAATCGGCGACCGGGGCATGGCGCAGCCGTAGCGCCGCAGGCGTGTGGATCGGTTCGGCCGGTTCGGGATCGCGGCGGCGCGCCAGAATGTTGAGGACGACGTCGGCGGAATGGACGCCCTCGCTCAGCGCCTGGGCGCAGGCCGCCTCGACCTCGGACATGCCGTCGGTCAGGACGGCGGCGAGAATCTTGACCATCTGCCGGTCGCCGTCGTCAGAGCCGGCCGGCCTACGCCGGATCCTCTCCAGGGCGCCGGGCAAAACCCAATCCCGGAACGGCGCGCCGTTGCGCAGCGCGCCTGGCTTGCGGGCTAGCACAGGCACGTAATGCCAGGGATCGTAGACCGTCCTGCCGCGGCCGAAGGACCGCTCGTGTTCGGCGACGATCCGGCCGTCCTGGCGAATGATGATCCGGTCGGCGTAGGCATGGATCTCGACCGGGCGCCCGACCGCGCCAGCGTTCACCGAGTATTTGTTGTTGTCGAACCGGACCAGGCAGGTCTTCGACACCGAGGCCGGCAGGGCGTGGAAACCGTCGAACCGGCCGCGATAGGGAACGAGCCTCGGCCGCTCCTCCTCGAAAACTTCCCAGATCGTCCGATCCGGCCATTCGGTATGGGGATGGGCTTTCGCAAAGACCAGACATCGGTCGAGCAGCCAGGCGTTGAGCTCGCCATAGCTCTTGAAGCGGGGCTTTGGGGTGAAGAACCGCTCGCGGACAAGCCCGACCTGGTTCTCGACCTGACCCTTCTCCCAGCCGGACGCCGGCGTGCAGGCGACTGGCTCGACCAGATGGTGCGAGCACATCTGCAGGAAGCGGCGATTGTATTGCCGGTCCTTGCCGACGAAGACCGCGTCGACCGCCGTTTTCATGTTGTCGTAGATTCCCCGCGCGCAAGCGCCCCTGAAGAACGCGAAGGCGCGCTCGTGCGCGTCGAACACCGTCTCCTGGCTCTCGCGAGGATAAGCGCGCACGAACATCATCCGGCTGTGGCAGAGCCGGACGTGCGCGACCTTCAGGGTGGTCGTCACACCGCCAATCAGCGCGATCTCGTGGCTCCAATCAAACTGGTAGGCTTCGCCCGGCGCAAAGCTCAGCGGAACATAGGCGTCAGCCGTTGTGCTCGCGCGCTTCTCCCGCCAGGCGATCGCATAGCGCCTGACCGCCGCGTAGCTGCCTCCATAGCCAAGAGCGCGCAGGTCCTCGAAAATCCGGATCAGCGTCAGACGCTCGCGAGCGGGCCGACCGTCGTTCTCATCAAGCAGGGCCTCGAGTTGCTCCCGCCAGGGGCCAATCCGCGGCAACGGTTGCTGCGACCGCTCGTAGCGAAACTCGGTCGCGTTCGACCGGATGACCTTCCGAACCACCTTCCGCGAAACATGCAGGTCACGGCAGATCTCCTTGATCGCCTTCCCCTGTGAAAAATAGGCCCGCCGTATCTTCGCGATCGTTTCCACAACAAGCATTCCAACCCAGGCCTCCCAGCTGTCGGAAGGCCAATGTGAACCCGGCGCCGCCAGGGTTCCGATTGGATGCAAATCAGCCCCGCAGCGGGGTCCCTATTCCATGAAAAATCACTGGCCGAGAGCCTGAATCTGCCGATAAAGCCCGTATCCCGTCGGCCCCGCTTCAAAACAAACATGCAGCCGATCGTATCGGCCCGCCAGTCTCTTGATCGTCTTCTCGATCGGCAATGGGCTGTTCTCGACATCGCCCAGGAACCGGACTTCTCCCGCCCGGCCCCCTTCCGCGATTGCCACAGCGTGTTTCTTCTTGGCGACGTCGAAACCAACAAAAACTTCGCTATACTTTCCCATGGTCCGCCCTCCGTGCATGAGGCTCGGCTCGGTCCGCCCGAGCAACCCTCGTTCTACCTGCACGAAAGGGCGGCCCACCGGCTCACCCCGCGAACATGACGTCTAGAGCACCGAAAAAAGAGCCCGCACCCTCGCAGTTCGCTCGGGCGTCATCTCACGCGGTCGCGACACTACATGTCTTCTTCGTGCGCATCCGGGTCAGGCGAGATCATCGGGAGTGGGAACCTTCTGGTCTGTCAGGCCGCGAGCTGGAGATCGGTTGCTGTTTTGAGCCGGCGTCCAGTACTGCGGGCGAACTGTCGCGACGCGGTGCGCTCCCCGAAGAGACCATCGAATACACTGCTTCTTGGCCACGCGCGCGTTGGTGATTTCATCCCACACACCCTTACGCGCGCGATGTTAAGATCGGAAGCTGGGAATGGCAGGGCGCCCGAAATCGATCAGCGCATCGACGTTGTTTGCCAGAAAGCGCCCTAGATCATCGCAGTTCCACAAGAGCGTGACGATGGCCGCAACTTCTCGCCGTTCAGATAAACGACCTCCGAGGTCATATTGCGCATTCCAAACAGTTCGCGATGGGCCTCTTCGCGATAACCGCCCCCGCCACCTATCGCGTGGCTACGTCCCCATCCGGCTGTGAAGAATCATGTTCCCGTTTTTGTTCGCTCCGCTATCACCGTTCGGTTTAATATTCGGCGCAGCAGGGTTTGTTGCTGCGTTGACGCCAAGTATGATGCCGCGTCCGGGCGTCTTGCAAGGCGCCGAAGCCGGTCTCGCCTTCGCCTTGCTATACGGGATTGGGACGGGGGCTGCCGCACCATGGCAGTGGCTGCAGTTGCCTGTCGCGGATGACCGCTATCACAAGACCTTTCGCTGGACGTCGAGTCTTCTCTGCCTCGCCTTTGTCGGCTACGAACTCGCGCGGGAAATAGACTGGCAGAATGCTACCCGTCGGGCGATGGACATGCCGGCTGTCGACCTCAGCCTACCGATTATCGTCGCAGTCGCGAGTGCCGCGGTCGCCCTATTTCTCATTGGAGTCGCCAGGCTCTTCAAGGCTTCGGCGATGCTCATTTCGGTGGCCTGGCAAAGCTCGAGCCTCGCCGTGTCGCGCTTCTCCTTGGTTTTGGCATCGCGGCGGCCCTTTTCTGGGGCGTCGGCAACGGTCTCTTGCTGAGAATAGCCCTTCATGGGCTCGACAGTTCCTATCGTGGCATGGATGGGTTGCTTCCCGCCGAAATTTCGGCGCCTGAAGATCCTTTGAAAAGCGGGAGCAGCGAGTCCCTCGTTTCGTGGGCCAGCCTGGGCGCGCAGGGGCGGCAGCGTGTGCTCGCGGTGCCATCCAAGAATGATATTTCGGCGCTGACCGGAGGCCCCGCATTAGAACCGTTGCGCGTCTACGTCGGCCTCAACTCCGCCGAAACTGCCGAAGAGCGCGCGGCGCTGGCGCTAGCGGAGCTGAAACGCGTCGGCGCTTTCGACCGTTCAGTGTTGGTGATCGCGACGCCGACGGGCACCGGCTGGGTCGATCCCGCGGGCATGGCGCCGCTCGAATTCCTGCATCGCGGCGACGTCGCATCGGTATCGGTTCAGTATTCCTACTTGCCGAGTTGGCTCTCCCTGCTCATCGAGCCGGACTACGGGTCCGACACAGCGCGCGCGGTTTTTCAAGTTGTGTACGGCTATTGGCACGCTCTGCCGAAGGAGCACCGCCCGCAACTCTATCTGTTCGGGCTCAGCCTCGGCGCCCGGAACTCCGACCTATCGGCGGATCGACGTCGTCGCGGACCCTTATCAAGGCGCGCTCTGGGTGGGTCCGCCCTGGGACAGCGTGACTTGGCGCAGGGTGACGGAGAAGCGTACAGCCGAAAGCCCGGTGTGGCCGCCGCGCTTTCGCGAAGAGTCGCTCTTCCACTTTACTACGCAGCGCAATGACCTCAATGAGGCCGATACGCGTTGGGGTCCCATGCGAATGGTAATTTTGCAGTACCCTTCCGACCCGATAGTTTTTTTCGAAACCAGCAGCCTTTGGCGTCCACCTGCTTGGATGAAACAACCGAGAGGGCCCGATGTCGCGCCGGAAATCCATTGGATACCAGTGGTCACCTTTGTCCAACAGCTATGCGACATGATGACGGCCGCAACGACCCCGCGCGGCGTCGGGCATGTCTATGCTGCAGCCCACTATCTCGACGGTTGGATCGCCGTGACCCAACCGCGAGGCTGGAACGAGGAAAGCCTCGCCCGCCTGCGCGAATGGCTCAAGAAAAATGACTTATGAAATAAGGCTTGGCGACCGTTCGGCCTTACGGACATTCACCAGGCGAGCTGGCGCGAATGGCTCCGAAGTCGAGTGCGGCGTCTGCGGGCGCCCCCATGCGTTGCTTGAGAAGCGCAACTGCATCGTCGTGGATGCCTGTCTGACCTGAAGTCAACGGCTACGCCCAACCGATCGCCTCGGTGCAGATGACCCAGCCATGCGCCAACCGCCTGAGATCAATCACCTTCGGCCTCGACAAGGCTTACGACGCCAAGGACTTTGTCAAGGAACTGCGTTCGAGAACGCGTCGCCTCACGCGGCGCAGAACACGAAAGCCGCTGTTCGGCCATTAACGATCGCACGACGCGACATGTGGGCTCCGCCGTCGGCCTGCGCATCCGAAAACGGATCCAGAAAAGGGAGTTCGGTTGGATCAAGATTGTCGCCGTCGGGTAGTCTTCACTTTCGCGGCCGCCCCTCAAAAGCGGCGGCGATCACCGAGGCGCTTGGCCCCGGCCTTCGCGCCGCGTCCCACGACGGTCGAATTCGCCGAAGGTCGGAGGCGGCATGCGACAACGTCGCTGTCGTCGAAGCGATCACCGCGATCTACGGCAACCTCAAATTGCTAGGCTGGCGACGGGTGCGCGCCGGGCTGCGACTCGACGAATGCCGCGTGTCCTCCGATTGATGCATGGTTGAAATCCGAGCACACATCAATTCAGGCGAGGCGAGGGCGATGAGGCTGGTTTCCATTCCCGGCAATCCGGTTCCCGAGGGTGCGGTCGTCGGCACAGTGAAGACCAGCGACGGCGTGCGGTTGAGATATGCGCGGTGGGATTGCGAGGCGGGATTCAAGGGCACTGTCTGCCTGCTTCAGGGGCGGGCTGAGTACATTGAGAAGTATTTTGAGATCGTTCGTGAGCTGAGGGGTCGTGGTTTCGCCATTCTTACGTTCGATTGGCGCTGGCAGGGTTCGTCCGAGCGAGTGCGCGCGGATGGGTACACGGGGTACGTGGAGAGCTTTCGACAATACGATATGGATCTGCAGACCGTGATGGCCGAAGTCGCGCTGCCGTGCTGTCCTCCGCCGCTAATCGGCTTGGCGCATTCGATGGGCGCCGCCATTGTGCTGCGCTCGGCCGCCAGGGGACACCGTTACTTTGACTGCACGGTATTGACGGCGCCCATGATCGGGCTTCCGTTCCTTATGTCCTCTGCATTCGTTACCGCTACCTCGCTGGCCATGCGCGCTTGTGGCCTGGGCAAGTCCTACGTTCCCGGAGGCCGGAGGACTTCATGGATCTTAGGCCCTTTGCTCGTAACTGGCGCACCTCCGATCCAGAGCGCTACGCCCGCAATGCCAAAATCATCGCGACCGAACCGGCGCTGGGGCTCGGCTCCCCGACGATTGACTGGACGAACGCCGCCCTCAACGCGATGCAGGATTTTTCCGACGCCGCCTATCCGAGGAGGATCCGAGAGCGATTGCTGATCGTGGCCGCGGGTCGCGACAACATCACGAGCGCGGCGGCGAGCGAGACATTCGCCAGCCGTTCGTCAGCCTCTCATTTTGTCATCGCGGACGCCAAGCACGAACTGCTGATGGAGCAAGACCGCTACCAGAGGCAGTTCTGGTCGGCATTCGATTCGTTTGTCGGTTGACCGTGGTTTTTGTTGACGCTCGGATCTGACGCATGGACTTTTAAAGCATAGAAATGGCGCCACTCGCGTGTTCCATCAAATGCCGGCGGTAGGCGACCTTGATGGCATCCGGAAGCGCCCGTTGCGCCGCGGTCACGTAGCCGCCTCCACGGTCCGGCGCGATAATCCCTAAACCCTCACGATTTTCTACTTCCCGCGATACTCGCCGTCTCTCAGCAGTGGCGTCGGGCTCGCCTGGTCCCGCCGCGGCGCGCGTCCCAGCACTGAGTGGGTTTCGTGAGGATGGTCTGTGTCCCGATTGTTTTGGTCCGCGAGAATCAACTCGAGGTGCGAGCGGATCAGACCGATATGGAGGCGCATCGTGTACAGGGAGCTGCCGTAGGCTCGCGGCACCCACAAATGGAGCGCCCGTTGCTCGAGCCGATCGATCTGTTCAGTCATCGCGCGACCGTCGAGTGTACCCGCCTTGGTTTCCATCGCGATTTCGACAGACCGCATCTCTCCGTAAAGGGCGTCGATCCTCCAAGATCCAATGGTAGGCCATCGGCAAAAGCCTGAACATCGGATACGCGAGGGCGACGAGGGGAATCAGAACGACGAGCGACCGGCCGATCAGAACGGCGATCCAGAACGGGAAGTGCCGCTGGAGAAACGATCGACCGGTCTTGTAGAACCGCTCCGCTTCGGCGCTCAATGGGAAGTCGACGGAATCCGCGATTGGAAATTGCTCGGCCTGCTGAAAGACGCCGGATTGGGAGTAAATCTGTTTCGGCTGTCAAGAGCAGATATTACGCCGCCGGGTTCAGATCGGAGCGAACCGCCAGGACCGTTTTGGGCGCCAGCAGAACAACGTCTGATGCCGGACGATCGTTCCAGAGATCGAGAATGCCGCTGGGCAGGACCAATTTGGTGAGGAAGGGATAGAGCCTCTGCGTGGCGGAAGCTGACGATCTCGACGCCCTTGGCGTTGAGCAATGTCTGGACTGCGGGAGAATCCCATCCGGTCACAATCAGCGCAGCGTCGATCTCGCCGGCCAGCAACTTCTCCGCGGCGATTTGCGGCGGATAGTCTGACAACTCGCCGATCAGCCCGTTGGTGGTGCTTCTTCTGAGAAGTTCCAGCGCCAGGGCCCTGGCGCCGCTTCCCTCCGGGCCGATGGACACCCGCCGCCCAGCCAGGCTCGCATGTTCGCGCCGATCTCGCTCCGTGCAAAAACCCATAAGGGTTCGTAGCCGACCGATCCGAGCGCCTCGACCCCTTCGGTGTCGGCGCCGACCGCGGCGCCCCCTGAAGCAACGCGACGCTCACCCCGGAATCCGGGTCGCGAAGCAGCCGCAGATTCTCTACGCTTCCAGACGTTGGACGAAGCTGCATCTCAACTCCCGCATCCGCAAGAATCTTCCTGTAATGCTCTCCCAACACGAAGTTAGCGCCGCCTTCCGGACCTGTCGCCATGACGATCTTCCAGGGCGGCAATGTCTCGAAGATATAGCCCGAGGCCGCCAGCAGGACCGCGAAGGCCGCGGCCAAAATCAGATAGGGCCATGCAGCCGCGACAACCCTCCGCGCTGCAGCGGGCGGCGGCGGTTCGTCGTGAGGAGTTTCCGGAATCATGGGTCAGGCCCCCGATATGCTAGCCGGTCTGCAGGTCTCATACCCCTGGACACCTCCTTTCGGGTTGATGCGCTGGATGTCGAGACCGGGCCCCTCAAACGCCTCGTTCGGGCGAAAGGCTGCTGGATACGACGAGTCAGATTTGGCCGGCCTGGCTGTTCGACTTGAGACCCGGCCGGCGCAAATCAGAGGGCCGAATTCAAATCTGCTCCGGAACAGGATGCTGAAGTGCGAGGAACTGCTGAAGCCCGTCGAATATGCGATGTCCGTGATCGACGTCTCCGCATGTTCAGGCAGCGCGATCGTCTCTTAACAGCGTTGCAATCTCCTTAACCATATCCATTCCGAGACAGAGTCCCCACTGGCTCTGAAAAGGTCGTGCATGTAGCTCAGCGAAACATCGTTGCTCTTTGCGAGAAAGGTGAGAGACAGATTGGGCCTGGTCAGATTCCCGTCGATGAAGTCCTTGATGGAGTTCAGGCGAGCGCGCCGGGTTGAGCTTCCCGCTCCATCGGTCTGGCAACCTTCCAGGGCGACCGCCAGGATGATTTGCTCTCTCAGCGCGTCTCTCGACGAATCGTTCAGAGCGCGGCTCTTCTTGGCCAGCAGCCTGCAGAACTCAGCTGCGACCCGACCCATGCCGGAACCGGTCTTCAGGATTGTGTTTGGCGCGGGATGCGCCCGGGCGGGGAAGCGCTCGAAAAAAAGCGCCGGTGGAATCTCCAGATAAAGAGCTTGAGCCTTGGTGCGATAGATGGCGTCGTAAGGGTCGCAGGCGCTGATGAGACAGCCAGCGCCTGGATGCGAGATCGTGGTCGAATTTCGCTGGAGAATTCGTATCGTGCCACGTTTCAGGAACGGCATGTGGAAGCAGTCTTTGTCGGAGCTTCGCCAGATGCGATTTCCGCCGCATGAAGCGCTGCGGAAAGCCCGTCGTTTCCGTCAACTTAACGGTTCCGAACTGAGTCTGCCGAACGCGACCCTCGGAAACAGCCGGGTCCTCCGTCGCCACATCCAAATGAACATGGACGCAGATCATTTCTCTCCAGGCGCGAAATCTGAGCTCCGGAGCCAAATCGCGGCCGTCTAATACGGTCCCCACGCCCTCCTCCCGATTGCCGAAGCGCCGATCTCGCCGGGTTGTTCGAACAACGCACTCTCAGAGGGTGGGCTTGGTCAGTTGTCAAATCAAGAATTGTCTTCGCTTGAATGGAAGCTTGGACGCTCGCGAAAGTTCGGAGCACTATGAAGCAAGCCACGAGGAAGGCCGTCTGATACGGATGTCGCTCAAGGTGATGGCGGTGACGGCTGGGACAGGGCAGGCGAGGGAACGTGCCGCCCGAAAGGCGCAGTTCAACCCAGTCTGGGATAGCCGGGCGGCGCGCGAGCTGATGAAGAACGCCGGCGTGTCCGGTACGGGATAGGTCGCATCCGATATCGTGCGTAGTCGCGCAGCACTGTCAGTGTCGTCTGGTGGACGGGAACCAGTCGATCCTTTCGGAACTTGGTCCTTCGTATGTGCAGAACCCCTTCAGCGAGATCGGCATCGCTGCGATCGAGCCGCAAGGCCTCGCCCGAACGCATGCCGGTGCTGGCGAGCAGGCCGACGATCGGTGTCAGGAACCTGCCGCGCTCGGGATAATCCGGCGATACTGCAAGGCATGCCGCCATGAGCCGAACGAGCGCGTCATCGGTAAGGAGCCGCGGTGGTGGAATCGCCCTGTTCCTGGGAAACGCCTTGGGTCGAGCGCTTCGGTGCGCGGATCGAAGAACGCGAGATACCCGCTGAATCGGCGGACCACGCCGTAGCGGACGGCGCGGCCGTTCGCCGTGGACTCCCGGGAGAATATGAAGTCAATTACTGTTCGCCGGCAAAGCGGGCAGTCGCGCTGTTCAGCACCGATGTAGCTAACGAGCCCGCGCAGGATGGCGGCCTGCTTGGCGAGCGAATAACCGAGCGTGCGAGCAGCGCGACATAGGCCTCGACATGCTCGCCGAGCCTTACGGAGAATGTGCTCATCACGCACCTCCCGGGAACGGAAGGGCGACCTCGGCGAGTTGCGGCACGGCCACCTTTACATAGATGGCTGTCGTGTCGATGCTGCGATGACCGAGCAGGTCGGCGACCTCGTTGATCGGCGTCCGCTGGCTGACGAGTCGAGTTGCCAGGCTGTGCCGGATGAGATGGGCGCCGATAGGACCGTCCAGCGACGGCGTTGTCACGTTAACTGGCGATGGATGAATGAAGGGCGGTTTTGAGCGCTGGTTCAGACGGCAAGGCCGGCGACGAGCTTCCACTCTGCGATAGCGCGCCGGCGGTGCAGGTGGATAGACAGAGCGGAGCGGCGGGAGCGGGGCGGAACAAAGTGGTTACGGACGGCGGAGAATACGCCGACGAACCGTTGCAGGCCCTCCGGCGATCGGAAGCCGTGCATCGATCGCTCTCGTCGTCGAAAGGGCAAATGAAAGTTTTCCGCCCGGTTGTTGAGTCCCTTATGGGAGCGATGCCCGACCGCAGGCATGATCTTTCGCCTCGCCGCGGCATAAGAGCCGAGCTTGTCGGTGACGATGCGCTTGGGCGCGACGCCCTGCTTTTTCAACAAACGCCGCAGCAGACGGGCCGCGGCCTCGCTGTTGCGCCGGGTCTGCAAAATCTTGTCGAGAACATAGCTCTCTTGATCAACCGCGCGCCAGAGCCAATGTTTCTTTCCGGCGATGCTGACCACGACCTCATCGAGATGCCAGATGTCGCCGCGGCTGGGCCGCTTGCGCTTGAGCCGGCGAACGAAATCCTGGCCGAATTTGAGAGCCCAACGCCGCACGGTCTCATAGGAGACCAGGATCCCGCGCTGGAAGAGCATTTCCTCGACGAGGCGCAGCCTCAACGGGAATCGGAAATAAAGCCAAACGGCGTAGGCGATGATCTCGGGTGGGAAGCGGTGTCGCTTGTAGCTGACGGGCGGCAGGGTCATGAGGCGTCAGCTAGCGCCAACCAATTCCAAATCCGTTAATGTGACAACGCCCTGCCAACGCTATGGAAAGGCGGGCATTTCCAGCCACGGTCGTAGCCAGGGACAGGCAAAGGCCGGCTGCAGCGAAGGGGTCACCCTCCTTCGTCCTTCTGGCTGGAATTTTGCGCAAGAGTTCAACAGTTATAGCTACAAGAAAAATTGCCATTGGTCGGAGATAAGCGATGCCGATATCCCCAGAGACGAGGTTAGGGCTGAACCAGAACCCTCATGCGTTGCGCGAGTCGCGGGTGAACAACCTTGAGCTCGCCATCGGGCATGAGGTCCGCGCCCATCGCAAGCAGATGGGGTTGACGATAGCGGATCTTGCCGCGGCCACGGATATGTCCGTGGGCATGTTGTCGAAGATCGAAACGGGCAATATCTCGCCCTCCCTCACCACCTTGCAGGCTTTGTCCAAGGCCCTCGGCGTGCCGCTCACCGCGCTCTTTCGCCGTTTCGAAGAAAGCCGCGGCGTGAGCTTCGTGAAAGCGGGCAAAGGCGTCGATATCGAGCGTCGCGGCACCCGCGCCGGGCACCAATACAGTCTGCTGGGAGCGATCGAGCACAATTCGAGCGGCGTGACCGTGGAGCCTTATCTCATCACGCTTACGACCGAATCGGACATTTTCCCAACCTTTCAGCATGAGGGTCTCGAATTCCTCTACATGCTGGAGGGCCAGGTCGTTTATCGGCACTCCGATAAGCTGTTCACCATGCAGCCCGGGGACAGCCTGTTTTTTGACGCCGACGCACCCCACGGGCCTGAGGAACTCGTTCAATTACCGGCGCGCTACCTGTCAATTATCTGCTATGCGCACGAATAGTCTTTTCCGCGCCACGGTTGCCGGCGCAGCCTCCAGGCCATCCCAAGTTCCATGCCGAGACGCCTACGGCGACCGACAATTGTGCGTCGCAAGTTTTTCTTGGCGAGAAGTTTATTTTCGTAACAATTGAAATTGCCTTTTCGCTGTGGTACGCAAAAGCATGCAAGGGCGGAGGTTTCCATGTGCGGAATTGTGGGCTTGTTCCTGAAGGATGGAGAGCTGGAGCCCCGCCTCGGCGAACTTCTGGCGGGCATGCTGATCGCCATGAGCGACAGGGGACCTGATTCCGCCGGCATAGCGATTTACGGGGAGCCCAACGGCAAGACAAAGCTGACGGTGCAATCGCAGAACCCCGCGGCGGATTTTTCAACGCTCGCCAACGATCTCGCATCGAGCGGGTTCAACGCGTCGGTCGTCGTGAAGGACACCCACGCCGTGATTGAAACCGACGCGGATGCGGGTTCGGCGCGCGATTGGCTCGCCGCCCAGCGGCCGAATGTACGGGTCATGAGTTCGGGCGAGAGCGTCGAGATCTACAAGGAGGTCGGCCAGCCAGAGAAGGTAGTGGCCCGCTTCGGGATTCGCTCGATGGGCGGAAGACATGGCATTGGCCACACCCGCATGGCGACGGAATCGGCCGTCACCACGCTCGGCGCACATCCATTCTCGACCGGGCCGGACCAGTGCCTCGTCCACAATGGCTCGCTGTCCAATCACAACAATCTGCGCCGCGAGCTTCTCCATGGCGGCATGACGTTCGAAACGAGCAACGATTCGGAGGTCGCGGCCGCTTATCTGACCGCGAGGATGGCCAGGGGCGACGATCTGGGCGAGGCGTTGAAGGGCGCGCTCAGCGACCTCGATGGCTTCTACACGTTCGTTGTCGGCGACAAATCGGGGTTCGGCGTCCTGAGGGATCCGGTCGCGTGCAAACCCGCCGTCATGGCGGAGACGGACCGCTATGTCGCCTTCGGCAGCGAATATCGCGCGCTGGCCAAGCTTCCCGGAATCGAGACAGCCCGCGTCTGGGAGCCGGATCCGGCGACGGTCTATTTCTGGTGCCACGCCGCCTGAGGCGGACCGTTCCCTTCTTCTGTGTCCGGTTTGACGCCCTCGCCTCGAGACAAACAGCCGATGCCGACATTCGACCTTTCCGCTCAGACGCTCCGCGAGTTGAATCGGGCCCTTCACACGCTGCCCGAAGGCTCGAACGATATCCGGTTTGAGGTTCTCAATCCGCGCGGCGGTCACGCGGTGGCGGTCGGAATCGACAAGGCTGTGATCGTCGATATCCGCGGGCCGGTCGGATACTACTGCGCCGGCATGAACGATGGCGGCACGGTGACGGTGCATGGGTCGGCGGGCCCGGGCGTCGCCGAGAACATCATGTCGGGCGCCGTCGTCGTGGAAGGCGATGCGAGCCAGTACGCCGGCGCCACGGGCCGCGGCGGCCTGCTCGTCATCAGGGGCAACGCCGCGTCGCGCTGCGGCATCTCGATGAAAGGCGTCGACATCGTCGTTCTCGGCAGTGTCGGCCATATGTCGGCGTTCATGGGCCAGCGGGGCCATCTCGTGGTTCTGGGCGACGCGGGCGATGCGCTTGGCGATTCCCTTTACGAGGCCAAGCTGTTCGTGCGCGGCACGGTGAAGAGCCTCGGCGCCGACTGCGTCGAAAAAGAGATGCGGCCCGAGCATGTCGCAAAGGTCGGCGAGCTCCTCGATCGGGCCGGTGTAAAGGGGGTGAAGCCGAAAGAGTTCAGGCGCTACGGATCGGCGCGCAAGCTCTACAATTTTAGTATCGACAACGCCGACGCCTATTGAGGCGTCCGACCTTCCATGGCTTATCACAACCCTTACACGCCGCCCCGGAAGTCGGTGACTTTCGACGACTATACGCTGGCCGAAATCCGCCGCGCCGCGACGACCGGCGTCTACGACATTCGCGGCGGCGGCGCCAAGCGCAAGCTTCCACACTTCGACGACCTTCTCTTCCTCGGCGCTTCGATCTCGCGCTATCCGCTGGAAGGCTATCGCGAGAAATGCGAGACCTCGGTTGTTCTCGGGGATCGCTTCGCGCGGAAGCCGATCGAGTTGAAGATCCCGATCACCATCGCCGGCATGAGCTTCGGCGCGCTGTCGGGAAACGCCAAGGAGGCGCTCGGCCGCGGCGCAACGGCGGCTGGGACTTCCACCACCACGGGCGACGGCGGCATGACCGAGGAGGAGCGTAGTCACAGCCAGATCCTCGTCTATCAATGTTTGCCCTCGCGCTATGGCATGAACCCGAAAGATCTCCGCCGCGCCGATGCGATCGAAATCGTGGTCGGTCAGGGCGCCAAGCCCGGCGGCGGCGGGATGCTGCTTGGCCAGAAGATCTCGGACCGCGTCGCGGGGATGCGGGACCTCCCCGCCGGCATTGACCAGCGATCCGCGAGCCGCCATCCTGACTGGACGGGGCCCGACGACCTCGAGATCAAAATCCTCGAGTTGCGCGAAATCACAGAGTGGGAGACGCCGATCTACGTCAAGGTCGGCGGGGCACGGCCCTATTACGACACGGCGCTAGCCGTGAAATCGGGCGCTGACGTCGTGGTGCTCGACGGCATGCAGGGCGGCACCGCGGCTACGCAGGACGTGTTCATCGAGCACGTGGGCATGCCGACGCTCGCCTGCATCCGTCCGGCCGTTCAAGCGCTCGACGAACTGGGCATGCGCCGCAAGGTGCAGCTGATCGTCTCCGGCGGCGTCCGTTCGGGAGCCGACGTGGCCAAGGCGCTCGCGCTCGGCGCGGATGCGGTCTCGATCGGCACGGCTGCGCTCGTCGCTCTCGGCGACAACGACCCGCGCTGGGAGGAGGACTATCAAAGGCTCGGAACAACGGCTGGCGCCTATGACGACTGGCATGAAGGCAAGGACCCGGCGGGCATCACCACGCAGGATCCGGAGCTGGCGAAGCGCCTCGACCCCGTCGCGGCCGGACGCCGCCTTGCCAACTATTTGAAGGTGATGACCCTCGAAGCCCAGACCATCGCGCGCGCCTGCGGCAAGAGCCGTCTGCACAACCTGGAGCCGGAAGATCTGTGCGCGCTGACGCTCGAGGCCGCCGCCATGGCGCGCGTGCCGCTCGCGGGCACCGACTGGTTTCCAGGCAAGCCCGGTTTCTGATCGGCGACGACCATCGTCGGAAAGATTGGCGCGATGCGCGCCTAAAGACAGGGGAAACGACGTGACGCTCGATCTCGCCGACTATGCCGCGGAGCATGCCGTCCGGTATTTCATGATCAGCTACACGGACCTGTTCGGCGGCCAGCGCGCCAAGCTCGTTCCAGCCCAGGCGATCGCGGAGATGCAGAAGGAAGGCGCGGGCTTCGCTGGCTTCGCCACCTGGTTCGACATGACGCCGGCTCACCCCGATGTTTTCGCGCTTCCCGACCCGGGCTCGGTCATCCGCCTTCCGTGGAGGAGCGACGTCACATGGGTCGCGGCGGACTGTACGATGGAGGGAAAGCCTGTCGAGCAGGCCCCTCGCGTTGTTCTGAAGACGCTCGTCGCGCTCGCCGCCAGTCAGGGACTGCGGGTGAAGACAGGCGTCGAGGCGGAGTTCTTTCTCGTTGCGCCCGACGGCTCGAAGATCTCCGATGAATACGACGTCGCGGAGAAGCCTTGCTACGACCAGCAGGCGATCATGCGCCGCTACGACGTCATCACCGAGATCTGCGACGCAATGCTGGAGCTTGGCTGGAAGCCCTATCAGAACGACCACGAGGACGCGAACGGCCAGTTCGAGATGAACTGGGAGTACGACGACGCCCTCGCCACCGCCGACAAACACTCGTTCTTCAAGTTCATGGTCAAGTCGGTGGCCGAGAAGCACGGGCTCCGCGCCACCTTTATGCCAAAGCCCTTTCCAGGTCTCACCGGCAACGGCTGCCACACGCATGTTTCGGTCTGGGACGCGGATGGCAATGCCAACGCTTTTGCCGACGCGTCGGCGCCTGCGGGCTTGTCCGCAAATGGACTGAACTTCCTGGGCGGCATCATGAAGCATGCAACGGCGCTTGCGGCCATCACCAATCCGACCGTCAATTCCTACAAGCGCATCAATGCGCCGCGCACGCTGTCGGGCGCCACCTGGGCGCCAAACGCGGTGACCTGGACCGGCAACAACCGCACGCACATGGTGCGCGTTCCGGCGCCGGGGCGGTTCGAGCTTCGCCTGCCGGATGGGGCGGCCAATCCCTATCTTCTGCAGGCGGCCATCATTTCGGCCGGCCTTTCCGGTCTTCGCAGCAAGGCCGACCCAGGCCGGCCGCTCGACATCGATATGTATCAGGAAGGCCACAAGGTCACGGACGCGCCGAAGCTGCCGCTCAACCTGCTCGACGCTTTGCGCGCCTATGAGAAGGACGCCGAGCTTCAGTCGCTGATGGGGCAGGCGTTCTCCTCCGCCTATCTGAAGCTGAAGCACGACGAGTGGAACGCCTACGCTTCCGAGTTTTCCGCTTGGGAGCGACGCGCCACTCTGGACATTTGAAAGTCGTTCCGGGCGCGTCTCGGAAGCGACTATGGCGTGCAGCCGGAAAGAAGCGCCAGCTCCTCCCACAGGCTTTGCGCGAAGCTCCTCAGGACCATCAGTTCGAACCGGTCGGCGCGCGTGCGCGTGACATGGACGCCGATGTGATTAAACAGCGTAGCGGCGGACGCCCCGAGCGGAAAGGCGCGTGCCGAAAAGTCGACCGAGCTCCCCTTGGCGAGCAACTCGCGCGCCCTCGCCCCGGACATCGCCAGCCTTACTCGCCCTGAGCTTTGATCCGACAGCCTCAGATCGGCGCCGAGCGCTGCATCCTTCTCGCGCACGACAGCGGGATCGAGCGGAGAGTAACCGACAATGAACCATTGGCTCGGCGCATAGCGGCGCACCGCATGATCTGTTCCGTCGGCGACGCGGGCGAGACGCGCCTCGGGATCGGCGGCGCCCGCGGAAGCGAGCGCATGCAGCACGTGGCCCTCGGCGAGCGGTTCGAGCCGCACCGCCGCTTCATCGCCGATTCCTGCATGCGCCAGGGCGGGTCGGAGCATCGGCGTGATGTCAGCCATGGAGCCTCTCGCCGCCGGGATCGACGAAGCAGGGATTGCAGAGCGCGGCCGGCGTGAACTGGCCCGCCAGCGCGTTCCACACCACGACTTCCTCCCCATGACGCTCTGCGCCGTTCCTGACCAGCGCGAGGCCGATGGTCGAGCCGACATGCGGCGAGAAGCAACTGGATGTCACATAGCCCTCGTCGTTCTCCGGCGCAGCCGGCGCCCCTTGGCGAGAATATGCGCGCCGGTCCTGAAGCTGAGCTTCGGGTCGAGCGGCTTCACTCCGACGAGGCGCGGCCGCGCAGGGTCGGCCAGGCCCTCGCGCCCGAGCATCGCCTTGCCGATGAAATCGGGCTTGGTTCTGGAGATCATTTTGCCAAAGCCGAGATCGCGCGGCGTAACCGCGCCGTTGATCTCCGCGTGGGTGACATGGCCTTTCTCTATGCGCAGAACGCCGAGCGCCTCTGCGCCATAGGGACAAAGTCCGTGGGCTTGTCCGGCCTTGAGCAGTTCATCCGCGACCCACTCGCCATAAGCTGCCGAGACACCGATTTCGTAAGCAAGCTCGCCCGAGAAGGATAGGCGATAGAGCCGCCCTTCGAGCTTGCCGCCGAAGAGCGAGATCGTGCGCGCGGCGAGATAGGGGAAGTTTCCGTTTGAGAGGTCGTCGTCGACGATCTTTTGCAGGATAAGGCGCGCCTTCGGTCCGGCCACCGCCATCTGCGCCCATTGGTCGGTTGCCGAAGCGAGCCGGACATCGAGCTCGGGCCAGACTGCCTGCGTGCAAAACTCGAGATGGGTCATGACCTCGCCCGCGAGCGCGGTGGTCGTCGTCATGAAGAACTGGTCGTCCGCGAGACGGCTCGTCGTGCCGTCGTCGTAGACCATTCCGTCCTCGCGGAGCATAAGCCCATAGCGCGCCTTGCCGACCGGTAGGCTCGCGAAATTGTTGCAATAGACGCGGTTCAAGAACTCTCCCGCGTCCGCACCAAAAATCTCAATCTTTCCAAGCGTCGAGACGTCGCAGAGGCCCGCGGCCTCGCGCACCGCGCGGACCTCACGGTCCACGCTCTCGCGCCAGCGCGTTTCGCCGGCGCGCGGAAACCAGGCGGAGCGCATCCATTGGCCCGTCTCCACGAACGCGGCGTTGTTCTTTCGCGCCCACTCGTGCAGGGGCGAACGGCGAACGGGCATGAACATCCTGCCTGTTGACGCTCCGGTCAGGGCACCGAAAGAGACCGGGGTGTAGAATGGCCGGAACGTCGTGACGCCGACCTCAGCCGGAGAGACGCAGCGCGCCTCGGCGAGAAGGCGAACCGCGTTGAGATTGGAGAGCCTGCCCTGGTCAGTCGCCATTCCGTTGGTAGTGTAGCGCTTCGCATGCTCGACATGGCCGTAGCCCTCGCGCGCGGCGAGCGCGATGTCGTCCTCGGTCACGTCGTTCTGAAAATCGACGAAGGCCATGGGGCCGTTCACGCGCGGCGGCAGACGAACCGGCTCCGCCGCCTCGTCGCCGACGACCTCGCCGAAGTCGGGGCGGCGGGCTGGCGACCCGACTTCGGCCGCGGCCGCGAGCGCAGCCTCCACGCCCTCCGCAAGACACTCAGAAAGGCTTCTGGCCCCATTGGCCGAGCCCACAACTGTCAAGCCTTTCAGGTCATGCGGAGGGAGGAACGCCTGATGCTCATCGCTCCAGCGCGGCTTGCCGCCGCGATGGCACGCCAGGTGGATGCGCGGGCTGAACCCGCCGGACATGGCCAGCGCATCGGCTTCAACGGTCTCTTCGCCCCCGGCATGGCGCATAATGACTGCGCGCAGGGCGGATCGTCCCGACGTTCGCGCAACAATTCCTCCCTGAAACGTCCGAATCCCCGACGCGGTCGCTTCGATTTCGGGCCTTGAGTCGATAAGCGCCGTCACGTTAACGCCAGCCGCGCGCAGCGCCAATGCGACGCGGACTCCGGCGTTCGAGCTTACGAAGACAGCGACTTTCCGGCCAATCGCCACGCCGTAGCAACACGCGTAGGCAAGCGCGGCCTCCGCCATCATGATTCCGGGACGATCGTTTCCGGGGAAGACCAGCGGCTGCTCCTCGGCGCCGGAAGCAAGGATGGCGCGCCGCGCGACGATGCGCCAAAGCCGCTCGCGCACGCTTCCGGCGCGAGGCCCGACGTTGTCGGGCGCGATGCGCTCAAGCGCGCCAAACACCATATCGTCATACCAGCCGAAGACTGTCGTCCGCGTCATCAGCCGCACATTGGGCAGTTCCAAGAGTTCGGCGATGAGCGACGCGGCGAAATCCGGCGCGGGCTCGCCCGCGATGCGCGTCGACTCGCACAGAAGCGCGCCGCCAGCTTCCGCATTTTCATCGGCCACGATGACATCTGCCCCGGCCCGCGCCGCCGTCAGCGCCGCTGCAAGTCCCGCTGGCCCCGCTCCGATCACCAGAAGGTCGCAATGCGCCCAGAGTTTCTCGTAAGTATCCGGATCCGCTTCATATCCAGCCCGTCCCAGACCCGCGGCGCGCCGGATCAGCGGTTCGTAGAGCCTCTCCCAGAAGCCTGCCGGCCACATGAAGGTCTTATAGTAGAAGCCCGCATGGATGAACGGCGACAGGAGCCCGTTGACGGCGCCGACATCGTAACGAAGCGAGGGCCAGCGATTTTGGCTCTCGGCAATCATGCCCTCGACAATCTCCACCATTGTCGCGCGGCGGTTGGGCGTTCGGCGTCCGCCATTGCCGGTCGTAACAAGGGCGTTCGGTTCGGCCGCGCCCGCCGTGATCGCTCCGCGGGGACGGTGGTATTTGAACGAGCGCCCGAGCAGCGTCTGGCCGTTCGCCAGCAAAGCCGAGGCCAGCGTATCGCCCGGATGGCCCCTGAACGGCGCGCCATCGAAGGTGAAGCCAATGGCGCGCGACCGATCGATGCGGCCGCCGGTATCGAGGCGGTAGGACGTCATCCGCGTTCCGCCCGCGCATCCGCCACATCGCGGACCCCCGTTGTCTCGTGCGTCATGGTGTCGCGGCTGACGACCAGCCAGCGGCGGCAGCCTGACGTGTGATGCCAGTATTCGTCATGCGCGCCGCGAGGGTTTTCGCGCTCGAACACATAGGCGAACCAGACGTCCTCATCGCTCGCCGGCGTCGGCCGCGACAGCGCCGCGCCCTTGATCGTGAATTCCTCTCTCGGCCTTGCCCCGCAATGGGAACAACGAATGAGGCTCGCCATGGCTCCGCCTAATGCAGGTTGGTTTGGGCGCCTGCGCCCTTCTCGTCGATCGTCAAGCCTCGCCGGAATCGGTCGAGACGAAGCGCGCGCGCGGCGGGATGGGACTCGCCTCTCGCGATGAGATGGGCGAAGCAGAAGCCCGAGCCTGGCGTCGCCTTGAAGCCGCCGTAGCACCAGCCGGCGTTGAGATAGAGATTGTCGAGAGGCGTCCGGTCGATGATCGGCGAACCGTCCATCGACATGTCGACGACGCCGCCCCACGAGCGCAGCACATTGAGGCGCGACAGCGCGGGGATCATGGCGACGCCCGCCTCCGCGACATGCTCGACGCAGGCGAGGTTGCCGCGCTGGGCATAGGAATTGTAACCATCGATGTCGCCGCCGAAGACGAGGCCGCCCTTGTCGGATTGCGAGACATAGAAATGCCCGGCGCCGAACGTGACGACATGGTCGATGAACGGCTTCAGGCCCTCGGTCACGAAGGCCTGAAGCACGTGGCTCTCGATCGGCAGGGCGAGGCCAGCCATGCGAGCTGTCTCCGATGACGAGCCGGCCGTCGCGAGCGCGAGCCTGCTCGCACCGATGAAGCCCTTCGTGGTTTCGACGCCGATAACGCGGCCCGCTTCCCGCCGGATGCCCGTGACGGCGCAGTTCTGGATGATGTCGACGCCGCGCTGGTCGGCGCCGCGCGCGTAGCCCCAGGCGACGGCGTCGTGGCGGGCGGTTCCGCCGCGCGGCTGATACAATCCCCCCTTGATGGGAAACCGGGCGTTGTCGAAGTCGAGAAACGGCAGCATCTTACGAACCGCCTTACGGTCGAGCAACTCGGCGTCGACGCCATGCAGCCGCATCGCGTTGCCTCGCCGCGTGAAGGCGTCGCGCTGCGCGTCGGTGTGGCAGAGATTGAGCACGCCGCGCTGGCTCACCATGGCGTTGAAGTTGAGCTCCTGCTCGAGCCCTTCCCACAGCTTCATCGAAAGCTCGTAGAGCGGGATGTTGCCGGGGAGGAGATAGTTCGAGCGGATGATCGTGGTGTTGCGGCCGATGTTTCCCGAGCCGAGCCAGCTTTTCTCCAGCACCGCCACGTCGCGGATTCCAAACTCTTTCGCCAGGTAATAGGCCGTCGAGAGTCCGTGCCCTCCGCCTCCGACGATCACGACGTCGTAGCGCGGCCTCGGCTGAGGCGCGCGCCACGCCGGCCGCCAGCCGCGGTTGGCTCCGATTCCGTTCGCCAGGATTGAGAACGCCGAATAGCGCATGAGCCGGACCCGCTGGACAGGATCGTTATGCGCCGCGGGTTTCCCGAGCGTCTTGCACGGATGAGACAGACTTTGGCATGAAAGAGACATGTGCGCTGCAAGAACAAACGTCCGGGATATCGGCTTCCTTCTTCTCCCTGGCTTCGCGCTGATGTCCTTCGCCGCCGCGACCGAACCCTATCGCGCGGCGAACCTGCTCGCCGGGCGGACCCTCTACCGCCTGCGCTTCTTCGGCGAGGCGAGCCGGATCGCGGCCTCGGGCGGCGCCATGATGCCGGCCGAGCCCCTCGCTCGCGCCGATTCGGATCTCGACATCCTGTTCATTTGCGCGGGCGGCGCGCCCGCCGACTGGCGCAGCGCGCGGGCCCAGGCCTGCCTCCGCCGGCTCGCGAGCGAGGGCGTCCGGCTCGGCGGCATTTCCGGCGGCCCCTACGTGCTCGCCGCCGCGGGTTTGATGACGGGACGGCGTTTCACCGTGCACTGGGAGCACGCGCCGGCGCTCGTCGAGGCCTTCCCGGACCTCAAGCCCGAGCGGGCCCGCTTCGTGATCGACGGCGACCGGCTGACCTGCGGCGGCGGCGTCGCGCCGCTCGACATGATGCACGCGCTGATCGCTGAGAGGATGGGCGAGGACTTCGCGCGCCGCGTCTCGGACTGGTTCCTTCACACCGAGATCGGCGCTTCGGGAGGCCCGCAGCGCTCCTCGACCGCGGAGCGCTACCACGCGCATCATGCGGCCCTTGTCAAAGCGCTGGACAAGATGGCCGCGACCGTGGAAGCGCCGCTGTCGCGCGCGAGCATGGCGCGCTTTGTGGGCGTATCGGAGCGGCATCTCGATCGCCTGTTCGCCGAACGGGTGGGCGCGACCTTCGCCGGAGAATATCGGGAGATGCGCCTTCAGCATGCGTTGGAACTCGTTCAACAGAGCGCTCTGCGCGTCAGCGAGATCGCCTTCGCCACCGGCTTCTCGAGCGCGGGCCATTTCTCCCGGCGCTTCAAGGAGCGTTTCGGCGAACGCCCCTACAAGCTGCGCGTTTCAAGGATTCGCGCATCCTGACATGCAAGATGAAGACGCAGGGGCGGAAGGCCGAGGTTCGCAGTCGACGCGAGCGCGATATCGGCGAGGCGATCGCGGCTGCTAGCAAGGCGCGGCTTCTCGCGAGGATTGCGCACGCCGCAGGCGCGGGACTGCGCGAGATTGTCCAAGGGGCGCGGGCTGCGCCCGTTTCACCGCCGTCGATCGGGGCCGCCGCGAGGGGCGGCCTACATCGCCTTGCGCTTCGTCTTCCCCGGATCGTCGAAGTTGATCGGGTTCGCCTTCGCCGCGCATTGGCCCGATCGCCCCTTGACCTCGAGCGAAACCCCTTGTTTCGCTGCGTCAACGGCGAGCCTAGCGATCGCGAGGGAACGTTTCGTCTGCCGCGAATACATTCCGCAAGTCACCACGCCGACCTTCCTGTCGCCCGCGTAGAGCTCGTCGCCGGCGTCGAGGATCTTGTCCGTATCGGCGATGACGCCGAAAATCTTGAACCGCTCCTTGCCCTTCAGCCGGTAGTGCTCCTCGGCGCCTCGGAACCCCGTCTTTCCGTTTGAAACGGTGAAGTCGAGCCCGAGCTCCCACAGCGTGTCGCCGGGAGAACTCGTTCTCGAACGGATACATCTGCGAATTGTCGTAAGGATAAAATAAGAGATAGCTCTCGACCCTCAACCAATCGAGCGCGGTGAACGACGCGGGCACGATGCCCATCGCCTTTCCCTCGGACACGATCTGATCCCAGATCGCTGGCGCGTCCTCGGCGCGGCAGAAGATTTCATAGCCCCGCTCGCCGGTGTAGCCCGTGCGCGAGATCATGACGTGCTTGCCGAACAGCGTTGTTTGCGTGTGGTGGAAATATTTAAGCTCACGAATGCCGGGCACATGCTTGCCGAGATAATCGACTGCCAGCGGCCCTTGCAGCGAGAGGTCCTGCAGATCGTCGTCGAAGAGGAGAGCGGCGTTCAGTCCGGGCAGCTCCTTGGTCAGTTCTTCGTGGCCGGAGCCGGAGCCGATCACCACCATCCAGCTGTTGGGTCCGGTGCGGTAGATGATGCAATCGTCGGTGAACTTGCCGCCGTCATTCAGCATGCAGGCGTACACCGATCTTCCCGGGTAGAGTTTGCGCACGTCCCGCGTCGTCGTGCGCTGTAGGACGTGATGCGAGTGGGGGCCGACGAGATGGAATTTGCGCAGGCCCGAAACGTCCATGATCGCCGCCCGGGTGCGGATGGCGTCATGCTCGTCGGGAAGATTGCCTGTGGTGTACGTCCAGGCCGTCTCCATCCCGTTCCAATCCTCGAGGTTGGAACCCAGGGCGCGGTGACGATCGGCGATCGGCGAACGCCGCCAGGACATCACGCTCATTCTGTTCTCTCCGATATGCGAAACAAGCGACCGAAGGGCGGCCTCACACCATGACGTCGCCGCCGTTCGGCGAGAGCGTCTGACCGACATAGTAGGAGCCCGCCTCAGACGCGAGCATGAGCACCGTTGGCGCGATCTCCTCCGGCTGGCCGAAGCGACCGATCGGGAGCTGCTTGAGCTTCATCGCGCGCCACTCGTCGCTGAGCCCGAGCAGGAGATCCGTTTCGACCGGTCCTGGAGCGAGGCCGTTGACCGTCACGCCATGAGGCGCACCTTCGTACGAAAGCGCGCGCGTGAACCCCATGACGCCCGCCTTCGCCGCGCAATAATGCGCAAGGCCTGGGGCGCCTTTATAGGCGAGCTGCGACGAGAAGTTGATGATGCGCCCGTACTTGCGCGCAACCATCTTGGCGAAGCATCGGCTTGTCACGAGAAACGTCCCCCGCAGATGCACCCCGATCATGCGGTCCCAGTCGCTGATCGTCAGATCTTGGAACGCCTTGTCGCCGCCGATGCCGGCGCAGTTGACCAGAATGTCGATCTGGCCGAGTTGCGCCTCGGCCCAATCGGTCATCGCCGCGACCTCGGATTCCTCCGCGACGTCGCACGACCGGGCGAACGCCATGTAGCCGTCGGCGGAGAGCCTGTCGACGAGGGCCGCCGCGCGTGCGTCGTCGCGCAGGTGACAGAAGGCGACCTGTGCGCCGTATTGGCAGAACAAGTCCACGATCCCCGCCCCGATGCCGCGGCTTCCGCCGGTGACGAGCGCTTTTCGGCCCGTCAGGTCGAATTCTCTGGTCACCCCGAGCCCCGCCGTTAGTTCATCCGCGGACGCGAATTGCCGACGTCCGCAAGCCGAAGCTTTTCAGCCGCGTTCCTCGCTAAATCCTCGCTGTCGTAGAGGCAGTTGGCGAACACCCTTAGCGGCGTGACCGAGTCGGCGTGGATCTGGCCCACGCACCACGCCTTGCCCTTCTTGGCTTCAACGACGACGTAGAAGCCGCGGATCGGTCCGGGTCTGTGACCGTTGATCATGAACAGGATCGAGGCGAGCGACGAGAACTCCCCGTGCTCGATCGTGACCGGAATCGGGTCCTCGTGCTCGGATTCTCCGGATTGATCAGCTGAATGCTGCCAGCGGGAAATTCGAGAATGCCGTCGAGTTCGATAACGCCATCACGAAAGTCTGGATGGACCCACCAAAGCGGATCCTTAGCCCTGCCGCTGTGCATACGAAACTCCTGACGTCGAGACTGAGAAAGGCGCGCGGCCCGGGCCGCGCGTCGAGGTTAGGGAGGCGTCGCGATTAGGGAAGCGGGCCGTCCTTAAGAAATCCGCGCAGCACGTTCTCGGTGATGCGGGATACGTTATTATCGTAGTCGTTATGCGAAAGACTGCCGCACCATGTGATTGAAGCCGGGCACCACGTCCCGCCGTCGTTGGCGGTCTTGTAGTAAATCATATCGGCCCGAACCATCGGGTTCTCATCGCCGCCGCCCCAGTAGCCCCGGGCATAGTGCAGGATCTCCTCGTTGACCTGCTGCATGAGGTCGCTGTGACCCTCCGAGCGCGCGAGCACGTAGGTTTGGTGTGGTGTTCCGACATCCTCCGCGTAGCGGTCGATTTCTAGACCCGCGGCGCCGCCGCCAACCAGTCCGAAGTCGCCAATGATCTCGTCCTTGCCGACGCCGTCAAAGATCCAAGACGTCTCCTTGAGCTCGCTTTCCGGCATGCGACGGTAGTATGAGGACACGTCGAACCCGTAGGCCGCGAAGGTGAGGCCGCAGGTCTTGCTCGGGCTGCGCCCGCGCGCCCGCCACATGCCGCCAAAGCCGCCGTCGAACGCCTGCGAATATTCGCCGGGATCGGTGGTGTAGGCGCGGTTGCCCGCCTCGCCTTTGCGGACCTCGACAATGTTCTCGTTATCGGGGTGGATCGACGTGCACCAATAGAAGCCGTCTCCTCCGAGATACATGAACCGGCCGCCGGAGTGCTGGTAGGCGATGAAGGCGTCGATGTGCTTCTCCGTCGAATATTCGGGGTAAGTCCCGGTCAGGACGACCTTGTATTTGTTGAGGAGGCCGACCCCTTCCTTCTCGAGCTCGAAGTCGCTGTAGACGTCGAATGCAATGCCCTTCTTCTCGAGCCAGTCGGTGAGATGGAGATCCGCGTTGAACTGCCAGAGCGACGGCGTCATCCAGTTCCGGTATTTGGGCCGAATGTTGAGGATCGGCCGCAGACGCGAGGAATAGAAGACGCCCGATCCGTCAGTGTGGACCGAATAGAGCGATAGGCCGAACTCACGATGCACGTTGAGGGTGAGGTCGGATGCAGCGATGAGCGGCACGGAGCCCTTCAAGAGCTGCGCAATCACCGAGTCCGCCGTCAGATTGTCATTCGAGTAAGCGAGGTAGCTGCAGATCGGAACGATGAGCGCAACTTCGGCCGTCGTGTCTCCTTTGGGCGGACGGACGAGAAACGGAATGTAGTCCTCGGTCTCGGCTGTCGATTGCCCGCCGATCCGCACGCGCGCGGCATAAATTCCGCTTTTCAGCCCCTTGGGAATCTCGAACGAGAAACTCGGATTCCAGCGGGCGTCCTCGATGTCGTCGTCGTGGAAATGGATCGCGCCGTACTCCTGCGGCGCATGGCGATAGGAGATCTCGTCGCCCGTCCAGTTGTAGCCTGTCATGCCGCGCGACGGCATGTTGACGATGACGCCGTCGAGTCCGTTGGTCGAGCTGTCGAGAAACTTCGTGCTTGGGATGCTCTTGCCAAGATTGGCGTGAAAGTCCCAGGCCGCGACCACGAGGTTGCGAAGGGTGGCGTCCGAGGCCCGATATCCCCGCACCAGCGAATCGATTTGACCGGGGGCGAGAGCGACGCGCGACACCCGCGGGCGATCGATCTTGCCGTTGTAGCTGTTCGATTGAATAGGCAGTTCGATAGGCGCCTTGAGCTCTTTGTATTGACCGCCGTGAACCGAGCGCCCGGACGCGATCTTGGCGGTCAGGGCACCCATGATGAACGGCGCCTTGTTGGCTTTGGGCGCGCCGACCGGCTTCGTGAACGTTGCGTGGGCGGTGCTCTCATCGGTTGGATGGACAATCGCCATCCCCAGGCCTCCGTTGGTGGCCGTGGGAACGGGCGTCTGGACGAGGTGGATCTCGCCGCTCGCGCTGTCATAGGTCGCGTAGACTTGCTGCCAGACGCGGCGCAGCAGCGGCTTGCCGGTCTTGACCTTCGCCACTCCGTTCTCGCCGCCGACCCACAGGCCCAGACTGCCGTCCGGCTCGATGACAAGCGCATAGCCGGATTCGTCCTCGGCCGACCACTTGCCGATGAGTCCCTGCAGGCCCTTGGCCGGCGTCGTGGGGAAGATCATCGCCTGAAGCGTGAAGCTCGCGACGTTCATCCGGTCGTCATGCGGCACGAGCGCAAAGCTGCCGATGTGAATGTCCTGACTCTCGCCCGGATAGTTCTTCGACAGGCTGTTGGGGATCAACTCTTCCTTGTAACCCGGACCTTCCGGATTCGTGTCGCCGTGGATGAGCCGGACAATGTCCGCGGCATAGCTCTCTCCCTTGTAGGAACTAACATAGAAGGTGACCGTCTCACCTGGAGTGAGGCAGAATTTATCGCAATACCCGACGATGTTCAGCATATGATGACCCCATTCCTGATCTGAATTCGAGCGCCGAGACGCTGAGCTCATTTGCCCGGCTTCGGGTATTTCTCGAGGATGTTGTCGACGCGGCGAAGAAAGATCGCATGCTCGCATTCATCCTCGGTGGCATAGAACTTGTCTTCGAGAATCTCGATCGGCGCCCCGCGGACGCCGGGAAGAATCCCGATGGCGTATTTCTTGAAGGGCTCGATGGTGACGCGAACCTCCTTGCCCTTGGTCGGATGGCGGCGAAGCTTGTCGAGCACGTGCCCGAGTTCTTCGCTGTGCTGGACGGCGGGCTTGCCGCCTTTGCCCGGGACGCCAACCGGATTGCGGCGGTGTTCCTCGGTGATCTTCACTCGCAGCGCATCATTCCAGAGTGTCGGCATGACGTGCGTCCGGGTCATGAAGTCGTCAGTGAGAGCGTAGGATTCGTTGGTCGTCATGCTTGTCGTTTTGCGCGCCATGATGTTTCCGTCCTTTGTACTTCGTTGCGATCGAGGTTGATGCGCTCAGGCGGCGCCCTGGCTCAGCACCCGCTCCGCGTTGCGCTGGAAAGTGTCGAAGTTGTCATCGCCACGGTCCATGGCGGCGATTTCCTCGTGCTTGAAGCAACGGACCGTGTGGCCCGGACCCGCCATCGAGATAGGGGGCATGGTTTCCTCGGTGTGCCTCGTCGGCGAAGGGGCAGCGCGAGGCCAGGAAACAGCCCCTCGGCAGATCGATTGGGCTTGGGATCTCCCCTTCTAGAGCGACGAGCGGTCTCGATTTCAAGGTCGGATCCGGCAATAACACGGAAGACAAAAGGCCGATGCTGTAGGGGTGCCGCGGCTTGGCGAACAGCGTCGCCGCCTCCGCCTCCTCGACGATCATCCCGAGGTAAAGCACCGCCACGCGGTGGCTGAGGTAGCGGACGGTGCTGAGATCGTGAGAGATGAACAGGTAAGCTGTCTCAAGCTCCTTCTGAAGGCGAACAAGGAGGTCGATGATTTCGGACCGCGCAGTTGGGTCCAGGGCCGATGTCGGCTCGTCGAGGACAATCAGCTCAGGCCTTGTCACGATCGCGCGGCCGATGCCTACGCGCTGCTGCTGGCCGGCGCTCAGTTCCCCTGGAAACCTGTCGAGAACCGCTTCCGAGAGGCCGACGCGCGTTGCGACTTCGAGGACGCGCTTGTCTCGATCCGCCCGGTTCATCCTGAGGACGCGCAACGGTTCGGCGAGCGTCTGACCAACTCGGATGCGCGGGTCGAGCGATTCTGCCGGCTCCTGGAACACAAGCTGCAGCCGTCCTCGCATCGACGGAGACCGGATCGAACAGTTTCGTCCCATGCGCTGGCCGGCGAAGGTGACGGTCCCGCCGGAAGGTTCGATCAGTCCCAGCACGCAGCGTCCGATCGTCGTCTTGCCCGACCCGGAATTCACCGACAAGCGAGAGGGTCTGTCCTTTCTCGAGCGTCAGGCTGACGTCATTGACCGCCTGGACAACCTTGCGCGATCCGACCAGCGGAAAGCGCATCTTGAGATCGTTCACCTCGAGCAGGCTCATGCGGGCGTCTCCACCACGGGAAAATGGCACCGCACCGCGTGACCGCTCTTCAGCTCGCGAAGCTCCGGGCGCTCCGCCGCGCAACGTTGACGCGCCCGGACGCAGCGATACCGGAAGCGGCACCCCGTCTCCGCGACGGCGGAGGCCGCGCGCCCGGCCGTATCCTTGGTCCAGCGCGCGCGGAGGGCGGGGTTGTGAGAGAAGGCGGCGAGCAGCATGACGCTGTAGGGATGAGCGGGCCGCTGAAAGAACAGACCCACATCCGCGAGTTCGACAATCTCGCCCGCGAACATCATGGCGATCCGGTTGCAGAAGTGCGCCGTGATGCCGATGTCGCGCGTGATGAAGAGCATGGAGGCGCCCTGATCGCGCACCAGCACTTTCATCAGTTCGAGCACCTGCGCCTGCACGGTCACGTCAAGACCGCTCGTCGCGTCATCGGAGATGATGAACTTGGGCGAGCAGATCAGAGCGATTGCGATGATGACGCGTTGCGCCATGCCGCCGCTCAGCTCATGCGGGTAGGCCTTGAACCGGCGCTCTTCGTCGGGAATGCGCACCGCGCGAAGCATCTGCAAGGCCTTGGCGGCCGCCTCGCGCTTGGTGAGGCGCAGATGCTCCTGCGCCACCGCTGCGATCTGCCGACCAACCGTCTGCAGAGGGTTCAACTCGCTGCGGGGATTCGGGACCATCATGCTGATCTGGCGGCCTCGAATGCTGCGCAACTCTCGATCGGGGAGCTTCGTCATGTTTTGGCCGTCGAAAACGACTTCCCCACGCTCCACAATCCCGGGCGGCGGCACCATCCCCATGATGGCTCGGGCGAGGCTGGTCTTGCCCGATCCCAATTCGCCGACCAGCGCCACGATCTCGCCGCGCAAGATCTCCAGATTGAGTCCATCGAGGGCACGGTGGGCCTGACGTCCGAACGACGGGAAGACGACCGACAGATCCCGAACCCTGAGCGCGGTCTCGGCTTTCTGCGGCGCAGGCGAGGCCGACGGATCGCCCACCGGCTGGCTGGCTCTTATGTCTTGCTCTCGCACTCTGACCACCGTCATCACATCCGTTCCCATGCAGGCGTCGCGATCAGGAATCCGCCCATGGCTCATCTCATCCGCGGGTCGAGCGCGAAGTAGACGAGATCGACAATGAGATAGATCACCAACGAAAGAACGGCCGCGAAGAGAACGAAGCCCAGAACCGGATTGATGTCGTTGTTCAGGACGCCCTGAACCGCATATTGCCCCGCGCCGCCCCAGCTGAACACGATCTCGACGAGCACCGCGCCGCCGATGAGGAACCCGTAGAGCACGCTGATGATGGTCACGACCGAGGGAAGCGAGTTGCGCACCGCCTGACGCGTGACAGTCGATGGAGAGAGGCCGGACATCTCGGCGTAGCGGATGAAGTCAGAGCCAAGTACGCGCTCCATGGTGGACTGCGTAACCTTCAGGATCGGCCCCGCGTTGATGAAGCCCAGCGTTACGACGGGAAGGAGAAGGTGGCCGGCGGCGGATCTGAACGCTGTCAAATCGCCCGCGAGCAAGCTGTCGATCAGGAGAGAGCCGGTGACGGTCGGCGGCGGCGTCAGCTCCATGTCGATGCGTCCGAGCGGCGCCGGCACGATGTGGAGGATCGTGTAAAAGACGAAGACGAGGACGAGCGCCAGCCAGAAATCCGGAATCGCGCCCGCGATCAGCCCGTAATAGTCGGCGACCTTCCGCACGACGCCGCGTTTATGGCGCGCCGAGAAGATCCCAAGCGGCACGCCGATCAACATCGCGACCGCGAGACCGAGCGTTATGAGCTCGAGCGTCGCCGGGAAGCGGTTGATCAGATCCTCGGTCACCGGACGCGTCGTTTGCCAGGACGTGCCGAGATCCCCGTGCAGAACGTTGCCGAAGTAACTGATGAACTGCTAAATCACCGGCTTGTTGACGCCTAGGCTCTCCCTCAGCTTTTCAATTGCCTCGGGACTGGCGACCGGCCCGAGCATCAAGACGGCCGGGTCGCCGGGGATCAGCTTTATGAGAAAGAAGCTGACGAGGATGATGCCGAAAAGCTGTGGAATGACGAAGAGGAGGCGGCGCCCGACGTATTTCAGGAAGTGCATTCGCCGCCCTCTACTTAATCGTTCCGGCGAGGACCCGCCGGCGTTCGGGATCGGCGAGGACTTCGACGCTTGCTCCAACCAGCGCGAAGCCGAACACCGTCAGGCCGAGCGCGAGGCCAGGGAAGATCGACGGCCACCACTGCCCGGTGACGATGTTCTGGTAGCCCATCGCGATCATGCTGCCCCATTCCGGGGTCGGCGCGACGACGCCGGCACCGACGAAGCTGAGCCCGGCGGTCAGCAGGACCGACCAGCCGACATTGATCGAGAGTTGCGCGAGAACCGGCGGCATCGCGTTGGGCATGACATGCCGGCCGATGATCGACAGGTCCGAAGCTCCGGCGACATACGCCGCCTCCACGTATCGCATGCGCCTGACCGACAGCACCTGGCTGCGCATCAGCCTGAGGTAGATCGGCACATTGACGAAGGCGATCGCGATGACGACGCTCGAAACGCCCTGGCCGAAAACCGCCACAAGCGCGATTGCGAATACGAAGACAGGGAACGCCTGCAGGACGTCCGCCGAGCGCATGACGAAGCCGCTCAGCACTTTTCGCCACGCCCTGCCGCTCTCGTAATAGCCGGTGATCGCGCCGACGAAAGAGCCGATCGCGGCGGAAATGAGGGTGCCGAGCACCGCGATCGTCAAATCGATCCGCGGGGCGTAGATCACCCGACTGAACACGTCCATGCCCGTCGCGTCTGTGCCCATGAGATGCTTGAAACTTGGCGGCAGCAGGTAGTCGGCGGGGTTCGCCTGCACCGGATCGTAAGGAGCGATGACCGGCGCCAGCAGCGCGACGGTCACGACAAGGACGACCAGCGCGTAACCCAGCGCGAAGGACGGCTGGTTTCGCATAACCGCCAGGAAGAAACGAAAGGCGCTCGGCGCCCGCGCTCTCGCGGGAGACGGGCCGACCTCCGGAACGAATTCCGCCTGCGGCAGGATCAATTCCGGCGTCGACATCGCGTCCCTTTTTGGATGCTCATCCGCCACGGTCGCTGGCTCATCGGCGACGGTCGAAACGCCAAGATCGCAGCTTCACTTAACCTCTCGACAAATCCTGGAACCGGATGTTGTTCGAGGTGTAGTAGGTGAAGCCCTTCACATTCGTCTTGCGGGCCCAGTGATAGTTCGGGTACGCGATGAACACCCAGGGAGCCTCGCCCATCACGATTTCCTGGGCTTTTTTCGACATCTCCGCGCGAGCCGGCTCGTCTGCGCTGCGGGCCAGATCGTAGAGAAGTTTGTCGACTTGATCATTCTTGTAGTTGCTGTAGTCGACGAACGACTTGGATGCGAAGTAGAGGATCATCGCGTAGCCGGGATCGGGCGTCCATGGGTTGTCTTGATAAAAGATCATCGGCTCCTTTCGCTCGGAGACGGCGTTGTAGAAAGTGCCGGCGGGGATCTTCTTCAGCTCAAGATCGACGCCAATCTCGCGCAGCGCGCTCTTGTAGAGAATGGCGATCGGCTCGTGCACCGGATCGCCGGCGTTGTAAGAGAGGGTCGTCTTGAAACCGTCGGGAAGCCCCGCTTCCTTGAGAAGCGACTTCGCCTGCGCGACGTCGTAGGAGTACTGCCAGAACTTGTCGGTAAACGTCGGATAGAACCACGGCATTGCGCCAATAAGCGGCGCGCCTAGCCCCTGGAAGACGAACTCGATCACCTGCTTCTGCGGGAACGCGAAATTCATCGCGCGGCGCACGGCGATTTTGTCGAACGGTTCAATTTTCGTGTTGAGCTCGATCCATAGCATCGAGGTGGCGTCGATGGTGTCGACCGAGATGTTTGGCGCCCCCTTCAGCTGCTTGACTTCAAGCGGTTGCAGGAACTGCGCCACGTCGACCGCGCCGCCGCGCAGCAGCGACAGGCGCGCGGCCGAGGTCGGGACTTCCTTGTAGATCACGGTGTCGAAATAGGGCTTGCCGCGATAGTAATCCTTGCGCGCCTTGAACACCGCCTGCTGGCCGCGGTCCAGCCGGTCGATCACGTAGGGTCCAAAACCCGCAGTGTTGCTGCGCATGAACTCCTTGGCCCATGGGTCGCCTTCGCCGCCGACCTCCTTGAGTTTCTTCGAGTCGAAGATATGGGTGAACAGGTTCGGCATGATGCGAACCAGAATCGGGTTCGGATTGTCGATCGCGAACCTGACCGTGTATTTGTCTTCGGCCTTGATCATGTCCGGGCGGGTCAGGCTCAGTGTCGAGTTGTAGAAGCCGCCCACGCCGCCCATCTCGAACTTGCGGTGCCAGCTCCAGACGACGTCCTCGGCCGTCAGCTCATTTCCCCAATTGCTCTTGACGCCCTCGCGGAGCTTCCATCTCGCCCAGGTGTCGCCTGGGTCCATCTCCCATTTTTCTGCGAGCTTTCCGACCGCGTTCACGCCGCCCGGCTTGTCCGCGTAGTAAGCGATGTCCTCACGGAGGACGCCGGGAACCTTCTTGTCGGGGATCTTGGCGTATTCGATGAGGTTTTCCTGAAGGACTCCGTTCGCGTCGATGCTGCCGAGACTGATGTCGAACTCGCTGTCGAGACTCTGAGGCGTCTGGGGCGAAGCGATTGTCAGCGTCGTCGCTCCCGATTGAGCCTCGGCTTCGCTGGATGTCACCGCCGGAATGGCGGCCGCGCTGGCTGCGGCCGCCACTCCCTGCATCATTTGACGCCGGTCGATAGGGCGGCCCAGGCTGCCGCTCCAACTGCTTTTTGTCATTCCCTCTCTCCATTTTCCAAAGTCTTGAGGACTTCCGCGCGACGCCCATGACGCACGTGCGCTGGCGGAACGCGCGCGGTCCGCTGGATCGCGCGCGCCTTTAGCGCGTTTCGTCTCGATGGGCGCGCGGCGGATCGCCTGCCGGTGCCGGCAGGAGCGACGCGGCTGGGGCGCCGAAGCCTGAACAGCGTGGACGCGCCGAGTTCAGTCGCGGCCGGGGAGCTTCGACTCGTCTGATGGGCGAGGCCCGAGGCGGCGCGGCCGCCCGGACAGGACCATTTTCCGAATGCGGAGATCGAAATTGCAAAGCTGCGCGCGGCGTTCAGCGCCACGGCCGGACGCGGTGCCCAAGCATATCTCTTCACGCGATCAGCCGGATCGAAGGAGAGGCGACAAACCATGACGAAAATAATGTCATTGGAGCGGCCTAGCCGTCTAGAGCCAGTCTAAAATAAAATGTTAGGCCCAGTCATCATTCGAGCAAAATGCTACATTATTATACAAGGAGATGAAAATTGTGGCTTTCATTTGCGCTGTCAGGAGTCTTAACGACCGGGTAGAGAATGAATACTGAGAGAAACGCGACTAATGCGCCGGACCGCTTCGCGATCCAGCGCTAATATACTGTCGTCGCTCTTCGCCTCTCGTCGTCGGGCGAGCGCTCCCGCAAGGAGAGTCGGGAGACGTTACTGGTGGACGGCGTGTGGCCGGAAATGCGCTCCGTAAAACTGCGGCCGCGATCCGGCCGCCATCGTCTCGTTCCGGATCGCGGCGGCCAATTTCTCAATTCCGCCCTCGATTTCCTCTTCGGTCATCGAGGCGAAGCCGAAAACAACGGCGCGGTCAGCGTCCGGCAGACAATCGCAGTAGGAGGCATGGCTCTCGGCCAAGCTATGCACCCTCACCCCCGTTCGCCGGCCAATCGCGGAAATCTCTTTCGCCTCCGGGAGGCGCGCGGCGCCCCCCACATCACGTGGGTCCCGCTCTCGCGGCCGGAGATCTCGGCCGGTCCGAACGTTTCGTGCAGCGCGCCGAGCAGCGCGTCGCGACGTGCGAGGGCGAGTTGGCGCAATCGCCGAAGATGCTGCGCGAAGTGACCCCCTTCGATGAAGGCCGCGAGCGTCGCCTGTTCGAGCCACGGCGGCCCGTTGTCCATGAGCGCCTTGATCGTCCTCGCCGCAGACGTCAGCGAGCGAGGGAGAACCAGATAGCCGAGTTTCAACCCAGGACCGACGGAGTTTGAAAAAGAGCCCGCGTGGATCACGATCTCGTTGCGATCCAGCGCGAACAGTGACGGAGGCGGTGGACCGTCGTAGCGGAAATCCAAATCGTATTCGACTTCAAGCACGAACGATCCGAACTTCGTCGCCCAAGTCAGCAATTCGTTCCGCCGTTCGAGCGACAGCGTGACGCCGGTCGGCGACTGGTGTGACGGCGTGACATAAACAAACTTTGTCGCAATTCTTGGCAGCCTCGACGTCTGGACGCCATGGCCGTCCACCGGCACGGGGACAACTCGTGCTCCGTAGCTCTCAAAGAGATCAGCCGCGCCGCGATGGCACGGCCCCTCCACCGCGACCGAACTGCCGGCCCCAATAAGTAGGTGGGCCGCGAGGCCAATTCCCTGTTGGCAGCCCGAGACGATGAAGACCTGTTCCGGCGTCACAGCCATGCCGCGGGACAGCCGCAGATTGTCGGCGATCAGAACTCCGCAAATGCAAGGATCCGCACGGGTCGGCGTAGTCGCTCATCGCCGTGGCGACAGAGCCGAGGCACTCGTTTGCGAGACGTCGCCAAATCTTCTCCGGAAACACTCGACGGTCGCCGCGGCCGATCGCGAAGTCGATGAGGCAGAGAGGCGCCTTAGAATGCAGAGCTGTCTCGCCGCCGGCGTAAGACAAAGGCCGCGCGGTAGAAGCGCGGTTCCTTGGACTAGCCTCGGGAAACTGGCAGGCGATGAATGTCTCGGGAAGCTCGTTGCTGACGAACGTGCCGACGGCGCGCTGCGTGTAGAGATAGCCCTGATCGACAGCTCTTCGTAGGCCTCCTTGACGGTGTTTCGGGAAACGCACAGCTGTTCGCTCAGCGAACGGGAGCTGGGCACCTCAATTCCCGGCGGCAAAATGCCGCGGCCGATGAGGGCGATCACCTGCTCGACAATCTGCCGTTGTAGCGTTTCTTTCTGGTCGGGGTTGATGTTGACAAATAAACGCACGAGATGCCTCCAGTTTCATCTCACCCTTGGCGTCAACCGGATGATCACAACACCTCCTGTCCGTTTCTAAGCAACTCCGCTCCGGCTTAACTCCTGGTTCCGTAGCAATTCGCTTGCCGCGGCAAATCCGAAGCGTCGCGTCGAAGCGCCATTGGCGCTGGCGCGCCGCTCAGAGAACGACGGTCCGGCGGCCATTGAGAAGCACGCGCAAATCGAGATGCAGCTTGACGGCTCGGGAAAGCACTCGCAACTCGACATCCCTCCCGACGGCGATGAGTTCATCGACGGACAGGGCGTGTGTTACGCGCTCCGTCTCCTGCTCGATGATCGGACCCTCGTCGAGATCTGGAGTCACATAGTGGGCGGTCGCGCCGATGATCTTCACGCCGCGGTCGTAGGCCTGGTGATACGGCTTCGCGCCTTTGAAGCTGGGCAAAAACGAATGATGGATGTTGATGATGCGTCCGAACAGGCGCGACGAGAGATCGTCCGATAGAATCTGCATGTAGCGAGCCAGAACGATCAGCTCCGCTCCGCTGCGGACAAACAGGTCGAAGACCTTTTCTTCCTGCTCGACCCTGTTCTCCTTGCTCACCGGCCAGAAGTGAAACGGGAAGCCTGCCGCTTCCGCGCTCGCCCGGCACCATTCATGGTTGGAGACGACGGCCGCGATCTTCGCTTTCAGCCAGCCCGATCGAACCTGGTAGAGGAGATGCTCGAAGCAATGATCGAACTTCGAGACGAGGATGATCAGCGCGGGCGTCACGTCCTGGGCGCGTAGCGTCATCGCCATGCCGAACTCGGCGACAGTCTCCGCGAGCACCTTTTCCAGAGCCTCCCGATCAATCGCCAGGGGAGCCACAAATACGATCCGCATGAAAAAGCTATTGCTGGGCCGATCCCAGTATTGCGAGCTCTCGGCGATATTCGAGCCGATCGCCGCCAGGACGCTCGTGACCGTCGCGACGATCTTCGGCCGATCCTCGCAGGACAAAGTGAGGATCCAAGTCCGGGATTGCGTCACGCAGAAAGCCTTTCCGCGTTTGAGGCGCCGAGGCGCATTCGCGCTTCAGCGGCTGCGACCGTGTTGTGAAGCAAACAGGCCACGGTCATGCGCCCGACGCCGCCCGGCACCGGCGTGACGAAGGCGGCCCGCTCGAGAGCCTCCGCCGTCAACACGTCTCCGACGAGCTTGGTCTTTCCGCCGGGCGCGGGTACGCGATTGATCCCGACGTCGATGATGGTTGCGCCGGGCTTGACCCAGTCGCCGCGCACCATCTCCGGCCTACCGACCGCGACCACGAGAATGTCGGCCATTCGGCAGACCTCGGGCAGGTTCCGCGTCGCGGAATGCGCAAGAACCACGGTGCAGTCGCTCGCCGCCAATAACCGCGCCATCGGCTTTCCGACAATGTTCGATCGGCCGACGACAACGGCGACGCGACCGGCCAGTCCGTCCGCGCCCAGAGTTTGTCGTAACATCAGAAGGCAACCAAGCGGCGTGCAGGGAATCAGCAGCCGATCCAGATCGATCCGGGTCGCCACGGCCAGTCGGCCGGCGTTGACCGGATGAAAGCCATCGACATCCTTGTTGGGATCGATCCGTTCGAGGATCACGCCCGCGTCGATATGGGCCGGAAGCGGGAGCTGCACCAGAACGCCGTCGACGCCGGGGTCGCGATTGAGCTCGTCGACGCGCGCGATCAACTCCGCTTCCGAGATCGTTGCGGGCAGTTCGACAAGGTGCCCGTCAATTCCGATTTCCGCCGCTCGGCGAGCCTTGGTGGAGACGTAACTGCGGCTCGCGGGATCGTCACCCACGATAATGACGTCCAATCGCGGAGGGTGGCCCAGGCGGCAAGCCGACCCTCGAGCCTGCTCCTTCGTCCGTTCGAGCAGGAGAGCGGAATGCGCTGAGCCGTCGATGAACTGGCCCATCGCCCTAGATTTCGTCCGGGCGGCCAAACGCGCAGGCCGGCGGAATGTTGAGCCAAAACAGGGCTGGAACGATTTTGCCGAGCCGGCCCGGGGAACACAACGAACTAGGTTGCCGACGCGTCCGGAATTCCTTGGCGATCGGCGCTGGGAAACTCCGCATGAGTAAGAGCCTTCGAACATGTCAATTTTTGATCGACGCCGCATCCCGTTCCGAGCGGCGGTTGCGACCCGGATCAAACTCTAGCATGCAGGCGCTCGGCGTCAACCTATACGAATGTTTTTTTCTTCCAGGGAAATCGTGAAGCATTCCGACAGGGCGTTAAGCGGGCCTTTTGGGTCGATTCAACCGGAGCAATCGGCTGATAGATCAACCCGTCTCGTCGTGTGCTTAGACGGTCAAGGAACAGGCGCTGGACTAGACGAAGTCTGCGGGCCGCGAACCAAAAATCCGACGCTTTTCCACGAGGCGCTTCTCGAGGCGGCGGGAAAGCGGCTGTTGGATAACTTCCGACAAAACTCGGGACCTGCATTTGCCAGCTTCTATCGTTTTGCGGGAGTTGGCTTAGTTTTCGGCGAGCCTTCAACAGAAATGCCAGCACCGCGGCTTCGCCATTAAATTTTGGCTGCCGGAAGTGCCGCATTTAAGGATCGTGTCGAAGATACATCAAACATCCTTCTGATCGGTTCAGAGCACGAAGTTTCGAGCCCCCGGACAACGGCAATATTCGCAACGCGATGTTAAGTGTCTGATACTGCAATCTTATCGGACATCTCCACATCCCGACAAGCGGGGCGGATTTCTCTCCACAACAGGCGACAAAGCGCCGCCAAGGATTCACCATGCCCGAGTGATTCGCCCCGATCTCGCCTCGCCTCACCTCCGGACACGCTCGCCGCCCCGCCTACCGGTGTCGCGGAGACCATTGCCACGCCGATTCGGCCGAGCCGGTCAACGAAACGGACAGCCGCCAACCTCTCGACCGCACAGGCTTTCCCGCCGCCGGCGGCCCCGAGCTGGGCTCGGGCGAACGGAAGAGCAGGGCAGGGCGATCCGCTGTTCGCGGCCGGCGCGAGCCTCGCGCTGCTCGATGCGCATCTGCGCCGCGAGCCGCCCGCCGCCGGCGCGCTGCGGGCCCGCCTGGCGCTTCAGAGCGCCGCGGCCTCCGCCAAGATTCTGCGGCTCAACGCCGACGAAGGCGCGCTGCGCGGCCTCCGCTTCGCCGTTGGCGACGCCCTCGGGCCTGCGGCGAAACTGCTCAAGCTGTGGCGCAAGCTCGCCGCCCGGCCGCCTGCGCTCGACGCCGGCCGGATCCGGGCCGCGGCGGCCCTGCTCGACCTCCCGTGGCCAATGCCGACGTCCTCGCGGAAAGCCTGCGCGAACAGGGTAGGGCAGGGGATCCGGTTTCGGCTGCCGCGAAGGCAGCCGCCTTCGCATTCTCCCTGTTCCCGGACGCCCCAGCGGCCGACGCCGAAATCCTCGCCCTTTGCACATTCGACCTCGCCCTCGCGATCCAGCTCGGCTGGCGCCGACCCATGCCGCTGGTCGCCACCCGTATTCTGGACCCTTGCTTACGATCGGAAGGGGGAGGGCGGCGCGCGCGGCCAGGAGACCCAGCTTGGTCGAAAGCCGCCGCTGCGGCGACCGCCGTCGCTGCGGCTGCAGCCCTCGACCTCGCCGCAGATCTCTCGCGCCGCGCCGAGATTCTGCTCGCCCTCGCGCCCAAACTGCGCGCCAAACCGGCGGCCAAGGTGGTCAATCTGCTGCTGGCCGAGGATTGCGTTGCGCCGGCCGAAGCCGGCCGCCACGCGCCGATGACAGACCGCGCCGCCCGCCGCCTGTTCGACCGCCTTGTTCTCCTTGGCGCCGCGCGCGAGTTTTCGGGCCGGCCAACCTTCCGGCTGTACGGCCTATGAGCGCCGCGCCGCGCCGCCGCCGGCGAGAGAGCCAAGAGCCTCTCGACGTCGAGCTCGCCGATTTGCCCGCAGCCGCTCGCTGGCGCGAATGGATGCTCAGGGTCGAGGCGGCGATCTTCGCCTCGGCAAAACCCGTCCCGCGCGAGGCGCTGGTGCACGTCGTTGGCCAGGACTGCCGGTTCGACGATCTGATCGCCGACCTCATCCACGAGCTGCGCGGTCGGCCCTATGACCTCGTCCAGGTCGCCGGCGGCTATGCGTTGCGCACGAAAACTCGGTTCGCGCCGGCGATCCACGCCGTCCATCCCGGGCGGGCAGGGGACGCCATTGCCGAGCTGACCAAGACCGAGACCTTTGCCTTGACCGCGATTGCCTATTTGCAGCCGGTCACGCGGGGGGAGATTTCCAAATTGGCCGGACGGAAGATCAGCCGCGACGTCATCGCCGCCCTCAAGCACCGCGGCCTGATCGACGGCGCCATCGGCGCCCCACAGCCCGGCGCGCCGTTCGCCTATGCCACCACGAGGACATTCCTCGAGGCGTTTGGCCTCGCCTCCCTGCGCGACCTGCCGGACCTCGAACGGCTCAAAGCCGAAGGTCTGCTGCAGAGAGACAGGGGCGAGGCTGACCTCGATAGCGCCCTCGGACTGGCGGAGCAGGGCGACGAGGATAGGGACGTGTTCGAGAGGGAGAGTGAAGACGTTGATGCCGGCGGGGAGTTGTAAACATGTGTCTAGGGAATCGTATGTTGCCCACCTTTCCAATGCGTCCGCTGGTAGCATCGTTGAGCGAAGCACGTCCAACGCGTACCTAGTTATCGTGGCCGACGTCGAGTGCGCCAAGCCTTATTGGAACCTCGAAGACCGAGTTGAAGGTTTGCGCAGAAGTCCAGTTCCCGCGCTGGCGGGAGGTCGGATTCCCCCATTTTCGCCGGCTCGCCCTCGTCGCTATCGCTCCTTGATCGAACAGAAAAGGGCCGATTTATGGGCAAAACTACCTAGCCGAGCCGGCCTTGAATTGTACGCAACAGAATGTATTGTTGGCGGATCACGCAAAGATTGTCAGGGTGATTGAGGTGGAAGGGTAGATGAACGCAAAGACGACTGGGCGTGATCGCAGTCGGCGGCGCTGAATTCTTGTTCCCCGATCCAAGAAGCACGGTTTCATCGGACAAAGCCTTAGCTGGGACAGCGATTGAATATGGGGCGGATCGCGAAATCCCGGCGATGAGGATCAACAAATGGGCAGCAAAATCGACCACGGGTTGTCGACGGAAGATTTCCAAACCTTCCTCGAGGCGGGGCGCTGGAGTGCAACCGCCGATGACAATACCGCGGGCGAGAAGGTTACGGCTGACGCTGTAAGGAAAATTGTCCAGGCCTACAACGCCGATCCCGCCGGACTCATGGCGAGGCGGGGCCTGGGCCTACTCGCGCTTATGTTGGGCGTTGCCGAATGGGGCGTAGACGGTCACGACGGCTACCCGAAGATCCAAACGGCAATAATTGGAGCAGCAACGCTGGGCCAATAACTGGGAAGCACCTAATGAGCTACGCAATTGGCGGCATTGGCATCTCCCATGCCGACGTCGGTGATCTTCAGGAGTTGAATGGATCGCCGGTTCTTCCAGGGTCGTGCCGGATGCCCGAAAGGCGGAGCTGCTCCGGTTGACGGAGATCAACTATCAGCACACCGACGGAGGTATTCAGTACGACGAGGTTCGCGCAGCTGGACTTTGTAAGAAGCAGCCCAACGGGCAGGCGGACAAGGATCTGTTGGGAGAACCCTTCCACTACTCCTCCCCGGGCCCGGTCGACTGCGACAAATGGCGCAACGACAAGCTTAATCCCGTTGATTGGCTGGTGTTCCACGTCCCGCGCTCAAGTCGCCGCGCTATCATCGGCAAGGGTCTCGACGCCAATCGACGCGATAACATTGAATGATAGACTGGCGGTCAAACTCGTGGCCAGATTCACAGAAAGCCTGGCCAATCAGTTAGCTGGTGTCTGGCGAGTTTCTAAATGACGCTTCCAATGAGTACGACGGTGAAAGCGGTGATGAATTGACGCGACCTTTAACGTCTCGACAACCTTCGCCGCCATAGTCTGGCGCCTCTCAAGCGGAGGCGAAATATGGCTGATACGGTTGCACTCTCTGGCGGTCGCATTCTGTCTTACATTGAGCGCATCGAGCGTATCGAGGAAGAACTCAAGGAGCTGAGCGAAGGTAAGAAAGAAGTCTTCAATGAGGCCAAGGGAAAGGGTTTCGACGTTAAAATACTGAGAGAGATCCTGCGGCTCCGCAAACAGGATCAAGACGACCGCGACGAACAGGAATCCTTGCTCGACCTCTATCTGCGGGCAATCCAAAGCGCGGCGTCCGGGGAAGGCAAGGCCGCGTAAAACGATCGAACCAACCCGGCGCGCGTCGCCCGCGGTTTGGCGCGACGCTCGCCCAGTCGAGGGCGCCTCTCCGCGTCTCAATGGTTAAACGTAACAACTGCCCCCTTGTTCATTCTCAGGAAGGATTCGAAGACCGCCTACAATGTTATTGGCATTCAGGTCCTAAGGACGGACTCGATCCTTCCGTATCTTCTGCACTGATAGATCCGGATCCGACGATCAAGAAGACGCGGAACCTACATCCAGAGCCGAGAGTGTGAAACGAAATCGCGCACCAGTGCCGTTGTGCAGGTTGGCTGCTTCCAACCTGCCACCATGCGCCTCCACGATCGACCGGCAGATGGCGAGGCCAATGCCCATGCCGCCTTTCTTCGTGGTGAAGAAGCTTTGGAACAAACGATGAAGCTGGTCCTCGGGTATTCCGGGACCATTGTCCTCAATTACGGCGCAGACTGTGCGAGGCTCTGTGAGCGCGGTGCGGATGAGAAGGTGGCGCTCGCCCTGGCCTGCCATAGCCTGTAAGGCATTGACCGCGAGATTGGAGAAGACCTGCTGAAGCTGGACTCGGTCGCCAAGGACAAAGGGGAGGTCCGCGCCCAGATCGAGCCTCGCCTGCACGGCCTGCCGTCGAAGTTCCGGGCCAAGAAACAGCATCACCTCTTCGACGACGTCGTTGAGTGAGAGCGCAATCAGTTCCGGGTCTCCGTCGGTGGCCATCGAGCGAATCCGCCGGATGACATCGCCTGCGCGCCTTGCATCAGAAACCGTCCGCAGAGCCAGCGCGCGCAATTCTCCGAGATCGGGCTTTGGACGATCGAGCCACCTGATCGCCGTCTCGCCGCTAGTAAGGATCGCCCCTAGCGGCTGGTTCACTTCATGGGCGATTGAAGCGGTCAATTCCCCGAGCATCGAGACGCGCGCCGCATGAGCGAATTCTGCCTGCATACTCGAGAGCTTCGTTTGCGCCTCGACGCGGTCGCTGATGTCCAACATGCAGATGAGACCCAAGGCCTCCCGTTCATAAGCCTCGGGAAAGTGGGCGACGTAAAGAGCGTCTCGCGTCTGATCGTCAAAGGTGCGGATCTTCATCTCGGCCTCAAAGCGCGCGGCGCCCGAAAATCTCGCCGCCATCGACGTCTGGATGGTCTCGCGGGCTTCGCTCCAAACTCGGGCCGCTGGTCCTATCAATTGTTCAGCATTGCGCGCCCGGAAAAGTTCGATCGCGCGCCGGTTCACCTCGATCACCTGAATCGAATTGCCGGCGTATTCGTAGAAACCTGGATGCTCTTTGAAGTACGCGTTCAGGTCACGAACGCCCTGTCGGTGCAGCGTCTTGAACACGGCCGCGAGTTCACGCCGGTCGACCTGCAGCATTGCGACGGGAAGAAAATGGAACAGGCTGCGATAACGCTCTTCGCTCATTTCGAGGGCGGTCTTGGCCCTCTTGTCCGCAGAGATGTCGAGGATTCCGATCAAGAGCTTCCCCCGCGCCAACATCTCCGACGGGAAGCAGGCGGTGAACCAAACGTCGTACTCGCGCCCGTCGATCGACGAGAGACGGGTCTCAGCGGCGAAATGCGGTTTGCCTTGCATGGCGGCGACCACCGCAGCAGCATAGACGGGGAAGCTCGCCTCGGGCCAGTAAGGCTCGAGGCCGGCCAGCATCTCGTCCTTCTCGCCTCTGCCGAACATCGACACGCTGAGATCGTTGACGTCGATCACCTGCGTCGCGCAAATCAGCTCGCGCACAAATTCGGGATTGACGGCGAGATATCCGGGCAGGTCTGTCTCCCCGGCACGACGCAACCGCTCGACCATGCCGCCGACCGCCGTAAAATCGAGTTCCCAGAACGACACGGCCATCGCCCGGAAGACATTATAATAGCGGTGTTCGGCGCGACTGAGCGCCTCCTCTAGCCGCCTTTTGTCGGTGATGTCGGTCCCTGTCTCGATAATTTCGTCGGGCGAGGAGAGAACGCATTTCAGCCGTATGGTCTTGACGACGCCATTGGCGGCGCGCCGTTCGACATCGCCCTCCCAATTCCCGGACGCGCGAAGGCCCTGCTCGATCAGGGACGCCGTCTCCCGTCGAGTCTTGAGCAGATCATGAACAGGTTTTCCCAAAGCCTCCGTCTGGTTCCAGCCATAGATCTCCTCCGACGCCGCGTTCACCGCGTGACGCGTCCGTCGCGATCGCGCAGCACGACGCTGTGCTGAACAAGGTCAAAAACGTCGGCGCCCATCTCTAGGGATGCACCCTCTGGCGCGCCGCGAGCCGCTCGCGGGCGTGAACCGCGACGATAGCGCCGGAAAACGCGCTAAGCCACATTGGCCTGCCTTAAGCCCGTGAGCAGGGCTTCCGTATCGAAGGGCTTCCTCAGAACGCAAACAGCGCCGCTTGCCGTCGCCTCGGCGAGCAGACGCGGCTCGCTTCGACCGGTTATGAAGATCATGGGCGTGCATTGGCCACGCTCGTCCAACCGCCGCTTGAGATCAATTCCGGACAGGCCCGACATGTGAACGTCGGAGATTATGCAGCAACAGGGATGCAGCGACCCGATCGACAAAAACTCTTCCGCTGACGCAAAAGTCCTGGCTTCGAAACCCAGCAAGCGGAGCAGTCCGGCGAGCGCCATCCGCGTCAACTCGTCGTCGTCAATCACGGATATCGGCAAGCCGGCCACTGGTCCACCTCATCGTGGAAGCTTGAGCGCCTCAGCCATCCGGACGAGATCGGCAAGCGTTCGCGCTCCCATTTTCCGCATTGCCGCACCACGATGGATTTTGACCGTGACCAGGCTGATGCCGAGATCGCCGGCGATCTGCTTATTCATCTTTCCAGCAGTCGCGAGCTCCATCACCTGACGCTCCCGCGGCGAAAGGGAGGCAAACTTCTCCTTCAGCGAGAGGCTTTCGGCATTGGCGGCGCGGCGCGCGCGATCGCGACTGATCGCAACCGAGACCGCGTTGAGCATGTCCTGGTCGCGGAACGGTTTGATCAGAAAGTCGACGGCGCCAGCCTTCATGCTGCGCACGGACATCGGCACGTCGCCGTATCCGGTCATCAGGATGACGGGGAGCTCCACGCCGACCTCGGTCAGCCGCGACTGAAAGTCGAGGCCGCTCATGCCGGGAAGCCGGACGTCGAGGATCAGGCAACCCGGCGCGTCCACGCGCGGCGCGTTCAGAAACCCGTCCACCGAGGGGTAGGCGCGCGCGGCGAACGCGACTGAACGCAAGAGGCTCGCAAGAACCTCTCGCATCAACTCATCGTCGTCGACAATGTGGATGACTGGTGTCTCCGCCACGCCTTGACCTATAGCGCGCCGCTTCGCGCCCGCAAGCGAGGCGCTATACATTTCCGGAGCCGGCGTGCAAGACTGCCTCAGGACGATCTGAAGACGCTTGGCTGTCCGCCGGATAATCCCACATGTCGGGCGGCAGCACGTCGGAAGTCGCGGCGCGCTGCTTCTCTCGGAAGATCTTCAGCGCCGGAAACGGCCTGTAGGCCACCGTCCGCTCTTTCAGCTTGCCGTCAACTCCGTCGGTCAGCAGCTCAAGGCTCTCGAACTCATGTCCTTCGATCGTGCCCTGCCACCGAAGGAATGTCGTGTTCTCGTCGAGTTTCCGCTCGACCACATAGGCTCCGGGATTATCCCGAATTCTTGGATGAGGCGGCCATGGTCCTCGCTACAGCCTCGCGACCAACGATCGCCCGGATCAGCAGCGGGCTGTGCATGACGACGTCGTCGGCCAGCAGAGCCGCGAATTGCGCGGCGGTGGGGTGTCCGGACTCGCGAAGCTTGCGGATTGGGTGCATGAGCGGCTCCTTTGTCTCAGGGCGTCAGGGTTTGCTTGCCGGCGCCGGCGGAATCGGAAGCGCGAGGTCGGCCGCCATCTTCCAGCCATCCGGCGTTCTGAGCCACGTGACGATCATCAGGAATGGCTTCGGCGTCGCGCTCTGGCCGGCGTAGGAGACCGAGATATCGAGCGGCGCATAGGTTTCGGCGACGTCCGAAGTCAGTCCCACGGTCTTCACCCGATCGTAGCGCGGGGCCATTACGAACGTTCCGGCATAAAGCTCGGCGAAATGCTGCATGACGACGTCCGCGCCCCAGAACCCGGCCCAGTTCCCTTCAGCGGGTGTCGCCGTCTTTGCGACGAACAAGGTGTCTGGCGACGGCCACACGATCCGCCGGACCGCCGCCAGATGGTGGCGGTTCTCGGCTTCGATGAGCGCCCGGTATCGGCCACTGATCTCCGTGAGGGTCCCGGCGTCGAGCGGAGCAGGATGCGCGGTCACGGTCATCGCCAGCATGGCGCTCGCGAATACGAAGGGCAGGTCACGATTGCGCATGCGCCGTCTCCGGAAACAGAAAACGAAGCTGATGGTCGAGGACCTTGAGGCCCCCATAGTTCGGGAAACGGTCGATCATGCGTTCGCGGAATTCTAAGGGCGCGCGGGCCGCCTTGAGCGCCTCTTCTGCGGCATCGAGATAACCAAGCATTTCCTCGTACAGCGTCCTCCGTCCTGGGGCGCCATGACCGGGCAGCACGACCTCGTAAGGAAGCGCCTGATAGGCCCGCAGCGCCGTGCGCCAGCTGTCAAAGCGTCGCTCGCCCAAGAACGGATGCGCCTGATTGTAGACGAGGTCCTGCACGATGATTGCGCCCGCGTCGGGCAAGGCGATCGTCAGCGCGTCTTCTGTCTCCGCGCCCTTAAGACGCCGAAGCTCAAGCCTGACGCCATCCAGGATCTCGGCGCCTTCGGCAATGGACTCATCGGGGCGCCGCGCGTTCCCCGGGATGCCATCGCCAGCCATTTCATGTTCCTCCTGCGCGACGCGGTCTCCCACTGCGCCGATCTTCTCCGCGACGCTCTCTAGGGCGTAGAGGGGGACGTCAAAGGCCGCGGCGCCGAGGATATGATCGGGGTGATAGTGGGTGACGATCAGTCGCGTTATGGGTTTGCGAAGATTCCGAGCGTAGGCGACGACTTCGTGCGCATGAGGCAAAGTGTATTGAGCGTCGATCACAAAAAGCTGCGAGGGAAACTCGATGACATGCGAATTGACGAGCCAGCCGTCCTCGGGCGCGGTGAAAGTGTGGATCGGAGCAACGTCGTTGCGTGTGACCGTCCAGCCGTCTAGCACCGGAAACCTCCTCGACCTGCTTCGTTGGGCACATTGAGACTAGGGTTTTGTAGAGGCCAGCCAATCAGACTGGGGCCTCTGAAACTCATACCTTGGTGTGATGGCGGCGGCGTCCGGCCGCGGCGAGCCCGGCCTAGTCCGCATCAAGAGCGATGGCGCTGGGATGGCGGCAAAGCGCTGTCACCTTTGTCTCCATGAAAGGATGCAAAGGCAGGGACTCGAGGATCTCGTGCAACTCGCCAGGGCTTTCGACCCTGAAGATGCTGATGTTGGCCCATTGGCCAACGATCCGCCAGAGATGAAGCCACTTGCCCTGGCGCTGCAGCTCGGCCGCGCGCTCGTGCTCAAGCGCGCCCAAGCGCTTGATCTCCTCGGGATCCGTTCCGAGCGGCGTGCGAACGGTGATGGCGACATGAAACAGCAAGATCGGTCTCCCTGATAAGCATGGATCGGGACGCGTCCCGGCCGGCGCCGATCGTCGGCGATCTCCCGTAGCTCGTCAGTCTGCTGAAACGGGGCTCGCGCCGGTCAGCGCATGGAGGAAGACCAGCGCGTATTCCGACGCTGATTGCTGGTTTTGACCGGTAAGCAGCTTGCCGTCCCTGACGACATAAGGATCGTTGGGAGCGACCCGGCTATAGATCGAGCCCGCCTCCTCCAGGACTTGCTGCGGGTAGTGCGGAATGACGAAGCTTTTTCCAAACATGCGCTGCAGCTCCTGGTCTCCTTCGACCGTGTAGCCCGTCGTTCGCCGGCCCCGCACCCGTTCTGGGATATTTCCCAGCGCGATGGCGCCGTGGCAGATCGCGCCCACGACCTGTCCCTTGGACCAGAAGTGATCCAAGGCCTTCGCCACGTCTTCGTTCGGATAGAGATCGAATGTCGCCCCTCGTCCGCCTGCGACGTGAATAGCGTCATAGACGTCGAGGTCGACGTCCTTGAGCTTCAGGGTCGTGTCGAGTTTCGCGACCAGAGTCTTGTCCGAAAGGAAGCCCTTGCTGACCAGGTCGTCGGGTTCGGTGGAATGCTCGAAATAGGGGTCGCTGTACGGGTCGTAGACCACCCTGCCCCCGGACGGACTTGCAAAGTCGACGCTCACTCCGCGTTCGATGAAGTGCCAATACGGATGAGTCACCTCCGACAGCCAGAAAGCAGTCTCGGAGCTTGAGATGATGAAGAGGACTTTCATGGGGGACCTCGCGTCTGCTGTGTCGGCTGCGCTTCTCTCGTGGAAGAGCGCGTAGCCAGAAAGCTAAGCGGCGCCCTGAGACTCCGCCATCAGACCTGTAGGCGGCGCTTCCCACACCTTGGGATGATCTCGCCGACGCCGATGAGAGCCTCGCTCGGTCTGCTTCCTGGGAAGCGTGACGACAGGCTCTTGCCTTCGCTTCCAAAGGACGAACCGATCATCCCAAGGTGTGATGGCGCGTGGCTCCAGGTCTGATGGCTCGCGTCGCCGCGAGGGGTCACGTTCTCGACGCCGGGCTGACTGCAGTTCGGCAGTTGGAGATCAGTCATGAAAAACGCCAGAGAGCTGATGCTGGGCTACATCGAGGGAACGGCGGAGCATTCTGCCTCCCTATTCGCGGAAAAAGGGACGCTTGAACTTCCCTATCTCGCCTCAATAGGGCTCCCGCCGGTCCTCAACGGGCCGGAGGAGATCCAGAAATTCCTGACCTTCCTGCACGGCGCGCTCTATCCCGGCTTCGCCTTCGAGGCCGTGAAGATCAATATCGACACGCCTGCCCAGGTGCTCGCCGAATACCAGATCAACCATCGGTCCGGGATTTCGGGCAAGGACGTGCGGCAGCAATTCTTCGGCCACCTGGAGGCTGAAGACGGCAAAATCAAGCGGCTCCGCGAAGCCATCGATGTCGGCGTCGCCGCCGAAGCGATCTATCCGAATGGACTTAAGGACGTCGTCGCCAAACGATCATAACCGCGCGCCGGGTCGCAAGCCATTTGAGGGCCCGCCTAGCTTTCGTGCGGCGCGGATGCGACTGCGCTTCCATCGACGGATCCGCAGAGCGAAGAGAATCATGCCACTGACTTGCGAACAAGCCGACACATTAATCGCTGGCGCCAGAGCGAAAGCGAAGGCCATCGGGATCGCCGTGAGTGTCGCGATCCTCGATTCGGCGGGTCACATGAAGGCCTTTTCGCGAATGGACGGAGCTTGGCTCGGATCCTCCGATGTCGCGTTCAGAAAGGCCAGGACTTCGATCCTGTTCGAGGCTGAGACGCAGTCGATATGGGAAATATGCAAGCCCGGCGCCCAGGCGCACGGCCTTGAACATACGAACGGCGGACTTGTCACCTTCGCGGGCGGAATTCCACTGAGAGCGCCGAACGGCGATCTGCTGGGAGCAATCGGCGTGTCGGGAGGCCAGGTCGAACAGGACTTCGTTGTTGCGACCGCCGGCGCGGCTTCGCTGCCAGGCTAATGGTTCAGCATCGCCGTAGGAGGAAGCCATGGGTCGAAAGATTCTCATTACGGGTGCAGGCTCAGGTCTCGGCGAAGGGACAGCGATCGGGCTGGCTCGCAACGGACATGATGTCGTCGCAGCTGCTCAGACATGGCCGCAAGTGACCGCGTTGTGGCTCAAGGCGAAAGCGCTCGCGCTTCCGACCGTTCGTGTCGAGAAGCTCGACCTGCTCGACCCTTATGATGTCGCGCGCGCCTGCAAGTGGGATGTCGACATTCTCGTCAACAACGCAGGCATCGGCGAAGGCGGCCCGATCGCCGAGATCCCTCTCGATCTCGTGCGACGCAACTTCGAGGTCAACGTCTTCGCGCCACTCCCCTTGACCCAGCGCGTGGTGAAAAACTGGGTTGCGGGTGGGATCCACGGCAAGATCGTCTTCGTATCGTCAATGGGCGGCCTCTTCAGTCCCCCAGGATTCTCCGCTTATGCGGCGACGAAACATGCGCTCGAGGCGATTGCGGAGGCGATGCAGGAGGAGCTGAGGCCTTTCGGCGTCCAAGTGCAGACGATCAATCCGGGCGCCTATCTTACGGGCTTCAACGAAGCGATGGCCGAGAACGCCTTCCGCTGGCTGGACGACGCTGTCAATTTCACGAAGCGCGACATGATGCGCGACATAACCAACGGCCTGATCGGCAACGAACAGGGACGCCTCGATCCGAGCGATATGATCGAGAAGATGGTCGAAGTCATCCCTTTAAGCGGCGGAAAGTTTCGCAACATCCATCCCAAGTTCGTCGAGGAGTTGCTGAAGAGCCACCAGAGCGAGATGTTCCAACGCGCAATCTAGGGGTCGTCTTATGCCTGCAATCGCCATATCCGCCTTCATCGGCGCCGCGACTTTAGCGGGCGGCCTCGCCGGGCTCTTCCTGCAGAGCTTCCTGCCGGAGAAGCACACGACGGATCGCTCGCGCGACATGCTGGCGGCGATCGTCGGACTGATCTCCCTGCTGCTGGCGTTGGTGCTCGGAACGCTTATCGGCTCCGCTTACAGCTTCTACTCAACGCAGAAGTCCGAAATGGAGACTCTCGCGGCTCGCTCGCTCCAGCTGGATTTGTCGCTTGCGCAATATGGGCCGGAGACCGCGCCGCTCAGGTCAGCGCTTCGGCGCACGCTTGCGGGGATTGACAACGTCATCTGGGGCGACGGGCGGTCGGACCCGCAACAGTTCAAGGCGGCGGCGGTTCTTCCAAGCTTGCGCGGCATGGTGGCGCGTTTCGCGGCCCTGAGCCCGACCGGTGACGGTCAAAAGCAGCTCCTGGGGGCGATCGGCGCGAATGAAGCTCAGATCCAGCAGACGAGGCTTCTTATGTCGCTGCAACTTGCGAGCCCGATCTCCTGGCCGCTTCTGATCGTTGTCGCGTCCTGGTCGATTCTGCTGTTTTGCGGGTTCGGAATTCTATCGAGACTGAACATCACGACTCTCGTCGCCCTCGCTCTTGGATCCTTCGCTATCAGCAGCGCTATATTTCTCATCCTCGAATTGAACGAGCCCTACAGCGGGCTGTTCAAAGTGCCTCGGGCCGCGATGCAACAGGCGATCGAGGCTTGGCTGATCTCTAGGTGAGGTTCAACGATGACTTGCAGTCAATTGCGTCGCTCAACATAATCGCGATGTCGGCTTTACGTCGATTCTGGCCTCCAAAGAAGCGGGGGAAGGAACAGGACGAAGAAGCTTTCCCGCTTCAACTCGGCCCCAAGATCGGCGACAGCCGACATGCGGCAGGGAGCAGGGTCTGGAGGCTCTGCCTCGATTTCCGTGCTGCGTACACGATTAGAGAGGCAGCATTCGCGCGCGTAAGAGTTCGGGACCTGCGCGACCGTACATTGCGCGTTTCAGAGTTTTCAGCCGATTGATCTGCCCCTCCGTCTGCCCGTTGCTCCATTCCTCGGTCAGCGCGTTGCGGACAGCGTCGAGGTCGCGCCGCACCATTCTCGCAAAGCGCTGCCATAGATGCCGGATCGTTGGGCGTCATCAAGCTAGGCCGCGAAGCGCTCGAGATCGCCGTTTTGCAGAAGGCCGCGAAACCGCAGGGCCAGCTGCCGCATGATCGTGAAGTCCGGCCAACCGCTCTTCAGAACATCGACCTTTGCCGCCTGCTTTTTGGTCAGCGCGCCGCGGGGCTTGATACAGAGCGCCGCAGCCACGATCGGCGTGATGCTCCAGCCCGTCGCGGGATCGATGGCGGGCGGCATCGCGATCGTCGGGCTCGCTTCGACTTGCCGATCCGCGGCAGGCGATGGCGACCTCTTGCTCTCGTTCGCGCGTCGCCATTGCCCCAGCAGCCTCTGCAGGTTTGAGATGCTGCCGGTGTAGCCGCGAAAACGAATCTCGCTCCGCAGGTGTCGCCCTCGGAGCCAACCCTCCGACCATCGACGCGACAGATAGTCGAGGAAATAGTAGGGCGAGCATGTCTTCGGCGATGCTGGACGGCGCTCTGGCGGCGCATCGGAGTTCAGCCACTTCCCGACCGTGTGCTGTTTCACGCGGTTTGCAGGACGATCGCGGTCGTCGAGTGTCCTTCTTTGCGAAGACTATGGACCTGATCAAAGAGAGCCTGCCGCGACGGCGATGCGCCCGCCGGGTCAGCAATCGCTGCTCCGCGAGCCTTGGGCGTCACTGCCGCAATGCCGTCGTTCCCGACTGGCAGCAAGGCGCAGCCGGTCGGGCGGTGAACGCGGCTCAGTTGAGCTTCGATCGCTTCGCGCAGTTTTGCAATAGGTTGTCGGCAGCCGTCTAGCCGTGAGAATCCGGAATGAGCGATTTCAATTCATTACCGACAAACAAGTAATTTGGAAAAGTACACGTAATTGGGTTTGCCTCACTTTTCGTGGCGGTTGGTTTGATCGGGCGTCTCGCCGATTAAGCAAGCATGCCAAAGAACATGGATTGGGCTCCCGGACCGAACGTGCGGGTTCTGCGGGTCGAGCGAGACGGCGTGATCTCTGCGGTGGGACCGGAAGTAGGCTCCTGTCCCTGATGCCGCGCGCCGTCGATACGTAGGCACAGCCAATATTTCCGTCATCTTCAGATCTTCCCGCGCAGGGTGCCGCCGTGGTGGTGAAGATGCACGTGAGCCATTGGCGATGTCTGAACCGTGAGTGTGGACGTCGAACATTTTCGGATCAACTGCCCGATATTGTTTGCCCGCACGCTCGTCGGACCCAACGTATCGCAGAACTTGTTCATCTTTTCGGCCATGGCGCCGGCGGTCGGCCGGGGGAGAGGCTGATGAAGCGTCTTGGCATGCCGATCAGCGACGACACTATTCTGCGGCATCTGAAGCGGCAGGTCGTCCGTCTCCACGCGAAAACGACTGTACGGGTGGCGGGCATCGACGACTGGAGTTGGCGAAAGCGTCGAACTTACGAACCATCATCGTTGACCTCGAGCGGCGGGAGGTCGTCGACTTGCTGGCGGATCGCACGACCACTGGGACAGCCCAATGGCTTGACCAGCATTCTGAGGTCTAAATCGTCAACCGCGATCGCCGCGGTCTGTATGCACAAGGCGCACGTGAGGGTGCGCCGCAGGCCCAGCAAGTCGCTGACCGCTTCCATCTCCTGCAGAATTTGCACGAAACGATTGAGACCCAGCTAAGCCGCGCCGATCGATCAACAGGCCGAGCTCTGTTGCCGAATCCAACGATGAAGACGTAGCGACAATAGCAAGTCGAGGCGACGCGGCAAAGCGTCGACACCTGACCCGGCAAGCGCACCGTCGCTCGAGGCAAGCCATCTTTGATCAAATCCATACTTGCGCGACGCCGGAACCTCTACTGGCGACATCGCTGTTGATTTCCACTGAGAACTGACCCAGGCACCCCGGGTTTTTCCACCGAGAACTGACCCATGTTCGAACCTTACCCCTTTGGCGTGGCCTGGGGGCGACGGAGTGATCGACATGGAGTTATTGAGCGTCATTCGGCGCTGGCATTATCGAGACCATTTCTCGATCCGAGAGATAGCGCGGCGCACAGGGCTGTCGCGGAACACGGTGCGCAGATACCTGCGTTCCGACAGCGAGGAGCCGAAGTTCAACCTCCCTGACCGACCGAACAAGCTTGATCCGTATGCCGATAAGCTATCGCATATGCTGCGGCAGGAGGCGGGGAAGTCACGCAAGCAGAAGCGCACGATTTTGCAGTTGCACGCCGATCTGGTCGCCCTTGGCTATGACGGCTCCTACAATCGCGTGGCGGCTTTCGCACGCGACTGGAAGGCCGCCCGGCAGCTCGAGCAGAAGACCACCGGCCGAGGCGTTTTCGTGCCGCTGGCGTTCTCGACCGGCGAGGCTTTCCAGTTCGATTGGTCGGAGGATTGGGCGATTATCGCGGGCGAGCGGACCAAACTGCAGGTCGCCCACTTCAAGCTCAGTTACAGCCGCGCTTTCTTTCTCCGCGCCTATCTGCAGCAGACCCACGAGATGCTGTTCGACGCCCACAATCACGCCTTTCGCGTGCTGGGCGGCGTTCCCCGGCGCGGCATTTACGACAACATGCGCACTGCCGTCGACAGGATCGGTCGCGGCAAGGAGCGGAAGGTCAACGCGCGCTTCTCGGCGATGGTCAGTCACTTCCTGTTCGAGGCCGAGTTCTGCAATCCGGCGTCCGGCTGGGAGAAGGGGCAGATCGAGAAGAACGTGCAAGACGCTCGCCATCGGCTTTGGCAGCCGACGCCCAGCTTCCCGTCTCTGACGGCGCTGAACGGTTGGCTGGAGACGCGTTGCCGGGAGCTATGGGCTCAAACGGCGCATGGCTCGCAGCCCGGCTCAGTAGCTGACGCCTGGGCCGAGGAGGGGCGCCATCTCATGCCGCTTCCCAGGCCGTTCGACGGCTTCGTAGAGTACCCCAAGCGCGTCTCGCCGACATGCCTGATCCATTTCGACCGCAACCGTTACAGCGTGCCGGCGTCTTTCGCCAATCGACCGGTCAGCGTGCGGGTTTATCCCGAGCGTATCGTCGTCGCCGCCGAGGGACAGATCGTCTGCGAGCACATCCGCGTCTTCGCTCGCTCCCACGAGCGCACCGGCACGACAACCGTCTTCGATTGGCGGCACTATCTCGCGGTCATTCAGCGCAAGCCAGGAGCGCTCCGCAATGGCGCGCCCTTCGCCGAGTTGCCGCCTGCCTTCAGAGCCTTGCAGCAGCGCATGCTCAAGACGCCGGGCGGCGACCGCGAGATGGTCGAGATTTTGGCGCTCGTCCTCCAGCATGACGAGCAGGCCGTGATCACCGCCGTTGAACTGGCGCTGGAGGCTGGCGCGCCGACCAAGACGCACATCCTGAACCTGCTGCACCGCCTGGTCGACGGCAAACCCGCCGACACGCCGCCTGTGAAGCCGCCCAACGCCCTGACGCTGACCACCGAGCCGCAAGCCAACGTTGGGCGCTACGACGCCCTGCGCAAGGTCAGGGAGGCGCGCCATGCGTCATAATCCCGCCGCCGGCGCCGTCGTCATCATGGCTCACGGGCCCTCAAGATGCACGGCATGGCTCAAGCGGTCGGCGAGTTGACCGAACAAGGCTCTCCGGCCTTCGAGGCCGCGCTGCCGATCCTCTCGCAGCTCCTGAAGGCGGAGACCGCCGACAGGGAGGTGCGGTCCACTGCCTACCAGCTCAAGGCGGCCCGCTTCCCGAACTACCGCGATCTCGCCGGCTTCGACTTCGCCAGCAGCGAGGTGAACGAGGCGCTCGTCCGCCAGCTTCACCGTTGCGAGTTCCTGGAGGACGCGCACAACGTGGTCCTGGTCGGCGGTCCCGGCACGGGCAAGACGCATCTCGCCACGGCCATCGGCGTCCAGGCCATCGAGCATCACCGCAAGCGCGTCCGGTTCTTCTCGACCGTCGAGCTCGTCAACGTCCTCGAACAAGAGAAGCTTCAGGGAAAGCCCGGGCAGATCGCCGGGCGGCTCGCCTATTCCGACCTCGTCATCCTTGACGAGCTCGGCTACCTGCCGTTCAGCGCCTCCGGCGGAGCGCTACTCTTCCATCTGCTCAGCAAGCTCTACGAGCGAACCAGCGTCATCATAACGACCAACCTGAGCTTCGGCGAATGGGCTACCGTGTTCGGCGACCCCAAGATGACGACGGCGCTGCTCGACCGCCTCACCCACCGCTGCCACATTCTCGAAACCGGAAACGACAGCTTCCGCTTCAAAAACAGCTCGGCGAAACCTGCCAAACCCACCAAGGAAAAATCCCGAAACTTGACGAGCGCCTGACCACTAAACCATCATCAAGCCGGGTCAGTTCTCAATGGAAATCCTGGGTCAGTTCTCGCCGGAAATCGACAGTCATAGAACTCCGCGCCCCACTCACCCTTCCAAAAAAGCTGCTTCCCCATGGCCCATCGCCATCGGGGATGGAGATAAGGGACGTCGTCAAAGCTATGTTCGTGGAGGCCATGCGGGACATAGAATATCTTCACACCCGCCGAGCGGGCGCCCTTGATCAGGCGGCTAAGGTGCACCTTGAGGTCCGTCTTGGCGAGCATCGGACCAATCCGTGGCGCGAGCTTTCCCTTCTCGTCCAGGAAGTCGTTTAGCAGGTCGACAAGAAGCAGAGCTGTGTCGTCCGTTGAGTATTTCTCCGTCATGGCGTCATCCCTCCAGCTTGGCTTCGAGGGAGATCTCGGTGTTCAGCAGCTTCGAGACCGGGCAGTTTGCCTTGGCGTCGGCCGCGATCAGCTGGAAGTCGGCCGCTGAAAGACCGTCAACCTTGGCCGTCAGGGTCAGCGCGGACTTGCTGATCTTGAAGCCGCCGCCGTCTTTCTCGATGGTCACCGCAGCGCCAGTGTCGAGCACGCCGTCCTTGTAGCCGGCCTGGGCCAGCGCGAAGCTGAGCGCCATCGTGAAGCAGGACGCATGCGCGGCGGCGATGAGCTCCTCGGGATTCGTGCCGGGCGCCTCGCCGAACCGGGTCGTGAAGTCGTATGCCTGATCGGCGAGGGCGCCCGACTGGGTCGAGACATGGCCTTTGCCGGTTGGGCCGAGACCTTCGTAGCGTGCGGTTGCTGTTCGTGTCGTCATATTGACTCTCCAGAATTGTTAGGTTGGGTGAGGTCGCAGGCTGCCCTTGCTCTGCTGAAAGTTGGCCGTTAGCCGCAACGCGTGCTGCGGGCAGGGATGCCGGTAAGGCCTGTTCACACGGTCAGGACAGGGGTCTTGCCTGCCAGGACGTGATTGAATGCGATTGCGTATTCAGACGCCGACATCTGGTTCTGGCCGGTCACGAGCTTGCCATCGACCACGACGCGCACGCCCCACGGCTCGACGTGAATAAAATCGACGCCGGCCTTCTCCATGATCGGGTGTGGGAAGTTCGGAATGAAATCGACGCCGTAGAGCTTCTCAGCCTCGCTGTCTTCCTGACGCGAGAAGCCGGTGGCGCGACGCCCGGAAACACGGTCGGGATTGTTGGCGAGCGCGATTGATCCGTGGCAGATCGCCCCCACCACTTTGTCCGCCGCCCAGAAGTGCTCCAGGATCCGAGCGACCTCAGCGTTCGGATACAAGTCGACCGCGGCGCCGCCCCCTCCGACGACATGCACCGCATCATAGGCTTCCGGGCGAACGTCCTTGAGCGCGATCGTGGCTTGCAGCCGTGCGGCGAGCGCCTTGTCCGAAAGAAATCCTTTGCTGACAAGGTCGCCCGCTTCCCATGAGCCTTCCGCATAAGGATCGCTAGTGCGATCCCATATGACCTTTCCCCCGGCAGGGCTGGCGAAATCGACCTCATGGGCGCGCTCGTCGAAATGCCAATACGGGTGTGTCAGCTCGGCGAGCCAGAAGCCGATATCGGCGCTGCTGACGAGAAAGAGGATCTTCATGGTCGCGCTCAACCTTTCATAGTGAGGACCGGCTCACCGAGCGATAATTCCGGCCTTCAACGGCGCAGCCGACATTCGGCCTCTGGACTAAAGCATTATGATCATAAGGTATGGCGCTTCATCGCAGTTGCAAGACGCCGCGCGTCGATTTCTTGCAAACCAGATTTTCGGCGAGCGCGGCGCGCAGATTGGAGCCAGGCGCGGCCGTATTCCGGCTGGGCGAATTGAAAGGGCGAGAGCGGCGCCGAGCCGGATGAGCATCATGCATGCAGGGCTCCCGCACTTGACATGAGCCGCGGCTTCGTCCATCTGTCAATCTCAAACATGATAATCATCATGCTTAGCGAAGCGCCAGCCCCGAACGCCGCCCCAAACCGAAAGGGACCGCCGTGACACAGACCTACGCCGCCGACCGAACCGGCCTCCTCATCGTCGACCCTTACAACGACTTCATGAGCAAGGGCGGCAAGCTCTACGATGCGATTAAGCCGACCGCCGACGCCTCCGGCATGTCCGACAACCTGCGCAAGCTGATCCCAGCGATCCGAGAGCGGGAAATGCAGGTCTTCATCGTTCCCCACCACCGCGCCTGCGACCATGACCATCAGGGTTGGCGCCACATCAACATGTTCATCAAGAAGGGCGAGCCGGTGCGCGCCTTCGAAATCGGAACCTGGGGCGGCGAGTTCAACGAGGAGTTCGGTCCGAAGGACGGCGACGTCATCGTCAAGGAGCATTGGGCGCAAAGCGGCTTTGCCAATACCGATCTCGACCTGCAGCTCAAGCAACACGGCATTGAGAAGATCATCGTGGTCGGCCTGATCGCCAACAGCTGCATCGAGTTCGACGGCCCGCTACGGCATGGAACTCGGGTACCACGTGACGCTAATCCCAGACGCGACCGCGGCCTTCAGCCCGGAAGGCATGGCGGCCGCCGCCACCAACGCCCCAATGTTCGCGCACGCTATCTTGACCACAAGCGAGCTGATCGAACAGCTGCCGGCTGTCTAGGTCGGACCCGACAAACGGTCTCCAGCAAGTGCGCCGGCTATCCGGCGCCCCGCTCACCTGACTTGGCGAATTGCTTGATGACCTCGCGCAAGATCTCTCTGGAAAGGGCCTCGTCGTCGACGGCCCGCGCCAGGACGAGAGCGCCCACCAGCGAAGCGGTCATGCGGATCGCGTCCCTGCGGGCGTCTTTCGGTCGGGGCCAGGGGAAATGAGAGACAAGCTTGCCGATAAAGGCTCGCACATATCGAGTCATTGCCGGCTTGGCGGTCGGCTCGCGGGCGATCTCCGGTCCAAGCGAGGACATAAGGCACGCATGCCCGGGATCATCGCGTGCGGCGATGCTCAGGTACTTCGAGACGAATGAACGTTTTCCAGCCTCGTTCGGCTTGGCGGCCGCAATCTGCCCCACCGCGCGGGTCGAGACATGAGCAATGCAATCGCCGATGAGAGCCTGCTTGGACGCGAAATGATTATAGAACGATCCATGCGTCAGATCGGCGGCCTGCATGAGATCGCCGACGGAAACCGCGGACAGCCCGTGTTCGCGAAACAAACGCGACGCTTCGTTCAGGATCCTCTCGTGCTTTTCGGCCGTCTCGGCCGGCGGATACCTCACCATTCAGCCTTCCTCAGAGCCCACTCCTGTCTTCTCGACTTCCTTATCGGAGCGCGCTCATCCCGCGCAAGGGTATTCCTTATGACCGTCATGCTCGACGCTGCGGGGCGGGCGCATCCCGAGCAGTCATGGGCATTGGCGCAGACGCTTGAACGAGGCCAATCATGATTCATCGGCCGGCCCTACTCGCGGGCGGCAATGCGGCCATCCCTGCCGCGCTTGTGGTTCCGGGTCTGGCGCCGCGCCCTTTGAGTGGGGCGCCGCAATGACTGACTTGCGGTTGCTGCCGCCCCAGGCCCGTCCAGGGGGCGATGCGAGGTACGCGCCGGGGTCGCCGTCATTCTTGCCGACAGAGACGACTCCCTCCGGAGGGGGATGGGATTGGCCATTGTTCCGTGTTCTCCTCATTGCCGCGGCCGCGGGCGTCGCCTGGCTCATCGCGAGCAATTGGGACCGTTGGACCGGAGAGACCCGCTCTCAAACGACCGATGACGCCTTTCTGACCGGTGACCTCACGCCTCTCTCAGCCAAGATCTCAGGTTACGTTTCGAAAGTGGCCGTGCAGGATTTTGCGACTGTCAGGCAGGGCGAAGTCCTGGCCGAAATCGATCCTTCCGACTATCGCGCCGAGTTCGCGCTGACCGAAGCCAATCGATCCGCCGCTGCGGCCGCGCTCGCCAATCTCGCAAACCTGAAGGCGGTCCAGCGCGCCCTGATCCGGCAAGCGTCCGCGTCCATCGAGGCGACAGTCGCCGACGTCACGCGATCCCATCTGGAAGCGAATCGCCAAAGATCGCTCCTGATCGGCCAGCTCGCTGGGACACCCCAGGCTGTTGAACGAGCAGAGGCGGATGAGAAGCTGTCGATTTCCGTTGAGATTTGACCCTGGATTTCCATTGAGAACTGACCCGGCTTGATGATGGTTTCGGGGTCAGGCGTTCGTCAAGTTTCGAGGTTTCTCCTTTGCGGGTTTTGCGGCTTTCGCCGAGCTGTTCTTGAAGCGGAAGCTGTCGTTTCCGGTTTCGAGGATATGGCAGCGGTGGGTGAGACGATCGAGCAGCGCGGTCGTCATCTTCGGGTCGCCGAACACAGTAGCCCACTCGCCGAAGCTGAGATTGGTCGTGATGATGACGCTGGCGCGCTCGTAGAGCTTGCTGAGCAGATGGAAGAGCAGCGCTCCGCCGGAGGCGCTGAACGGCAGGTAGCCGAGTTCGTCGAGGATGACGAGGTCGGAATAGGCGAGCCGGCCTGCGATCTGGCCAGCTTTTCCTTGGCTCTTTTCCTGCTCGAGGGCGTTGACGAGTTCGACCGTGGAGAAGAACCGGACGCGCTTGCGGTGATGCTCGATGGCCTGGACGCCGATGGCCGTGGCGAGATGCGTTTTGCCGGTGCCGGGGCCGCCGACCAGGGCCACGTTGTGCGCATCCTCTAGGAACTCGCAGCGATGGAGTTGACGTGTGAGCGCCTCGTTGACCTCGCTGCTGGCGAAGTCGAAGCCGGCAGGTCGCGGTAGTTCGGAAAGCGGGCGGCCTTGAGCTGATAGGCCGTCGATCTTACCTCCCTCTCGGCCGTCTCCGCTTTTAGAAGCTGCGACAAGATCGGCACTGCGGCTTCGAAGGCCGGGGAGCCTTGCTCGGTCAGTTCGCCGACCGCTTGGGCCATACCGTGCATTTTGAGGGTGCGTGAGCCATGATGACGACGGCTCCAGCGGCGGGATTATGACGCATGGCGCGCCTCCCGGACTTTGCGCAGGGCGACGTAGCGCTCAACGTTGGCTTGCGGTTCGGCGGTGAGCGTCAGGGCGCTAGGCGGCTTCACGGCTGGTGGGTCGATCGGCTTGCCGTCGACCAGCCGGCGCAGCACATTCAGAATATGCGTCTTGGTTGGCGCGCCAGCCTCCAACGCCAGTTCGACGGCGGCGAGTACGGCCTGTTCGTCATGCTGGAGAACCAGGGCCAAAATCTCGACCATCTCGCGGTCGCCGCCCGGCGTCTTGAGCATGCGCTGCTGCAGAGCCCGGAAGGCGGGCGGGAGCTCGGCGAAGGGCGCGCCATTGCGCAGGGCTCCGGGCTTGCGCTGTGATTTTTCATGGAATAGGGACCCCGTTGCGGGGCTGATTTGCATCCAATCGGAACCCTGGCGGCGCCGGGTTCACATTGGCCTTCCGACAGCTGGGAGGCCTGGGTTGGAATGCTTGTTGTGGAAACGATCGCGAAGATACGGCGGGCCTATTTTTCACAGGGGAAGGCGATCAAGGAGATCTGCCGTGACCTGCATGTTTCGCGGAAGGTGGTTCGGAAGGTCATCCGGTCGAACGCGACCGAGTTTCGCTACGAGCGGTCGCAGCAACCGTTGCCGCGGATTGGCCCCTGGCGGGAGCAACTCGAGGCCCTGCTTGATGAGAACGACGGTCGGCCCGCTCGCGAGCGTCTGACGCTGATCCGGATTTTCGAGGACCTGCGCGCTCTTGGCTATGGAGGCAGCTACGCGGCGGTCAGGCGCTATGCGATCGCCTGGCGGGAGAAGCGCGCGAGCACAACGGCTGACGCCTATGTTCCGCTGAGCTTTGCGCCGGGCGAAGCCTACCAGTTTGATTGGAGCCACGAGATCGCGCTGATTGGCGGTGTGACGACCACCCTGAAGGTCGCGCACGTCCGGCTCTGCCACAGCCGGATGATGTTCGTGCGCGCTTATCCTCGCGAGAGCCAGGAGATGGTGTTCGACGCGCACGAGCGCGCCTTCGCGTTCTTCAGGGGCGCTTGCGCGCGGGGAATCTACGACAACATGAAAACGGCGGTCGACGCGGTCTTCGTCGGCAAGGACCGGCAATACAATCGCCGCTTCCTGCAGATGTGCTCGCACCATCTGGTCGAGCCAGTCGCCTGCACGCCGGCGTCCGGCTGGGAGAAGGGTCAGGTCGAGAACCAGGTCGGGCTTGTCCGCGAGCGGTTCTTCACCCCAAAGCCCCGCTTCAAGAGCTATGGCGAGCTCAACGCCTGGCTGCTCGACCGATGTCTGGTCTTTGCGAAAGCCCATCCCCATACCGAATGGCCGGATCGGACGATCTGGGAAGTTTTCGAGGAGGAGCGGCCGAGGCTCGTCCCCTATCGCGGCCGGTTCGACGGTTTCCACGCCCTGCCGGCCTCGGTGTCGAAGACCTGCCTGGTCCGGTTCGACAACAACAAATACTCGGTGAACGCTGGCGCGGTCGGGCGCCCGGTCGAGATCCATGCCTACGCCGACCGGATCATCATTCGCCAGGACGGCCGGATCGTCGCCGAACACGAGCGGTCCTTCGGCCGCGGCAGGACGGTCTACGATCCCTGGCATTACGTGCCTGTGCTAGCCCGCAAGCCAGGCGCGCTGCGCAACGGCGCGCCGTTCCGGGATTGGGTTTTGCCCGGCGCCCTGGAGAGGATCCGGCGTAGGCTGGCCGGCTCTGACGACGGCGACCGGCAGATGGTCAAGATTCTCGCCGCCGTCCTGACCGACGGCATGTCCGAGGTCGAGGCGGCCTGCGCCCAGGCGCTGAGCGAGGGCGTCCATTCCGCCGACGTCGTCCTCAACATTCTGGCGCGCCGCCGCGATCCCGAACCGGCCGAACCGATCCACACGCCTGCGGCGCTACGGCTGCGCCATGCCCCGGTCGCCGATTGCACCCGCTACGACGCCTTGAGGAGCGCCTGACGATGGAGCGGACCGAAGTCCTCGACATGATGAGCGAGCTGAAGCTCTACGGCATGAAGGCCGCCTACGACGAGACGCTGTCCGTCGCTCTCAAGCGAAGCCACGAGCCGCAGCGCTTCGTCGGCGACCTTTTGCGCGCCGAGATCTCGGAGAAGCAGGCGCGCTCGATCAAGTATCAGATCACAGCCTCCAAGCTGCCGCTCGCCAAGGACCTCGATGACTTCGTGTTCAAGGGAACGCCGATCAACGAGGCGCTCGTCCGCGATCTCGCCGGCGGCGGCTTCATCGCCCAGCAGCGCAACGCCGTGTTCGTCGGCGGAACCGGCGCCGGCAAGACGCACGCGGTGATCGCCATTGCGCGAAGCTGCATCCGCGCCGGACGGCGGGGGCGCTTCTTCACCACCGTCGATCTCGTCAACCAGCTCGAGGCCGAGACGCGCGCCGGGCGCCAGGGCCGCATCGCCGATTATCTCAGCCGCATGGACTTCGTCGTCCTCGACGAGCTCGGCTACCTGCCGTTCGCTCAGGCCGGTGGCCAGCTTCTCTTCCATCTCATCAGCCGGCTCTATGAGCGCACCTCGATCCTCGTCACCACCAATCTCGCCTTCGGCGAATGGCCGAGCGTTTTCGGCGACCCTAAAATGACCACCGCATTGCTCGACCGGCTCACTCACCACTGCGACATCGTCGAGACTGGCAACGAAAGCTGGCGCTTCAAAAACCGCGCCTGAACTCTACAAAAATCCGAGCCTCACCGACCCGCGCTCGCCCCGGCTGCGCAACCCCGTCCAGCTCCGCCGGGGCGAGCGCTACCGTCCGTGCGTGTCTCAGAGCGGGGTCCCTTTTCCGTGAAAATCTGGGGTCCCGTTTCCGCGATCATTGACAGGCTTGCGCTGAATGACCGCCAGATAGTGCCGCCAGTCGTAAACCGTTGTGGCGCTCTTCCGTTCGTGAGAGCGGGCAAAGACGCTACGATGCTCGCAGATGACCTGTCCCTCGGCGGCGACAACGATGCGTTCGGGATAGACGCGTACGCTGACCGGACCATTGGCGAAGGACGCGGGCACGCTGTAGCGATTGCGATCCAGGTGGACCAGGCTTGTCGGTGAGACCCGCTTGGCGTATTCGACGAAGCCGTCGAACGGCCTGGGAAGTTGCATCAGATGCTGGACCTCCTCGGCCCAAGCGTCGGCTATCGCGCCAGGATGCGAGCCGTGGGGCGTCTGAGCCCACAGCTCTCGGCAGCGCGTCTCCAGCCAATCGTTCAGCGCCTCTAGCGAGGGGAAGTTCGGCGCGGGTTGCCAAAGCCGATGGCGCGCGTGCCTCGAACGTTCTTCTCGATCTGCCCCTTCTCCTAGCCGGAAGCCGGATTGCAGAACTCCGCCTCGAACAGGAAGTGGCTGACCATGGCTGAGAAGCGCGCGTTGACCTGGCGGCTCTTGCCGCGGCCGATCTTGTCGACCGCGGTTCGCATGTTGTCGTAGATGCCTCGCAGGTCTGTCAATTGGCGTCGAACATTGCCCCTCGAGGGGTCATCTTTCCACGCCGGATCACACAAGACACCCGGCGGCCGGATCACGCTCGCCTTCTGATGGCGCACCTGCGACGCCGGTTCTTCGATCACGCCAAGGGCGAAGCGCCGATCGCCCGCGAGGCGCTCGGGAGGATCGCCGAGTTCTATGCGATCGAGAAGACGATCCGCGGCATGGGCGCCGAGGAGCGTCGTCACGCGCGCCAGGAGAAGAGCAAGCCGCTCGTCATGGCGTTCAGGCCATGGCTTGAGCATCAGTTGGCGCGCGTCTCCGGCAAGTCCGGCCTCGCCGAGGATCTGCGCTATGGCCTGAACCACTGGGACGGGCTCGTTCAATTCCTCGACGACGGTCGCATCGAGCTCGACACCAACATCGTCGAACGCGGAATCAGGCCAATCGTGCTCAATCGCAAAAATGCGCTCTTCGCAGGTCATGACGAGGGAGCCGAAAACTGGGCCTGCATCGCTTCGCCATTGAAACTTGCAAGCTCAACGATGTCGAGCCGCAAGCCTATATCGCCCACGTCCTCAACAGGCTCGTCAATCTTTGGCCCGCCGCGCGCATCGACGAACTCATTCCGTGGGCATGGACCAAAGCCAACGCCCCCGATCGACTCGCCGCCTGCCGCTCGGCGCCCAAAGTCAACCCAACAACGCAGTGGGACGTGAGGGCCGCTTACGCTGCATATTCGATCAACCGTTCGCGCTGGCGCAGGTAGGGGCGCAACGTCGCGATCTTTCCCTCGGGGCGGAAACTGCCGCGCGAGAGGCCGAGGATGAAGTTGGCGCAGCCACGACGCGTCGCTGACATCGGTTTTCCGACCGGGCACGTTCTTGGCATAACGGGCATTCACCAGAACGACTTCAAATCCGTGTTGTTCGAGGATCTCATACGCAGGGATCCAATAGACGCCCGTCAATTCCATCGCGACACTCGTTGCACCGCAGGATTGAAACCAGTCCGCGAGGTCATGCAGGTCCCGTGTGAAGCTACCGAAGCTTCGAACGGGGTTGTTTGAACGGGCGGGATCGACCGCCGTCACATGCATCTTGGAGCCGATGTCGACCGCCGCAGCGGCAGTGTTGATCGTCGTGAGCTTCGCCGAACCGGGTGAGCCGATTTTGCGCATGGTCGGTCCTCCTATCTCCTTGCAGAGCTGGAGGGTCTGGGTCATGCCTGTCGTCATCTTCCTAATCGGGATCGTCGCGAGCGACGTCACCATTCTCAAGTCCGCAAAGACCCATGGACCACGGTTTTCAACGGGAACTGCGCCTCCAATAAGCTGACGGTCGCTACCCTCCAGACCGACAAAGGTAGGGCGCCGCGGTTTCTACCCACCACAGGCGAGCGCCGGCTCGGGACAGTTTTTTAGGATGCCGCGCTCCGCCCGCAACTTGGCGTTCTCCTTGCGAGCTGCTCGATCTCAAGTCGCTCAGGCTTTTCCTGGCCATGGCCAGGAAAAGCCTGCACCGGATCAGCGCTCAACTCCTTCGCCCAGCGCCGCAGCATGTTCTCATGGATCCCCAGATCCCGCGCCGCTTGGGCCACGCCGACCGCGCGCTCCCGGATCAGCCGGACCGCCTCAACCTTGAACTCCCGCGCAAATACCCGCCTTCCCATGGACCACCTCCAGCTTCAGCAAACACCTTTTCTCGGTGTCCACGAAACCGGACGCAGGCCAGATCGCCAAGTGCGCCATCTTGCTGTAAGCTAGAGTGTTTGAAAGGCTGGGTAGGCGCAATGCCACGTTACCCTCCCTATACAACCACTGTCGTCGGCGCACACAGCGTGCCGCGGTGGTTCGAGGCACTTGATCGCCTCGTCGCCCTCGGCCAACTGGCTGAGGGCGATCTCGCCGACGCCCAGTTGCGCGCAAGCCAAGCGGCCATCCTGGAGCAAGAGACCGCCGGGATCGATGTGATCACGGGCGGGGAGTTGCACCGCCGGCGCCATAACCGGCACTCGCCCCCCAACGCGATGCTGAACCACTTCTGGCGAAAAATTCCAACCTTTCAAGGTGAAACCAAACCCAAGCCGTTAACTCAGTACGATCCGAATGTTTCTCACCCAGCGGCTATCTGCCGTGGCCCTATAGCCGATAACATCGACCTCGGCCTGGTTGATGAATTCATGACAGTTTCCACCTTCGCTCACAAGCCCGTCAAGGTGACGATGACTGGACCCCATCTTCTCGCGGCGGTCGCCTATGACGAGTACTACAACGATCCCAAAAAGATGATCGCGGATCTCGGCAAGCTTCTACGCCAGAATTTTCAGCGCCTCGCTGCGGCTGGATGCAAGCACATTCAGATCGACGAACCCTATCTCACTGTGGGTAAGGACGACGAGGTCCGCGCGGCGGTCGACGCCATCAATCAGTCGATTGAAGGACTGCCCGACGACGTCCATGTGATGGTGCACTACTGTCAGGGAAACTATGCAGTTGGTCCGGATTATGATGGGCAAATCGGACATCGGTATTTCGATCACGGCCGCTACAAGGCCGACCTGGTTTGCCGGATCGAATGCGACGGCTATCTCATCGAACACGACATGGCCTCGCACTATCAGTCGTGTCTCGGCAACCGGCAGCTCGGCGTGGGCGCCGTTGACGTTCAAGCGCCAAATGTCGAGACCGCTGAGCAACTGGTCGAACGGATCAGGACACACCGTTGGCTCGCACCAGAACAGACGATCATCACCAGTTCTTGCGGCTTCAACCACCTTCCCCGCCACATTGCGCTCGGAAAAATGCGCGCCATGGTGGAGGCCAAAACCATTCTCACGAAAGGCTGATCCCCATCCGGATGGAGCAAAACGAAAGTCCTGCCGACATGTCCGAGATCCGCTCTGCGCTCACGAAGCATTTGCGTGAGGCCGAAGCCGCGAGCGGCATCGGCCCTTTCGTGCTCGAGCTTTCGAGCCGCGACTTGGCTTACGGACCGCCGGTTGCCGCACTCTTTGGCTTCAGCACCGAGAAGGCGCCTGCATCTTTTGAGGAATTGCTCAAGACCGTTTTCGTGGATGACGTCCCAAAAATTCTGCAGGCTCTCGACGGCGCGCAGAATAGCGGCACTTTCTATGTCGAGTTCCGCATCAAATCCCTCGAAGGGCCATTTCACTGGCTGGCAGGCAAAGGACAGGTAGCCGCTGGCGGCGACGGCAGCGAAACGCTGCGCGGGACCTTCTATGACATCAACGAGCGTAAGCAGCTCGAGGCGCGGCTCCTTTCCACGAACGAAACTCTGGAAACGCGCGTGGCGGAATTACGAGAGGAGGCACGTGCACTTGAAGTTCTGAATTGAACAGGCGTAGCCGTTGGAGCGGAGCTCGATCTTGAACGTCTGGTCCAGACCGTCACCGACGCTGGTGTCGAACTCAGTGGTGCGCAATTCGGCGCGTTCTTTTACAACGTCATGGGGCCTGGTGGGGACGCTTACAGGCTGTACACGCTTTCGGGTGCACCGCGCGAGGCGTCCGGGCGATTCGCGCAGCCCCGGAACACGGAGGTGTTCGGGCCTACGTTGCGCGGCGTCGGTGTCGTTCGCTCCGCCGATATTCTTGGCGATCCGCGGTATGGGAAAATGGGGCCCTTTCACGGAATGCCGCCGGGACTGCCGGTGCGGAGCTACCTGGCGGTTCCCGTGGCAGCACGGAGCGGGGAAGTTCTGGGCGGGCTGTTTTTTGGTCACGGGCAGCCGGGTATCTTCACGGCTCGGGCGGAGCGCCTTGTCGTGGGCCTTGCAGCTCAGGCCGCCGTCGCGCTCGACAATTCACGGCTGTATCAAGCCAGCCAGCGCGAGGTCACAGCGCGCCGGGAAGCTGAAGAAAAGCTCCAGGAACTAAACCACGACCTCGAAGAGCGCGCGCTTCGGCGCGCTGAAGAGCTCGCCTTCAATACCCTCAAACTTGAAGAGACCGAACGTCGGTTCAGACTTTTGGTGGAAGGAGTCACCGAGTACGCGATCTTCATGCTCGATGTCACCGGCAACGTGGTCAACTGGAACCCCGGCGCCAAACGCATCAAAGGTTACGAGCGCGAGGAAATCGTCGGCCAGCATTTTTCCAAATTCTACACCGAGGAGGACCGCGGCAACCGGGTCCCTTGGAAGGCGCTGGAAACGGCAGCGACAACGGGAGCATTTGAGGCCGAAGGCTGGCGCATACGCAAGGATGGGACCCGCTTCTGGGCAAGCGTCGTGATCAATGCAATCCGCGACGCACGCGGCGACGTGGTGGGCTTTGCCAAGGTGACGCGCGACCTGACCGAGCGGCGCAAAGCAGAAGAGCGTCTCGCCCAGTCGCAGAAGATGGAGGGCATTGGTCAACTCACCGGAGGTGTGGCCCATGATTTCAACAATCTTCTGACCATCATCATCGGCAACGTCGAAATCCTTCAACGGAATGCCCAAGACGAAGGTTCGGACAGGCGCAGCCTGCAACGTGCAGCCGATAATGCGATGCGCGGCGCGCGCCGCGCCGAGGCTCTCACCCAAAGATTGCTCGCATTCTCTCGGCAGCAGCCCCTTGAGCCGACCCCCGTCGATGTAGGACGGCTTGTTTCGGGCATGTCTGATCTTCTCCGGCGTTCGCTGGGGGAGCAGATCGCGGTCGAGACGGTACTCGCAGGTGGCCTCTGGCGTGCGTTTGCCGATCCAAATCAGCTGGAAGTGGCGATCATCAATCTTGCTGTCAACGCGCGGGACGCCATGCCTAACGGAGGAAAGCTGACGATCGAAACCGCAAACGCTTATCTCGACGAAATCTATGCCGCAGCCCAGGCGGAGGTGTTGCCGGGGCAGTATGTCGTGATCGCCGTGACCGATACCGGTATCGGTATGCCCCAGGACGTCAAGGCCAAGGCGTTCGATCCGTTCTTCACGACCAAGAATATCGGCCACGGCACAGGTCTCGGACTTTCTCAGGTGTATGGCTTCGTCAAGCAATCGCGCGGGCACGTGAAGATCTACAGCGAAGTGGGCGAAGGGACGACGATCAAAATATACCTGCCCCGGCACCATTCAGACGCGGAAGAAAAAGTAGAGCCCGTGGTGCAGGGAATGATCCGCGGCCGGCGGAGCGAGACAGTCCTGGTCGTGGAGGACGATGAGGACGTCCGCACTTACTCTACGGAAAGCTTGCGGGAACTCGGCTACACGGTTCTCGAAGCCCCGCATGCGCGCTCCGCGCTTCAGATTCTCGAAACTCATCCTGATGTCGCGGCCATATTTACCGACGTAGGCCTTCCCGACGGCATGAATGGCCGTCAACTCGCCGAGGAAATTCGCAAGCGGAAGCCGGCGGTCAAGATTTTATTCACGACTGGTTACGCCCGCAACGCCATCGTCCATGACGGTCGGCTTGATCCCGGCGTCGAGCTTCTGCCCAAGCCGTTCACCCAAGCGGCTCTCGGCGCAAAGTTGCGCGACATTCTCGATGCACGATCAACGGCGGCGCGAATCCTGGTGGTCGAGGACGAACCCCTTATCCAAATGCTCGCGCAGGAATATCTCGAGGAATGTGGGGTGAAAGTGGAGATTGCGGGCTCGGCCGCCGAGGCCCTCAACAAGCTGCGCCTCATTCCGGGCGGCGTCGATGCCATGATCATCGACATGGGACTTCCTGACAGCAAAGGCGACGTTTTAGTGCGCGAGGTGCGCGCGATCTACCCGTCCCTCCCGATCGTGATCGCAACCGGTCAAGGCAGCACCGAAATGCGCGAGACTTTCAAGGGGATGGTCTCCCTTGCTATCGTAGCCAAACCCTATACGCCTGATGAGCTCAAGACCGCAATCCGTATATTGGGCATCCCTTGCTGAGGGTACGCGTCCGGCGGGTGCCGCGGTTGAAGGTTTGGACAGAGCGTCGACCGCTCCTGGTTGGCTTATTCGGCGGCGATGAGGGCGGCGACGTTACGGGTTGCCTTCCAGGTCCAAGGCGTCAGTTCGCTGACGCGCTTGGCGGGAGGGTCGGGGAGCCGGGCGAGGACGTCGGCGAGCCACGCGTGCGGATCGACGTTGTTGAGACGGCAGGTTTGGACCAAGGAATAGATGGCCGCCGCCCGACGCCCTCCTTCGTCGGATCCTGCGAAGGTCCAATTGCGGCGCCCGACCGCCACGCAGCGCAGGGCGCGCTCTGCGGCGTTGTTTGAAAGACAAACTCTTCTGTCGTCGAGGAAGCGGGTGAAGGACGCCCACCGGGAGAGCATGTAGCGGATCGGCTTGGCGACTTGTTCTTGGGCGACAGCCGTCGCAACTGCTCACGCATATAGGCCTCGAGCGCGACAACCAGGGGCTTCGAGCGTTCCTGGCGTGCGGCGCGGCGCTGGTCGGACGGCTTGCCGCTAATGGCGCGCTCGATGGCGAATAGTTCGTCGACGCGCCGAACGATCTCGATGGCGATCTGCGCCTTCGTAAGCCTGGCGAGCTCGAAAAAGTCCCTCCGCCCATGGGCCCAGCAAGCCGCTTCCAGGATTGGCGCGGGCTTGCGGTCTGCAGCGTACAAAGCGTTGTGGCCCGAACAGGCGTCGGCCTGAAGGACGCCGGTCCAGCTGAGCAGGACCCGGCGCGGATGCTCGCCATGACGGGTCGGCGTATAGTCGAACAAGACCGCCGGTGGTCCTTGGCCGCCGAACGGATGGTCATCGCGGACGTAAGTCCAGAGTTTGTCCGTGTGGGCCTTGACCTTCGCCAGCACCGGCACAGTCGTGTCGTCCATATGAAGGCGTTCCGCCGCGAGCACATGGTGACGGATTTCGGTCAGGATCGGATCAAGCGCCGCGGCGCAGGCCCCGACCCAGTCGGCGCGGCAAATGATCGCCAAACTTGCCAACCAAGATCATGGCGAGCAGGCTCGGACCGGCGAAGCCGCGCCGGATGGCGTGCAAAGGCGCCGGCGGCTCGGTGACAGCCTCGCAGTCTCGGCAGGCGAACCTCTCGCGCACGCGCTCGACGATCTTCCAGCGCCGCGGCTCGCATTCGAGCGTCTTTGACACGACCTCGCCGAGCTTGCGCAGGCGCGTCCCGCCACACCGGCCACAAGCGCAAGGAGCGATTTCCGCGATGCGCTCGACCGGTAGATTGTCAGGCAGCTTGCGTGGGCCGCGGGGGCGGCGGCGCTGCTTCTCAGCCCTGGCCGGCGACGCCATTTCGGCGCGGGCCTCTTCCTCCGCTGCGCCTCTTTTAGATCCTCGATCGTTGTTCGAGCTGCTCGACGAGCAGCCTGCCGCGCTCCGAGGATCACAAAGGGTGGCTGATCCTCCTTCGGTGAATTTCTGTTGTGATTTTTCATGGAATGGAGACCCGGCTACGGGGCTGATTTGCGATCAGACTACTGACGGGCCAGGGCGATGCGGATGGCTTCCTCCGGCGAGACGAGATGATCCAGGCTCTCGGCGGCCTCTGCGATCGCGAGTTGCACCCCCTTCACTCTTCCGTTGAACGCATTCCCGCGGGAACCATAGTCCTGAGAGACGGGGGAGCCGGTATCCTCGCCAACGTCACAGCCCTCGTCAGCGGAAAATACGATCGCCTGCGTCATGGGGAGGGCGCCTTCCCCCACCTTCTTGCCATCGACGTAGAGCAATACCTGCCCGCCTTTGCCGAGACCGCCGCCAGCATAAGCAAACTCCATGCGGACCTGATGCTCGCCCGCGGGCAACGCCTCGCTGGCTTCAACATAGAAGTAGTGTATCCCGGCCACGTTGTAGCAGTATTTGAGTTTGCCATTCTTGGCATATAGACTCCAGCCGCCGATGTTGCCGCCCTGGGCGACAATCACCCCTTCACCACCTGGACTCTGGCACCTCGACCTCGGCGGTGACCGAGTGGGACTTGTTCTTGAGGTTCAGAACGCAATTCTCCAATAACCGCCCCATCCCCTCGAAAAGTAATTAAGTCTTTCCCTTGATCAGCACTGGCCGGCCGGCAGTATCCGGATCGAACTTCTCAGCCGTTCGGTCATCGATGGGCAAGACGTTATACCGCGTCGCCTCGATGAGCCACAGCCGCTGCAACTCGCGGAGCTTCTCAGGCATTTGCTTGGCGAGGTTATTGGCCTGGCTCCAGTCCTTGCTGGTGTCGTAGAGTTCCCAGACATCGTCGTCGAGAGCGACGGTCTTCCGGCCCATGAGTTCCCAGGGTGTGGCGTGCTTGGTCACCGCCGCCCAGCCCTTGTGATAAATGCCCCGGTTGCCGAGAATCTCGAAATACTGCGTTTCGTGGCGCTCCGCGGCCTGAGCGTCGTTGAATGAGTAGAGCATGCTCACGCCCTCGATTGGGCGCTGCCGTATGCCATTGACCGAGACAGGTTCCGGCAGCCCCGCCGCTTCGAGAATTGTGGGCGCAATGTCGATGATGTGATGGAACTGCGAGCGGATTTCCCCTTTGGCTTTGACGCCGTTCGGCCAGTGCACGATCGCGCCATTGCGGGTGCCGCCCCAGTGTGAAGCAACTTGCTTGGTCCACTGGTACGGAGTGTTGAGGGCGTGCGCCCAGCCCACGGCGTAGTGGTTATACAACTCCGGCCCACCAAACTTTTCGTACCGCTCCATGAGAAATTCCGGAGTCTCTAGTGCGGCCAAGCCGTTGAAGTTGGCCATCTCGTTGTATGTGCCGTTCAACGTGCCCTCAGCCGAAGCGCCGTTGTCGCCGACGATGTAGTAGATCAGCGTGTCGTCGAGGATGTTGAGCCGCTTCAGCATGTCGAGCAGACGACCGACGTGGTGGTCGGCGTACTCCAGGAACCCTGCGTAGACCTCCATTTGTCGGCGGAGGATGGGCTTTAGCGCTTCCGGCATGGCTTCCCACGCCGGGATCTCGCCGTGGCGAGCTGTGAGTTGGCAGTCCGCCGGGATGACGCCCAGCGTTTTCTGCCGGGCGAGGGTCTCTTCCCGCAGCTTGTCCCAGCCTTGGTCAAACTTGCCCTTGTATTTGTCAGCCCATTCTTTGGGCACGTGATGCGGGGCATGGGTCGCGCCGGGCGCGAAATAGAGGAAGAAGGGCTTGTCGGGCGCGAGCGCCTTCTGCTGAGCCACCCAGGCCATAGCCTTATCCGTCATGTCCGCCATGAAGTGGTAGCCCTCTTCAGGCGTCCTTTTCGGTTCAACCGGCGTCGTGCCCTCGAATAGCGAGGGATACCATTGGTTCGCCTCGCCGCCGATGAAGCCATAGAAATATTCGAACCCGCCCCCGCCCGTCGGCCAAGCGTCAAAGGGTCCGACCGGACTTGCCTGCCATACCGGCACCTCGTGACACTTGCCGAATTGCGCAGTCGAGTAGCCGTTCAGCTTCAAGGTCTGTGCGAGCGGCGAGATGTTGTTTGGCAGCACTGAGCTGTATCCCGGCGCGCCCGTTGCGATCTCGGTGATGCCGCCCATGCCGGCGGAGTGGTGATTGCGTCCCGTCAAAAGGGCCGCGCGGGTGGGGGAGCAGAGGGCGGTTGTGTGGAAACGGTTATACTTCAGCCCGGCCGCCGCCAGCCGTTCAGCGTTTGGAGTCTGGCACGGGCCGCCAAAGGCGCTTGAGGCGCCGAACCCAACGTCGTCGAGGAGGATGAGCAGCACGTTCGGTGCGCCTTTCGGCGGGCGCAACTGCTCGATCGGCGGGAACTTGGTGTCGGGGTCCCTCGCGTCATACGTAATGAGGCCGGTCCGCTCCGGAGTGGCGATCGGGAGATGCGAACGATCTTTGTTGTCCTCGCTCATGCCGACCTCCTCGGAACGCTACGGTTCATCGATGCGCATCTTGAACACTCTCCGTTCTCGAAATCAACCGAGACGCAAGCGGGCGGCCGTCGCCGACCCTCGCATGGCGCGCAGATGACGCCGGAGCGTTTGCTACAGTCGTCACAGTCGATCAAGTTGGGAGCGAGGGAGACACCTGAAATTTCGTCGAAACCAGCTTCGCTCGGGAGTCATGCACGACCCGGGAAGGCGATCGGGCATCTTCAGCGTTTAACAGGAGGCGCCACCACTGCGAAGTGGGACATCTCAGCCATCGGCCAGTTACGGCTGCATGCCGACGCGTCCCAGCAACCCCGGCGGTGGATCAGTCCGGACCAATGACCTCACCGGCGATGAGTCACCCGATCTCATCGCGTCGCATGTCTCGAATGCGAGCCGTCAAATCTTGCAAGGAGACTGGCTTTTGGATCAGCCGCAACGTCAAGATCGACGCGCCTGTGATGGACGACCGCGTTACACCACAGGTCCTTATTATCTTCGATCACCAGAATGGTCTCGTTGTCAGCATCGCCACGCCAAACGGCGGGCCGACGCACATTTGATGAGGCATCCGGCTTATCCTAGGCCGATAACGCGGGCCTAAAGAAGATCGACGTTTCCGGGGCCGTACATCTGATGGGGTGGACGGCTCCCGCTCCCGGCAGTGAGTGCCGTATCTTGGTTTCCGATACAGCCAAGCCGTAGGAGACATCCCGACGCAGATCTGCACAATTGGTCTGGGTATCGCCAAAAGTATCTTTCAAACTCACCGTGTTGATGGTCAGGGCGCAGCCGTTCCTCTCGGGAGCGTTAAATTAACTGGGGTGCATCACGCGGTCTTCAGCAGTGGCGGTGTCGGCTCGAACATCCACGCGATCTCGATCTATGGGCTGGTTTCGGTGGCCTATGCGCGAGCCGCTCCTGAAGATCGCCGTTGAGAACGGCAGCCCGAACCTGAAGCAGAAGATGGGCGCCTCGCTTGACCATTGCATCTTCTGCTTTTTGACCATGCGCCGGGCGACAAGCGAATTCACGCCGAACTCATCCAACGTCGTCGCAATGCGCCGACCTAAGCGATAGCGGGGCCCATAGTTGATAATCGCGCCCTTGTTTGAACGGACATAGGTCAGCAAGGGATCCGCCAGATGCAGCAGGCGGGTGGCTGAAAAATTCAGACCGCTGACAAACCCCTGGCTTTGGCCAGGGGTTTTTGATTGAGTTGGCTATAATTCGTCGTCCTGGCCCGGTTCAGACTTCGCTTGAGATCGTTAGCCTGGAGCAGCTGGTTCCGGCCGATCACCTTGTTCGCAAGATTGAGGCGGCGGTCGATTTTTCCTTCATTCACGATCTGACGGCGCCGCTCTACTGCGCCGACAACGGGCGCCCGCCGCTCGATCCGACGCTGATGTTCAAGGCCCTGTTCGTCGGCTATCTGTTCGGCGTCCGTTCGGAGCGGCAGCTTATCCGCGAGATCGAGGTCAACGTCGCCTATCGCTGGTTTCTCGGGCTCAAACTGACCGATCCGGTGTTCGACGCCTCGACGCTGAGCCAGAACCGAAGGCGGCGTTATCAGGACGCTTCGATCCCGCAGGCGATTTTCGACCGCATTGTCGAGCAGGCGATGGCGCTTGGCCTGATTGAGGGAACGACGCTCTACACCAATTCGACCCATCTCAAGGCCAGCGCCAACAAGAACAAGTTCGATCTTGAGCCCGCAGCCAAGTCGCGAGCGGCCTATTGGGAGGCGCTCGACGCGGCGGTCGAGGAGGATCGCGCCGCGCACCGGCTTAAGCCGCTCGCGCCCGCGCCGCGCGAGCCGGAGGTGAAGGAGACCAAGGTCAGCCGGAGCGACCCGCAAGCCGGCTACATGGCGCGGGACGGCAAGCCGAAGGGCTTCTTCTATCTCGACCACCGCACTGTCGATGGACGCCTTGGCCTCATCACCGACACCTACGCCACGCCCGCCAATGTCCACGACAGCATTCCCTATCTTGAACGGCTCGATCGGCAGCGCGAGCGCTTCGGCTTAGCGGTGACGGCGGTCGGGCTGGACGCAGGCTACGCCTCCGCCGCCATCGCCAAGGGCCTTGAAGACCGGGGGATCGCCGGCGTCACCGGCTATCGCGCGCCGACCCCGCCGAGGCCGGGCATGATGCGCCGAAGCCGGTTCGCTTACGATCGCGAGAACAACGTCTATCGCTGCCCGCAAGGCCAGCCCTTGACCTATGCGCTGACCGACCGCGACGGCTATCGCCATTATCGCTCGGATCGAAAGATCTGCTCGGCTTGCCCGCAGCTCGCCTCGTGCACGACGAACGGCAAGGCCGAGCGGACCATCACCCGCCATGTCTGGCAGGACGCGCGCGAGCGCACGGACGCCCGCCGCCTCACCGATTGGGGCAAGCGCGTCTACGCGCGGCGCAAGGAGACAGTGGAGCGATCCTTCGCCGACGCCAAGCAGCTCTTCGGCCATCGCTACGCCCGGTTCCGCGGCCTCGTGCGGGTCCAGTGTCAATGCCTGATGGCCGCCGCCGCGCAGAACATGAAGAAGATCGCCCTCTCCGCCGCCACACGGCTCGCCCCCACAGCCTGAGACAGCAAGGCACGGCGCTCCACCCGCCCACTCCCCCACAAAAAAAACAAACCCCGCCGAACAATGACGGGGTTTGTCAGCGGTCTGAAAGATTGCCTCTTTCTCGCAGCTTCGCCAGGTCGCTTGTCACCGTCTCGAGCTGATCGAGCGCCCGATCGGTCTGTCCATGCCAGAGCTTCCACTTCAACGATCGGACGTTGGCGTCGACATCAGCGATTTCGTTATCCGCGTCATGCCAACGCACGACATTATCGGCGATCTGCTGCAACGGCTGGATCTTCATAGCGATGTGAAACCAGTCGATGATATGCATCGTCGGCTGCGGCAGCGCCTTCGGCAGCCGCTTCATAATCTCGGCGCCATCGGAAAGAACCGTGACCTCGCCGCCGCCCATATAGCCCTCAGTCCGCAGGGCCTGCAGCGTTCGAGACTGAATCTCGCGCTTCGACGTGTCGGCGCTTGTGAAATAGCGGCTTGGGCGGGAGCCGCGTCCGTCGCGGCCCCATCGTGCGACAACGATCTCGAAGTTCCTGCTAGGTTCCGCCCGGCTTGCGCGAACATGCGCGGTATCGATACTCACAACGAATTCGCGTTCTAGGTCATTCGGCAAGTTCAGCTCCGACTGGCGGCGTTCAGCCGTTGACGGCCGCTCGAACCTGGCGCGTTCACGAGCCCTCTCGTCGAGGCGCTGCCACAGTTTCATCGTGCGATGGCGCAGGGTCACAAAGGACTCGGTTGATTGGATCGGCAGGAACTCGGCCATCACCTCCGCCGCTTTGCGATACGGCAGGAGGCTGCCCAGGCGCGCGGAGCGCTCCATCAATTCCGGCGTCGCCTGATCCGGGCAGATATCGCGCAGGACCCGTCCAGGCGGCACAAAAATGAGGCAGGCAGCGCGCTGGCAGTTCATGATCCGTGGGTTTCTAACCTCGACGCAGCCGAACACCGTCCGGATCTTGCGCTTGCCGTAGTCCTTGATCCGTCGGAAGCCTTCACAATCCGTGCAGAAGCGGCTCGTTAGAACGTAAGCCTCGCATTGCTGCTTGACGATGACCTGCTGGAGATGAGCCATGATGGCCTTGCCCTCCACAACCAAGAAGCCGATCTCGCCAGCCGGCAGACACTTCATATCCTTGTCGATCTCTGATTCCGAGCGATGGACCGACCCGAATTCGTCCGTACCCCTCCCAACACTATGTCGGATAGCACCTAACCATGGGATTCGACCGGGTTGTGCGGTGCATTGACAATTAATTCGGTACAAAAATCGCGAAATCTGTCCCAAATTAACTGCTAACTTGAGACGGAGTTGGTGCACTTCGATAGCCTGAAGCAGTAGCCGGGCGCCGCAGACAACGGCGCGCTTCCTCGCATCGATCCGGCGATGGCGTCGGGCAGCGAGTCCAGCAAACGCGCTATCGCGGTCCTGCCCGCTACGGTTGCCGAGCTCGAGAACTTTCTGAGCCAACCGAGAGGGTCCTGATTAAATCGTTGAACCGCAGCCATCATGGCAACCCGCCTGAACGGGTTGATGGTGCGGCAAGACGCGACACGAGTTGTGTGCCGCATTCCGAATGCTGGCGCTGAGGCCTCCGGGACTATCAGTTCAAAAGCCATCTGATACCGGCGGCGACCTCGAACCGGAGTCGACGCCAGCGACCATATCAAACGTGGCGGCAGCGAGCCGCAAGGACGGCCGAGCAGATAGCGCTCAAAGAGTTCGCTCCCATTCACGGCGTCCCGCAGTAAGCGATCAGTGACAACGACTGCGTCCGGGCTCGGCGGGGACGAACTCGCGTCGAGATGAAACGGCCGCCCACAAAAATCCGCATTTCACCCGCCAAGCCTCGTACCAAGAAAACGAGTAGGGTCGCAGCGCGGAAAAACTGCTGGACCAAGTCTGCTCGCACGCCGCACATCGGGAGAAGGGAATGTCGATCGCCACCAACTCGTTCGCGCGCCCCGCCCGAACCGGGTGCCCTGCCCTTTGATCCTCGCCGCTGTCGTACGGAGTCCCCATGCCAGCCTCGCCTTAATCCAAGCGGACTGAGCAAAGTCCACCTGCCTCAATGGATCTGGCCAAACGATGCCGAAGTGCACCAGAACATCGACTACGCTTGCCATGTAAACGTGGGCCGTCCTTTGAAGCCAGGATGATAGCAACTCGTCAACGAGGGGCTTCACGATGATGGGAAGCGCCTTGGGCGGGGGCGGGCGCAGTGCGATCGTCACGCGTAGCTTATCTTCAATGCGCCGTGGGCCTGGATCTCGTCCATCAGTTCGTCGTCGATGCACTCGCGCTTCGTACGGATGGCAATCTCCGCTGCTTCGTATAGCCGGCCGAATATCTGTGACTTCACACCGTCAGACACTTGCAGGATGCGCCGGAGCGCGCGCGTCGACAGAATGGATGGTAATCCAGTGGGAGATTGCGCAAGATGCTGATCACCAACGCCTGGAATTTCTCGTCGGCCTTCCATCGCGGCAGGTCAAATTCCTGGAAGCGGCGAGCCAATTGCACATCTCCGCTGATCGCCTCCTTGGCGTCCGACACTCCGACACTCCGAAACATACGATCGAGATCCTCAGCTCATTGCTGATGAACTGCAACAGATTTCAGCATCGCGCGCTGGTCGTTGTAGGTTGATGCGAGGATGTTGTGTGTTTCGTCGATCAAAAGCATCTTCAGGTCGAGTTGCCGTAGCATGCGAAGGACGACGATCTCGAGATCCGCGACGCTCGGGCGCGGATTTGGCGGAGCGCCGATCACATCCATGAGCTGGCTATAGAAGCGCTTCTCGTTCGGACGGTTCACCATTTGCAGGGACAGGACGGGAGTGCGCTCGGTTCCCGTTGCTCGATTGAAGGTGCTGCGATGCTCGGCTAGAAACCGTTGCATCAGCTGAGCGCCCTCCTCGCTTGGGCGATTTTCCACCCTGATGCCGAAGTCCCGGCACGCCGCCACGAAATCGTTGCTATGGAATTCCGCGCCGTTGTCCACTCCAAGACGACGGGGAAGGCCGGTCACCGGCCAGGGCAGGTCGATCTCAAACTCGCGCAGCCAAGCGTCTTATCGAAAACGCTGTGCAGCAGGCATAGTCCTACGGACGTTCGTTGCGGCGGATCGAAGGACAGCGCGTATCCAGTGACCATCCGAGAAAACACGTCGATGCCGAGCGTGAGCCATGGCCGTGTGACGAACTGACGGGTCTCCTCATCCACGACCACGATATCCATTTGCGTGTGATCGATCTGAACGAGATCGAGGGGTCTTTCGATCTGTAACCTCCCCGGTGTTGCCTTCATCGCCTCTTGCGCGGCTTCGTCCTTTCTGAGGCGCGCCCTTTCAAGAGGATCGATGTCGTCAACACGACGCCAGATCGTGCGCGCATCGGGTGGGTGTTCGCCTCGCCTTCGACAACGCGCCGCGACCTGACGCACGAGTTCGCGAAACGTCGGCCGCTCGGGGACAAGATAGACTTCACGAACCGCCGCTTGAATGATCGCTTCGACGCTTCCCGAAATGAAGCGCGTGCCTACTGGTCGTCCTGCCTTCGGGGCAGAAGCGCAGAAACCCGGCGATCTTCGCGGAAGAGCCGGATCAGCCGATAGAGATGCGTGACGCTGATCCCGAGTTTCGCGGCAGCTTCTCGAACAGCCGCTCTCCCGATGACCCCCGACCGCTCCTGTGCGACCAACCGTCGAATTTCGTCTTCCCGGCGGCAGGCCTCCTCCCAATCCTCCTCGGGGACCTCGGGCACCGCAGTCGCCGCCACCCTGTACTCACCGCGCATGCGCGACAAACCCGTGACTTGTGCGGCGACCCAAGGAATTTGTCCCGAATTAGATGAGTTGTACTGAATTAACGTGTCAGCTAATCAATGAAAGTCCACCATTCGCTGTAACCCGGTCAAATGGAGTCCGACACCGAGCTTTGGCCCATGGCATCGCCTGGGTCACGCTCTATGGCGCGCTATCTGCCTTCACCCTCTCGCTGCTGAGCTTTCTCGTCTTCCGGAGAAAGAAGGCGATGCACGCCCTGGATGTCTACTGAACGATGCCTTCGGTGTAGCCTTAAAGTGGCATTGCGATTTTTCGCTAGCTCGATTGCCGGCCGACAAACGCCGCGGGGTCGCTCACCGAAACATCCAAATCCGACTGTTGGATGGTTGGAGCCCGTAGCCCGGAGCGGTTGATCGGATTGCCGTTTCGCTCACCCGTGACCGCGCTGCTCCATGGCGTGCTGAAGAGCGTTGAAAACGCGGTGGTCAGCCAGCTGCGCGACGTTGAAACGAAGGAACGAGGCCGCCGATTGCGCGACGCTGAACACGTTTCCCGGTGCGAGTACGACCTTCTGCACCAGGCACCCGCGCGCGATATCAGCGGAATCGCGACCCTCCGGCAGACGACACCAGAGATAGAAGCCTCCGCGCGGAACGATCCATGGAACAAGTCGGAGGGGAGCCAACCGGTTGATCGCCGCTTTTCGGGCGCGGGCCAACCGCTTGCGCACTTCATCCATATGCCGCATTGCTGGGGGCAGCGTTCCTGGTCGTGCTTCGTCAGACACGGCCGGAGCGTCGCGACATCTTTTCGCTGGCACTGGTGGCGATCGGTGGCGTCGTCGTCTTTCCGCTGCTGACGGCGCTTGCCCTGCAACACATCACGGCGGCCCACTCGATCGTCTTCATCGGCTTACTGCCGCTCGCGACCGCCATCTTCGGAGTCGTGCGTGGGGGCGAGCGGCCGAAACCTGCCTTTTGGCTGTTCTCCGTCGCCGGGGCTGCGTCCGTCGCCGGCTTCGCCCTCTCCGGAAGCGACGGCGGAACGCTGACGGGCGATCTGCTGATGATCGCCGCATTCCTGGTGTGCGGGCTCGGCTATGCCGAGGGCGCGACGCTCTCGCGCCGCCTTGGCGGCTGGCAGGTCATTTCGTGGGCGCTGTTGCTCTCCCTGCCGATCATGGCGGCGATCGCGCTTTGCACCTGGCCGCGCATGTGGAGCAATGTCGGCCTTCCCGCCTGGATCGGCCTCGCCTACGTCTCGATCTTCAGCATGATGGTGGGATTTCATCTTCTGCTATCGCGGCCTTGCGCTCGGCGGCATTGCGGGCGTCGGCCAGTTGCAGCTCCTGCAACCCTTTTTCGGGTTCGTGCTGGCCGCGATCTTCCTCGGCGAACCGATCGCATGGACCATGGTCGCTTCCACCGTCGTCGTGCTGTGCGTTGCAGGCGCCAAGCGCTTCGCCTGAGCGGAGCGCTCGGCGCCGGTCCTTGCCCGCTTTGGCTGCTCCCGCCGGACCGGGCGCGACCCAATCACGACCTTCGATCGATCAAGGCATAACTCCTAAAGTCGCCGGTGTCGACCGACCCCCCATTCTCGCGAGGGAGCATCAGCCGATACCGGCCAGCCCGAGTGCTCCGCTCATGTCCGGACTTACGATCTCCGGACGCACATCGAAGGGGTCCATCACGCTGTTAAGGCGGTTGATCCAGGCGGTGCGATAGCCGAACCAGGTCGCACCGATGGCATCCCAGCCGCCGAACGCCACGAATCCGATCTCCGCTTTCGGAAGGCGGAAAGCTTCGAGGGCCATCGCATAGGCTTGAGGCGACGGCTTGAAATGCCGAACCGCATCGGTGCTCAGCGGTGGCTCGAAATAGCCTCCCAGGCCATTTCGCTCGATGTTAGCTAGCGCGCAATCCCGCCAGGCTGAGATTCGAGAGCAGGGTAAGCCGAATGCCCTTTTTCCCGCAGCCTCCCAAGTGCGGGCTTGACGTCCGGCCAGACGTCGAGTTCGTGGTAATGCGCGACCAGTTCATCACTCTGCGAAGCGGTGAGTGCGATCCCCATCGCTTCCACTGTGACGCGTAGGGCCTTATTGGCAGTCGCCTGCATCCGCGAGCCGATAGAGCCCGCGGTCGAGCCCTGAAACGAGAGGCCTGCTGTGGGCGAGCAACTTCGCTTGATTCGCCGATTCGCCTATCCGTCACGATTTAAAATGACATCAGTAGGCTCTCGAGCACGCCCGCGCCCGATGCGCGGATAATCATGGACTCGACCAGACGCAGTTTCGGAGTGACAATCATACGCTTGTAGGATCTGCCAATGTTGTTCCCCGAGGCATGTTTTGGGGACCGTTAGATTAGCTGGGATGGGAGTGGGTTCTTAAGGAGTTTCGCCGCACGAGGTGCTCTCTTTGTGGAGAGCGCGTCGATGCGATGGAAAATGGCGTTGAAGGGGTGCGGACGAATTCGGGTCGGTCCATCGTTCGGAACTTACGATCAACAAAGATCAGGAGCGCCTTTCGTCCGGCGAGATCGGCTTTGTCTCGGACAGCGCCATGCCTGGGGCTATGACGCGCTGTCCGCTGACGGCCTTACCTCACCGGCTCAATCTCGCTGGGGCGCCAACTCTTGTCGAAGAACGAGGGCAGAGGGCTGTAGAGACGCAGGATCGTGAACCAGCCCTTCTTCGGATCGGTCTCGATCCAGTTGCCGCGAGCCACGCCTTTCGGCTGGCTGGGGCTGAAATAGATCGTGGTCGCGCCATCGACCGCAGCCTCAGCGGCGGGCGAGGGATAGCTCTGGCTGCCGGCTCGCGGATACTTCTGCGGGGTCTGCAGCATCGAGCGCGTCTGGTTGTCGTAGAGCGTGAAGGACCAGAACGCCGCCGCCGGGATGCCCTTCGGCAACGCCACCTTGTAGGTCCTCGCGCCGTCGAACGGGTTGCCGTCGGAGTTGAGGAAGCCCATCAGATATTGGGAGCCGACACCGGGGATACGCATGATCATGCCCGGCGAGTTGAGCGTGTAGCCGTAGTAAAAGGCCGTGCGAGAATCCAGCGTGCGGGCGCCGGTCGGCGGCAGGGGTTTGAACATTCCGCCCTCGAACGCCGGCGGAGGCGTCTCGAAGAAGGCGCCGCCTTCCCACAGCATGTTGCCCCAATGCGAGCCGTCATAGTAGGCCCACTCCGGATGCTTCATGGCGAAGCGCCAATTGAGCGCCCGGCCCGTCGCCTGTCCGACCGCGGCCGCGTCGGAGAGAATCTTCCTCATCCGCTCGTCCGGCTTGAACGGCTTGCCGTGCACGATCCCGATCGCGGCGAGCTGCCCGGCCAATTCCACGTCGTAGCTGTTAGCGGGCTCGTTCTGAACGTTCTCGTTGATCATCTCGAAAAAGCGGAAGTCGCTGGGCGGGATCGTGTTGAACGAGCGTCCGGAGGCCTCGATGAACTTCGTCTCGGGGATCTTCGGCTCGCCGGCGATCCGCACCGAGCCATCGAGGGCTTGGGCGATGCTGGAGCCGAAAGCGCCCGGCCGGTAGGGGTAGATCTTCATATTGCGCTTGATGTTGTCGACGGCCGGCTTCGGATCGTTGTCGACCAGGTTCGCCCGCGCGGCGTAGAGCGCGAATTTCGTCTTGGAATGGGCGACGAAGTAGCCGCCCTCGGGTAGCGGCCCCTTATAGCCGGGCCCTACGATCAGGTACTTTCCGCCGAGCCCGCGATCCGGGCCCGGCGCGCCGATATCGATGATCCACGAGAACCACATATCGTTGATCGTGCCGATGCCGCCTGACGGCTGCTCGATCACCACCGGACCTTTGCTCAGGTCGAGCCCGGACATGTAATAGACCGTATCGGCATTGGCGGTCAGGAAGAGAGAACTCGAGTTCGATCAGTTCGGAGAAGATGACGACATCGCCGGGGTTTGCGCCGATTTCCTCGAAGCCCTTGACCAGGGCGAGGGCCGACGCGCCTCGGAAGCTGTTGTTGTAGACGTTGAGCGCGCGGGTAAAGTCCAGCATGTCGTAAATGGTCTGGGCCGTTTCCTCCGTCGGCGCCCCGTCGTGAAACTCGAGTTTTCCCGCCCGCGTCTCGATCGTGCTCGGCGCCGACAGCGATTTGACGGTTTCGCTGGACACCTCGGAAAAGGCCGGGCCTGCCGCGAGAATCAAGGCAAAGCTGCCGATCAAGGTCCGGTGGATCACTTTTCAGTCCTCTTAGGATCGATATTGCAATGGGCTCGGGCTTGCGGCCGGCAGGTGATCACGCGCGGGGTCAGCTTTATGGTGGCGAGCGGTAGCCGCAAATGCAGGCGTCCTAGGCGATGCGGAAATCCTCGGCGCTCTCGACGAGGTCGGTGAGTGAGCCATCGAGGGCAAGCGCTCGCGACGGCGGCACTCCCGTTGCGAGCAAGCCTAAGCCCTCTGAGCGTCGCGGTGCGGCGAGGCGCCTTCAACGTCGTTCCTCTCACCTTGAGCCAGCGCGGCGCTCCATCCCTTTTCGCCTCAGTAGCAGGGCGGATAGGGATAGTAGCCGCAGGCCGGAGGCGGCGGAGCATAGGGGTGATAGTAGGCGCTTGCAGCCGCCGCTCCGACCGCCGCAGCGCCAAGCCCGACTGCAGCGGCGCCCGCGTAGGCTCCCGCCGGATGAGCGTACCACGCGCCGTGCCATGCGCCGCCATGCCAAGCGCCGCCATAGCCCCCAACGACGGCTCGTCCGCCATAACCGCGCGCGGCAAACCAATCGATGAAGAGGGAAGCGGGTCCCGTCGCCTTCGATAGGCCTCCATCAAGCAAAGACACTTCGAAGGTCAATTTGTCGCCCTCAAGCTTTGGCGATTTCAGGACCACGACAGCATCTTCAACGGAGTCGCCTTCCGCGCTGAGCACGGATATTGTGGCGTTTGGGGGATTCTTGGCGAAACTGTCGCCGCCCTCATCCCATTCCCTGAGAAAGTGCTTGGTCAGCACGTGGCCGGCCGCTCTGAACGGACGGTCCGCGAAGATGATGGAGTTCGGCGACACCCCGGTCATCGTGAGAGCGCCGCCTTGGAGAGTTGCCCCGCGGGAATTGATGACCGCGAGCGATGGAATCATCGCGTCGTTGGCCGGCTGGCCAATCGTCTTTTGACCGGGTGCGGCGATCGCGTCTGGAGCCGACGTGTTCTGCGCCGATGCTCGGAGCGGCGCCGCGAGAAGCGCGATGAGGCCGAGCGCGAAGCCGGTGGCAATCTTTTTCATCCAGTCGTCTCCTTAGGTTGAAAATACAACGCCGCAGCTTCCGCCCGGCGCTTCAGGGGACGCCGCAGGCGCGTCCTCGAAGGACGCTCCCGGAGGCGCGAACAAGTCTGCGATCTGGATCATCCTTCGACACGCTCGATTTCGCGAGCGGTTCAGGATGAGGGCGCGCGGCCGGCCCTTTCAAGCGGTCATACCTCAGACCTTCTGCACCACCGGCGGCTTCCAGGTGCCATCCAGAATCGAAAAACGCCGGCGCTTCCTCAGGCATATAGAGGCGGAACATCAGGATGAATTCGCCCTGTGGGGCGGGCAACCAATTCGATTCCCGATCTTTCGCCGGGTTGTCAGCCTGCAGGTACAGATCCATGGAGCCGTCCGCGTTGCGCTTCGACGCGTTGCGCTGGCTTAGAGTGTACCGGTTCAACGGGTTGGCTACAAAGAACCATTTGTCGTTATACATCGTGAGCGACCAAAAGCCGCGCGCCGGCGGGAATGCTCGCGGCGCAAAACGAATGACATAGCTGTTCTTGCCGTCCAGCTTGGCTCCCTGGGCGTCGTTCAGCTCAAACGGATAGACCGCGTCCCGAGGGTCATTCGCGGCGAGCCCGACCGCCGTGACGAATGCGCGCTGCACGTAATCCGTGCCATAGACGCCGGTCCTCAGCATCACCACCCAGCCGTTTTCGAGCGTGAGGCCGCCTCCCTTCTCCTGCGCCATGATGCGCCATGGCGGGCGCATCCGCCGCGACCGAGGGCAGGCTGAACTTGACCTCGGACCCCGCGTCGTTTGCACGGCGAACTGACACACGTGTCCGGCAGGTGCGGCGCAGAGGAACGTCACCGTCTGTTGCGCTTGCGCCGAAGTCATGAAGCCTGCGGCTCTCAGCAAGCCGAGCGCGCTCGCGAGAACCCGCTTTTTCATGGTTCGCCCCTCACTTTTCCATCATCAGGCCTTCGGCGCGGTCCTCCTTGAGGATCACGGCGATGGCGTGAATGATCTTCTCGTCGGGATGCGCCTTGCAATATTCGATCACCTCGTGCTCGACGATGCGGCCCTTCTTGAAATCGGCGTAATGCTTGTGCGCCAGCCCGTTGTACCAGCCGCTGTACCAGGAGGTCAGCGCGTTAGCGTCTTCCTTGTAGGTGTTGGCGAGCTGCCCGCAGGTCAGCTTCTGCACGTCGATGAAGCCGTTCGCGTCAGCATAGGTCGAAAGATCTACCGGGTCGGCTTTGGCAACTCCAGCCAGCATAAGCGACGCGGCGGCGATCACGAGCGATTTATTCATGTAAAAATCCCTATGTCGTTCGACACAAGAGAGAAGAAGACTGTGCTGCCCGAGAGCGAATTATAAGACGCGTCGGAACCTAGTGGCCCGCGGTAACTAGTCTTGACATTTTACGACATTGTGACTTTCGGTATCGGCCCTTAACATTGATGCGATAGCGGGCTGGACGGGCGGAAATGATCGATCGATCGCATCGCGATCGGCTGACGAGCGCAACTGGGGGAGAGCATCCCTTCTGGTTTGTGCGGCGCCCGACAGACCGCGAGGGGGCGCCCCGGGTTTCACGGGCCGGCGCCCATGGCGAATGGTCTGCCGTCATCCTGCCCGTCCTCGTGTCTCCGAGCGGGCCAGCGGTCATTCGCCTGCCCCCGAACCGAGGTCGCCACCGGCGCCGGGTGGCATTGTCAGCTCGGTCAGGCGAGACTATGAAATCTAGCGCCGCCGACCACCCATTTTGCGCCAAGCCGATCAATACGCTAGGCGCATCGAACGAATTGCAACGCGAGAACCGACGAGCGCTCCCCGACCGTCGGTCCTGACCGGGGAACCTGGCGCTTTCGTTGGACCGTTCGAAGAGAGTATGGGGATGCCGGCTACGCGACGGGAAGGTATAGAGTCGGTTTTTCGGTCCACCCCTCAAATGGCGCATGCGGCCGAAATGCTGCCGCGAGGCGCCAGGGGCAATGCGCCACCCGTGATCTCGGCCACGGTGATGGCCGGCTTGTCGGCCTTCGTGCGCGAGGCGTACGGATGCAACGCTTTGAGGCGCGCCAAACAGGCGACGTCGCTCGACATGGAGATGATCGAGACCCTCGACTGCTTCATTCCCCAGGCCATGGTGACGACCTTCTGCGCCGCGGTCGAGCGGAGCGCGGGCGAACCGAACTTCGGTCTCATCATTGCGCCGAATATGTCATTGTCCGACTTCGGGCTCTGGGGCGAATACATCCTGACGGCGGACACGCTGCGCGCCGCCATCGTCCGCGTAGCGTCTTCCCTCGACTATCATTGCACGGGTGACCAGGTCAGGCTTTCGGTCGACGGCGGGGTAGCTCGGTTCCGCTATGTCAGTGCAGCGCGCGGCCTGCCTGGCTATACCCATCTCGCCTGCGGCATCGCGGGCTCAATGCTCAGCCTGCTGCGGTCTTTTTTTCCGTCCAGCGCGCAACCGGGAATCATCGAACTTGACATTCCGCGCCCACGCTCCTCGACGCCTTTCGATGACGCCTTTTCCTGTCCCGTCGCGTTCAACGCTGCAGGCGTTTCGATCTCCTTCGACGCGCACCTGCCTGATCAACCCGCGACGGCGCATTCACGCGCGCGCCTCATCACGCTTGAAGACGTCGCTCGCGGCCGATTTGCGCCTGCAGATCTCGACAACTTCCTGAATGTCGTCGTCGCGCACGTCTGGGCGCAGGTCCTCGCGGGCGCGGTATCGGTCGAGAGCACAGCGCGGGCGCTGGATATGAGCGTCCGCTCGCTGCAACGCGGGCTCAACCGGGAAGGCGCCGATTTTCGCACGCTGACGAATGCGATCCGGATTCAGCGCGCCAAGGAATTGCTGAGGGGAACGCAGGCTTCGATCACCGAGATCTCGACGACACTCGGCTACTCGGCTCCCGCCCACTTCGCCCGGGCGTTCCATCGGGAACTCGGACTCAATCCGAGCCAGTATCGGCGAAGACCGGGCGAAATCCCGAGAGCCGTGTCCTACCAGTAAGCGCCAATCGTCGCCTGCTGGCTCCGGGTTCTCCTGGAGTGATCGTGACGATTCCGATTGCCAACGATGGCGAGTTCGTGCTGGGCAGCGGAAGAAAGGCTCCTCGTAACCAGCGATTGCCTGCCGCATCCGGATTCTCGCCCATTCTGGCAGAGGTGGCCATCTGGTCACCATCGAAGATCTGACGGTGAACTTCGCGTTGATCGTCATACGATACGCGGTTGCCCGTCTTCGGGAACACCGTGCTGATCGACAGAAGAAATCGCATTACCGACCCATCCCAAAGCTCGATGCGCCCGGAGCCGACGTCCCACAGCGCCTGTAAGGAGGCGGAAGAACTTGCGCCCTATCTCGAAGCGGCGATGGCGCGCAAGACGATGATGGCGCCGCTCGCTGAAGATCAAATTCCGAGTTTCGTTGCGTTGGGTCGCAAGATTGCCGCCACGCAGCTCACACCCGAAGAGCAAGCCGCGCAGACCGTAGGATGGCGGCAGTCGAGGTCCGGCTCAAAACGTCGGAAGTCTAGCCAGGCAGCAGAATGAGTGCCCGTTTTGACGAGGTATCGGGTTCTCTCTGCGGGATGACGCGTCCCCGTGCTCAGACCCTTGAGGTAAATGTGGCATTCATCCGCGCGGAATGGCGGCTATCGGCGCAACCTCGCTGTCGGCGGCCGTATCGGCGAAGGGCCGCCGGCGCGTTTGCGACTGCCTCTAACTTGATGGCGCCCTCGCTGCGGCGGCGGCGCCCCTTACATCCGATGGGCGCATATTGAAGTGAGTGCGAAAAAGATTGCTGAAATGGGACGAACTGCTGAATCCCATGGAATAGGCGATTTCCGTAATCGATTGGTGCGCGTGCTGCGGCGCGATCAACAGATCGTGGCATCTTTGCAATCGCCGGCGCCGCAGCCATTCCGAAGCCGACATGTCCACGAGGCGGAAAAGATGGTGGAGATAGCGCAGCGATATTCCATTGTTGCGCGCAATCGCGGTCAGCGACAGATTTGGATCTCCGAGATTGGCTTCAATATAGGATTTGACCGAGCGCAGGCGCGCACGCTGGACGCTCTGATCGTCCGTTGATTGGCGATCAGGTTCGGAATTGAGCGCCAGGGCGAGGACGTCCATGAACTGCTCGCCGAGCTTCGATCTCGAGGCCTCGTCGAGGCCGCCGCTCTCGGCGGCGAGGGTCGCGCAAAATTCCGCAGCGATGCGGCCGAGCCCGCGAGTAAGATCGAAATTCTTGAGCTGCGGCGGACGGCCGGTCTCGAACCTGCGATCAAAAGCCGCGCGCGGAAGCTCTATCCAGAACTGACGCGACTTGGCGTTGGAGTGCAGCTCATAAGGTTCGTTGGCGTAGTATAAGGATCCTCGACCTGGCCGCAGGACGAATGACGCTCCGGATTGGCGGATGTCGACCGCGCCAATGTGCTCAATCCCTAAGTAGTAACAATCCTTTCCGAACCGGCCGATATGGCGGTTTCCGCGGCGTATGATTTGCGGGGAAAGCATCGCGTCGGTGATGGTGACATCGCCTAGCCTCGCCTCCCGGACGAGCCCGATATATTGGATGTCCAGGTCTGTCTGGCAGTCGACCTGCAGATAGATGTCACAGATGGCGTCGCGCCAAGCCTGGCGGCGCTTGCCGGCGGGCAAGGTCCTGCTGTCGAAGACGACCTCCATGCGTTCCTCCCCCGCTCCGACCCGCCTTGGGCCGTTGGCGATGACCGCTCGCGAGGCAAAAGGTGGATAGGCGCGGCCAAGGGTTCTGACCTTCGTTCAAGGATAGCGTTCCGCGCCTTCGAAAGGCAAGACCGCCCTTAAGCTCAAGCGTGCGGCTCGCGACGGCTCGGGCTATTGCCAAATTTTTCCCGACTTTTGCGCTGGGATGCAAAAACCGTGCGCTGGCGCGCAAGCGAAAGCGAAAACAGCCTGGGATAGTCGGGCGAAACGGTAAGCGGCGGGTCGCGCAAGCGCTAGAGGGCGGAAGCGACAATCGGGTGGAAGGATGCTCGGACAGATAAGGAGCGCGCTGGTCAGTCAGGAGAGGATCGTGCTCCTGACCGCGGCCACTCTGTTCTGCCTCTTTTCCGTCTTTCTCAAGGGCTTTCTGAGCGCCGGCAATCTGGTGACCCTGGTGCGCGGCGTCGCCACTTTGGGAATCCTGGGTGTGGGAATGGCGATCGTCGTCATCGGACGCGGCGTCGACCTGGCGATCGTGACGACCTACGCGATGTCCGCCGCCTGGACCCTTCACCTCGCTTCCCTGGGCGTTCCGATCGGGCCGGCGCTCGTGCTTGGATTTCTGCTGGCGCTGACGATCGGCGTCATCAACGGCGTTCTGATCGCTTACGTTGAGATCCCCGCGCTCTTCGCCACCCTGGGAATGGCGGCCCTGGTCTACGGCTTCGTTCGCTGGGCCTTGGTCCCGCTCTATGTCGTCTACATGCCACCGAACGCCAATGTCATCGCCTGGATCGGCGGCGGTTTCCTTTGGGGCGCGCCGACCCCGATCCTGTTTTTCGCCCTGATAGCCTTTCTCGGCTTTATGTTTTTGCGGTTCACGAAACAGGGGCGTTTCATTTACGCGATCGGCGACAACTTCGCCGCGGCGCGCATTTCCGGCGCGCCGGTGCGCTCGGTTATCGTCCTCCAATATACGATCGCCGCGTCAATCGCTTATCTCGCCGGCATGATCACAGCGACGGCGGTGTCGAGCATGAACACCGCAGTCGCGATCTCACCCATGATCTACGACGTCATTCTCGTGGTGGTGCTCGGCGGCATCAGCCTTTCCGGCGGCCGCGGCGGCATCCGCAACGTGCTCGTCGGCACGCTCTTGATCGGCATCCTCCTGAACGGCATGACGATCATGAACATTGAATACACGCTGCAGAATGTGATCCGGAGCGTGATCCTTCTTGCCGCCATCGTGCTCGACAGTCTGATCAACCCTCGGGACGAGCAGACTGATCAGCAGGGCGACATTTGAAAACGCCAAAACTCAAAAGGGAGATGGAACATGGCGCTTAGACAGATCGCAGCCACGATTGGGCTCGCGGCGTCGCTGACGGGATTTGCGGCCTACGCGCTCGCCGCAGGAATCGACGATCCGCGGCGGGCCGACTATTTCAAGGATCTCGCCGGAAAGACGATCGCCTTCGTACCGGTCACGATGGGCATCGACCTCACCGAAGGTTGGGCGTCCGTCATGAAGCAACAGGCCGATCGCCTGGGAATGAAGTTCGAAATTCGCGATCCGCATTTCAGCGCCGACGCCGGCGCACAGGCGCTCACCTCGCTCATCGCCGAAAAGCCTGACGTCATTGTCGTGCACAATCCCGACATCCAGTCCTACGCGAAGCTGCTCAAGCGCGCCGAGCAAGCGGGCATCCACGTCATCCAGATCAACATGAGGTCGAACTACAATTCGGACGTCTACGTCGGCGCGGATTGGATCGGCATCGGTGAAGCGGAGGCGAAGGCCGTCATCGACAAATGCGGCGCCGGCACGAGCGGCAAGATCGCCGTTTTGCAGGGTCAGCCGACTTCAGGGTCGGACAGCGGGATGATGAAGGGGGTGGAGAACGCCTTGTCCAAACATCCGGAGATCAAGACGGTCGCCAATGTCGCGGGCGAATGGGACGCGACCAAGGCGCATGCCGTCATCTCCACGGTCATCCAGCAGAATCCCGATCTCTGCGGCATCGTCGGATTCTGGGACGTGATGGACCTTGGCGCCGCGGCCGCGATCAAGGAATCGGGCAAGCCGATCGTTTTGGTCACTTCAGGCGGCGGCGAGCAAATGGCATGCGACAATGTCGAGAAAGGCGTGTTCTATAAGGAGATAGCCTATCAGGTCATGGACCAGGGCCGCGACCTCAACGACATGATCACCACCGTTCTGGAAACCGGACTGCCGGCCGGCAAGCTCAAGGCGGTCATCTATAGCCCGCAACTCGTCATCTCCAAGGAGACGCTTCATCCGGGCTTATGCTGGAGCGCGAGCGCTCTCAAGAAATAGGGCGAATGCTCGAACTGGAATCAGGAAATCGCGCTGAGCCGCTGGAGCGGCTCAGCGCTTTTTCGTTGAGCTGGAATGGGTCATGACGATCGGCGACTGGGCCACAAGACTGCGCTATCGCTATGTGCCCGATCACGTCGTCGGCGAGGTGCTCGGCAGGAGGTGGATGGACAATGTCATCCCCATCGTTCTGCTCCTCGCGCTCACGATTTTTCTCGCCGAATCGATCCCGAACTTCATCACGCTCGGCAATCTCTCCGACACGTCGCGTCAGATCGGCGAATTTGGCTTGATCGTCATCGGCATGACGATCGTCATGCTGGGCGGGGGGATCGATCTCAGCGTCGGCTCGACCTTCGCGCTCGCCAATGTCACAGCCCTGGCGCTCATCAATGTCGGGCATTGGCCGGTAGCGGCGGCGGTCGCCTCGACGATCGCCGTCGGCGCGCTCGTTGGCCTCGTCAACGGCCTGCTTATCGGCTTTCTCAGGCTTCGAGCGTTTCTGACCACACTCGTCATGTTGACCCTCATTCGGTCGATCGTCGAGTTTCTGCTGCAGATCTATTCGGTAAGGATCGCGTCGAGCAACGTGGAATCCGACGCCTTCGACTTTATTGGCTCGGGCTCCGTGTTGGGCGTTCCAATCAGCGTCATCGTCCTCGCCGCGGTCGCCATCATCGCGCAAATCGTTCTGACCCGGCTACGCATCGGCTGGCGCATCACTGCAGTCGGCGGGTCGCGCCGCGCGGCCTACAATGCGGGGATCCCCGTGCGGGCGATCGTCTGCCTGACCTATGTCGTTTCAGGATTCCTGACGAGCCTCGCCGGCACGCTCTACGCCGCGCGGCTTTCCGGCGCCGGGCCCGACACCGGAGTGGGCCTTGAACTCGCCGTCGTGACGGCCGCGATCCTTGGCGGCAATAGCGTAGGAGGCGGCCGCGGCTCCGTCGGCAAGGCGCTCATGGGCGCGATCATCGTTTCACTTCTGACGAATGGCCTCGTTCGTCTTGGGCTTGAAAACGGCGCCTCCTCGTTGGCGATTGGCCTCGTGCTCATAATCGCCATCGCCATCGACGTCAGATGGAGCAGATGGCGCCATCGCCTGCGGGCGAAAGTCTATGTATCGCCGGCTCATCTCGCTTTGCCTGCGGCGCCAAATTTCGCCTCCAGCGCCTCATCGCCCTATGCGATCAATGACCGCCTCAACGAAGTGGAGATCATCGGCCTCGGCGAGATCGACGGTCCCGAGGATGTCATTCTCGACGAAGACAATCATCTCTATTGCGGCGTTCGGCACGGCGAGATCATCCGCTTTCTCGCGCCGGACTACCGCAAGCGGGAAGTCTACGCCCATGTCGGCGGGCGCCCGCTCGGCCTTGCCTTCGACCGGGAGGGCGGCCTCAATGTCTGTATCGCCGGCATGGGTCTCTACCGGGTCGACAGAGACCGCAACGTCGAGAAGCTGACGGCGGAGACGAATCGCTCGCCCTTTTCGATCATCGACGATTCGCGCATGCGCCTCGCCGACGATCTCGACATCGGGCCCGACGGCAGGATCTATTTCAGCGAAGCGACGATCCGATACGGTTACGAGGAATGGGTCGTTGACGCCCTGGAGGGGCGCGGCAATGGCCGGATGATCCGCTACGACCCCGCCGCCGGAACGACGCGGACGATTCTGCGCAATCTTCTGTTCGCCAACGGCGTGTGCGTCGCCCACGACAACCAATCTGTCCTGTTTGCGGAAACCTGGGGCTGTCGCGTGAGCCGATACTGGCTCCAAGGCCCCAAAGCCGGAACGATTGAAACCGTCATCTCCGATCTTCCCGGCTATCCCGACAACATCAATCGTGGATCGAATGGCGCCTACTGGGTCGCGCTGGCGGGGACGCGGACGCCGAGCTACGATCTTGCGATGACCATGCCCGGTTTCCGGCGTCGCATGGCGCGCTGGGTCGCGGCGGATGAATGGCTTTTCCCGAACGTCAATGTCGGGTGCGTCGTTCATTTCGACGCGAACGGCCGGGTTCTCGAAACGCTCTGGGATCGCAAGGGCGAAAACCATCCCACGATCACCTCGATGCGCGAACATCGCGGCCATCTTTTTCTCGGCGGCGTCACGAACAACCGGATCGGGCGGATCAAACTTCCCGACGCCGACCCCAACTGGACGAGCCTCGCCTCCTACTGGGGAGGGCAGGCGTGAAGCCAATTGCAAAAGCTTTGGACCGGTGGTTCGGCCGGGGCGAAGCCTCGATCACGACGCCGCCGATGGACGGCGCGTTCCGGCCCAATGATCTCCTCGACGTCGCTCCAGTCGCCCTCGAAGCGCCGAAGCCCGACGCGCTGGCCGTCACCACGCAAGGGCTGTTGGTTTCGCTCGGGCAGTCGCTCAAGCGCGCTGACAAGCTCGAAAATAAGACTGTCGCGAGCTTCGGCGCCGAGATCACCGCCTTGACCGGATTGCCGGACGGCGGCGCGGCGGCCGGCCTTGTTGACGGCCGGATCGTCTTCATCGGCGGACGGAACGACGGAAAGACGATCGCCGGCCCAGGATGCATGACCGCGCTCGCGCCGGCGCGGGACGGCGCGCTCTTTGTCGCAAGCGGCTCTGCGGCCCATGGGCCGGAGAATTGGAAGCGCGACCTTATGGAGAAGATGAACTCGGGCTCGGTCTGGCGGCTCGACCTCGCGGCTCAGGCGAGCGGACTCAAATTGCCGGCGAGCTCGCCTATCCCTACGGCCTCATCGATGAAGGGGACTCTGTCGTCGTTTCCGAGAGCTGGCGCAGCGCGCTCACTCGGATCCTCCCCGGCGCCTCCCACCGCCCCGCGCCGGTCATGGAGGGCCTTCCGGCTTATCCGGCCCGGCTATCACGCGGAGCCGACGGGGCGATCTGGCTCGCCCTGTTTGCGCCGCGCAGTCAGCTCGTCGAGTTCGTCTTGAGCGAAGACCGCTACCGCCGGCGCATGATCGAGGAAATCGATCCCGATTATTGGCTGGCGCCCACCTTCGCGCCGGTGGGTCGCCGCTCGAGCCGACGCAGCAGGGCGGCATCCGGCAGCTCGGCGTGCTGAAGCCTTGGTCTCCGAGCCGGTCTTATGGGCTCGTGGCGCGTCTGGACGCCGCCTATCGTCCAGTCGCCAGCCTCCACAGCCGGGCGAATGGGCGCCGGCACGGCGTCACGTCTTGCCTTGCGTTCGAAGGACGCATTTATTTCGCCGCCAAGGGCGACGGCGTCGTCGCTTCATTCGCTGATACGGGAGCGACGCCATGAGCTCTCCCATCCCAAACAGAGCCGCCTGTCCTGGAGATGAGAGGCGTCGGAAAGCACTATCGCGGCGTCGCCGCGCTGAAGGACATAGATTTCGATCTCAGGCGCGGCGAAGTGCATGCGATTCTCGGCGAGAACGGGGCCGGCAAGTCGACGCTGGTCAAGATCCTCGCCGGCGCGGTGACGCCGACCCAGGGCGAGATCCGTATCGATGGCCAACGAATCCTCATCGCCAGCCCTTCGCTGGCGCGACGCCACGGCATTGCGATGGTCTATCAGGAGACCAGCCTCGTCCCGAGCATGACGGTGGCGCAGAACCTTTATCTTGGCGACGAAAAATTCTTCAACCGCCTGCGCGGGACCTATATCGACGCGCAGCAATTCCTTCAGTCGCTGAACTTTCCGGTCGATCCAACCGCCACGGTCCAGTCGCTCGGCACCGCCAAGCGGCAGATGGTCGAGATCGCGCGCGCGGTGCGTCTCAAGGCGAAGGTTATCATTTTCGATGAGCCGACCGCGACGCTGACCCCGGAGGAGAAGCATCATCTGTTCGCGCTGATCGACCGGCTGCGGAAGGATCGGGTCTCGATCATTTTCATCAGTCACGCGTTGGAGGAAGCGCTCGAAATCTCGGACCGGATCACAATTCTGCGTGACGGCGCCCACGTCGTCACCGACGACGCCAAGGTCCTTCACGCGCGAAACGATCATCCGCCAGATGGTCGGACGGTCGCTCACCAACGAGCTCTATGGCAGAGCGGGCGCGCCCGCCCACCGGCGGCCGCCCGGGGCCAAGGTCCTCAGCGTGCAAAACCTGTCGATGCAAAACCAGGTGCGCAACACATCGTTCTCGATCTTCGCCGGGCAGGTCACGGGCGTCTTCGGCCTGGTCGGCTCGGGGCGGACAGAAACGGCGAGAATCATCGCGGGCGTCGTCAAGCGCGACGCCTTTCATGGCGGCGACATCCGATTGGGCGATCGATCGGTGCGTTACCGGACCCCTCGCGCCGCGGTCGGCGACGGCGTCGTCTATGTCACCGAGGATCGAAAAGGCGACGGGCTGTTCGAGACCATGTCCGTCGCAGACAACATCTATGTCGGAGCAAATCGCGGGCGGCGAGTCGCATGGGGTTCTCGCGAGCCGAAGCGAAAAGCTCAAGCTCGCCGCCCAGTGGACCAAGAAGCTCAACATTCGCACGCTGGGCGGCGACCCGCGGGTCATCGAGCTCTCCGGCGGCAACCAGCAGAAAGTCGTGATTGCGAAGTCGCTTGTTCAAAATCCCAAGCTGATCATTTTTGACGAGCCGACGCGCGGCGTGGACGTCGGCGCCATCGCCGAAATCCATCATTTGATCGGCGCGCTCGCTGACGAGGGCCTCGCCGTTGTGGTTATTTCATCCTACCTCCCGGAGATCCTGAGCCTGTCGGACCGCATTCTGGTCTCGAGGCAGGGCCGAATTGTCGAAGAGCTTTCGCCGGACGAGGCGACCTCCGAGACGGTCATGTTCGCGGCTGTGTATTAAACCCGATCGCGACGGCGGCCGAGAACTCGCCGCGCCTTCAACTCGACAAAGCGCTTGCGAGCGCTCGCTCCATTTCAAGGAAAAGATACGGCTTGGGGCAATTCCTGATCTGCGGATATCGCTGACTGAGCACGCCATCCTCATAGCCGGACGTAAAGATGAATGGAATATTGCGCGCCAGAAGCGCATCGGCGACGGGATAGGCCAACGCGCCGCCGAGGTTGACGTCCAAGATCGCCGCATCGATCTTCGGATTCGAACTCGATAGCCTTGATGGCTTTTTCGACGGAAGGGACCGGCCCAACGACAATCGAGCCCACGCTTTCAAGTTGGTCGCTGAGCGTCGTCGCGATCAGGTACTCGTCCTCGACAACAAGAATATGGCGATCACGAAGCGCCGAACTCGGCCATCCTGGATCTCCTCCGTCTGAGGTCCGGAGAGCGGAAGCGCGATCGTGCAGTGGACGCCGTCCGGCTCGATTGCGAAGCTTGTCCGAGCTCCAAACTGATAGGGCAAGGCGTCCTCGATCAGGCGCCGACCATTGCCAACTCCCCGCGGCCCATTTGGTTGAGCGGTCTCGACGCCGCTTTCCTTCCAGTCGACAAAGATTGAGCGCGACCCGTTCTCGGCCTGCACGCGCCAACTGATGTTGAGACGCGCGTTCTTCCGCCCCAGCGCTCCATATTTCAGGGCGTTCGTCGTCAGTTCATGCAAAGCCATCGCCAACGCCTGGACCGAAATGGAGTTTAGCACGATACCCAACGGTCCGTCGAGCGTTACGGTTCCGCCTTGTTCGGAATGAGCGGAGATTTCCGAGTCAAGCAGACGGTCGAACGTGACGCCCTCTCCGGGCGCTGCGCGCGACAACAAGCCTTGCACCCGGGCGAGCGCCACCAGCCGGTCCTGGAGGCTTGCCTTGAATTCCTCGAGCGTCTGGCCCGCGGCCCCAGTCCAGTCGACCAGGGCCGCCACCACGCCGATGAGATTGCGGGTGCGATGCTGAAGTTCGCCCACCATCACCCGCATTCTCGATTCGCTTTCTCTCAGCGCGTCCTCGGCGCGACGGCGCTGGCCGATATCGACGAAGGTCACGACGACGCCATCAATCTTGTCCTCGACGGTGCGGTACGCCTTGAGGCGCGTGAGATGCCAGCTCCCGTCCTTGCCATGCACCTCTCGCTCGGTTGAAGCGAGATCGCGCAGGACCTTCCGCGCATCCGCCGCAAGGCCCTCATAGTCGAGGCGATGAGTGAAGTCGGTGATCGAGAGTCCTTCATCTCCCGCTACGATGTTGAACAGCTCCGAGATGCGAGGCGTAAAGCGGTTGATGCGCAGCTGCCCGTCGAGAAACAGGATTCCGACGTCGGTCGCCGCCATCAGGTTCTGAACGTCACTGTGAGCGCGCGACACGCTCTCAAGCTTCGTCTTGAGCTCGCTGTTGACGGTCTGCAGCTCCTCGTTGATGGATTGCAGCTCCTCCTTGCTGGTCTCCAGCTCGTCGGCCGTCGACCGATATTCCTCATTGACGGATTGCAGCTCTTCGTTGGCCGCCCGCAATTCCTCGTTCGCCCCTTCATATTCCTCTCGCGAGGCCAAGAGTTGGGATTGACTGAACTGCAACTCTTGCAGGAGTTGCTGAAGCTGCGCGTCGCTCGCCTGTTCCTCAAGTTTCGTGGTGGCCAGTGACGCGTCCCCGAGCGCGTCGCCTTCGAAGAAGACGATGGCGGAACGGCTGGGGCTAGGCTCGGAGTTCAAAGGCCTCGACTGCAAATAAACCCGACGCGCCGCGCCATTGAAGCGCACAGCGATCGGCCCGCTTAGGCTCGGCTCATTGCGTGCGACAGACTCGATGAAGGGCGGCGCGGACGTCGAATCGCAATTCCTCGCGCGCAAGTTCCGTAATGTCGTTGACCAACGTCCCGCCCGACGATTGCAGATAGCGCCCAGCGCCCTCGGACAGATGCACAACCCGGTAGGCTTCATCGACAATCACGCTGGGCGGCGCCAGGCGTTCCAAGGCTTCGCGATGGACTCCCGCCTCGATCGGCGCGCGAGACCGGGCCGGCGTACGCGAGGCCACAGGCTCGACGCCAAATGGCGCGCTACCGACACTCGGAGTGACGCGCGCTTCCGCCGGTATTGGCGCGCGCTCATAGATACGCGCCTCGCGGTCGAGAGCGCGAAACGTGCCGACTGGCGTGTCCGCGTTTTCGGACGAGCCGAGAAACAAATAGCCGGGCGTCTTGAGCGCGAAGTGAAACGTCGCGCAAACCTGCTGCTGCACATCCGAGGAGCCGCGGTGGCAGCGCGCGCCGATCGATCTTTTTTTCCGCTCGCTGGCAGCCCAGCACGGCGACGACTTCGCCATTATTCTTTCCGGCGCGGGCTCGGATGGTTCTGTCGGCAGGCGGGTGCTCAAGATTCCGCCCACGGCGACATGCTGACCGCACTGGCCGCGTGGCGGCGAGCTTCGAGTTTCCCAGACTTTTGCTTGCATAAAACAGAACCAGACGCTATGATGGTTGGCAATGAGGAACCCGGTCGGCACAGGCAAGGAGAAAGCGGTCTGGGACGTTTGTCACAACCCGCCGCGCGAACTCCGCCGGGAGGCGATTTTTTTATTTTTTTTGCTCGCAACGCTTTGAAAAGGCTCAATTCGGAAAAATAAACGCTAGTAAACGCTAGCACTTTTACTGGCGCTTAGGCCCATTTAGCATGATTTAGCTTGCTCTTATTTGCACGAATTTCACGCCATGGTTGTATTCAAGGCGCTGAAGCTTCCACGCCGCGTTAGCGCCCACCGACGGGCCGGAACGAACGGCTGCGCCCCGAGTTCTCGTCATGACGAGCAAAGGACCGCATCATGCCGACAAATCCGCGGCCCGACCAACCGATACCCGTTCCCGAACCCGATGTGGTCCGGCCGCCGACGCCATCGGAGGAGCCGCAGCCCGACAAAGGCCCCGACTTGCCGCAACCGGGCCCCGATGTGGTTGTCCCTCCGGAACCCGAAGTGATCACGCCGCCGCGCCCACAAGAGATTCCACCCGCCTAAGGCTGTGACACGACTACACGGAAACGCGACAATGAGCCAGACAGTCGGCGATTTCATTGTTGAACGGATGCACGCCTGGGGCGTGCGGAAGGTCTTCGTCTACCCCGGCGAAGGGATCAACGGCGTGTTCGGGGCGCTCAACCGTGCGCGCGACAAGATCGGATTTGTTCAAGCGCGGCACGAGGAGATGGCGGCCTTCATGGCGAGCGCTCACGCGAAATTCTCAGGCGAACTCGGCGTATGCGTCGCGACCTCAGGCCTCGGCGCCTCTCATCTGATAACCGGGCTTTACTGTCAATTGGCGTCGAACATTGCCCCTCGACTGGAGTGGGCCCCTGGGAGCGGACAGAGATCAGGCCGCTGATTTGACCCTATGCCGGGCGTGGTGGTCCTCGAACTGTTTGGGGCTCAGATAGCCGAGGGCTGAGTGGAGCCTGCGGCTGTTGTAGACTTGGTCGATGAAGCGTGGAAGGTCTTCGGTAACGTCGCTGACGGTCTCGTAGGCCATTGGATAGACCGCTTCGACCTTCAGCGTCTTCAGGAAGCTCTCCGCTTTGGCGTTATCGTAGGGATTGCCACGCCGGCCCATGGAGCCGACGAGGCCATGCTTGTCGAGGGCGTGCCGATAGGCTTGCGCGGCATATTGCGATCCTCTGACTGTCCGAGTGATGAAGGCAGCCGGCCGGCGGTTTGCGGTCCTCGATTGCGGCGTTCAGAGCGGCGAGCGTCAGCCGGACATCGATGGATCGGCTGATGGCGTAGCCGACGACGCGGCGCGACCAGGCGTCGAGAATCACCGCGACGTAAACGAAGCCCGACGCGACTGCGACGTAGGTGATGTCGGCGACCCAGAGCTGATTGGCGCCGTTGACGATCTTGTCCTTCGCCAGATTGCGGAAGATCGGATGGTCGTGGTCGCTGCTCGTCGTCGCCACATATCGCCGACGCATGCGTGGCTGGAGATCGTGTTCGCGCATGAGACGCTTGACCTTCTTGTGATTGACCACGAGGCCTTGCTGGCGAAGGTGGGCCTGCATGCGTCGCCAACCGTAGCGTTCGAACTCGTCGCGGATCGCGCTCATCGCCTCGACGATGGCTGTGTCATCGGGCGCCCCCGTAGGCGCGTTATAGTAGGCCGAGCGTGAGATCCCCATCAGCCGGCATCCTTCGGCGACGGAGACTGTTTCGGGCCGGCAATTGCGGACGTAGGCCCGCTTCTCGCTGGCGGTGCGTTTCGCTGACCCCCCTTTAGAAACTCCAATTCCAGCGCTTGCTTGCCGACCAGCCGTTCGAGGGCGGCGATCCGCGCTTCGTATTGCTGAAGGAGATCGGCCGCCGCAGCGTCCTCGTCGAAGGCGCCGGCCTGATATCGCTCGACCCAGACGCGGATCAAATTGCGCGAGATGTCGTGGCGTTTCTCCAAACCGTGGAGCGTATCGCCAGCCAAAAACTCTTGCGCGATCTGACGCTTAAACTCGATGCTGTGGGATCGATACCTGGCCATGAGCTTTCGTCCTTCGAAAGCCCAGCCTGCCGGTCAAATGTTAAGTCCGCCCCTGTCCGCTTCCAGGGGCCCACTCAAATCGAAAATTGGGGGGTCAATCTTGGACGCCGATCCCCCGCCTCAGGGGGTCATCTTTCCACGCCGGATCACACCATAGCGCGCGAGGCGGCCGTGGCTTACTTGCGGCCTTGCTGCGCACGTTGAATTGCCTCGAAGGCAGTCTTATTGGGCGGCTCGGTGAGCTTGAGGATGTCTAGGAGCAAGATGCGGGGTCCACCACGGCACTTTCCGACGCCGATGTTGATGGCGCGGAGCTTTCCGGCTTTCCGCAAATTGCGGATTGTTCCGCGGGAGCAGCGCAGCATCGCCATGGCCTCGGCGATGGTGCGGACGGGTTCGGGTTCCATGGAGCGCCCTCATGACCATGAGGGCGCTCATAGGCACGCATACGCGGCTGTGCCTACAAATAAAAGACTTTGGCGCGCCCTGGCGTACCCGAGCGTCCGTTCGAGCAGAGGCCAGCCATGGCACAGCGGCGCGGAGGCGCAGTCGGGTGGAAAACAATGACGGCGCCGCTATCGCTGATTCGTTCTATGCCTCGACGCGCAACGCCACGACGTTCGCGCTCGCCTGGCCTTCGCAGTAGTCGCTCCAAGCCTGCATCAGGCGAGCGCGTTTGGCGTAGAAATCGAAGCGGCGATAGGCGGCCTCGATCGGGTCGCTGATGACGTGCGTTAGACATGCCTCGATGACGTCGCGATCGAAAGCCGTTTCGTCGCCGGCCCAGGATTTGAAGGCCGCCCTCATGCCGTGCGTCGTCATCGCGCCCTCGGTGATAAGGCCGTCGTCGATCATGCGGTCGCGGTCGCGAACGCGCAGCATGGCGCCATTGCTCAGCGGCGCGCCCTTTCGGTCGCCGACGAAGACGATTCCGCTTCCGTCGTCGGGATGTTCGCCCCTGACGCGCTCAAGCAGCGCGACGGCCGCGCCGCTGAGCGGCACGCGATGCTCGACGTTGGTTTTCGTTTTTGGGACGGTCCACAGCGGTTTCTCAAGATCGACGTGTTCTTAGCGCATCGGCGGGCGCTCCTCGCGATCGGAGCCGATGAGGTCGCCGGTGCGCGTCGCGGTTAAGACCGCGAGCTCGAGACAGCGCGCGGCGACGCCCTCACGAGTCCGGAGCGCAGCCAAGAACGCGGGAACGGCCTCGTAAGGGAGGGCAGCATGGTGTTTGACTTCGCGCACTTCGCCCTTGGCGGGAAGCGCGTGCTCAAGCCGGCCTTTTCTTCTGGCGGGCCACGACCGACGATGATGAGCACTATGTCTACGCTATAACCCTATGACCATCGCGGCTGCCTTTGATCGGATAAACCTCCAAGATCGATTGGCATTGCTTCACGAGGGGCGGCAGGTAGCTCTGGTCTATCTCAAACTGAAACCAATGGCGCTGGCTCATGTGGTCGGGCGTGATCGACACTTCCATCGTTATATGGCCGAGCGATCCAGCCTTGAGAGTGACCGAGAGGGCCGGTTCCATACATGCGAGCTTTGCTTCGCCATTCAGATTCTTCAGAAGCTCTTCCGATTCGACCCGCCATCGATCGAGCTCTGAAAGATGAATAATTGAACCGGTCGCAAACACACTCGCGCCACTTCCGCCGCAGTGTGCCGTCACTCGTAGCCAATTGCCGTCCCAATAGTCAGCCGCATCCGGGAACTGCCTTCCGTGAATCCAGATTTGCAGCCCTTCAAGCTTTAGGTCTGGCGTGCCCAGTTTGGCGGCGGAATTCTGTCACCACGTCATCCCCTTAAGTCCTCACGATCCGGCCTGGCGATCAGCCACAGCGTGGCGCCGACGGCCGCACCCAATGCGCCGGTCGGCAGGACAGCCCACAAATGAGCCGAATTGCTCACCAAGTCATGCGAGACGAAGGACCAGCTATTTCCGAGCGACAGGCCGAGGAGAACGATAAAGACCACCCAGGTGGCAACACCGACCGCGAAGCCCAGAACCGGAGCGATCCAAAAGGCGGTGTGCTCCCTTGCGCGAAGTAGCCGAAACGCAGGTATGCCTAGTGCCGCCACCCCGCCGTAGGCGAAGATCGCGGCGATGATCACTGTTATGAAATCCAATGCTGTTGTTCTGGATAAGGGAACGCGCGAGCGGCAAAGGGCACGGCGGCCGCCGGCACCCACAATGGCGCGATCAGGAATGCCAGCGCGGTCCTGCTCACAATGCTCCCCTCGATCGTTGCCAAATGCTCAAGCGATCTTGCCAGAATCATAGCGCGGTAGGGAGTTGCACCGTGAGAAGCTGGACGGCAAGGGAAAAGCGAGGCCATCCGGCGCGCGCAGTGGGTTGAAATGGTTGAGCTTTTCGGCCATCCGTCAGAAGGCCCTTGCCATACGTTTTGACCGAGACGTCAATCATATCAACATGGAAACCGCCATCCATTTACACCGCGAGGCGGCCGGGAGGAGGAAGGATGTTGCGGGATAGAGATCGGCCGTTCACCCCGAAGGTGTACCGGGCGATCCTGTCGGGGTGTCTCGACCGCGCGCCAGCCTGGGCATTTTGCCCGACGACCTCTACATTCCGATCGAGCCTTGGCCGCGCATCGGGCGCCCGCCCAAGCACGATGTCGAGGCGTGGACTGTCACGGACGATTGGCCGAACCCCCTGCCGATCACCGACGCCGAGCTCGATGTGTTCGAGGCATGGTTCGGCGATCTCTTCGATGAATTGTTCGGGCCGAGTCAATGAACTGAGAGGACAGTCGCGATGACCGTGCCGTTGCGCGCCGCCCTTTACTTGCGCGTCTCGACGGCGCGGCAGGCCGAGCACGATGTCTCGATTCCCGATCAGAAGCGGCAAGGCGAAGCCTATTGCACCACGCGCGGCTACCAACTTGTCGAGACGTATGTCGAGCCCGGCGCTTCCGCCACGAACGACCGGCGCCCCGAGTTCCAGCGCATGATCGAGGCGGGCACGAGCAAACCCGCATCGTTCGATATCGTCATCGTCCACAGCTTCTCGCGCTTCTTCCGCGACCACTTCGAGCTGGAGTTCTACGTCCGCAGGCTCGCGAAGAACGGTGTCAGGCTCATCTCGATCACGCAGGAGATGGGCGACGATCCGATGCACGTCATGATGCGGCAGATCATGGCGCTGTTTGACGAGTACCAATCGAAAGAGAACGCCAAGCACGTCCTGCGCGCCTTGAAGGAGAACGCGCGGCAAGGCTTCTGGAACGGCTCGCTGCCGCCGATCGGCTACCGCATCGTCGCGGCCGAGCAGCGCGGCACCAAGGTCAAGAAGAAGCTGGAAATCGATCCGCTCCACGCGGACACGGTACGGCTCATCTATCGCCTCTCCTTGGAGGGCGACGGCACGAACGGCCCGATGGGCGTCAAGAACATCGCGGCATGCCTGAACCAACGCCGCATCTTCACGCGTGACGGCGGGCGCTGGGGCGTCGGCCAGGTTCACCGCATTCTGACGCGGCCGACCTATGTCGGCCGGCACGAGTTCAACAAGCGCGCCAAGAACAAGACGCTGAAGCCCATCAGCGAGATCGTCACTGTCGACGTGCCGCCGCTGGTCGATCAGGCGACGTTCGACGCGGTGCAGACGCATCTGCGCGCTCGCAACCCGAAGGTCACGCCGGCGCGCGTCGTGAGCGGCCCGACCCTTCTTACCGGCATCTGCTTCTGTGCCGCCTGCGGCGGCGCCATGACGCTCAGGACCGGGAAGGGAGGGCGATATCGCTATTACACCTGCTCAATCAAGGCGCGTCAGGGCGAGACCGGCTGCAAGGGCCGCTCGATCCCGATGGAGAAGCTCGACAACCTCGTTGCCGAGCACATCGCCGACCGTCTGCTCCAGCCGGAGCGGCTCGAGGAGATTCTCGGCGTCCATCCTCGACCGCCGGCAGGAACGTGCCGAGCGCCGCCGCGAACACATTGCCGAACTGAACAAGCGCGCGGCCGAGACCGACCTGCGGCTCAAGCGGCTCTATGACGCCATCGAGGCCGGCGTCGCCCATCTCGGCGACCCGGCGCTGAAAGACCGAATCGCGAGCCTGAAAGCGATCCGCGACCAGGCGCAAGCCGACGTCGCGCGTGCCGCTGCGGTGCTGGAGACATCAGGCCAGCAGGCAATCACATCACAGACGGTCCAGAGGTTCGCCCGAACGGCGCGCGAGCGGATCAGGATCGACGGCGGCGGCTACCGCCGCGACCATCTCCGCGCGCTCGCCCAGCGCGTCGAGGTCGCTGATCGCGAGGTCCGCATCATCGGCTCGAAGAACAATCTGCTTCAGACGCTGACCGCCGCGGCAGGCGTAAAGCCGGCTACGTCCGGCGTTCGCAGTTCACGGCGTTGACGCGGTGACTGGAAGCGGGCGAACCGGCCGTCATCGTCTGGTTCGGCGGGCTGGAGAGGCCTTGCTACGACAGTGATCCTCGTTATTCTGGCCATAATCATATGTTTAGGCCAAGTTAGGCTAGGATCAACAATGCCAAATCGGGTGTCCAAATCGCAATTCAAGGCTCGCGCGCTGGAATTCTTCGGCAGGTTGAAACCACCGGCGAGCCGCTGATCGTGACCGATCATCAGTGAGAACCGAAACCGGAATCCGCGCTTACTTCGTCAAGAACCCTCGCGCAATCCGCTCGATGTGTTGCGCGCCTCGGTGCTGCGTTATGACAGACCAACAGACCCCGTTGGCGACGACGATTGGGATGCGGAATAGTGATCTTGCTCGACACCCACGCATTGATTTGGTGGGTCAACGGCGACCCGATGTCGGCTCGCGCCACGAGCGCGATCACGGCTGAACTGCAAGGTCGCGGGATCGCCTCGAGAATAGCCATGCTGACGACGCTCGCTCGCCTCTCGCTCTGCATCGACGTCACGACATGGCTCGCCGAGATCCGACGGATCGAAGGAGTCGGAGTTGTCGCGGTCGACGATGAAATCACATGTCGACGCTGTCGAACTACCGGGGGAATCTCGTAAGGATCCGGCAGACCACCTCATCGTCGCGACGGCCGCGAACTCGACGTCCCCATCGTCACCGCGGACGAAAAGTCATACGGTTATCCGCACGTTCGAACGATTTGGTGAAGCCTTGCCGCGACGGGGCCGCGTGCGTCAGGGTACCCTCCGCTTCACCTCGCGGGTCTCCTTGGCCAGCTTCCGAACCGCTGCGACCTGCCGGAAAAAATCGCGCAGCGGCTGCGCCGCGATCCGCCCCACCGCTCGCCCGCCGGCACGTCGTTCATGAGACCGGCGTCGGCCGCGATCTGTGCGCCGGCGCCGAGATGGAGATGGCCGGCGATGCCGGCCTGGCCGCCCAACGCCGCGAAATCCTCGATCACCGTCGAGCCCGACACGCCGCTCTGCGCGACGAGGATGCAATGCCGGCCGATCACGACATTGTGGCCGATCTGCACGAGATTGTCGATCTTCGTGCCCTCGCCGATCACGGTGTCGCGGTTCGCGCCGCGATCGATCGTCGCGCCCGCGCCGATTTCGACGTCGTCCTGAATGATGACGCGTCCGATCTGCGGCACCTTGAGATGCCCGCGAGCGCCCATCGCAAATCCAAAGCCATCCTGTCCGATGCGCGCGCCGGAATGAACGACGACGCGATCGCCGATCAATGCGCAGACGATCGTGCATCCCGCGCCGATCGAACCGTGACGGCCGATGCGTGTGCCCGGGCCGACGACCGCGTTGGCCCCGATCACGGTTCCGGTCCCGATCTCGGCGTGGGCCCGATCACGGCGCCGGATCGACCACGACGCCCGGCTCGAGCCGCGCGGCAGCGTGAACGAAAGCGCTCGGCGAAACACCGCGCTCCCCGAACACCGAGCCTGGTCTGACCGCCTGGGGAAACAGACGGGCCATCGTCTCCGCCATCGCGCGGTAGGGCTGCGCGGTCGCCAGCGTCGCGCAGCCGCGCGGCGCCTGCGCGGCGTAGCGAGGCGCGAGAAATACCGCTGCCGCGCGCGTGGCCTTCAACTGCGGGAGGTAGCGCGGATTGTCCAGGAAGGACGAGAGCGTCGGGACCCGCGGCATCGAGCGGCGCGACGTCGCAGACGAGCCTTTCGGCATCGCCGTCGAATCCGAGCGCCGCCCCCGTCCATTCCGCGATCTGCCTCAGATTCGGTCGAGCGCCAGCGGGAAGAAACTGATCTTGGCCAACGCGGTCTCTCTGGTTGCGAAAAGGCGCGCCGGTGACCCGACGCGCCTTAGCAGACGATCCAGCGTAGAGACTCAGAACGAGCGCCGCCCGTGAAATTTACGAACTGGGTCTGGTCGTACTTGCCCTCGTGACCGGCACGGCAAAATCAAGTCGAATGGGCCCCAGCGGCGATGCCCAGAGCAAGCTCGCGCCTACCGAGGTGCGAATTACTTTCTCGTCGTCCAGCGTGATGCAGTTGCTCTGCGTGAAAGCCGGCGCAACATTGGCCGCGTAGCAAGGCGTATTCTTCGGCAGGCCGAGGAGCGTCGAGAAGTTCGACCCTCCGGTATAGCCGAATAATGTTCCGGCGTCGGCGAACAAGGCGTCCTTCAGTCCCAATTCCTTGGGCAAGCCGAACAACGGAAACTGCACCTCGCCGGAGCCGCCGAAATAGGTAGTGCCACCAAGACCGTTGGCCGCGATATTGTTCGGATCCGATATGTCGCGAGGTCCGATGCCGCCCGGAGCGAAGCCGCGAACCAAAGTGGGACCGACGTTGAAATTGTTGATGATCGGCAACGAGGAATCTCTTCCCAAACCAGTGATCTGGCCGCCCTGCACGTGCAGAAGCCCCACGATATCGTCGGTGATCGGGTAATAATAGCGGCCTTCGACCGTCTCGCGAATGAACTTGATTGCGGCCAGACCGGCGACGTCCTGGTGGAAATTGGCATAGAAGCCGCTAGTCGGATCCTTGCGGTTGTCCAGGCTGTCCCAGATCAGCGAATAGCCGGCGAGCGAGGTGACGGTCACCCCTTCCGAGGCCGCTTGCTTGATTGCAATCGAGGCTTCCCCGTTCGTCAAGCAGTTGTCGATGGAGGTCGGAATCACCGAGGGCGTAGTTCCCCTGGAAACCAGCGTCCCCAGGCGCCTGACAATCGTTATACGGTTGCGAATTTCGTATTCGGAATTTCAATCTGCGCCTCATAGATCGAATAGTTCGGTTGGAACGTGAATTCGTCGGTGACCGGAATCCCCAATCGAAGATTCACGCCCGTGGTCGAGGTTTCGTAGAGCGCAAACTGGTTCTCCAGCTGCTGCTTATGGAACAGGTCGAAACCCGCCGCGAGGTGTTGGTCCAGAAAATACGGCTCCGTGAAGGTCAGTCCCCATCCGTTGGCGTATTGGCCTTCCGAAACGCTCGCCCTCACGTATTGCCCGCGACCGAGAAAATTGGTCTCCGTGAATGCGACCTCAGCCAGAAACCCTTCGGTGGTCGAATAGCCGCCGACGAGGCGAAGGAGACGTCGGCTGGTCCTCCACCTCGAGGGACCACGATGGACGCGGTGCAGGCGTCGAACCCGGCCGGTTGGTGATGTGAACTTTCTTGAATAATTCCAGATTGTTCGAGCCGACGTTCGGCTTTCTCGATCATCGCGTGGTTGAAGGAACCGCCTTCGCCGATGTCGAACTCGCGGCGAATGACATATCGCGCGTGCGCGTGTTGCCGCGGATTTCGATGCCGCTCGATGTAGACCTTCGGACCGTCGTCGATGGTGAACGCCTGACGGCAATCGTGATGGGCTGCCTCGTTGCGCTCGCCGTGCGGGCGAACCTGCGAGAAGGCGTAGCCCTGGCGCGCCACGTCCCGGGCGATCGCCTCGGTCGACAATTCGACAGCCGATGCGCTGTAGACGTCGCCGGGCGCTGGGAAGTCGGCGAATTTCACGAGGCGCGGGCCATCGACGTTCGGGATGTGCGAGATCAACCGTGACGCTTGAAACGTGATACTGGGGGCCTCTCATCTTTCATCGTGATCGTAATCACATAGCCCCCGGCCAGGATGGTCTTCGTAGCGCACGTCCGTGTTCGTGATGCGGAAATCGGCGTAGCCGTTCTTCATGTAGGACTTGCGAATCGCCTCCTCGTCCGAGGCGAGTGTGATCCGGGATCGTAGACGTCGCTGGTCTTGATGAATGAAAGGAAGTTCATCTCCGAAGTCTGCATCAGTGCCGTGCAGGCGATAGTTGGAGAAGACGTTGATTGCCGACGAAATTGATCTCCCGCACGCCGGTCTTTTCACCCTCGTCGATGGTGAAGACGAGGGTCCTCACGACCATTGGGCTTAGCGGGACAAGGCGATAGTACCTTGGGCTTCGCGGAATGTCCAAATTTTTTGTAGGCGTCCTTGATGCGGTCGAGGTCGGCCGTCGCTGACCTCCGTCGCTGAATTCCGAGCTGCGCCTTGGAATGGGCTACGAGTGGGAGCTGATCGCCCTTGATCTTGCTGTTGCCCTCGAAGGCGACGCGATTGAGGACGGTGACGGTGCTTTCCACCACTTTGACGACGACATGGCCGCCGACGATGCGGGCGCTCACGTTGGAGAACATGCCGGTCTCGGAAAGCGCCTTGACCGCCTCGTTCACATGCTCTCCTGGTCGGCGCCCGTGAAATAGGAGCGAATGGTGTCAGCATCGCCGCGCGTGGCGCCCTCGACGACGATATTCGGGTTCGGGGGAGCCGCCGCCTGAGCGTTCGCGAGCGACGCCCGATTCGCACACCCCCAACGCCAACGCGACCACCAAGATGAGCCCATTCAGGCAGCCACGAAACAGCTGCACCTCGGCCCGGCGTCCCGCTCTCGGCATCCGACTGCCTGGGGAACGGCTTCGGCGCCCAGCGGACGCACTCTGACGCGGCAGACGCCTCGCGTTGGCGCCATCGCCGCGGCGCCGAGCTCGAACACGAGCGACCCTGCCGCCGCTGCCGAACAGGCGATGTGACCTGACCTGACGCTTTTACACCGTTTTTGCAGCGATCGCTGCAAACTCGTAATCTTGCACTCAAGCTACTGACGATTGCGGCCAGGCGTGGCCGGGGCAACACAATTCATGGTCGACCAAAGGCCGACCGCCGTGGCCGACCAGCCGCATGACGAGTCGCGCGAGGTCGTGCAAACGACGAGCAGATGCGACGAAAGCGAGGCTCGACTCGCAGACCAGGCCGGTGAACGCGCTCGCTGACGTGCGTCCGGGCGGCGCGTACGGGCGCGTGAAACATCAGGAGATGGGGCGGCGATCGAGCAAGTGGAATCGGCAGCAGATTCGACCAGGCCGACGGAAACGGAGAACGAATGCGGCGCAGGCTTGAAGAACTGCCAGGGGCTGATCTTCGCCACTTCGCGCGCGATTTGCGACACCGCGACGGGTCCGGCACGATCTGATCGGCTCGATTCAGCGGCCCGGCGAACGAGGCCGTCGACGTGGCCGCTCGTCGCCTTGGCGATGAACCGCGACCTGCTGTGCGCCGCAGCGCGGCGCAGGTCTGGCCGGTCCGCACGGCTCGACACTTCACGATCCGCCGGGTCGCTGCGACGACATGAGGCCGAGACCGGCCCTGATTCGACGCTTGCCGAAGCGGCGCCCTGGCCGACGACTGCGACCTGCCGGCGTCGGGCGACGCAGGCCGCGCCGCCTGGCGGCGTCGCTCGACGACGAAGGTCATCGGCAGCCCGGTGCTGAGCATTCGCGGCTGCCTGCAGGTCCTGGAAGCTGGTGACGGGACGACCGTCGATCGACTTGACGACGTCGCGCGACTTGAAGCCCACCTGCGGCGGCGGGCGAACCCGCCTCGACGAAGCCAATCCGCGGGCTGTGCTCGGAGCGACCAAAAGCCATGAAGAGCAGCGGTGAACAATACGAAGGCCGAGAATGAAATTGGCGATCGGCCCGGCGGCGACGATGGCGGCGCGGTCGCGCAGCGGGTCGGCCGGCGAG
>CAVOLE010000033.1:0-101812 GCA_963696665.1 uncultured Alphaproteobacteria bacterium
AGGGAGCGTCCGGGGCAGGAGGGCGCACCCTCGATGGGCTTTCCCGCTTTGCACCTGTTTCAACTCCTCATGGTGGGGCTCGCCCCGCCGAAATTCCCACAAAATTTCACCACTTCAAATAATCAACATTTCTAACTAGCAGCTCCGCCATGACTAATTACTTTCTTGGCGCGCAACTAGAATCAATGCTACCGCCCAGACGTGACCAAACTTATTCAGATGACACTTACCAAAGCGCACTTCGACCGCATACCTGACGACGAACGACTGTTTTACTTCCTGGCTGGGCAGCTACGAAATGACATTAACATTTTGAACAAGCTAATGCTTGTTGCTATGAATGAAGTAAGAACGGCTCCAGGGCAATCACCGAGGTACAGTGCGGCGCTCGCGCAAGTAATACTCCTGCTAAAGCTCACGGCTGGTCGTCTATATGAAGGACACATCACAATCAAAAGAGATTTCTTGGCGAAAGGATTGCTTCAAAAATATGCGACATACATGCTATCAGAGGAATTAACACAACTTAATGATTTGAACAGATATTTTGGTAGCGGCAATCCTGCCATTCAACGAATTAGAAACAAGCTCGCGTTTCACATCGATACGCAACCAATTACTGAGGCATACGATAGTCTTTCTAGTGACTTCAAATCAGTTGAGTTTCTCTCAGAATATAGTGGTCACAACCTTTTTCATGCTCCTGAAACACTCACCCTATTCGCGATGGCCGGCGATTACTCTGAAGATTGGCCAAATTCATTAGGCACCGTTATTAACGAAATAACAAATACGTGCTTAATAATGATGAAGTTTCTGGCAGCTTTCACTAACGGGATTCTCAGTAAGTACATTATTGGTACTGGCGCCTCCCTTGCATATGTAACTATTGAGGATGAACCGTCCCTCGACACTTTGCGGTTGCCATTTTTCGGCCCGCCAGTCGAAGTCGACTTGGATTGGGATACGTAGTAGACCGGCAAGCAAATACAAGTAGATCAAAGCAAATGACCATCACCGTCATCAGAAGCGGAAGGCTTTTCTTGTGCGGCCCGGAACGATGACCGCGACTCCGATGGCGATTGCCCCGATGGCTTTGACGACGGCAAGCGGCGCCCCATCTTCACTAGTTTACTCAACCCCCAATCTCGCATTCCCATCCGCCCTAAGCGCCGGGGCTCTCGCCGCGAGCCGTGCGGCGGCAATTTGTTGCGTAAAGCAGAATATCATGCTATAGGTTCGTCTTCGTCGGATCAAACCGGGAGGACCTACGGGCTGGGAAAGGTAGGCCGAAAGCTTTTGCGCGCCTCCCTGACGCAACCCCGAAGGCGAGTTGGGTGGGCGTCGAATTTTTTTATTTTTTTGCCTGCAACCCTTTGAAAAGTCCCAATTCGGCCAAGGAAATAAAAGGAAATGCAAGCTTTTTTGCTTGGTTTTTCTTGCATGTCCTTGCAGCGAACTCGCCTTCCGGTTGCCGTCGGGCCTCACCCCCGCGCCGGCGCCGCCGCCCATTTCCGGTTGAGCGCGAGCACGGCCCCGATGGCGGCGAGCGGGACCAAGGTCGCCCATGAGCCGACCACGGCGGTGGTCGTCGCCACCGCCCACAGGATCGAGACCAGGTGCTCCATCATGCCGACGAGCTTCGACTGCGCGTGCCGACGCAGCACGAGGCCGCGACGGGACGGCGCCTGTCGCCAGAGATTGATCAGCGCCGCCGAGGCGATCGCTCCCAAGCCGAACAGAAGCGCGCATAAGCCCGCCCAGGGCGAAGCGAAGGCCAATGCGGCGAGCGGCAAGGCGAGGATCAGCGCGATCGGCTGGCCGATGGCCGCGATCTTGGCGCGCTCGACGAGAGCCCGCGTGAGGGGAGCGGTCGTGAGAAAATCCGGGGCGTCCTCAGCCGAGAGCGCGATCCACGAGAGCGCGCCCGCGAGTTGCGCGGCGATCACCACCAGCGCCGGAGTGAACGCGACTCCGACCGTGCCCGTCGGCCCGCCGCCGCGCCATAAGATGACGGCGAGCGGCGTCGTATAGGCGGCCTGCAGAAGCAGTTGCGACATGAGCCAAGGATCGCGCCAGACGACGCGCCGCTCCTTGATGCGCAAGGCCGCGCTGGCGCTCGCGCCAAAGCGCGCTTGTCCCTTCGCTGCGGCGTTGGCTCGGGCAGGCGCGCCTGCGGAGGCGATCGCCGCGCGCGCGAAGCGCTCGCCGAACAAAGCGCAGGCCAGCGCGAAGACGGCGGCGCCAACAGCCGCCCAGACAGAATCCCTTGCGGCTCGCCCGCCGCCGCGCGCACCGGCGCCATGAGGAGGCTTGGCGCCGCGCCTGCGGCGTTTGCAGGCGCCGCGATGGCCCCAAGGATCGCCGCCCGCACGCCCTCGGGCAGCATGGCGACAACCTGCGCCCCGAGCACGGCGGACGCGCCGACCGCAGTCGCGGCGATCTGGCCCAAGAGCCGCGCGCGCCGCGGGCCGGCCGTCAGGAACAGGCCCATCGCCACAATGACCCCCAAGCCCGTTCCCGCGAGCCCCGCCGCAATCAGGGCCGGATAGAGCGCCAGCCAATGCGCATGGCCGCGCAAGGCCGCGACATCGGCGAGCGGTCCCAGCAAGAGGCCGACCGATGCGACCGCCCCCACCGAAATCGACAAAGCCCGGGCGGCGAGCAGAGCGTGAGCATCGACGGGGGAGGCGAGGATCAACTCAAGATCCGAGCGTCCGAACAGCGTCCGGGTGAAGTCCGCGATCGACTGGCCGACGATCCAGGGAAGAACCAGCGCGGCTCCCGCGGCGACAATCGCCATGATTCGCGCGGGGCCGTCCGGTCCGTCTTCAATGCGGAGGAGCCAGCCCGCGACAGGATAGGCTGCGGCGTGCAGCGACACGAACATAAGGACGATGAGAACCGCGAGGCGCCGCAGCGACAATGCGCCGAACATCGACGCGAGGGTCCGCGCGCTCAGGCGCAAATCGTGCAGGACGAAACGGGCAAAGGCGGCCAGGGACCAAATCAACCGTCGAATCAAGCGGCGCGTCCGGCTTGAGAGGTCAAGTCGAGGAACACCGTCTCCAGCGTCGCTCGGCCTACGCCAATGCTGGCGCGCAATTCGTCGAGCGTCCCCTCGGCGATCATCCGCCCATGCGCGATAATGCCGATGCGGTCCGCGAGCCGCTCCGCGACCTCGAGGATATGGGTCGTCATGATGATGGTCGCGCCCGCCCGCACGCGATCTGTCAGAATATCCTTGACCTGCCGGGCGGCGGCGGCGTCGAGGCCGGTCAGCGGCTCGTCGAGCATCAAGAGTCGCGGCTCGTGGATGAGCGCGCCGGCGAGAGCCAGCTTCTGCCTCAGCCCACGCGAAAAGCCTTCGCAGCGGTCGCGCCGATGCGGCCAAAGACCTAAGCTTTCCAGCAAGTCCTCCGCCAGTCGCTTCGCCCGGCGCGCCTCGACTGACCAGAGGCCGGCGACGAATTCGAGATATTCGAGCGGGTCGAGTTTGTCGTACAGCATCGGCTCGTCGGGGAGCCAGGCGACGATGCGCTTGGCCTCGATGGGGAAACGGCGGGCGTCGATCCCGAAGATCTCGATCTCGCCGTCGTCAGCCGGCAGGAGCCCCGCGACCAGGCGCAAGGTGGTCGTCTTTCCGGCGCCGTTCGGACCGAGCAGAGCGTAGAATTCGCCGGGGGGAATCGTGAGGTCGAGCCGATCGACCGCCGGCCGGCCGAAGCTCTTGGCGAGGCGCTTGAGGACAAGGGCCGGAACGTTCGGGTCAGGCATCGGGGGCTGTCTCGGCGGCTTGAGAAATGCAACCGAGAGTAGAAGCCGACGCTTGATCGGGCCTTAAGATCGTTCCTTCAACCTGGAGCGCAATCGCGGCGTCGAGAGAGCGGTCGACCTGCCGTCCATTCGGCCGGCCAAAGTCTACGCCGCGGCGCTAAGACCACATCAGGCGCAAAAAAAGCCGGAAGAAGGTCACCCTTCCTCCGGCCAAGATCTTCCGAGTTCGAAGCTACTAAGGCTCAGAACTTGTAGTTTACGCCCGCGCGGAAGATTGAAGCGTTGTAATTGATTTTGCCGCTGACCGCGACGCCAGGAAAGTTTATGACCGCCGCGGTATTTCCGAGACTGTTAAAGCTGCTGCTGCCGAGGTCAGCATACAGATACTCGCCCTTGACCGTGATGTTGTTGGTGACGGCATACTCGAGGCCGCCGCCGATTGTCCAGCCGACGCGGGTGGAGCTGGGGTTGCCGCTCCAGAAAGAGCCGGTTGCAGCGTCAAAGACGCTGAAGTTCGAGCTGCCGCCGCCGTAAGCGACACCGCCCGTGGCATAGATCATGAGGCGATTGTCGGGCGTCGCGACGAAGCCCACGCGGCCGCGTGTAGTTCCGAGCCAGCTCAGGCTCGTCTTGGCGTGAATGGACAAGGTATCGCCCAACAGAAGCGCGGGGACGCCCGTTCCAATGAAGGGAGCGCCGGTGCTGTTGGTCGACTTGCTGAGGGTCGTCCCGTCGAAGTCGGTTTCGACGCCGAGCACGAAGGCGCCGGTCTGCCAGTTGTAGCCGGCCTGACCGCCGCCAATAAATCCGGCGCTCTGCGATCCGAGACCGCCCGGGAAGAAGGTCGAAACCGGGAACGGGAAGACACCGGGGGCGACAAGCGTCGCGTTACGGCTGCCGCTCGGCCAGATGCCGCCGGCGTTCACACCGACGTAGAACCCGGTCCAGGTAAACGGAGGCGGCACGAACACCGGAGCCGGCGCCTCTTTTCTAGTCGGAAGATCCGCCGCTTGGGCCGCTACCGTCCCCACAGCGGTTAGAGCCGCAATCGCGACACCCTTTAGCCAGCGATTTGTCATTTTGTTGTCTCCATCGATGTTACGCGACGCTATACGCAACACGCTCGCGCCCCGCCGCCAATAACAATGGCCGGACTATAGGATTCGGCGCCATGCGAGTCTACCTGACTCTCGCCTTCGACCGGCGTTTGTCGCCTAATGTGGCAAAACCGCCACAGATTGGTAATGAGCTATTCATCTTCTGTCCACGACGAGACTCGCCAAAAGCACCGCGATGACGCCGGTGAGGAAAATTCCGTCGAACGTTCCGGCGCCGCCGATCGAGGCGACGAGGGCGCCGAGGCTTTGCAGCCGCCCGAGATTGAGGAGATCGGCGCCAATCAAGACGCCAAGGCTGCCGCCGATATAGGCGATCGGCGCGGCGAACCGCCGCGACAAAACCAAAGCTGCGCCCGCCGCCAGGAGCGGCGGCGCGATCGTCGGCACCGATATGCCCACCCCAGGAATCGGCGTCGCCATCCGGTGAACCACGAAGCCGACGACCGCCGTCGCCACGGCGCCGGCCGCCCAAAGGTTGTAGCGCATGAGGAGATAGAACGACAGCAGGATCGGGATCACCGCGCCGCCGACGTTGATCGCCAGGATTGTGCCCGGCCAGTCGACGGCGACCGGGGCCAGAAACGGGACGCCGAAGATCTCCACCACCTCGCGCGAGACGACGCGCTCATCGGGCAGTCGCGCCAGCGGCAGATTGACATACGAGCCGAGAAGGGAGGCGAGCAGCACCAGCATCGCGACCCGGGGATCGAGGCCGAGGGCGGAATAAGCCTGGCCCAGGAGCCGGAGCTGGATGAAAATCAGAAGACCGACGCAAAATCGCGAAGAACAGGGTCGCGACGCCGACGTCGATAGGGAAGTAATGCATGTGGGGCATGGGCGTCAGCGTCCGAGGTTGGCGCGCCGGCCGGCGACCGGCGACCGGCGACGAGCTTACGCGCCGGCGAGCGCTGCAACGATCTTGTCGGCGTAGGGCTTGAGCTTCTCGGCGTTCTGGAACGGTCCGCCCGGCGGACGGATCGCAACCCCCGTCCAGCACGGCAGAAGATGAAAATGCAGATGGAAGACCTGCTGGCCGCTCGCCGGTTCATTGAACTGCTGGAGCAAAAGCCCCTCGGCCTGCATGCCGGCCATGACCGCGCGTCCGACCTTCTGCACCGCCGGCATGAAACGCGCCAGATCCTTGGGGTCGAGATCAAAGAGCGTGCGCGCGGGCGTCTTTGGAATGACGAGCGTGTGCCCCTCGGCGCGCGGCATCACGTCCATGAAGGCGAGCGAGACGTCGTCCTCGTAGACCTTGACGCATGGCGCTTCGCCGCGAAGGATCTTGGCGAAGATGTTGTCGGGCTCATACTTCGGCGTCAAAGGCTTCTCCCATTTCTTCCGACCCTTGTGCGCCGCCGTCGCTGCGGCGGAAGGGTGCGTATTCTTCATAATGGGCGATCGTGCGCTCGACCGCGGCGCGCTCATGTCCGAGATAGTCCGCAATCGCTCGGCTCAGGCGCGCGTCGGCGAACTCATGCGCCGAATAGGTGAGGGCAGGCCGGTAGCCGCGGGCGAGCTTGTGCTCGCCCTGGGCCCCCGCCTCGATGCGGCGAAGCCCGCGTGAGAGCGCGAAGTCGATCGCCTGATAATAGCAGACCTCGAAATGCAGAAAGGGGTGGTGCTCGATCGCGCCCCAGTTGCGCCCGTAGAGCGCGTCGTCGCCGATGAAATTGATCGCGCCGGCGACGTAGCGCCCGGCGCGGCGCGCCATGACCAAAAGCACGCGGTCGGCGAGGGTGGAGCCGATCAGATCGAAGAAAGCGCGGGTCAGATACGGGCGCCCCCACTTTCGCGAGCCCGTATGCATGTAGAACCTGAAGAAGGCGTCCCAGTGCTCGGACCGGATCGATGGACCCGTCAGCAATTCGACCGTGATTCCGTTCTCCAGGGCGTCGCGCCGCTCGCGCTTGATCGCCTTGCGCTTGCGCGAGGCGAGCGCGCCGAGGAAATCGTCGAAGTTCGTATAGCCGTTGCAGGAGAAATGGAACTGCTCGCCGGTGCGGATCAGAAACCCGGCGCCCGCCAGCCGCTCGGAATCCTCGACGGTGGGGAAGGTGAGATGAATGGACGAGGTCTTCGTCTGCTTGCGCAATTCGCGCAAACCCCCGATCAGCGCCTCCCGCGCGCCTTGCGGAGCGTCGGCGGCGACGAGGAGCCTGCGTCCGGTCACCGGCGTGAACGGGACGGCCACCTGAAGCTTGGGATAATAGCTGCCGCCGGCGCGCTCGTAAGCGTCGGCCCAGGCGTGGTCGAACACATACTCGCCCTGGCTGTGGCTCTTGAGGTAGCAGGGCGCGGCGGCGACCATGCGCCCGGCGGCGTCTTCAACCGTGAGATGCGCCGGCGCCCAGCCGGAGCGGCCGCCAACCGAGCCCGAGGCCTCGAGCGCGTTCAAAAAAGCGTGAGTGATGAACGGATTGAACCGTTCCCCCACGGCCTCTTCAAATGCGCGGCCGGGTGGATTGGCGCAAGCGTCCCATGCCGCCGCATCGATGGCGGCGATGGAGGGGACGACGCGCGCGGTGAAGGAGGACATAAACATATCCTAGCACGCTCGGCGCCAGTTTCGTGGCGAAGCGCGCTCAGGGGTCGCGGATCGTCTCGATCCGCGACCGAGGCTGAGGGCCGGAAACTTCAGGTGTCGCGGCCATCCCCGCTAGCGCGCGGGACGCGGCTTCAAGACGCTTTATCGGCGACCAGGCTGATGTCGCCGATCACGCCGAAATCGCCGGATTTCGTCTTTCCGTCCGAAACGTCAAAGCCTTCCGCCGCCAAACCGCGGCGCAACAGCTCGCGAATCGCCGCCGCCCGGCTCGGCATATGACGGCTGAATCGCCATTGATCGAGAGCGGCAAGCTCGTCCCTCGTCAACATGATCTGAAGACGCTCCCCGCGAGGCTCCGCAGACATCGACAGGCTCCTTTCGACCAGCGCCGCTTGCTCACATAACGTCAGTTACTCATAATGAGGCATTTTTGTCAAGGGCGTAAGATGAGTACATATGGGAAGAAGAGTAAATTGTAGATGCAGCGTATACTGATGAGATACCTTGTTCTGCTTAAGTTTATCAGAAAATACTTCTTGCCTTAAGTCCAGTGATCTTATATCAAAGAAGAGAAGGTCGTCATGCTATCACTGAATGAAATCGGCTGTTTCCTCATTCGAAGATTTCAAGGCTTTCCAAGAAGAAGCCAATCATCGGATCGCAAATAGTCTGCAAATCATCAGCGGGCTGGTTCGCCAGCGAGCAAGGACGCGGGACGTATCGGATCCCCGAACGTTTCTTCTCGAAATTGCCGATCGCATAGAAACGGTCGGAAAACTCCACCAATTCCTCGCCCGCTCCACGGCGGGAACTGTGGAGCTGCGCGCCTATCTGGAAGAGGTTTGCACCCGCCTGAGGGGCGCGGTGGCGCCGGCGGCGACATCATTTACATTTGACTGTCCGGCGGCTTGTCATCTGCCGGCGAAAAAGGCTTTGCCGGTCGCCCTCATCACCGCGGAACTCGTCTCCAATTCCTTGAAATACGCTCATCCCGCAGGTTTGCCGATACGGATCTCGCTCTCCTGCAGGCAAAAGGAAAAGGGGCGCCTCATGATCGCTTATGAGGATGATGGGGTGGGATTTCCCGAGGGTTTTGACATGACCGAGGCCGGGCACATGGGGATGAGCTTCATTCGTCTGCTCAGCGAAGCCCTCGGCGGCCAGCATGAATGGCACAGCGATCCGCTCGGAATCCGCTTTGAAATCGCGCTCCCGATAGACGCGTAAGCCTCCTCTTCGCGAAGCTCCGTCGGTACGCGCGAGCGACCGCGTCGCCGGCCGCCTGCGCCGAATGGAGGCAGGACTCGGGCTCCCGTTTTGACCCCTCCGGTGTTAGTGTCCGCGCGCAGGCTTGAGCGACAGAGGCTTAAGCCCGTTCATGAGCCCGAACATTGTGGAGCCGAGGAGACGATGCAGCCAATGACGCACGCCGATAACCTGCGACGCCTTTCGACGGCGGGGTTCCTGATCGCGATCGGCGGGGCGGCTGCGATCGCCGGCGCGACTTCGGTCTTCGCCGCCGAAGCTTGCGCCTCTCTCAAGGACCTCAAGCTCGAAGACACGACGATCACGGCGGCGGAGAGCGTGCCTGCGGGGTCGTTCACGGCCGGCGATTCGAAGAGCTACGCCAACCTGCCGGCATTCTGCAGGGTGACGGCGACCCTGTCGCCTGTGCAGGACTCGGCGATCCGGGTCGAAATGTGGCTTCCTCAGGACGGATGGAAGGGCGTCTTCGAGGGGACCGGGAACGGGGGTTACGGCGGCGCCTTCAACTATCCCGTCCTGGCCTCGGGCCTGCGCCGGGACTATGCCGTCATCAATACGGACCAGGGAACGGCGCCCTCGACGGCGCTGAACGGCGACGCCATCGTCGGCCATCCGGTCAAATGGCGCGACTGGGGCTTTCGCGCCAGTCACCTGATGACGGCCGCCGGCAAGGACATCGCGCGGGCCTTCTACGGCAAGGAAGCGTCGCACGCTTATTTCACCGGCTGCTCGACCGGCGGCCAGCAGGCTTTGATCGAAGCCGAACTCTACCCGTCGGACTATGACGGCATCGTCGCCGGCGCGCCCGTGGTCAACCGCACCCATCTGCATGCGGCGCTTGTCTGGGACCGCCAGGCGGCGGACCGCGCGCCAGGCGCCGCGCTCGGCCATGACAAGCTCATGCTGCTCAAGAAGGCGGTGGTCGCGGCCTGCCCTCCGGGCGCGGGCGGCGCGGCTTCGGACACATTCGTCGCCGATCCGCCCCATTGCGCCTTCGATCCGGCAACGCTCGTCTGCAAGGCCGGCGACGCGCCCGACTGCCTCACTCCCGCGCAGGTCGAAACCGCGAAGCGCTTCTATGACGGACCCAAAAATCCGCGCACCGGCGAGCAGATCTATCCGGGCTGGCCGCGCGGCAGCGAGGGTCCCGCCTTCGGCTGGGCGCTCGAAGAGGGCGAGCCGCCCTTCTCGCTGAAAGAGCCGGGGTTCGACAGCCTGTTCAAGTGGGTGTTCGGCCCGGCCTGGGACTGGCGCAAGTTCAATTTCGACCGCGACATGGCCGAAGTCGACGCCGTGCTCGGACCTGACGTGAACGGCGCGACGGTCGCCAATATCGACGCCTTCAAGGCGCATGGCGGGAAATTGCTGCTTTATCACGGCTGGGCCGATTCGATCCTCAATCCGCTGGGCACAATCGCCTTCTACGACAAGCTCGCCAAGGCCGCTGGAGGAGAGGCTGAGCTCGAGGGCTCGGCGCGTCTCTTCCTTCTGCCCGGCGTCGAGCATTGCGGTCTGGGCGGGGGCGAAGGGCCGGATGCGGTCGGCAGCGAACATGGGCTGCCGGCGCCTGAGGTCGACGCGCAGCACGACGTCCTGGCCGCCCTCGCCCGATGGGTGGAGACCGGAGCCGCGCCAGAGAAGCTGATCGCCACCAAATACCAGGGCGACGACCCGACGAAGCCGATCGTCATGCAGCGCCCCGCCTGCCCCTATCCGAAGCGGGCGCACTATGCGGGCTCGGGAGATGTGAACGCGGCCGCGAGCTTCGTCTGCGAATAGCGGCGCCGTCACCCCCGGCCATCGCTTGGCCAGGCGGACATTGCTGCCGCTACGACGCCTTTCAGCTCCGCCGTAGCGGCGCCGTCGCGGGCCTGGACGGCCATTCCCTGGTAGACGCTGAGATAAAATCGGCTGAGGCCCTCGATGTCCGTCGTCGGCGGCAGTTCGCCATTGGCCACGCCAGTCTCTAGCCGCGACCGCAACATGCCCAGCATTTCGACGCGGATTTTTCTGACGACATCGCCAATTCCCGCCGGCCATTCGTCGCTGATCGCGGCCAGCGTCGCCATGCATCCTGCCGGAATCGTCCCCGATTTTGGCAGGGTCTCAGTCGCCGTGAGCAGAAATTCTCGACGCCCGCGCGAGCCGTCGCTCCTTCCGCGAGCTTGTCCCAGACCGGGGGGCCAAAGATCTCAACGTAACGCCCGACCGCCTCGAGATAGAGCGCCTCCTTGCTGCCGAACGCCGCATAGAGGCTCGGCGAGCGGACGCCCATCGCGTCGCACAGGTCGTTCATCGAGGCCGCCGCGAAGCCCTTGCGCCAAAAAAGGAGCATGGCGGCTTCCAACGCCTGAGCGCGATCAAATTCTCTTGGCCTCCCGATCATGGCCATCCCGACTTTTTCTGTAGTGATCGACACATAATTCCCTTGACGTCCGGAATCAAGCCATTACGTGCTTCTGTGTTGATCACTACAGAAGGAGAGACGACAATGCTGCTGACAGGAAAACGGGCTTTGGTGACCGGCGCGAGCCGAGGGATTGGCGCTTCCATCGCCAAGGCGCTGGCCGCCGAAGGCGCGGACGTGGCGATCACTTACGAGAAATCGGCCGACCGCGCTGCGGAAGTCGTCGCCGCCATCAAGGCGAAAGGACGCAAGGCTGTCGCGATCCAGGCGGACAGCGCGGATGTCGCGGCGGTTCAGGCTTCGGTCGAGAAGACGGTCGCGGAACTCGGCGGCCTTGACATCCTCGTCAACAATGCGGGGATCCTTCGGGTGGGCGAACTCAAGGACATCTCGCTCGCCGACATCGACGCGCTCCTCGATGTCAACGTGCGCGCGCAGATCGTCGCCAGCAAGGCGGCTCTCGCCCATCTCGGCAAGGGCGGCCGCATCATCACCATCGGCAGCTATTTCGCCGACCGCGTGCCCGCGCCAATCCTCAGCGTCTACGCGGCGACGAAGTCGGCGTTGAGCGCTTTCACCAAGGCGCTGGCGCGCGAGCTCGGGCCCAAGGAGGTCACGGTCAACATCGTGCAGCCGGGCTCGATCGACACAGACATGAACCCGGCTCACGGGCCCTATGGGGACACGCTCCGCCAGTTCATGGCCTTGGGCCATTATGGCGCGCCGGAGGACATCGCCAACGCCGTCGCCTTCCTGGCGAGTCCCAAGGCTCAATACATCACCGGCTCGACCCTGACCGTCGACGGCGGCGCCAACGCCTGATCGGTAACGAGGCGGCGCCTAAGCGCGCCGTCCCGCTCATCCCCCTTAATTTCGCGCTGCCGGAAAACTCGTCAGTCGAACCGTTCCGCCCGAAAGTCTGGAGAAACAGCCATGAAACTCATCCTTTCGTCCCTCACCCTCATCGCCGGCCTTGGCTTGAGTTACGCCGAGCCCATTGATCGGCCGCCTTTAAGTCAAACGAGCTCAGTCACAACGGAATATCCAGCGTTCCACGCCTTCCATCACTCCGCCGGCGGAACGTCTTATGCCGGATACTATTTTAACAGTAAGCCATCTCACTGTTCTGTGATCATATGGTCAAAGGCCAACAACGAAATCCCGGCTTATGAGACGACGCATCAGAAAGTTAGGATCGACCTCGACGCGAAGCAGGCCATAACATTTTTTGCCGACGACCTTGGCTCGAATTTAAGTTTGGAATGCTCGGCTGACGCCAAGAGCCTGTCGATCCGGCAAACGTCAATTTTTCTCACCCAGTGAGCGGCGAAAACCTCGCTCAGACGATGCGGCGCAGCTAAAGGATCAGCATCGGCCGAATTTCGCCTGACCCCGGAGACAGCGTTCAATGTCCTCTCTCACTGCGCATGCGTTGCACTCTCTTGTCACCTCCGATGGCCGTTTGAAGCTTTCAATCGACGAAGCGCCGGTTCCCGCACCCGGCGCGGACGAGGTGGTCGTTCGGATTGAGGCCGCGCCCCTCAACCCGTCCGACATTCTCACTCTCTTGGGACAGGCGGATCTGGCGACCCTTCGAGCGAGCGCCGGTCCGGGCGGCCCGGCGGCGGAAGCCGATGTTCCCGCGGCGCGATTGGCCAGCTTGGCCGGACGGCTCGACCGTCCAATTCCCGTCGGCAACGAGGGGGCGGGCGTCGTGGTTGAGGCCGGAGCGTCCGCGCAAGAATTGCTCGGACGCACAGTCGCCATTGCCCCTTTCGGGGGGAGCTACGCGACCTTGAGAACAGTGAAGGCGCGCGACTGCGTGGTGCTGCCCGAGGGAACGTCGGCGAAAGACGGCGCCTCGGCCTTCGTCAACCCGCTCACTGCGCTCGGCATGACCGAAACGATGCGGCGAGAAGGCCACAGCGCATTGGTTCACACCGCCGCCGCCTCCAATCTCGGGCAGATGCTGAACCGCCTCTGCCTTGCTGACGGGATTCCGCTCGTGAGCGTGGTGCGGAGTCCCGCCCAGGCCGACCTCATGCGCGCGCAGGGCGCGACCCACGTCCTCGACAGCTCAGCCGATGGCTTCAAGGACGCCTTGGCGGACGCGATTGCGGAGACGGGGGCGACTCTCGGCTTCGACGCGATCGGCGGCGGCGGGATGGCCGCCACGATCCTTGAGGTCATGGAACAAGTCCTGCGCCGAAAGTTGCCCGCTTACAGCCGCTATGGCTCGCCGGTGCACAAGCAGGTCTACATCTACGGGAGACTCGATCCGGGCCCGCGCATCATCGAAGGCGATTTGGGCATGGCCTGGGGCGTCGGCGGCTGGCTCGTGAGCTATTTTCTGGCGAAGCTCACTCCCGATGAAGCCCAAAGCCTGCGCGCTCGCGTCGCTCGGGAAATAAAGACCATTTTCGCCAGCCGCTACACGGCCGAAATCAGCCTCGCCCAAGCCGTCTCCCCGGACGTCATCCGCGCCTACGCCAAACACGCGACGGGCGAGAAATATCTGGTCGTGCCGAACGCGCCCAAAGCGTCGTGATCGACCTGTCGTTGGCGGATTGGCGGGGTTGGAGAACCTCCGGCGCCAGGGCCTGGTCGACCAACAAACTCTGGCGACAATCAATTGAAGAAAATCAGAAAATGAATTAAACTTATCCCATGAACAATCCTGGAGTTCCGCATGTCAAGACCGCAGGCGCCCGGCGCGGCGGGGTCTCACGCGGAGAAGGGCGCGAGGAAAATTGCGCTCGCGAAAATCCCTCGTAACCCATTGAAAAGTATCGATTCGGCGAGATCCAAGGAAATCCAAGGAAATCCAATAGCGCCAAATGGGGGTTTTCGCAGTCAAACGGGGACGCGCCAAGAAAACCCAAATTGACCAGGGTCGCGACCCGCCGCAGTGGAGCTAAATAACTCGGTAACAATGTAACTAATGCCAGCCCGTGGCGACGACCCACGCCTTCGGAATGCGCCAGCGCCCCGTCGCCTAGTCCGGCGCCTTGCCGAAGGGGATGCCGTTGACCTTGATCGCCCGCTCGGCGTCGAGCTCCACGAGCCAGGTGAGAACTCCCGTCGCTTTCGCTCTTCGCCAGGCCCTTGGCCAGCGCGAGGCCTGGCATGGCTTTGCCGGCGATGTCCGGGCCCAAGTCCTTGACCGCCTCCATGGTCTTGTCGAAATCCCGCGCGTGGATCGTCAGCGCGCCGGTGGGCTTCGCCTTGTCGAGGCGGATCGAACCGGTAAAGTCCGCATCGACCGCAGGCCCGACCACATGCGAGGGAGCGAACTCGATCTGGACGGGACCCGAGCTTAAGAAAGCGGCCTCGACCTTCTCCGCGTTGTCGTCCGACAGGAGGGGGCCCTCGCCCTGCAGGTTGAGGTCGGAGATCCACTCGTTGGCCGCCGCGGCGATGTCGATGCCCTTGAGCGTCGCCGCGATGTCGATCTTCGAGGGCGTCAGCGCGTTTGCGTTGGGCGGAACGAGGCCGACGGGCAGGCTCAATCCGGTGGCTGAAACGCTGAAGTTGATCGAGCTTTGCGGCCCCGCATTCGCCGCGCCGAGCTCATATTTGACATTCTTGAGAGCGATCGCGCCCAAAGCTGCGGTGACGACGGTCTTCTGCGCTTCGATCCCCTCATCGACCTTGAGGCCGGGCGCCGCCAGTTCCTTGAGCAGGCCCTTGAACTCCGCCTCGTGGGCGGCGAGGTCGGCGCGCGCCGGGTTGGCCGCAATGAGGCTCCAGAGGTCGAAAGCCTTGCGGCTCTTGAAGCCGTCGACGCCAAGATTGATCACGGCCTTTTCCGCCCTGCCGCTGAAATTGACCGGGGTGTCGTTCTCGCTGCTTCCCTCCGCTTTGAGGCCGAGTTCGGCGATCTCCTCCTTCACCTGCGTCGACACCGAGCCGTCGCCGGCCACATTGGTGGCGACCGTCTCCTGAACGGGTCCGAAATCAATTCTTTGATTGAGCTTCGGCCTCTCAATCTCGATGGTTCCTTTGTCCATATTCGCCGAGCCGGAGAGAAGCCAGGCGATGGCCGGACTGATCAGCGCCGCCGAGCGAAAATTCGAGAGTTCAACGCTGCCGCTCGCGTCCTTGGAATGGAAGGCGATTTTGGGAAGCGAGTCCATGGCGACCCGCCAATTGCCGTCGTCCTGCTCGACCGCCTGGTAGGCGATGACCGCCGGATCATAGGAGACGCCCGTTTCAGCAAGGAGAGCGTTGAGCACGCTGAGATCGGCGGAGATGAGATAATGGGAGCCCTCGGCGGTCACCTTCACAAGCGGAGTTGCGCCGGCCTGCGCGGCGGGAAAAAACTTGGCGATCAAGGCTTTGAGCGCGTCCGCGCGCTCGGGCGTGGCTGGCCAGTCCGCGGCAAGGGCGGGAGATGCGCCGAGCGCCGCGGCCAGCCACAAAGCCGCGAGGCGGCGGCGCGATCGGCCTAGGCGAAATCGGATAGCGGGCATTGGGCGGCCTGTTCGGTTCAGCGAGGACAATCCCTTTGTCTACGCCCAGCCTATTTCAAATTCTTCGACGCCGTGCGACAATTTCTGCAAAAAAGCGACCGTCGGCCAGCGGTCGCCAGCCGCGCCTCAGCGAGCCGGCAACGCCGCCGGCGGGCGGTTTTTCGGCGCTTGCGCCTTGGCGACGCCGGCCTTCACCGCGGCTTGCACCTTCTCGAAGGCGCGCACCTCGATTTGCCGCACGCGCTCGCGCGAGACGCCGAATTCGGTCGAGAGCTCCTCGAGCGTAATCGGCTCGTCGGCCAGCCGGCGCGCCTCGAAGATGCGCCGCTCGCGGGGATTGAGCACGCTGAGCGCGCCGCGCAACGCGCCCAGGCGCGCGTCCAATTCCTCTCGGTCGGCGAGCAGCGTTTCCTGATCCGCACTGTCGTCGACGAGCCAGTCCTGCCACTCGCCCTCGCCGCCGTCGCGCAGCGGCGCATTGAGCGAGGCGTCGCCGCCGAGGCGGCGGTTCATGTCGATCACGTCCTGCTTGCCGACGCCGAGCCGCTTCGAAATCAACTCGACCTGGTCGTCGCGCAAATCGCCCTCGTCGAGCGCGGAGATCCGGCTTTTGGCCTTGCGCAGATTGAAGAACAGCTTCTTCTGGCTCGCGGTGGTGCCCATCTTCACCAGCGACCACGAGCGCAGGATGTATTCCTGGATCGAGGCCCGAAATCCACCACATCGCGTAGGTCGCGAGCTTGAAGCCCTTGTCCGGCTCGAAGCGCTTGACCGCCTGCATGAGGCCGACATTGCCCTCGGAAATCACTTCGCCGATCGGCAGGCCATAGCCGCGATAGCCCATGGCGATCTTGGCCACGAGCCTCAAATGCGAGGTCACGAGCTTGTGCGCCGCCTCGCGATCCCCATGTTCCCGCCAGCGCTTGGCGAGCATGTATTCCTCCTGCGGCTCCAGCATCGGGAACCGCTTGATCTCCTGCAGGTAGCGGGACAGTCCCAATTCACCCGCAATAATGGGAAGCGACGAAGCCATGTTTTCCTCAGATTGGGAGACCGGCCGTTGGCCGTCTCCGTCGGCGCTAGAGCCGGTAAGACATATTGTGGTCGAGCAAGCGTGGCCGAAAAAGGGCCGCGCCTAGACAGTTATTCGCTGGCAATATGAAATTGTTTCATGAGCCCTTCTGTCCAATAAAGAACGTCAGGCTGCCCGCGTGCCTCGTAATGCTTTGAGCAACCTCGCAAAATCTTTGGGCGGCTGGCGCTCGAAGCGGAGCGCTTTCCCGGTCACAGGATGTTCGAACCCCAGGATGGAGGCGTGGAGAGCCTGTCGTCCGAGAGCGTCAAGCGCGGATGCGGCGCGGCCGCCGATGAGCGCCGCCTTGGTCTTGAACCCTGATCCATAAACCGAATCGCCTAACAAGGGATGACCGATTGACGCCATATGGACCCGAATCTGATGCGTGCGGCCTGTCTCGAGCTGGCAGGCGATCAGGCTTGCCGGCCCGAGGGCTTCCTCGACCCGCCAGTGGGTCGTGGCATGCCGACCCCGCTCCTCGCTCACGACCGCCATTTTTTCCCGATGGCGCGGATCGCGTCCGATCGGGACCATAACCTTGCCAGCGGTCGCGTCGAAGCCGCCCCAGACGAGCGCCAGATATTCCCGCTCGAGCGAGCCCGTGCGTCCGTGGTCGGCGAAGAGTTCGGCCAGGCCCCGATGCGCGGCGTCCGTCTTGGCGACGACGAGCAGTCCGGACGTATCCTTGTCGAGCCGGTGCACGATGCCGGGCCGCTTGACCCCGCCCACGCCCGACAAGCTCGCCCCACAATGGCGGATCAGCGCGTTGACCAGCGTGCCGGCCGCATGGCCCGGCGCCGGATGGACAACGAGCCCGGCCGGCTTGTCGATCACGATCAGATGCTCGTCCTCATAAATCACGGCAAGCTTGATGTCCTCGCCGAGGAGGGGCGAGTCCTCCGGCGACGGCGCCTCGAAGGCGATGCGTGCGCCCGCAGTGAGCCGCGTCGAAGGATCGCGCGCAACGTTGTCGTCGATCTTCACCTCGCCGGCCTCGATCAGCGCCTTGAGCCGGGTGCGCGAGAGAGCGAGACTTCGCGCGGCCGCCGCCTGGCCCAGGAACCGATCGAGCCGCTCGCCGGCGTTCTCTACCCCGACGTCGAAAACCTGCAGACCTTCGGGCGCAACGAGCGGAAGGCGTGGCGCTGCATCAACCGGGACCTCCTCCAGCTCCACCGGATCGCGCTCGGCTGAATGAGTCCAGGCGCGCCGTTTCGCTTTTGCGTTCACGTCCGCTCCCGCCGCCGCGGCCGACCGCCGCCGCTCTCCGCCGCGGGCGGCGCGACGAGGGGACCGAGCGCCGCGGCGATCGCCTCCACGTCCGGCCGCGCGCCAGCTGCGTGGGCGTCGAGGCCGCGCCGCATAGCCGCGACATGGGCCGGGCTGTTGCCGCAGCAACCGCCGACGATGCGCGCCCCGCAATCCACCGCCAGTCCGGCATACCTTTCCATCAGCTCCGGCGTGCCGGAATAATGGATTTCAGCCCCATGCCATTGCGGCACGCCGGCGTTCGCCTTGGCGATCAACGGAGCGCCCGATTTCATGCCAAGGATCGCCGCCAGGAGATCGGAGGCGCCGACGCCACAATTGGCGCCGAAGGCGATCGGGGCCGGCTCGAAAGCTTCGACCAGCTCGCTGAACGCTGCCGGCGCCACGCCCATCATGGTGCGGCCTGCGGTGTCGAAACTGGCGGTGACGGTATAGGGCATGCCGCGCTTGCCCGCCGCGACCGCCGCGGCGCGCATTTCTTCCGGCGCGGACATGGTCTCGATCCAGGCGACGTCGACGCCGCCTTCGCGCAATCCCTCGATCTGCTCGATGAAAATGTCGACCGCCTCGTCTTCGCTCAACGGTCCGAGCGGAGCCAGGAGGTCGCCTGTTGGTCCGATCGATCCGGCGACCGCGACAGGGCGACCCGCGTTGTCGGCGACCTTGCGCGCGATCTCAGCGGCCAGACGGTTGAGCTCGCGCGTCCGGCCCTCGAGCTTGTGCAGCATCAGGCGGCGACGGTTGGCCCCGAAACTGTTGGTCAGAATGATGTCGGAGCCCGCGTCGACAAACGCCCGATGCAGGCTCTGGATCCTGCCCGGATGCTCGGCGTTCCAGACCTCCGGCGCGTCGCCCGAGGTTAGCCCCATGGCGAAAAGGTTAGTGCCCGTGGCGCCGTCCGCCAGCAGCGGCCGACCCTCGGCCAGAAGGGATTGCAGCATCTTCTTGTTCTCTTCGAAGCCGGCGCCACGCTTTTTACCATATTTAGCGCCGCGCCAGCGTGGCGCAAGATTGGGCGGATTGCGGCGACCCGGCGCGCTATTTGTACTCCCAATCGAGGCCGACGCCGGCGCTCGAACCGCCGCTGGCGTCGACGCCTGCCTGAAGCCTCACATGGCGGGTGACGTCGAAATTCAGGTTAACCCCGTTGTCTTGAGCTCTCGCTCCACTCGTTACGCCGACGCTCACCCGGTCGTTGATCGCCCGCGTTGCGCTGACCAGAGCCCCGCCGGTCGCGCTCGAGCTGATGTCGAGACTGTCGACGCCAAGCGATTTTCGTATGTGCTCGAACGCATCGGCCTGGCCGGAAAGAGTCCCAACCGCGTTCGCCAATTCAACCGCCTGGAAAGCCGACAAGCTGCCCGACGACTTCTGAAACAGGACACGGGAAAGGATCTCGTCCTCCGGCAGGCTTGGGGTGGAGCTGATTTGAAACACCGGCTGCATCGCGGGGCCGGTCACGCTGATGCGGGCGGTGACGCCGGTCGTGGTTGTCTCGGCGACAAGGTCGAGCTCGGGCGTAACGTCGCCGTGGAACCGGACGTCTCCGCGGGTGAAGGTAAGGCGCGAGCTCAAAGCGTGAACGAGCCGCGCAGCAGATTGAAGCCTCCGGTCACCTGCGGGTCGCGGGCCGAGCCGGCGACATGCAAGTCGCCGCCCAGTTCCGCATACATGCCGCGACCGCGCACGAAAATGCGGCTGGCCGCGGAGACCGTCAGCGCGAGCGTCGCATCGAACAGCGGCGAACGCGCGCCGTGTCCCTTGGCTTTGGCCATCAGCGCCAGCCGCGCCCGCGCTGTCGGGGTCGGGTTCAGATGCTTCGTGCCGGGAATGGGCGCCGCGACGCTATTGAAGCGATTGGGCACAGAGATATCCATCCCTACGATCGTGATGCGTCCGTCGACTCTGCGGCTTCTGCGCAAGCGGGCCAGTGATCGTGAGCGCCATGTCGGCGGTCGCGGAGAGAATGTCGTTGGCGACGAGTTGGGCGTGCTGGCCGGTCACGCGAATGGAGCCGGGAAAGCCGGCGCCGGGATCGAGCCTCACTTCGCCGGTGGCGCTTATCGAACCGCCGTTCGGCGTTGCTCCTGCAAAGTGATCGATTCGAATCGTGTCGCCGCTGGCGACGAATGTCCCCGTCACGCCGGTCAGCTTGAATCCCGTCTGATCGTCCCTCAATTCCCCGCCGCTCAGCCGGACCGTCCCTTGCGCCTGTGGCTTCGCCATCGTTCCGCGCAGCTGAAACGCGATCATGAGCGAACCGGCCGCGTGGCGGCCGGAGACGGAAAGCATGGAATTGGCGAGACGGGCGTCGAGGGAGCCGTCGACCTTCACATCCAGCGGCCCGTCTGGCGCGAGGGGAGCGGAGCCGGTCAGGCGCAGGGCGGCGCCAGTCCCGGCGTTGATTGTCGCGTCAAGCGACGTGCGGCCTCCCGCGAGCCGGCCGGAGCCGGCGACGTCGAGCGCGGGCAAACCGGCGTTGCGCATCTCAAGCGCGCTCACGCGCTGCAGACGCACTCGCCATTCGCCGGTCGGACTGCCTGGCGTTCCCCCGATCGTCGCCTCGCCGTCGGCGACGCCGGATAGGCCGAGGCCGGGCGAGACCAGATCGAGCGCCGTGAGCGGCAGCCCAGTGGCGCTCGCTTTCAGCGCCAGCGTCGAGCCGCTATGGCCGGAGAGCGACAGCCGCCCAGCGCCGACACGAAACGCAAGGTCCTTGATGTCGAGGCCGTCGCTTCCATAGGTCACGGTCGCCGGGCTCGCGAGCGTGATGCGCTGGCCGCCGCCCTGAGCGGTGAAGCTCGCAAGCTCCAGACGCGTCGGCGGCCCGCCGAAAAGCCGCCCGCGTGCGTTTATCGACAAGCCCCGCGCGTTTCCGCTCAACTCCAGATCGCTGGCCGAGGCGTTCCCCGTGGCCGTCAGCTTGACGCCGGTAATCGACTGGCCGGCGACTTCCGCTCGAGCCAGTTGGGCGAAGCCGGAGATGATCTTCGCGCCCCACAGGTCAGCGATCTTGAGGTCGAGTTTGAGGCCCTCGAGTTTATTCGCGTCTATGGTCATCCGATCGCTGTTCGCCGTGACCGAGACCGATTGCTTGCCATCGGCGACCGAGGCGCTCGCTTTCGCTTGCAATGCGCCGGTCAACTTGGTCAGAACGAGCGGCGACAGATCATCGAGATTGGTCGCGCTGAAGCTGAGGTCGCCGGTCGCCAGGCTGTCGGCGCCAACAGCCAGTGCGCCGGCAAGCCGCGCCGAAGCGAGGCTGAGTCCGAGATTGTCGATGGCCCAGCCGCCGTCGTCATGTTTCGCCACATGCATCGAGCCTTGCAGAGCATGGCCGTCGACATCGCCGGATAAAGAAGCGTTCGCGTCGATGAGGCCGGTCACGTGGTTGGCGAGCGCTTCCAGAGCGATGCCGGTTGTCTTGCGGTCGAGGAGCCTTCCTTCGCCCAAATTCGCTTTCAGCGCGGCGGTGAGATCGGACGGCGTCCCGCTCAGCGCGGCGGCGATCTCCGCCTTGCCGTTAACGCGCGGGTCGAGGACTTGGCTCTTCGGAATGTCAATGCGCGCGCCGAGATCCACCTTGTCGCGCCCGTACTCCCCATTGAGCCGCGCCGATCCATGTTGGCCGCTCGCCAAAAGGTCCGAGAAGGCGAACCCGCCGCCCGGCGTCAGCCGCGCGGCGCCGCTCAGGTCGAGGGTTCCGCCGGTCGCCCGGTCAAACATGGGAAAGTTGGTGGCAAGTTTCGTCGCATGCGCGTCAATGGTTGCGCTCAGAGCGCCATAACGGGGCGCTCCGTCCAAATCGGCAGCGATGCGCGCCTCGCCTTTTAAAGTCCCGCCAGCGAGGAGAGCGAAGCGGCTCAAGTCGCGGGCGACGATGATTCGCCTTGCCATGAATTTTGCTGCCCGAGAGAAGACCGGAATATTGCGCGTCGAAATTGGGCGCCGAGAGATCGAGCGTGTCGAACGTCATCTCGCCCCTCGACGAGGCCGAGCCATGCATTGTCAGCGTCAGCTCGCGGCCGACCGCTTGGGCGAAGGCAGGATCGGCAAGCGCGAGGCCGTTCACCTTGGCTTGGCCCTCGAACAGGATCCGCGTCTTCTCCCCCGTCAGCGGACCTTCAGGACTTGCCCGGAAGCTCGCCTCGACTCGGTCGAGCGATCCTTGCTCCACGCGGATCTGCCCTGCGTCGAAAGCGCCGTCGATTGTGGGGCTCGCGAGCGGTCCATTGATCGATGCGTTGAGATCGAGTTTTCCGACCGTTGTGGAGCCTGGAATTGCGCCGGCGTGGACCTTGAGATCGAGGAGGCCGTTCGCTGACTTCTCGCCTTCGAAGTCGAGCCGGGCGGCGGCCGACACGAGATGCAGGCCGCCGGGCAAGGCGATGCTTGAAATCGTCGTTGAACTGGACGTCGCCCTTGAGCGTCGTCTGGCCGGCGAAGACCGGCTGCACAACGCCCGGCGCAAGCCCCTCGAGTCGCGAGTTGAGATCGAGCGTCAGCCGTCGCCCCGCGCCTTGCCGCGCGACGATGACCTCGCCGTTCGCCCACACATCCGCGCCTGCGGTGAAGTCGAGCTTCGCGGTGAAATTGTCCAAGGCGCCTGCGCCATTGAAGGCGAGCTTGACCGGCGGCAGGCCGGGAAGATTTGCGAGATGGGCAAAGATTCCGCCGGCCGGCTCGGCGGAATTGACGTTGAGCGTGAGCCGGTCGGTCGCGGGAACGTAAGTCAAGAGCGCTTTGAAGTCGCCCGGCGCGTCGAGCCGCTGCGAAGTGAGGGTAAGGTCGAGACCCTCGGACGGCGGTCCCAGCGTCGCCTTGCCCGAAATGCTGAGGCGAGCCGCGACGCCGACGACCGGCTCGCCAAGCGAAAGCTCCTGCACCCCAAATTGCTTGACGATCACCTTGAGCGGCAGTTCCGGCAGGATCGGCTGCTGCGCCCCCGTGTCAGGAGGCGGCGTTTCAGAGGGAAGCGGACGCCGCAGGACCTGCATCTGTCCGATCGTGAGCTGATCGACCTCGAGCCTTCGGCTGAACAAGGCCAGCCGGTTCCAGACGAGCCGAACCTTGTCGACCTTGAGCCAAGGGCCTTGGCGATCGGAGAGGACGATGTCGCTGATGGACGCGTCGGAAGACAGCACGCCGTCCACCGCGCCGATGGAGACCTTCATCGATGGCGAGGACAAAGCCCGCGAGATGAGGTTGGCGAGCACGCCCTTGTCGCCCTCCGCCGCATAGGCGCTCCCGCAGAGGACGAGGAGAGCGATCAGCGCCAGAGCTTTGAGGGGGGACAGGAACTGCGCCATAACTCCGAAGCTGGCGGCCTTCGGAATGGCGCCGAATCCGACGGTCCGCATCCTGAGGAGCCGCGCGGAGCGCGGCGTCTCGAAGGATGACCCAGCGTCGCGGCGTCTGCGCCTCCTGGAGCGTCCTTCGAGGCCGCTCCGCGGCGCCTCAGGACGAGGTGGTTGGGAGTTGCACTGCGCCATCAGAATGACTGCCCGATGCTGACATAGACGGCGACCGGCCCATTGCCGGCGCGACGCTCGAGAGGAAAGGCGACGTCGAGGCGGATCGGGCCGACGGACGTATAGTAGCGCAAGCCGAGACCAGCCGCCGCGAACAGAGGCTCGTTGAAAGTCGGGAAGCTTGAAGTGAAAGCGTTCCCGATGTCGAAAAATGGAACGACGCCGATCGTGTCGGTCACTCTGACGCGCAATTCCGCCGACGCGTCGATGAGGCTCTTCCCGCCAACCACCGCGCCCCACCACACTGTCGGACCGAGTTCGTTATAGGCGTAGCCGCGCACCGAGCCGCCGCCGCCTGCATAAAAGCGCCAGTTTGCTGGAATTGCGTCGAGCTGCGGGCCGCCCATGGCGCCGGCCGCGACCCGGCCCGCCAGCACGTAACGCGAGTCGGCGTCGATGGAATAATAGGCGGAGGCGCCCGCCCTCGCCTGAACCATGTCGAGGCTCGAGCCGAGGAATGAGCCGAAGCCCACAGCGGAAACGTTGAGGCGGACGCCCCGCGTCGGGTCGAGCTTGCTGTCCGTCGTGTCAAAATTGGCGGACACGGGGACGCCGATGAGCCGGTAATTGACCGTGCCCAACGCGTCTGTGGCGTCGCCTTTTTGCGCTTCGAGGCCCGCCTGAACCCAGAAGTCCTGATTGAAGCGGTGGCGAAGCGAGGCGGTCACGTCCACGTCCTCGGCCTGGTAGCCGACAAACCCGGCGCCGCTGGTGCTCATCTTCTCCGCAAGAGCGTCGATGAGAAGATCGTTGGTCGTGCCCCACAAGGCAGGCTTGAGAAAGCTTGCGGATACGCGCCCGCCGATATCGTCGGAGGAGAAATGATTGAGACTTTGCGAGGCGATGTACCATGGCGGCGCATAGAACACGCTGGCCTGCAGGCGCAGCCGCTCTGCGCCGCCGAACACATTGCGGTCTTCCCAATAGACCTGGCCCTCCGGGCCATTCGTCGTCGAATATTTCACCGACGCGCCGACGGCGTAAGGCAGGCGATCCTCGACATCGATCCGATAGGGGAGCCGGCCGTAGGCGTCGAGCGTCGTCCCTTCGGTGATGCGTACGCCGCCAACCGCCGGGATTTCACGGATGCTGTTCCTCGCGTCGGCGATCGCCGCGGGCGAATAGGGATCGCCCGGATGGATGTAGAGAAACGAGCGCACGATCGCGGGATCGAAAGTCTGGGGCCCGTTGATCGTCGCCTCCCCGAACGGCGCGATGGGGCCGGGGGCCGCGGTCACAGTCAGGTCCATGATGTCTTGCGCGTGGTCCACGACGGGGACGACCGACTGGATCTTGGCGAGCGGGCGCCCTTCTTTGCGGAAATAGTCGACGATGCGGGCTTGAGCGGCGCGGATCTCGCTCGCCGCCGCCGGGTCTCCGGACTTGAGGCCGACAATGCGCTGCGGCAGTTCAGCTTCCGAGAATTCCACGCCGAGCGCGTTTAAGATCCGCACCGAGCGGAGCTTGAACAATGGGCCGGGGTCGACCTTGATGACGACCGGAGCAGGCGCTCGATTGCGATAAGTCTCGGCGGCGCGCGAGAAGGCCGCGATGTCGCTCGATCCGATGGCCAAGCTTGCGCCGCCGATCGCAATCGTCACCGCGGCGTTGTAATAGCCCGCGCCCCATAGCGCATCGATGACCGGGGCGAAGTCGCTCTCGGCGCGTCGCGCGAGGGCTTCGCCATCGGCGGGGGCGTCCTTGCGCAGGCTGTAGAGCGAGGAGGCGTCCCTCACGCTGCCTTTGAGCCCGGAGACGTCGCCCGTGACCTCGACGGTGAAGCTGTATGGAATGGCCGTCCGCGAAACCGCGGGGGGCGTATCGTCCGAGCCAAAGAGGCCGAAGAAATCAAAGGCCTGAGCGACGGTCCAATCGCCAATGACGATCACGCCGGCGACCAATGCGACAACAAGACGTATGCCCGGACGATCACGCTGTTTCGCGAAACGCTTGCCAGTCAAATCGAACGCCCTTTTCCCTGACTGACCAAGGGTTACCGGCATTAATTTTGAAGCAGACAGCCTCTCGCGTCAAAACACCTCGGTTAATGTGTCTCCCGAGCGGTCGGGCTTCAGAAGACCCGGCGCCGCCGCGCGCGCCGAAATGGGGAACGTAAGGCAGGCGCGAAGGGTCCCACCGCGCGGCGGAAAGCTTAAGCGAATGGTAAAAGAAACGTTGCCGTCCCCACGCGCTCGACCCTATTCCTGCGACTGGCCGCCCGCGAACCGAGCGACCATCAAGGACCCAAGAATGATCGCGCCATAGATCGCCTGGATCCAGAACGACGGCACTTGCGCGAGCGTCAGAAGGTTGCCGACGACGCCGAGCAGCAGCACCCCGGTCAGCGCGCCGAACATCGTCCCCTTGCCGCCATCGAGCGAAATGCCGCCGATCACCGCCGCGGCGAAAACGGTGAAGATCAGTCCATTGCCCTGATTGGCGCTGATCGCGCCAACGTAGCCCGTGATGGCGAGGCCGCCCAAGGCAGCGAGAACCCCCGCCAGCACGTAGACGCCCCAGGTGATGCGTTCGACGCGAATTCCCGCGGCGCGGGCGGCCTCGGGATTGCCGCCGATGGCGTAAAGCGCGCGGCCCAGCCGATGGTAGCGCAACATGATCGCCGCGATGGCGAAAGCGAGAGCCGCGAGCCACACCGCGAGCGGCAGGCCAAGGAAGGTGATGACCATCAGGCCATAAAAGGCGCCTGGAAGGTCGAACAGCGTCCGCCCGTGCGTGGCGCCGACGAGCATGCCGCGCAGGATGATCAGCATCGCGAGCGTCACGATGAAGGCGCTGAGCCTCAGCTTCACCACCATGAATCCATTGATGAAGCCGACGAGCCCGCCGATGACCAATACCGTGAGGATGCCGATCGCAGTCGGCCATTCGAACCCGAAGCCGAAACCCTCGGCGGGCAGCACCACCATGGCGCCGATCGCGGGCGCAATGCCGTAGATCGAACTCGAGCGAGAGATCGAACTTGCCGGTGATGATGACGAGCGACTCGGCCAGCACGACGAGCGCCAACGCGGCCGACGAGGTCAGGATCGTGTTGATGTTTCCCGAGGTGAGGAAAACGGGACTGATGATCGAGCCGATGACGATCAGCACCGCCAGAGCCGGAAGCAGCGCCAGGTCGCGAAGCCGAGCGAGCGCAATGGCGCTGCTTCGTGGCGCGAGGGCGGTTCTCTGAGCGGCAGGCGCAGGAGCCGAACTCTGGTTCAATTTTCAGATCCCCTCGACCGACGCGACGAGTTCGTTATCGCTCCAGCCCGCTTGATGCTCGGCGACGACCTTGCCGTGGCGCATCACGAGCACCCGGTCGCAGACCCGCAAATCTTCGAGTTCGCCGCTCGCCACCAGGATCGCCCGCCCCTCGCGGCGCGTATTCTCGACCGCGCGCAAGAGCGCTTCCTTCGATTTCACATCGACGCCCGCTGTCGGATCGATGAGGACGAGAACCGACGGCCGGCTCGCGAGCGCTCGCCCCATCACCACCTTCTGCTGGTTGCCGCCGGAGAGGTCGGAAACGATCTGATCCGGCCCTTCTGTGACGACGCCAAGCGTGTCGATTGCTTGCCTGGCCGCGGAAGCGCGGCGGGCCGGGGCGATGAATCCGAGCGGCCCAAGCGCGTTCGCAATGGGCATGGTGACATTGTCGGCGATCGATTGGGTGAGAACGAGGCCTTGGCCGTGCCGGCTTTTCGGCACGCAGCCGACGCCGAGCGCGAGCGCGGAGGGCACGTCGTTTGCCGGCAAAGGGGCGCCGTTGATGCGGATCGCGCCGCCCTTGTATGGCCCTAAGCCCGCCACCGCCTCGGCCACGCCGAGGCGGCCGCTGCTCGTCGCGCCGCAAAGGCCGATGATCTCTCCGGCGCGCACCGAGAAACTCACATCCTCGAAATCCTCCCCCTCGAGGCCGTTCACTTCGAGCGCGACGGCGCCCTCAGTCGGCGTCTTTCGGTTCGCGGCGTCGGCGAACCCGAAACTCACCTGCTCCCCGGTCATCGCCTCGATGAGCGCGTCCTTGGGCAAGCTCGCAGCGGGCGCCGTCAGGATGTGCTTGGCGTCGCGCAGCACGGTTACGGTCTGACAGACCTCGTAGACTTCCTGGAGGTGGTGGGAGATGAAAAGGAACGTCACGCCTTGCGCCTGCAGCCGGCGCATTTGCGCGAACAGACGCTTGATCTCCTCTCCGTCCAGTTGGGCGGTCGGCTCGTCGAGAATGATGAATCGCGCCCCATAAGAAAGCGCCCGCGCGATCTCGACCAGTTGGCGCGCTTCGACCTTGAGATCGCCCGCGCGAGAGCGTTCCGAGACCGCGACGTTCCAGCGATCGAGCACGTCTCGGGCGTCGCGCCAAAGCGCGTCCCAATTGATGAAGCCGCGCCGCAGCGGCTGCCGGTTGATGAACAGGTTTTCGGCGACCGTAAGGTCCGGGATGATCGTCGAATGCTGGTAGACGCAGGCGGCGCGCTGGCGCCACCCTTCGCGGTCGGCGACCGCTGGCGCCGGCTCGCCGCGGAAGCGAACCTCCCCGCTGTCAGGCTCGCGAAGGCCGGTCAGGATCCCGACAAGAGTTCGACTTGCCGGCGCCGTTGCGCCCCACCAGCGCATGCGAACTCTCCGGCCAATACGCGCAGGCGCGCGTCGCTCAGCGCGACCGTCGCGCCATAGCGCTTCGAGACGCCGATCGCTTCCGCGATCGGAGCCGCCTCAGCCCCAGAGGCCCCGCTCGTCGTCTCGATCATCAGCGACGCTCAAAGCTATTTGGGATTGTTCCCCCAAAACGACTTGTCGTCGACGTTCGCCTTGGTGACCAACTGCGCCGGAAGCTGATCTTCGAGAACGCCCGGAGCCACTTCGAGAATCGTGCTGTCATGGTCGGTCGGGCCGGCCTTGAACGTCTTTCCCTCGATCGCGTCCTTCAGATACATGATGCCATATTTCGCATAGAGGTCGGCCGGTTGGGAGACGGTGGCGTCGATCTCGCCTTTGCGGATCGCGTCGAACTCCTGCGGAATTCCGTCATTGCTCACGATTACGATGTGGTCGGCTTCTCCGGCGGGATGCAAGAAACCTTTGCGCTTCAGCGTCTGCAAAGTAGGCGCGAGGAAAACGCCGCCAGCGTGCATGTAGATCGCCTTGAGATTGGGGGTCGAGTTGAGAATCGTATCGAGACCAGCCGCTGCATCCTCGCCGGACCAGGCCTTGGTCGGAATTTCAAGCTCCTTAAGCTTCGGATAGTTCTTCTTGATGCAGTCGCGGAAGCCATTGCCGCGATCCCGGCCATTGATCGACGCCTGGTCGCCCATGATCTGCACCACCGGGCCTTCCGCCACGTGCTCCCCGATATATTTGCAGGCCTTCTCGCCATAAGCGATATTGTTGGCGCGCACGACGATGGCGACGGGACCGGAGTCCGGCGCGACGTCGACGGCGACGACCTTCACATTCGCGGCTGCCGCCGTCTTCAGAATCGTTCCTGCGGCGGAGCTGTCGAATGGCGAGAAAATGAGGCCTTTGGCGCCGAGCGTGATCGCGTTCTTCACCCCGGTGATCTGTTTCGACGTGTCGAATTCCGAGTTGAACGGCTGCAGCAGATCGACGCCCTGAGCCTTCGCTTGGTTCACAATATATTGGTTGTAGGCGGTCCAGAACGGCGAGGTCAGCGTGGTTAGATCGACCGCGATTTTTGGCCCGTCGGCGGCCGAGGCGCCGACGGTAAGCGCGCTAAGCGCGGCGGCCGTCAGCGCGGTCAGGACGAAGGTGCGCTTGGTTTGCATAATGGTGTTTCCTCCCGAATTTTTTACGCTGTCTTCGTTAGGCGGCGGTCCGGGGACGGTCAAGCCATCGACCATGGGCCAGAACGCGCTTTGCTCGGCTCTGCATGACGCGGACGAAACGCAAGGCCGCGCGCCGCCGAGCGCCAGGCAGCTAAGCCTCTCCCCGAGGCGGGGAGAGGGAAGGGTGAGGGGCGCGGCGCTGCTGAGCCGCCAGCAGCCCATAGCGGAAGCGACCCGGGTGAGGCAGCGCCAGCGCGCCGTCCCAGCCGGAAAAACCGATCCACTGATATTTGCTTGCCAAAGTCAGAAATCGTTGCTATCTTGTCCAGTCGATGGAACTGAGATGGCGGCAAGGAACAGAGAGACTACGAAGGGCGGCAATACTTTGGTTAGATGTGAGATAAGCCCAAAAAATTAATTTGAATCGACCTGTAACCCATTGAAAAGGCTCGTTTCGAAAAAATAAACGCTAGTAAATTTACTAGCACTTACTAGCGCCTACTAGCGTTTATGGGCGTTTAATAGCGTCTATGGGCGGCGCTCGAACGCAATTGGACGACGCCAAGCCGGGCGCTCTACGCTCCGAACCGCTCCGCCTTGAACGGGGCGGGATCGACGAACGGCCTCTCGCCGGTCACGAGCTCCGCCAGCAGGCGCCCGGTGATGGGGCCGAGCGTCAGTCCGAGGTGGTGGTGACCGAAATCGAGCCAGAGGCCTGGCTTGCCCGGGAACGGCCCGATGATCGGCCGCATGTCCGGCAGGCAGGGGCGCCGGCCGAGCCAGGGCGCGGCGTCCTTTCGGGCCCCGATGGGGAACAGTTCCCGCGCGTAGGGCTCGACACGCTCGAGATGCGCCGGCGAGGGGGGATCGTCGCGCCGGGCGAACTCGGCGCCGGTGGTCAATCTCAAGCCCCGCGCCATCGGGGTGACGAGGTAGCCACGCTCGAGGTCGAGCACGGGGCGCGTCAAGCCTGCGTTGCCCTTGGCCTCGTAATGCATGTGATAGCCGCGCTTGACGAAGAAGGGCAGGCGAAGGCCGAAGCGACGCGCGAGCTCATCCGACCAGGGACCGAGCGCGATGACGACGTCGCGGGCGGCAAGGCGCCCGGAGTTGGTCGTGACCATCCAGCCCGCGCCCGAAGGCTCGAGGCTCAGCGCGTCGCCTTTCTCCATGCGCCCGCCGCGCTGGACGAACAGCGCCGCGTAGCTCTGGATCAGTTTGGCCGGATCGGACGTCGACAGCGGCTCAGAATAGTGGACGCCGCCGATCGCCTTTTCGCCCACATGCGGCTCAAGCGCGGTTAGCCCGGCGCGATCAAGGGCAATCGGCTTGACGCCAAACTCTTTGAGCTCCTCGGCCTCGCGATGCGCGAGATCCTGCCCGCGCGCGCTGCGATAGGCCTTGATCCAGCCGCCGGAGCGCAAAAGCCCGGAAGCGCCCGCATCCTGCGCGAGCTTCCGGTGCTCGGCGGCCGAGGCGAGCAGGAGCGGGGCCATGACCTTGCCCGTCGCGGCCTTTCTCGGTTGTGTCGAGGCCTGGAAATAGCGCCAGATGGACGGCGCAATCGAAGGCAGCGAGCCATGGCGCATATGAGCGCGTGGATCCCGGTTGGCGGCCGCCCGCGCGACCTCGCGAAACGCCCGCGGGAACAGGTAGGGGAGCACGCCTTCAGTCTGGATGATGCCACTGTTGCCGAAGCTCGTCTCCCCCGCCGCCTCGGGCAGACGGTCGACGAGCGCGACGGATCGGCCGCGCGCAGAAAGCGCGAGCGCCGCCGAAACGCCGACGATTCCAGCGCCCAGCACAATGACGTCGACCGATCGCGAAGGCATGTGACGGTTGTTTTCCTGACTGGACGCCCGTCGCAAAGGCGTGGCGCGCCTGCTCGATTCTCGACTGCCGTTCCTATAGACCGCGCCTCAGAAGGAACAAACAGAAAGCGTCGCCGCCAATGATCCCGCGCTATTCCCGCCCCGAGATGACCGCTGTCTGGTCGCCCGAGACGCGCTTTCGTATCTGGTTCGAGATCGAGGCATACGCGTCGGAAGCGATGGCTGAGATCGGTCTGATCCCAAAAGAGGCGGCCGAGGCGATCTGGGAAAAAGGCTCGAAGGCCAAGTTCGACGTGGCGCGGATCGACGAGATCGAAAGGGTGACGAAGCACGACGTTATCGCGTTCTTGACGCACCTCGGGGAATTCATCGGCCCCGAAGCGCGCTTCGTCCATTTGGGGCTCACCAGCTCAGACGTGCTCGACACATGCCTCGCCGTGCAGCTCAGGCGCGCCAGCGACATCCTCATCGCCGACGTCGATGCGCTGCTTGCCGCGCTCAAGCGCCGCGCCTTCGAGCATAAATTGACGCCGACCATCGGCCGCTCGCATGGAATCCATGCCGAGCCCACCACCTTCGGCCTCAAGCTCGCCGTCGCCTACGCGGAGTTTACCCGAGCTCGCGCCCGGCTTGTTGCGGCGCGTGAGGAGATTTCGACCTGCGCGATCTCCGGCGCGATCGGCACTTTCGCCAACATCGACCCTCGGGTTGAGACCTATGTCGCGGAGAAACTGGGCTTGAGACCTGAGCCGATTTCGACCCAGGTCATCCCGCGCGATCGCCACGCAGCCTTCTTTGCTGGGCTCGGAATCGTCGCTTCGTCGATCGAGCGGCTCGCGACCGAGATCCGCCATTTGCAGCGCACCGAGGTGATGGAGGCGGAAGAGTTCTTCTCCGAAGGCCAGAAGGGCTCATCCGCCATGCCGCACAAGCGCAATCCAGTATTGGCCGAAAACCTGACCGGACTCGGCCGCATGGTGCGCTCCGCGGTGACGCCCGCGCTCGAGGACGTGGCGCTGTGGCACGAGCGCGACATTTCGCATTCCTCAGTCGAACGAATGATCGGTCCGGATGCGACAATCACGCTCGACTTTGCATTGGCGCGGCTTGCAGGCGTGATCGACAAGCTGGTGGTTTATCCGGAGACTATGCGGAGAAATCTCGACCGCCTCGGCGGGCTCATCCATTCGCAACGCGTTTTGCTGGCGTTGACCCAGAAGGGCGTCGCCCGTGACGACGCCTACGCGCTCGTCCAGCGCAACGCGATGCCCGTCTGGCGCGGCGAGGGCGAGTTTCTCAAGCTCCTCAAAGCGGACAAGGACGTCGGCAAGGTCTTGAGCGGCCAGGAGCTCGAGGCGCTGTTCGACCTCGGCTATCACCTAAAGCATGTGGATACGATCTTTGAGCGGGTGTTCGGAAGTTGATGCAGGATCCAGCGGCGCTCGAGCCTCCACTTCCCGACGCACGCCGCTCGGTGAGCCGAACGGCTTTTCAAGCGATCGGGCTTCCTTCGAGGCGCCCTGTCAGGAAACAGCAGTCGGCTCTTGTCCGACGGAGGCTGTTTGTGAGATCGAGCGCGCCTGGCGAAGAGGTTGGAGGCGCGTCAACCGCACGGCCGCCATCACATCCGAATTCGCCCGCGCATCCGCAGCGTAATCCTGAAGCCGCAGCAGCGAAAGACGAGCGCCGCCCTTGGCGTCGTTCGAGGTCCAGTCGTCGAACATGAGGAACTTGAGATCGGTGACGCCGCCCGCTTCCTTCACCCATAGAGCTGAGGCGATCTGTATGGCGTCGCTAAACGACATCATTCGCGGCTTCTCGTCCGCCCCACGCACGCCGGACGGCCTTTGCCATTTTGCGTCGCGGAGCCGCGCCACGCGCAGCATCGTATTCGGGTCGGGCGTAACCAGCGTCGCCAGCGAGCGGATATATCGGATCAATTCGTGCAAGGCGCCGAACCGTCCGGGAACGAACATCGACGGCCTGAGCTCAGCGAAGAGCATGCTGCTGATCCATACGCGACGTTTCGCAACGGCAGCCTGGGTCAAAATATTGTCGATGTGCTCTTCGGCTTCGCCCGACGCGCCGCTCGCGTGCCGCAGCAAGACGTTTGTGTGGAGGAAATGATGGCCGCAATCGGATTGACCCGAACGCGCATCCGCTTGGGGAAATGGGTGCATCTCACGTTCCATTGGTCACTTGCGATGGCTGCTTCGCGCGCGGAGCGAGTCGACAGAAGCAGCCTGCAGCAATCTCGTTAACAAGGGCCCACCTCCGCCGTTTTTTATTGCGGCTGCAATCGACTAGACATGAATTGGGTATGACGTAACGTGAGCTCCGCCACACAACGATCCCGACCTCGCGCCATCCACAAAGCCGGAGGAGTCGCTATCAAAAACTGGTGTTTCGACGGGCCAATGAAGGCCGAGCGCTCAGCGCTCCGCGCTCCGCGACCTCCTATCCTAATGGGCAACGGCCTCACGTTGCCGGTTCCGCGCGGCGCGATAGCCGGCAGCGCGCGCATCAGCCTCGCACATATAGGCGCCTCTGTGGGTTTGCCCGTAATACCGGGTTCCCGAATAGTGGTAGATGCGTGTCGGTGTGTTGACCCACACCACGGTATCGGACGGGCACCGGGCGCGGGCTGCGAGCTCGGTCGTATACTGGCCAGCCTGCAGGGCCGCAGGCGCGCCACCGTTCGGCGCCGGCGTCGAAGCGGGAGCCGCAGGTTTCCACCATGGGAACAAGGAGCCTGACTGGGAAGGCGCGGGCGCTGGGGCAGGGGCCGGCGCGGGAGCGAACCCTCCCGAGGACGAAGCCGTGGAACTTCGGCTCGCACGGCATTGCGACAGAAACTGCGGCCAGCTCTGGCCGCCGGTCGTTCCCGCCGCCTTGGCCTCTTTCCATTGGCTCGCGCATATCTTCATGACGCTTTGGCCGCCCGAGGGCGCGGCGACATTTGAGGCAGGCGCTGACGGCTGCGACCACGGGAACAGGGAGCCTGACTGAGGGGCAGGCGCGGGAGCGACTGTCGAAGAGGCGGCCGAACCCTGACGTGTGCGACACTGCGCGAGAAACTGCGGCCAGCTCTCGCCGCCCGTCGCACCAGCCGCCTGAGCCTGCTTCCATTCGGTTGCGCATGTTCTCATAATGCTTTCAGCGTTCGCCACGGTTGGACTACCGAGAGCGAACCCAAAGGCGATCGCCGCCGCCGTCAGCAAGTAAGCGAACGAGTTCCGCATGTTGCTCCCCAACGCCGCGCCCTGGATTGGGCGCGCCGCCAGCGTATAGCGAGCGGGACGGCTTCGCCAGCCGCTTTTCTGCGCCGCGCGGCCCATCGCCCGCTTACGATGCGACAGCTTGCTTGACGCGGTCGCCTGGAGCGGACGGAGCGGACGCGGCTATCCGCTCGGATGCTCCGCTCGGCGCAGCGCGCAGATATTGCCTCGGCCACTGCGCGACCTGCCCGAGTTCTTGCGCCGCGCGCAGCGGCCAATAGGGGTCGCGCAGCATTTCGCGCGCAAGCAGCACCATGTCGGCCTGATCGTTGCGGATGATCTGATCAGCCTGAGCCGGCGCGGTGATCATGCCGACCGCAGCGGTGGCGATATTCGCCTCGCGCCGGATCCGCTCCGCAAACGGCGTTTGATATCCTGGTCCTATCGGGATCTCAGCCTTTTCGAGATTGCCGCCCGACGAGCAATCGATCACATCGACGCCAAGAGCGAGCAGAAGGCGCGCAAGCTCCACCGATTGGTCGATGTCCCATCCGCCTTCAGCCCAGTCCGTTGAAGAAATTCGCACAAACAGTGGGCAACGCTCCGGCAGCGCGCGACGCACCGCCGCGACGCAGTCGCGGAGGAATCGCGTCCGATTGTCGAACGAACCGCCGTAGGAGTCGGTGCGGCGATTGCTGAACGGCGATAGAAACTCGTGAATGAGATAGCCGTGGGCGCCGTGGATTTCGATCACGTCGAAACCCGCAGCGGCCGCGCGTTCCGCCGCGACCGCGAACGCGGTTTGCAATGACTTGATCTGGTCGACCGTCAATTCGTCCGGCTTGGGGTAGGTTTCGCTGAACGCAACCGCACTCGGAGCGAGCGGGCGCCACCCGCCAGCCGTTTCGGCAACGGCGCCTTGCCCGGCGCCTGGCCGATAGGTGCTGCCTTTTCGACCGGCATGCGCGAGCTGGATGCCTGCGCGGGCGCCTTGCGAATCGATGAAGCGCGCGATCCGTTCGAGCGGCTCGAAATGCCGCTCGCTCCAAGCCCCGAGGTCCTGCAACGAGATTCGGCCCTCGGGGGAGACCGCCGCGGCCTCCGTAAACACCAGCGCAGCGCCGCCGACCGCCCGCGCGGCAAGGTGAGCGAAATGCCAATCGTTTGCGTAGCCGTCGACTGAGGAATATTGGCACATCGGCGAAACGCCGATGCGGTTGGCGAAGTCGACGTCGCGCATGCGAAGCTTACTGAACAGATGCGGCATGGATCAATTGACTCGATTGAGAAGTGGCGGGGAAATCAGCTGTTGGTTTTGCACGCGTGGCTCCGGCCGGGCAGTCGCGATGGCAGGCGCGCCGAGGAACCATATCCTGAGAAGGAGCGCGGTCAAGCCGAACAGGCGTCCTCGTGGCGTCTACTGGTAGCCGAGCCGATGCGGAAGCCAGAGCGTCAAGCCGGGCACGAACGCGATCACCAAAAGGCACAAGAGAAGCAAGCCAAGATAGCCGAGCATCGGCCGCACTGTCGTCTCGATCGGCACGCCGCCAATTAGGCATGCGCCGTAAAGCCCAAGCCCAAGCGGCGGCGCGAACAGGCCGATGCCCATGGCGATCACCAGGACCACGCCGAAGTGCAGCCCGCTGATGCCGATCTGGCCCGCTACCGGGATCAGCAACGGACCGAAGATGATGAGCGCAGCCGCGCCCTCCAGGATGGAGCCCATGACAATCAAGATGAGGATGGACAGAGCCAGGAACGGCCATGCGCCGGCGTTCTGAGAGAGCGCGATCATCGTTTGCGCCAACTTTTGGGGAAACTGCTGCAACGTCAGCACGAAGGCGAGCGACTGGGCCGCGGCGACGATGAACAACACAAGTCCCGAGCGGGTCGCGGCGTTGATGAAACTTCGAGCCGCGGCGCGCGGTCCAAGCTCACGGAACGCCACGCCGCCCACCGCGAGGGCATAAAGCGCGGCGAAAGCCGAAATCTCGGTCGCGGTCGCGACGCCGAATTTGAAGCCGACAAAAATGATGACCAGAAGCCCGAGGGTAACGATTGCGCCGCGCCACAATTGCGCGAGCGACGCCGTGCTGAGCCTCGCCTCGTCGGGCAATCGGGCGTCGCCGCCAAGCAGGATCACGGCCCCGATCAAGGCGAGCGCCATGAGGCCGGCCGGCGCCAATCCCGCCATGAACAGCCCCCCGATTGAGAGATTGGCGACGAAGCCCAGTATGATCAGGTTGATGCAGGGCGGAATGGTCTCCGCCATGACGGCGGAGGCAGCCAGCAACGCCACCGCGCTCCCCGGGCTTTGCCGCGACCGCCGCGCCGCCGGGATCAGCACCGAGCCCACTGCCGCGACGTCGGCCATCTTCGAACCGGAAATGCCGGAAAAGATCACCATCGACAGCACCATCACGATATTGAGCCCGCCACGGGCTCGTCCGATCAGGCGTTCGAGCAAGGCGATCAGGCGGACAGACATGCCGTTCGCCTCCATCAGGTACCCGACCAGGATGAAGAACGGAATCGCCAGCAGGACGAAATTGTCGATGCCGCGAGCCATCTGCTGCGCGAATATGAGGCCGGGCAAGGCGCCTTCGATCCAGATGTAAACGAGAGCGGTGAACGCGAGCGCAAAGCCGATCGGCACGCCGCCAACCACGCACGCCACGAAGCCCAACAGCATCGGCGCGCCCGAACGCGCCGCGCCCGCCGCAATGAATCGCCAGCCATACGCTGCGCCGGCTAACGCCAACGCGACAATGACGGCGAACGCGATCTCGGACAGCTTTCGTCTGCAGAGCCGGGCAAGCGCAAAAACCGCCATGCAGAGCGCGCCCACGCCCATCGGATAAAACGTCAGTTCCAGCGGCAGGCCGGACCCGGTCGTCTGGCCGGTGGTAAACCGTCCCAACGCAGTCGCGTACCAGGCGACCGATGCGGCGGTGATCAAGACCACCAGCGCCCCAACGGCGTCGACGCGCTTGCGCGCTTGCGGACCCAGTTTCTCCACGAAGAAAGCGACGCCGACGTTTTCATTGCGCGCGAGCGCGCCTGCCGCGCCGAAGAAGCTCATCGCCACCATCAGCCCGCGGGCGACATCGTCGGCCCATTCGATCGGCGCCGCCAGCACGTAGCGATAGTACACCGACAGCAACACGACGATCAGGTCCGCCGCCAACAGGACGGCCGCGACCGTGTCAACAAGAGCGAGCAGCGAGGACAGGCCGCCGTCGGCCGCCCGACGGAAGCTGCTCGTGGATGCGGTCGCGGCCGTCGATCGAGTCACGAGCCCGTCAGGCCTTGGTGCTGCGGACGATATCGATGATCGGCTTCGCCTCCGGATGCGCCTTGATGAAGACATCCGTCTGCGGCAGCGTCAGTTTGCGGAACGGCTCTCGATCACAAGCAATGATCTCGACGCCTTTTTGCTTCAGCGTGTCAATCGCCTCCTTTTCCGCCTCGAGCCCGCGCGCTCTTGTGTCCACAGCCGCTTCCGCCGCCGCGGTGAGGAACTGATCGCGCAGCGGCGCCTCCATCCGACTGAGCGTGAGTTCGCTGCAGAATACGCCGAGCGCGGAAAAGTTGTGCTGGGTCAGCGAATAGAATTTGGTCGTCTCGTAGAACTTGCTGGCGACAATCGTTGGCGGATCATGCTCCAACCCATCCAGCACGCCGGCCTGGAGGGCGGTGTAAATCTCGCCAAACGCCATGGGCGTCGCCGCCGCGCCCATGAGCTTGAGGCATTCGGTGATGATCTTGTTCGGCAAGGTTCGGATTCTCTTGCCGGCCAAGTCCGCAGGAGCGTTGACCGCCGATTTGCACAGCACGCTGCGCGAACCGAAATTATAGGCCCAGCCGATGATGTGCACGTTGGCGCCGTTCAACGCCAGCTCCAGCGGCTTGGCCGCGCCGGCGTCCAGAGCCTTTGTTTGCTGCGGAAAGCTCTCGAACAGATAGCCGAGGTCAAGCAAGCCGATCAGAGGCACGACATTCGCCCAGATCGAGGTCCCGGTGACCATCAGGTCGATGACACCGAGACTGACCGAGTTCACGACGTCGATCTCCTGACCGAGTTGATTGTCGGGAAAAAATTGCACCTCAATGCGATCGGCGAGGCCATGCGTCGCGAGGCGCTTGACGAGGTTGTCATAATATACTCGGCCGTTGGCGAACTTCGGATTGTTCGGCAAGGAGGACGAGAGCCTGAGCGTCATCGGAGCGGCGCGCGCGGCGCGAATGACTGCCGGGGCGGCGGCCATGCCAATGAGCAGGGACCGACGATTGACGCGATAGCCCTTCATGGCGAAATCCTCCTGGCCACGCCTCATCGGCGCAGCTCTGACGCCGAGGTTAGTCCGATCACCGGATGACTCGCAAGGCGACCAAGACCGCCGCCCTTCGGGATCAGCTGGCGGCGATGGCGGCGCCCGTTTGCGCGTCAAAGAAATGCAGCGGACCTTCGAACGTCAACGCGATGCGATCCCCCGGCTCGCCGCTCAAACGCTCGCGGAACACGCAAGTCATTTCCTGCTCGGCCAATTTGACCATCACCTGCGTTTCATAACCCGTCGGCTCGATGACCATGATCTCGGCGGGCATGGCCTGCGGGCCGCCAAGGGTTACGTGCTCTGGCCGGACGCCGAGGATGATCTCCGAGCCTGGGGCGGCTCGCGGCGCCGTGGCGGGAAGCGGAATCTTGGCGCCCGAAAGGGTGATGAGCGTCGGCGGCTGATCGCCGTCGACCCGCGTCTTGATGAAGTTCATCGCCGGCGAGCCTATAAAGCCGGCCACAAATAGGTTCGCGGGGCGATCATAAAGCTCGAGCGGCGAGCCGATCTGCTCGACGACGCCATCGTGCAGAACCACGATCTTGTCGGCCATGGTCATCGCCTCGATCTGGTCATGGGTGACATACAGCGTCGTGGACTCGAGCCGTTGCTGCAACGCCTTGATCTCCGCGCGCATCTGCACGCGCAGCTTCGCGTCGAGATTGGACAAAGGCTCGTCGAACAGAAACACCGCCGGGTCGCGCACGATCGCCCGTCCCATGGCGACACGCTGTCGCTGTCCGCCTGACAGTTGACGCGGGTAACGCTCGAGCAGCGGCGCAAGTCCGAGGATGTTGGCCGCCTTGTTGACTTTCTCGGCGATCTCACTCTTCGGCCGGCGCGCGAGCTCGAGCGAAAAACTCATGTTTTTCGCCACCGTCATTTGCGGGTAGAGCGCATAGTTCTGGAACACCATCGCGATGTCGCGCTCTTTCGGCGCCACATCGTTGACGACGCGTCCGTCAATGCGAAGTTCGCCGCTTGTGACCGACTCGAGCCCTGCGACCATCCTGAGCAGCGTCGACTTGCCGCACCCCGACGGCCCGACCAGAATGACGAATTCGCCGTCTTCGACGTCGATGGAAACCCCATGAATAACTTCCAAACTGCCGAAGCTCTTGCGCACATTCGAAATTTCGACGGAGGCCATGTGCGTTCATCCTCTTTCGGCTGGCGCAGCCGTGCGCGTTACGACAGTCGAGAACGGTCGCCAGATTCGCCGGAGGGCTGAACGGCGCCGACTATGACGAAGGTGTCCGGACATCACGCCACCTCGTTTCGCAATGGAGTTTCGCCGCGAAGCAGGCGCTCGATATTGTCCATGAGGATGTCGACGACGTTGGTTTCATAACGCTCGGTTTCGCCCGCGGTGTGCGGCGTAACGAGGACGTTCGGCATCGCCCAGAAAGGGGATTCGGGCGGCAGCGGTTCCTCGGAAAAGCAATCGAGCCCGGCGGCGCGCACTCGTCCGTCGGCGAGCGCCGCGATGAGCGCCGCCTGGTCGACGACCTTCCCGCGCGCGACATTGACCAACAGCGCGCCGGGCTTCAGCGCGTTGAGAGCCGCGGCGCTGATGAGGCCTTCGGTTTCGGCGGTCAGGGGGCAGGTCAGCGCCACGACATCGGCGCGCGAAAGCGCTTGGGCGAGGTCGGCTTGCGCGACGACTTGGTCAGCGAGTTCCGGCTCCGGTCTCGCTGTACGGCGCACGCCGATCACCCGCATGTCGAAGGCGCGCGCCAGCGCAGCCAGCCGCATGCCTATGCGGCCGAGACCAACGATGACGAGCGTCTTTCCGCCGAGCTCCTGCTCCCGCAACGCCCGATCTCCGATCATGCCGCGCCACTGCCGCGAGCGCTGGTTGTCGCGCGCGAGGTGAAGCTGGCGCGTGAGCGTGAGAATGAGCGCGATGGCGTGTTCGGCCACCGCGCGCTCATTGGCGCCCTGAGCATTGGCGAGCCGAACGCCGTGCTTTCTGAATAGCGCCTTGTCATATTGATCCGTGCCGGCGCTGAAGGATTGGACGAAGCGCAGCTTCGCCGCGGTCGCCAGGAGCGTATTACGCCACAGGCCCGACACGACGAGCACATCGGCTTCAGGCGCCCGCCGCTCCAGCTCTTCCGCCGTGCGCACTTCAAAGTGCGCAAGGCCGGTTCGCCGCGCAGCGAATTCCTCCGCCGCCCTATAGGCGACATGCGCGAAGCCGATCGTCAGAACGCCGCGAGAGGGGAAAGGCGCGGCGTTCAGCATATGGACGAAAACATGAGTTGGCTTGCCTGGGCCCAGCCAGCGGTCGAGCTCAGGATCATTGCGAACAGGATTTGGCGCAGCAAGTGTTCCTCCCGATCGCTCAGCCCGCGTCTCTCATCGTGGGTCCGCTGAGTTGTAGGGTAGTATGCGGAGCATGAAAAGATTGGCCTGACTCGGCCCAGCTTCGCCCGGAATTGCGCCGTTCCCGGCGCGACGGATTTGGGCGGTGGTGAAAGGGCCCTTGCCAGCCTGAGCTGGTCGCGATAGCGATCCAACTGATCAATCTCGGCTGGGCGACGCGCGTCAAATGCTCTCTACCGCCATGGTCCTTACGTCTTACACGGCCGCGCCTGGGCGGGAGTGCGGCGCCTGCACGCTCTGCTGCAAGGTCTACGCCCTTCCCGAACTCGCCAAGCCGCCTGGTGTCTGGTGCAAGCATTGTACGCCGGGAAAAGGCTGCGCGATCCACGACGCTCCACCCAGCCAATGCCGGCAGTTCTTCTGCTTGTGGATGACCGACGGGACTATGCCCGCCGAGTGGAAGCCGGAGCGGGCGCGATTCGTGCTCTCGGTCTATCCGACCAACGGCTTCATCTACGGCCAGGTCGATCCCGGCTCTCCGGGCGCGTGGCGGAAGGCGCCCTACTTCGACGGCTTGCGCGCGATGGCGAAGACTTTGCTCGAACAGAAGCGTCACGTCATCATGTTCGTAGGCGACCAGGCGACGCTCGTCATGCCGGACGAGGCCTTGCCGCTTGGCGCGATGACCGCGAATGACAATTTCCGTATCGAACCAGCCTTTGGACCGAACGGGCCGACATGGCGCGCGACGAAGATCTGAGCGCCCGTCTCCGGTCGGGCAGGCGTATTTCCGCCAAAGAGCTGTCCCACCCTCCGGCGAGGAAGCGGACCGAGACCATACGTTGCCGGGAGTGAGGGGTCAGCAGAATGATTGCGCGGCTTGGTCTTGGGCTTGCCGTTTCTATAGCCCTTCTCGCGCCGGCGCTCGCGGAATTGGCGATGACGGGAGCGCCAATTGCGATGCGCGCCGGCCCAAGCGGCAAGGCGGCTCTGGTGCAGCGTGTCCCGCAACGCGCCGAGATCGAGCTGAAGAAATGCACCCGTTCCTGGTGCCGCGCATCGTGGCGCGGCCGATTTGGCTATGTCCCGGCGGAAGCGGTCGTATTCGGATCTCCTCCCATGGCTTTGGCCGGGGATAAAATGCCCCCGCCGGTCGTGAATGCGCCGACGGACGCCCCGCGCCCGGCGTGGCGATGGACAGGGCCCTATTTTGGCGTCAACGGCAGCTTCGGTAAGAGCTCCTGGTAGCGGCGAGCGTCCTGTCCGGTGCGGCCCTACCCATAAGCGGCGCCGAACATTATATTTCGGCTTGATCCCTTTCTGATCGAGGAGATGAAGCGCGTGACCACGAGCCACGAGCCCGAGAAAATTCCCGTCACCGTCCTCACCGGCTATCTGGGCGCCGGCAAGACGACCCTGCTCAACCGCATTCTGAGCGAACCGCATGGCAAGCGCTACGCGGTCGTCGTCAACGAGTTCGGCGAGATCGGCATCGACAACGAGCTTGTCATTGGCGCGGACGAAGAAGTGTTCGAGATGAACAACGGCTGCATCTGCTGCACCGTGCGCGGCGACCTCATTCGCATCATCGAGGGGCTGATGAAGCGCAAAGGCCGCTTCGACGCCATCATCGTCGAAACGACTGGCCTCGCCGATCCTGCGCCAGTGGCGCAGACCTTCTTCGTCGACGAGGACGTGAAGGAAGCGGCGCGGCTCGACGCCGTGGTGACGGTCGCCGACGCCAAATGGCTCGCCCAGCGCCTGCGCGACGCGCCCGAAGCCAAGAACCAGATCGCCTTTGCCGACGTCATCATCATCAACAAGACCGACTTGGTGAGCCCCGCCGAATTGCGCGAGGTTGAAGGGCGCATCCGCGCCATCAACCCCTACGCGACGCTGCATCGCGCGAAGAAATGCGATATCGCGCTCGCCGACGTGCTCGAGCGCCGAGCGTTCGATCTCGACCGCATCCTCGATATCGAGCCGGATTTCCTGGTCCGCGAGGATGACCACGATCACGACCATGATCACCATGATCACGACGGCGAGCATCATCATCATGGCCTCAAGCATTATCACGACGAGGACATGCAGTCGGTGGCGGTGAGGCTGGAAGGCGACGTCGATCCGGCCAAATTCATGCCCTGGATCAACCGCCTTACCCAGGAGCAGGGCCCGAATATCCTGCGCTGCAAGGGCATCGTGGCGATGAAGGGCGATCCCAACCGCTTCGTCTTCCAGGGCGTGCACATGATGCTCGACGGCGATTCGCAGCGCGAGTGGAGGCCGGACGAGAAGCGTGAGTCGAAGGTCGTGTTCATCGGCCGCGATCTCGAGGAAGAGGACATCCGCAAAGGATTCCTGGCCTGCGCCGCTTGATGGGCTCCATGCTCCCATGACCGAATCTGAGACCGCAGCCTCTTCGCTGGCCGAACGTGTCGTTTCGTTCGACGCGGGCGCGCACGTTGTGGCGGCGGCGTTCGTTGACGGCGCGCCGGCGTTGGCGCTCGCAGACGGCGTGGTGCTGATCGGCGAGCCCGATGCGCAGAAGCGCCTCGTCGTCCATGCCGATGCCGCGACGCTGACGGCGGTCAGCGACGGCAAGACGCTGCTCACCGGCGGCGACGATGGACGCGTCGTCGCCGCGCGGGCTGACGGCGGGCTTGAAGAGATTGCCGACGAGAAGGGCAAATGGATCGACGCTTTGGCGTTGCGCGGCAATGCCTATGCATGGAGCGCTGGCAAGCAGGTTCGGGCGCGCGATCAAAGCGGCGCCGTCAAGACCTGGAGCGCGCCGACGACCGCGCGGGGCTTGGCTTTTCAGCCCAAGGGCTTTCGCCTCGCGGCGACCCACTACAATGGCGCGACGCTGTGGTTTCCGAAGGTCGAAGGCGCTCCGCAGACCCTGGAGTGGAAGGGGGCGCATCTCGACGTCAGCTTCTCTCCCGATGGGCGTTTTCTCGTGACCTCGATGCAGGAGAACGCGCTGCACGGCTGGCGGCTTCAGGATTCGCGCAACATGCGGATGACCGGATATCCCGCGAAGACGCGCTCGCTCTCCTGGTCGCACGACGGCCAATGGCTTGCGACCTCCGGCGCCGACGCCGCCGTCGTCTGGCCGTTCAAGGACAAGGACGGGCCGATGGGCAAGGCCCCGCGGGAGTGCGGCGTGCGCCAGGCGCGTGTGACTCAGGTCGCCTTTCATCCGAAGGCGCTGGTCATCGCCATCGGCTATTCCGACGGCCTCGTTCTGCTCGTCCGCCTCGCCGACGGGGCCGAAATTCTGGCGCGCCATCCCGGTGACGGCCCCGTAAGCGCGCTTGGCTGGAATGCGACGGGCTCTGAGCTCCTGTTCGGCCTCGAGTCCGGCGCGGCCGGCCTTCTGAGCCTGCCTGCCTGACCTGTTTTCGCCATCGCGCACAAGTTTACGCGAGTGAGCAATTCCAATGGCTTGAGTGCGCTTTCGCGCAACTTTTTGCGACTTCGGTCTCCTGCGCGAAGATCTCGTTATGACCGGCCGCGAAGACGAAGAGTCCGTTGCGCTTCGAGCCCGCCCAGGAAACCCAAAGCGCGCAAATGCGAGAGGGAGGTTTCGCCTTGCGAAATGAAAACGCAATCAGGAATTTCTGAAGATCATGTGCTTGCAATGGCTTAGTCGCTCTGCATTTCGCCCTGCGAAACGAAGCATTTCGCACCGCAGTTGCTAAGTCATTGAGATCATTACGGGCGCCAAATCACTGATTTCGCGGGACCGTTTGTTTTCAATACCTTAGCTGCCATTTCGTTTCGCACTATTCAGCGCAATGCGCTTTTCCAGTCCCAGTGCGATGGCGAAGCGTTGCCTTCTCGATCGGGAGGTGAAATCCGGCGAATATAAAGCTCATAACACAATATTCTGACTATCGCAAGAAATTGCGCGTTCTTTTTGCCGCGGCGCCTGTTGTCGGGCGTGGAAAGATCTGCGGCGGTTCTGCAAGCAATGACGCGTCGAAGCTTCCGCCGTCGTGGCCGGGCTTGACCCCGCTTGCCACCGGGCCGGGAAACGGAGAAGTCTCCGGCCTTAAATCGACGCCCAAGGATTCCATGCGCGAGGCCTATATCGGAGTAGACGTCGGCACGCTGAGCGCCAGGGCCGGACTATTCAACTCGGCCGGGCGGCTGATCGCGAGCGCCCGGCGGCCGATCGCCGTCTGGCGCGAGGGAGGCGATATCGTCGAGCAATCCTCAAACGACATCTGGAGCGCGGTTGTGTCGGCGGTGCGCGAGGCTTTTGAGGCGTCGGGGCTCAAGCCCGAGGCGGTCCGCGGCATGGGCTTCGACGCCACCTGCTCGCTGGTCGCGCTTGACCGCAACGCCCGTCCCTTGTCGGTGAGCCCGACCGACGCGCCGGAACGCGACGTGATCGTCTGGATGGATCATCGCGCCGTCGATGATTCCGAGCGGATCAACGACGGGAAGCATGAAGCCTTGCGCTATGTGGGCGGCAAGATCTCGCCCGAAATGCATGCGCCGAAGCTTGCCTGGCTGGCCCGGCGCAAGCCCGAGACGATCGCCAAGGCCGGGCATTTCTTCGACCTCACCGATTTCCTGTCGTTTCGCGCGACCGGGTCGCTGACGCGCTCGGCCTGCCCGGCGACCTGCAAGTTCGGCTATCTCGCGCATGAAAAGCGCTGGCCGGACGAATTTTTCGATCAGATCGGCCTCGGATTCCTCAAAGATGACCATCACGCCCGCATCGGCGCGGCAATCGCTGCTCCAGGCGCGCCTTTGGGCCATGGATTGACGGCCGAGTCTGCCGCCGCAATGGGCCTGCGTCCTGGGACTCCTATCGGCGCGGGGCTGGTCGACGCTCACGCCGGCGCCGCGGGCACCTTGGGGGCGCGCTCGGTCGGCGGGATGGCTGATCCGCGCCGGCGGCTGGCCTTGATTCTCGGAACGTCGTCGAGCTGCATGGCGCTTGCTGACGAGCCGCGTTTCGTGGAGGGGATCTGGGGGCCGCATTTCGCGGCGCTCACTCCCAATCAATGGCTTATCGACGGCGGTCAATCGGCGTTCGGCGGAGCGATCGATCACCTGCTGCGATTGCACCCGGCCTTTGCTGAATTGTCGGCGCGTCTTGGGCCGCAAGCGCTCCATGCGCTGGAGAAAGAAATTGTCGCCCGGGCCGGCGGCGTGTCGGAAGCCGTGTTGATCGCGGAGGGCCTGCACGTTCTGCCCGACTTCATCGGCAGCCGGTCGCCCTCGGCGGACGTCGGCGCGCGCGGGGCCGTGATGGGGATGGATCTCAGCGAAGACCCTGCAAGCCTTGAGGAGCTCTATGTCGCCGGCCTCTGCGGCCTTGCCTATGGTCTCGCCGACATCGTGCGCAAGCTCGAAGAGTCCGGCTATCAATTCGATTCGATTGTCGTGAGCGGCGGCGCGGCGCGCAGTCCGATGGTCCGCCAGATCATTGCCGACGTGTGCGGAAAGACGGTGGAATCGCCCGAAACCCCGGAGCCGGTGCTTCTGGGCTCCGCGATGGTGGGCGCGGTCGCAGGCGGAGCGCAGACCATGATTTCCGCAATGTCGGCGATGTCGACGATCGCGCCGGGCGCAAAGACGCCGGCAGGGGGAGCGATTGCGGCGTTCCACGCGCGAAAACGTCAGGCCGCGGAGATCATGCGCCGCACTGAGCGCGAGATTCGCGAACTCAATCGCAAATCCCGCTGGCCTCAAGTCGTAATTTTCGATTGCGACGGGGTGCTGGTCGACAGCGAAGTGATCGCGCTCGGCGTCATGCGCCGCAGGCTCGACGAAGCCGGTCTTCGCCTGACCGATCAGGAAACGCGCGAACGGTTCCTCGGGCGCCGGCTCGAACTCGTCCCTACTCGGAATCGAAACCGAACTCGGGGCGCCATTGCCCGAGACTTTTCGTGAGGATTTTTCGCGCGAGATTCTTTCTGCCTTCGCGCGCGAGCTGAAGGGGGTCGAAGGCGTGCGGCAGGCGGTCGAAGGTTTGCGGGCTCGCGTGTGCGTCGCCTCCTCCAGTGGGCCTGAGAGAATACGCTTGTCGCTTCGCGTGGCCGGCTATGAGACCCTGTTCGCGCCCAACATTTTCTCCGCCGCCGAGGTCGCGGAAGGAAAACCAAGTCCGGATCTTTTTCTGCATGCGGCGCTTGGGATGGGCGTCGAGCCGAGAGATTGCCTCGTGATCGAGGACAGCGTCGCGGGAGTCGTCGCCGCGCGCGCTGCGGGCATGACAGTGTTCGGCTTTGTCGGCGCGAGCCATTTCTCGCCTCTTGACGACGGAGCGCATTTGACCGCGGCCGGCGCGGAGCTCCTCTTCGACGATATGACGCGACTGCCTGACCTCGTCGCTGCGCGCGCCGCGCCGAGCCGCGCGGACTGACGCCATGGCGCGCAAGTCGGATCACGATGGTTTGCGGCTCGACGAGGCCGCCCGGGCCGGATGGCTCTATTACGTCGCCGGCAACACCCAGGACGAGATCGCGCGCAAGCTCGGCATTTCTCGTCAGGCGGCGCAGCGCCTGGTGTCGCTCGCGATCAGCGAGCGGCTGATCAAGGTGAGAACTCGATCATCCGATCGCGCGCTGCATGGAAGCTCGCCGCGGCGCTCAAGCTGCGCTACGACTTGAGGTTCTGCGAGGTCTCGCCGACTGATCCAGCCTCGACGTCGTCGACGCTTGGCATCGCCCAGGTCGCCGCGGCGGAATTCGAACGCTGGCTGCGCCGGCCCGAGCCTGCGATCATCGGCATCGGCACGGGCCGCACGATGCGCGCGGTCGCCGACCAGTTGCCGGCGATGGAATGCCCGCAGCACAAGCTGGTCGCGCTGGTCGGCACCACCAAGACCGATGGCTCGGCTTCGTTCTACGACGTCATCATTCGCGTATCCGACAGCGTGCGCGCGCCGCACTATCCGATGCCGCTGCCGGTCATCGCCCGCTCGGTCGAGGAGCGCAAGCTCCTGACCAGCCTCGCCTCGGTGAAGAGTATTTTCGATCTCGTCGAACGGACCGACGTGAGTTTCGTCGGCGTCGGCGCGGTTGGCGACTCGGCCGCCCTGGTGCAGGACGGCATCATCACCCGGCAGGAGGCGGAGGCTTTGCGCCATCTCGGCGCGGTGGGGGAGATCACCGGCTGGGCGTTCGATGCGGCCGGTAAGGTGCTGGCTGAAGGGACGAACGAGAGGGTCGCGTCCGCGCCCCTGCGCCGGGCCGAGAACCGGCTCGTCATCGGCGTCGCCATGGGGCCCTCGCGCCGGGCGCCTTTGCGCGGGGCGCTCGCCGGGAAACTGATTTCCGGCCTGGTCACGGACGAAGCGACCGCGGAGCATCTGCTGCAGCGGTGATCGGAGCAAAACCGGAACAAATATCGAATTGTTGAGTTGGCATACGCCATTTTGTTCCGCGCAACTGGAAATTTTGGGCCGGGCGACTGGAAATTCGCATTGACTCGGGTGGGAGAATATGGCGAATATTCGCCCGCTAGCTTGGCAAATGCCCATATCGGCATGCCGCACGGAGGAAACGCTATGAAGGTTCTCGTGAAGGGGCTGCTCGGCGCCGTTGCGCTCGCAGGCTTCTCGCTTCCCGCTTTCGCCGACACAACGCTGACGATCGCGACCGTTAACAACAGCGATATGGTCCGTATGCAGGGGCTGACCGACGATTTCACCAAGGCCAATCCCGACATCAAGCTCAACTGGGTCACGCTCGAAGAGAACGTGCTGCGCCAGAAGGTGACGACCGACATCGCCACGCACGGCGGTCAGTTCGACATTCTGACCATCGGCACATACGAGGTCCCAATCTGGGCCAAGAAGAAGTGGCTGGTGCCGCTCGACAAACTCGGGGCCGACTACGACGTCAACGACCTCCTGCCGCCGATTCGCGCAGGCCTGTCGGCCGGCGACAAGCTCTACGCCGCGCCATTCTACGGCGAGAGTTCCTTCGTCATGTACCGCACCGACCTCATGGAGAAGGCCGGCCTCAAGATGCCCGAGAAGCCGACCTGGGACTTCATCAAACAGGCCGCTGACAAGATGTCGGACAAGGCGGCCGGCGTTTACGGAATCTGTCTGCGCGGCAAGCCGGGCTGGGGTGAGAACATGGCCTTCCTGACCGCCATGTCCAATTCCTTCGGGGCGCGGTGGTTCGACGAGAAATGGCAGCCTCAGTTCAACACACCCGAGTGGAAGAAGACGATGGACTTCTACGTCGCGCTGATGAAGGCCGACGGGCCGCCCGGCGCCTCGTCGAATGGCTTTAATGAGAACCTCGCGCTGTTCAGCGACGGCAAGTGCGGCATGTGGATCGACGCCACGGTCGCGGCTGGATTCGTGACCGATCCGAAGCAGTCGAAGGTTTCCGACAAGGTCGGCTTCGCGCTCGCGCCCAACGACGGACTCGGCAAGAACGCCAATTGGCTCTGGGCATGGTCGCTCGCGGTTCCGGCTGGAACGAGCAAGGCCGAGGCGGCTGAGAAGTTCATTTCATGGGCGACCAGCAAGCACTACACCGACCTCGTCGCCAAGAAGGACGGTTGGGCCCGCGTTCCTCCGGGAACCCGCACCTCGCTCTACAAGAACCCCGACTATACGAAGGCGGCTCCGTGGGCGGATCTGACGCTCGAGTCGATCAACTCGGCCGATCCTAACCATCCGACGGTGAAGCCGGTGCCGTATACGGGCGTGCAATTCGTCGCGATCCCAGAGTTCCAGGGCATTGCGACTGACACCGGGCAGGACTTTTCCGCGGCGCTGGCGGGATCGATGACCGTCGACCAGGCGCTCGCCAAGGCCCAGGCCAGCACCGAAGCCGCAATGAAGAAGGCCGGCTACATCAAATGAGCTAGGCCGCTGACCCGCCGCTTCGCGTTCCATACCTCGCGCGAGGCGGCAGGAAGGGGCGAATCCTCCCCGTCCCCCGCCCCCTTCTCCTTGGCGAGAAGGGGGAAGGGAGGAGATGATAAGACAAGTCAAGAAAACCGCATCGGCGATCCGGAAGGGCGGCCGGCGCGCGGGGAGGAGAGGCCACTAAGATGGCGACGCAGCAAACAGCGACAGCGGGCCGCGCTCTGGTTTCACCGTCGGTCATCCTGCTCTTCATCTGGATGATCGTGCCCTTGGCGATGACGCTCTACTTTTCGACGCTGCGCTACAGCCTGCTCGATCCTGACAACAGCGCCTTTGTCGGACTGCAGAATTACACCTCGTTCCTCACCGACCCGGATTTCATCGCGGCTCTTATCAATACGCTGGTCCTCGTCATTTCCGTCCTGATCATCAGCGTCGTCGGCGGAATTCTCGTGGCGCTTTTGATGGATCAGCCGGTGTTCGGCCAGAACATCCTGCGGCTCATGGTGATCGCGCCATTCTTCGTCATGCCGACGGTCAGCGCGCTCGTATGGAAGAACCTTCTGATGAATCCCGATTCCGGCTTGTTCGCCTGGATCGCGCGCTCTTTGGGCTTCCAGCCGATCGTCTGGTTCACCAACTGGCCGATGCTCTCGGTGATCATCGTCGTCTCATGGGAATGGCTGCCGTTCGCGAGCCTGATCCTTCTGACCGCCCTTCAGTCGCTCGACGAAGAGCAGAAGGAGGCGGCCTCGCTCGACGGCGCGGGGCCCATCTCTTATTTCGGCTATATCGTGCTGCCGCATATCGCGCGCGCGATCACCGTCGTCATCCTGATCGAGACCATCTTTCTCTTAAGCGTGTTTGCCGAAATCTACGTGACCACGTCCGGCGGTCCCGGCACCGCGACCACGAACATCCCCTTCCTCGTCTATAAGCAGGCGCTCCTCAATTTCGACGTCGGCAGCGCCTCGGCGGGCGGCATCATCGCGGTCATTCTCGCCAACATCGTCGCGTTCTTCCTGATGCGCATCATCGGCAGGAATCTGGAGGGCTGATAAGATGGCGATCAAGAAAACCGTCGGCGAGCGCATTGGGGTCACGATCCTCGCCTGGGTCGTCGCCTTCCTGATCTTCTTCCCGATCCTGTGGACGTTTCTGACGAGCTTCAAGAGCGAACTCGACGCCATCGCCATGCCGCCGAAGTTCCTCTTTTTCAACTGGACGCTGGAGAACTACGCCGAGGTGCAGGAGCACTCGAACTATCTCAAGTTCGCCTTCAATTCGGTCGTGCTGTCGATCGGCGCGAACCTGATTGGTCTTCTGATCGCGGTTCCCGCCGCCTGGTCGATGGCGTTCGCGCCGGGCAAATACACCAAGGACCTCTTGATGTGGATGCTGTCGACCAAGATGATGCCGGCGGTCGGCGTGCTGGTGCCGATCTACCTCCTGTTTAAGACCCTGCACCTGCTTGACAGCCTGATCGGCATTGGCCTCGTCTTGATGCTGCTCAACCTGCCGCTTCTGATCTGGATGCTCTACACCTACTTCAAGGAGATCCCGAACGATATTCTTGAAGCGGCGCGCATGGACGGGGCGTCGCTTTTGAACGAGATCGTGTATGTGCTGACCCCGATGGCTGTGCCGGGCATTGCTTCGACGATGCTGCTTGCGATCATCCTGTCGTGGAACGAGGCGTTCTGGACTCTCAATCTCACGACATCGAACGCCGCGCCGCTCACCCAGTTCATCGCCTCCTTCTCGGCGCCGGAGGGGTTCTTCTGGGCCAAGCTTTCGGCGGCCTCGACGCTCGCGATCGCGCCGATCCTCATCCTCGGCTGGTTCTCGCAGAAGCAGCTTGTCCGAGGCCTGACCTTCGGCGCAGTGAAGTGATTTTGGATTGAAGGAACAGCAGCCATGGGCAGCATCCAACTGAAGGACGTGCGCAAGGCGTTCGGCGCCGTCAGCGTCATCAATGGCGTCAATCTCGACATCGAGGACGGCCAGTTCGCGGTGTTCGTCGGGCCCTCCGGCTGCGGCAAGTCGACGCTTCTGCGCCTCATCGCCGGCCTCGAGGACGTCACGTCCGGACAGGTGCTGATCGACGCGAAAGACATGACCAGCGTGGGGCCGTCGAAGCGCGGGCTCGCCATGGTGTTCCAGTCCTACGCGCTCTATCCGCATATGAGCGTGCGCAACAACATCGCTTTCGCGCTCAAGATGGCGGGGCAGAGCTCGGCTATGATCGAGCAGAAGGTGCGCAAGGCGGCGGCGACGCTGAACCTCACCGATTACCTCGATCGCAAGCCGCGCCAGCTCTCCGGCGGCCAGCGTCAGCGCGTCGCCATCGGGCGCGCGATCGTGCGCGAGCCGAAGGCGTTCCTGTTCGACGAGCCGCTGTCCAACCTCGACGCGGCGCTGCGCGTGCAGATGCGGGTCGAGATCGGCGAGCTTCACGAGGCGCTGAAGACAACGATGATCTATGTCACCCATGATCAGGTCGAGGCGATGACCATGGCCGACAAGATCGTGGTGCTCGATCGCGGCTCGGTCGCGCAGATCGGCACCCCGCTCGAGCTCTACAACAAGCCCAATGGGCTGTTCGTCGCCGGCTTCATCGGTTCGCCGACCATGAACCTGATCAAGGGCGCGCCGGCCGCCAAGCGCGGCGCAGAGACGATCGGCATCCGCCCCGAGCACTCGGACATATCGACCACCGCAGGCGAATGGCCCGCGACGGTGCGGCTTGCCGAGCACCTTGGCTCCGACACATTTGTGCATGCTGAGGCGGACGGCATGGGGCAGCTGACCTTGCGCCTGGAAGGCGAGGCGGCGCTGACGCCAGGCATGAACATTTTCGTCACCCCGCGAGAAGCGAACCTGCATCGCTTCGATAAGGACGGCCGACGGATCAACTGACGGCGGGCGAGCGACGAACGCGTCAGCTCCAGGTTTGACTTTATGAGTGGGTTCGAATCATGAGCGTCAAACTCTCGGCGGCGGCGCTTGCGCGTTTGCCCGCAGGCGTTGCGGCTCCGAAATATCGGCGCTCTGACCTTCGCGCCGGCATCGTCCATTTTGGCGTCGGCAATTTTCACCGCGCCCATCAGGCCGTCTATCTCGACGATCTGTTCAACGCTGGCCGCGATCATGACTGGGCGATCGTCGGGACCGGGGTGCGCGATCCGGACGTTACGATCCGCGAGAAGCTTAAGGAACAGGACTGGCTGACGACCGTGGTCGAGCAAGAGGCGGAGACCACCAATATCCGCGTCACCGGCTCGATGGTCGATTTCGTCCGCCCTTATGACGCCCCGGCGCTGCTCGAGGCGATCTCTCAGCCCAGCATTCGCATCGTCTCGCTCACCGTCACCGAGGGCGGATACTACATCTCGCCTGCGACGCAGCATTTCGATCCCGCCCATCCAGACATCGTCCATGACGCGCAGCATGCAGACGCTCCGAAGACCGCCTTCGGACTGATCGCGGCTGGGCTCAAGCGCCGCCGCGCCGCAGGGACTGCGCCGTTCACCGTGATGTCGTGCGACAACATTCCTGGCAATGGCCATGTCACGGAGAACGCCGTCGCCGGTCTCGCGGAGCTTGGCGATCCCGAACTCGCGCGCTGGATTCGCTTGAACGTCCCCTTTCCCAATTCCATGGTCGATCGCATCACTCCGGCGACGACCGACCGGGAACGCGCCATTCTGCGCGAACTTTATGGCCTTGAGGACAATTGGCCGGTCTTTTGCGAAGAATTCCGGCAATGGGTGGTGGAGGACAAGTTCCCCGCCGGGCGCCCCGCGCTGGAGACGGTCGGCGTCACGTTCACGTCCGACGTGTCGCCCTATGAATTGATGAAGATCCGCATCCTCAACGGCGGGCACGCCGCGATCGCTTATCCGGCGGGGCTCCTGGACATTCATTTCGTTCACGAGGCGATGGCGGACGAACAGATCCGCGCCTTCCTCGAAAAGCTCACCAAGACCGAGATCCAGCCGGTCGTTCCCCCGCCGCCGAACACCAAGCTCGACGATTATCGGGAACTGATCGCGCGCCGCTTCGCCAATCCGAAGATTGGCGACACGATCCAGCGCCTCTGCTTCGACGGCTCGAACCGTCAGCCGAAGTTCATTCTTCCAACCGTGGCCGATCGGCTGAAGGCGGGCGCGCCCTTCCGGGGTCTCGCGCTCGTGTCTGCCCTCTGGTGCCGCTATTGCTACGGCGAGACCGAGAGCGGCAGAGAGGTCGCGCCCAACGATCCGAGTTGGGAGCGCATTCAGACCGCAGCAAGGCGAGCGCGCAGCGATCCGCGCGCCTTTCTCGGGCTGCGCGACATCTTCGGCAAGCTTGCCGAGGAACCGCCCTATGTCAGCGCCTTTTCCAGCGCGCTCTCTGCGCTTTGGGCGGACGGCGTTCGCTCGGCCCTTGCCGACTATTTGTCGAGGGCGCCTGGCGGGTGAGCTGGCGACATCGCGGTGGAGGCCTAGGCCCCATGTATCTCGAGCCTGATGACCGGGTCGATCGTGCTGGCTGACGGCGGCTATACGTGCTGGTAAACCCAGGCAGATTGCGTTTGGGTCGAACCGTGATCGTCATTGCGAGCCATAGGGCGTCGAAAGACGCCCGTCCTTCCGGACGGGCTACGGCGAAGCAATCCAGGAGTCATCGGGCGCCCTACGGCCCCCTGGATCGCCACGCCGCTTCGCTCCTCGCGATGACGATTCCGTCCAAACGCAGCGTGCTCTAAGCGGCGTTGATCAAGCGGGAAGGGCGATATGGATCTCGGGCTCAAGGGGAAGGTCGCTGTCATCACGGGCGGCAGCGTCGGTATTGGTCTTGCGATCGCCGAGGGCCTCGCGGCCGAGGGCGTCGACATCGTGATCGCCGCCCGGCACGTCGAGCGGGTTCGCGGCGAGGCGAGCCGCATCGCCAAATCCTTCGGCGTCCGGGCGGAGGGGGTGGCCTGCGACGTCGCCAAGCGCGAGGGGACGGAAGACCTTATCGCCGACGTGAAGCGGCTGTTCGGCGGCGCCGACATCCTCATCAACAACGCCGGCGCCGGCAGCAACGAGACGGTGATGGAGGCGCCGGACGAGAAATGGCAGGCCTATTGGGATCTGCACGTGATGGCGGCGGTGAGGCTCGCGCGCGGCCTTGCGCCGTTGATGAAGGAGCGCGGCGGCGGCGTCATTCTGCACAACGCCTCGATCTGCGCCGCCCAGCCGCTGTGGTACGAGCCAATCTACAACGTGACCAAGGCGGCGCTGATGATGTTCTCGAAGACGCTTTCGACCGAACTCATCGGCGACAACATCCGCGTCGATTGCGTCAATCCGGGCCTGATCCTGACGCCCGATTGGATCAAGACGGCAAAGCAGCTCAGCGCCGACAAGGGCGGCGACTATGAGGCCTATCTCGACAGCGTCGCGCGCGAGCACGCGCCGATCAAGCGATTCGCGACGCCCGAGGAACTGGCCAATTTCTTCGTCTTCCTCTGCTCGGACCGCGCGAGCTATTCCGTCGGCTCTACCTATTACGTCGACGGGGGAATGCTGAAGTCGGTGTAGGCCGTATTATAGCCCCGCCGCTTGTAGCCGCGCTCCATAGCCCGTCGATAGACAAGCGTCCTTGAGGACGCCGTTTGGAGCGCAGCCGACGCGGTCAACGACCGCGTCTACAGGGCCTATGGCAGCCAACTCAATGGTGGCTTTGCGCCATCTCTTCGGGTTGCGGGTGCGCCGCTCGAACGTCCGCCAGGCGGATCCGGTTGGTGACGCCGGCGACGCCCGCAACGCTTTTCGCGTCGGACTCGGCGCAGGCTCGTTGATAAGGCAGGTCCACCATCCCGGAAACCGTGACCCAGCCGTTCTCGACGTCGACGTTCAACCGGTCCCGGGGGACCGCAAGATCCCAATGGATCGCGTTCAAAACGCGCATACGCAGGTCTTCGCTCATGAGCGGCATCTCGACCTCCTCCCCGCGCCAAAAGATTTTGATGTTTAGTCGCGAGGCTTTCGACGATCTCGTTAGCACGAGCGCCAGCCCAGCTCCTTGACGCGAATCAAACCATAACGTGCCAGTTGAGCGGAATTTTGACAGGATCGCCGAAAGAAGAGCCTGACGTGCCTAGTCAGATCTGCGCCCGCGGCTCGGACTCCACGAATACCCCCTCGTCGACATCCATGGCGTTGCCGCGCCAGGTGACGTTGCGGCCCGACCAACCCCCCGCCCACAGGAACGGCAGGAGGACGTCGCGCGTAAGCCAGGCCGCGGGACTTCGCCACGACAGCGGCCACCCGGCGGTGAAGGCGAGGATCGCCTCGGCGCCGTAACAGAACACTGCCGCCAGCACGGCGCCGACGACCGGGTCCACCCCGAAGACCGGAGCAGCCGACAGCGGCGGCGACGAAGGTGATAAGGCTGGTCGTCAAAACCTCGGGGGCAAAGAAGAATGGGAACGTGACGCGCCTCAGCCGCGCCCAGCGAAGCTGGCGGGACCAGACGTCGCGCAGCCGTCGCTTTCCGAGCGGCTGCTGGAACGGCCGGTCAACGAGATGGGCGTTGAACCCTTGCGCCCGGATGAGCTTCGTCGCCGCGGCGTCTTCCGCGATTTCCGCCGCCAAAGCTTCGATGCTTCCGCCCGCTTCCAGTATCTCCCGACGCCACAGCATGGTCTTGCCCTGGGCGAAGCCGTAGCCGCAGGATTCGCCCGCATATTGCCAGCGCGCCTGATAGGTGTTGAGAAAGGCGCACTCGATTTCGGCGGCGAAGTTCTCAGGACGAGAGCCGATCGGCGGGGCGCAGACAATGCCGGTGTCGGGGCGCCAGCGCGCAAGCAAGCGCTGAATGTAATCGGCGGGCATCAACACATTGGAATCGGCGATGATCACCCAATCGTAGCGGGCCGCCTTCCATCCCTTGACGACATTGTTGAGTTTGGGGTTGGCGCTGATCCGGTCGTCGCCAATCAACAGGCGCGCTTCGCGATTTGGGTTGGCCGCGATTGCGCCCCGAACCAGGGGCGCGATCGGGTCGTCGCCGTTGGCGAGGCAGAAGACGATCTCATAGCTCGGATATTCGAGCGCGAAGATCGACCGCAGCGTCTCCCGTGAAAAGGTCTCGACGCCGCACAAGGGCTGCACGATGGTGACGCTCGGCGCGTCCTTTGGCGGAGGCAGCGAGGCGCCGGACCGCCGCCTGCACCGCCGCGCGGCGAGCGCAACGCTCAGCCCGTGCATTCCCGCGCTGGTAGCGCAAATCCCCGCCGCCAGGGCGCCTATAGTCATGGGGGCAGATTACCCGAATCACAAGGCCATGTCACACCATATTGCGGCGGCCGCGCGACGCTTCTATGAAGGCCGAATGGCCTCTCTTCCGGTCGTCCGGTTCGCGCCATCGCCGACCGGCCGCATCCATATCGGCAACGCCCGCACCGCTCTGCTCAACTGGCTCTTCGCCCGCCGTCGCGGGGGGACGTTCATCCTGCGCTTCGACGACACGGATCTCGAGCGCTCGAGGAGGGAATACGCCGACGCGATCGAGGCGGATCTGGAATGGCTTGGAATTCGTCCGGACCTCAAGCGCCGCCAGTCGGAGCGGATGGCGGCTTACGACGAGGCGGCCGAGAAGCTTAAAGATCTCGGCCGCCTGTACCCGGCCTATGAGACGGCGGAGGAACTCGATCGGCGCCGCAAGCGCCAGCAGGCGCGCGGGCTTCCCCCGATCTATGACCGCGCCGCCTTGCGGCTCACGGCGGACGAGCGGGCTCAGCTCGAAGCCTCGGGCCGCAAGCCGCATTGGCGCTTTCGCCTCGAGCCGACGACCGTGCGCTGGGACGACATGGTGCGCGGCGAGAGCCATATCGATTGCGCCTCGCTCTCCGATCCGGTGCTGCGCCGCGAGGATGGAACGTATCTCTACACGCTGCCCTCTGTGGTCGACGACATCGATTTCGGCGTGACGCATGTCATTCGCGGCGAGGATCACGTCACCAACACCGCCGTGCAGATCCAGATTTTCGAGGCTCTCGCGGGCTCAAGCCCAAGCTTCGGCCACCACAACCTCCTGACCGACGCCGGGGGCGGAGGACTGTCCAAGCGCTCGGGCGCGCTGTCGATCGCCGCGCTCCGCGAAAAAGGAATCGAGTCGCTCGCCGTCGCCGCGCTCGCAGTCATGGTGGGTTCGGCCGAGGCGGTGCGTCCGGTCGCCTCGCTTGACGAACTGGCGAACCTGATCGACCTCTCGCAACTCTCCCACGGCGCGGCCCGGTTTGACGAAGCCGAGCTCGAGGCGCTTTCGGCGCGCACGCTGCACCGGGCGCCCTATGCTGCGGTCGCTGACCGGCTGGCCGCGCTCGGCGTCGCCGGCCCCAACGCGGAGGCGCTTTGGCTGGCGGTTCGGGGCAACCTTTCGCGCCTCGAGGATGCGGCGAAGTGGCGACAAGTGGCGGAGGGCGAGGTCGCTCCGATCGTCGAGGACCCCGACTATCTCAAGCTCGCCGCCTCGTGCGCTCCGGAAGGCCCCTGGGACCAGTCGACCTGGGCCGCGTGGACGGCGCGCCTCAAGGAGGCGACAGGCCGCAAGGGGCGCGCGCTGTTTCACCCTTTGCGCCTGGCCTTGACAGGCCAGGAGGCGGGGCCGGAGCTCGCGGCTTCTCTTGCCGCTGATTGGCCGCGCTAAAGCGCTGGCCCGACTATCCGCACCAAGCGCTTGACTCCGTCGGGGCCGATCGCTTCGACCGTGCGCCCCTGCTTCACGGTGAAGCTTTTCGCGTTCTCCACGTCGCCGCCGGCGATGCCGGAGGCCTCGCGGCTGACCGTGGCGGCCGCGGCGCTGAGTTTGGTGTCCGCGCCGTTGGCGTCGAGCACCGGCGCCGTCGCCGTATCGGGAGAAGGCGGTGTAGCTGGCGCCAGCCGCCGGCCCAGCGACAAGGGACGCGCCCGGCGCGATGGGCTTGCCCTTCGAATCCGTGGCTGGTTTGGCCTTCGGATCAATGATTGGCCGGGCCATCTCCGCCGACTTCTCCGGCGTCACCAGGATGTCGTGCTTCTCGTGGCCATAGCGCGCTTCCGCACCCGCGAGCGCCTCCGCCCAGCTCTGCCCTTTGCGCCGGCAGGAGCAGTTCGGGTCGAAGGTTTTTTCGAATTTGCCGGCGTTGGGCAGATTTGCATAAGGCTCGCCGGTCGGCGACGCGGCCTCCTCGATCGTGCCGCCGAACGGGAACGAATAGAGCGCCACGTCGGCGTTGGGGCATAGGGCCCTGCAGACGTCCTCGAGGCTGTCCGCCCGGCTTCCCGCGCCGGAATAGGAAACGGGGAAGAAGCTGCCGTCGCAGGTGCGCACGCATACCGCATAGGAGCCGGCGTGAGCCTGGACAGGTCCCTTCTCGCCCGAAGGAGCCGACTGCCGCTGTTCATCGCCGTGGTCCTCGAACCGGGTGTCCGTCTGCGGCGCCTCCTCGGGCTGAGACCCGAGTCTCGCCAGGCCGCCGAACAGAGCTTCGAAGACGTTGCTGGGTCCTGACGGCGCCCCCCGGCCGCATTCGGCGTTGTAGCGCGCGATTAGATCGCCCGCGCCGCCGCCGGCGCGCGCCTGCAGGTCGGCGAGATTGGCTTCCATCCGCGAGATTTGGGCGTTGACCTCGCCGCATTGCGGGGGCGGCTCCGAGCCGAAAAACAGGAACTTGCGGTTGCCGCAGCCGAGTGAATTAGCGTAGGCCCTGGTGCGCCCAAGCTCGGCTCGCTGACGCTCGGCGGCGGCTTGCGCGCCACTCGACCCATGGCGGGAGGCGATGGCTTGCTGTAGCCGTGCGCACTCGGCGTTCTGCGCGAACGCAACGTCCGCGCTGAAAGCGACGATCAAAGCCGTGAGCGCAGCCAATGCGCCCATCGACGCCAGAATCTTGCCGTACCCAAACGCGCTTCGCATGCGTGTGTTCGCCGCCTTCATTTCGTCAATCGTCTCCGCGCGCTTTGCGATCCACGACGCCCGTGGCCAGCTTGGCTTGAGCGGGCGCCGTTAGAGACCGACTTCGCGGCGTGAACAAGGCGACGACCTTTAAGGTCGCGCCCGGGCCGCTTCATACGGGGTTTCCCCGGAACACGCCATAGGGCTCGAGCCAGCCTCGCTTTCGCGGGGTGAATCAAGCATAATGAGGCGATGGCAGAAGCGGACGCGCGTCCCACCAATGCGCCCGAAATCACCGTCAGCGAGTTGGCGAACGCGCTCAAGCGCGCTATCGAAGACCGGTTCGGCTATGTGCGCGTCCGGGGCGAGATTTCCGGCTATCGCGGCCGCCATTCTTCTGGCCACGCCTATTTTTGCCTGAAAGACGCCAACGCCCGGCTCGACGCGGTCATTTGGCGCACCACGCTGCAGCGCATCCGGGTCAAGCCCGAGGAGGGGCTCGAAGTCGTCGCGACCGGGCGACTGACCACCTTCCCCGGCAAGTCGACCTACCAGATCGTGATCGAGTCGCTCGAGCTCGCCGGGGTCGGCGCCTTGATGGCGCTGCTCGAGGCGCGGCGCAGGAAGCTCGCCGAGGAAGGGCTGTTCGACGCGGCGCGCAAGGTTAAAGTCCCGTTCCTGCCGAGAGTGGTCGGCGTGGTGACGTCGCCGACCGGCGCGGTCATTCGCGACATTCTGCATCGCCTCGCCGACCGCTTCCCCGTTCGGGTGATCGTCTGGCCGGTGCGCGTTCAGGGCGAGACCTCCGCGGCCGAGGTCGTTGCGGCGATCGACGGCTTCAATGCGCTTTCGCTGGACGGGGCGGCGCCGCGGCCGGATGTGCTGATCGTGGCGCGTGGAGGCGGCTCGCTCGAAGATCTTATGAGCTTCAACGACGAGGACGTGGTGCGCGCGGCCGTCCGCAGCGCGATCCCCCTTATCGCCGCCGTCGGCCACGAGACGGACTGGACCCTGATCGATCACGCGGCGGACCTGCGTGCGCCGACGCCGACTGCCGCCGCCGAATTCGCGGCGCCGGTCCGGGTCGATCTCCTTGCTGCGATGGCGGATTTGGATGCGCGCCGCCGCGGCGCGATCCTGCGCTTCTCGCACCGCCTTCGCTCCGACTTGCGGGCGCTCGCTCGCGCTTTGCCGGGGGGCGAGGCGATCATCGCGGGTCCGCGCCAGCGTCTCGACCGCGCCTCGGAGGCGCTCGCGCAGCGCATGCGCGCGGCGATCGACCAGCGCGCTTTGCGCACCGCGGGTCTCGCTCGAAGTCTCGCGCGTCATTCGCCGCGCGCCCATCTCGCGGGCCTGCGCGAGCGGCTGAGGGGCTTGAGCGGGCGTTTGGCGAGAACGCGGCCGCTTCTCACCGAACGGCCGCGCCGGTCGGCGGAAGCCGTGAGCCGCACATTCGTCCGCGAGGCGGCGCTCTTGGCCAGGCGGCGCCTCGAGCAGGGGACGGCGGTCGAGCGTCTCGCGGCGCGCATGACGCACGCTTATGACGAACGCTTGCAGGCTCGGCGCGCCCAGGTCGTCTCCGCCGGGCAATTGCTCGGCGCGATGAGTTATCGCGGCGTCTTGTCGCGCGGCTTCGCGCTGGTTCGGGACGAAAGCCAGAAGCCTTTGTGGCGCGCGGACGACGTCAAGCAGGCGCAGCGTCTCGAGATCGAATTCGCCGACGGAAAGGTCGGCGCGATAGCCGGGGGACGCGTCGGTCCGCCGCTCACGCCGCCCGCCCTGTTGCCGCGCAGACGGGCCAAAGCGGACAAAGACGACGGGCAGGGGTCGCTGTTCTGATCGGCGGTTGCTTGGCGCGAGGCGCGACGCCAGACCGTGCGCGCGTTTCCTTCGTCCCTAATCGCGCAGTTTGACGCCCCGCAGCCTGTTCGCAGCCGCAAGTTCCGTGCGCGGAGGCAAATCGCGCCGGCGGATCGGAACAAAGACCGAAACCTAGCGTTGGCGCGGCACGGTCCAACATATCGGGAGGATTCCGATGAAAGGTTTCTTGGTCGCCGCGCTATCGGCGACAACGATCTCTGCGCTTACAGCTGCAACGCCCGCCCTCGCCCAGGCGACGGCCCCGGGCGCGCCCCGAGGCTCGGCTCCGGTGACGACCGAAGGATACGGTCCTTCGTCGGCCATCGTCTGCGATCAGGCCGGGACCACCTGCTGGCATTCGGTGGAGCGCTATGACTATCCGCCAAATGCGAACGTGGTGGTTCATCCGTACGACTGGCAGGCGGATAACGGCGCAAACTTCGCCTGGAGAGAGCACCCCGGCCGCGGCTATTGGCAGGGCGATCAGTGGCAGCCGTTCTGAGCCCATAAAATCTCGGCGATCGCTTTTACGCGCGCCGCAATCCCCCAATTCGGGAATCGTAAGGAGCGAACCATGAGTCTCTTTTCCAAAGACATCGAGTCGATGAACGATCTGTTCGTCCATCAGCTGCAGGACATCTATTACGCCGAGAAGCGCATCGTCGGCGCATTGCCCGACATGATCGCCAAGGCGACTTCGCCGGAGCTGAAGTCAGCGCTGGACGCCCATCTTGGGCAGACCAAGAACCATGTGAAGCGCGTCGAGCAAGTCTTTCAGATGCATGGAGTCCAACCCAAGCAAGTCGACTGTCCCGCGATCGACGGCATCATCGAGGAAGCCGATGAAGTCGGCGGCGAGATTGAGGACAGGAAGGTCTTGGACGCCGCGCTTATCGCCTCGGCGCAAGCGGTCGAGCATTACGAGATGAGTCGCTACGGGACATTGATCGCGTGGGCGAAAACGTTGGGCCGCGCGGATTGCGCGCAAGTCCTGCAGCAGAATCTCGCCGAGGAGAAAGCCGCGGACGAGAAGCTGACGACGATTGCGGAAAGCAACGTCAACCAGGCCGCGGCCTGACGAAGATTGACTCGAGTTAAACGCTGGCGATGGTGAAGCCATCGCCAGCGTTTTTCGTACGTATTGATGGACGCCAAGCAATCGCCATCCCGAGCGCGGAGTCTCTCGCTCAATAAAGACCGGCGCGAGAGTGTTATCGGGAAAATGCTTGACCGCGAAATCCGGGTGACGAAAGTTCGCCTCCGGAGCTAGTCACCTCAATCGTTTTACCCACCCCTGTGCGGGAATTCATCGCGCACGCGCTTATGCTCGGTGCTTCGAACGCGTATTGCCCGCCGCGGAGAGCGAAGCTTGTTTCGGCCATAACAAGTGGTTGTTCCAATGAGGAACGATAACGGAGGAAACCGCCATGAAGCTTTTGCGCACGATTGCTTGCGGAGCGTTGCTATCGATTCCGGCGGCCGCGATGGCGACCGATCTTGCTCCGCTCGACGTTCCCGCAAAGGCGCTCCCCGCGCCGACGGCCGACATCAGCCCCGGAATGCAGGCGTTTGTCGGGGCGCCTCTCAATCCCAACTGGAACAAGCTATGGAAGACAGGCGAAGAGGCCCGCGCCTTCGCTGACAAGCAAGCCGCCGACACCGTCAAGACCATTCCCGCCTTGCTCGCGCGCCAGCATGTCAAATCCGAAGCTTCGACGATCGACGGCGTTCGCGTTCACATTCTTACGCCCGACGAGATTCCGCCGGAGAACAAGGACAAGGTTCTCATCCACGTTCATGGCGGATGTTACGTGCTGTTCCCCGGAGAGTCGGGCACGCCGGAGGGAATCATCATGGCGGGCGACGGGCATTACAAGGTCATCTCCGTCGATTATCGCATGCCCCCGGAAGCCTACTTCCCGGCCGCTGTCGATGACGCCGTCACTGTCTATAAAGCCGTGCTGAAGGACACGCCGGCGAAAAACATCGGCGTCTTCGGCACATCCGCCGGCGGCGCCTTGACGCTTGAGCTCGTCTTGCGAGCGCGCGAGCAGGGCTTGCCGCTGCCTGGGGCGCTCGGCGCGGGCACGCCAATGTCGGACGCGACCAAGACGGGCGACAGCTTCTATACCAACGAGAAGGTGGACAACGTTCTTGTGTCTCGCGATGGCTTCTGCGATGCCGCGACCGTCATTTACGCGCACGGACACGACCTCAAGGATCCGCTCATCTCGCCGGTGTACGGCGACATGCATGGGTTCCCGCCCACCATCCTGACCACTGGCACTCGCGACCTGTTGTTGAGCAACACGGTTCGTGTCCATCGCAAATTGCGACGCGCGGGAGTCGAGGCCTCGCTCCAGGTCTATGAAGGCATGTCGCACGCCCAGTATGAGTTCGACGACACTCTGCCCGAGAGCAAGGAAGCGTTCGGCGAGATCGCGTCCTTCTTCGGGGCGCATCTCGGCAAGTAGCCGCGCGCAAACGCAGCTTCGCCGGCTAAGCTGAGATCCGCGCCGCGGCGCGCTTGTCGCGGCGCGCGAGGCGCTCAAGCAGATAATCGACCTCCGCCTTGGCGGTGGCGCTAAGACCGGCGCCGGGCTTGCGCTGCGAGTCGGACGCAAGGATGCCGCGCTTCATCATCACATATTTGCGTGTGGCGAGGCCGACCCCCTGCTGCTGCTCGTAGCGGACGAGCGGCAAATGGGCGTCGAAAAGGTCGTGCGCGTCCTCGCGCCGTCCCTCGTTCATGAACCGCACCACGTCGATCAGCATTTCCGGGAAGGCGTAGCCTGTCATTGCGCCATCCGCTCCGCGCTCCATCTCGAAATCGAGGAACAGGCCGCCGTTGCCGGTTAGAATCGGGACGCGGCGCAGCTTCCCCTCCTTCTCGAAGCGGCGAAGAGCGGAGATTTTTTCCAGGCCCGGCCAGTCCTCGTGCTTCAGCATCACGCAGGACGGATTGTCGGTGATGATCCGGCGGATGACGTTCGGCGTCATGATGACGCCGAGCGTCAGCGGATAGTCCTGAACGACGAACGGGATGTCCGATCCAATCGCCTCGACCGCCTGGGCGTAATAGGTCACGATCTGATCGTCGGTGCGCAGCGATGGCGGCGGGGCGATCATGACGCCGGCCGCGCCCTTGGCCATCGCGGCGTGCGAAAGAGCGCGCATCGCCGCGAATCCCGGCGCAGAGACGCCGACGATGAACGGCAGCTTTGGCGCGCGCGCAACGCAGCGGGCGACCAAACCAATCGCCTCGTCGTAATCGAGCTTCGGCGCTTCGCCCATGATGCCCAGAATGGTGCAACCGTCGGCGCCGACGCCGACATAATGGTCGATCATCCGGTCGACGCTGGCATTGTCGATCGCGCCGTCAGCGAGAAATGGCGTGGGAGCGATGGGAAAGACGCCTTTGGCGTCGACCGAGAGCATGGAATCCGCCTTGGCTGGGATTACTAACCACGATGATGAGGGACGGCCTACGCCTTTGGCAAGCGGAGGTGAAAGGCGACAGCTTGGCGTGCTTGAGCTATGATGGGGCTCGCGCCTTCGAGCGCGCGAGATCAGCGAGGGTGGAGATCATGACCGAGAGGCCGACCGCAAAGTCGTTCGCGAAGGCTGAAGCCGCGCCGTCATTTGACGCCGCGCGCCTCGACAAGCTCCTCGACGACGCCGGCATCGACGCCGTCGTGATCTCATCCAAGCACAACATTCAGTACCTCTTCGGCGGCTACCGGTTCTTCTTCTTCGATCATTTCGACGCGATCGGCGTCAGCCGGTACTTGCCCATGCTCATTTACGTCAAAGGCCGCCCGGACCAATCGACCTATATCGGGCATGGGATGGAATCTTATGAGAAGGAGCTCGGCAAATTCTGGACTCCGGCTTTCCAGAGGTCGAGCACGAGCTTCAATTCGGCCCAGCTCGCGGCGGATCATCTCGCAAAGCTGGGCGCGGAGGTGAAGCGGGTCGGCGTCGAGCGCGCGTTCCTGCCCGCCGACGCCTCGGAGCTCATGGCGCGCGAGCTTCCGGGGCTCACGTTCGTGGAAGCCCACATGCCGCTCGAACGGTTGCGGGCGCGCAAGACGCGAAAGGAACTGGATTTGCTGCGCGCCGCCTCCGAGCTCGTGGTCGATTCCATGCTCGCGGTGATCGCCTCGCATGGGCCAGGCGCGACGAAAACGGAGCTGGTCGAGGCGCTTCGCCGCGAGGAGGTGAACCGGGGACTCACCTTCGAATATTGCCTCATCACGGCCGGGACGAGCCTCAATCGCGCGCCCTCGGAGCAGGTGTGGGGAGCGGGCGACATCCTGTCGCTGGATTCCGGCGGCAACTACAGGGGCTATATCGGCGATCTCTGCCGCATGGCGATCCAGGGCGAACCCGACAGCGAGCTCGAAGACCTGCTGGCCGAAGTGGACGAAATCCAGCTCGCGGCGCGCAAGCCGATCCGGGCAGGCGCCAACGGCGAGGAGATCTACGCCAGCGCCGGCGAGGCGCTCGGGCGGTCGCCGCGCGCCAACTCGATCGAGTTTGTCGCCCACGGGATGGGCCTCATCAGCCACGAGGCGCCGCGGCTTACGAGCCACGGGCCAGTTCCCTATCCGGCCTATGACGCCGACCGTCCGCTTGAATCCGGCATGGTCATCTCGATCGAGACGACGATCGCGCACCCGCGTCGCGGCTTCATCAAACTGGAGGACACGGTCGCGGTCACCGACGCCGGCTGGGAAGCCTTTGGCGACCGCGGGCGGGGCTGGAACCGGGCTGGCGCCGGCGTCCCGTAGGCCGAGAATTGCCAGCGCGGCGCCGAGAACATTGCCTCAGTCGCCGCGTTCTCGCATACGGGAAGGGATATCGCGCCCGCCGTGGAGCACTCGCCATATATCCATGTGGTCATTGCGTTCGATGTCGAACACGAAGTAGGGAAACCCCTTCACCGCCAAGCTACGCAGTCCGGGAAGGACGAGTTCCTGCGCGTAGCGCGGCGACCCGAGGGCCGGATGCTCGGCAAGGGCCCGATAAGCGGACTGAAGCGCGTCAATGAAGCCGAGCGCGACGTCTGGCCCGTCGCGCGGACGTAATAGTCGACGGCCGCTTCGACATCCCGCCGGGCCAGATCGCGGAGGAGGACCGGTTTCCCGTTCACTTCACCGAGCTTGCCCCACCCGGTCCCTGAGGCCGTTGAAAAAGGCGTCGTCGGCAGCCGTTGTCGCGGGCGACTCGGCGCCTTCGAGCAACAGGTTACGCAGCCGTTGCCGATCCTGATCGATGCGGATCAGCTCCCGAACATATTCGCTGCCGGTCGCGTATCCCCGTCTTGCGACCTGCTCGTCGATGAAAGATCTCAGCGAATCCGGAAGCGATATGTTCATCGCGCCCATGTCCTGAAATATTCTTTATGACAAACTTTGGCAACGCTACGCTTGTCATCGACGAGCGCCCGACGCGCCTCAGTTCGCCCTGCGCAAGCCGCTCGTGACCGCGCCGACGAGCGTGAGCGCCGCGGCGCCCCATAGCGCAATCTCCGTCGCATGCTCAGGCGCCCGTCCGAGCGCGACCGCCACCAGCGCCGTCCCAAACGACTGGCCGATCAGCCGCCCGGAGGATTGCAGACCGGCCGCTCCTCCGCTCCGCTCGCGCGGCGCGCTGCCGATGATGACCCGGTTGTTCGGCGACTGGAAAAACCCGAAGCCCAGGCCGCAGATCGCAAGGCGCCAGGCGAGCGAGAACGGAGTGGAATCGCCGATCCCCAAAGCGACCAGAACGAGCCCTCCTCCCATCACCAAAAGCCCCATGCTGCCGAGGAGCCCGGGGATGAAACGATCGGCGAGGCGTCCCGCGATGGGGGCGATCAACGCGGTTCCAATCGGCCAGGGCGAAAGCAGCAATCCGGAGGTCGACGCCGAGTGGCCGAGCCGGTCCTCGAAGTAAAACGGCAGCGACACGATGGCCAGGCTCTGCGCCCCAAACGAGACGATGGACGTCGCGAGCGAAAGCGCGAACACCGGCCGGCGCAGAAGATCGACCGGCAGCAGCGGCGCGGGGAGCTTGAGTTGGCGCCAGACCAGCGCTGCGCCGAACGCTGCGCCGACGGCGATCTCGATCAGCGCCAGGGTGGGGCTTCCGCCTTGCCCGATTCCGTTGACGCCGGCGATGACGAGCCCGAAGGTGAGGGCGTTCAGAATGACGCTCGGAAGGTCGAGCCGCCCGGCGGCGCGCGGCGTCGCCGGCAGCGTCCGCGCCGCCATGATGAGCGCCAGCGCGCCGATCGGCACGTTGATCAGAAACAGCCAATGCCAGGAGGCGACCGAAAGGATGGCCGCCGCGACACTCGGACTTCCGGCCGAGCAAATGGCGACCACGACCGCCATGTTGCCGACCCCTTGACCAAGCCGCGCGTGCGGATAGACGAAGCGGATGAGCGCGATGTTGACGCTCATGATTTCCGCGGCGCCGAGGCCCTGAACGACGCGCGCGAGAGTGAGCAGGGGAAATGTCGGCGCGAGCGCGCAGGAGAGCGAGGCCACGGTGAAGAGGGCAAGCCCCCACCAATAGACGCGCCGGTAGCCCAGCATGTCGCCAAGCGCCGCCAGCGGTAGAAGCGAGACCGTGACGGCAAGCTGAAAGGCGTTGACGATCCAGATCGCGTTCTCCGGCGCGACCGCGAATTGGCGCGCCATGGTCGGCAACGCGACGGTGACGATGGTCCCGTCGAGCACCGCCATAGCGATCGCCATGGCGAGGGTCGAGAACGCCATGCAGACGCTGCGGATTGGGGAGGCCGTCGGAGGGCACTCCCGCGTGAGGCGCAGGGATCGGTTCTGGGCGGTTCAAGGCGGTCTTGTGTCCCTGCGCGCGGGGGCGCACGGCCGTCAGGCCGCCGTCCCCCATAAATCATAAGCGTCCGAGCGCTCAATTCTGACTGTGACGATGTCGCCGGCGCGCAAGGGCCGCCGCGTCGCGATGTGGACAGCGCCATCGATCTGCGGCGAGTCGCCTTTGGTGCGGCCTTTCGCCTCGCGCGCGCCGCCCTCGTCGATGATGACATCGAGGCGCTTGCCGACCTTGGCCGCGAGTTTCTTCGCGCTGATCGCCTGGGCGCGCTCCATAAAGCGCTTATGGCGGCTCGCTTTGATGTCGTCGGGCACCGGCTCGAGGCCAAGATCGTTGGCGCCTGCTCCTTTGACCGGCTCGTATTGGAAGACGCCGACGCGGTCGAGCCTGGCCTCGTCCAGCCAATCGATGAGAAAGCGAAAGTCATCTTCCGTCTCGCCGGGAAAGCCGACGATGAAGGTCGAGCGAATGGTCAAGTCCGGGCAGATCGCGCGCCAGGCGCGGATGCGCTCCAGCGTCTTTTCCTGAGCCGCGGGACGGCGCATGGCCTTCAAGACGGCGGGAGAGGCGTGCTGGAACGGCACGTCGATATAGGGCAGCACATTGCCGCCGTTCATGAGCGCAATCGCCTCGTCCACATGCGGATAGGGGTAGACATATTGCAGCCTGACCCAGGCGCCGAGCGAGCCCAGTTCGCGCGTGATGTCGAGAAAGCGCGCGGCGACCTGCCGGTCGCGCCACGGGCTCTCGGCGTATTTGAGGTCGAGGCCGTAGGCGCTCGTATCCTGCGCGATGACGATGAGCTCCTTGACGCCCGCTTTCGTGAGCCGCTCGGCTTCTCGCAGCACGTCGCCCGCCGAGCGCGAGGCGAGCCGTCCGCGCAAACTCGGGATGATGCAGAACGTGCAGCGGTGATCGCAGCCTTCGGCGATCTTGAGATAGGCGTAATGGCGCGGCGTCAGGCGCACGCCTTCGCCAGGAATGAGGTCGACGAACGGATCGCGAGGCGCGGGCGCCGCGGCGCGCACGGCCTCCATCACGCTTTCGAACGCCTGCGGGCCGGTGATCGCCGAGACATTCGGGAAAGCGTCGCGGATCGCGTCGGGCTTGGCCCCCATGCAGCCGGTCACGATCACGTGACCGTTCTCGTTTAGCGCCTGCCCGATGGCTGCGAGGGACTCCGCCTTGGCGCTGTCGAGAAAGCCGCAGGTGTTGACGATGACCGCGTCCGCGCCGGCGTGACTGCGCGCGAGTTCGTAGCCTTCGGCGCGCAGGCGCGTGAGGATGCGCTCGCTGTCGACGAGCGCCTTCGGGCAGCCAAGCGAAACGAAGGAAATGCGCGGCGCGGCGCGCTGTTCAGGTTGGACGATGTCGGTCACGCACGGCAATTGCCACGAGCGGAGGGCAGGGGCAAGGCCCGCCAGCCGCGCTCTCGCGCTTATGCGCGATAGGGCGGCGCCAATCCGGCAAACATTGGGAAGTGCTTCAAGTTGAGCGTCACCAAGGGCAAACTGCTCCTCTCGGCGGTCGCTGCGATCAATGCATCGATTGTGTCCGTTCCATGGCTCGGCCCATACCGCCGGACGTCCTTGCGCAAAAATACCCGGATCCTCTGCACGGGCTACGGGTCCAAAGCCGATCGATCGACATATAATTTCTATGTCGAAGTTGCCCGCGTCAAATCCGCGTGAGGATCCGCTCGCTGTCGACGAGCGCCTTCGGGCAGCCAAGCAAGGCGCATTTGCGCCTCACCTCGCGGCAGAGAACAACGCACCGGTGGCTCGGTGCCGGTGACGTCAGAGCGCCGTTTTGATAGCCTGTGTCCATCGCAAAAGCAGGCCGACCCGAGCGGCTCGCCGAACAGGCGCTCGTCGATTTCCGCGCCGGTCGCGCGCGGGAGTTGTGAAGCACACACCTTTGCGTCGCCCTGCTCACAGCTTGATCTCCGGCCCCAGCGGCACAATCCCAGTCGGATTGATGCGCCGATGGCTCTCGTAATAGTGATGCTTGATGTGGAAGAAATCGACCGTCTCGGCGATTCCCGGCAGGTGGTAAAGCTCCTTCAGGTAGCGGCTCAGCGCGGGATAGTCCTTGATCTGGCGGAGGTTGCATTTGAAGTGCCCGAAATAGACGGGGTCGAAGCGGATGAGGGTGGTGAACAGCCGCCAGTCGGCTTCCGTCAGCCGCTGGCCGATCAGAAAGCGCTGGCCTGCGAGCCGCGCCTCGAGCCAGTCGAGCGTCGCGAACAGCTCCCGGAACGCCTCCTCGTAAGCTTCCTGCGAAGTGGCGAAACCGGTCCTGTAGACGCCATTGTTGACCGTTCGATAGACGCGCGCGTTGACCTCGTCGATCTCCGGCTGAAGGCCGCTCGGATAGTAGTCGCCCTCGGCCGCGCCGACGCGATCGAAGGCATGATTGAACATGCGGATGATTTCCGACGATTCGTTGTTGACGATCGTGTTCGTCTGCCGGTCCCAAAGCACCGGCACCGTGACGCGGCCGCTGTAGTCGGGCCGCGCCTTGACATAGAATTCGCGGAGCTCGCTCGCACCGAAGATCGGGTCGGAGATCACTCCAGGGCCTGGATCGAACGTCCAGCCGCGCTCGGCGAGCAGCCAGTGGACGATCGAGAGCGAGATCATGCTCTCGAGACCTTTAAGCCGGCGGAAGATGAGGGTGCGGTGCGCCCAGGGGCAAGCGAGCGAGATGATGAGATGATAGCGGCCTGCCTCCGCCTTGAAGCCGCCAACGCCGCTCGGCCCCGCGTCTCCGCTTGGCGTGACCCAATTGCGGAACGGCGCGTCGGGCCGCACGAAGCGTCCCGTCGTGTCGTGCGGAAAGTCTTCGTCGCGCCATATTCCGTTGACGAACGCGCCCATGCTTGTCCTCTTTAGATGCGCTCAAATCGCGCGTTTAGATGCGCTCAAGTCGCGCGTGCGATCTGGAATCCGGCGAAGGACTGGGTGACGGGCATCAGCTCGAGCGTGTTGACGTTGAGGTGCGGCGGCAGCTCGGCCACCCACAGCATGGCCGCCGCGACGTCTTCGCCCGACATCGCCTTCGCGCCGCGATAGAATGCCTCCGACGCCGCCTGGTTACCCCCGGTGCGCACCAGCGTGAACTCGGTCTCGACCATGCCCGGCTCGATCGACGTCACGCGGACCCCCGCGCCGTGCAGATCGCTGCGCAGCCCGAGCGAGAATTGCGTCACGAACGCCTTGGTCCCGCCATAGACGTTGCCGCCCGTATAGGGATAAGTCGCGGCGACCGACGAGAGGTTGATGATCGCGCCGCGCCGCGCAATCAGCCCTGGCAGCAATTTGTGAGTGAGCGAAGCGAGCGCCGTCACGTTCGTGTCGATCATCGTTTTCCACTGGGCGAGATCGGCGGCTTGAGCAGGATTCGTGCCGAGCGCGAGCCCAGCGTTGTTGATCAAAAGGTCGATGCCGCGAAATTCCTTGGGAAGCGCGGCCAGCGCAGCGTCTCGCGCCGTTTCGTCGGCGACGTCGAACGCGAGAGCATGCACCTTGTCGGCGCCGATGGCGTCGACCAGCGCCTTCAGGCGTTCGGCCCGGCGTCCAGTTGCGATGACCCGCCACCCCGCGGCCGCGAACGCGCGGGCGGCGGCTTCGCCGATGCCCGAGGTTGCGCCAGTGATGAGTGCAGTCTTGTTCATGCCGTCCCCCTTTGATGGCCGTCCACGGCGCCGCCGCGAGCGGCGCTATATCATGACAAGCGTGCGGCTGAACCGGAAGGCTAGAGCGATTGCCGCTCAAATTGGTTCATAGCCTGCGGCCTCGAAGTAGTTTGCGCACTCGCGAGGTGAGAAGTTTTCGAGGCATTGGCCGATTGCGCGCCAGAGGCCTTCGACGGTTCGCTCGGCGGCCTTTCGCAGCAACGCTTTGAGCTTGGCGAACAGCATCTCGATGGGATTGAAGTCGGGACTGTAGGGCGGGAGGAAAAGCAGCCGCGCGCCCGCAGCTTCGATCAGTTCGCGCACCTTGGGCCGCTTGTGGCTGGCGAGGTTGTCCATGACGACGATGTCGCCCGGCGCCAGCGTGGGAGCGAGGAACTGCTCGACATAGGCCTCGAAAGCCGCCGCGTTCATGGGACCGTCGAGGACGAGTGGAGCCACGAGCCCGTCGAGGCGCAAGCCAGCGACAAAGGTTGTCGTCTTCCAATGGCCGAACGGGACGCCGGCGCGCAGCCTTTCTCCCTTGGGAGCGCGGCCGTAGCGACGCGCCATGTTGGTTGAGGCCCAGGTCTCGTCGATGAAGACGAGCTTTTCTGGATCAAGATCGAGTTGGCCGTCGAACCAGGCTTCGCGCCGCTTCAGAACGTCGGGGCGATCCTGCTCGGTCGCATGCGCGGTCTTTTTTTGAGCGTAATCCCGTGTCTGGCAAAAAATCGGCTGATCGACGACACGCCAATCGTGAGGCCCCTTTCGGCAAGCGCCGCCTGATATTCGCGAAGCGTCGCGTCGGACCGCTCTTCGCGCATGGAAAGGAGAAACTGCGCCTGAGCTTCAATCGGCGCCGAGCGATGATCCCCGCCCATCGGCTTGGGACGAACGTCTCCCGTGTTCTGCGCCCGCGCCATCCAGCGGATTGCGCTCGACACGCCCACCCGGAAATGCGCCGCTGCTTGGCGGCGCGACATGCCGCCCTTAATCGCGGCAACAACACGTTCGCGCAGATGAACGGAAAGCGGTTCAGTCATCGTCCCGGCCTCCCTCGCCGGCATCAATGCTGAATCAGATTCGATCGCCTTTGTGAATTTGCCCGATTCTATGCGCTCGGGAACCGCTCTAGACCCGGCCTGAGACAGGAATGAGCGCCCCGGTCACCGCCCGCGCTTCGTCCGAGGCCAGAAACAGGATGACCGCGGCGAGGTCGGCGGGCGCGACCCAGCGGGAGAAGTCCGCGTTCGGCATGTCGCGCCGGTTCTGGGCGGTGTCGATGGTCGACGGCAGCACGGCGTTGACCGTCACGCCCTTGAGCTTCAGTTCGTCGGCGAGGCTTTCAGTGAGCCGATGCACCGCGGATTTGCTCGCCGCGTAGGGGCCCATTCCCGATGCCGCGTGCAGGGCGGACTGAGCGCCGACATTGACGATGCGGCCTGCGCCGCTTTCCATAAGATAGGGAAGCGCGGCCTTGCAAGCGTTGAGCGCGGTCTTCAAGTTCATCGCGTACATTCGGTCCCAGCTGTCGACCTTGCCGTCCGCAATCGTCTCCCATTGAAACCCGCCGGCGATATTGAGAAGCGCGTCCAGCCGGCCGAATTTCGTCTTGATCGAGGCCATCGCAGTCTCGGCCGCTGTGAGCGACGTCAAGTCGACGCCGCCGATGATGAGCGTCTTGCCTCCGAGCCGCTCGGCGAAGCCCTGCGGAACAGTCGGCGCGTGGTCAAGCAACGCGACCGACGCGCCCCGCTTCGCCGCCGCCTCGGCGACAGCGCTCCCCAACGCGCCCAAGCCGCCAGTGACGACAATCGTCTTGCCCTGCATTGTGGCATCCCTTCGATGGCGGACGGCGACGGCGTTCTATTCAGTCATAGCATGATGCATTCAGGCGGAATCGTCATTGCGAGGAGCGCAGCGACGAAGCAATCCAGAGAACGTGAAGCGCCTACGCTTGCCTGGAGTGCTTCGCTTCGCTCGCAATGACGACCGCTGTTCAAATCAATTACATCATACTCGGCGGGTCGCGGTTTGCCATAATTCCCCGGTGCAGAGACGGTGACGAGATCGCCTCGCCTCACTTCTCAGGCCAGGGAAAGGCGGCTTCGATAAAGGTCAGCGCGTCCGCCTCCTCGGGCCGTCCGCGCAGCAGTCGAGCCTGCCGCGTGGCCTCCGCGGCAAATTCCGACTGCGTCGGATCGGGAACCCGCACGCCCAACAGCTTCACGCCCCTGTCGGTCTGGGCGCGTCGGTAGCGCTGGAGCTTGGTAAGCTTGTCCTTCGGCTTAGGCTCGGCGCGGGGCATGCGCGCTCCTTTGGTTGCGCGCTACCTTAGCACGAAAGCGCGAAGGCGATCATGCCTTTGAAAGACAGCATTCTGTGATTGTCCGCCCTAAGCCGCCTTCTCCACCGGCGCCTTGCCGGCCTTGAGGTCACCCAGCGCTTGAGCCCGCGCTTTTGCGGCCTCGGCGGCGCTTGCCTCTTTCACATGTCCGTATCCGCGAATCCCCTCATAGGCGCCGACCACACGAACGGCGACGGAAAGGGACGCGGGCGTCAGGCGCTGGGTGAGATCCGTGACGTCGGCCTCGAACTCGGCGATCAGGCGCCGTTCGAGCTTCCGCTCCTCGCTATTCCGAAATGGATCGAGCCAAGTGCCGCGGAGGAATTTCAGGCGCGCCATGGCGCGAAACGCTGTCATCGCCCATGGGCCGGCCTCGCCCTTCTTCATGCGGCCGCTTGCCGGGTCGAGGCGGGCGAACGGCCAGGCGCCGATATGGAAATGGAGCTTATAGGGACCCTCGAATTCGTGCGCCAAAGCCTTCTGGAAGTCGGGCGAAGCGAACAGGCGCGCCACCTCCCACTCGTCCTTGGCGGCGAGCAGCTTGTGATAGGCCCGCGCGACGGCCGCCGTCAGCGCCTCCCCCAAGGCCGCGTCTCTCTCCGCCGCGCGCACGCGCTCAACCAGCGCGCGGTACCGCGCCGCGTAAGCCGCGTCGCGATAGTCCGTCAAATGCGCGACGCGACGATTGATGAGCGCGTCAAGCGAGGGCGCCTCGTCAGCCGGTTCCTCATAGCCGACCAGCGTCTCGACGCTCATCGGATCGTGCCCGGCGCGCCGGCCCCATTCGAACGCCTGTTTGTTGGCTTCGATGGCGACGCCGTTGAGCTCGATTGCGCGATCGAGCGCCTCCCGGCGGATCGGAACCAGACCCCTTTGCCACGCGGCGCCGAGCATGAACATGTTGGAGGCGATCGGGTCGCCCATCAGCGCCGCGGCCAGACGTTGCGCGTCGAGGATGAGAGCCTTGGGCCCAAGCGCATTCTTCAGGCGTTCGATGAGCAAGTCAGCGTCCACGCTCCAGTTGGGATTGCGGGCGAAATCGGCGGTCGGCGTGAGGTCGGCGGAGATCACCGCGCTGGTCTTGCCGCGCTTGAGCCTGGAGAGCGCTTCGTCGCCCGCCGCGACGATGAGGTCGCAGCCGATCAGCGCGTCAGCCTCGCCCGCGGCGATCCGGGTTGCATGCAGCGCTCCCGGCTCGCGCGCAATGCGGACATGCGCGGTCACCGCGCCATATTTTTGGCTGAGGCCCGTGAGGTCGAGATTGGAGCTGAAGAGCCCGTCGAGATAGGCCGCGACGGCGAGCGTCTGGCTGACGGTGACGACGCCGGAGCCGCCAATGCCGGCCACCAGGACGCTGAAGCGTTCGCCGATCTCGGGCAGTACCGGTTCCGGGACCGGTGGCAGGTACTGGCTCAAAGGCGCTGTCGCCTCGGGCTTGCGCAGGCTTCCGCCGTGCACCGTTACGAAGCTTGGGCAAAAGCCCTCGACGCAGGAGAAATCCTTGTTGCAGCTCGACTGGTTGATGCGCCGCTTGCGTCCGAATTCCGTCTCCAGCGGTTCGATCGCCATGCAATTGGAGACGCGTCCGCAATCGCCGCATCCTTCGCAGACTTGCGGATGAATGAAGGTGCGGATAGCCGGGTCGGCCCATTTGCCGCGCTTGCGCAAGCGCCGCCGCTCGGTGGCGCAAGGCTGGTCGTACAGGATGACGGAGACGCCCTTGTACTCGCGGAATTCGCGCTGCGTCGCGTCCATCGTGTCGCGGTGGCGAAGGCTGACGCCCGGCGGCAGCGCGACGCCGGCGTAGCGCTCCGGGTCGTCCGCCACGAGCGCCAGTTTCTTCACGCCTTCTGCAACGAGTTCGCTTAAGATCTGGACAGGCGTCATGCCGCCCTCGATCGGCTGTCCGCCGGTCATCGAGACGAAGCCGTTGAAGAGGATCTTGTAGGTGATCGGAACGTCGGCGGCGATCGCCTGACGGATCGCGAGCGAGCCGGAATGGGCGTAAGTCCCGTCGCCGATATTGGCGAACACATGGTCCTGAAGGGTGAACGGCTCTTGTCCGAGCCACATCGCGCCTTCGCCGCCCATATGCGACGCGGTCGCGGTCTGATTCGGGTTGACCAGCGTCGCCATCCAATGGCAGCCGATGCCGGCCAGCGCCCGGCTGCCCTCGGGCACTGGGGTTGAACGATTGTGCGGGCACCCGGCGCAGAAGCCTGGGCTGCGCATGGGCGCGGGACGATTGCTGAGCGCAGCGCCAGGGGCCTCCGGCGCGCTCAGCGCGCAGTTCGGATCATGGCGCGAAATCGCCTTGACCAGCACTCCGGCGACGAGTTCGGGCGTGATCTCGCCGAAATTAGGAATGGCCGCCGCGCCCGGCGAAGGGTCGAACGGGGCCCCATCGAAATATTTGCCGACGATCCGCGGCGCTTTCGAATCGCCATAGAGTATCGAGCGGATCTGATCCTCAAGCAGCGGACGCTTCTCCTCGATCACGACGATGAGATCGAGCCCGCGGGCGAACTCGCGCACGACCACAGGATCGAGCGGCCACACCATGCCGACTTTGAGGAGACGGAGGCCAAGCGCCGCGCCGTCGTCCCCGGGCCCAAGATTGCCGAGCGCCTGCAAGAGATCCTGCCAGGCTTTCCCGGCGGCGACCACGCCGATCCGGGCGCCCTCGCCACCGCCGATGATGCGGTTCAGGTCGTTGGCGCGCGCGTAAGCCAGCGCGGCCGGCAGCTTGTGCTGGTAGAGCCGCTCTTCCTGCGCGACCGGCGCGTCAATCGTGCGCGCCCATAAGCCATTCGGCGGCGCGCTTGGCCGTGGCGGTAAAACGATCTCAGGCAGGTCGGGCCCCACATAAACCGTGCCGCCGCCCTCGGCGACGTCGGTGACCACCTTCATGCCGACCCAACAGCCCGAGAACCGGGACATGGCGAGCCCATGCAGGCCAAAATCCAAGAGCTCCTGGGTGTTGGACGGATAGATGACCGGCATGCCGACGGCGATGAACAACGTGTCGGAGAAATTGACCGCGGTCGAGGATTTCGCGCCGTGGTCGTCGCCCGCGAGCGCCAGCGCGCCCCCTTTGGGCGAGACGCCGGTGAAATTGGCGTGGCGGAGCGCGTCGGCCGATCGGTCGACGCCCGGTCCCTTGCCGTACCAGATGCCGAACACGCCATCGACGGTCGCTGCGGGAAAATTGTTCAGTTGCTGGGCGCCCCAAATCGCCGTCGCTGCAAGGTCCTCGTTGAGGCCTGGGCGGAACACGATGTTATGCTGCTTGAGCTCACGCGCCGCTCGCCACAGCTCAATGTCGTAGCGACCAAGCGGCGAGCCGCGATAACCGGAGATATATCCGCCGGTGTTGAGGCCCGCCGCTTCATCGCGCAGGCGCTGCTGAATGGGCAGGCGCACCAACGCCTGCGTCCCGGTCATATAGACCCAGCCCTCGGAGGCGGTGTAGCGGGAGTTCGAGGGTCGCCTCCGGCCGGGCGAGGGCGACGTTCATGACAGCTTCCTTCCGTGACGGCTACGCGCCGCGCCCCGTTTCGCCGCCGAGGCGGACGAGATAGCCGGGGAGCGCATCGTCGAACTCCGGAAAGTAACGCCGAACGACGTTCGTGTCGAACGCGTTCATGATCGATTCTTTCGGCTCGCGATCGATGAGAAACCGCATCAAGGCCTCGACGCCCCGCGAGGGCTCGGCGCCAAGCTCCGCCCAGCGCCGGGCCTCGTCGGCCCCAATCGTGACCCGATGCCGACTTTCCCCGCGTGCGTCGCGGACGATCACGTCGAAAGTGAGCTCGCCGGGCTGGGGACTGACGGAGATTGAAGAGTCGCTCATCTCTGATTATCCACTGGGCGGCGCTGCTCCGCAGCTGCGGCGACCTGCTGAAGATAGCGCCGCGCCATCGGGCGGCTGGCTGCGTAGTGCAATTCTACAGAAGAAGCGCCCGCTCGGCCACGCCCTCGGTGCGGTGTCCCCGAAGATCAGCTTTGGTTGCGTGTTGTCTACACGCCCAAGTTTTGACAGCCGCGCCGAGGCGATTTCTTGCCCTTACTGGGAACTAACTCGGCGATCGCGCGTTTGGGGCTGCGTGATCCAGGGGCTTCCTGGGGAAAACGAGGCCGGCCGCACGCGCCGCCACACCATGACCACGTTGTCGCCCCAAAACCTGCTTAGGTCGGGCGAAGGGGTGACAGGAGCTTGCGGTTGGATCAATTGAACGCGCCGGGCAGAGAGGGCGCGGCGGCAGGTGTTGTGGCGTCGTTAGGCGACGCTCCGCTCGCTCTCTTTCTCGATGTCGACGGAACTCTGCTGGACCTCGCGGCGCGCCCGGAGGATGTTGTGACGCCCGCAGGATTGGTTTCAACGCTGGCGGGGGCCGAACGCAAGCTCGCTGGCGCGTTGGCGCTCATCAGCGGCCGATCCATCGATGATCTAGACCTTCTCTTCGCGCCGTTGCGCCTGAGAGTGAGCGGGGTTCATGGCGCGGAGACCCGCTTCGATCCCGATGCGTCGATAGCGCCGACAGTGGGGGCCGACTTGCCTCAATCGCTGCTCGACGCGTTAAGGCGAGCGGTCGAGCCGTTTCCCGGCGTGTTCGTTGAAAACAAGCGCTTCAGCTTCACCGTGCACTATCGGCTCGCGCCGGCAGCGGAACGGCCGCTGCGCAATATCGTCAAAGAGCTCGTGGATTCGATTCCGATCGCTGTCGACATGATGGATGCGCATTGCGCGATCGAGATCAAGAGTCCGTGTTTCGACAAAGGCGGCGCGATCGCGGCGTTTCTCACCACCTCAACGTTTCGCGGGCGCACGCCGATCTTCATCGGCGACGATACGACCGACGAAAGCGGTTTCGCCCTCGTCAGTGCGCGCGGAGGCTTCGCCTACTCGGTCGGCCGTCCGCGTCGGGGCGCGATTGGCGCCTTCTCGGGACCGGGAGCCGTGCGCGAATGGCTTGCCGAGTTCGCGGAGGGGGGAACGAGCGCATGACCGAGGGCAGTCAAACCAAAAAGCAGAATCTCGACCTCGCCCTGATCGGCAACAGCTGCGCGGCGGCGTTTGTCGACCAGAACGCTCGGATCGTGTGGTGGTGCTTCCCTCATTTCGATTCCGACCCCGTGTTCTCGCGGCTATTGGCCGACGACGAGGAGAAAGGGTTCTGCGACGTCACGCTCGCGAATCTCGCCAAGACCGAGTTGCAGTACGTGCGCAACACCGCGATTGTGGAAACCATTCTCACCGACGCGAACGGCGGCAAGGTCCGTGTCTCGGATTTCGCCCCGAATTTCGAGCGGTTCGAGCGCGTATACAGGCCGCCGCAGATCATTCGGCGCATCGAACCGATCGCCGGCTTGCCGCGCGTGACGATCCGGGTGCGCCCAACGCATAATTACGGCCGCCCGACCACCAATTTCGTCGTCGGCTCCAATCACATCCGCTACCTCGACGGGAGCCAGGTTCTGCGCCTGAATTCCGATGCGCCGCTTTCCTACATCGTCAACGAAATTGCATTCCCTCTGACCCGGCCGGTCAACCTCATATTCGGCCAGGACGATCCTTTCCTCAGCGCCATCGAGACGACGTCGCGCGAATTCCTCGACCGCACGCGCGACTACTGGCACGCCTGGGTGCGCTATCTGGCGCTGGCCTATGAATGGCAGGTGGAGGTAGTGCGCGCGGCGATCACGCTCAAGCTTTGCAGCTTCGCCGAGACGGGCGCCATTGTGGCGGCGCATACGACATCGATCCCAGAGGCGCCTTCGTCGTCGCGAACCTGGGACTACCGCTATTGCTGGTTGCGTGACGCCTATTTCGTCGTCGATGCGCTGAACCGGCTCGGCGCCACGCAGATCATGGAATCCTACATCAACTACATCACGACCATCGCCTCCGTCGATGACGAGATGCAGCCGCTGCACGGCATCGTGCCGTTTACGCCGCTTGAGGAGCGGATCGCGCCCGACCTTAAAGGCTTTCTCGGCATGGGCCCGGTGCGAGTTGGCAACCAGGCGGCGAGCCAGCGGCAGAACGATGTCTATGGCAGCGTCGTCCTTGCCGCGACGCAGATGTTCGTCGACGAGCGTCTGCCTAAGATGGGCGACGAGTTGCTGTTCCGGCTGCTCGAGGGTCTTGGCGAGCGAGCCATCGTGCATGCCTTCGAGCCCGATGCGGGTCTATGGGAATACCGCACCCGCGCGCTGCCGCACACCTATTCCGCTGCGCTGTGCTGGGCGGCCTGCGATAGGCTCGCGGGCATCGCGCGCAGGTTGAAAATCGCTGACCGCGCCAAATATTGGGCGGCCAACGCGCGCGCCTTGCGGAAGCGAATTCTGGAAGAGGGGTGGGATGAAGCACGAGGCGCCTTGACCGGCGCTTTCGGCTCGCCGGATCTCGACGCCAGCGTCCTCTTGGTCGCCGAGCTCGGACTCTTGTCCTCGAACGATCCCCAATTCATCAAGACCTGCGACACCATTGGCCGCGAGCTCGCGCGCAATGGCCGGATCATGCGTTACACCGCGCCCGACGACTTCGGCGCGCCGGAGACCGCCTTTCTGGCGTGCAACTTCTGGTACATCGACGCTCTCTATCAGATCGGCCGGAAGGACGAGGCGCGGGAGCTGTTCGAATCGATTCTCGCGCGCCGCAACGCCTACGGACTTCTCTCCGAGGACATCCACCCTGACGCGGGAGAGCTGTGGGGAAACTTGCCTCAGACATACTCCATGGCGGGCGTCATCAATAGCGCAACGCGGCTGTCGTCGAGTTGGGAGGAAGCATGGGCGCGCGACTGATCATCGTCTCCAACCGCGTGGCGGTGCCTGAGACTCCCCGCACTCCTCTCGCCGGAGGAATGGCGGTTGCGGTGAAGGCTGCGCTCAAAAATCGCAACGGGATGTGGTTTGGCTGGAGCGGCAAGGTCTCTGAGCAGCCAAACGGGGCGCCTCAGGTCGTCGACATCAACAAGATGACGTATGTCCTCATTGATCTGTCACAAAACGATATTCAGGAATATTACAACGGTCTCGCAAACAGCGTGCTCTGGCCGATCCTTCACTACCGCGTCGATCTGCAAGAGTACTCCCGCGCTGACGCCAGCGGTTATATCCGGGTCAACCGCATGTTCGCCGATCGCTTGAGCGGGCTGCTCAGGGATGACGACGTTGTCTGGGTGCACGACTATCATCTGATGTTGCTGGGACGCGAGTTGCGTTCGCGTGGGCATCGCAACACCATCGGATTTTTTCTTCACACGCCTTGCGCGCCGCCCGACATTCTGCAGACCCTGCCGCACCACCGGGAAATCCTGGGCGGCCTCGCTTATTACAATCTGGTCGGTTTCCAGACGGAAAACGATCGCGACAACTTCGCTCACTACTTGATGTCCCAAGGCGCCTTCCAGAACCGATCCACTTACGAATTCGAGGGACAGAAAGTGCGGCTCGGCGCTTTCCCGGTCAGCATCGAGACCAAGGCCTATATGCGTCTCGCGCGCAACGCCGGTCGCTCCGCGATGGTTGCCCTGGTGCGCGAAAGCCTTGGAGGAAACAAGCTCATCCTTGGCGTCGATCGACTCGACTATTCGAAAGGCATTCCGAACCGGGTGAAGGCGTTCGAACGGCTGCTTGAGAACAATCCGGAGTGGCGCGGCAACGTGACGCTCCTGCAGGTTACGCCGAAGAGCCGCTCCGACATCAAGCAATATGGCGACATCGAAAGCGAATTGACCGCCCTCATCGGCAAGGTGAACGGCCAGTACGGCGATCCCGCCTGGACGCCGATTCGCTATGTCAACCGTTCCCATTCGCGCACGGTTCTGGCGGGGCTTTATCGCGCCGCCGACGTCGCGATGGTGACGCCGCTCCGCGACGGCATGAATCTGGTCGCCAAGGAATATCTGGCGGCTCAGGACCCGGAGGATCCGGGCGTGCTTGTGCTGTCGCAATTCGCCGGCGCGGCGAAAGAGCTTGACCGGGCGCTGATCGTCAATCCGCACGAGGCCGATGCGGTGGCGGCGGCGCTGAAGCGCGCCTTGGAGATGCCATTGGCCGAGCGCCGCGAGCGCCATGCGCCGATGCTCGAACATCTCATGGAAAACGACGTCAGGAAATGGGCGGAGGACTATCTCGCGACGCTGGTCGAAGGCGCTCCGACCCGCCGTCTGCTCGAGGGCATACGCGCTCTGTTCGGCGTGTCCTCGGAGAACGGGCCGTTGGCCTTTCGCTGAGCCAGGCCGCGCAAGAGCGCCGGCGACCGAACCCCGCCCCCGCGCGCAAGTTTACGCAACTCGACGATTCCATGAGCCTAATTGCGCTTTTGCACAACTTTGCAACTGCCAAGCACCCTCAGCCCTCGTTTTGAGGGGCGCCGAAGGCGCGTCTCGAAGAACGTTCCAGCGTGCACGATCGGCGGGCGCCACCATCTGGATCACCCTTCGACACGCTCGCTTCGCGAGCGGCTTGAGGCATGAGGCCGGTGGACCCACCTTCGCAGTTACACAACTTGGCAACTGCCAAGGCGGGGGCTTCCGAACGGCTGTGGCCGCGGACCTCATGGCTCAAGGACTTGCGTCTCGTCGAGCCGCCGCGCTATCGCGATTCGTTTCATTTTCGCGAGCGCGAATCGCTGAGGGTCGAATTGGGATGAGTGAGGCGCCGGGGCAATCTTTGGCTGTGCGATTGAATTCTTTGCTGCTTTGCACCCTTGACGCTCGCGCCGATCCGATGTTGAAGCGCCGCCGAGTTCAAAGCGCAGCGGGCGGACGATCATTCAAATGAACTTGGGCATGCGCGTCCGGCGAACCCTCACCGACGCGCTCGATCAGAACCTGACGCCGATCCTAATCGCTTCTCTGTTCCTTATCCTCCTCGGAACGCGGGCGGCTCTCATCAGCCACGCTGGAAGTCCAACGCCCTTTCTGGACGAATGGGAGGCGGACGGAGCCCTTCTCCTGGAGCCCTATATCCAGGGAAAGCTCACGCTCTCAGACTTGTTCATTCCGATCAACGAGCACCGGATCCCTTTCACGAAACTGTTGGTGCTGTTGATCTTCAACGTTTCGGGGTACTGGGACGTCGTCTTGCAGATGATTGTCAATTCAGTCCTCGACTCCGCGACGGTCGTTGCAATCGCCTATGCGCTTTCGCGCGTCCTTCGTGGAGGGTTGGCGGTCGCGGCGATCGTTCTCTCGACGCTGATCAATGCTGTGCCTTTCGGCTACGACAACGCGGTCCTCGGCTTCAACACGCATTTCTATTTGCTTCTGATGTTTTCCTTCGGGGCTTTATGGTTTTTGATCGATAGTCCGGCATGGTCGTGGCGCTGGGGGGCGGGGGTCCTCTGCGCGGCCGGGTCGGCTTTATGTCTGGCCTCGGGAAATTTGACATTCGCCGTGGCGGGCGGCGCGCAGCTCTTGCAGATGGCGTGCGGCAGGAGGGCCGGTCTTCGCGAAGCGCTCGGCATCGCGGTCCTCGTCCTCACGACCCTCGTGCTGGTGACCACGATTCCTTACGTGCCGGACGCCGAACCCCACAAGGCGCATTCCGTCGGGCAATTCCTGTCCGCCTTTATTGGACTGATCAGCTGGCCGGCCCACACGGCCCTCGGATTGGTCTTGGTGGCGCCGACCCTGGTGTTTCTCTCGCGCACCCTCGCCGATCGTCCGAGGCTGAGCGATCCGCGCTGGTTCAATGTCGCGATGTTCGGCTGGGTCCTGTTCCAGATCCTGGCGCTCGCCTTCGGGCGGGCTTTGCTTCCGCTTCAGAACCGCTATTTCGATATCCTGCTCATCGGAACGACGATCAACTTCGTGAGCGCCTTCTGGCTCTTTCAACGGTTTGCGCCCAAACGCAACCTTATGAACTGGCGGTCATTCGCGCTCGCTGCGTGGCTCTTCGCCCTGGCGCTGTCACTCACCCATCCGCAGCGGCATCTGCCGAATCAGATAGAGGAGTGGCGCACGATGCTTGCGACGGGAACGAGAAACGTTCAGAGCTATCTTGCCACCGGGGACAGTTCGTTTATTTTCCGCGCGCCGGCGGCGGAGGTTCCTTCATTTTACCCGAAGCGATTGCGCGAGATGCTGGACACGCCGGAGATTCGCTCCGCCCTGCCGCCAGCATTGCTCTCGACGGAGGCGCCGCACCCGTGGGTCGAAGCGTTCAAGCGCGGCTTTCTCCGGCTCGGCATGGTTTGGATTGCAATCGGGACGCTTCTCCTGACCGCTGTGGTCGTTCGGTTGGCGCGCGCCGCGGCGAAACCGGACACGCATCGCTTGGCCGTTAGCCCGGCCCCGGAGACGGTTGATCTTCACAATGCCTGATCCAGATCCTCAACTGTTCACGGCGCCAAATCGTCTGGGGCCGGCCGCGCTTCCACCGCTGTCCTACCCGGACAGAGGATCTTTTGGCGCGCTCATGACCTCGCCGGTCTTTGCTCCTGCGGCGCGTGGCCTTCTATCGAATTACAGGCGACGCCTTGGACTTGTCGCCTTTATCCTGATCGCCACGCCTCTCGTGGTCGGCCTGTTCGGGCCGGACGAGGCGGCCAAGGTCCGGGCGGAAGGACGAACCCCCGCCGCGGCGCCGTCGATCTGGAGAGATGGCGTCAATTTTCCCAGACGAGTCGATGCCTATCTTAAAGACCGATTCGGCCTCAGGAAGGAGATGATCCGGCTAGCCTTGCAGGTGGACAATGTTTTGTCGGATCACGGGAATGAGAACGGGAGAGTTCTCATAGGCCGCGATGGGCGCATGTACGCTGAGCAGAACGACGCGGTTCGGCAGAGCGCCGGCATTGTCATGCGCGACCGAATGGTTAGAGGCACCGCTGAATATCTGGCGGCGAAGCGGGATGTGCTGGCGCAGCGCGGGATCCGGTTCCTGGTCGCCGTGCCCCCAAACACCGCGACGATCTATCCGGAAGAGCTTCCGTCATGGGCGCGCAACCAAGGAAAGACGACCGAGTACGACTTGCTTCTTGCGGAGCTTAAGAAGCGAGGCGTGCGCGCCATCGACTTGCGGCCCGTGTTGCTCGGGGCTCGGGCGGAGGGAGGAATTGTATCTAAAACATGATTCGCACTGGACGCCTCGCGGAGCCTTGACGGCGTTCAACACGATCGTGGAGGCCGATGGACATCCTGACTGGCGCATGAGCGCCGCGGCCGTCTTGGGCCCGCCGACCATTCGTCACAGCGGCGACCTCGCATCGTTTATCGGCCAGACTGGTGTGACAGAGCCGGTCGAGGAGATGACGTTGCCTAGGGTCCCGGCAGACAAATGGACCTCCAGGCCCTATACATCCTTCGCGGAGACCGGCGACCAGCCGACGGGAACTGTGCTGGTTCTAGGGGACTTATTCACAGCGTCCCTGTTCCCGCCGATGCTTTTGGCTCATGTCAGGAAGGTCGCTTGGGCGCATCACACCCAATGCGACTTGGACTGGCAGGCGATGATCGAGCGGTACCATCCAGACGAGGTGTGGTGGATGCCGACGGAAAGATTTCTCAACTGCATGCCCGGTGTGCTTGCCGCCTTCTCGGCCAAATAGGCGGGATGCTCGCTGCGCCTGTCTCCGAGGCGGGTTTCATTCGGCGTTCCGCGTCACTTGACGCGCTTGCACACAACGAGATCTTGATGGTCCGCTATTCCTTTCTCCTTGAAGACTTCAATTGAAAAATAGCGTGACCATTCTCTCTCGATATATTCACGGCTGTGGTGGGTGTCTCGATAAAATCTCGGCAATCCGTCCGTGCCTTTGCCGCCGTCAATGTAGTAAAACCCTTTACGAAGCGCGGCGTCGCTCAGACTATTTTTGAGCAGGTCCAGCGAAAGGGTCGAGAAAAGGGCGGATCCACCGATCTTCAAGACGCGGCTGAGCTCGGCCAGCCATGCGAATTGCATGTCTTCAGGGATGTGCGTGAAGACCGATATCGAAAAGATAAAATCGAAGAATTGATCCTGAAAAGGAAGTGGGGGCATGGGCTCGTTGACGACAAAATTTGCGATCGAGCCCAGATTTTTCTGAGCCCATCCAATAGCCTGGCGATCGACGTCGGAGCCGAACCATTCGACCGCCTCGCCGGATGTCGAATGCTTTAGGCAAAGCTCATGCAGCGGGACGAGTACCCGGCCTGAGCCCGATCCAAAGTCGAGACCACGAAAGGGAGCAGCGGCGCCGCCGTTCACGTTCAGGCGGCTGAAAACGGCGTTCGCGACGATTCGCCCGACGTTCTCGTAGCCTGCTATGTCGGCTGTGCCGTGGACCCGTTTCCTGAGGTGAACGGGAGGAACGCCCGGAGGGGCTGTCGTTTCATCGGGATCGCCGGCGTCGCGGGCCCTCGTCCAAAGACTTTTGAGGCGTTTCAACATCTGGAACTCCGGAGGCTTATTGGCCCGCTCGCCCATCCGCTCGCTCCCAACGTCGAATGAACCAACCGCCTTCAATATCACTGGGCCAGCGAAGACAAGCCGCCTTCGGGCCGCCGCGCCGGTCAGGCGACCCCGCGAGGCTCGTCTCGCCCGATCCCTTCAGCTCTCGTGGGCGCTTGAGATCGAATGGACTTGAGATTGCAGCTTCCGAATCGGAAAAGCGGCTGATAAAGGTGCGCTCGTGAATTCAACCCCGTTCCGACAGAGCCGGCGCTGCGCCCGCAATCGCCGGAAACGCGCGCGCTCCTGATTTCGCGTGCTGCGCCAATACCGCCGCTATCTCGCGCCCCTCGCGTTCGGGCTCCTGGTCACGCCGCTGGTCGTCGGGATCGTAAGGCCGGATGGTCCTGAAGCGGTTCTCAAGGAGGGGCGCTACCTTGCGGCTCCCCCGCCGGCGCCAACGAGCGCAGAGGATTGGCTGGGGCTTCCGAAGGAGACGGACGCTTACCTGCGAGACCATTTCGGCCTTCGTGACGTGTTGATCCGCGTGCATAAGGATATCACGCGGCCGTTGCTTGGGGTCGGCAACGATTCGGTGCTGATCGGTCGTGACGGGCGCATGTTCTACCTCGGCGAAGAGACGGTGCGTGAAAGCGCGGGGCTGATCCTTCGGGACCGAAGGGTGGCCGACCAGGCCGATATGCTCCAGCGCATGAACGAGGATCTGCGGGCGCGCAATATCCGATTCCTGGTCGCTGCGCCGCCCAGCGCGTCAACAATCTACCAGAAGGACCTGCCCCTTTGGGCGCAAAATCACGGCAAGCCGACCGAATACGACCTGTTTCTCGCCGACCTCGCCGCGAAGGGCGTTCCCGCTGTCGATCTGCGGCCGGTGGTCAAGCAAGCCCGGGCGTCGGGTCCGGTCTTCTACATGCACGATACGCATTGGACGGCCCGCGGCGCCTTGGCTGCTTATAATGCCGCGGTCGAAGCGGACGGGCGCCCAGACTGGCGCATCGAGCCGGGCGCGGCGCTGAGCCCGCTGACCTTGCGCAAAGGCGGCGACCTGGCGCGAATGTTCGGCGACGCCGACAGCGTCTCTGAATATGCCGAAGACCTGACGCTTCCGCATGGAAAGAAAGTCCCGATATCGACCGATATCCTTGGCGACTTCATTGAAACGGGCGACAAGCCGGGCCCGACCGTGTTGATTCTGGGGGATTCCTTCACCGGCTTGTTTTTTCCTCCGATGCTCCTGACGCACGCTCGTCGAGTCATTTGGATGCACCACCGGTTATGCGGCTTCGACTGGAGCAAGGTGGTGAACTATCATCCCGACGAGGTGTGGTGGATGCCGGACGAACGCTTTCTGGTTTGCGCGCCGGATCGATGGCCGAACGGTTTGCCCGAAGGTAAACCGGCCTCCGCCGAAGGACGGCCCTCTGCGGGGCTCGCTGCGCAGGTTGGCGCTGCCGGGAACCGGGATGGCGCGCGGGAGTGAGGCCTAAGACGACCGTCCGCAGCGCCCTCATTCTCGGCGGCGCGCGCTCAGGCAAGAGCGCCTATGCACAGAAGCTTGCGGAGGCCCATGGCGCTCAGCGGCTGTATCTCGCGACGGCGACGGCCGGAGATGAGGAAATGGCGGCGCGCATCGCTCGCCATCGGAGCGACCGGGGCCAAGGCTGGACGACGCTGGAGGAACCGCTCGAAATCGCGGCGGCCCTCGCGACGCACGCGCGAGGCGACAGGGCGGTGGTCGTCGATTGCCTGACCCTCTGGCTCAGCAACCTCATGCTGGCCGGGCGGGACCCTGGCTCTGCGGTCGCCGCGCTTGCCGACGCCATCCGAGGATTGGCCGGTCCGGCGATCCTCGTATCCAACGAAGTTGGCATGGGATTGGTTCCGGACCACAAACTCGGCCGCGAGTTTCGCGACTGGCAGGGTCGGACGAACCGGGAAATCGCCGCCGCCTGCGACGCAGTGATCTTCGTCGCCGCAGGACTCCCGCTCCAGTTGAAGCCGGCCACAACCCCCCGCGTGCAATTCTCCTGAAGCACCGCATTTTCCTTAAGGAAACCTCTGGCGACTCAGGGCCGGCCTGGACTAGGATTCGCGTCCGTGGACGGGGATTGCCGGCTGCGCGGGCGGCCGGCCTTCACTTCAAGACGTTCGTTGGGGACTTGGCGGGATGTTGCGTCTCTTCCAACGCCGGGCGCCGGAGCAGGCGGCTCATTTCGACATTGCGCATGACGGCGAGACCTATCGCATCGCGCTGAAACGCGTCGCGACGTCGCGCCGTTTCACGTTGAGAGTTCGCACTGCGACGCGCGATGTCGTGCTGACGATGCCGACGCGCTCATCGCTCAAAGCGGCGCGCGAATTCGCCGAGCGTCACGCGGCCTGGATCGGCACGCGTCTCGCGCGCCTGCCTGAACCGGTTGCGTTCGAGCCGCGCGCAATCATGCCATTGCGCGGCGTCGATCATCGCATCGTGCATCGGCCAAGCGAACGCGGCGTTGTCTGGATCGAGTTCGAGCGAGCGCGGACCGCTCATCTGCGTTTCCGGCGAGCGGCCGCACGTGGCGCGCCGCGTCACCGATTTCCTCAAGCGCGAGGCGCGCAAGGATCTCGAGGCCGCGGTCGCTAAGCATTCGAAGCAACTGGGCGTCAAGCCGCGCCGCATCGTGCTGCGCGATACGGTGAGCCGCTGGGGCTCGTGCTCGTCGACCGGCGGGCTCAATTTCTCGTGGCGCCTGATTCTCGCGCCGCCGTTCGTGCTCGATTACCTCGCCGCGCATGAGGTGGCGCATATCGCGCACATGAATCATTCTGCGTTGTTCTGGAAGCTTGCGCGCCGCCTGCACCCAGGAACCGACCGCGCCGAACTGTGGCTCAAGGTTCACGGCGCGAGCCTGCATCGCTTCGGCGCGACGTGGGAGTAGCGCCGCCTTCTGCTTGCAGCGATTTAGAGCTCGCCCCGCGCCGACCGGAATTGTTAACCGCCGGCGGCGTCGGCGACGTCAACGCCGGTCACCCGCCAGTGTAAGCGATCTTGATGAGCGTCGGCGTCTCGACGGTTGTGGTGGCCACGGTCGCGCCGTTCACCACCATGTTTATCGCTGTGTCCGAACCCCCATCTGCGAGAAAGTCCAACCCATGGCCGCCCATGGCCGAGTTGAAATAGATCTCGCCGAAGTTGGGTAGGGGCGGATTGACGCCACTGACTTCCGGCCGTTCGAATACCCACTCGGCTTGATTTTCCAAAGAGATCGTGCCGCTCGGAGCATCGAAGACGAACCCCGCATGGATGCCGCTGGTCGCGTTGAGCAGGCTGAAGAACGCCTCGGTTGGAGAGTCCAGGCAAATCAGTCCGATCATCGTGTCGCCAAAGCTGACCGGAAGGTTCGTGATCGCGGACCAGGAATTCGGGTACCACTCATAGACGGCATAGCAACTCTTGCTGACGCTGCCGTTCGCGGCGGTCGACACCGACTGTACGGTGCCGATTTGGGTGACGTCTGTATTCCCGTCGATGCCGATCCAAGCAAAGGAAACTTCGCTCCCCTGGCCTGTGGCGGCGGGCGCGACGTCCGGGACATTCCATTGCCCTAGAACCCAGGTGAAAGTCTGACCTCCCGTGGCGTGCACCACGGCCCCCGACCAAGTGGAGTTGGTGACGGTCGCCAGGTTCTGCCGCAGGCGGCCTCGGCGCTTAATGCCGGGCACGAGTTCCTCCAACGGCCGAAAGGTCGGCGTGATGTAAGTGATCTTGCGCGAGAAAATCTCGTCCCAGCGCGCCGCGAGTTGTGGGCGGATCGCCGGATCGGGGCGCTGCGGAAGGCCATAGCGCCGCAACTCACGCGCCGACGCTGCGCGCGGGTCGAATCCCTTCGGCGGCAAAGGATGAACCCGGAGTTTGCCGCCAGCGCTCCCAGCTTTGTTGTGAGACATGAACGCCTCCGCTCTTTTCGTCTCGGTGTGGTCGTTGGTGAACCTCCGAGGCGCCAGTCATCATGACCAAGCAAGCGAAAAAAGCTGTGACCAGGCTCACATGCTCGCCTTTCGGCAACGAACTCCAATTGGATCGAGAAGGCTAAGCCAGAAGCAACCGTTCCAGCGCCGCGAACATGAGCTCCAGATCCTGCGGACGCGACAGGCGGTGATCGCCGTCCTTTATGAGCGTCAGCGTCGCCGGGTCGCCGCCGAAGCGCTGCATCAGCGCGAGCGCATGGGAAAACGGCACGTCTTCGTCCCGCATGCCTTGCAGCACCGCGGTTGGCGCGCCGGTGCGAATCATGCCGCCGAGCAGAAGGTGCTTGCGCCCGTCCTCGATCAGGTTCCGGGTGAAGCAGTCGGGTTCGCTCGAATAGGCGGAGGGCCTTCGCCAGACGCCTTCATCCATGATCGCGCGCTTGGCCTCGTCCGGCGCCCTGGCCCAGACGAGCGCTTCGGTGAAGTCGACCGCGGGCGCGATGAGAACGAGGCCCTTGACGCGCTCCTTCTCCCCCGCCTCGTTGAGCGCCCGGGCGGCGAGCAGCGCCAAATATCCGCCCATGGAGGAACCGACCAGAATCTGCGGTCCTTCGCTCTGCGCTCGCATGAGAGCAAGCGTCTCTTCGAGCCAGCGGGAAATCGTCCCCTCTTCGAGGCTTCCGTCGGAGCGGCCGTGGCCGGAATAGTCGAACCGCAGGAGGCCGAGACCGCGCCGCTCGGCTTCGGCGTCGAGCGCGGTCGCCTTGGTCGAGTCCATGTCGGAGCGATAGCCGCTGAGCCAAATGACGCCTGGCGCTCCGCTGCGCACTGGCGCGCGGCGGCGAAAGGCGATACGCCGTTGATTTCAGGGCCTTCCCGACGATGAAAACCTGCCGCTGTCCGTCCGACACATTGAGCTCGCTGCTGATCATTCGGCCTGCGGATGGCGCGGGGTTCAATCCCAACTTGGACGCGCAGGGCGGAGCGGAATTGGCGGAGCCTTCGCCGCGAGTTCAACAGGCGGCCCTGCGCGCTTTTCCGTCCGAAGCGTGGCGGCCCATGAGCCTCGACGCGCTCTCCCCCTTCGGACGCGGGGCGAACGCGCCGCTCGTCGGCCGTACGATCCTCCAGATCGTCCCGCCGCTCTCCGCAGGCGGCGACGAACGCGCGACGCTCGCGGTCACGGCGGCGCTCAAGGAGACGGGCGCTCGCGCTTTGGTGGCGACCGACTCGCGCGAGCTGGCCGGCGAATTGCAAGCGATCGGCGGTCTTTTCATTCGTTTTCCGGCGGCGACCAAGAACCCGATCGCTATGACGTTCAACACGGGCCGCCTGCAGCGCATCATCGCGTCCGAGCGGGTCGATCTTGTCCACGCGCGCTCACGCTGGGCCGCATGGGCGGCGGTCAAGGCATGCCGCAAGGCGAAGCGCCCGCTTGTCACCTCGCTCCCGGGCGACGGCGGGGCGCGCCCGCGCACCGGCTTCGAGACGGCTGTCGCCGAGGGCGACATCGTCATTGCGTCCTCCGAGTTTGCCGCCGGGCGCGCGGAAACCCTCTTTCCCATGCCTCCCAAGCGGCTCAGAATCGTCCGTCCGGGAATGGATCTCTCCAAGCTTCAGCCGGAACGGGTGAGCGGGCGGCGCGTGTCCGACGTTCGCTCGAGCTGGGGCGCCGCGGCGCATGAGCGGGTCGTTTTGATGCCGGCGCGACTCGCGCCCGGCCGGGGCCAGGACATGCTCATCGAGGCGGCGGCGATGATCAAAGGCCGAGGCCTCGACGACGTCCGTTTCGTATTGGCGGGCGACGCGGCGAAGCCGGTGTTCGCGCGCGAACTTGACGCGCTCGCTGCCAAGTGCGGCGTCCGGTCTATCGTCACGCGCGTTGGCGCATCGGCCGATTCGCCAGCGGCGTTCATCGGCGCGGCGGTCGTGGTCTTTCCCGCCGCGGACGCCGATGGCGTGACGCGCACGGCGATCGAGGCCGCGGCGATCGGGGCGCTCACCATCGTCTCCGATGTCGGACCGGCTTGCGAGATCATCGCCGCGCCGCCCTACGCGGACGCCGAGGCCCGCACCGGCTGGCTCGTTCCGCCTCGCGAACCGGCCGCGTTGGCGGAGGCGATCCAGGCCGCGCTCTCGCTTGGCGCCTCGGCGCGCGAGGCCATCCGGCGCCGTTCGCGGGCGAAGGTCGCCGAAGCCTATTCGGTCGAGCGCATGACGCGCGACACGCTCAGCGTCTATGCCGAGGCGCTGGAGCGATGAGCGGCATGACTGTGTTCCGCAGCGTCAAACTGGTTGACGGCTCGCAGTATTAGTGCAACCGTCAGGCTGTATTTGGGCAGGGGAAACTCTTTAACTCGCATGAACGCCTAACTGACGCAGAGGATAGGCGTCGCCTGCGATCGGGCGCAGCGCCGCCCGTTGGCCTGAATGGGAGGACGCCATGACTTTCATCAAGGGAAGTGCGGGTGTCGGAGCGGCGATGCTGATCGGTCTCTCCGCGCCGTCGGCGCAAGCCGGCTATGTCGTCGACCTCACGCAAGCGGGGAGCAACGTCGTCGCGACCGGAAGCGGCGCAATCGACCTGACCGGACTGACTTTTTTCGACGTGCTTGGCGGGCCAGCATCACAAATAAGCCCCGCCGTGGGGATTATACTTACCGGGCCAGCGCCCTTTTTGGGCGACCAGTATACTGGTATCACTGGGCCGGCGAGCTTTGGCGGCGGCTCGACCGCGTTTGCCGGCAGCGGCAGCGGAGACGAGGTTGGCACCTTCTTTGGGAACCTCGTCGTGCCGAAGGGCTACGTCTCGGACAGTCCCCTGTCGGACACCGCGACCTACGACAACCAGACCTTCATGAGCCTCGGCGCGACGCCCGGCACATACAAATGGACGTGGGGGAGCGGGGCGAACCAGAATTTCACGCTCGTCATCGGAACCGTAGTCCCCGAACCCTCGACCTGGGCCATGATGCTGTTCGGCTTCGCCGGACTGGGCTTCATGGGATATCAAAGCGCCGGGCGCCGCCGGATGGCGCGCAGCGCTTAGCTGCGAATCGGGCCGACGTCGCCACTGGCCTGAAAGGGAGGACGCCATGACCTTCATCAAGGGGAGTGCGAGTATCGGCGCGGCGATGCTGATCGGTCTCTCCACGCCGTCGGCGCAGGCCGGATATGTGGTGGACCTCACGCAACAGGGGGGCAACGTCGTCGCGACCGGAAGCGGCGCAATCGACCTGACCAACCTCAGCTCCGCCGGCGGCGGCGGCGCCTCCGGCTTCATCTGGCCAACGGCGGCAGACATATTCACCGGACCAGTGCCAGGCAAGTTAACCGGGGTTTATTCTGGGGTCACTGGGCCGACGAGCTTCGGGAGCGCAAATACAACCATCGCCACTAGCGGTAGCGGGGACATCGTTGGGATCGATGGCTTTGACGGTGAACTTTGGGTGCCGGCGGGCTACGCCTCCGGCACTGTCCTTTCCGACACCGCGACCTATGACAACCAGACCTTCGCGAGCCTCGGCGCGACGCCCGGCACATACAAATGGACGTGGGGGACCGAGGCGAACCAGAACTTCACACTCGTCATCGGAACCGTGGTCCCGGAACCCTCGACCTGGGCCATGATGCTGTTCGGCTTCGCGGGACTGGGCTTCATGGGATATCAAAGCGCCGGGCGCCGCCGCCGGACCGCGCGCAACGTTTGGCGATCAGTGGCGCGCCGGCGGTTGGCCTGAAAGGGGGACGCCACGACAGTCATCAAGGGGATAGCGAGTCTCGGCGCGGCGATGCTGATTGGTCTCTCCGCGCTGTCGGCGCGGGCCGGATATGTCGTGGACCTCACGCGACAGGGGAGCAATGTCGTCGCAACCGGAAGCGGCGCAATCGATCTGACTGGCCTGACTGTCTTCATGAAAGGAGTCGCCGCCCCCACCCACGTAGACCCCATCGATGGGGTAATCTTCACCGGCGGGCCGGCGCGTGCGGGCATCTTCGACATTTACCGAAACTTTTCCGGACCGGGGGATTTCGGGAGCGGAAGCTCGACCTTTGCTAGTAGCGGCAGCGGAGACTTTGTCGGCATCGTCAGCGGCAGCGGGTTTCTTAACGTACCAGCGGGTTACCTGTCCGACACTCCCCTGTCGGACACCGCGACCTACGACGGCCAGACCTTCAGCAGCCTCGGCGCGACGCCCGGCACATACAAATGGACGTGGGGGACCGGTGCAAACCAGAGCTTCACGCTCGTGATCGGTGCCGCTGTGGTCCCGGAACCCTCGACCTGGGCGATGATGCTGTTCGGCTTCGCGGGACTGGGCTTCATGGGATATCAAAGCGCTGGTCGGCGCCGCCGGACCGCGGGCAACGCTTAAGCGATCCGGAAGCGCGAGGCGGTCCGGCGCCGGTTAAGAGCGAAGATCGCTGAAGCCTATTCGGTTGAGCGCATGACGCGCGACACGCTCGGCGTTTATGCCGAGGCGCTGGAGCGATGACGGAGATGGGTCGTCGGCTGGTTAATTCGGCGCCGCTTGGGACGTGCGTATGTGTTCGGGGCGAATGCCGATTCCGATCAACCGCGCTGGAATGCGGCGCAGGACCGGAAAGCTGTTGAAGAGCTTGAAGAACGGCGCGGGCTTCGGTCGCTCATGGCTTTCCAAAACCCGGCTGATGATCCTCCGCTGAATGGTGAGCTGCAGCCGCTGGGTGAAGCGCATGGGCAGAGTGCGTCGCTGCTCGATGGCCTGAAGATCTTCGTCCGTCAGTTTGCCCATGCGGAGCGGGTCGGCCAGCCGGTTGGCCGCGGCGACCGCGTCTTGCACCGCCATGTTGATCCCAACGCCGCCGATCGGCGACATCGCATGCGCCGCATCGCCGATGCAAAGGAGTCCGGGTCGCCACCATTTTTTCAACCGGTCGACCGTGACGCTGAGCAGCTTCACGTCGTCCCAGCTTTTCAGCTCCTCGATCCGGTCGGACACGAATGGCGACATCTCGACGACCCGCGCGCGGAAGGCCTCGAGGCCTTCGGCTTTCACGCGTTCGATGCCGCCTTTCGGGATGATGTAGGCGCACTGCCAATAGTCGCCGCGGTCCAACATGATCATCATCTTGCCGGCCTCGATATGGCCGAACGTGTCTGGGCTGTCCCCGCCTTTGTGCGACAGTCGGAACCAGAGCACATCCATCGGCGCCCCATAATCCTCGCTCTTGAACCCCGCTTTGTCGCGCACAATCGAATGGCGCCCGTCGCAGCCGACCGTGAGATCGGCCCGTATTGCAAGTTCCCCGTTCGGCGTGTTGGCGATCAAGCCCGCGATGCGGCCATTCTCTTCGATCAGGTCGATCGCATCAGCCTGCATGCGCAAGTCAAACGTCTTATATTGTTTGGCGTGCTCAGCCAGGAAGTTGAGAAAGTCCCATTGCGGCATCAGCGCGATGTACTTGCAGTGGGTCGGCAGATGGCGGAAATCCGCCATCTGAAGGTGCTCGGCGCCGACCTGCGCCGTTACCGTTTCGATCTTCTGGTGCGGCAGCTTGAGCAACTGATCGAGCAGGCCGAGTTCATCCATCACTTCGAGCGTAGACGGATGAACCGTGTCGCCGCGAAAATCGCGGAAGAAATCGGCGTGCTTCTCCAGCACGACCACGTGAACGCCAGCGCGCGCCAGCAGGAACCCGAGCATCATCCCGGCGGGGCCGCCGCCGGCGATGCAGCATTGCGTCGAGATCGTCGAGTTGGCCATTTTTCTCGGCTCCGGCTTTATATGCGCCTTCGCCCACGATCTAAAAGGCGAACATTAAGGCCCGGTTCCGGCCGGACCTCGATTTGAAGCGATCCTCGCTGTTCCCTCGCGGGATCGATTCACCACCAAGGACATGGAAAGAGCACGAAGGTGGAGTTGGAGTGATCCCTAGGAATGAGACAGGTAAATAAGCCACACATCGAGGAGCGCGGCGACGCCGAGTCCGGCCCGGTAACGACGCCGTCGCCAGGTCGCGCTCGCTCGCGCGATCGGCGCGCACAAGCTCCATGCTCGTCGCCGCGAGCACGCCCATGCAGGCGAATCCGAGCAGCGGGTTGAACCCGAACAAGAACGCCGCAGAACCACCAGCGCTGCTGACATCGGCGAGCGCATGCCCCGCCGCAAATCAGGGCCGCGCCTCGCCCCTCTAAGCCCTCACTGTTTGGCGCGCGCGCGCCAGCGTCACAGCGAGATCGATCGCCTCGATGAGGCTTGTCTCGCTCGCGATGCCGCGGCCCGCGATGTCGAAGGCCGTGCCGTGGTCGACGGATGTCCGGATGATCGGAAGGCCGAGCGTGACGTTGACGCCGCTCAAAGCCTCCCAGCGGCCGGTTTTGCTATCGACCGAGAAGCCGAGCAGCTTGACCGGAATGTGGCCCTGGTCGTGATACATGGCGACCACGGCGTCGAACTGCTCTGCGCGCAGCTTCACAAAGACGGTGTCGCCAGGCACGGGCCCGTGCACATCGTACCCTTGCTTGCGCAGGCGCTCGATCGTCGGCTCGACGACATCGATGTCCTGCCGTCCGAACAGGCCGCCTTCGCCGGCATGCGGATTGAGCGCCGCGATGGCGATGCGGCGACGCGGAACATTGAGCGCCTTGAGGGCTTCGTCGGTGAGGGACACGACGCGGCTTATCCGTTCCGGCGTCACGCGCTTCGGCACGTCTTCGAGCGCGGTATGGGTGGTGATGTGGCTCACGCGCATATGCCCATGAACGAGCAGCATCACACTGTCGCGCGCGCCTGTGAGGTCGGCGAGCAGCTCCGTGTGGCCGCTATAGTGATGGCCGGCGAAATTGAGCGCTTCCTTGCTGATTGGCCCCGTGCAGATGGCGTCGGCGACGCCGTCGAGCGCAAGGCGCACGGCCGTCGCGATCGCGTCATAAGCAATCCGGCCGCCCTCCGCGGTCGATTGGCCGGACGGGACGTGGGCGCGGGCGGCGTCAATGTCGATGAAACCGATAGGGGGCAAATCCGCGCCGGGCTTTGCGATGGAGACTGGCGTCGCAGGATCGTCCAGGCCAAGCTGCTTCAACGCTTCGCGATGGGCGAAACGCGCGCCAATGAGGAGAAGGGAAAGCTCCCCCTCCGCGACACGTTTGCGCAAGCCGGAAGCCGCGCGCGCCATGATCTCCGGACCGATCCCGGCCGGGTCGCCCGACGTCACTGCTATCCTGGGACCAGTCACCTTCGCTCCTTCGTCTTCGCGGCCAACCTAGCGTAAGATTTTAGCATGAAAAGGGATGTCGCCTTCATCGGGACTCATGCGACCCGCGGCGCGGCGTTGACCGAGACTTCGCTCGAGGCCGCGGTGCAGGCCCTCGCATGACGATCTTACGCCTCATAGCCGACGACCTGACCGGAGCGCTCGACACCGCGGCTCAGTTCACCGGCGCCATCGGCCCGCTGCCGGTTCTGTTGGATCGGACGGCCCAGCCGCCCCAAGGCTCCTACGCCCTGAACCTCGCCTGCCGCGATGGCGATGAGAAGACCGCCGTCGCCTGCACGCGCGACAGCCTGCATTGCTATTCGGGCGCGGATCTTGCGTTCAAGAAGATCGACAGTCTCATGCGCGGGCATTGGGCGGCGGAGCTCGCCGAGATCGTCCGGTCCGGCATGTTCCGCCGGATCGTGCTGGCGCCCGCGGTTCCCGCTCACGGGCGGCTCACGCGGGGCGGCCTGCAGATGCTGGCGCAACCGTCCGGCGATCCCGCGCCGATCAAGGACATCGCGGCGGAGCTTGCGCGTCATGGCGTTTCGTCGCGCGGCGACGAAATGCGAGATTGTCATCGGCGACGCGGAAAGCGACGCCGACCTCGACGCCATCGCGAAACGCTACGCTAACGAGCCCCGCACGCTCTGGTGCGGCGCGGCTGGCCTCGCGAGGGCGCTCGCGCAAGAGCCGCCCCGCGCCGCCCGCCCGTTGGATCGGCCGCATCTCGTGATCGTCGGCTCGCGCCATCCCGTCACCCTTCGGCAGCTGGAAGTCTTCGCCGCGGCGCGGCCGGAGTGTTTGGCGCCCATGGCGGCCGAACCGAATTTCGCCGGCCGCGTCCGGACCACGCTCGAGGCGTTCGGGGCCTGCGTTGTCCTGCCCGCCCTGCCGTCGGGTCTGACCGAACTGGAAGCCGCGGAGCGCATCGCGAGCGGCCTAGAACGGCTTTCCGGCCGCCTTCCGCCGCTTGGCGGACTGACGGTGGTGGGCGGGGAGACATTCGCCGGCGTTTGCCGCGTCCTCAAAGCGACCCGGCTTCGCGTGGACGGCGAATTTCTGCACGGCGTTCCCTTTTCCCGCATGGAGTCCGGCCTCTGGTCGGGAACCTTCTGCGCCTCCAAGTCCGGCGCTTTCGGCGAGCCGGACTGGCTGCTCAAGCACCTGAGCCAGCGCTCTTGACGTCGCTCGCCCTTTCAACCGCCCTGCGTCTCGCCGCTCGATTGTTTCCCCGCATGCTCCGCGCGCAAACGGGGCGTGCTGATCGAGGGATCGGCTTGTGATTGAAGGGGCGCACGGGGGAGCCCCGCATTTCGTTAGGGTCAACCCCAATCGCCGCTGCAAGGTCGACCGCTTTGGGCGATTCCTGCCCTCCCAAAGGGCGCCCCGGAACGGCAGGAATCGACGTGTTGCGGACGTAGCCAACCGCGGCCTTAGACGCCTCAAATTGAGCGGGAAGCAGTCGCTCGTACGAGGCGCTTCGGACAGTGCGAGTTCGCCAATACCGGCAATCGACAGGAGCAGCCGGGAAGCCATCGAGCACGTTTCGAGCATCGCATAAACATTCAAATCGCGGGCTGCGCCAAAAGACCTCAGGCTCGTAATTCGAGGACTTCGCATGGCGACAAGATCGACTTCGATTTCCGACCTTCTGAACCAAATTCGCGAAGAAGAACTTGTACTTCCAGACTTACAGCGCGACTTTGTCTGGGAACCGGAAGATATGCGGCTCTTTTTCGATAGCGTGATGAGGGATTACCCATTCGGATCGTTACTCGTATGGGAAACCCAGTATCACGAAGTACTCTATCGGCAATTCGTCGCCGACTACAAGTCCGGAATGACCTTCGATCCAAAAGTAAAAGAGTTTGGACGCCGTCGTAAAATGGTCCTCGATGGACAACAGCGGCTCCAGTCTCTCTATATCGGGACATACGGCTCGTTCGATGGCCGCCGCCTATACTTCAATATGACGAGCGGTCCCGGTGACACGGATCAAGAGTCCGATAGTCCGCTCGGCAGCTACCGGTTTGAATTCCGGCAGGACATTGACGCTCGTCCAAAGCGGCTAGTTCGTGTTGCAGACGTCATTCAGTGGGACCGCCGGCACGAGGAGGATGAGATCGCTGGCGCCATCACCCAGGCGGGTTTGGAAAGCAGTGAAGCGGTCCGCGCTGCCAGGAACTTGCGGAATCTGCGTCGGGTTTTCACTCAGAGTGACATTGTGCCGCTTGAAACTATCGACGAGGACATCATCAATGCCCGACAAGCGCGCACGACCGACGAAATCCTAGAGATTTTTGTGCGCGTTAATTCGGGCGGCACCCGCTTGTCGCGTTCCGACCTAATGTTCAGTCTTATAAAGTCCAAATGGCCCAAAGCGCGTGTCAATTTTGATGAGGTTATTAAATTGGTCGACCCAGACAACGTAGTCGGCGTCGACAAGGACTTTCTCATTCGTGGTCTACTGGTCAATGCCGATGTGTCAGTTGCGTTTGAGATAAATGCCATTTCGCGTCATTGGGATAAGTTGGAACTGCAGTTTGATGGATTTGCCGCTGCGTTAAAGAGTGTCCTTGATTTTTGCCGAGACCCGGATGTGCGCGTTGCTACCGCGTCTTTGATTCAGCCAGTGGCCGCGCTGTATCCATTAATATACTTTGTTGCGAAACAGAAAAATTGTTCTGTGCCTGACGAATCTCGGCAGTCACTCAAGACGCTCCTCTATATGATTTTGTTCAATCGTTTCTTGAGGGGTAAAAGTCCGGAGGCACGCATCCGCTGGCTGCGTGAAGCACTGCAAAACATAAGAGATAACCGCTTTCCACTGCAGAAATGCCTCGAAGTTATTGAGAAACGTCAGACGTCTACTTGGCTGGTTACCAGTGCTGAGATGCTTAACTTCAATAAAACTCTCGCGCTCAACATCGTACAACCTAGTGTTTGTCGAAAGACCTACGCTTGGCAAGCTAAACCAGAACTAGATCACATCTTTCCGTTCTCAACTTACTTCACCCGTGGGCCCGCGTTGGTGAACGATATTGGCAACATGGCGTTTCTTGGCAAGTTAAGAAACATTAGAAAAAGTAATCAGCCCCCTTGGGAATATTTTGCAGACGTATCTGACAGCGATCTCGATCGAGACTTCTTGGTGGATCGGCGACTACTCGCTGACGACAAGTTCGAAGAATTTGTGACAACACGTCGCGAGCGCATTATAACTGCGGTGAAGGAATTCTTGCAACGGTGAACAAAAGCGCGCCTGCGCGGATGTATAGGCGGCGGCTCGCGACACGTCGTTAACGCGGGAGCAGCTTACTCAACGGAGACGAATCGAACGTCTGCTTGGGGTCGAAACCGGCCAACCGGGTGAGGTTTGAGGCCTAAGCGGGCCGCATCCAGGCGAAAGGCCCATTGCGACGCCCCAGGGTCCTGACCCGTGGGGCCCGAAGACATCCGAGTGTTTTCGATTGAAAACCATGCTCGCGTCAGCGAAATTCCACCGTATTCGGCACGAAATTCACTTGTATTATAACATCTAAGCCTTCACTCGAGCCTCGTGTCTCAAGGAGCGCCGAAGGCGCGTCTCGAAGAACGTTCCAGCGCGCTCGACCGGCGCCGCCTTCACCCTTCGACCGCTCGCTTCGCGAGCGGCTTGAGGCTTGAGGCCGGTGGACAGCTCTGGCGCGCGGATGGCTCGCCAAGCGGGACAGCTCGGCCCCGTTCCTGGGCGATGGCGATTGATTGAGAAGTCGCGA
>CAVOLE010000034.1:0-118691 GCA_963696665.1 uncultured Alphaproteobacteria bacterium
CGCGCGGATTTTGCGCCGGCGTCGTTCGGGCGATCGACATCGTCGAGCGGGCGCTGGCCAAGCATGGCGCGCCGGTCTACGTGCGCCATGAGATCGTTCACAATCGCCACGTGGTCGAATCGCTGAAAGCGAAAGGCGCGCGTTTCGTCGAGACGCTGAAGGACGTGCCGGCGGGCGCCGTGACCATCTTCAGCGCCCACGGCGTGTCGCGAGATGTCGAGAACTTAGCCAAGGCGCGGTCGCTTCCGACCATCGACGCCACTTGCCCGCTGGTCACCAAGGTGCACAACCAAGGGCGGGGCTATATTGCCCGGGGTCGCGTGCTGGTGTTCATCGGTCACGACGGACACCCCGAAGTCGAAGGGACGCTCGGGCAGATCGACGGCGAGGTGCATCTCGTCGAAGATGAGGAAGACGTCGAGAACCTGCCCATCGCGGCCGATGCGCCCGTCGCCTACATCACGCAGACGACCTTGAGCGTCGACGACACACGGAGTGTCATCGCCGCCTTGCATCGCCGCTTCAGCGACGTCGTGGGTCCGGACGTTCGCGACATTTGCTACGCGACACAGAACCGGCAGACGGCTGTGCGCGAATTGTGTGAGGTCGCCGATGTCATCATCGTCGTCGGCGCCCGCAACAGCTCCAACTCCAACCGTCTGCGCGAGATCGGCGAGGAGGTTGGAATTCCGAGCTATCTCGTGGCGGACAGCAGCGAAATTGACCCGGAATGGGTTCGCGACGCCGCCGTGGTCGGCGTGACGGCCGGCGCTTCGGCGCCTGAGGTCGTCGTCGAGGAGGTGGTTCGAGCTTTGTCGGCGCTCGCGCCGTCCGAGGTGTCGGTCCTTGACGGCCCGGCCGAGACGGTTAGCTTTCGCCTTCCGGCGGAGCTTCGGAATTGACGGGAGTTAAACCTCTCCGTCGCGTTTGCTTTTCTTAAGGATCGTCCGTGGGCATACCGTTCAGACAGATTGCAAGAGTCGGCGCCTATATCGTTCGGCAGCACTTGGCCGGCCGCAAGCGCTATCCGCTGGTGTTGATGCTGGAGCCGTTGTTTCGCTGCAACCTCGCTTGCGCGGGCTGCGGCAAGATCGACTATCCCGACGCCATTCTCAATAAGCGCATCTCGGTCGAGGACGCTTTGGCCTCGGTGGATGAGTGCGGCGCGCCCGTGGTCGTCATGGCGGGCGGCGAGCCGCTCTTGCACCGAGACCTGGCGAAGATCGTCCAGGGCGTCATTGCGCGCAAAAAGTTTGCGATCGTGTGCACCAATGCGCTGCTTCTTGAAAAGAAGATCGATCAATACAAGCCGAGCCCCTACTTCACCTGGTCGATCCATCTCGACGGCGACCAGGAGATGCACGACAGGTCCGTCTGCGAGCCCGGCGTCTACGACCGCGCGGTCAAGGCGCTCAAAGCGGCCAAGGCGAAAGGCTTCCGCGTCACCATCAACTGCACCTTCTTCAATGATGCGGACCCCGAGCGCATCGCCGCCTTCTTCGACACGGTGACGGCGCTTGGCGTCGATGGGATCACCGTCTCGCCCGGCTACGCCTATGAGCGCGCTCCGGACCAGAAGCATTTCCTCAACCGCTCGACGACGAAGGAATTGTTCCGCGCGGTGTTCCGCAAGGGCGACGGCGCGCGCAAGTGGGCCTTCAACCAGTCGAGCCTGTTCCTCGACTTCCTCGCTGGCAATGAGACCTATCATTGCACCCCGTGGGGCAATCCGACCCGCACCGTCTTCGGCTGGCAGCGGCCCTGCTATCTGCTCGGCGAAGGCTATGCGAAGACCTTCAAGGAACTCATGGAGGAGACCGACTGGGACGCGTATGGGGTCGGCAATTATGAGAAATGCGCCGACTGCATGGTCCATAGCGGGTTCGAAGCGACCGCGGTCGCCGATACGGTGACGAAGCCCTGGAAGGCGGCGCGTGTGGCCCTCATGGGCGTGAAGACCGAGGGCCCGATGGCGCCGGACATCCCGCTCGGGAGCCAGCGCGAGGCGCAGTACGTGTTCGACAAGAACGTCGCCCAGAAGCTCTCAGAGATCCGCCGCGCCGAGGCCGAGGAAAAGGCCCGGAAGAAGGCCGCGACAGCGCTTTAGCGCCTGGAAGGCGGCGCGGCTGTCGGCCGCGAGAGTTCCGAGGCCTGCAAGCTGAACGGGAGCGCGGATAAGCTCCCTGATCACCGCGTGAGCATCGATGGCGCCGTGGGAATTGAGAGCCCTCAACGCAAGCGGCGGCAAGTCGCGCTCGGCGGGATCGGCGACGGCGCGCAAAATCGCGAACGGGGCGCGCTGTTTCAGCGCATATCGGCCGGCGATCAGGCTTTCCATGTCAACCGCGGCCGCTTCCGTGGCGCGGCGGAGGTCCGCCTTGGCGGCGGCGGTCACGACGGGAGCGTCGGACGCGGCCAGACGCTCGACGACGACGCGCGCTCCGGCGCCGGCGAGGCGCCCAGCAAGCGACGCTGTAACGGCCTCATCGGTGCTGACGGCGCCCCGATTCGAGACGACTTCCGCGCCGAGAATGAGGGCGCCTGGACGAAGCTTCGGATCAAGCCCGCCGCACAGGCCCCAGCTGATCACGAGCGAGGGCCTGAGGCTCGCCGTCGCCGCCAGCCCGGCGTGCAAGGTTGGCGCGTCGCCACAGAGCGTTGTGCGTCCCGGGCCGGCGAGGATCGCCGCCTCGCGCTTCAGTCCGCAGACGATCAGAATGTTTGCGGACCGTGGCAAATGGCGTTGCGGGGCTTGGGTCGTGGACTAGCCTGCGAGCAAGCTGTCGGTCCGCTCGCGCAATGTCTTGACGAGGGCGTCCGCGCCGCCTCCGCCAGAGAGGATCGAGGCGAATTCGTCGCGTCGGGTCGCCAGATCGCTCACCGTGCCATTGAGGTAGACGTCGATCACGCGGCCGCCGCGAACGAGATAGTTGATCTGCACCGTCCGGCCGCCGGGCTGGAGCAGCTTGGTCCTGACGACTTCCCCGCCGCCCTGGGAGGGGCTCGTCTGCGGATCGACGACAAAGCTCTCGCCGGAATAGTCGGTCACCTGATGGGCGTAGTCGGCGACGAGGAACCGGGCGAAGGCCTCGCGAACCGCAGCCTGCTGAGAGCCTGAGAACTTGCCCCAGTAGGGACCCGACGCCAGTCGCGTCATGGTCCCAATGTCGAAGGCGGATCGGATGGCGGGCCCGAAGCGCCGGTCGCGTTCGCTCACGCTGAGCGAACCGGCCGCCTTGAGCGTCGGCATCAGCTGCTGATAATAAACCTCGATCCGCCGGGCGGCCGCGCTCTCCGCCTCAGCCGGCGAGGCGATCGCGCTCAAGGAGAGAAGGGCGAGCAGGACCGCAATGAAGGGCGCCGAAAGGCTCAGGCGAAATGGGAAGGGTTTCATTTGTGGGGGATCCATATTGCTCGGATAGGAGACCTTTCGGCCCGCCGAGTACATTGTTTCGGGGGCCCGCCAGCGCAAGGCTCCGGCGCGGCTTCTACAGCCATTTTGGGAATTGAGTTGAGACTTGGTCGCGCGTGGCGCGTGGATTGGATGGGGCCATCAATTTTTTCAATGGCTTGCCCCACGTCTGCAACTGGCGGAGGCGGCGCAGCGGCCGCAAGGCGGGACACTTCTTCGAGAGCCTGCTAGACTTGGCGTCAATCTCCTCAAAATAATCGGAAATGGACGGGATGAGATATTGCATCGTCGGCGCTGGATTTCAGCGGCGCGGTCATCGGTCGCGCTCTCGCTGAAGCCGGGCACAGCGTGCTCGTGATCGATGAACGCTCGCATGTGGCGGGCAACTGCCATTCAGCGCGCGATCCCGAGACCGGCGTCATGACCCATGTCTACGGTCCCCATATATTCCACACTGCCGACGAGCGCGTCTGGGCCTATGTCCAGCGGTTCGGCGTCATGCGCCCCTACCGGCACCGCGTGCAGGCGGTCGCCGGGGGATTGGTCTATTCGCTGCCGGTCAACCTCCTGACCATCAACCAGTTCTTCCGCAAGACCATGAGACCCGAGGAGGCGGCCGCCTTCGTCGCCTCGAAGACCCGGAAAATCCCCGAGCCGGCGAATTTCGAGGAGCAGGCGCTCAGCATGATCGGGCCCGAGCTCTACGAGGCCTTCTTCCGCGGCTATACGCGCAAGCAATGGGGCCTCGATCCCGACCATTTGCCCGCTTCGATCCTCAAACGCCTGCCGCTTCGCTTCAACTTCGATGATTTCTATTTCGCTCACCCCCATCAGGCGATGCCGGAGCGCGGCTACACGGAACTGGTGGCCGCCATCCTGGACACGCCCCGCCTCGAGCTCAGATTGGGCGCGCGGTTCGAGGATTTGTCCGAGCCCTTCGCCCATGTGGTCTATAGCGGCCCGATCGACCGCTATTTCGGGTACGGCTCGGGCAGGCTAGGCTACCGGACGCTGGACTTCGAGGTCTTCCGGGCGAAGGGCGACTACCAGGGCGCAGCCGTCATCAATTACTGCGACGAGGCGATTCCCTTCACCCGCATAACCGAGCACAAGCACTTCGCTCCGTGGGAGAAGGAGCACGAGGGCACGATTTTATACCGCGAGTTCAGCCGGGCCTGCGGCCCGAACGACATTCCCTATTATCCGATCCGCCAGACGGACGAAGAAGCGATGCTGAAGAAATATGTCGATCGGGCGATGGCCGCCCGCGGCGTGACCTTCGTTGGCCGGCTCGGATCCTACCGCTATCTGGATATGGACGTGACGATCGGCGAGGCGCTCGCCGCCGCCGACGCGATGCTGAAATGCATCGCCGGAGGCGCCGATATTCCGGCGTTCTTCACGCCGCCGCTCAAGGGACACTAGAAGGCCCGAAAGAACGAGGGTCGGCAGTCAGTCCAAAAGGCCGAGCTTCTCTTTCTTTGGCATCGAGCGCGCAAATGCTACGCCCGACCAGAGCCCGTACAGTATAGTTTGGCACTTCACTCGCGCGAAACGACCGCTCTTGATAGACATGATCATGTCTCTGAACGATCTGTAGATGAATTGGATCGTATCCGTCGATGAGAGGCCATCGTATTTCAAATTGACGAACAGCCTATTCCGGTAAAGCCAATGATATTGCGCTATCTTGCGAGGATCCTGCTCCACAAACACGCGTTGTGACGCGTCTCCGGATTTCAGGTGCTTCGTCCTGCTTTTCCCGACTTGATAAAGTTTGGTGAAGCGCGCGAGCCGCAGGCAATATTCGGTATCGTCCGCCCAGATGAAGAACTCTTTCAAAGGCAGCCCGACTTTTCGCACCAGGTCGGTCGAGACGAGGAACGAAACGAAGGTTAGCGTCTTCATTTCCAGGAGGCCGTCCGCCAGATAGCGGGCATATTGGGGCATGTTGTTCGCGCCGGGCCGCTGGCTAATGGGTTGGACGTTGATGCTTTCCCCGTTCAGGTCGAAAACATTGCTGCCGAGAACAGCGTCTTCGCCGACGATCGCCGCCGCCGCCACCAGTTCAGCCATGGCCTCCGGCTCGGGTTCGCAATCATCGTCCATCAGCCACATATGCGTACAGGCAAGAGGCAGAGCGGCGCGCATTCCCTCGTGGAAGCCGCCGGCGCCGCCCGTGTTCTCTTCCAGGCGAACTAAGTGGAAATCGGCGAGGCGACGCGCAACTTCGCCAGCGAGAAACTCTCGCGTCGGCGCATCGGAAGCATTGTCGACGACCACGAGCTGGCGGACTGGGTAAGTCTGCGAGTCAATCGCCTCTAGACATCGTTTAAGGAGCGCCGGACGGTTCCGCGTTACGACGACTGCCACTACAGTAATCACGAGCGTACGTCCTTAAACAATAAGAGGCTTGAAATTATTGTCCAAGAGGCCGCATTTTCTTTCGACCGCTTAAGATCATGACGGAGATGAACCATGTCGCCGTCCACCTTGTCAAGCATGACGCGCAGCGCGCCGCCCCATAAGAAGCGCGAATTTTGGCGGTTGAGTGAATGCGGAGCGCATGCGACAACGATTGCGATGGCGGCATAGAGCGGCGGGTGTTCCCGGAAGAGCGGCTTCGCAGCCTCAGTGGATAAGTTGGATTACCAATGAAGCCAGAGAGGCGATCGCCGATCTCGCGTACGGCGTCGCGATTTGAGGAAGCCGGAATCAGTTCAGCGGATTGAACTATGTCGAAATGCACTCGCATCGCGCTGGTCGGCTGCGGCTGGTTTGCTCGCGTCGCCCATATTCCGGCCCTTCAGCGCCTTGAGAGAGAAGGTCGCATAAGGCTCGTCGGATTGTGCAGCCGATCGGAGGAGTCGGTCGCGCGTGCAATCCGCTTGTATGGCCGAACGGACCTCAAGCATTACCGGTCGCTTAAAGAAGTCGCAGAAGACCAGGACGTCGACCTCGTCGATCTCTTATTGCCCATCGAGGCCATGCCTGATGCGATTAAGCTTTTTCTTACTGCCGGAAAGCATGTAATAAGCGAGAAACCTTGCGCGCCGTCAATGGCTGCCGGCAACGCATTGATGGAGCTTTATGCTCGGCTCGAACGGCCGCCCCTTTGGGCCGTCGCCGAGAATTGGCGTTTTAAGAACACTGTCAAAATCGTCGAGACTATCGTCCGCGACGGCGCAATAGGAGAGATCCAGTTCGCGGATTTTACCTATCTCGCTTTTCAACGTCCAAACAATCTTGGATGGCGGGGATCGCCCACATATCCAGGCGGCTTTCTCCTCAATTCCGGCGTTCATTTTGTTGCTTTGTTGCGAAAGGTCGTCGGCGAAGTCGAGAAGGTCAGCGCGTCGGTAAGCCAACGTCTCCCCTATTTGCCCCCGGCGGACAGCGTCACCGCCATATTGTCGTTCGCCGGCGGCGCCGAGGGAGCCTATCGCCTCTCGTTTGCCGCGCCATCGGCGATAGGAGACCAAGGGCTGAGATTGACCGGAACCAAGGGAACGCTGCTGGCCGGCTTTCAACGGTTCAGGAAACTCGATGTTCGTCACAATTGGGTTCGCGTGCAAACCGACAAAGGCAGGCGTTTCATTCCGGTCACCGACGACCTGTGGGTCACCGGCGGCGTTTATGAGACCCTTTCTCATTGCATCGACGCGATCCAACGCGGCGCGCCCTTATTGAGCACCGCGAGGGAAGGCCTGCGTGATGTGGCGGTTGTTGAGGCGATGCTCGAGTCGGGCCGCCTCGAGCGACCGGTGAAGCCCGCACCGCTTTTGGCGCTCGTCCCTGGACGCGCCCAGGTCTTGAAGACCTATGGCGATGTGCTGTCATGTACGCCTCGTCGCGTCGTCGAATGCGGCGCCGTCGAGGACGTGAGCAGCGCCGTCGCCGCCGCCGCTCGTTCCGGCTCGAAGGTGAGAAGTCTTCGGCAACGGATTTTCCTATGGCGCGGAAATTCTTACCGACGACGTGGCCATTCGCTTGAATTCGCTTGGACGCATTCGGCGTTTGGATCCGGTCAAAAAGACGGTCGTTGTGGACGCCGGCGTCCGCCTCGGCGACCTGCATAGATTTCTGGCCGGGGCGGGTCTTTCGCTTCCATCGCTTCCTTTCTTGACCCATGCTTCCATAGGCGGAGCAGTGGCGACCGCCATGCACGGCACGAGCGCTCACTGGGGCACGATCTCTGACTTTGTACAGTCGCTGACGATGGTTCTCGCGTCCGGCGAGGTCAAGAAAATCGATCGGCAGAGCGCGCCGGAAGAGATGCGCGCGGCCAGCGTGGCGGTTGGCTCGCTTGGCGTCATCGTCGAGCTAGAGCTTCAGGCCATTTCGATGCCGTGGGTTGCAGAGTCGAGGAGCTTTCAACGACGGTTGACGATTTCCTTCTTCAGATGCCCGCGCTCATGCAGCGCCACGGGCATCTTTGGGGGCATTGGCGTTTCGGCGCCGATATGATCACTTTGACATGCCTTGAAACGAGAGCGGAGCCGGAACGGGGATTTAGACCTTACGTGGCTGGCGATGGGCCGTTCTGGGGCGATGAGAACTGGAAATCCGCCAGTATCGATCGCGCGAAGTCCGTTGTTCGCCGAATTGCAAACTTGCACCCGGCGGTGGCGGCCGCGGCAAAAAGAGCAGCGCGGTCGAACCAACAAGTGGCGATGAGCATGCAGTATGGCGTCGCCGCCTCGCAAGCGCCCGCTGCGATCGAGCAATTGCGGTCATCGGAATTCTCGAAATCAAATCCGACCCGTGTTCTGGAAATAAAGTTTCTAAAGGCGTCTGATCAATCTTATCTTGGCCCCAATGCTGGCCAGGATTCGGTTTTGTTCAACACCTGGTGGTTCGTAGACGAGGCAGTGAAGCTGAAAATCTTCGACCCCTTTGAGAATGTGATGCGGCAGTTGGGCGCGCGGCCTCACTGGGGCAAGCTGCATAGGCGGCCGGATATTGAATATTTGCGAACCGCATATCCGGGGTGGGCCAGTTTCGAGGCTGTGCGGACAAGATTTGACCCCAATCAAATGTTCGCAATCTACTGACGCCCCTTGGCGTGGCGAGCATCCATGGATCGATCCGGGGACAAGTCTGCGAGGGCGTCGCCGACGATGGCGCGGCGCTATGCCGATCCGCTTTGAAGAAGGCCAACCCGACCGTCAGCGGCGACCGCGCGCCAACCTTTCGACCGGAGGTCGTCGAACTCAGCCTTGATCTCGGTCCAAGCCTCGGAAACGTCGTCGAGAATAAGAATTCCTCCTGGCCTCAAGAGACGCCGCAACAGCGCCGTTTCACGCCGCAGATGACTTCCTTCGTGATTGCCGTCCACGACCGCAAAATCAAACTTTCCCTCCGAAAAAGCGCAAAGATTTGACAACGTGTCCTCGCACGACTGTTCGTTCTCAAATCCCGAATACGGGATCGTATTCCACTCCGTTCTGGCCCACAAACGCGATGCCGTCGTTGCTCAGAGTTTTGTTGATCGAGTATCCGACGCAAACGATGGCGTTCCTTTGCAGTCCAAAATGATTCAAAATCGCAATGGCGTGCTTTTGCGGGTATTCGATCCCCTGATGCGTCAGATTGGGGTCGATCGACACGATGACGGATTTATCGTTCCGTTGGCGTACATAATTGGTGAAATGACTGAGCGAGACGCCGAGAAAATTGCCAATATGTAATCAGCGCGAAACTACGTCCGGAGCGTGATCTGCTTATCGGGCTCCGACTTCGAGATGGGCCGGTTTGAGACTGCTTCATTGACGGCGTCCCACAGCATCAGATTGTCGGCGACGCAGTCGGCCGATGTCGCGTGGCGACTTCCGACAGCCGCTTAAGCCGACCGGTTTCCATGCGCGCGGAATCGCAGGGCGATCCAGTCCGCTTGCGCCTCGCGCAAACCGACGTTGCGCGCGACCGACGGACCGCCGTTGACGGGAGTTGAGAGAAGGCGAAGGGCATGGGATTTCCCGCCCCAGCGCCTTCCGACCTGGACGGTATCGTCGGTCGAGCAGTCGTCAATGACGCGCGATCTCAAGCGGCGGAAAGTCTGCGCCGCGGCGCTTCGGAGGCGCGTCCGACACTGCCTGAAACGTTGTATGCTGGAATGATGACGGAAAGGTCGCATCGACCCTCCTGGTCGATTGCTATCGCTCCGAGACCGGCCTCAGTCCCGCCGCATCACACGATTCAGATCGGATTGCTAGCAGACTCTCAAATAAGTGGAAGAGCCGCGCCCCGACGCGGATGACGGCCTGGAGCGTATGACCTTCGTCACGAGTCCGTGCGGCAGGATGTTCTTCGCCGTTATGGCAGGAAGTGACCATAACCATTATCCGATGTACGAAACGCCACCTATGTCTCAACGTCGCGTCAGCTTTGTGTCACGTCTGGAGACGATCCAAAACTTTGAGCAGCGCAACGGATGAAATCAGCGCGATCTCGCGCATAGCTGGCTCTGCTCAGCGGTTGAGACGCCAAGCGTGCGTTTGACGATAACGGGATTGGGGCATAGTATCCGCTTTGCCGCAGAAACCGCCCGCCTTAGGGCGGCAAAGAACGACAGGGTGCGGGTTGCGTCCGACCTGATCGGCATAGTGGCGGTAAAATTATGAAAATGCGAGGTTCCGACGAGAGCGGTCAAGCGCGCGCCGGGGGGCATTCATCGAGGGGTCGTAATATAGTTTGAGGTTGTCCAGAGTTGCGCGAGTTCTCGCCGCGAATTCGAATCGCAGGGTAAAATGTCGACAAGACCTATCAAGGTAAATTTCATCGTCAATCTTCTCTCTCCGATGACGCGGGTCGTGGTCGCGCTCGTGACCGTCCCGCTCTATCTTCATCACATCGGCGATGCGCGCTTTGGCGTGATGTCGATCGTTTGGGTCCTCCTGGGCTTGTTCGGATTCCTTGATCTGGGGCTATCCCGCGCCGTCACCAATGCGCTGGCGAAGCTGCGCGACGCGCCGCAGGCGCATCGTGCGCGCGTGCTGCTGACGACTTTCGGCCTCAATCTGGGGATGGGCGTGATGGGCGGCCTCGTCCTCTACATCTTCGGCGGCCTTATGCTGAGGCATTTCGTGTCCATGCCGGCCGAGATCAGCGCGGAGGTGTCCCGGGCGCTTCCCTGGATCGCCTGTCTCCTTCCGCTGACGCTTATTTCGGCGGCGGGGGCGGGCGCTCTGGAGAGCCGCGAACTCTTCCTGCTCGTGAATTCCATTCAGATTTTCGCCATGACCCTCGCTCAGGTTGCGCCCGTCATCGCAGCCATTTTCGTCAGCCCTTCGCTCACCGTGGTGATTCCGACGGCTGCCGTCTCGCAGGGGTTGGGCGCGATCGTCATTCTCGCCGTCGTCTATCGCCTGGAAGGGCCGTTCTCGCTGCGCGCGATCGACTGGGCGGAAGCGCGCAGATTGCTCAACTATGGCGGCTGGATGTTCGCCTCGCAGGTGATCTATCCCGCGGTCGCCTCCGCCGATCAGTTCATCATTGGGTCGGTGGAGGGGGTCGCGGCGGTCGCTCACTATTCCGTGCCGATGAGTCTGGTCCTCAGGAGCGCCGCCATCCCGACGGCTTTCGGGCGGACCTTGTTTCCCCGTTTGTCCAGTCTGTCCGGCGATGCGGCGCACGCGCTCGGAACGCGCGCGCTGGCAATGATGGCCTTCGGCTTCGCCGCGATTTGCGCGCCGGCGGTCATCTTTTCCCACACCTTTTTCCGATATTGGATCGGCGCTGACTTCGCGGCGGCCGCGGCGCCTGTGGCGCAGTTGCTCTTCCCCGGCATATGGGCGTCGGCGCTTTCTATGGTCGCTTTCACGCTCTTGCAGAGCCAGGGCAGAGCCGACTTGACCGGCAAGGTGGCGATTTTCGAAGCGCTGCCGTGTATCGCAATCTTCTGGATTATGACGATCGCGTTTGGGATCGTCGGCGCAGCAGCCGCATGGACCCTGCGATGCCTGGCGGAAGCATCGGTGATGCTCTGGCTTTCCGGAATGAAAAGAGGAGATTTTCTTCTCTTGCTGCCTCCGGCCGCTCTTTTGGCGGCCAGCCTAATCATGGCTCGCGTCCTCGGCTCCAATCCGGTCATAACCTTTCCGGTCGCGGCGTGCATCGGAGCTCTGTCTTTTGTTCTTGGCTATTCGTTTTCCGAGGATTGGCGCTCGCTCACTCTGGCGCAACTCAATCGAGCGCGCATTGTCCTTGGCGGTCTGATCAGCCGGGCGAAGCCCGTTCCGCCCGTCAATACAAACGCGCAAAAATGAAAGGCGCGGCTCACGCTTGAGATACCGCCCCGATTGAGCGCTCGTCACCGCGATCGTAGGAGATACAAATGAATGTGAGCGCCTCTGGCGTCACAAATCGGCAGAAAGTCTCGAACCGAGGCTGTTTGTGGGCCCATAAGACGGCTATTTGAGCCTTCCCAGGAGGAACACAATGAATATCCGCGACGCGGCAAAAGCCCTGGCCTTAAATCTTGGATACGACATCCGGCGAACCGGTTCGCATTTCTACAACTCGGATTTCTATAAGCGGCCGATTGATTTTCTTCGCTCGCGAAACATCGACCTGGTTATTGACGTGGGGGCGAATGTTGGCCAGTACGCGGAAAGCCTGAGGAAAGATGCCTATGCGGGCTGGATTGTATCCTTTGAGCCGATTGCTGCCGCTTATGAAGAACTCGCCGCTCTCGCTAACAAGGATGGACGATGGAAAGCAATCAATATGGCCCTTGGAGATAAAGAGGGGGTTGCTAACATCAATGTCGCCCAGTGGTCGGTATTCAGCTCGATTCTCCCACAACTGCCAGCCGCTACGACGTTCGACTCCGAAGCTCAAGTGGTCCGGAGCGAATCGGTCCGGGTTGCGCGATTGGATGACATCTTCGCAGACCTACCAAAGAGCACAGCGGCATTTCTGAAGATTGACACCCAAGGCTACGAACAGCAAGTTCTGTTGGGGGCGCCGGAGTGCCTCTCCAGCGTTCTCGGGGTCCAGATGGAACTCCCCATCATGCATCTTTATGAAGGAACCTGGAAATTCCACGAGGCTGTTGCTTATATGAGCGATCTCGGCTTCGAGATCAGTAATATTGTGCCAGTAAATTACGATAAGACCGACACGGTGTCGCTCGTGGAGGCCGACTGTATTTTTCGCAGAAGGTAGTCGCTAATCGGGGCTGCCTTAGCCACTCCATCAAGTCAGGTTGCCCCCTACACTCGTGCATATGGCCTGCAACAGAGCCGGCCCGCTGGTCCTGAAGCAGCGGCTCGACCACTCTTCGCAATCTTCGGACCGCTCCTAAACCGCGGAACCGCGCCAATTCATTCGCTTTCCGATGCTCCTGGCAGAGCGGGACACGAGCCGCGACGTCAGGTCAGGCCTGGCGGCAAGATAAGCGAGATATTTGGCGTATTGGCCCGAGTGCCGGTAGGTTCGAGCAGTGTTAGACTCAAGAAGGAGAGTCATCGTCTTCCGGAAAGCATCCATGGCTCGCCTGAGCGTCGGGTCGATACGATCTTCATACTTTTGGCTCAGCATGTCGCCTACGCTCTGAATCTTACGATAGTCTTTCACCGACCGGGAGTGAGGGGAACGCCCGGACGGCGCGCTAGGCGCTGAGTAGATGTAATAAGCTTCATTGATCATGATGATCTTCGCTCCGTTGAACAGACATTCTACATAAAGCAACAGGTCTTCGGAGAAATTTATGCTTTCATCGTATTCAAGCTTATGGTCGGCAAGAAACCGGCGGCGCATGATGGGCTTCATGAGCCCAAAGGAAGCTTTTGAGATATTAAAATCGTCTTCCGCGCGAAACATGTCGAGAAGCCCAATCTGCTTCTGGGGCTCCGGAAGTTCGTAGTAGGGCGGCTTGAATTCCACATCCGCGACGATGTCCCACATCACCAGATCATCGGCGACGAAGTCGGCTGATGTCGCAAGGGCGACTTCCGACAGGCGCTCGAGCCGACCCGGCTTCCAGGCGTCGTCGGAATCGAGCAGCGCGATCCAGTCCGCTTTCGCCGCCCGCAATCCGACATTGCGCGCAGCCGACGGGCCGCCATTGGCGGGGGTTGAGAGAAGGCGAAGGGAGGGAATTTCCCGCCCCAGCGCCTTCACGACCTCGACTGTGTTGTCGGTCGAGCAGTCGTCGATCACGAGGATCTCGAGCGGCGGCAAGGTCTGCGCCGCAGCGCTTCGGATCGCGCGTCCGATGATGCCTGAAACGTTATAGGCTGGAATGATGACGGAAAAGTCCATCAAATCTCCTGGTCGGTCGCCATCGCTCGCCGAGACCGGCCTCAGGGTGGAAGAGGCTCTATAGGCTTCGGATCGATCGTTAGCAGAACTCTCGAAATGAGCAAAAGAACCGCGTCCGGCCCACGACGAACGCCGTCGCCGCGGGCATGAATGCCCGCAACAGAGCGGGAGAAAATGGACAGCAGTCCTCGAGAACAGCCGGCGGAATTGAAACGATAGAACCCCCGGCGACCCGACCTAATCGACGAGGGCTTCCAGGTTGTGCGCGCTCTCAAAGGTCATGCGGCGTTGCGCCGCACGATTAGCGCAACGTTTTCCGCTCAATACGGGAACGAATAAGCCCCCGCAGCATAAGGCGCCGTGCGCGTGACGCCAAGAATATCTACGCTCGGCGCGCCCGTCGCCGTTGCTGCGCCGATGGCCTTCGCGCCTGACTTGAGCATGACTGTGTAGGTCAGCGTCGACGGGTTGAAGTTGACAAATTCGCTCTTTGCCCCGCCGGTATCGATGATATTGCCGTTCGTATAGGTTCCGGGTTGCGTAAGATATTGCATGACGCCGTTGACATACCACGAGAGTTCCGGCTCCGGGCCGCAACACAGGCCGACGTTGTGATCCGCGGTAAGTCCGCTGTCGCGAGTGTCGACGTCGATCTGGGGCGCAAGATTGTTCCGTACGACGGTGTTGGTGCTCAACGGACCTTCGTGCGTGGCGCCGCCAGCGGAAACGGCGGCAATGCAACCTGGCGTCGAAACGAGACCGTCGTCGGCCACCGTATTGTTGGCGATCAGGCTATTATGGATGCTTCCGAAGGAGATGCCCCAGCAGGCGCTTGTCACGATGACGTTGTTCGTCACCGTCATATTCGTCCAGTCCTCGTCGAAGGCGTCGATCCCCTGCAGATAAGTCGGAAATGGAAGCGCCGGGTCCGTCTGGCGGAGGATCAGGTTGCTGTCGATCAGGATGTTGGAGAAATAGTTCAAGGCGGCGCCCGGGGGGAGCGCGCCGTTCACCCCTTGCATCGCGTCTTCGTGATTGCCGTCGCCAAGGTCGAGGTTGTCGTGGATGGTGTTGTGTGTGATCGCCAGGTTGTTTGCGGCATAGTCAATCGCGTCGTCGCCAAAGTGGTCGATCACGTTGTTGGTGAACAGCAAGTTGTTGGCGCCGAGAAGCGCGCCAAAGCGCACGTTCTCGATGTGCGATCCAGCCACTGAGATGCATCTTGTATAGGGCTCACCGTTCGTACCGTTGCCGGCCAAACCAAAGGCCTCAAAGCCGGTGCGCGCCTGCGCCGCCCACTGCGCCTGGCTCCAGCCCGTCGTGCTGTCCGCCGAGCTGATCAGCATGTTCTTCATAATGATGTCGGTGGTCGGATACGATGGGCCCTGGTCCGTCAGGAACACGAGGGGCTCGTTGTTGCCGTTCGTGCCGTACACGCTCTGCACCTTGATGGCGTTGAACACCCACTTGTTGGTCGAGCGGATGAGGAGGCTCGTAAATACCGGAACCTGACCAGGAGTGGGGCCGGCTTCGACCGTCACAAAGTCCGAGTTGATGGTCGACAGGTTATAATTGCCAAGGACGATGTCGCCATAATTGCCGCTCAAGAGATAGATCGCGTCGCCGGGCTGAACGGGAGGATTGCCGAGCTGGTCCGCGACGTCGACGAACGCGCCGTTCGCGAGATGAAAATAAGGAACGCTCGACAGCAGCGGGCGCGTATAGCCAGGAACCGAGAAGCCCGACGTTCCCCACTGGCCGCCGATGACGCCGGTTAGGTTGTTCCATGGACTGGCCTGAGAACCGTTGCCGCCGGCGGCTGGCGACTTGCCGTTCACCGGATCAATATACCAGAAATGTCTGGAAGTGGCTGATGGGACGCTACAACCACTATAGACTTGCGCTCGTACAGGAACAGCGAGAGCTAGCAACATAACCACAACACAGCCAAGCGTCTTCATAAAAGCCACCTTCCCCTGGACAATAGTGCCACGTATAATTCTTTCCGGGAGCAATATCATGCCCCGTCAATGCTTTCAACCCTCAATAATGTCTACCTCGATAGTCGGGATGATGGCGTCGCGCTCATTTCATCGAGGATGCGCTTCCGCGGAAGTCGGCCTGATCAACTGCAATCCACGGAAGTGGGTGTCAATAAGCCCTATTGCTTTGATTAAACGTGATAGCGGTAGGCGCTAAACACGATTATGGGACCGAGCGCGATAGGAGCGCGGTCTTCTGAAAAGCGGAGCCGGCGAATGACTTTTAACACTCGCGCCGCAAGGATTCTCAAGAGCGTGGGCTGCCCCACGGCGCCGTGATGGCCGCGATTCGGTCAAAGGCGGTTCGGGGAGCGCGCATGTCCGCTTCCTTCCGAACAGCCAAAGCCGAACGCGCTACATTGCGAGGCGGGGGCTGAGGGCGGCGCACAGACGGCGACGGCTGCCGATGTTGCGAATTCGCAAGCGACCAGGCCCCGCCCGGGTCAACACATCGGCCCTGGGACGCGCCTCAATCCGCATTTGGGCGGCGAGGCCCGTCGAGCCTCGATTTCGCCGCCCGAAGCATCAGCCGATCAGTTCTTCGGCTTCTCTTTTTGGGTTTCCCCGCCGGAAGTATCGGTCGCCGGCGCCGCGCCCGGCGCAGCCGCGCCCTCAGTCCCCGTCGCCGGCGCCGCGCCGGGCGGCGTCGCGCCCTCCGTCGCGGGCGCCGGCGTGACGGCGGCCGTCATGATGCGAGCGTAGTCCCCTTCGAACTTCGCATCCGCTAACGCGGACTTGGTGATCTCTTCAGCGTCCTTCCTGCCGATGTCGACCCGAAGTTCGCGCTTTGCGAACTCGTTGGCCTGGTCGGCGGTCATCGGCTTTTGATCAACGGACATCACCTTGAAAAAGCTTGCGCTCCCTCTTGAACGGATGAAGTAAACGTCGTCGGGCTTGCGGGCGTCCAGCACCTTCAGCATCTGGGCGGGCATTGTCGCGCTGTCCAAGGTCGCCGTGCCGCGGCTGAATTTGATGTTCATCTCGTTCAGCTTCGCTTCGACCTGATCAAGCGACTTGAAATCCTTCGTCGCCGCCGCCAGCGCCTCCAGGTCCTTCGGCGCCGCGAAAGAAATCTGATCGACCTGGAACAGCTCCCGCTGGTCGAACTGCTTTGGATGGCCTTGGATGTAGCTGTCGATTTCGTTCTTCGAAACCGAGCTCATCTTGGACGACAGGTCCCGCTGAACGAAGGCGCCGGCAAGGATCTGCTCACGCGCGCGCAAAAGATCGAGATGCACGGTCGGTTCGCGATCGAGCTTCGCCGCGACCGCCTGCTGGACCAGATATTTGCGTTCGACGATGCGCGACAGCGCCGCTTTGAGGACCGGGTCGCTGCGCTTGTCGGCGGGCACGTTGGCGAGGCGGAGCTCGTTGTCCAGCTCCTGCTGCGTCACTTCGTCCGGGCCGACATGAGCGATGACTTGGCCGACCACGGCCGGCTCCGCTTGCTTCCTGCCGCATCCAGCGAGCAGCATCGCCGCCGGCAGCGCGCATGCGATTGCGGCGATGCGCAACCGGCGCCGAGACATTGGCGTTATGTGCAGCAAAACTCTTCTCCTGAGTTACAGCGAGACGACGCCCGGACGCGGGACTATCGCGAAATCGTGACGAAAGCCCTAGCGGTCAACGAGCTGAACCCTGCGCCGCCAAGCCTGAGCCTACGCCCGAACCTGCTAACATATTTTACGGGGTTTTCGCACCGACGAATGTGTCGAGCGGTCATCATACATAATGTAGATGATATTTAAGACGACTGCAACGGCCCCAACACGATCCCTTTCCGGAACTGGCGCCCCGCTCGCTTTGTCTTGCCCAGCCAGGATCTGATCTCGCACGTTGGCGCCCCGCTCAGCCGGAGGCCTGCCGGCCACGGCGGTCTCAAAACTTATGGGATCCTTACGCCCAACCGCCCCATTCGCAATCGAACGCTTATGTCGGTCGGCGCTAAGGACCGCGCGACAAGGAGTTGATCATGCTCGACGTCGCGTTCGTGGCGCTCGGTTTAGCTTTTTTGGCGTTGATGGGCGTCTACGCGCACGCCCTTCGCCAGCTTTAGGGGGCGGGAGATGGGTGAACCGATCATCGGACTGGTCGTCGCCATCGGGCTCGGCCTCTACCTCCTCTACACGCTGATCCGTCCGGAAAAATTCTAGATCAAAAAGGTGATGCGATGACGCTTGTCGGCTGGGCGCAAATCGCGCTGACGCTTGTTCTGGTCGTTGGCTGCGCCATTCCGCTCAGCAAATTCATTGCCGACGTGTACGCGGGCGAAAGGAACTTCCTGCAGTCCCGTCCTCGGACCGGTCGAGCGTGGCTTTTACCGCGTGGCCGGGGTGGACCCGGCGCGCGAGCAGGACTGGTTCGCCTATACGATCGCAATGGTCGTCTTTTCCGTCGCCGGATTCCTGTCGCTCTACGCCTTGCAGCGGCTGCAGAGCTTTCTGCCGCTGAACCCGCGCGGCTTCGACGCTGTCGCGCCTGACCTAGCCTTCAACACCTCGGTGAGTTTCATCACCAACACCAACTGGCAGAACTACAGCGGCGAGACGACGATGAGCCATCTGACCCAGATGCTCGGCCTCACCGTGCATAACTTCCTGTCGGCGGCGACGGGGCTGGCGATGGCTTTCGCGTTGGTTCGCGCCTTCGCGCGTTCGTCTGCGACCACCGTCGGGAATTTCTGGGTCGATGTGACCCGCGTCACGCTTTACATCCTCCTTCCGATCTCTGTCGTCGGGGCGCTGGTCTTCGTTGCTTTAGGCATGCCGCAGACGCTCGCCGGCGCCGTGGACGCGACGACGCTCGAGGGCGCCAAGCAGACCATTTCGATCGGGCCGGTCGCGAGCCAGGAGATCATCAAGGAGCTCGGCACCAACGGCGGCGGCTTCTTCAACGCCAATGCGGCGCATCCGTTCGAGAACCCTAACGCCTGGACCAACATTCTGGAGATCTGGGCGCTGCTGTTGATCCCCGTCGCCTCGGTTCTCGCTTTCGGCCGCGCGGTCGGCCAGATGCGCCAGGGATGGGCCATTCTAGCGGCGATGGCGATTTTTTTCATTGTCGGCGTCGGCGTCGCCTATTGGTCGGAGACCGCCGGAAATCCGATTCTGACAGCGCAGGGCGTGGACCCGTCGGCGGGCAATCTCGAAGGCAAGGAGATTTGCAACGGCCAGGCGATGTCCGTTCTTTACGTGACAGCCACCTCCGGCACCAGCACTGGCTCGGTCAACACGATGCACGATTCGCTGACGCCGCTCGCAGGCATGGTCCCGATGTTCAACCTTCTCGCCGGCTGCATCTGGCCGGGAGGCGTGGGCGCGGGACTGTATGGTTTCCTCGTGCTCGCGATCATCGCGGTGTTCGTCGCCGGGCTGATGGTCGGCCGCACGCCCGAATATCTCGGCAAGAAGATCGAAGTGCGCGAAATGAAATTCGCGATGCTCGCCGTGCTGATCTATCCGCTGATTGTCCTGGGCTTCACTGGCGCTTCGGTCTTATTGCAGACCGCGCTGGACAGCCTGAACAACAGCGGCCCGCACGGCCTCTCGGAAATCATCTACCTCTTCGCCTCGAGCAACGCCAACAACGGTTCGGCGTTCGCCGGGATCAACGGCAATACGCTCTGGTTCAACACGACGGGTGGCCTCGCCATGCTGCTTGGCCGCTTCGCTTACGTCATTCCCGTGCTGGCGATGGCCGGCTCGCTGGCGGCAAAGAAGAAGATTCCGGCTTCGTCGGGCACGTTCCCGACTGACGGACCGCTGTTCGTTGGCCTGTTGGTCGGCGTGATCGTCATCCTTTACCTCCTGCAATATTTCCCGGCGCTGTCGCTGGCGCCGATCGTCGAGCACTTCCTGATGCTCAGCGGAAAAACCTTCTGATCGGAGACGAGACATGGCTTCGAAAGCCGAGCCGCAAGGCCTGTTCGACGGCAAGATCATCGCCGCGGCCGCGGTCGACGCGCTGCGCAAGCTCGACCCGCGCGCGCTCATGAAGAACCCGGTCATCTTCGTCACCGAAGTGGTGTCGCTGATGGTGACCCTGTTCTTCATTCGCGACCTGATGGCCCACAACGGCATGGCGTCGTTCTCGGGCCAGATCGCCGCCTGGCTGTGGTTCACGGTGCTGTTCGCCAATTTCGCCGAGGCCGTCGCCGAAGGGCGCGGCAAGGCGCAAGCCGACACCTTGCGCCGCACGCGCAGCGACACGCGCGCCAAGCGCTATATCGATGCCCAGAATCTCGGCGGCGTCGTGGAAGGCGTCAACGCGCTCGATCTTCGTTTGGGCGACGTCGTGCTGGTTGAGGCCGGCGAGGTCATTCCCGGCGACGGCGACATCGTCGAAGGGGTCGCATCGGTCAATGAATCGGCGATTACCGGCGAATCGGCGCCCGTCATCCGCGAAGCGGGCGGCGACCGTTCGGCGGTGACCGGCGGAACGACGGTATTGTCCGACTTCATCAAGGTCAGGATCACCGCCGCGCCTGGCTCGACCTTCATCGACCGGATGATCGCGCTGGTCGAGGGCGCCGAACGGCAGAAGACGCCGAACGAATTGGCGCTGTCCATTCTGCTCGCCGGGCTCACCATCATCTTTCTGATCGTCTGCGTCACTCTATGGCCGATCGCGAAATATTCGGGGACGGTCCTCTCCGCGACCGTCCTGATTGCGCTCCTTGTCTGCCTCATTCCGACGACGATCGGCGGACTTCTGTCGGCGATCGGCATCGCCGGCATGGATCGGCTCGTGCGTTTCAATGTCATCGCGACGTCTGGCCGCGCGGTCGAGGCGGCGGGCGACGTCGATACGCTCTTGCTCGATAAGACCGGCACGATCACCTACGGCAATCGCATGGCGACCGAGTTCTTGGCCGTCAACGGCGTGCGGGCCGAGGATCTCGCCGCCGCGGCGCTCGCCTCGAGCCTGGCCGACGATACGCCGGAAGGCCGATCGATCGTTGCTCTCGCCAAGGGCGATTTCGGCCTCGCTGAGCCGAAGTTCGATCCGCAGAAGACCGTCGTCGTGCCCTTCACCGCGCAGACCCGCATTTCGGGCGTCGACATCGCAGGGGGCTGGATCCGCAAGGGCGCGATCAATTCGATCCTGCGCTATCTCAAGCTGCCAATTGAAAAGACGCCGCCCGAGTTCCGTCAGGCGGTCGAACGGGTCGCGCTGTCTGGCGGCACGCCGCTCGCGGTGGCCGAGGACGGCCGATTGCTGGGCGTCATCCATCTGAAAGACATCGTGAAGCCCGATATCAAGGAGCGGTTCGCAGCGATGCGCGCGATGGGCATCCGAACCGTGATGGTGACGGGCGACAATCCGGTCACCGCCGCCGCGATCGCTTCCGAAGCGGGCGTCGACGACTTTCTCGCCGAGGCGACCCCGGAGGACAAGCTCGCCTATATCCGCAAGGAGCAGTCCGGCGGCCGGCTGATCGCGATGTGTGGCGACGGCACCAACGATGCGCCGGCGCTCGCTCAAGCCGATGTGGGCGTCGCGATGCAAACCGGCACGCAGGCGGCGCGCGAAGCCGGCAACATGGTCGATCTCGACTCCAATCCGACCAAGCTCATCGAAATCGTCGAGATCGGGAAGCAGCTCCTCATGACCCGCGGCTCGCTCACGACCTTCTCGATCGCCAATGACGTCGCCAAATATTTCGCCATCTTGCCGGCGATGTTCGCCGCGACCTATCCGGTTCTCGGAACGCTCAACGTCATGCACCTTGCGTCGTCGCAATCGGCGATCCTGTCGGCGGTCATTTTCAACGCCCTCATCATCATCGCCTTGATCCCTTTGGCGCTGAAGGGCGTCGCTTATCGGCCGATCGGCGCGGCGGCGCTGCTCAGGCGCAATCTCCTCATCTATGGCCTGGGCGGCCTGATCCTGCCCTTCATCGGCATCAAGGCGATCGACGTTGTCGTCGCCGCCCTCCACCTCGCTTAAGGGTGAGATTCGACCATGCTCCAGCACATACGCCCCGCGCTCGTTCTTATCGTTCTGTTCAGCGTCCTCACCGGCCTTGTCTATCCTTTGGCGGTGACGGGGATCGCTCAGATCGCCCTGCCCTACCAGGCGAACGGAAGCCTGATCGAAAGGAACGGCGTCGTCATCGGCTCGGCGCTGATCGGGCAGTGGTTCAAGAGCGACCGCTATTTCCACCCGCGTCCGTCCGCGACCACCGAAACCGACCCCAACGATTCAACCAAGACGATCGACGCACCGTACAACGCCGCCAATTCATCGGGCTCGAACCTCGGTCCGACCTCGCAAAAGCTCGTCGATCGGGTGAAGAGCGGCGTCGAGGCCTGGCGCGCGATTGCGGGAAATGGCCCAGTTCCCGCCGACGCTGTGACGACGTCAGCCTCGGGGCTCGATCCCGATGTCTCGCCGCAGACCGCCCTGGACCAGGTCGCCTCGGTGGCGAAGGCGCGGGGTTTGCCCGAAGATAAAGTGCGGGCTTTGGTCGAAGGCGCGATCGCGGGCCGGTTCTTGGGGCTCATCGGCGAGCCCAGGGTCAATGTTTTGCAGCTGAATTTGGCGCTGGATGGGCTAAAATCGTCATGACGACCCACGAGCGCCGATGGCCCCACCCAACCGACCCGACGCCGCACGACCCGATCCGGACGCGCTTCTCGCGGCGTTCCGGCGGGAGAGCGCCGGCCGGCTGAAGGTCTTTGTCGGCGCGGCGCCTGGGGTCGGCAAGACCTACGCCATGTTGCAGAACGCCCGGCGGCTGAAGGACGAAGGCGTCGATGTCGTGATCGGCCTCGTCGAGACGCATGGCCGCGCCGAAACGAGCGCGCTGGTCGAAGGACTCGAGGTCCTCCCCCGGCGCAGCATTGAATACCACGGGCGCACGCTTGAGGAATTCGACATCGACGCGGCGCTCAAGCGCAAGCCCAAGCTCATCGTCGTCGACGAGTTCGCCCACACCAACGCGCCTGACAGCCGGCATCCCAAGCGCTGGCAGGACGTCCAGGAACTGCTCGACGCTGGCGTCAACGTCTGGACGGCGCTCAACATCCAGCATCTGGAAAGTCTCGCCGATGTCGTCTCTCGCATCACGGGCGTCGCCGTGCGTGAGACCGTCCCCGACCGGGTCTTGCAGGAGGCCGCCGACGTCGTCCTGGTCGACCTCACCCCCGAGGAGCTCATTCAGCGCCTGAACGACGGCAAGGTCTATGTGCCGGAGACAGCGCGGCGGGCAACGCAGAACTTTTTCACCCCCGGCAACTTGACCGCGTTGCGCGAATTGGCGCTGCGCCGCACGGCTGATCGCGTCGACGATCAGATGGTCGACTACCTGCGTGAGAAGGCGATTCAAGGTCCGTGGGCGGCGTCCGAGCGCCTGCTCGCCTGCGTGGGCGCGGACGAGGTCTCGGAACGCGTCCTCCGGCGCGCAAGTCAGCTCGCGACCGGCCTCAATGCGGAATGGACCGCCGTCACGGTCGAGACGATCGGTCAGGCCGCCGACGCCAAGCGCGCGAACCGTCTGGCCAAAGTGTTTTCTCTCGCCGAGCGTCTTGGCGGCCAAACGATGCGCCTCCAGGGGAGCGACTATCCGACGGAAATCTTGAAGCTCGCCGCGCGCGAGAACTTCACTCAGATCGTGCTCGGCCAGTCGCGGGCGGGAGCGTTGCGCCGCCTTCTCGGTCGGTCGCTGCCGGACGCGCTGACGCGTCGCGCCGACGGAATCGAGATTCACATCGTTCCGGGTGAAGCAGCGCCGCGCTCGGTGTGGCCGGATCTCAAGCCGCTTCTGGGTCGCCGGGGGCTTGGGCTCGAGATCGCCGCGGCGCTCGTTTCCGTCGCCGCCGCCGTCGCGGTCGCCGAAGCGCTCTCCGAGGTTCTCAAGCTTCCCAATCTTTCGATGATCTTCCTCACCGCGGTTCTGTTCTGTGCGGTGAGGTTTGGAACCCGCGCCGCTGTGATCGCGTCGCTCGCGTCGTTCGTCGCCTACAACTTCTTCTTCATTCAGCCGATCTATACCTTCACGGTCGCCCAGCCGCAGGAACTGTTCGCGCTCCTCATTTTTCTTGGCGTGGCCGTGCTCACCGGATCGCTGACCGGCCGCATCCGCGATCAGCGGGAGACGGTGATCAGGAACGCCGAGGTTACCCAGTCGCTCTACGATTATTCGCGCAAGCTTTCCGGCGCTTCCAGGCCCGACGACGTCCTATGGGCGGCGGCGGCGCATTTGCACGAGACGTTTGGCGGCCGCATTGTGCTCCTGGTCAGCGAGGGAGATGAACTGCAGACCCGCGCCGCGTGGCCGCCTGACGCGCAATTGGACGCCGCCGCCCTCGGCGCCGCGAACTGGGCGCAGCAGAAGCGGGAGCCGGCGGGCTGGGGAACCGGGACGCTGCCGCGCATCGCCTATCAGTTTCGGCCGCTCATCGCCGCGCGCGGAACGATTGCGGTCTGCGGCTTCGAGCCCCATTCCGCCGACGAGCCGATCACCGCGGAGGACGAGCGGGCGCTGGCCGCGATCCTCGACTTGACCGCGATCGCGCTCGACCGGGCGCTGCTCGCGCGTGAGGCCGTGAATGCGGCGACGATGCAGGAAAACGAGAAGGTGCGGGACGCGCTGCTCGACTCGCTCTCGCATGATTTGCGCACGCCATTGTCGGCCATCGCCGGCTCGGCGAGTTCGCTGCGCACGCTAGGCGACAAGATGAGCCCGGCCGAACGGCTCGAACTCCTCTCGTCGATCGAAGAGGAGACCGGCCGCCTCGCGCGCTTCGTCGCGAACCTTTTGGATATGTCGCGGATCGAGGCGGGCGGCCTCAAGGTCAACCGCGATCTGGTCTCCATCGCCGATGTCGTTCAGGGCGCGGTCGAGCGCAGCCGCAAGGCGTTTCCTGGGCCAGCCGGTGCGCGTCAGCCTCGCCCCCGACCTGCCTTTCGTGCGCGGCGACGACAAGCTGCTCGAGCAGGTTTTGTTCAACCTCATCGACAACGCGCATAAATATGCCGGCGAACTCGGGCGCGACCATTCACGCCCGCCAGGAGGGCGGCGAGGTCGTGCTCACCGTCACCGACGAGGGTCCCGGGATCAAGCCTGCGGAGCTCGAACGCATCTTCGAGAAGTTTTATCGCGGCGGCCGCTCTGACGGCCGCAAGGCCGGGACAGGCCTCGGTCTCTCGATCTCGCGGCGCCTTGTCGAAGCCATGGGCGGCGCGATCACAGCGCAGAGCCCGGCAGTGCGCAGGCGCGGAACCCGATTTGTCGTGCGGCTTCCCGTCGCCCAGCCGACGCCGATCGCATCGAGTTCGGCCGCATGACGGGCCCACGCGTGCTGGTGGTTGACGACGAGCCGCAGATTCAGCGGTTCCTCACCGTCGCGCTCGCCGCCGCCGGTTTTCAGGTGCAGACGGCCGAGACCGGCGCTCAGGCCTTGCGGCTGGCGGCCACCGGCGCGCCCGATCTCATCGTCCTCGACCTCGGCCTGCCGGACCGCGACGGCAAGGAGGTGCTGCGCGACATCCGGCAGTTCTCGGCGACCCCGGTGATCGTGCTCTCCGCGCGCGATCGCGAGGCGGAGAAGATCGAGGCGCTCGATCTCGGCGCCGACGATTATGTCGAGAAGCCGTTCGGGATCGGCGAATTGACGGCGAGGCTCAGGGCTGCGCTGCGGCACGCGGCGCACGCAGCCCTGCCCATTCAGCGGGTCGAGATCGAGGGCGTCGTGATGGACTTCGACAAGCGCCTCGTCACCCGCGACGGGACGCCGATCAAGCTGACGCCCAAAGAATACGACCTGCTCGCGGTCCTCTTTCGCAACGCCGGCCGCGTCGTGACCCATCGCCAGATTTTGGCCTCGGTCTGGGGTCCAGCGCATCACGAGGACACTCAGTACCTCAGGGTCTTCATCGGCCAGCTCAGGGCCAAGATCGAGCGCGATCCGACGACCCCGGCCATCGTCAAAACAGAGCCGGGCGTCGGCTACCGCGCCGCCGAGCCCTGAGGGGCGCTTTCCACGTCGGTGAACAATTCTTCGGCGCCCCGCTCGATTCACGGGCGCCTACCCCTGCGAATCGTTGGGGATTCCTTGGCACGCTCGTTGCGAAGCCGAGTCCGGCTCCGGGAGGGGGCCAGATTCCGCCGACCTGCTTGGGTGGGCGCAAGCAACGAGGCTAAAAACATGTCGTTGACGAGACGGACTTTTCTTTATGCGTCCGGCGCAGCCCTGGGAGGGGCGACTGCGCTGGGTGGCGCGCCTGCGCTGGAGGGGGCAGCTGCGCTGGGAGGCGCGACCGCGCTAGGTGGCGCCTTAGCGCTGGGATCGACTTCCGCCGTGGCGGCGACTGGCGAACCGGTCAAAATCGGCATTCTCCACTCGCTCTCCGGCACCATGGCGATCAGCGAGACCACGCTCAAGGACGTGATGCTGATGCTGATCGAGGAGCAGAACGCGAAGGGCGGCGTGCTCGGCAGAAAGCTCGAGGCGGTCGTCGTCGATCCGGCGTCGAACTGGCCGCTGTTCGCCGAGAAGGCCAAGGAGCTCATTGAAAAAGACAAGGTTTCCGTCGTCTTTGGCTGCTGGACCTCGGTGTCGCGCAAGTCCGTGCTGCCGGTGTTCAAAGAACTCAACAACATGCTGTTTTATCCGGTGCAGTACGAAGGCGAAGAATCGGAACGCAACGTCTTCTATACCGGCGCCGCGCCCAATCAGCAGGCTATTCCCGCCGTCGATTACCTCATGAGCGAGGACGGCGGTTCAGTGAAGCGCTGGGTGCTCGAAGGCACCGACTACGTCTATCCGCGCACCACCAACAAGATCCTCGCCGCCTATCTGAAACTGAAAGGCGTGCCCGACGAAGACGTGATGATCAACTATACGCCGTTCGGCTTCTCCGACTGGCAGACGGAAGTGTCGAAGATCAAGGCGTTCGGCTCGGCCGGCAAGAAGACAGCGGTCGTCTCAACGATCAACGGCGACGCCAACGTGCCGTTCTACAAGGAGCTCGGCAACCAGGGGATCAAGGCGACCGATATTCCCGTCGTCGCCTTCTCGGTCGGCGAGGAGGAACTCGCAGGCCTCGACACCAAGCCGCTGGTTGGCCACCTCGCCGCGTGGAACTACTTTAAGTCGATCGACACGCCGGCGAACAAGGACTTCATCGCCAAGTGGCATGAGTTCACCAAGAAGCCGAAACGAACCACCAACGACCCGATGGAAGCCCATTTCATTGGCTTCAACATGTGGGTGAAGGGCGTGGAGAAGGCGCAAAGCTTCGAGGCCGACAAGGTGATCCCGGCGATGATCGGCGTCGCGGTGCCCAACCTCACCGGCGGCCTCTCGACGATGATGCCGAACCACCACATCACCAAGCCCGTCTACATCGGCGAGATTCAGGCCGACGGCCAGCTCAACACGGTCTGGCAGACGCCGGGAACGCTGGTCGCACAGGAATGGTCGCCCTACCTCGAGGGTTCGAAGGACCTGATCGCCGACTGGCGTCCGCCCATGTCCTGCGGCAACTTCAACGTCAAAACGGGAAAATGCGGCGGCTGACGCTGCTCCCTGGGCCCCTCCCCTCGTCCTCCCGAGGGAGAGGGGCCTTCCTTCATGAAGCCGGATGACGTCGGCCATGCGTCGGCGAACCGAAATGGTGATTATGCCGCTTTCAAGAGCCTTCAACAAAGGATATCGCATTTTCGGCGCCTTCGCCGTCGCCGTGGCGCTGCTGTCATCGGGCGCCGCGTGGGCCGACGCCGTCGACGACACGCTGGCCAAGTTTCTCGACGACAAGTTTCCCCAAACCGCAGCCGCAATCGGCGAGCTGGCCGCCGAAGCGCCGCCGCAAGCGGCCGCCATTCTGGATGCGCTCGGCGACAACCGGCTCATGATCGATCCCGCCGATCATCTCGTCGCCTACAAGACGGCCGCGGGCGCACTGCTCAACGCCAAGACCGGCGCGCCGGTTCAAGGGGTCGACGCCGCCGCATTCAAGAAGGTGCGCGTCAACAACGCGCTCAGAAACGCGATCCAGGGCGCGATGGGTTCGCTCACCCTCGCCAATCCCGACCCCGACAAGCGCCTCAAGGCGGCGCAGGACGTTTTCAACACCCGCGACGCCAAGGCTTTGCCTGCCCTCCAGGCGCAACTCGCCAAGGAAAGCGACCCGCGCGTCGCCTCCGCGTTGAAGCTCGCCCAAGCCTCGATCTTCGCGACAAGCGACAGCGCCTCCGTTCAGGACCGGCTCGCCGCTATCGCGACGCTGAAAGAGCGCGGCGATCAGGACGCGCAGAGCCTCATCGACGCGCTCGCGCAGAAGGCGACTGATCCGGCGGTGAAAAGCGCGGCCGCATCGGCCTTGAGCGCGATCCATGCGCGGCTCGCCTTGTGGGGTGTCGTGCAGAACCTCTGGTACGGAATTTCGGCTTCGTCCGTTCTGCTTCTGGCGGCGATCGGACTTGCGATCACCTTCGGCGTCATGGGCGTCATCAACATGGCGCATGGCGAAATGGTAATGCTGGGCGCCTATTCGACCTATGTGGTGCAGACGCTGCTGCCGCCGTCCATGCAGGAATGGTCGCTCGCGTTCGCCATCCCGCTCGCATTCGTCGTCGCAGGCGCCGTCGGCATCGCCATCGAGCGCCTCGTCATCCGGTTCCTCTATACCCGCCCGCTCGAGACGCTGCTCGCGACCTGGGGCGTGTCGCTCATCCTCCAGCAGGCCGTGCGCAGCATCTTCGGGGCCAACAACCGGCAGGTGAGCAATCCTCACTTCATGTCGGGCTCGTTTGACATCGGGGGCCTCTCGATCACCACCAATCGGCTCTGGATCATCGTCTTGTCGGCGGTGGTCTTCATCGGGCTCCAGCTCGTTTTGCGCGCGACGCCCTTCGGCCTGCAGATGCGCGCGGTGACGCAGAACCGCCGCATGGCGGCGTCGATGGGCATTTCGACGGCGCGAGTCGACATGCTGGCCTTCGGGCTCGGATCGGGAGTGGCGGGAATCGCCGGGGTGGCGTTGTCGCAGATCGACAATGTGTCGCCGAACCTCGGCCAGGGCTACATCATCGACAGCTTCATGGTCGTGGTGTTCGGCGGCGTCGGCAACCTGTGGGGCACCGCGTTCGGCGCCTTGTTGATCGGGCTCGCCAACAAGCTGCTCGAGCCGCTGATCGGCGCCGTCCAGGGCCAGATCGTGCTCCTGATCTTCATCATCCTCTTCATTCAGCGACGGCCGAGGGGCCTCTTCGCCTTGCGCGGCCGGGCGGTGGAGGCATGAGCGCTCGGCTCGACCACCTCGGGATCGTCTTCGTCGCGATCCTCATCGCCGCAGCCATCGCGGTGCCATTGCTGTCGCTGGCGGTCTCGCCCAATTCTCCGGTCTATCTGCCGCCCTATCTCGTGCAGTTGCTCGGCAAATATCTATGCTACGCGATCCTCGCCGTCGCGCTCGATCTGGTCTGGGGCTATTGCGGCATTCTGTCGCTTGGCCATGGCGCGTTCTTTGCCCTGGGCGGCTATGCCATGGGCATGTATCTCATGCGCCAGATCGGGACGCGCGGCGTCTACGCCAATCCGATCCTGCCGGACTTCATGGTGTTTTTGAATTGGAAGGAACTGCCCGTCGCCTGGTGGGGATTCAATTGGTTCCCCTATGCGATGCTGATGGTGGTGCTGGTTCCGGGGCTCCTGGCGCTCGCCTTCGGCTGGTTCGCGTTCCGCTCGCGCGTGACCGGCGTCTATCTCTCGATCATCACCCAGGCGATGACCTTCGCTTTGTTCAAGGAGTTCTTCCGCAACGATTTCGGCTTCGGCGGCAACAACGGCCTGACCGACTTCAAGGACCTGCTCGGCTTTTCGCTTCAGTCCGCCTCGTCGAAGGCCGCCCTGTTTTCGGCCAGCGCCATTGCCCTCATTATCGCTTATGGAGTCTCGCGCGCGATCATCGGTTCGAAGTATGGCAAGGCCCTGGTCGCGGTGCGCGACGCGGAGAGCCGCATGCGCTTTCTCGGCTATCGGGTCGAGAACTATAAGCTCTTCGTCTTTGTCGTCTCGGCGGTCATCGCCGGCATTGCCGGCGCGCTGTACGTGCCGCAAGTCGGCATCATCAATCCGAGCGAATTCGCGCCCGCGAACTCGATCGAAGCAGCCATCTGGGTTGCGGTCGGGGGCCGCGGAACGCTGATCGGCGCCGCGATCGGCGCGATCGCCGTCAATTTCGCCAAGACCTTCTTCACCGGGGCGTTTCCCGAATATTGGCTCTACGGCCTCGGCCTTCTGTTCGTCCTGACCACCTTGTTCCTGCCCAAGGGGATCCTGGGTCTCGCGCTCAAGACCCGCCAGTCGAAACCGCGTGAAGTCATCGCCGCCGCCGAAGCGGTCGAGGAGGGTGTTGAGCCGTGACGCTCGCCGAGACGGCCAATCCCACTCTCACGCAGTCGCTCCTCTATCTCGACGGGGTCAGCGTCTCGTTCGACGGCTATAAGGCGTTGCGCAGCCTGTCGCTCGTGCTCGAGCCCGGCGAGATGCGGGCGATCATCGGCCCGAACGGCGCTGGCAAGACGACCATGATGGACGTCATCACCGGCAAGACGCGTCCCGACGAGGGCGAGGTGATGTTCGACGGACGCCATGATCTGACCAAGCTTGACGAAGCCGAGATCGCGACGCTTGGGGTGGGGCGCAAGTTCCAGAAGCCGACCGTATTCGAGAACCATACCGTCGAAGACAATCTCCTGCTCGCGACCAAGGCGCCGCGCAGCGTCCGCGCGACGCTCTTTGGGCGCGAAGATCCGCAGACGCGAGAGACGATCGACGCCATCCTCGCCACCACGCGGCTTGGGGATCATCGGACGCGCATCGCCGGTTCGCTGTCCCACGGGCAGAAGCAATGGCTCGAGATCGGCATGCTGCTGGCTCAGGACCCGAAGCTCCTGCTCGTCGACGAACCGGTCGCAGGCATGACCGACGCCGAGACCGTGGCGACCGCCGATCTCCTGCGCGAAATCGCGCAAGATCATTCAGTGATCGTGGTGGAGCACGACATGCATTTTGTGCGCGAGCTCGGCGTCAGGGTGACCTGCCTGCACGAGGGTTCGGTGCTGGCCGAGGGCACGCTCGATCAGGTGAGCGCCGACCCGCGCGTGGTCGAAGTCTATCTGGGGCGGTGAGAAGCATGCTGACCGTCGACAGGATCGATCTTTTCTACGGGGCGGCGCAGGCGTTGCGGTCGGTGTCCCTCAAGGCGCAGACCGGACGCATCCTCACCGTTCTCGGCCGGAACGGCGTCGGCAAGTCATCGCTGTTGCGCGCAATCGTCGGACAGCACATGCCGGCGTCCGGCGCGATCCGCTGGAACGACCAGGACATGACCAGGATGACCCCGTATCTCAGGGCCAAGGCCGGCTTCGGCTATGTGCCGCAGGGGCGTGAGATTTTTCCCCTCCTCACTGTGCGCGAAAATCTCATGACCGGCTATGCCACGCGGCCGCGCAACGAGCGGGTGATCGACGACGAAATCTTCGCCCTCTTTCCGGTGCTGGGCGACATGCTGGGACGCCGGGGCGGCGACCTTTCGGGCGGCCAGCAGCAACAGCTCGCCATCGCCCGCGCGCTGGTGACGAAGCCCAAGCTCCTCGTCCTCGACGAGCCGACCGAAGGCATCCAGCCGTCGATCATCAAGGACATCGGCCGGGCGCTTATCCACCTGCGCCGCAAGGGCGAGATGGCGATCCTCGTCGTCGAGCAATATTTCGAATGGGCCCGCGATATCTGCGACGACTACGCCGTCATGGATCGCGGAATCGTCGTGCTGGCCGGCGCGCGCGAGCAGATGGACGAGACCGCGGTGCGCGCGCGGATGACCGTGTGAGTTGACGCCGCGGTCCGCGAAATCGCGACTAGAACAAATTGGCCTTGGCTCGAAGCATGATCGTCATTGCGAGCGGAGCGAAGCAATCCAGGGAACGTAGAACGCCCCACGTTCCCTGGATTGCTTCGTCGCTGCGCTCCTCGCAATGACGATTCTCATCCGAACGCAGTCTGCTTTAGTGCGCGGCCTGCGCCGGGACCTTCGCAGGGCCGACGTTGCGCAAGAAGGGAACCAGCATCGTCGCAAAGACGAAGCAGACCATGATGGCGAGGAACGCGTCAGCGTAAGCGAGGGTCGAGGCCTCGCGATAGGCAAGCAACCAGAGCTGCTTGATCGCGGCTTGGTAGCCGGCTTGCGGACTTCCCGGAATCGCGGCGTAGCGCTGAGCGACCTCGTTCACGAGCCTTGTCATCGCGCCGTTGGCGGGCGTCAGGTTCGACGCGATCGCATGAAAGTGGAAGTTGGTGCGGTCATTGATCACCGCGCCGCAGACCGCGATGCCGACCGCGCCGCCGAGGTTGCGCATCATATTGAACAGGCCGCTCGCATATTTGAGCCGTTCCGGGGCTAAGCTGCCGAGGCCGAGATTGACGCTCGGCGCGACCGCAAACACCTGCGGGAATCCGCGCAAAACCTGAGGGATGAGCAGCTCGGCCGCGCCCCAGTCATGAGTGATGAAGCTGAAGCTCCACATCGAGAGGCCGAACGATGCGAGCCCAGCCATCATGAGCCAGCGCGTGTCGAATTTTTTCGCTAGCATGACATAGACCGGCACGCCCACGAGCGACGCCACCCCGGTTGAGAAAATGGCCATGCCTGTCTGCCAGGCGCTGAATCCGCGCACGTAGCCTAGAAACAGCGGCGTGAGATAAATGGTCGAGAAGATGCCAATGCCGGTGATGAAAGAGAGGATACAGCCGAGGGTGAAGTTCCGGTTTCCAAGCGCCCGCAGGTCAACGACCGGCCGCGGAAAGGTGAGGCTGCGGACGACGAACAGAAAGCCCGCGACGACGGCGATCACCGCGCAATCCCTGATCGTGGCGTCGTCAAACCAATTCCACCGCGATCCTTCCTCGAGCACATATTCCAAAGTTCCGAGCGCCATCGCCATGAGGATGATGCCGGGATAGTCCGCGCCCTTGAGCAGCGAAAGGTCGGGCTCGTCGATCTTCACGAGGAGGGGCACGAGGATCGATATGGCGAGCCCAGGAATGACGTTGACATAGAAGAGCCAGCGCCAGTCGAGCGTGTCGGTGATGAAACCGCCGATCACTGGGCCCAGCGTCGGCGCGACCGTCGCAATTCCGCCGACCACGGCTGCGGAATAGACGCGACGCGGCCCCTGGAAATAATGAAAGGTCGAAGTGAAGACGATGGGGATCATAGAGGCGCCCAGCATTCCCTGAAGGGCGCGGAAGACGATCATGCTTTCGATGTTCCAGGCGAGGCCGCACAGCATGCTCGCGATGGTGAACCCGACGGACGAGGCGGTGAATAGCCAGCGGGTCGAGAAGACGCGCGTCAGCCAGCCCGAGAGCGGGATCATGATGATCTCGGCGATGAGATAGGCGGTCTGCACCCAGCTGATCTCATCCTGCGCCGCGGAGAGGCCGCCGCCGATATCCTGGAGGGACGAGGCGACGATCTGGATGTCGAGGAGCGCGATGAACATGCCAACGCACATCACCACGAACGGCCCGAGGCTCCACACCCAGCTCGCGTCGGAAGCGCCCGCTGACGACGGGGCGGCCGCGGACGGAGCGGCTGTGGCGGCGGCGGTCATTGCGTTTCCCCCGGGCCTGACCGCGTGTCCACGCCGACAGTCGTCGAGAGACCTGGACGCAGCGCGCGCAGCATCGGGTCATCGTCGAGCTTGATGCGGACCGGGACGCGCTGAACGATCTTGGTGAAGTTGCCGGTCGCGTTCTCGGGCGGGATCACGCTGAAGACGGCGCCCGTCGCGGGGGCCACGGTCAGGACATGCCCGCGGAAGACGTGGTCCGGCAGGACATCCGCGACGACCGTCGCCGATTGCCCCGGAATCATGTGCTCAAGCTGGCTTTCCTTGAAATTCGCGTCGACCCAGAGGTCATGCGCCGGGATGATTGTGACGAGATAGGCGCCGCTTGCGACATAGGCGCCGATCTCGGCTGCGCGGTTGCCGACATAGCCGTCAATGGGCGAGCGTATGTCGGTGTAGCCGAGATTGAGTTCGGCGGTGTGGAGATCGGCCTCGGCCTGAACGACGTCGGCCTTGGCGACGGCGATGTCGGCGCCCAAAACCGTGAGCTGCTGTTTCGCCGCGTCGAGCCCGGCCGCGGACGAGACCACGCTTGCTTCGGCTGCCAGGTCCAGAGACGACGCCCGCTCCGAGTTCTGTCGTGATCCGGCTGCCGTCTGGGCCAAGTCCCGATACCTTTGGTCGTCTTCCTTGGCGAACGCCGCCTGCGCTGTCTTGGCGTCGAGGTCCGCCTTCGCCTGGCGGATGGCCGTCTGTTGCATGGTGAGTTTTCGCTCGAGGCTGTCGAGCGTCGCCTTGCGCGCTTCAACGATCGCCGCGGCGCGGTCTGCGGCGGCGCGATAATCGCGGTCGTCGAGCCGGATCAGCGGCTGTCCCGCACGCACATATTCGTTGTCGCCAACGAGGATCTGGGTGACGAAACCGGCGACATGCGGAGATATCGGCGTGACATTGCCGCCGGCATAGGCGTCGTCGGTGCTCTCGATGAAGCGCCCGACGGTCCAATAGTCGTAACCGTATCGCGCCCCTGCGAACACGATGAGCCCGCCAAGCGCCGCGTAGGCCAGCCATTTGAGCCGCGCCTTTGTCAGCGCGCTGGCTGGCGCCTTCTCAATGCGTTCGCCGGCGATCGCGGTCATTGTCGTCTCCTCATGTTCACATCGGCTTTGCGACGGCGCCTATAAAAGCGTATATACGCCTATATGGCGCTCGCTGATTTCGGATTGCCTGATTCAGCCGGTCGCGGAGGACTCCACGGGAAGATCGGTCGCCGTCACCTCGCGCAGAAGAGCGCGCAGTCCGGCGGCGCGCTCGTCGCCGAAGGCGGTCGCAAATTCTCTTTGCGCATCCTTCCAGCCTTGGTGCCCGGCCCGCAGCCGTTCGAGGCCGGCGTCCGTCAATCGCAACTCCTTGCTGCGGCGGTCCGTGCGCCCCGGCTTGATGCTGATCAGTCCGTCGCGCTCGAGCGGCAGGATGTTTCGCCCGAGCGTCGTTCGGTCCATCACCATTTCATCGGCCAGCGCATTGATCGTCATCACCCCGTGTCGTCTCAGGCGGGCGAGAATGGAGAACTGGGTCGTGCGCAGGCCAACCGGCGCCAAATGCCGATCATAAAACTGGGTGACATGCCGAGCCGCCTGGCGGACGGCGAGGCACGTGCACTCCTCAAGCGGCGGTAGGATGTCGGTCGGCATTCGAAGTTTCCATCCTTGACAATAGGGGCGTGTCCGCATGGTTGACAATAGGAGGATATGCGCTTAGTTATGCGCATATACGCATAATGTCAAGACCAGAGCAGGAGCCTCTCGAATGACCCAATCTCTCGGAACCGCCCTCGTTACCGGCGCCTCGTCTGGCATCGGCGCCGTTTACGCCGACCGGCTCGCAAAGCGCGGCTACGACCTCATCCTGGTGGCGCGAAACGGCGAACGGCTGAAATCTCTGGCGACCCAACTGACTTCGGAGACCGGTCGGCCGGTCGCGGTTTTGCCCGCCGACCTCGGCGACAAGGCGGAGCTCGCCAAAGTCGAGGCCGTGCTTCGCGACGATCCGAGCATCACGATGCTCGTCAACAATGCTGGCGCGGCGTCCATCGCGCCGCTCTTGAATTCGGATGTCGACCAAATGGAAGCGATGATCGCGCTGAACGTCACGGCGCTCACGCGTCTGACCTACGTCGCCGCGCCTGCTTTCGTCGCGCGGGGCGCGGGCGCGATCATCAACATCGGATCGGTGGTCGGAATCGTGCCTGAGCGCCTCAATGGCGTCTACGGCGCGACCAAGGCCTTTGTCCTGGCGCTCAGTCAATCGCTGCAGCATGAGCTCGCTGACAAGGGCGTTCGCATCCAGGCCGTGCTGCCCGCGGCGACCGCGACGGACATTTGGGAGAAAGCGGGCCTTCATCACTCGAAATTGCCCGCTGGCACCGTGATGTCGACCGAGGACATGGTCGACGCGGCTTTGGCGGGGCTCGACCAGGGAGAGGTGGTGACGATCCCCCCGCTTCAGGATGGGGACGATTGGACCCGCTTCAACGCGGCGCGCCTTGCGCTTGCGCCCAAGCTCGCCAATTCCGCTCCAGCGCCTAGATATCGGGCGGCTCAGCCGGCTCGGCGGATTGCGTAAGGGCGCGACTTAACGAAAACAGGAGGATCAAGCCATGCCGTCACGTTCAGTGGTGATCGCGGAGCCTGTCCGCACAGCGATCGGCGCCTTTGGCGGGACCTTAAAGGATGTGCCGGCGCCGGACCTCGGCGCCGTCGCCATTCGCGCTGCGGTCGAGCGGGCTCGGCTCAAGCCCGACGAGATCGAGACCGCGGCGATGGGCAACGTCGTTCAGGCGGGCGCCAAGATGAATCCCGCCCGTCAGGCGGCGGTCCAGGCGGGCCTGCCGGTGACGGTCCCGGCCATGACCGTGAACCGCGTCTGCGGTTCGGGCGCGCAGGCGATCGTGTCTGCAGCGCAGGAGATCCTCTTGGGCAACGCCAACGCCGCCGTCGCCGGCGGCATGGAGAACATGGATCAGGCGCCTTTTCTCGTTCAGCGCGGCCGCTGGGGCTATCGCCTGGGCGACGGGCAGCTTTACGACAGCGTGCTTCGCGACGGGCTCAACGACGCCTTCTCCGGCGAACACTCGGGCTGGCATACCGAGGATCTGGTCGAGAAATATCAGGTGACGCGCGAAGCCCAGGATGAGTGGGCCTTACGATCGCAACAGCGCTTCGCGCGCGCGCAAGCGGCGGGACATTTCAAGGGCGAGATCGCGGCGGTCCAGGTCCCCGGCAAGAAGGGGCCGACGCAATTCGATCAGGACGAAGGCAATCGTCCCGACACCACGATCGAGGCGCTGGCCCGATTGAAGCCGGCCTTTCGCCCGGACGGCGCGATCACCGCCGGCAATGCTCCCGGCCTCAACGACGCAGCGTCCGCAATGGTGCTCGCGGACGAAGCCTGGGCCGAGAAGCGTGGGCTTGAGCCGAGTGCGCGGCTCGTCGCCTACGGCATAGCGGCGGTCGAGCCCGGCATGTTCGGACTGGGGCCGATCCCCGCCGTCAGGCAGGCGCTCAAGCGCGCCGGATGGGAGATCGGCTCGATCGAGCGGGCGGAAATCAATGAAGCGTTCGCGGCCATCGCCATTGTCGTCGCGCGCGAGCTCGGCTTGTCGGACGAAATCGTTAATGTCGACGGCGGCGCAGTCGCTCACGGCCACCCGATCGGGGCGACCGGGGCGGTGCTGACCACGAAGCTCATCCACTCGATGCGCCGCGACGGCCTGAAGCGCGGCCTCGTCACTTTGTGCATTGGCGGCGGCCAGGGCATCGCGCTCGCAATCGAAACAGTTCACTGAGCAGCAAGGACGTGGAGAGCGGGTTTTGCCAGTCGCACGTCGCAATATCCTCAAAGCGGGCGTCGCCATCGTCTCAGCATGGACCGGCCCATCTGTCATTGCACAGGCAGCCGAAAGCGAGAGCGTCGGCGCGCCTCAAAGCGCGGCGAGAGGAACCACGATGGCTGAGACACTCCTCGGCGCGGCCAGCAAGATCACCGTCGAACGCCGCGGCCAGATTGTTCTGATCGGGATCAATCGCCCCTATATCGAGAACCGGGTCGATCCGGAAACATACCTCGGCCTGGCGAAGGCGTATTACCAGTACGAGCACGACGCATCGTTGCGTGCGGCAGTGCTCTTCGGACACGGCGACAATTTCTCCCGAGGCATTGACGTGGACGCCTTTCAGGCGCTGACGGCGTCGGGGCGACCCCTCCCGTCCGACCCGGAGAGCATCGATCCCCTGGCAAGGACAACCGGCCTGTCGAAACCGCTCATCGTGGTCGTCCACGGCGATACATGGAATATGGGGCACGAGCTTCACCTCGTCGCCGACATCCGCATCGCCGCCGCCGATACGCGCTTCGGTCAGGACGAGAACACGCATGGCCGTTTCCCCGGCGGCGGCTCTACGGTCCGTTTCGTGCGCGAGGCGGGTTGGGCGAACGCCATGCGCTACATGCTGACCGGCGACCATTGGAGCGCTGAGGACGCTTTGCGCATGGGCGTGGTGCAAAGGATCGCCCCCACGGTGGACGCGGCTCTCGGGGCCGGCGTTGACATGGCGACGAAGGTCGCCGCATGCGGGCCGCTCGGAATCAAGGCCACGCTCGCTTCCGCGCATCTCGCGATCGATGCGTCGGAGACCGGAGCCTTGTCGAAACTGAACGCGCAATATCGCGCGCTCTACGGCACCGAGGATTTCAAGGAAGGGCGCAAGGCGGAGGCGGAAGGCCGTCCCCCCGTCTATCAGGGACGATGACCGGCCCTCGGGCCTACCGTCCGCGGCTCATTAAGCGACGCGGTTTGTGTCGATGCGGGAGTTGATAAGATGACCGAGCATTACGCCGAGAACTTCGCGGTCGGGGAGAAGCTGTCACGTCGCTCGCTCGTCGCGCGCGCCACCTTCTTCGGCGCGGCGATGGCCGCGATTGGCGATGTAGCCAAGGCCCAGGACGCCGGCTCCGGGAGCTACAGCAACGCCGCCATCGCTTTGCCCGACAGCAGCGGCGCCGCAAAAACCCGCGAGGAGCAAATCCGCGCCGTCAGAATTGCACGCGCCATGCGAGCGGGGCCGTCGGTAATTACCGAACACGCGACGGTCGCCGAGATGGATAAGCAGGGCCGCATGACCGAAGTCTTGAGACAAGGCACGAACGAGTGGGTCTGCGTGCCGGGCAACGAGGATGTCGTCGGCGATCCGCCGATGTGTGTCGACGCCTTGGGCATGCAGTGGTTCAAGGATTTGGTTGAAGGCAAGCCTGAGCCCACCAACACGGCGCCAGGGCTTTGCTACATGCTCTGTGGCGCAACGCAGCACAGCAACACTGAGGCCCATGACAGAACGAGCCCCGCCATACCGATCGGCCCGCACTGGATGATCCTGTGGCCGTTCGACGCCAACCATTGCGGACTGCCGACGACAGTCCGGGACGCTGGCGCCTGGATCATGTTCGCCGGGACGCCTTACGCATATCTGCACGTTTGCGGGACGCCCTGGGTGGGCAATGAATATTCGCCTGGCGACGAGGCGGTCTGGACGATGCGCTATCAGAAGCGAAGTGTTGGTTGAGGCGGGACCCCTGAGGCGAGTTGAATTCTAAAGCAAATGCATTTGGCTCGAACGCGATCGTCATTGCGAGGAGCCATAGGGCGCCCGGAAGGACGCCCGTCTACGAAGGGCTATGGCGACGAAGCAATCCAGGGGAACGTAGGGCGCCCGCGACTCCTGATCGCCGCATCGGCCCATAGCCCGTCGACAGACGGGCGTCTCACGACGCCCTATGGGCCTCCTCGCGATGACGATTCCATCGACGCTCTCAAACGCGCTCAAACACCTCCGCCCGCGCTTCGACAATGTCCTCGATCATGTCCTCGGCGGCGAAGGGGGCGAGCGCTTCGCGCATGGCGCTCTTCATCACAGGGACCTCGTCGCCGATCCGGTCCGACGACGAGGTCGACATCGACAGCACGCGTTCGACCAGGCGCTCGACCGGAACGACGTAGGTCCCCTCGACCCGGACGGCTCCGGTCCGGGTGAACGGGCCGCCGGCGAAAAAACCATGATGGTCGCGCGACGGCCGATCGCCCTTCCAGCGATCGCGCACGGCGTTGAAAGTCTCGAGCCATTGATTGCGCCCGTCTTTGACGCTCGTTGCGCCGCAGACCAGAACGCGTCCCCGAAGGGCGAGGATGCGGTCGAGCGCCGCTCGTGCGGGCTCCGGTTCGAGCCAGTGGATCGCGCGGCCGATGGTGACAATATCGAATGCGCCGAGCCTCGCTGCGACGTTCTCGAACCGGCCCTCGATGAAACTGACTGAAACGCCGGCGCGCTTGGCCGCGGCGCGAGCGGCCTCGACCATGCCCGGCTCCGGATCGACTCCCAAAGCCTCCCGGCAATAGGGCGCAAAGCCGATCGCCAGAATGCCCGGCCCGGCGCCGACATCGAGGAGCCGCTGGCTTCGGTCGAGACCGAGCTCCAGCGCTGCGGCTTGGAAGAACGCCGCGCCATAAGGCGGCCGGGCGCTCTCATAATAGGCGACGGTGGAGGCGAAGCGTCCCATGGCGATCCTTGGCCCGCGTCGATCGCGACGCCGGCGGCTCAGAACCACGCGACCGCGGCGCGAAGATGGCGGGCGTCAACATCGCGTGTTCAACTCCACGCGATTTCTGGAACCCACGAAGGTCTCAGCGGTTTGTTCGCCGAGGGGTTGAGAACCCATAAGGAGAACGTCATGTCACGCTTAGCGCTTCTTTCGACCGCGGTTTCGTTGACGCTTATCGCGACGCCAGCTTTCGCGACATTCAGCGACTATAATGGCAACGATACGGTGGCTACTCAGGAGCAGGGGAACACGGCGACCGTCGGCAATATCGGCAACCCGAACTACGGGTGGAGCAACGGCGGCATTCCGATCATTGGGCCCCTGTTCGGCGCGGTGATGGCGCCTGTTTCGATGGGGGCAGGCGGCTGGGCCCGGCCGAACCCGACCTGTGGCCTATACCACGACTTCAACGGGCGATATACGTCCCTCTGCGGACTGTAAGACTGGTCTAGTATAGAAAAATTGGAGCCGCTCCTGCTTGCGCAGGGGCGGCTTGCTGTTGCGCAGACGGCGCCCTGTTAACGCTGTCCGCCCGACGCGGAGATGCGTTCGCCCGTCAGCCAGGACGACTGGTCCGAGGCCAGGAAAAGCGCCACGCGCGCGATATCGTCCGGCTGGCCCATGCGGCCCATGGGCATCACCATGCCCATCGCCTTTGCGGTTTCCATCGTAAGTCCTATCGTCTTCGTGCCCTCGGTTTCCGTCGCTCCCGGCGCGATCGCGTTGACGCGAATCTTCTTCGGCGCAAGTTCGACGGCGAGCGCGCGAGTGATCGTGTCGACCGCCGCCTTCGAGGACGAATAGACGACCGAATTCGGCACCGGGTTCACGCTCGCGATCGTGCTGAGATTGATGATGCTGCCGCCTGCGCCGTCGAAGGCCGCAACCGCTTCCTTGCTGGCGAGCAGTGTTCCCAGCACATTGGTCCCGAACTGCCGCTCCACATCCTCCTCCGTCACCGCTTCGATTGGCGCAAATGAAAACACGCCTGCGTTGTTTACGAGGATCGAAGGCGCGCCGAGTTTCGCCTTCGTCTCGGCGAACAGGCGCTTGACGTCTGCCCCTTTGGACACGCTCGCCTGAATGGCGACCGCCTTGCCGCCCTCACGCTTGATCGCATCGACCACGCGCTCGGCGCCAGCCTTATCCGACGCATAATTGACGGCCACCGCCGCCCCGGCTTCGGCGAAGCGGCGCGCGATCGCCGCGCCAATCCCTTTTGACGCTCCCGTCACGATCGCCACTTTTCCGCTGAGTTCGCCCATTGCCGTGCTCCTTATGCCTGCCGCCGCCCGAAGCGGATGTTGGAGCGAGAGCTATGCAATGCGCATCGCGATATGTATCGGGCCGCCGAAGATATGATATATGCGCTTGCAGCATGAATGATCGGCTGCAACAGCTCGCCTTATTCGTCCGCACGGTCGAGAGCGGAAGCTTCTCCAAGACCGCTCGCGAATTCGGCCTGACCCAGCCCTCGGTGTCGCGCGCCATCGCGGCGCTCGAGCGTCGCCTGGGCGTCAAGCTCCTGTTCCGAACCACCCGGCAAGTCTCCGCCACCGACGCGGGCGAAGCGTTGCTTGCTCGCGCGCGCGACGCCCTGCTCGCGATCGATGAAGCGGAGAGCGCGGCGCGCGGGGCCGACCATCTGTCCGGGGTTCTGCGCGTCGCCCTGCCGCCGGGCTATGGGGTGTGGCGCATCGTGCCGTTGCTTCCGGCGTTCGCCGTCAAGCATCCGCTGCTCAAGATCGATCTCATGATGTCGGATCGTTACGAGAATCTGATCGCCGAAGGCGCCGACCTTGCGCTGCGCATTGGCGACCTGCCCGATTCGAGCTTCGTCGCCCGAAAACTCGAGAGCGCGAGACGCCTGTTCATAGCGTCGCCGTCCTATCTCGCGCGCCGCGGCGCGCCCATGAACCTGGCCGACCTCGCGCGGCATGACCTCATCAGCGGACCGGGCGACGTCGGCGACCAGACCTGGGTTGCACGCCGCGACGGACAAGTGGAGCGTCAGGCCATAAGTCCCCGCATCCATTCGCGCTCGGCGACTGGCGTCGTCGCCTGCGTGGTTGCAGGACTCGGCGTCGCTACCGGATCGAGCTGGATGTGCGCGGACGCGCTCGTCTCAGGCGAGGCGATCGAGATTCTCGCCGACTATGCGCTCGAGCCGGTGACGGCTTATATCGTCTTTCCCGCCGGCCGTCGCCCCTCGCAACGCGCGCGCGCCTTCAGCGATTATCTCGAGCAGGCTCTTGCTGCGGTCGACGCGAAGAAAGGCCGCGAGCTCGAAAAGTCCGAGACGTAGCCGGCCAGTGCGGTTTCAACCGTTGCGGAAAGCGTAGGCGTACCCGTTGAGCGCGGGCGCGCCGCCGAGATGCGCATAGAGCACTTTCGATCCCTTGGGGAAAAAGCCCTTCTGCGTGAGATCGATCAGGCCCTGCATCGATTTGCCCTCGTAGACCGGATCGGTGATCATGCCTTCGAGCCGTGCTGCGAGCCGGATCGCCTGCTTGGTCTCCTCGGACGGCACGCCGTAGAGGGGATAGGCGTAGTCCTCGACCAGCACGACGTCTTCGTCGGCGATGTCCTGGCCGAGCTCGACCATTTTTGCGGTCTTGCGCGCGATATCGAGCACCTGAGCTTTCGTCTGCTTCGGCGTGGCGGAGGCGTCGATGCCGATGACCTTGCGCTGCCGTCCGTCCTTGGCGAAGCCGACCACCATGCCGGCGTGGGTCGAGCCTGTGACCGTGCACACGACGACGTAATCGAAAGCGAAGCCGAGCTCGCGCTCCTGCGCGCGCACCTCCTCGGCGAAGCCGACGTAACCGAGCCCGCCATATTTGTGCACCGAGGCGCCCGCTGGGATCGCATAGGGCCGTCCGCCCTGCGCCTCGACGTCCTTCAGCGCGTCCTCCCAGCTCTTGCGGATGCCGATGTCGAAACCCTCGTCGACGAGCCTCACGTCAGCGCCCATGATGCGGCTCAGCATGATGTTGCCGACCCGGTCGTAGACCGCGTCCTCGTGCGGGACCCAGGCCTCCTGCACAAGCCGGCATTTCATGCCGACCTTAGCCGCGACCGCGGCGACTTGGCGCGTATGGTTCGACTGCACGCCGCCGATCGTGACCAATGTGTCGGCGTTCGAGGCGATCGCGTCGGGGATGATGTATTCGAGCTTGCGCAGCTTGTTGCCGCCGAAGGCCAAGCCCGAATTGCAATCCTCGCGCTTGGCGTAGATCTCGACATTGTCGCCGAGATGCGCGCTCAGGCGCCTGAGCCTCTCGATCGGCGTCGGACCGAAGGTGAGCGGATAGCGTTCGAATTTTTCCAGCATGGGCGGGACGCGGAGGTGGGATCGAGGCTTGCGATGCTAGCCCAAGACGCGTTCAGCTGGAAATCCTCGAATGGCCGTTGTTCACGACTGCCAAGGCCGCGAGCGTAAGCGAAGCGATCCGGGGAACGCAGAGGGCTCTCCCGCTGCTGGATTGCTTCGCCGCCATAGCCCGCAGGAAGGGCGGGCGTCTTTCGACGCCCTAAGGCTCCTCGCAATAGGGCTGCGACGATCATTCGCGATTGCGTCGGCGCCCGCACAGTTGACAAGGAAACTGTTCGCAGGTAGTTTCCTTGTCAACTGATGGAGGTCGCGTGGCGCGCGGGACCGAACTGAGCTCGCTCGAGTCGCATCTCGGCTATTGGCTTCGCTACGTGTCGAACCACGTGTCGCATGCCTTCGCCCTCAAGCTCGCGGGCGCCGGGGTGACGGTCGCCGAATGGGTCGTCCTGCGCGAGCTCTACAACTCCGAGAGCGCGCCCAGCGCGCTCGCCGAGCGGCTCGGCATGACGCGGGGCGCGATCTCGAAGCTCGCTGACCGGCTGATCGCCAAGGGCCTGATCGTCCGGCGCGCCAACGCCGGCGACCGCCGGTTCCAGTCGCTGGCGCTCACGCGTCAGGGGCGGGCGATCACGCCGAAGCTCGCGGCTCTGGCGGATGAGAACGACACCGAATTTTTCGCCGATCTCGACGTCGAGACGCGCGAGAGAATCCAGAGCGCGATGAAGGACATCGTGCGCCGCAAAGCATTGCGGAGCGCGCCGGTCGATTGACTGGCGGCGAAGCGCCGCAGGGAGAGAAGAGGAGCATGGATATGGACGACAAGGTGAAAAAAGTTGTGCGCGAGATGAGCGAGGCTTCCGACGAGGAGCGCATCACGTTTCCGGAGGTCGTGAAGGCGCTGATGGAGACCGGAATCGAGCGCTACCACACGGATCTCGTCGCCGGGCGGAAGACGTATTATTTGCCCGGCGGCGATTTCGAGGAGACGCAGAGCTGCATAGCCGACGGCGCGACGATGACCTTCTCGGCCGAAGGCGTGGAGAAGGCGGTCCGCGCCATCCAGCGGCAGGAGATCGCCTATCGCGAATTTTGCCGCCGGATCGCGGATGCCGGCTGCGTCGGCTATTTCGTCAGTCTCACCGGGCGCCGCGCCATCTATTACGGCCGCACCGGCGACGAGCATGTCGAATGGTTTCCCGGCGCCAGGCCATAAGCGTTGGCCTATCGCCCCTCACATCATGCGCTGCAGGACGCGATCGCGTTTCACGAACCCATGGTAGAGCGCGCCCGCCACATGCAGCGCGACGATCAGGCCGATCAGGATTCCGCAGATGAGATGCCAGACGATGATCTGGTCCGAGAGCGGCTGGTCCTTGCCGAGAAGCGTCGGGAAGTTGAAGAGGCCGAAGACGCTGACCGGATCGCCGTAGGCGTTGGTCCCCGCCCAGCCGAGCACGGTCGTGACGATTATAAGCACGTAGAGCAGGTATTGGGCCCAGAGCGAGGCTTGCTGCTCGATCGCCGGCATGGAGGCGTCCGGGGGCGGCACGCCGAAGGCCAGGCGCCTCGCGAGCCTCACGACCATGACGATCAGGACAAGCGCGCCCAAAGCCTCGTGGAAATTATAGAGATTGTCCCTGAGCGAGCCCTCGGGAACGAGCCGCTTCATCACGGGACCCAGGGCGAGCAGCACGATGACCGCAGCCGCGACAAACCAGTGCATCAATTTCGCCGACGCCGAATAGCTCACCGGCGATGCGTGCGAATTCCATGCCGACGCCATGAGGCCCTCCCCGTCGAGGCGTTAAGTGTCGCCAAGCTAGCAGATCGCCTACGCTCAAGGACAGGCTTCGGCGATGAGCGCCTTCGCGCCGTCCATCGCGGCAAGCTCAACCGGGGCGAAGCCCTCCGGCCTGTCGGGCGCCGCGGACCCAATGGTCGCGCCGCCATGAGCGAGCGCGCAGAAGCGCTCGCGCGGTATGAGCGCGTGAGCCGGAGTCCTTCCAGTGGTCGGCAACGGGACCGCTTCGGCGCCGGGCGCGCTCGAGGCGAGGCTCAGGGCAAAAGACAATGGCGCCTCCGGCGCCTTAAGACCGCGCTCGTTCGTCTCCGCTTCGACCAGGCCGCCGCCGCGGCGATAGCGGAACGCGATTTCGATCGTCTCGTCGCTTCCAGCGACCGGTTGGGCGAGGCTTGCCTCTATGAGATCGGCGCGCGGCGGAACGCCGTCTAACGCTTTGGCGTTGAGGCCGTTCGCGCCGCTCGCGAGTATCGGCTCGGCCGGGTCGAGCGCCAGGGTCACGAGACGCGAGTCCTTGAGTTCCGCCGGGTCGAGCCAGCGAATGCTCGCCGCCCATGTCTTGCGCATGAGCGTCATCACCGGGTCGCCCACGCCCATGGCGTCAAGATAAGCCTCGACCGCCGCGTCGACCCCCTTCTGTTCGTAGATCTTGCGCGTCGACTTGAGGTGCGCCAGGCCTTCGGTCTCACTCACCAGCGTGGTGATCTGATGCACCCCGATCCGCGCCGAGGGCGCTGCGAGGCGTTCAACCCCACCGGCGAGCACCAGCACGCAGGCCGAGGCGCACATGGCGCCGCCAGTGATCGCCCCGCCGGGGCCATCCGGACATTTCGGCAAGGCCTCCGGACAGTTGGTGATCAATGTCCTGGCGACGGCGACCGCGAGGCCCTTCTCTCGTATGAGTTCGCCCATGGCCCCCGCGTCTGCGACCGAGCCGCCCGGAGAATGGATGAGGATCGGCAGCCGGCGGCCCTTCAGCCTCTCGATCGCTTCTGCAAACGCTCTCGCCGTGCCGGGCACGATCTGGCCCTCGGCCGACAGCCATTCGGGGCAATTTGGCTTGCAGGAAGCCTCGGCGCTCACAACGCGCACGAAACGCATCGGATGGACGCCGCGCGGGCGCGCCGGCGGCCTCAGGTCGGCGTAGGACGGCAGAGCGATAAGGCCGAGAAGCGCCGCCGCCAGCGCCTGGGCGGCTCGCCCGAGGCGTCGCTTGCCGATCCTCATCCATTCACCGGGCGGCCGGTTCTCGGCCATGGGGACGCGATCCAGTCTCCGCGTGCGCCGGGGACGATCCCGCTTTACGACGCGGCCCTGCGGCTTTCCCTGTAATCGCGGGCCTGCTCGCCCCGCAAGCGCTGATATTCGAACGCGACGACGTGCGGCCCGTGCTGGCGCTCCAGGCGCCGCACGATGAAATGCCCGCGGGCCAAGGTCTGAAAATGGTCGGCGAAGGCGGCGTTGACCGCCGCGCCGCCGATCGCGCCCAGGACCGGCGCCGCCTGGGCTGCAAGTTTCTCGCTCACCACGACGCCGAAACGCGCGGCGATCTGCGAAATGAGCCTGGCGATGACCGGCGCGGACTGGGCGGCTACGCCCTCGCTGGCGACGAAGCGCGCGCTGTCGCTGACCGACTTGGCGAGCGCGGCGCGAACGGTAAAATATCCGCTCTCGAAAGCCGTCTCTCCGCCCTGTCCGCCAAGAGCGAACACTTCGACGCAGGCCAAAGCCGCTTCGGGGGCGGCGAGGTCCTCGCCTTCCTCGCGCGCGATCTCGGCGATCGAGCGCAGAAGGATCGTGGTCGAGATCGGCAGTTCGACCGGCAGCGCCGCGAGCCCCAGCGCGCCTCCAACCGCCCCGGACGCAGCGGCGGCGAGCTTATGGGCGCGGTTGGCGGGCTTGGCCGGCGCGTTCAGATCGAGCGTGCGCAAAGCGAACTTGAGCGCGCCCCTGAGGGCCGTCTCGCTCACATGCGCTACGATCCGCCGAACCGATTGCGGCATCGTGCGGCTCAGCATTCCCACGGGACGTCCGACGGCGTCGGTCAGCCGCTGGGCGAAGCTCGTCCCTTCGAGGCAGGCGACAGCCCGCCTCAGGTCCTCGGCCTCCTTCGGCGTCAGCCGCGCCGGCATATATTCGATGGTCGCCATAACCGCCCCTGAAGCCGCGTGGGCCATTCCGAGTCAACAGCGTGATATGGGGCGCCAAAGCCGCGAGCCAAGAGCCCCGCCGTCAAACGAAAGCGATAATCCCCAAGCTGATGACGCCGGCCGCCCAGCAATAATAGGCGAACGGGCTCATCGCCTCGAATTCGTGCCGGTTGAAATAGCGCATCAGGAACGTGAGGCTCAGATAAGCGACAACGCCGGCGACCAATCCGGACAAAAGCGCCACCGGCCCCAGCGTCGCCCCCTCCTTCATCAGTTTCGGCGCCTCATAGACATTGGCGGCGAGAATGATCGGCGCGCCCATGAGGAACGAGAAGCGCGCCGCTTCCGCGTGCTTGAGCCCCGCGACGACGCCGGCGACGATTGTCGCGCCAGAACGCGAAATTCCAGGGATCAGGGCCAAACATTGGGCGAAGCCGACCGCCAGCGCCCCCTTCCAGTTGAGCTGACCGAGCGAACCGACCGATTCCTCGCCGATCCGGTCGCCGAAATAGAGGATGAAGCCGTTGACGATCAGGAAGACCGCAGCGATTGCGGGCGCGGCGAAGGCGTCGCCCAAGAGCTTGCGGAACAGGGCGCCGACGATTACGGCCGGGATGGTCGCCAGGACGACATAGAAGAACGTCCGTCTGTCCGTCTTCGAGCGGGCGTCCGGCGCGCTGATGAGAGAGCGCAGAAAGCTCAGCCAGTCGCGCCAGAAGAAGACGAAGAGCGCGATCGAAGTGCCCAGATGCATGACCACCAGATAAGCGAGCCAGTCCGGGGCCTTCTCATCAACTCCCCAATTCAGGAGCCGCGGCAGAATGACCGCATGGCCGAGGCTCGAGACCGGAAAGAGCTCCGTCACGCCCTGCAGCACGGCCATGATAATCGCTTGCAGTGCGGTCAAAGCGGCCCCCGCCGGTCATTGGAAAAGACGCCCGGCGGGCGCGGTCATAGAACCTTCGTCGGATAGCGTCCAGCCGTCAGCAGGTGGCGTGGCCGCACTTGTGCACGGCGTCGACCTTGTCCTTGAGCTGGTCGTAGCCGACCGCGCCGACGACGACGTCCTGGCCGACGACGAAGGTCGGCGTGCCGTCGATTTTCAGCGCATCGGCGAGTTGCATGACTTCGCTCAAGCCCGACTTGACCTCGGGGCTCTCCATGTCCTTGGCGAGCCTGTCCATGTCGAGGCCAAGCTCGCGGGCGACCGCGAGCGCCTCGGTCTTGCCGATAGGGCCATGCATCGCAAGCAGCTTCGAGTGGAAAGCCCAGAACTTGTCGCCCGGCAATTGGTTGCGCGCGGCGCTCGCCACCTTCGCCGCCTCGACCGACCCCGGCCCCAGAACCGGATAATCCTTGAGAACCAGCTTGAGGTTCGGATCGTCCTTCAGGAGCTTCGTGACGTCCGGCAGCGCGCCTTTGCAGAAGTGGCAATTGTAGTCGAAGAACTCGACGAGCGTCGCGGTGCCTTTCGGGTTTCCGACGGTCGCCTGATATTTCGAGCTGAACAGAGCGCTCGACTGGGTGCCGACGACTTTCTGCCGCTCCGCGTCCGCTGCCTCCTTGTCATGCTTGTCGAGCGCCTCGATGGCGTCACGCAGCACTTCGGGGTTGTTGACCAGATAATCTTTGATGAACGCGCCCAGTTCCTGCTTCTGCGCCGGCGTGAACTCATCGGCGCTCACGGGCGCGGCCATGCAGGCCGTCCCGACGAGGGCGGCCGCAAGGCCAAAGGCGGTAGCGAGCTTCATTAAAGATTCTCCACACTGCGGCCGGCGCTCAAGGGCGACCTGCCCTGTATTCATAAGCGGCGACCAATAGGGCCACAATTGCAACTTTGTTGTGGCTCCTTACGACCGACTCTAGCGGATTTCCGGGATCGTGTCTTCCCGGGCCATGTTGCCGAACCGGGTCACCTCGGCGTCGAACTGAAGCTCGACCGTGCCGGTCGGCCCGTGGCGCTGTTTGCCGATAATCACTTCCGCCCGGCCGTGCGCATTCTCCATCTGCGCCATCCAGGCGATATGCTCCTCCGTGCCGGGCCGAGGCTCGCGGTTTTTGAGATAATATTCCTCGCGATAGACGAAGAGGACAACGTCGGCGTCCTGCTCGATCGAGCCCGATTCGCGCAAGTCCGAGAGCTGCGGCCGCTTGTCGTCGCGCTGCTCAACCTGGCGCGAGAGCTGCGAGCAGGCCAGGATCGGGACGTTGAGCTCCTTGGCCAGCGCCTTGAGGCCGGTCGTGATCTCGGTCAGTTCCTGCACCCGGTTGTCGGACCGGTTTTTCGAGCCAGCGAGAAGCTGGAGATAGTCGACGACCAGGAGGTCGAGGCCCCGCTGGCGCTTGAGTCGCCGCGCGCGGGCTGTGAGCTGGGCAATCGAAACGCCGCCGGTCTGGTCGATGTAGAAGGGAATCTGCTGCATGTCGCGGACCGCGTCGGCGACATGGTGGAAGTCGGCTTCCGTGATGTCGCCCCGGCGGATCTTGTAGGAGGCGACGCCGGATTGTTCGGCGATGATGCGGGTCGCGAGCTGCTCGGACGACATTTCGAGCGAAAAGAAGCCGATGATGCCGCCATTGGCCGCTTCGACCGAGCCATCGGCGCGCGTCCGCCCTTCATAGGCCTTGGCGATATTGAAAGCGATGTTGGTGGCGAGCGCCGTCTTGCCCATGCCGGGTCGGCCGGCGAGGATGACGAGATCGGACGCCTGCAACCCGCCCATATAGCGGTCGAGATCGCTCAGCCCTGTGGCGATACCGCTCAGCGAGCCGTCGCGCTCATAGGCGCGCGCGGCCATGTCGACCGCGGTCTTGAGCGCATCCGAAAACCGCTGGAAGCCGCCGTCGTATCGGCCGGCCTCGGCGATCTGATAGAGGCGCCGCTCCGCTTCCTCGATCTGCTCGCGCGGGCTCGAATCGACCGGCGCGTCATAGGCGACATTGACGACATCCTCGCCGATCGAAATGAGCTCGCGCCGCATCGAGAGGTCGTAGACGCTGCGGCCATAGTCGTAAGCGTTGATGATCGTCGTCGCTTCGCTGGCGAGGCGCGCCAGATACTGCGGCACGGTCACGCCGCCCAGGTCGTGGTCGCCGAGGAACGTTTTCAGCGTGATCGGCGTCGCCAGCTTGCCGGCCCGGATCAGCGATCCGGCGATCTCGAATATGCGGCGGTGGATCTCCTCGACGAAATGCTCGCTCCTGAGAAAGTCGGAGACGCGATCGAATGCGTCATTGTTGATGAGGATTGCGCCGAGCAGCGCCTGCTCGGCCTCGAGATTATGCGGCGGCGTGCGATAGGGACGATCCTGAGGATGCGTCGGGCGCTGGGCAAATTGTTCGATGGTCGCCATGATCGCGGGCGCGTCCTCTCCGAGGTTGAAGGTTGAAGCTGAACGCAGGAACACGAATTCGCGATACGCCGGGGCTTATCCGCGGACGGCGCCGACAAGGAGTCATCCTTGCTCCGGAACGAGTCAGACCGCCAGAGCGAAGGCGGCGAGAAGCGATAAAAAAAGAACTGCGGGCAAGAAAAAAGAACTGCGGGGAGAATCGCGATCTCATCTTGACGGCGGCTCTATCCCTCCACGCGTCTTAGCCGCGATCGCTGCGGCGCGTGGATTCTCAGAGCGGCGCTTCGAACCCTCGGACAGACCTGTCAATCGCAAGCGTCTGCGCGAGCAAGGAGAAACGCCCTTTCCCGCTCGTTGCGGGTAAGCCTCGCCGCAGCCTCAAACTCCGGGCGGGCCTCGGCCGTTCGGCCGGCCCGAAACAGAAAATCGCCCCTTGCCGCCGGCAAGGGCGCATAATTGCGCAGCGCCGCGGCGTCGGCGATCTCGTCTATGAGCCGGAGGCCCGCTTCGGGCCCGAAGGCCATGCTGTAAGCGACCGCTCGGTTGAGATCGACCACCGGCGAGGGCGTCACGGCGCGGAGTCGATCGTAAAGCGCCGCGATACGGGACCAGTCGGTGTCGGCCGGACTGCGCGCCCGCGCATGGCAGGCTGCAAGCGCGGCTTGCAGCGCATAAGGGCCGCCGCCCCCGAGCGCTTCGGCGTGCGCTAGCGCGTCGAGGCCCCGGCGGATCATCAGTTGATCCCAGTACGCGCGATTCTGCTCGTTGAGAGTCAGGAGAACGCCGTCCGGGCCGATGCGCGCGTTGAGCCGCGACGCCTGGATTTCCATGAGCGCCATGAGGCCGAACACTTCGGCGTCCTCGGGCATCAGGCGAGCGAGCATGCGGCCGAGCCGCTGCGCCTCCAGGCACAGGCTCGGCCGAACAAGGTCTTCGCCCGCTGTCGCGGCATAGCCTTCATTGAAGATGAGGTAGATGACCTCGAGCACCGAGGGGAGCCGCGCCGCGCGCGCAGGCCCACGCGGCGTCTCGAAGGTGAGTCCCGCCTTTCCAATCGTCTTCTTCGCCCGAACGATGCGCTGGGCGATCGTCGCCTCGCTCGTGACGAACGCCCGCGCGATCTCCTCCGTCGTCAGGCCGCCGACCACCCGCAGGGTGAGCGCCGCGCGGGCGTCGCGCGAAAGGATGGGGTGGCAGGCTGTGAAGATGAGGCCCAAAAGCTCATCGCCAAGATCGTCGTCCATGGCTGCTTCAATCGCCTCGACCTCGCTGCCGGACGCGCCGTCGAGTTCCCGCGCGATCTCCTCATGCTTGCGCTCGCGCATCCTCAAGCGACGGATCGCGTCGATGGCGCGGCGTTTGGCGACGGCCATCAGCCAAGCGCCGGGATTGGCGGGAACGCCAGTCGTCGGCCATTCGAAGAGCGCGATGACCAGGGCGTCCTGCGCCAGTTCCTCCGCACGGTCGACGTCGCGGACAACCCGGGCCAGGCCCGCGATGAGCCTCGCCCGTTCAATGCGGAAAATCGCTTCGATCGCCCGATGCGTCTCGCCTGCGGTCATGCCGCCTTGTCGGCCAAGGCCGTCAGCGAGGCAAGCAGGCCGCCGCCGTCAGTCTCAGGCGCGGCTGAGCTGCTCGCGCGTCCGATCGTTGATTTCCTTGGCCTCCGGCGTCAGGAACTCCTGCAAATCGGCCAGCTCGTAGAGCGGCCGGATTTCGATCTCGCTCGGCCCCGGCATGGGATTGGGGCAGCGCTTCACCCAGGCGACCGCCTCGTCCATGTCCTTGACCTCCCAGAGCCAGAAGCCCGCGACCAGCTCGCGGGTCTCGGCGAACGGACCGTCGATGACCCTCCGTCCGGGACCGTCGAAGGCGACACGCTTGCCCTGTGAGGAGGGCTTGAGGCCGTCCATGGCGAGCAGGACGCCGGCGTTGCGCAGTTCCTCGTTGAATCTGCTCATCGCCTCGAACGTCTTGGTCGTCTCGGGCGTCGGGCGATATGCCCTTTTCGCTGACTTCGGTCGCCTTCACAAACACCATCACGCGCATCGTCCTGTCTCCGTAGTTAGAACCAGCCTCATCGGCCCGGCGTCGAAGCGACGAACGGAGCTTTTGGGAATCGACATCGCAACCTGCAAATTTTTTTCTTCGTTGTCGCCGAGCAATTGCTTGCGATAGACAGAAATTTATGTTACAGAATTCTCTTCTCCCGATCCAACGCGCAGTCTCAAAGGGAGCGCCTGACAATCCGCTGCAGGGAAATTTTTTTGGACCAAAAAAGCGCCGACTGCGAACACGGCGAAACGAAATCGCGCTTAACCCTTTCAAAATAAACAAAACCGCGAAATGAATGATTCAGCGCGCATAATGATTTCAATGACTTAAGACCGCTGATGCGAAACGTTTGGTTTCGCATGGCGAAACGGATCTCTCGCTTTTCCGGGCTTGGCGCTTCGTCCAGGCCGGGAAGCGAAATGGGCTTGGCCTAGCTTGGCGGCCTGAGAACAAGGCCTTGTGTGCGACCCAAGGACCGCAAAAAAGTGCGCAAAAGCGCAGCTAACCGACTGAAACGACTGGCGCAAGTAAACTTGTGCGCGGGCCTAGCAGCAAACCGCCCGCTTCGCCTCGGCGTACTCGCGCTCGAGCCGAGCGACAAGTTCGGCGACCGGCGCGACCTTTTTGACCGCGCCGATCCCCTGCCCGCTGCCCCAGATGTCGCGCCAGGCCTTGGCCTCCGACGAACCGCTGGAGGAAGCGAAGCTCATCGTCTTCGCGCCGCGCTCAGGCAGGCTCTCCGGATCGAGACCGGATCTGACGATCGAGGGCCTGAGGTAATTGCCGAACACGCCGGTGAAATAGGTGGACCCGATAATGTCGGAGGCGTCGCCGTCGACGATCGCCTGCTTATACTCGTCGACCGCGCGCGCTTCCTGCGTGGCGACAAAAGCCGAGCCGATATAGGCGAGGTCCGCGCCCATGACCTGCGCGGCGAGAATCGCCTTGCCCGTGGCGATCGCGCCCGACAGCAGGAGAGGCCCGTCGAACCATGCGCGGATGTCCTGAACAAGCGCGAACGGCGAGACCGGTCCGGCGTGGCCGCCCGCGCCGGCCGCGACCGCAATCAGGCCGTCGGCGCCCTTCTCAACTGCCTTGTGGGCGAAGCGATTGTTGATGATGTCGTGCAGCGTCACGCCGCCGTAAGCATGCACGGCTTGGTTCACGTCCTCGCGCGCGCCGAGCGAGGTGATGACGATCGGCGCCTTCCACTTGACCGTCAGCGCCATGTCCTCCTCGAGCCGCGCGTTGGACTTATGCACGATCTGGTTGACCGCAAATGGCGCGGCGGGGCGTTCGGGATGCGCGCGGTCATGGGTCGCGAGCGCTTCGGTGATTTCATGCAGCCATTCGTCGAGCTGCGAAAGCGGCCGGGCGTTGAGCGCGGGAAAAGCGCCGACGATCCCCGCCTTGCATTGGGCGATCACCAGAGCCGGGTGCGAGACGATGAACAGCGGCGCGCCGACGGCGGGCAGCCTGAGCTTGTCTTTGAGAATGTTCGGCAGCGCCATCGAAGTCCCTTGGCGGCGTGCGAACGGCCGCTCCACCCCATCGTTCACATATAAACCAATGGCGATGTGGCGGGCAAGCGCGCCGACATTGCGCTCATGTCGGCTCCGTCAGCCAGGCGCAGAGCGAGCGCCCGCCTCCATCTCGACCGAGAACCCGCGCGAGCCATGGCATGAGCGCCCGCGCCTCGTCGATCAGCCTATGCGGCGGATTGACCACGAGAAGGCCTGCGCGCGCGAGCGGCTCCTGGCCCTGCGCGCCGATTGGCCCCGGACCCACATCCAGCTCGAGTCGCAGGATGTTTGACATGGCCAGCGCGGCGATTGAATTGAGAAAGCGGGAGTCGGCTTGAGCTTCGCGGATCGGGCGCCACGCGATGTAGATGCCGGTCGGCCATTTGCGCAAAGCGCGTTCGAGCGCCTGCTCGATAGCGCTCGCTTCATTCGGCGCCTCGAATGGCGGGTCGATCAAGACGAGGCCGCGGCGCTCCTTGGGCGGCAGATAGGCGTTGAGCGCGACATAGCCGTCCGTACCCACGATGCTGAGCCGCCGATCGCGCCCAAGCGACGCGATCAGCGCCTCGCGTTCGTCGGGGTTCGCTTCGCAGAGCGCGAGGCGATCCTGCGCGCGCATGAGGGTTTGCGCGATCGCCGGCGAACCCGGATAGCTGAGCGGCCGGCCGTCGGAGTCATGCGGGCCGACGGCTTCGAGATACGGGCGCAAGAGCTCGGCGACCGGCGCTGGCGGAGACGCCGTCAAAACGCGCGCGACGCCATCGCGCCATTCCGGCGAGCGCTTCGCCTCCGGGCTCATGAGATCGAATCGGCCCGCCCCGGCGTGAGTGTCGATGAAACGGAAAGGGCTTTCCTTGCGCGCCAGGTAAACAAGAATCCGGGCGAGAACGGCGTGCTTGAGCACATCGGCGAAATTGCCGGCATGAAAGGCGTGGCGGTAGTTGATCGGAACGATCCTCCCATTCCAGGTCCGCTGGACCTAGCTGCGCCGCGGCGCCCCGTCGATGTCGACGACCTCGCTGCGCTTGACCCCGATAGCGGCGGCGAGCAGCTTGAGCCGGTCGCTCACCACTTCGCTGTCGGGCGCGCGAGCCGCGGCGGCGACTTCGAGCCGGATGCAATCCGGCTCAATGCGCAGACGCGCGCTTTCCAGCACCGCCGGCACGCCGCCGGAAAAGCGATAGGCGAGCAGGATGGCGCGGCCGAGTATCTGCGCCCGGCGGCGCTCCGCGGGCGTCATGAGCTTGATGGCGGGACTTAGCCAGGGCGCGTCCGGCCGACCGACATAGCGGGCGTGAATGGCGGCGGCGATGAACACGCGCTCCGGGTGCGTGACGCCGATGAATGGGAACTCGAGCAGCCGGCGAAAGCTCTCTTCGGCGCGAAGGTCGGGCGCGTCGCGCCAGGCGATGTCGGAGAGGGCGCAGACAGCGACGCGCAGCCGCTTCTCAGCCGCGGTCTCGGGGGAGAAAAGGCTTTCGGTCCACGCAACCAGTTCGGGCGCGAATTCGGGCACGCGCGCGAGCGGCAGCCCGATCAACTGCGCGCCCTCGACCAGCGGGTCGAGATAGCGTTCCTCGCGACTGAGCTGCGAATAGAGAAGGCCTTCGCGCAGGCCGAGTGCGGAGAAGACGACCCGTTCGGGCTTCAGGTGTTTCAGCACCCGGTCCAAAATCAGCGCCGCAGCCGGCAGGGTGCGCACCCGGCGTTCCGACACGCCCGGCGTCCCGGCCAGTTTCGTCGCGGAAAGCCGCCCAATCGCGCGAGCGAATTCCCGCGCCTCCGCGGCGCCGAGCGTATAGCCGTGCACGACTTTGACCGGCGCGCCGGCCGCGACCATGTGCGCATTCGCCAGCGCCCGCCAACCGCCGCCGACCGGATAGAACACCGGCCTTGCCAGCGCCCGGGACAAGCTCCGCTCCAGAATCTCGTCGATTTGCCGCTTCGCCGCTGACCATCCCTCGGACATCATGGCTTCCACCGGCAGAGCGCCGAGCGGCAGACTGACCCAGCGATCCCCCACATGATCATCGATCGCCTCCGCGACTTCGAGGCTGCCGCCGCCCATGTCCCCGACCGTCCCGACCGGCCGGAAGAAGCCGGAAATGACGCCAAACGTCGCGAACCGCGCTTCCTCAGCCCCGCTGAGGACGCGCACCTTCAAACCCGACTCCGCCTCAATCGCCTGGGCCAGCCTCGGCCCGTTGGAAGCGCGGCGGATGGCTTCCGTCGCCACGGCGTCGATCCGGCTCACCCCCATGGCGTCGGCGATCGCGCGAAACCGCCGCACGGCCTCAATGGCTCGACGAAAATGGCCGGGCGCGATTTGGCCGCTCTCAGCCAAGCCTTCAGCGAGACGAGCAAGCGATTTTTCATTGAAGCGAGGCATCGGCGCCCGGCCGAATTGGTCATAGACCAGGAGCCGGATCGAGTTCGAGCCGATATCGACGATCGCATAGGGGCGCCGGTCGGCGCGCCTTATGCGCACGGGGTCGAGTTCGAGCGGCCGCAGCGGGTCTTCGGATGTGTGAGCGTCTGCCTTCGCCATCGCGTTCTCTCCGCTTATGACTTTATCATAAGGCGACCGCGACGCCCGTGCTGACGGCTCAGACAGGGGACGGGATACCGCTCTCAACCGAGCGAAGCGCCGCGAGGCAGAGCTTGAGCGACAAGAGATTGCCGCGCGCCGAGTTCAACGGCTCCCGATTGTCTTCGATCGCGCACAAAAGTTCGCCCATCGCGCCGGCGAAGCCATCGTTGAACCAGGCGCCGGTGAGAACCGGCCGAGCGACCCCAGCCTCGGTGTAGAGCTCGACCGCCTGATGACTGAGGTCGGGGCCATGGGCGGAGGCGACGCCGTTCGCGCCGATGACCGAAGTCGAATCGCGCGCGCCATATCTGGTCGCGCCGTCGAAAATTAGCGAGGCCTGACCGTCCTCAAAGGCGATCAGCGCCTGAGCCAGCAGCGGCGGCCGCGCGCTCTGTCCCGCGGCTCGGGCGGTCGTGGCGTGAACGAAGCGGGCGCGTTCGCCGATGATGCTCGCGAGGAAATCGAACCAGTGGATGCCGAAATCCCAGAGGATGAGATCGTCCATGGCTTCGAAAGACGTGCCGGCAATCCAGCTGTGATTCCAGCGGATCTCGACATGAACGCCGGTGACCTCGCCAATGAGGCCGGCATAGACGGCCTCCCTCATGTAAGCCAGATGCGGCGCCCAGCGGCCATTCTGGTTGACGCCGAGCTTGAGGCCGCGCCGCTCCGCGAGCTCAACGAGTTCGCGGCCGTCATCGATGTTCTCGACGAACGGTTTCTGCGACAGCACATGCTTATCGGCGTTCATCGCGCGCTGCATGAGGTCCAGGCGCACGTCCTGGTGGGTGGCGATGTCGAGAACCAGCACGTTCAGGTCGCTGAGCAGCGAATCGAAATCGTCGGTGACGCGCGCGCTCGGAAAATAAGCGTCGCGCCGCGCCCGGGCGCGCTCGAGATCGGGCGAGCAAATCGCAACGACATTGAGGCCATAGCGCGCATAGGCGTCGAGATGAGCCGCGCTGATGCCGCCCGCGCCGACGAGCGCGATCGGCGCAGTACGGTCGCGCGGCATTGGCGGACGATAGGGAAGGTCCGGCGCTTCAACCTCCACCGCCGCCTTGGCCACCAAAGCATAATCGTCCTGCGAAGGCTTTGCGGCCTTCTCCGTCTCAGCGGCGGTCATGGCAAGAGAGCCAGGGTGCGACGCTCGCGGGCGGAGAGAGCCGCGGTGTCGACGATGCGCTGAGCGGTGCGACACAGCGCAGGATCCAGAGGCCCCTCGAACTTGAGGTCGCGCTCCTTGCAATGGAGCACGTATTCGACGGGCTTGCGGAACGGCGCCTTGAGTTCGTCGACTGGGACTTGGCGGATGGCCGGATCAGCGCGGGTCTGCACGCCCACATGCGCGTCGTAGTCATAACTCGAAATCGTGCCCTCCGAACCGACGACGACGAAACCGCATTTGGGCTGCGGCTGCGTGGTCCAGGGATCGGTGAAGGTTCCCCAGCGCGTCTCGAGTTTCGATAAGCCCCGGGCGTAGCGGCAAATGGTGATCGAATGCTCGTCGACTTCCAGCCCCTGCGGCTGATCGACGACAGCGGTCACCTCGATCGGCGCTTCGCCGTTCATGAACCATGTCCCAAGCGTCGCGCCATAGCCGAGATAGTCGAGCAGGCTGCCGCCGCCCGCGGCCTTGCTGTACCACCACGAGGTGGGCTTTTCGCGCCGCACCTCCTCGTCCGACACGACGGCTTTGTCGGCGCGGTGATAGAGCGGGCCCCGGTTGCCGTCGTAGAAGTGAACCTCGATCACGTCGCCGATGATCCCTTCGTCGATCAGCCGCTTGGCCGTCACATGCGACGGATACCACCGCAACGGCCAATTGACGGCGAGCCGCACTCCCGACTTTTTGACAGCAGCCAGGATCCGGTCGGCGTCGGCGAGCAAAGCGGCGAACGGCTTTTCGAGCAGGATGTCGACGCCGAGCGCAGCGACCTCCTCGACCACGTCCGCATGCCGGGCTGTCGCGGGACAAAGGATGGCGAGATCGGGATGCGCCTCTCGCACGCATTGCGCGATGTCGCGATAAACGCGGTCGTTGGAAATGGAGAAGTTGCCGATTGCGTCCGCCATCCTGGCTTTGTCGCCGTCGCACACCCCCACGATCTCGGCGTTGGGATGCTCATGGACCTCGCGCAAGAGGTCGCCCATGTGCATGTGTTCGAAGCTCAAGCCGACGATCCGCCATTTGCGCATCTCAAATCCTCCCGAAAGGCGCTTCTCACGCCGATCAATCGTCTTCCGCCGTCCGGGCTCGCAAGGTTGGGCCCGGCCCGGCGGGGTTCGGCGCATCGCGACCGCGCGCGCCCGCTTCGCTGCGCCGCTGCTCGACGCGCAAAACCATCGCCATCGCCACAGCGAGCGTCGCCGAAAGCGATTTGAATCCGGAGAAGCTTTCCTCGATCACCTCGACATAAGCCTTCGAAACAGGGACCAATGGGCTAAAGGCGCTGTCGGTCAGCGATACGATTGGGACGCCGCGCTGCGCGGCGGACGCGGCCAGTTCCGGGGTGATCGAATTGTAAGGGGTAAAGCTGATGGCGAGAACTGCGTCAGCGGTTGATGCGCAGCGCAGGAGCTCGAACGCAGTCGAGCCGACATTGTCAAGCGCAAGGTTGCGCACGCCGAGATTGGCGAGCGCGAGCGAGACATAGCTGACCAGCGAGAAAGCGCGCTTGGAGCCGATGATGTAGATCAGGTCCGCGGCCGCCAGCGTCTCGCTCATGATCTCGAACTGGGTGAGATCGAGCCGATTGCGCACGCCAGCAAGCGCCGTCGTGGAGGAACCGATGAATCCGTCGACCAGCCGCGCCGCCTCGCTGCTCGAGGCGCTCTCCCAGCGGTCGCGGCTCCGGCCGCCGTCCGCGAGATGAGCCTTGAACACGTCCTGCAGATCGGAAAAGCCCGAATAGCCGAAAGCCTGCGCGAACCGCACCAGGGTCGAGGGCTGGACGCCAGCTTCCAAGGCGACGCTGGTTACGGTGCCCAGCGCCACCGCGGTCGGATGCTGCCAAAGATGGATCGCAACCTGGCGAAGCTTCTTCGGAAGCCGAGCGGTTCCCGACGAGAGCACCGCCCGCAGTTCCTCATAGCTGCCGGGCCGCGAGTAGCCGAGCGCCGCGCCGACGTCGGCGTCCGCGACCATTTCGGCGCGATCGGTCTGTTCGAGGGGCTTACGGCTAACCATCGCGGAGGCGTTCCGCGAGATAGGCGCGCGCATCGCCGCGCAGCAGACCACGCAGATCCCGCGCGATCAATTCAATCACCTGCGGGCGCGCCATGTCTCGGCCGAAAATGGGCGTGATGGCGAGAACGGCCTTAGCCAGCTCGGGCCAGTCGGCGTTCTTTTCGCCAATCGCGACGACCGTCTCCGCATAGGGATCTGACGGCGTCCAGCGCGCGCCGAAGCGGCGAGCGCCGCTCAAACCATAGGCGATCCAACTGGCGACCGCGAGGGTAAGCAAGCGCGCGGGCTGGCCTGCCGCGAGGCGCTCGCGCAACGGATCGACGAGGCGCTGGACAATCTTCTGCGATCCGTCCGTGCCGATCTGATGACATCGATGACGGATGGCGGTGTTGCGAATGCGCGCCATCGACTGATCGATGTACGGAGCGACCTCCATCCCCTTAAGCTTCGGCAGCGTGGTCGCGGTTTCCTTTTCCAGCATCTTGCGCGTAAGCGCGGCAAGGACGGAATCGGCCGCGGCCTCATAGGTGAACGCGTGGCCGACGAGCGCGCCTTGATGCGCGAGCGTCGATTGCGCGGCGTTGAGCACGCGCATCTTGATCTGCTCGTAGGGCTTCGCGTCGGCGACGAACGTCGCCCCGGCGAGGTCGAGAGGCGGTCGTTCGCCCGCGAACTTGTCCTCAATGACCCATTGCCGGAATGGCTCGCCGACGACCGCAGCCGGGTCGCGCGCGCCGAGCGCCTCGGAGAGTTTGTCGACATCTTCCGTCGCCGTCGCCGGCACGATCCGATCGACCATCGTCGATGGAAACGTGACGCGATCCTCGATAAAGTGCGTGAGCTCCGCCGATCGCAAAGCCGCAAATTTGAGCATCGCCGCGCCGAGCCGCGCGCCGTTTGACGGAACATTGTCGCAGCTGATCAGCGTCAGCGGCGCCCCACCGTTTTGCCGTCGCCGATCGAGCGCAAGCGCGAGCAGGCCAAGCAGGGTGCGGGGCGGGAGGCCGCCTTCGAGATCCGCGCGAAGCGCCGGATTGTCGAGATCGAGCGCGCCCGTCGACGGCGTCAGGCAATAGCCTTTTTCGGTCACGGTCATCGTTGCGACAGAAATCTCCAGTCCCCCGAGTGCAACGATGGCGGCCTCGGCGCTCGCTTTGTCCGTAACGTCGATCACTCGCCGCAGCGCGCCGATGATGCGGGTCTCGGCGCGGGCGTCTTGCCTCAGCGTCCGGGAATAGAGACAGTCCTGGGGGGCTAGGAGATCTGTAAGGTTCGGCGCGGTCAGGTTGACGCCGAGCACCCCCCATCGTCCGAAGCGAGCCTCGAGCATATCGTCGATGAATTCGGCCTGGTGACAGCGATGAAAAGCGCCGACGCCGATATGCGCCATGCCGATCTGCAGGCTCTCGCGATCATAGCGCGGCAGGCGCACCGAGGGCGGCAGCTCCCGCAAAAGGCTGCGATCGAGGCGTCGCATCGGCCTCAGTCCAGTCCGCCGAAGACGTTCTGCGTATAATCGATCAGCGCGCCGGACATCGGCTCCGAGGCGCCGGAGAGAAGGAACAGCGAGAGCCGCGCGACGTCGTCCGGATTGAGCAGGCGTTTGAACGGCATGCTCGCAGCGGCGGCAGCCAGCCACCCCTCGCCTTTGCCAAGCGTAACCGCCTGCATATGCCGCTCCGCCGGCGTGTCGACCCAGCCCAGAATGACGCCATTGACCCGGATGCGATCGAAGCGATGCGCGTGCGCCGTGTTCTTGGTCAGCCCGGCCAACGCCGACTTGGAGGAGGCGTAGACCGCAAGCTCGGGCGCTCCGCCGCGCGCGTGGATCGAGAGGATGTTGACGATCGAGCCCGGCGCGCCGCGCTCGCGCAGATGATTGACCAGCCTTTGCATGAGAAAGAACGGCGCACGTGCATTGACCGCGAAGATCCGGTCCCAAAGTCTCATGTCCGCTTCCGCGAGGGATCCCCTGTCTGTAAGGGCGGCGGAATTCACCAGCCCGTCGACATGCCCGAACCGCTCGAGCGCGGCGTCGAAGATCAAGTCGGGAGCATTGGCGTGTTCGAGGTCCGCCGCCACGAGCAGGGCGGGCGCCCCGCTGCGCTCGACCTCAGCCACCGCGGCCGCGCCTTTGTCCGCGTCTCTTCCCGTCACCACGAGGCCTTCGGCGCCGGCACGGGCGACCGCCTGGGCGATCGCCAAGCCCACGCCCTGGGTCGACCCGGTGACCACGACCACCCGCCCTTTCACGCTCGCCTTCCCGCAGAATTTTCAGTTGCGATAATTTTGGATCAGAAATTCCAATTGTCAAATTTTGGAAATTTCAGCGCCCACGATCGTGACCGCAGCGAGCGGACTGAATTGACAAACGGAATTCTTTTGCCAAAATAATTGCCACGGCATAATAATTCGCCCTCAAAGGGCAGCGTCAGCCGGAGAGGGAGAGAAATGCATGCGAACGATGAAGGGCCCAGGCTTGTTTCTGGCCCAGTTTGCAACCGACGCTCCACCCCATAACACCCTCCCAGGAATCGCGAAATGGGCCAAGGACTACGGCTACAAGGCGATTCAGATCCCGAGCTGGGACAGCCGCTTCTTCGACCTCGACTCGCGCCTACGACAGCGAGACCTATTGCGACGAGATCAAGGGAACACTGGCCGACATCGGCGTCGCGGTCAGCGAGTTTTCCACGCACTTCCAGGGCCAGATGGTCTCCGTTCATCCGGCTTATGACGCGCTGTTCGACGGACAATGCCCGGCCGCCGTGCGCGGCAACCCTGAGAAGCGGCGCCTCTGGGCGGCGGATCAAGTGCGCAAGGCGGCTCGCGTTTCGCGCCGCTTTGGCTTGACCGAGCATGTGACCTTCACCGGCTCCCTCGCCTGGCCCTACTTCTATCCCTATCCGCAGCGGCCAGCCGGGCTGATCGAAGAATGCTTCGCTGAGCAGGGCCGCCGGTGGAAACCGATTCTCGATGTCTTCGACGAGAACGGCGTCGACCTCTGCTTTGAGATTCATCCGAGCGAGGACGTCTTCGACGGCGACACGTTCGACATGTTTCTCGACGCGGTCGGCGGCCACAAGCGTTGCAACATCAATTACGACGCCAGCCACTTCATCAAGCAATGCATGGACTATCTCGGCTTCATCGACGCCTATCACGATCGCATCAAGATGTTCCACGTGAAGGACGCCGAGTTCAACCCGACGGCGAAGCAGGGTGTCTATGGCGGCTATAAAGGCTGGCTTGAGCGCGCCGGGCGTGACCGGTCGCTTGGGGACGGTCAGGTCAATTTCAAGGGGATCTTCTCGAAGCTCGCAGCCTATGATTTCGCCGGCTGGGCGGTCTACGAGTGGGAATGCTGCCTGCAGCATCCAGAGGTCGCGGCGCGCAAGGGCGCCCAGTTCATCGCCGATCATATTATCGAGGTGACCGATCGCGTGTTCGACGATTTCGCCGCTACCGGCTCCGACCGCGCAACCAATCTCAAGCTGCTCGGCATCAAAGGCTAAAGCCGATGGTTCACGCGACTGCCGTTGAGGGGCTTAAGGGTGGACGGTTGCGCGTCGGCATGGTCGGCGGCGGCCGCAACGCCTTCATCGGCGCGGTTCATCGCATGGCCATGCGGCTCGACGATCTGATCGAGCTGAAAGCCGGCGCGCTGTCATCGGACGCCGAAAACGCGCGCGCGTCAGGCGCCGACCTTGGGCTCGCACCCGAACGGAGCTACGCGGACCATCGCGAAATGGCGGCTCGCGAGGCCGCGCGCCCGGACGGCGTCGAGGCCGTCGTCATCGTCACCCCGAACCATCTGCACTTCCCTGTCGCGAAGGTCTTCCTCGAGGCGGGAATCGACGTCATCTGCGACAAGCCGCTGTCGACGACGCTCGCCGAAGCGTCGGAACTGGTCGAACTCACGCGCGCGAAGGGGCTCATTTTTGCGGTGACCCTCAATAACACCGGCTATCCGATGGTGCGCCAGGCGCGCGAGATGATTGAAGCTGGCGAAATCGGCGACATCCGGGTCGTCCATGCGGCGTATGTCCAGGATTGGCTGACCATGCCCATCGACGCCGACGGACAGAAACAGGCGGAATGGCGAACCGATCCTGGCCGCGCGGGCGCCTCCGCATGTCTTGCCGACATCGGGGTCCACGCGCATAGTCTGGCGCTGTTCGTGACCGGACTCGAACTCGACGCCGTCTCGGCGGACCTCGCGACATTCGTGCCGGGCCGCAGACTCGACGACAACGCCCACGTGCTCATGCGCTTTCAGGGCGGAGCGCGCGGCGTGCTCGCCGCGAGCCAGGTCGCGGTCGGCAATCTCAATAATCTCAGTCTCAAGGTTTACGGTTCGCGCGCCGGGCTCGAATGGGCGGGCGAGGAGCCAGAAACGCTCCTCTTCACGCCTTATGGCGAGCCCTCGCGGATCTTAAGGCGCGGCGGTCCGGGAAACACGCCGCTCGCCGTCGAAGGCTCGCGCATGCCGGGCGGCCATCCCGAAGGTTATGTCGAAGGCTTCGCCAACCTCTATCGCGGCGCGGCGGAACTGATTTCGGCTCGCCGTGCCGGGCGCACACCCGAAAGAACTGCGAAACTCACGCCGAACGTGCTGGACGGCGCGCGGGGCGTTGCGTTTATTGAAGCGGCGGTCAGGTCCAGCCAGAAGGATGGCGCGTGGACATCCGCCCGCTTCGGTTGAGCGGATCGACCGAATGCGCTACACCGTCTTACTCATGTTGAATGGGAGGAAACAATGAAGCTGACTTGGATTTTAGGCGGCGCCTCACTCGCCGCGCTGGCGACGGTAGGCGGAGCGCACGCGGCGGATAAATATGTCGTCGGCGTCTCCAATACGCTGATCGGCAACGGCTGGCGCGAAGAGATGATCTGCTCGATCAAGGCGGAAGCGGAAGCGTCAGGCAAGGTCTCGAAGGTCATCGTCGCCAACCGCAATGGCGGTCCGTCGGAGCAGATCGCGGACATACGCAATCTCATTTCGGCTGGCGCGAACATCATCATCATCAACCCCTCCGATCGCGAAGCGCTGAACCCTGTCATCAAGCAGGCGGCGGACAAGGGCATCGTCGTGGTCGCGGTCGACCAGGCGGTTTCCGCGCCGCAGGCCTATGTTCTGACCAACGATCAAGTCGAATACGCCAAGCTCGGCGCCAAATGGCTGTTCGACAAACTTGGCGGCAAGGGCTCGGTCGTCGAGATGCGCGGCATCGACGGGGTTCCCGCCGACGCGGATCGCCATGAGGGCTTCATGGAGGTGCTCAAGAGCTATCCCGACATCAAGGTCACGCCGGTGTTCACGGGCTGGGCGCTCGACAAGACCGCGCAAGCGACCAAGGATCTCCTGGCCTCCGGCAAGCCGATCGATGGCGTCTGGACGTCGGGGATCGATTCGACGGTCGTCACGGCTTACCAAACCGCCGGCAAACCCTACGTGCCGGTGGTCGGCGCGGACAACAACGGGTTCATCGGCCAGCTCATCGACCTGAAAGACAAGGGACTGTCTGGCGCCGCGGTCAGCAACCCGCCCGCCGTCGGCGCCGCCGGGCTTAGTCTTGCGCTCGACGTCCTGGCCAAGAAGGATGAACCCCACCTGGTCAAGATCACGCCCTCGGTCTGGGACAATGGCGAGGGCATCGACAAGCTCAAGGCCGCGTACAATCCGAAGCTCGACCCGTATTTCAGCGTCGCCACGGTGCCCCCGTATACGCACTATACGCCTGAGCAGCTGATCGCTTGCAAAGGTCCTTGATCTTAAGCTGAATAGCCGATTGTGACGCCGGCGGCGCGAGCCGCCGGCCTTTTTTGGACAAGGCCGGATGAACGACGCTCCGCCGCTTCTTCACATTCGCGGCGTCGCGAAGACCTTCGGAGCGGTGAGGGCGCTGCGTTCAGCGGAGCTGGAGGTAAGGCGCGGCGAAGCGCATGCGCTCATGGGCGCGAACGGCGCGGGCAAGAGCACGCTGGTCAAGATCATCACCGGCGTGTTTCCGGCGGATCAAGGCGAAATGATTCTCGCGGGGCAGCCGGTGGCCTTTCGATCGCCAGCTGAAGCGCGCCGAGCCGGCATCGTCTCGGTCTATCAAGATCCCGCGATCGTTCCCGACTTGACGGTGGCGCAAAACATGCGCCTCGCGCGCGTGTCCCTCGACAAGGTCAAGGCGGCGATGCGCGACCTCGGCGTCGAGCGCGTCGATCTTAAGACCGTGGCGCGCCATGTCGATTTCGCCGTGTTGCGGCTGATCGACCTTGCCCGCGCGCTAGCTTCCGACCCGCACATTCTGATGCTGGACGAGATCACCGCCGCGCTGCCCGCGGATCTCTCGGAGCGCGTGTTCAAGGTCGTGCGCGATTTCCGAGAGCGCGGCGCGAGCGTCATTTTCATTTCGCACCGCATGGCCGAGATCGCCATGCTCTGCGACCGTGCGACGGTGCTGCGCGATGGGGTCACCGTCGGCGTGACGCCGACCAAGGGCGGTGAAGAGACGATCGTCAACCTGATGCTAGGCTCGGACGTGGCCAGGGCGACAGCGGCCCCGGCCGTGCGGGCCCCCCGTCCGGTGGCGGCGCGTGAGACCCCGGCGCTTGAAGTGGAGGGCTTGAGCTATGGACATACGCTCCACGACGTCTCGTTCCGGGTCGATCGCGGCGAAGTGCTCGGCGTCGCGGCCTTGGAAGGGCAAGGCCAGGAAGAGCTCTTCGATTGCATTGCCGGCGTACGGCGAGCCGACGCTGGAGAGGTGCGAGCCGAGGGGCGCGCGCTCAAACTGAGGCATCCGGCGGACGCGATCCGCGCCGGACTCGTCCTCGTCCCGGCCAATCGGCTGGTGTCGCTTTTGCCGCAACGGTCGGTGCAGGAAAACGTGGCGCTGGCCGCCTTTGGCCGATTGCGCAGCTGGGGCCCCATTCCGATGGGCGAGGAGAGACGCCGGGTCGACGCGGCGGTGCGAAAGCTCCAGATCGACACCCGAGCCGCCGCGGAAGTGAGGCGCCTGAGCGGCGGCAATATGCAGAAGGTCGTCATCGCGCGCTGGATTGCGGCGGGGTTCAAGACCCTGCTCTGCTTCGACCCGACGCGCGGCATCGACATCGGCACCAAGCAGCAGATCTATTCGCTCATGCGCGAGATCGCCGATCAGGGCTTGTCTGTCCTCCTGTTCACGTCCGAACTGCCGGAGATTCGTCTGGCCTGCGATCGCGCGATCGTCTTGTTCGCGGGAAAAATCTCTGCGGAAATGCCCGCCGAGGAAGCCGATGAAGCGCGCCTTTTGAGGGCCGCGCATGGCCTCACGGGCGCCGAGAGCGCCGCAGTCGCATGACTGACGCCGCGCTTCGAGACGGCGGTTTTTCTTTGCGGACGCTGATGCGCTTCGGCCGGCTTCTCGGCATGCCGCTCCTGCTCGTCGCGGCGATGGCCGCGACAGTCGCGATCCATCCTGATTTTGGCTCGTTTGAGATCCAGTCCTTGGCGCTCGGCGCTCTGCCGCTCGCGCTTGCCGCCGCCGCCCAGGCGATCGTCGTCATCAGCGGCGGCATCGACCTCTCGATCGGCTCGATGATCGCGGTGTCGAACGTCCTCTCCGCGAGCTTGATGCAGCACGCTACGTTCGGCCAGTCGCTCGCCCTCTCCATCCTCGTCTTGGTCGCTGGAGCCGGCCAGGGATTGCTGAATGGCCTCGTCGTCGCCTTCTCCCGCATTCCCGACGTTGTCGCGACGCTGACCACTGGATTCATTTGGGGCGGCGTGGCGTTGCTCATCCTCGAACGTCCCGGGGGAGGCGCGCCGGCCGCCTATCTCAACATCGCGGCAGGCGCGGACTTCTGGCCGTGGCTGCCAAACGCGCTTGTCGTGCTGGTTGTCGCGGTCGCGCTCATCTGGCTGCCGATCAAGCTCAGCCGTATCGGATTGCTCATCTATGCCGCCGGCAGCGATCCGGTCGCCGCGTTCAGGAGCGGCGTCGACGTCATGAGAGCGCGCACGATCGCTTATGTCGTCAGCGGCATAGCCTGCGCGGTCGGCGGCATGGCGCTGACCATGACAACGGGAATCGGCGCTCCCTTGGCGGGCGCCTACTACACGCTGAGCAGCGTCGCGGCAATTGTGATCGGCGGCGTCAGCCTTGCGGGCGGCCGAGGAGGAATGGTCGGGCCCGTCATTGCGGCGATTTTGCTGACGCTTGCGCCGATGGACCTGGTCTTCCTCGGCATCGACCCGAACTACGGCCAGGTCATCCAGGGTACGCTGATCGTGCTGGTGGTGATGATCGCCGGCGCCTTCACCTATCTCAATGAGCGCAAATGAGCGCGGTCCTCGAGTTTCCTTCGCGCGCGAACCATCTATGCGCTCATCCTGCTGCTTCTCGCTTTCGTGGTCGGAGTCGAGCTCGTGAGGCCTGGCACGGTCACGCCGCTCTGGGCCTCGAATACGCTTCTGTTCGCCGCGCCCCTCGCGATCATGGGCGGCGGACAGACCATGGTGATGCTGACGGGCGGGATCGACCTCTCGGTCGCGAGCGTGGCGACCGGAGCGGCTTATCTGCTGGCGACCAACGCGTCTTCTTCTGGCTCGGCGGCTGCGATCGGCCTCGCGCTTCTCGTGGGCCTCATTGTCGGCGTCATCAACGGGATCGGGGTCGCGCTCTTGCGCGTGCAGCCGCTGGTCATGACGCTCGGCACCGGCCTCATGACGGGCGGGGCGCTCATCGTCTACAGCCAGCATATGATGGCGAGCCAGCCGCATGTGCCCGAAATCATCCAGACGCTTGGCGCAGGAAAACTCTTCGGATTGGCGCCGATCAACCTGTTCCTGTGGGTCATCATCGCCGCGCTGATTCTGTTCGGCCTGCAACGGACGGGGTTCGGCCGTCTTCTCTATGCGGTCGGCGACAATCGCGAGGCGTGTCATCTTGCGGGCGTCAGGGTCTGGCGGATCCTGTTCGCCAACTATCTCATATGCGCGATTCTCGCGGCGATCGCCGGGCTCGTCATAGTGGGCGGGACGAATGCGGCCGATCTCAGCCTCGCCGACAGCTACTTGCTGCCCTCGGTTGCCTGCGTGGTCATCGGCGGCACCTCCATCTTCGGCGGGCGCGGCGGCTATTCGGGGACCATAGTCGGCGCGCTGATCCTGACCGTTCTCACCGGTCTCCTCACGCTGCTCGATGTCTCCGAGCCGATCAAGCAGATCCTTTACGGAGCGATCATCCTTTCGCTTGCGGCGGCTTATGCCCGCCTGACGGAATGACGCGCCATTCGGGCGTCCGCTGGGCTTTCCGGCGTTCGGCCACGACGCTTTCGAGGAAGGCGTGCTGCGCGCGCCCCTCCTCTGGGGCGGCCGCCGCTGATGCGTCGAGCGCCATCACCGGCGCCTCGGCGCCGCGATGGGATGGCCAGGACGGCAGGCCCGAACCGTTCGGGTCTCCGGTCTTGATGAAGTTGACCCAGTAGCTCGACGCGAGCTGGGCGAGCTTGAGATCGCCGTCGACGATCCGCCAGGGCACGGCGCCGAGATTGTCGAACACATAGGGAATCTCGCCGGAATGGAAGGCGCCCGCGGTTTCGCTGTCGCGCTCGCCGAACCACCCTTGCGGAGTGAGCGGCGCGCGGTCGAACCGGAAGCGGAAAATATCGGCGCGGCCGGTTCGCCTCTGCGCCTCGATCCACGCCCATGTCGGATGATTGATGATAAGGTCGCCGCCGAGGGCGCGCGCCGATGCGCCGTCGCGCTCCGGCGAGCCAGCCGGGTAGAGCGCCAGCGCTTCGCCTGCGCGCTCGCCGAAAAGACCGCCGACCAGATCAGCGAAGGGACGCTCCCTGTCACGGCCAAGCGGGAAATTGAAGCCCTCGTCCTTGTTCCAGCCCGCCATCAGCGGGATATCGCTTTGCTCGCCCGCGGCGAAGATGTCGGCGGGCGGACGCGGCAGAAACCAGCCGTCAACAATCGGACGGAAGCCGAGCGCGGGCGCCGCGGCGAGGATCTTTTCGCCAGGCACGGCGCGCAATTCGGCGAGCGTCCTTGCGCCGACCTTGTGCATGAGGTCGAGGCCGGCCGCCTCGGCCTCGGCAAGCGCCGGCGGCGCGCGCAGCGGCGACGCAAAGAAAGCGCCGCTCTGGCCGATCGCGCGCGCGAACAGACCCTTGGCGAGCGGCGAGGCCATCAGCGCGCTCACCAATTCCGAGCCGGCCAATTCGCCAGCTATCGTGATCCGATCGGGATCGCCGCCGAAGGTCGCGATATTGCGCTTGACCCATTCGAGCGCGGCGACGAGATCGAGCAACCCATAGTTTCCGGAGGCGCCGCGTTCGGATTCGGCGGTGAGTTCAGGGTGAGCGAGAAAGCCCATCACGTTCAGCCGGTGATTGAGCGTCACGACGAGGACGCCGCGCGCGGCGAGGCGCGCGCCATCGTAGCGCGGCTCGGCGCCGGAGCCGACCGAAGAGCCGCCACCATGAATCCAGACCATCGCGGGCAGGCGCGCTCCGTCTCCCGGCGCGGCGGGCGTCCAGATGTTGAGGGTGAGGCAATCCTCGGAGATTCCGGGGACGGTCGGGTCGATGTCGTCGAACAGGACGCCCTGCAACGCGTTCATGCCGAAGGCATGGGCCGGACGCACGCCCGTCCAGGGCCGCGGCGGCTCGGGCGGGCGCCAGCGCAAAGGCCCAAGCGGCGGCGCCGCATAGGGAACGCCTTTGTAGACGCGAACGCCGCTCGCATCCGCCTCTGGGATTGCGAGCGCGCCGCTCTCGATGGTGAGATTCGTGGCCATCAGGCGCCGCGGCCCCTGGAGCCGCGCTCGTTGACCGCGGCGGCGCGGTCCAAAGGGCGTCCGGGAGGACGCCCGTCTTTCGACGGGCTAGCGCCCGCGCCTACATCGCCCTGCCGGCGCATCGGCATTTCGTCGAGCCCAGCGAAGCGCGCCTTCGAACCGAGCTTTTCCTCGATGCGCAGTGCCTCGTTCCACTTCGCCATCCGCTCGGAGCGCGCGAACGAGCCGACTTTGAGCTGTCCCGCGCCCCAGCCAATCGCAAGATGAACGATCGACGTATCCTCGGTCTCTCCCGAGCGCGCCGAGACGATCGTGCCGAAGCCCAGTCGCCGTCCTTCGTCGCAAGCGGCTTTCGCTTCGCTGACCGTGCCCGCCTGGTTGACCTTGATCAGCGCGGCGTTGACGCTGCGCCGACGCGCCGCCTCTGCGACCCGGCTCGCGCTGGTGACGAGGTAGTCGTCGCCGATCACCTGAATGCGGTCACCGACCGCGGCGGTGAATTGCTCAAACCCCTTGTCATCGTCCTCGGCGAACGGGTCTTCGATCGAGAGGATCGGGTATCGGTCGCACCAGCGAAGCAGCATCTCGGCCAGTGCGTCGCGGTCAAGTTCACGCTGTTCGAGACCCAAGCGATAGCGGCCGGAATGACCGAATTCCGACGCCGCGACGTCAAGCGAAAGGCTCACGTCCTCGCCTGGAACAAGGCCGGCGCGCTCGATTGAGCGCATCAGCGTTTCGAGCGCCTCCTCGTTGCTGGAGAACGCCGGCCACCAGCCGCCTTCATCCGCCACGCCCTGGAGTGAGCCGCGCTCGGCCATGATCGCGCCTGCCGCGCGGTAGACCTCCGCCGTGACTTCGAACGCCTCGGCGAAGGTCTTGGCGCGCGGCGCCATCACCATAAAGTCCTGGATGTCGGTTCGCCGTCCCGCATGGGCGCCGCCGCCGAAGATCTGGATCTCCGGCAGCGGAATGATCGCCGGCTTGTCGCCGAGACAATAAAGCCAGAGCGGGAGACGGCGGCTCGCCGCCGCAGCATGAAGAACGCCAAGCGAAACGGCCGTCAGCGCGTTTCCGCCGAGCCTCGCCTTGTTCGGCGTACCGTCGAGGGCGACGAGCTTCGCGTCGATGGAGGCTTGATCGAACGCGTCGAGGCCAATGAGAGCCGGTGCGATTTCTGCAGCGATCCCATGCAGCGCGTCCTGCACGTCAAACCCGCTGAAGCGCTTTCCGCCATCGCGCTTGTCGATCGCCTCGCGACTGCCGCGTGAGGCCCCGGCAGGCGCGATGCCTCGACCCACCGCGCCGTCGCTCAACACGATTTCCGCTTCGACCGTCGGTCGCCCGCGCGAGTCCCAGATGCGCCGCGCGACAAGCGACTGGATGACCGGTTCACTCATCGCAGTCCCCCCTCGTCCTGAGGAGCCCGCGAAGTGGGCGTCTCGAAGGACGATCCAGTTCGGGCTGGCGGGTGTGATCCTCTGGACCATCCTTCGAGACGCGATGCTGCGCATCGCTCCTCAGGATGAGGAGGTGGTTTGCGCCGGGATAAACGACCGCTTGGGAGTTACTGCTCATTGCGCGCGCCCCCATGCGTCGGCGACGCCCATCAGCCGACGCGGGGGATCGGCGATCAGCGGCGCGGCGCATCGGCGCACCGCCGCACGCTCGCTCTCGCGCGTCAGGTACTCGACCGGCGATTTGCCGTCGACTCGCGCGAGGAACAGAGCGGGCAGCAAAGCGGCCGCGCGCGCCTCCAGCCCGTCTGCGCTCTCCCAGTCGACGCCGGCGAGATAGGCGCCTGCCAGCGCAGAAAAGGCGGCGCCGTAGCGCGTGCGGTCGGCGCCCTCGCGCGCGCCCTTGAGCAGGAGATGATTGAGACAGAAGGCGAGATCGAAGGCGGGGTCGCCGAACGTGGCGCATTCGGCGTCGAGGAACACCGGTCCATGGGGCCCTTGGAGGATGTTCTTCGGACTGATGTCGCCATGAACGAGCGCGCGCTTCGTCGTGTGCGTCGTATGCGCGAGTTCGTCGAAGCGCGACGCAAGCTCGGGATGGGCGCGGCCAGTCGCGCCCAGATAAGGCTCGATGCGGATAGCCTCGAACGTGTCGTCGTTGGCGAACGCGGCCGGAATGCTCGCGTCGGCCGCGCTGCGCGCATGAATTGTTACGAGATCGCGCCCGACCGCGGCGGCGAAATCCACTTCCACGATCCCAGCGAGAAGCTGCGCCTTCCATAAAAGATGGTCCTCGGGCTTAAGATAGTCCATCGCGAACCAGCCAACTTCAGCGTCCTCGCCGAGGACGCACGGAACGGCGCGCGGCAGCCAGTGCGCAACCGCGCGCATATAAGCCGCCTCCGCCGCGTTGCGCTTGATCGGCGCCTCCCACAAGGCGGCGACCTTGAGCCTCGGCAGCGCGCGTTTGACGCAGAAGCGTCGGCCGTCAGCCTCGACAAGCGAGATGTCCGAGGACACCCCGCCGGTCAGAGGCGTAAGGCGGACGGATTCCCCCGCTTTCACGAGACCCATGCGGCGCAGGGCCTCAATCAGGTCGCCGGTCTCGATGGACGCAGATTCATGCACGCGCGCCCACTCCGTACGCCTCAATAGGTGGCGCGGCCGCCCGAGAGGTCGAACACCGCGCCGGTCGTGAACGAACATTCGCGGCTCACCGCCCAGGTGATGAGCGCAGCCGCTTCTTCGACCGTGCCGAAGCGATCCATCGGAATCTTCGATTTCATATAGGCGATATGGGCGGCGGTGGCCTGTTTAAGGATCGGCGTGTCGATGACCGCGGGCGCGAACGAATTGACGGTGACGCCATCCTTGGCGAGCTCCTTGCCGAGCGACTTGGTGAAGCCGATCACGGCAGCCTTCGAGGCGCTATAGGCGCAAGCGCCCGGATTGCCCTCCTTGCCGGCGATCGAGGCGATGTTGAGGATGCGGCCGTAGCCACGCTCCTTCATGAGCTTGCTGACAAAACGGTTGCAATAGAAGAGGCCGTTGACGTTGATGTCGAAGACGCGCTTCCATTCGTCGATCGCATAATCGATGACCTGCTTGTTGTCGCCCGCGACGCCCGCCGCGCAGACGAGCGCGTCGATATGGCCCATCTCGCCCACGGCGGCGAGGGTCGCTTTCTCGACGGCCTTCGGGTCGGTCACGTCGACCTCGTCCGCCCGGGCGGATTTGACGCCGATGTCGCCGACAGCGGCCTTCAGGCGCTCGGGCGCCGATGTCCCAGATCGTGACCCGCCCGCCTTCGACGGCGATCCGTTTTGCAACGCCAAGGCCTATGCCGGACGCCCCGCCCGTCACCACCGCCGTCATCCCCTCAAAACGTTTGGCGTCCGACACTTTCAACACTCCTGATGCTGGTTATTGGCGGTCTCTCAACCTGGAAAAAGCGTCTCGCCGCCGTCCACCCTGAGAACCTGGCCGCTCATATACCTGGTCCTCGGCCCGGCGAGGAGGGCGACAGCGTCGGCAATCTCGTCCGGCTCTCCATATCGGATGAGCGACCTGATCGACGAATCCATTTTTTTCGGATCGACGACGCGGGTCTCGGCGAGCTCGTCGCTGCCGAAATCCTGGTGATTCTCGATCGCCAAAACTTGGCCTTCGTCGGCCACGCGCGGACCGCGATCGGCGAGCGACGCAGGCGCGCAGCTCAGCCACGGGTCGTAGATCTCGAGAACGCTCGCGCCAAGCTCGGTCGCAATGGCGACGAAGGCTTCGAGACCCGCGCCCTTTGAGTTGACTGCGCCGGGTTCGATCGCCTTCACGCAAATGTTATCCGAGCCGAAGGCGCGGGCCAGCGCATTGGTCACTCCGACGATCCCGGCCTTGGCCGCGGCGTAAGCCGGCATCTCGGCCGCGCCGCGCCAGGCGATCGACAAGAGATTTGTTGACAAGGAGATAGAGCGATTGATTCAAAGCGTCAAACACTGAACGGAATGCACGTCGAAGATTGCGCGGCCAAATCGCCGAGCTCGCGCCGCGACAAGACTGGAGCGCAGATTGGCGTTCGCGTAGCCCGTGAACGCGATCGACTGGGGAGTTACGCGCATGTTACGGAGAGGTGCGGCATTGGCGGCGCTCATGACGATCGGCGCAAGCGGCGTCTCGCTGGCCAGGGAAGAGCCATATATTGGCAATTGGGCGCGCGGGGATGGCAAGACCAAGATCCATGTGGCGCATTGCGGCCATGAGGTTTGCGCGCGCAATACCTGGGTCAGACATGGCGTCTCCGGAGAAAAGGTGGGCGATCGGCTTGTTCTTAACGTCAAACCGGCCGGCGCTGGGCATTGGTCGGGGAACGCCTTTGACCCGCAGCGCAAGGAGACCTACACGATCGGCGTTCGTGTCACCGAGAAGCACATGACCACGCGGGGATGCATGATGGGCGGGCTCATGTGCCAAAGCATGCATTGGAGCCGGTAGCGATCATTCTAACCAATTCACGAACAAGAGCACCCCGGCGCCAACGAGCGTCGCCATAGCGACGAGATAGGCAGTCTGAAGGGTTATGTTCTTCCAGAACAGAATGCGCGACAGGAGCGCGCATCGAACCGGCAGCTCCTGAACGTCCAGCACCGGGTCGGCGATGAACTCGAAATCCTCCGGATTTGAATGTCGCCAGATCGGGAACCGCTTCCGCCCCGCGCGGGGAAAGCGCGGATAGACCGAAGCCAGCAGATTGAAGAAGATCACGATGAACGGCGCGAGGAGCACCGGGACGGTCAAATAATGCGGGTACTGCTCGCGAAACTGCAGGACCGTCCCCATCATGATGGCGACGAACAGAACCGCGATATTCGCCTTGATGTCGCTCAGACGAATGAAATCGCCGTAGCCGGTGATCAGATTGCGCAACTGAGCTTCGTGATCCTTGGATATCACCGGCATTTCGACACACACCATGCGACGCGCGAAGCTGCGACAATTTTAGCAGTATTGCTCCCGGAAATCGGATGACCGCTCATCCAGCGCGCTCGCTGACATGCCAAATGTAGACGAGCAAAACCATGCTCGCGACGATGCTCGCCATCGCGACAAAAAAGCTGATGCGAATGTAGAGGGTCTTCCACCACAGCAGTTCCGAGAGAACCGAGCAGCGCAGTTTCAGCTGCTCAAGCTCGTCCTCGGCTTCGACGACTTTGGCGAAATCGCTGACCGTGGCATTGCGCGACACAATGAAATGCTTGCCGCCGCGCTTGGGATAGCGAGGAATGAGCACCGCCAGCAGGCATATGTAGACGACGAGGAATGGCAGCATCACGAAAGGGATCGGCAGATAGTGAGGGAACTTGGGGTAGTTCCCGAGGACCGGACCCATCATGAACGCGACGAACAGGATCGCGATATTGGCCTTGAAGTCGCTTTGGCGGATCGCATCGGTATAGCCGGCGATCAAGCCGCGATAAGGTTGGGCGGGATCGGCGGCGATCTTGTTCATCCCTCAACCGGACACTTCCAAAAAAGGCCGCCCGGCGGGTGCGCCCTTTGCGCAATCCTTAAGCATGGGGCGGCCGAAGTCCTTTAAGCCGAATTGGCGTAAACTGCGACGGCCTGTCAAGATCGGTTGAATTCGGCTTTTTTGCGAGCCTCTGGTCCAGAAGCGGCGCCGCCGCGGCGGACCCCTTTCGCCGCTAGACTTCGCTATCCACGGGCGGCGGCCAAGCGGCGGCCGCATAGTCGAAATCGCGGATCGCAAGCGCGGCCAAGAGCAAGACCACATTCGCCGCCAGCACATAATAGGTCGAAGCCAACGGATCTCCGGTGACGCCGACCAGCCAGGTGACGACATAGGTCGCCGTGCCCCCAAAGATCGCAACGCCAAGCGCGTAAGTGAGCGCGAGCCCGGTGGCGCGGACTTCGGGTGGAAAGATCAATGGGGTCAGCGCCACTGCGACGCCCACGCTGGCGGCGTGCAGCAAGCTCAAGATCGCAATCGCCAGGGCGAGGGTCAGAGCGCTTGGATTGGCGATAAGGAATTTCATCACCGGGAACAATACGATCATCAGCACAATCCGTGGCGCGATGACGACCGCGCGGAGACCCCAGCGATCGGCTAAGGCTCCGCCGGCGAGCGCTCCGAGACAGCCGGTAATCCCGAGCGTGATCGTGCCGAGCATCGCCGACGATGCGGGCAAATGAAGCGTGCGGATCGCATAAGGCGTCATGGTGATCAGGAAATATTGGGTGATCGTGCCCCCGCTGATGAGCGCGATACCGAGGAGCACGCCTCGCCAGTTGGATCGAATGACGGCGGAGAGAATCGCTGTCGCGCGGCGCGCGCGATCCTGCCGCGGCTTTTCGAGGGTCTCGACCAGTTGGCTGCGGATGTAGACGCCGACTGGCGCGATCAAGACGCCAAACGCAAACGGAACGCGCCAGCCCCATTGGTTCAAGCTCGATCGGGTGAGCGCCAACGCCAGCAGGAGGCCAATCGAGCCGCCCAAGAGGGCGCTGAGGTTCTGGCTCGCCAGTTGCCAACTGGCGAAAAGCATGCGCCGGTCTGGCGGCGCCGCCTCGAGCAAGAACATGGTCGCGGGGCCCACCTCGCCTCCGACCGCGAATCCTTGAAAGAGGCGCGCGACAATCAGGAGAATTGGCGCCCAGACGCCAATTGTCGCATAGCCTGGCGTAACCGCGATGATGCCGCTGCCGACCGCCATGAGCCCGATGGAAAGGGTCATCGCCGGCTTGCGCCCGGCGCGGTCGCCGTAAGCGCCAATCAGGGCGCCCCCAAGCGGCCTCGCGACAAAACCGACGCCGAAGGTGGCGGCCGCCGCCAGATCGCTCACCAAGATATTGTCGGATGGGAAGAACGCCTTGCCAATCATTCCCAAGAACGTGGCGTAGACCGTGAAGTCGAAGAATTCGAAGCCGTTGCCGAGGACCGCCGCGAAGACTCCTCGGGCTTTAAGCTCCGGCCGCGCGAGCGCCGGCGCCGTGTCCGCCGCTACGGTCAAGCTTATCCCTCAGGCCCCGTCGCGGCACCGTCTCAGGGCCAAGGGTCTCATGTCAACGGGATATGCGGCGCCGGCCGATTGCAAGGCTCGATGCGACGCCCGCCGCCGTTGCCTCGGGGTCTTGGGGGCGGCGGATCAGAAGCCGTAGAACTCCTTGCGCAGAGCGTTTTCGTAGAGGCGCTTCCTGTAGTCGACTTCCTTATGCAGCTTGTGCTCGCGGAAGTGCGCCGCTTCCCATTTGTCGAGTTCTGCGACGTCATGGTTGGCGGATGCGAGCGCCTCCTCCTCGCGGATCGCCCCCACCCAATTGTCCACCGCCGCCTTATAGTCGGCCTGCAACTGGTCGAGTTCCTGCTGAAGATCCGGTGAAATGTCCGCCATGGTTCCCCCTGCTTTCTTTCGATTAGCGGCGCATTATGAACAAAAGACGACAGTAAGGCTGATCGCCACGTCGGGGACTCACCACAGCATCGTCCAGGATAAGGCGGCGGCTTCGGGGGAGCCGGCTGGCTGGCAATCCAGAAGCATGGCGCGAAACCCGCGTCCCTCCGGGCTTGCGGACTCGAGCAATTCGTTCATTTTGCGCAAGCGCCGCACCAGCGTCTTCATAAATCCGACGGCGCGCTCCGGGTTCTCCTGGATCGCGGCGATGAACTCCTGGTAGGAGGTGGCGAGGCACTCCGTGTCGCACGCCGCCGTCACCGTCGCAGATCGCGGCCCCGGCTCGATCAGGCACATTTCGCCGAACACTTCGCCCATCTCCAGCCTGCCGACAAACTTGGCTTTGTCGCCGCGGCCGACTGCGACGTCGACCGATCCGCTGACGATGAAGAACGCGGTATCGCCCTCGTCGCCCTCGCGAATGATCGTCTCTCCGGCCTTGAACGCAACGTTTTGCATACATGTCTCCACAGGAGCTTTCGGCCCGACGGTCTCGGTTATATAAGGCCTAGCATAGCTGGCGAGGCAAGGTTTGCCCTATCCGGTCGCCGCGCACGTTCGGCGGCAAAAAAAGGCCGCGGCAGAGCGGGCCTCCTCGATTGATGAAATTCGCAAAGCCGCGCCACGAGCCCCATCATCGCCGACGGATCAGGCTTTCCGCGTGTAGGCGGATTAAGCCGCAGGCTCGTCCGCCAGCGGAGCTGAGGCAACGGATTATCTGCGCAGGCCCGCGCGATCGGGCTGCCTATCATGCGTCACTATGCCATTATTCGGCGCAACACCTCAACGCGAACGGTCTCCTTTGGAGGCGCCGACGATCATGGCTGCTCATGGGTCAGTTCCGCCTCAATCGGCAAGAGCGATCTCACGTCATATCGGGTGGTCGTGGCGGGGCAAAACCATCGAGATCGGAATCGAGACTCACGGGGACGGTCCCGCAATCCTCCTGCTTCCGGCGCTCAGTTCGATTTCGACCCGCTCCGAAATGCTCCCTTTAAGCGAGCGACTTTCCTCGACCTTCACGACGATTGCGGTCGATTGGCCGGGATTCGGAGATCGGCCGCGTCCGGCAATCGCTTGGGGGCCGGACGCCTACCGGGCATTTCTCGGCGACATCCTCCACGAACTGCCGAAGCCGACGGCGACGGTCGCAGCAGGTCATGGCGCCGCCTATTTGCTCGCCCATGCCGCGGAGCATCCGGGCTCAGTCGGCAGCTTGTGTCTCGTCGCGCCGACGTGGCGCGGACCCATGCCAACGATGATGGGCGGGCGCTCGACCATCCTCCGTTTCGCCTCTCGTTTGATTGATCTGCCGGTGATCGGTTCGGCCCTCTATGCGCTGAACGTCAACAAGCCGATGATCCGCATGATGGGCCGGGGCCATGTCTATGCCGATCCTGCTTGGCTCGATGAAACCCGCTTGGCCGAGAAACTTGTCGTGACCAATGCGCCAGGCGCCCGGCACGCGTCATTCCGCTTCGTCGCCGGCGAGCTTGACCCGATGCTCACCCGCGAGTCGTTTCTAGCGACCGCGCGTCGAGTCACGGATCCAATCCTCGTTGTTTACGGCGCGGCTACGCCCAGACGCTCGAAGGCCGAGATGGAGGCGCTGCGAACTCTGCCCAACGTGCAAGCCCATGAACTCCCCGCCGGCAAGCTCGCGGTCCACGAGGAATTTCCGGACCTTGTCGCAGACGCGGTCCGATCTTTTGTCGGCCGGGGCGCCGGTGCCGGGCGTTCGGGGTAGCGGGCAGGGGCGCCGGCTGTAGGCTCGGCCGCGCCTGTAGACGTGGTCGCTGACCGCGTCGACCGCGCTTGAGCCAAGCGCGACTACAGTGTCGCGGTCCGCGCCCCGCTACTCCTCGAACCGTTCGCTCATCCCCGTCGACTTCATGGGCGCGATCGACGCGTCCGGCTTTTGCGCCGGAAGGCCGGGGTCGCGGAAGCGGTTGACGATTGGATAGCGCCGGTCGCGGCCGAAATTCTTCGGCCCCACCTTGACCCCCGGCGCCGACTGGCGGCGTTTGTATTCGGCGAGATAGAGCAGGCGCTCGAACTCGGCGCACTGTCTCGGCATCGAAACCCTCAGCCACAATGTCGGCTATCCGCATCTCCTTTTCGACGAGCCCATGCAAAATGCCGTCGAGCACCGGATAGGGCGGCAGCGAATCCTCGTCCTTCTGATTCTCGCGCAGTTCCGCGCTCGGCGGCTTGACGATGATGTTCTGAGGTATGACCTCGCCGTCCGGCCCGAGCGCGCCTATGGGCTTCCAGCGGTTGCGCAAGGCGGCGAGGCGAAAGACCTGCATCTTGTAGAGGTCCTTGATCGGGTTGAAGCCGCCGTTCATGTCGCCGTAGAGCGTGGCGTAGCCGACCGACATTTCCGACTTGTTGCCGGTCGTCACCACCATCGCGCCGGTCTTGTTGGAGATCGCCATGAGGATCAAGCCCCGCGCGCGGCTCTGGATGTTCTCTTCGGTGATGTCGCGCGGCTTGCCTTCGAACATGCGCTTAAGCGCATGCTCCACGCCCGCGACCGGCTCGGCGATCGGCACGATGTCATAAGCGACGCCGAGCGCTTGCGCGCATGCGGCCGCATCCGAAAGCAACTCATTCGAGGTGAAGCGATAGGGCAGCATCACTGCGTGCACTCGCTCAGCCCCTAGCGCGTCGACCGCCATCGCGGCGCACAAAGCCGAAATCGACCCCGCCGGAAAGGCCGAGGACGATTCCGGGGAAGCGGTTGTTCTCGACATAGTCGCGCAGGCCCATGACGCAGGCGGCGTAGTCCGCTTCGTCGCCCTCCTCGACCACTTCGCGCGGGCCTTCCACGCAGCGCCAGCCACCCTCGCTCCGCTCCCAGACGGTGCGCGCCACCATTTGACGGAATGCGGGCAATTGGGCGCCTAAGGTGCGATCGGCGTTGAGCGCGAACGAGCCGCCGTCGAACACGAGCTCGTCCTGGCCGCCGACCATGTTGAGATAGATGAGCGGGAGCCCGCTTTCGACGACGCGCGTGACCGCCACGTTCTGGCGAATGGCGAGCTTGTCGCGCTCGTAAGGCGAGGCGTTGCCCACCAGCAGAATCTCGCCACCCGTTTCGAGGATGCATTCGACCGGATCGGGACCCCAGATGTCCTCGCAGATCGGAACGCCGACGCGCGCGCCGCGAAAGACGATCGGCCCCGGCGACGGCCCAGGCGTGAAGACGCGCTTCTCGTCGAAGACGCCGTAATTGGGCAGGTCGACCTTGAACCGGATCGCCTCGATCCGCCCGCGATCGAGGAGCGCCATGGCGTTGTGCAGCTTGCCGTCCTCGTCGACCCAGGGCAGGCCGACCAGCGTCGCCGGCCCGCCGTCGGCGGTCTCCCGCGCCAGCTCCTCGCAGGCCGCCCGGCAGGCCTCCTGGAACGCCGGCTTCAGCACCAGATCCTCGGGCGGATAGCCGGAGAGGTACAGTTCCGGCGCCATCACGATGTCCGCGCCAAAGGCGGCGGCCTCCTTGCGCGCTTTGCGCAACCGGTCCCGGTTGCCCGCGATGTCGCCGACAATCGCGGGGATTTGCGCAAGCGCGATGACGAGGCGGTTCGAGGGAGACGGCATGGGGCGGATTTAGCGTGAGGGGCGACGCCAAGGCAAACGCCCACGGCTTTTCATTCCGGGCGAGCGGGAGGGTTCATGCGGCCGGGCTTGGAGAGCGCAAGTCCACGCGAGCCCAAGAGACCGGTGGCCTTCGCCAAGCCGAAGTTGAACACCCGCGACGTAGCCTCAGCGAAGTCACCCTTCAGGCCAAGCGCGCGCTCCTCGATCAGTTTCCACGACACGATCGCGATCGCGACCGACACGAATGCGGACGAACCCATCATCACGCCGAGCGACATGGCCGGGAAGAGAAAGGCGAGCGTCTGCTGAACGGGGAAAGCGTAGATATAGACGCCGTAGGAATAGTCGCCCCAATCGTTGAACGCCCGGATGCGCCCGCCGGGCACATAGACCAGATGAAGGACGAGCGGCGCAAGGCATGCCGCGTAGACGACAAAGAAGAGCGTCTTATCGAAAGAAGCAAACACAAGCGCCGCGAGAATTCCGACCAGCAGCCAAGGGCCCATCGGTATCCTGTCGCGCCAAAGGTAGAGGCTCGATCCATAGAGGAACATGAAGACGCGAATGTTCGCGCCATTGAAGGCGACCCCGGTCAACTCGGCTCTCAGCACAACCGCGAGCAGCGCGGCTGCCGAGATCGGCAGGACGAAGCGCATGGCCTTGATGCGCGCCGCTGGCATGAATGCAAGCGCAACCCAGATGGCGGCGAGATAGAGATACATGCGCACTTCGACCGGCATCGTCCACAGCGAGCCGTTGAACTCGTTCTTGAGCGGCACCCTCTCGAACACGCCGGGCAGCGAATAGCGCACGCCGCTGATGAGCGTCGCGCATTTGCGGAAATATTCCCAGGTCAAGGGCGACGAGTAGTAGTCGCCGCGCGGCAGAGTCGTCAGCGCGGGCGCGAGAACGAACACCGTCAGGACGAGCATGACCCATATGCCGGGATAGACCCTGAGGATGCGCGCCCAGAGATAGGCGATCAGATCCTGCCGTCCGACCAGGCTCGCGGTCACGAGAAAGCCGCTCGTCACGAACAGCATGTCGAGGCCCATCTCGCCGAGCGAAAATCCGAGCCTATGGAAGAAGAACTCGCGTTCGGGCGGAAGCCCCAGCACCGCGACGCTGTGCGCGAAGAGCACCGTCATGGCCGCGGAAAAGCGGAGCAGCGTGAAATTGTTGTCGCGCCCGACGGCGTATTCGGACAGCCGCACCCAAAAGCCCCCTTAACGCATGCGCAAGGGCTGGCGACCGTGGCCAGCGCGAGCCGTCACTCGGCCGCCCGGACCGGCCGCTCGGGCGCGGCAAGTCGCTGCGCCTTCAGAAGATCAGCGACCATGAAGGCCATTTCGACCGATTGCTCCGCATTGAGGCGCGGATCGCAAAAGGTGTGATACCGGTCATGCAGGTCCGCTTCCGCGATGACGCGCGCGCCCCCGGTGCATTCGGTGACGTTCTTGCCAGTCATCTCGAGGTGAACCCCGCCGGAATGAGTTCCCTCGGCGCTGCAAGCGGCGAAGAAGTTGCGCACCTCCTGGGCGATGCGTTCGGTCGGCCTCGTCTTGTATCCGGTCGAGGTCTTGATCGTATTGCCGTGCATGGGGTCTGAGACCCACAAGAGCTTGCGGCCTTCGCGTTTGACCGTCCGCAACAGCGGCGGCAGCGCGGCGTCGATCTTGTCCGCGCCGAAACGGCAGATCAACGTAAGCCGGCCAGGCTCCTCGTCCGGATCGAGGATTTCGATCAGACGCATGAGGTCATCCGGGCTTAGCGAAGGGCCGCATTTGAGGCCGATCGGGTTCTTCACGCCCCGGGCGAATTCGACATGGGCGCCGCCCAGCTGGCGCGTCCGGTCGCCGATCCAGATCATGTGGCCTGAGGTCGCGTAATAGTCGCCGGAGGTTGAATCGAGCCGCGTCATCGCCTGTTCGTAGCCAAGAAGCAGCGCCTCGTGCGAGGTGTAGAAGTCGGTTGAGCGCAATTCCGGATGCGCCTCGGGGTCGAGCCCCACGGCGCGCATGAAGCCGAGCGTCTCGGTGATCCGATCGGCGAGCTCCTCGTAGCGCCCGGACTGCGGGCTGTCCTTGACGAAGCCCAGCATCCAGCGATGGACGTTCTCGAGATTGGCGTAGCCGCCGGTGGCGAAGGCGCGCAAAAGGTTGAGCGTCGCCGCGGACTGGCGATAGGCTTCCAGTTGCCGTCGCGGGTCGGGCTCGCGCGCTTCCGCCCTGAACTCGATGTCGTTGACGATGTCGCCGCGGTAGGCCGGCAAGGTGACGCCGTCGATCGTCTCGGTGTCGGACGAGCGCGGCTTGGCGAACTGGCCCGCGACGCGCCCGACCTTCACGATCGGCGAGGCAGCGGCGAAGGTCATGACCACCGCCATCTGCAGGAATACGCGGAAGAAATCGCGGATGTTGTCAGCCGAATGCTCGCCGAAGCTCTCGGCGCAATCCCCGCCCTGCAGCAGGAACAACTCGCCCGCCGCCGCCTTGCCCAACGCCCGTTTGAGCTTGCGCGCCTCGCCTGCAAAAACCAGCGGCGGATAGCCCGCGAGCTGGCGCTCGGCCTCGGTGAGCGCGGCGCGATCGGCGTAGACCGGCGCCTGTGCGATCGGTTTTGTCCGCCAGCTGTCCGGGGTCCAACGATGGTTCAACATCTTCCATAAGCCATAAAGGCAGAAGCGGCGGAGCGCCGCGTCTTGCACGCCAAACGCCCTATATACAGTGCGACGCTTAAGGCCAATATGCCGATTTCCGAGGCGGCCGCGCATTTTATCGGGCGCGTCGCCGACTGGCTCTTTGGGATGCCGGCCGCAAGACGAGGTCGCGGCAAGCAATAGCAATCGCGCCGACTTCAACTGAACGTTTTAACCAGCACATCCAAGCGAGGGTCGGCGCCCGACGGTGGTATCCGCTCCGATCGCGCGAGGACGACCATTCCGTGCAATGCGCTCCACAGCACTTCGGCCAAAAATACCGGCTGTTGCCGATCTGGCCCGAGTGCGGCGAGCAACGCGTCGAAGGCGGCGCGGAGAGCTGTCGGCGTCTCCTCGCTGGCGAATTTGATCTTTGTCGGCAAGACGAACATCGCCTCGTAGACAACTGGCTGCAAGCGGGCAAAATCAACATAGGCGGCGCAGACGTTGCGCAACACGTCCGGAGCGCCAGGAACATTCGCCGTTTCCACCTCCAATCGGGTCGCAAGTTCCTCAAATCCCCTCATGGCCACTGCGGCCATGATGTCGGCCTTGCCTTTAAAGTGGCTGTAGAGAACCGGCTGGCTATAGTTAATCAGGTCCGCGAGACGTCGCGTGGTCACGGCTTCCCAGCCTTCGGCTTCGGCCAGCTCGCGCGCCGCAGCCAGGATGAGTTCATAGCGCTCCGCACGCTGGCGCGCTTTGCGTTCGGCGATTGACATCCAAAAATCCTATCCTCGCAATTTTCTATGTCAACGCTAGAAAATATTGACACGATTTTCTAGCGTTGCTAAATTATCTGTAGACGACAGGAGCTGCGTATGTTGCAAATCGGATATGTGCTTTCTGGCCTGATCGCAGCCGCAATTCTGTTCCTCGGCGCGCGCTTTTGGCTGGCGCCTGCCACCGCGTCAGCGGCCTTTGGCATCTCTGGTTCGCCACCGCCGTCGACCGGATTTAATGCGTGGCTGTCTGTGAAAGGCACGCGCGATATTGCAGCCTGCCTCTTTGTCATCCTGCTCATCGCCAATGGGTCGCCGCGCTTGCTCGGCGAATTCATGCTCGCCGCGAGCCTCATCGCCTTTGGCGACATGGTCACCGTCCTTCGGTCGGGCGGCAGTCGAGGCCTCGCCTTCGGCATGCATGGCCTTACGGGCCTCGTCATCGTCGCAACGGGCGCCTGCCTCATCCTGGGCGCGAAGTAAAATCAACTGAACGACTGAAAACTGGAAAGGACGAAAAATGACGACCGCAATGTCAACTGATCTTATCAGGCTCGGCTACCTATTCGCCGAGATTATGTCGAGCCACGATCTGTCGCGCTTGGACGAGATCAAAGCGCCCGATTATGTGAACCACAACGCCTTCGCCGAACCGGGCCTGGAGGGCTCAAAGAAGGTCCTTGGAGCCATCATCGCGGGTGTGCCCGACCTCAAGGTGACCGCGGAAGACGTCTTCGTCTCAGCCGATGGCTCTCGCGTGGTCGGCCGCTACCGTTACGAGGGCACACACACCGGAAACCTTCTCGGCTACTCCGGCACGGGCAATGCGTTCGCCATGCGCTCGATCGACATCTGGAGGGTCGAGGACGGGCGCTTTGTCGAGCATTGGGACGAACTCAACACTCTCGACGTCTTCATTCAGATGGGCGCGGTGTCGCCCCCTCGCCAACCGTCATAACCCCGCCAATTCCTACGGGCCAAGACACGAGACGGGCCCTGCGCCGTGACAACAGGCGCCGAAGCGGTCGGATGACTAACGGTACACGGCAGACGAAGATCGAGAGCGTCTATTTCAGCGGAGACCGCGCCGCAAAGCAGATAGAGGCGCTGCGCGTCCGCACCGCTGCGCCGTCAAGTTAGGCCCGCGAGCGAAAGCCCGAGAGTCTCGCGGCATCTGAGGATCTGGCGCCGCCGTGTCGGCGACCGCATCCAACTTCTTTGTTGGCGCGATCCGAATCGCCGGCTTCAATCCTTGACCACACTTATGTCCGGCGCTGCGGGATTCTTCATGCCCACGACATGGTAGCCCGCGTCGACGTGCAGAATTTCGCCGGTGACGCCGCGAGCCATGGGCGAGAGCAGATAAACCGCGCTCTCGCCGACCTCCTCGATTGTGACCACGCGGCGCAAAGGGGAGTTGTATTCGTTCCACCGCAATATGTAGCGAAAGTCGCCGATTCCGGAGGCGGCGAGCGTCTTGATCGGACCGGCCGAAATCGCGTTGACGCGAATGCCCTTCTCGCCCAAATCCGCGGCGAGGTAGCGAACGCTGGCCTCGAGCGCCGCCTTGGCGACCCCCATCACGTTATAATGCGGCATCCACTTCTCTGCGCCGTAATAGGTCAGCGTCAGCATGGAGCCGCCATTCGCCATCAGCTTCTCGGCGCGCTGGGCGACGGCGGTGAACGAATAGCAGGAGATGGCGAGAGATTTGGTGAAATTGTCCTCTGTCGTATCGATATAGCGGCCAGTCAGCTGATCCTTGTCGGAGAAGGCGATGCAATGGACGACAAAGTCGACCCCGCCCCACAATTTCCCCGCTTCCGCGAACACGGAATCGATCGAGGCGCCGTCTGTGACGTCGCAGTGGCCCAAGAGGGGAGCGCCCAATTCCTGCGCGAGCGGCCGGACGCGCTTTTCCAGCGCTTCGCCCTGAAACGTGAACGCCAACTCGGCCCCCGCCGCGTGGGCGGCTTTGGCGATGCCCCAGGCAATCGAACGGTTGTTCGCAACGCCTAGGACGACGCCGCGCATGCCCCGCATGACGCCCGCGGTCGCGCCGGCTGAGAGGGTCTGCTCCATCAAGGCCTCACTCGTCATGGACGGCGCCCCTTACGCCGCGCCAGAATCGGGTTTAGCCTCGCCGGCGACGCATGGGAAGGATCAGGCTCTCCTCAATCGTCACAAATTGTGTGCGTTTTGCTTGCGCTTGCGCTTGGAACCCGAGCGTCTTCGGGCTAGATTATTGCCGAGCGTTAACGTTTGTTGAGGCTCACGCAAACTATCGGTGTCCGGAAGTGCCGCCGTTAAGTGACCGCTTGGGAGATCTCGCCGAGCTCCGCCGATTCGGGGTGGCGCTCGCGCGAGACGACAGGCTCGTGCTCGATCACGCCGCCGCGGCCGCGCTTGTCGATCGTCTGTTCAGGCAGGCTTCGCTCGAAGCGGTGGGCGCGGGCGTTCGAGAGGACGCGGACCGGGCGCCTCGGGACGATGCGCGCGTGCGCGCGTTCGGCCAATTCGTTCGACTTCATCGCCGGCATGTTCGTCGCCTGGCCCTGGACGATGGGGAGCCGATATGGGACGAAAATGCGGACGGCGCCCACCGCAATGCGCGCATGGGCGAGGCTGGCGTGGCTGCGGCCGTCCGCGTGCTTCCTTTGGAGCTCAGAGAGCCGCTATTGATCATCGTTCTGGCGGGTTTCACCCATCAGGAAGCAGCCGCGGCGCTTGATATCTCGTTGGCGACGCTGATCATGCGCCTGACAAAGGCGCGCGAGCAAGTCGCGGCCTTGACCCGCACGCCGCTTCAGGCGCCGAGCGTGAGAGCCGCGCCGCATCTGCGTGTGGTCAAGTGATGGAGGCCTCGCGGACCGCGGACTTGCACGCCTACGTGGACGACTGCCTTGAGCCCGACGAGCGGCTCGCGTTCGAGACGCAGATGGAGCAGGATCCCGCGCTGGCGCGCCAAGCGGCACAGTGGCGCGCGCAAAATAGCGCGATTCGCGCGGCCTTCGACGGCGAGGGCGCGAGAGCCTTTTCGATCAGCATCGTTCGTCACCAGAGCGAGCCTTTTGGCAGGGCGAGGCGCTCGGCGGCGGCCGGCGGAAAACCGTCTTCGGAGCCCCCGACCCAAGCTTCATCGCTCACGATCGTCGACGCCGCGCGATTTTCAGGCAGGGCTGCGGCGCCCAGCGCATTTCGACGCTCGCTCTTGTGGCGTCTGGGGCTTGCTGCGCTGGCTCTCGGCTTTGCCTGCGCTTGGACTCCGGCCGCAATCGTCGTCCCGACGCAACAACTCGCAGAAGCCGGCGTCGCCGCTTTTCAGGCGTTCGCGCGGCCAGGGGTTCAGCCCGTCGAGTTCGCGACCAGCGAGGGGACCGAAGCGGAAGCCTGGTTGACGGCTCGGCTTGGGCGCCCGTCCATCTCCCGGCGACTCCCGCCGCCATCCGGCTCATGGGAGCGCGGATCGCGCCTTACCCCGGCGCCCCGGCGGCCTTCCTCATTTACAAGTCCCCGGACGGGGCGCTCGGTTTGCTGATCCGGTCGCTTGACGCGCCCGAGGCGACCGCGCCCCAACTCGTGGCGGCAGACGGCCATGCCGCCGCCGTGTGGACTGAGCGCGGCCAGGGGCTTGCCCTGGTCGGTGACCCGGACGCGGCGTCATTAATGAGGATCGCGACGGAATTCTCTGCGCCGCCCGCCCAGGCCGCTCAGGCCGTGCCGGAGCGAGGCTGGTAAGGCTTCCGATCGCGCATCTTCTGCATGAGCGCAGTCAGTTCCGGGTCCGGCTCGCCGGGCAGAACGATCCGAAGCGTCGCCATGAGATCCCCGGCGGCGTGGTCGGCGCCTCCGGGAAGGCCTTTGCCCCGCAATCTGAGCACGCGTCCGCCGTTCGAGCCCGGGGCGATCGAGACTTCGACCTCGCCGCCTAGCGTCGGAACGCGCACGCGCCCGCCCAGGATCGCCTCGTAGAGGGTGATCGGCAGGTCGAGCCTCAGATCGCGACCCTCCGCCTTGAACAGCGGATGCGGTGCATATCGAACGGTCACGATCACATCGCCGGGCGATCCGCCGCGGCGGCCTGGGTGGCCCTGACCGCGCAGCCGGATGGACTTGCCCTCTTCGATGCCGATGGGGACTGCGACGTCAAGCGTCTTGCCCGTCGGCAGGGCGACGCGGATCGACCCCCCATGCGCGATCGTCGCCAGGGGAACCGAAACCGCCACGCCGATGTCCTCCCCGCGGGTTGTCTGACTTCTGGCTGCGCCCGCGGGTCCGGCTGGCGCCGAACAGTTCCGACAGGATGTCCGGATCGATCGAACCGCTTTCGGTCGAAAACCCGCCCGCGCCGAAGTCGAAGCCGAAATTGCGAAAGTCGCGGGGACCGCCGCCTGGCTGGGCGCCAAAGCCGAAACCCTCGAATTGCGGCGCCCGAGGCTTGCCCTCCGCATCGATCTCGCCGCGATCGAAGGCCTTGCGCTTCTTGTCGTCGCCGAGGATCTCGTAGGCCGAGCCCACTTCCGCGAACCGCTCCTTCGCCTTCGGCTCCTTGCTCTGGTCGGGGTGGTATTTCTTGGCGAGCTTGCGAAACGCGGACTTGATTTCCGCTTCGCTCGCCGTCTTGGAAACGCCAAGAACGTCATATGGATCACGCATCTATGAGCCCATTCCTCGGCCTCAGCCTTCTTGAAAAGCGCAAAGGCCAGTGTCTCGTTCGCACATTTGGCCCTTGATCTCACGGCGCGCAAGGCCATTCCCGCCGGCGGTTGGCCATCAGGCTCCGGGCGGGATATTATTTGCGCCGGCTTTCCTTTTCTTAGCCAGAGGATCGGCGCTTTGAACGACTTGAGCATCGCCGATTTTACCAAGGCCGGCGACCCGTTCGCGCTGTTCAAGCTTTGGCTCGACGAAGCGACGGCAACGGAAATCAATGACCCGGAGGCGATGACGCTCGCCACCGTCGATGCGCATGGATTGCCCGACGCGCGGATGGTCCTGTGCAAAGGCGTGGATGAGCGCGGCCTCGTCTTCTACACCAACATCGAGAGCGCCAAGGGGAACGAACTGAAGGGCCAGCCGCGGGCGGCGGCGCTTTTTCACTGGAAATCGCTCCGTCGCCAGGCTCGGTTCCGGGGCGTAATCGCCCAAGTGACGGCAGCCGAGAGCGACGCCTATTTCGCCTCGCGGCCGAGAGGGAGCCAGATCGGCGCGTGGGCGAGCCAGCAGTCGCGGCCGCTCGCCGCGCGCGGCGATCTCGAGGCCGCGGTGGAAGCCTACGAACGGCAGTTCGGAACCGGCGACGTGCCGCGGCCGGACTATTGGCGCGGCTATCGGCTGGAGCCCGTCGAGATCGAGTTCTGGCGCGATCGCCCCTCCCGGCTGCATGAGCGCGTCAGGTTCACCCGCTCCGGGCCGAACGCGCCTTGGGAGAAGCGGCTCCTTTATCCTTAAGGCAAGGAGCGACGCCTTGAGCGGGACTTTCATGGCCGCGGAGGTTGCGGAGACGGGCGCCGTCGTCCGTCGCCAATTGGCCGCCAACGCCGCATTGACCGCGCAGGCAGCCGCGGACTTGCGGGCGCGCGAGCCCGCCTTCGTCGCGACGGTCGCGCGCGGCAGCTCCGATCACGCGGCGCTTTATCTCAAGCACCTCATTGAGCTCAAGCTCGGGCTCGCCTGCGCTTCGCTCGGGCCCTCGATCGCCTCGCTCTATCGCGCGCCGCTCAAGCTTGAGGGCGCCGTCGCGATCGCCATCTCGCAATCGGGCAGGAGCCCGGACATCCTCGCGATGCAGCACATGGCGAAGGATCAGGGCGCGCTGTCGGTCGCACTTGTCAACGACGAAAGCTCTCCGCTCGCGCGCGAGGCGAATGCGGTGCTGCCGCTCCGCGCCGGGCCTGAACGCTCGGTGGCGGCGACCAAGTCGATGATCGCCGCGCTCGTCGCCGGCATTTCTCTTGTGGCCCATTGGAGCGACGACGACGCGCTTCTCGCCGCCCTTCAGGACCTGCCATTGGTCCTCGACTCATCGTCAGCCGCGCCGCCTCAGACGGAGGCGATCGCGACGCTCGCCGAAGCCTCCTCCCTCTTTGTCATCGGACGGGGCGCCACGCACGCCATCGCCGCCGAGGCGGCGCTCAAGCTCAAGGAGACCTCCGCGATCCACGCCGAAGCCTTCTCGTCGGCCGAAGTGCTGCATGGGCCGGCGGGGATCATTGGCCCAGGGTTCCCCGTCCTCGGCTTTGCCCCTGCCGACGCCGCGCGTCCGGGCTTCTTCGACGCCCTTGACCGCCTCGCAGCCTTCGGCGCGGCGCCGCTCCTCGTCGACACCGAGCCGCACCAACGCTGGCCGACCTTGGTCGCGCCTGACGGCGGCCATCCCCTTCTGACGCCGATCGCGGCGCTTCACGCTTTCTATCGCATGGCCGAATCAACCGCGCGCCGCCGCGGCCGCGACCCCGACCAGCCGCCCCATTTGAAGAAGGTCACGGAGACTTTGTGAAGGCTCCGGGAAGCTAGGCACGCAGGCCGAGGGCGGCGCCGTGTCGACCGATAGCCGGCAAAGCCGAGCCCCGCGAAGCCGACCAGCATCAGCGCCCAAGTCGAGGGCTCCGGGGTTGCGGCGAGGACCTCCATCTGAAGGGCCTGATCAGAGGCGAAGGGCTGAACGCCTTCGTTGAGAAAAAACCCGTCGTCCGTGCCAAACCACGCTAAATAATTGGCGGCCACGCCGAGACCCGACACGTCATGAGTCGTTCCCCATTCGATGACGGATTGACCGTCGACTCTGACTTCGATCCAGTAGAGCGAATTGGGGTTAAGCTCGACGCCAGCAAACTGGTCGTACCGTTCGACCGTCCAGGCCGCCGACAGACTGGTCACCGGAAAGGTGACCGAGGCGAGCGCCGGACCCTGAAAGTCGACGGACGAGCCGTCGAGAGTGTCCAATCCGTTTATCGGGTCGAACGATAGGTCGGAAAGAGGAATGCCGCCATCCAGGCTAACCGTGTAGGTGTCGCCCTTGTACTCATAAGGAACAGCGACGGAAAGCGAGAGCGCCACGTCGACATGAATCGGAGAGGCCCCCGTATTGAAGGTCCCGGATATAATGCGGTCGACGCTTGTATCCGCTGCGCCTGAATTTGCTCCGCCTAAACTGTCGAAAACAACCGGCTCGGCCGACGCGATCCTGACGAGCCCCAAAAGGCAAACGGCGGCCGCGGCGCATGCCGCGATTCCTGTTCGAGAGCGCATTGGATTTCCCCAACACAACGAATGCCGCCTCATCATTGTGGCATGCGCGATTAAGGAGTTGCAAGCTCATGACTGTAGGCGTATCCGGCCGTGGTGAACACGGCCGCATGGTTCCATCCGAACGCAGCCCGCTCTACCGTCGCACAACCGGGTGTGGTTCGCGGGCCTGCCAGCCGACGCGTTCAAGCTCCGGGATGAGATGCTCCTCGAGCGGGAAGCCGACGCAAAGATAGGCGATGAACGTCCAGACTGGTGGAACGTCGAGCGCCGCGGCGATCGCGCCGGAATCGAGGATCGACACCCAGCCGACGCCAAGGCCGTAGGCGCGCGCAGCGAGCCAGAACGTGTGGAGCGCGCAAACGGTCGAATAGCGGCGAGCCTCCGGCATGGTGCGCGCGCCAAGGCCGTGGCCCTGCTCGGTCGCCTCATCGCAAAAGACCGCAAGCTGGATCGGCGCGTCGCTCAAGCCCGCGAGCTTGAGCCTGGCGTAGAGCCCCGCCCGCTCGCCGGCGTAGGCGCTCAGCGCATCGCGGTTGGCGGTCTCGAAATTGGCCCGAATGGACGCGCGGCGCGCCTTTTCGTCGACGCGCACGAATCGGGTCGGCTGGCAATTGCCGACCGAGGGCGCTAGCGCGGCGAGGTGGAAGAGTTCGGCCAACGTGGCGTCATCCGGCGCTGGGTCGGGGCGAAAATGGCGCACGTCGCGGCGCCAGGCCAAAAGCTCGGCGAACATCGCCCGGAACGAGGCGTCGAATTCGGGGCGCTTCGCTGAGGGCAGAGGCCAATTCCGCCATCGCCGCTCCTTTGTTCTCGAATGCTCCGCCCTGGCTCATCAGGCATAGCGCGCATTCGTAGTTTTACCAATTGCGCTATTCATTCGGGACTGGAAACCTTCCATGCGTCCAGGCGACAGGGCCGACCGACCACGGCTCAAAGGGGAGTCGCCGAATCCATGGACCGACTAGCGTGCGCGGCACAATCTCCCTGCCGCGCACGCATTTAATCCTTGAGTTGGCGGACAAGTCCTTAGCGACCCGTCGCGCTTCGCGCCGAGGATTCGCGACCGAGCGCGTCAAGCCTGCGCGAGAAAATGGCCGACGCGCGTTCCTGCCAGTTTTGGACATTGTCCAATATTTTCAGTCCGTTATGGCAACGAATCAAAACGAACGCTTTCCCATAAATAGAAAGTATGCTATACTTTCGGTTTTCGCACTCGCGACACCGGAGACCCCTGTGACCGAACTTTCCGCACCTCCAACGCCGGCGCCTGACGCTGGAGCCAAACGCCGCGCGAAACGCTCGACGAGGATCGCGCGACGGGAGCGCGCCTTCAACTTGACGGCGTCAGGCTACACGAGCCAAATCGCAAAAATAGTGCGGACCAGCGTTGCCACGGTCCGGCGCGAAATCGACCGAGCGCTCGCCGAACGGCGCCTGGAGGCGCCTAAGGGCTTCGCCCAGGCGCAGGTCGAGTGGCTCGTTAACGCGCTGAGACTTGCCGAGGCTGCGACCGAGCTTGGCGAACTCAAGGCAGCCGCGGCTTATTTGCGGATCGCGGCGGCGCTCGACCGCTATCATGAGCTGGCGGCAGGCAGCCCGCCCCCCGGCCGACCTACCAAGGCGCCGCCGCAGATCCTGCCAGCCGAGCCCCAGGCGCCGACCTTCGTCGACCCGCCCGACAACGACGATTCCGCCGCCATCGAGGAGGCCCAGCACGCCGCGCAGCCGCCAGAACGGTGAGACGCCGCGCCCGCAAGCTGGCAGCGCGGGCAGATCAGAGTTGCGCGGCGAAACGACGAATAGAGCTAAGTTGTTGAAAAGAAACAACGCACGAAAACGGCGAAACGAAAACTGGCTCAAGTCTTTGAAAACAAACAATCCCGCGAAACATCTGATTCGCGGCCCACAATGATTTCAATGGCTTACGATCACGCCTGCGAAACGTTTCGTTTCGCCTCGCGAAACGACCGGTTCGTTTTGGGCGTTTTCGGCTTCGTAACGACCCAGACGCGCAACGGTCCGGTCGGCCGCGCATCCTCGTCAAATCGGCGCGTCTCAACGAGGGGTTGGGCGCCCGCAAATTTGGGCGCGCGCAGACTAAAGCGCCCGAACCCGCGCTTTCGCCGCTCTTTCCGTCGCCAGCCGATTGCGGAGCGGCAGCCCGAAGGTCTCGGATTCGATTTCGAACACGTCGCCCTTCTGCGTCTTCACCCCGTCGCTGAACGACAGCGTGGCGGTGCCGAAGAAATGGACGTGGACGTCGCCCGGGCGCCGGAACAGGCCATATTTGAAATGATGCGCCTCGAGATTGGCGATCGAATGGGCCATGTTCTGCTCGCCGGACAGAAACGGCTTCTCCCAAATGACTTCCTTGCCTCGGCGGATGCGCGACAGGCCGTTGATGTCGGCCGGCAGATCGCCGACCAGCAATTCGGGGCCGACGCTCGCGGGCCTCAGCTTCGAATGGGCAAGGTAGAGATAATTTTGCCGTTCGGTGACGTGATCGGAAAACTCATTGCCGAGCGCGAAGCCGAGACGGACCGGAGAGCCGGCGTCATCGATCAAATAGATCCCGACAATTTCCGGCTCCTCGCCCCCATCGAGCGCGAAGGCCGGACTGGGCAAGTCGCCCTCCGGCGCCGCGAGGCTCGAACCGTCGCCCTTGTAGAACCATTCGGGCTGCGCGCCGGTTTCATTCCTGCCCGGCCTTCCGCCCTCAAGGCCAAGCTTGAACATGCGCATCGAGTCGGTGAGCTTCGACGGATCGGCGAGATCCTTGTGCATCTTGTCGCGCCCCTCCGCCGAACCCAGATGCGTGAGGCCCGTTCCGGTCACGATCACATGCGCGGGATCCTTATGATCGATGGGGCTAAGAACGCGCCGCTCTTTCAATGCGCGAGCAAGATCGACCGGTTTGCCGACTCCGCGGTCGGCGATGAGCTTGCGAAGCGGCGCGCCTTCGGCGATCGCCTGACGCGCCAAGTCCAGCATCGTGCGAGCGCCTTTGACCAGCCGGCTTTCGCCGCGCGCAGTGACCGCAAGCGCCCGCTTGTCGTTTTCGTCGATAAATTGCGCCAGTCTCACGCTTCTGCCCCTTCTTCAGCGCCGGCACTCAGGCGCGCTTCAATCAGCTCGAAGATCCGCGGATCGGTGAAATTGCTGGCCGCGAATGTCGCGCCCGCTTCGACGAGCGTTGGCGAGTTAAGCGTGGTGGTCATGCCCACGACGGCAACGCCGGCGGCCGCAGCAGCGCGAACGCCCGACAGAGAATCTTCGAAGGCAAGCGAATGGGCTGCTGACGCGCCAGTCCGCTCGAGCGCCGTCAGATACGGCAACGGGTCGGGCTTGGAGCGCGCAAGCTCTCCACCAATCACAAGGATGGGCAAACGCTGTCCGATCCCCAACGCCGCGAGAACCTTCTCGGCGTTCGCGCGCGGCGCGTTCGTGACCACCGCGCGCTGCAGTCCGCGCCGGTCGGCGAAATCGAGCAGCGCAAGGGCGCCGAGGATAGGCTCGAGCTCGCCCAAACTCTCGCGGTACGCCGCTTCCTTGGCGTCAAGGGCTGCGGCCTGCTCAAGCGGCGACAAGTGCGCAAGGTAGCGACTCGCGATCATCGCGTTGGACGCGCCCATGATGTTCGCGGAATATACGGAACGATCGAGCTCAATTCCGTGCGGCGCAAAGACGCGCTGGAAAGCAACGAGATGCTCGGCGTCGCTATCCACGAGCGTTCCATCGAGATCGAACAGCAGCGCAGTTTTCATGAGGCCCGCCGTCTCCGAGAATATCGGCGGCGCCTGTCACATGGTCGCGCCGATTTGCCAAGGGGCGAATTCCGCGTCGCCGTAACCCAGGAGCTCCGACTTGGTCCGTTCGCCCGAAGCGACCGCGAGAACTTTGTCGAAGATCTCCTGGCCCTTCTCTGCAATCGAGACGCCGTCGACAACGTCGCCGCAATTGATGTCCATATCCTCGATCATCCTGCGATACGTGTCATTGTTGGTGGCGAGCTTGATGGACGGCGTCGGCTTGCAGCCGTAAGCCGAGCCGCGCCCGGTGGTGAAGGCGAGCACGTTCGCGCCGCCGGCGACCTGCCCGGTCGCCGAGACGGGATCGTAGCCTGGCGTGTCCATGAACACGAAGCCCTTGGCGGTGACGGGTTCGGCGTATTCATAGACTTCGTTGAGCGCGGTGGTGCCGCCTTTCGCGGCCGCGCCCAGCGATTTCTCGAGAATGGTCGTCAAACCGCCCGCCTTGTTTCCGGGCGAAGGATTGTTGTTCATCTCTCCGCCGTTGCGCGCGGTATAATCCTCCCACCAGCGGATGCGCTCGACGAGCTTGTGGCCGATTTCCGGCGTCGCCGCGCGACGGGTCAACAAATGCTCCGCCCCGTATATCTCAGGCGTCTCGGAAAAAATCGCCGTGCCGCCGTTGCGCACCAGGATGTCGGCCGCCGCGCCAAGCGCGGGGTTGGCGGTGATGCCCGAGTAACCGTCCGACCCGCCGCACTGGAGCGCAAGCGTGAGCTCGCTCGCGGGCGTCGCCGTCCGCTCCACGCGGTTCAGCGCAGGCAGCATGGCGCGAATCCGCTCCACGCCAGCTTCAACAGTTTTGCGCGTGCCGCCAGTGGCCTGGATCGTCATGCTGTGGAACGTGTCGCTTTCGACGATCCCATATTCTTCCTTCATGCGGCCGATCTGAAACACTTCACAGCCAAGCCCGACCATCAGCGTCGCGCCAATGTTGGGATTGGCGGCATAGCCCCATTGCGTGCGCATGAGCGCGTCAAATCCGACGCCCTTGGCGGCGATGCCGCAACCCGTGCCATGGACGAGCGCGATGACGCCATCGACGTTCGGGTAGTCGGCCAGAATGTCCGAGCGCTCGACCTCCTTGGCGATCAGTCGCGCCACCGTCGCCGAGCAATTCACCGACGTGAGAACCGCGAGATAGTTGCGTGTCCCGACTTTGCCGTTCGCGCGCCGATAGCCCTGAAAGGTCGGTTGCTCCTCAATGGGGAGGATGTTCTCGCGGCGCGCGTCCTCGCCAAAATGATAGTCCCGCGCGAATTCCTTGATCGCGCAATTGTGCTCATGCACCCACTCGCCGGCGGCGATCGGCCGGGAGGCGAAACCGATGATCTGCCCGAACTTGCGGATCGGCGCGCCGTCTTCGACCGGGACCGCCGCCATCTTGTGGCCCTTGGGCACGCGTTCGCGAGCTTGGACGCCTCCCGTCGGTTGAGCGCCAGCTGAAATCTCATCGATGGCGATGATCACGTTGTCCGAAGGATCGAGGCGCAGAGCGCGAGGCGTTGTCATGGGTTCCCGTCTTTTTGTCACAAGGGTTGTCTTAGGGAGAGAAGAGTTCCGGCTGCCGCTGTGCGAGATCCTCGAGCCGGTTGGCGGTGATCGTGAGATGCTGCTTCATCGCTTCGCGCGCCGCGGCGGGATCCTTAGCCTCGATCGCACTTGCAACCGCGGAGTGCTCGTTCAGCGACGCACGAAGCTGCCCGGGCGTTGACATAGTCAACCTACGCGTTCTTTCCAGATGGATGCGCAGAGAACTCGAGAACGTCGTCGGCTCGCGCCATACCCAAGCCAGCGGTCAATATTCGATGGAACGCCACATCGAGCGGGTAGAACATCGTTCGATCCTCGTCGGCGGCCGCCTTGGCTTGCTCCTTGAGGTTGGCGGCAAGCGCGTCCTTGTCGGCGCGCGTCATCCGGCGCGCCGCCTCCGCGGCGATCTCTCCCTCGAGAGCGCTGCGGATGAACAACCGCTCCCGGACGTCGTTGAGCAAGATGCGGGTGACGAACGACCCGTGCTGCGGCTCGACGTCGACGAGGCGATCATAGGCGAGGCGGCTGACAGCGGCGGAAACCGGAAACCGGGAAACTCCGAGCTTTTCGCACAACCCCGCCTTGTTGATCAGGCTGCCAGGTTCGAGCGCCCCGGAGAGAATCGCTTCCTTCAGTTCGCCGTACACGGCGTCCGCCTTCGAATGGGCGCCCTTCGCCAAATCCCTCCCCGTCGCTTGAGGGCGAGCGAAACGCTTCGCCTGGTCCCGCTAACATGTTAGACGCTAGAGAGGCAGCGCGGCCCCGTCAATCCTCCAAACGCCGCGCTAAGGCGAGGCCAATGCAGACACTCGACTTGCGAGAAGGGACGACGCTGCCCGAAGACCGCTTTGCCGGCGCTTTGGCGGGTCGTGTTTGGCGGCCCGAAGTCAACGGCCCGTCGGTCGTCGCGGTCAGGGAAGACGGCGTGTTCGACATCAGCGCGGCGTTCCCGACCATGCGCGATCTTTGCGAGACGCCCTCGCCTGCCCAGGCGCTGCGCGCGGCGGAAGGTCCGCGCATTGGAGCGCTCAGCGACATCCTCGCCCATACCCCCCGCGACACCGGCGCTTCTGGCAGTCCGCGCCTGCTGGCGCCGATTGACCTTCAAGCGATCAAGGCGGCCGGCGTCACGTTCGCGCAATCGCTGCTCGAGCGCGTGATCGAAGAGCGCGCGCGCGGCAGCCGCGAAGGCGCGGCGAAGGCGCGCGAGGAGATCGTGAGCGTTCTGGGCGATGATCTCAGCACTCTGAAGCCGGGCTCGTCCGCGGCAATGCGGCTCAGGGATGCGCTGGTCAAGGCCGGCGCCTGGTCGCAATATCTGGAAGTCGGCATTGGCCCCGACGCCGAGGTGTTCACCAAGAGCCAACCGATGTCGGCCGTCGGAACCGGCGACGACGCGGGTTTCCACAGCGCCTCCCGCTGGAACAATCCCGAACCCGAGGTCGCGCTGGCGGTCGCCTCCAGTGGGGCGATTGTCGGCGCGACCCTCGCCAATGACGTCAATCTGCGCGATTTCGAGGGACGCTCGGCGCTGCTGCTCGGCAAGGCGAAAGACCAGAACGCGAGTTGCGCGATCGGTCCGTTCCTGCGCTTCTTCGATGAGACGTTCACGCTTGACGACGTTCGAAAGGCGACGGTCTCACTCGTGGTCGAGGGTGAGGATGGCTTTCGTCTCGAGGGCGGCTCGTCGATGGCCAAGATCAGCCGCGATCCCAGCGACATCGCGGCGCAAACGATCGGCGCCTCCCATGCCTATCCCGATGGGTTCGTCCTTCTGCTCGGAACGATGTTCGCTCCCGTGGCCGATCGCGGCGCTCCGGGCATGGGTTTTACGCACAAGACAGGCGATATCGTCACGATCAGCGCCGAGAAACTCGGACGGCTCGTCAATCGCATGCGGCCATGCGAAGAGTGCGAACGCTGGACATTCGGCGTTGGAGCGCTCATGCGCAATCTCAGCCATCGGGGCTTGATTTAGGCGTCCGCACACCAGAGATCTCATAGACAACTTAGGGACGAGAGCATGGGCGCGCACCAGAACTTTATCGCCGGAGAATGGGTCGACGGCCCGAGCGTTACTCGCGACATCAACCCGTCGAACACAAACGACCTTGTCGGCGAATACGTGCAAGCCGACGCCGCGCAGACGAACGCCGCGATCGAGGCCGCGCATGCCGCGTTCCCGGCGTGGTCGCGGACGACGCCGCAGGAACGGCATGACATTCTGTTGCGAGCCGCGACCGAAATTCTCGCTCGGCGCGAGGAGCTTGGCCGTCTGCTCTCGCGCGAAGAAGGCAAGACCCTCGCGGAAGGCATTGGCGAGGCGACCAGAGCAGGACAGATCTTCGACTTCTTCGCCGGCGAAGCTTTGAGGATTCCCGGTGAGAAATTCGCGAGCGTCAGACCGAATATCGACATCGAGGTCACGCGCGAGCCGCTCGGGGTCGTCGGCATTATCGCGCCTTGGAACTTTCCGCTCGCGATTCCGGCCTGGAAGATCGCCCCTGCGCTCGCCTATGGCAATACCGTGGTCTTCAAGCCCGCGGATCTCGTTCCCGGCTGCGCCCACGCGCTCTCCGAGATCATCGTGCGCGCCGGCGTTCCCAAGGGCGTGTTCAACCTCACCGTCGGGCGCGGCTCGGTGGTCGGCCAGGCGATCCTCGACCATAGACAAGTTGACGCGGTCACGTTCACCGGCTCGGTCGCGACCGGGACCAAGGTCGCGGCCGCCTGCGCCAAGGCGATGCGCCGGTTCCAGCTCGAAATGGGCGGCAAGAATCCGCTCGTCGTCCTTGCCGACGCCGATCTTAAGAATGCGGTCGAATGCGCGCTCAACGGCGCCTATTTCTCGACCGGCCAACGCTGCACGGCCTCGTCGCGCCTTATCGTCGAGGAGCCCATCTACCGGCGCTTCGCGGACGCGCTCGCCGAGCGGATGCGTTCGCTTGTCGTCGACGATGCGCTGAAAGCCGGAACGCATATCGGGCCAGTGGTCGACGCCGGACAGCTCGAGCAGGATCTCTCCTATATCTCGATCGGCCAGGGCGAAGGCGCCAAGCTTGCCCTCGGCGGCGAGCGGCTCAATCGCGACACGCCCGGATTCTACATGGCCCCCGCCCTCTTCCTCGACGCCGACAACACAATGCGCATCTCGCGTGAGGAAATCTTTGGCCCCGTCTCCGCGATGATCCCTGCGCGCGACTATGAGCATGCCCTGGCGATCGCCAATGACACCGAATTCGGCCTGTGCGGCGGCATCTGCACCACGAGCCTCAAGCACGCCTCGCATTTCAAGCGCAACGCCGAGGTGGGCATGACGATGGTCAATCTGCCTACCGCAGGCGTCGACTATCACGCGCCGTTCGGCGGTCGTAAGGCTTCGAACCTTGGCCCGCGAGAACAGGGACGCTACGCAGCGGAGTTCTATACGACAGTGAAGACGGGCTATACGATGGCGTGAAGCTTAAGCGAAGGCGATCGGGGGGAAACTAAACTCAAATGATCCTGATCTCCGGCGAGGCGCTGATCGATCTCATCCCCGATCCAATCAAATCGAGCTCGTACGACGCATTGCTTGGCGGCTCGCCCTACAATGTCGCAATCGGACTGAGCCGGCTGGGCGCGCCGACAGGCTTCATCTCGCGCCTGTCCGCAGACGGCAACGGTGAGGCCCTTGCGGCCTGTTTAGCCGAAAACGGCGTCAGCCTTGTCTATGTCGCCCGCGACTTCGCGCCCGACGATGCTCGCCTTCGTCATGCGCGGCACCGCCAAGACAGGATCGCGCTATTCGTTCTACCTCGACGCGACGGCCTACGACGGCCCTTGGCCGTTTCCGACCGAATGGCCAGGAGACGCCCATCACCTGCACGTCGGTTCGGTTGCCGCCGTCGACGCCCGCCATGCAAAATCGATTCTCGCAGCGCTGACTGCGGCGCGCCCGCAGGCGACAATCAGCTTCGATCCGAACATCCGCCCTCTCGTGACCCCGGATCGCGATTTGGTGGCGTCCCTGGTGGAGCACGAAGTTTCGCTGGCGCATCTGGTCAAGGCCAGCGAGGAAGACCTCGAGTGGCTCTATCCAGGCCGCGGTATTGAGGAGAGTCTCGCCGCCTGGGCAAAGTCCGGCCCACGATTTTGTGTTGCGACGAAGGGCGAGCGTGGAGCTCTCGCATTGCTCGGAAGGGAACGTATCGAGGTTCCAGCGCCGCGTGTGGAGGTCGTCGACACCGTCGGCGCGGGCGACAGCTTCATGTCGGCGCTTCTATCAGCGATGGACCGCGACCAGGCGCTCGGAGCTGCAGCGCCGGCGCCGTCTCGAAGGGAACTCGAAGGTTGGCTCCGCTTTGCGGCGGCCGCATCGGCGATTACCTGCACCCGCAAAGGCTCAGATCCGCCGACGCGCGCGGAAGTCGAGGCGGCGCTTGCGGCATGATTGGAATTTGCCGTGGACTTCAGTAAGTAAACAAACGAAGCGGATCGTCGTTGCGAGCGTCAACCGAGCGGTCTAAGTTCACGGTCGAACAATAGCGGGAATCAAGCTTATGGCGTCAAGCGACGCTCTCCCTGGTCCGCGCCGTCCGCGGCCGTTATCGCCGCATCTCAGCATCTATCGGCCAACCATGACGATGGCGATGTCGATCGCCCATCGCGTCAGCGGCGCCGCCCTTTATGTCGGCGTCCTGCTGTTGGCCTGGTTCCTTATCGCGGCCTCGGCCGACGCTTCGACGTTCGCCGTCTTTTCTGATTTCATCGGTTCGTTCATCGGACATGTCGTTCTGTTCGTCGTCACTTGGGCGCTCTTTCATCACCTCGTCGGAGGCGTTCGTCATATCATTTGGGACACTGGCTACGGCCTCGACGCGCCATTGCGCGACCAGATGGCGTGGGCCACCTTGATCGGAGGCTTCGCGTTGACTGTCCTCGTGTGGATCATTGGCCTCACGGCTCGCTAGGGGGAGCAACGCAATTGGCCGATCATCCAGGCGATCTGCGCACTTCCCTCGGCCGGGTCCGGTTTCTCGGCTCAGCGCGCACGGGGACTACCGAGGCGTGGCTCGTTCACCTGACATCGCTCGCGCTCGTGCCGCTGACAGTCGGCTTCGTCTGGATGATGATCGACCTCTTGCGCAAGGACTACAACGGCGTACGAGCGGAGCTCACGCGCCCAATCTCGGCGATCCTGCTCCTCGCTTTCATTTTCGCCGGTATTGTCCATATGGAGCTTGGCATGCGCTCCATCATTGACGACTACATCGGCGGCCGGTCGCGCGCCTGGGCGCTGGCGGCCAACACCTGTTTCGCCGCGCTTCTAGCGCTGGCCTGCCTCTACGCGACTCTGCGAGTCGCCTTTACCTGAGCCAACTTTAGAAGACGGACATCCATGGCGACCAATGGCCCTTCCGCGCAGAGCGCCCCGGCGCTCGGAGGCAAGGCCTATCCGATCACCGACCACACTTTCGATGTCGTTGTGGTCGGCGCGGGCGGCTCCGGCCTCAGGGCGAGCGTCGGCTGCGCCCAGGCCGGCTTGCGCACGGCATGCATCTCGAAGGTGTTTCCGACCCGTTCGCACACCGTCGCGGCGCAGGGCGGCATTTCTGCTTCGCTCGGCAACATGGGCCCGGACGACTGGCGCTGGCATATGTACGACACCGTCAAGGGCGCCGACTGGCTCGGCGACCAGGACGCGATCGAATATCTGTGCCGCAATGCCCCATCTGCGGTCTACGAGCTGGACCATTGGGGCGTGCCGTTCTCGCGCACCGAAGAAGGCAAGATCTATCAGCGGCCATTCGGCGGCATGACGACCGACTATGGCAAGGGCATAGCGCAGCGCACTTGCGCCGCCGCAGATCGCACCGGCCACGCCATCCTGCACACGCTCTACGGTCAGGCGCTGAGGGCGAAGTGCCAGTTCTTCATCGAATATTTCGCGATCGACCTTATCCGCGACCCCGAGGGCGCGGTGCGCGGCGTCGTCTGCCTCAAGCTGGACGACGGAACGATTCATCGCTTCCGTGCGCAGACCACTGTGCTGGCCACCGGCGGCTATGGCCGCGCCTATTTCTCGGCCACTTCGGCCCACACCTGCACCGGGGACGGCAACGCGATGGCGCTACGCGCAGGCCTGCCGCTGCAGGACATGGAGTTCGTGCAATTCCATCCGACCGGGATCTATGGCGCGGGCTGCCTCATCACCGAGGGCGTGCGCGGCGAAGGCGGCTATCTCGTCAATTCGGAGGGTGAGCGCTTCATGGAGCGCTACGCGCCACACGCCAAGGACCTCGCCTCACGTGACGTCGTCAGCCGCTCGATGACGATAGAAATTCGCGAGGGCCGGGGCGTCGGCAAGAACAAGGATCATATCTACCTGCACCTCGATCACCTCGATCCGAAGGTGGTGCACGAACGCCTGCCCGGCATTGCCGAGAGCTCGCGCATCTTCGCCGGCGTCGACGTGACGAAGGAGCCAATCCCCGTTTTACCGACTGTGCACTACAACATGGGCGGCATCCCGACGAATTATCATGGCGAGGTTCTGACCAAGATCAACGGCGATCCAGACTCGATCGTGCCCGGACTGATGGCGCTAGGCGAAGCGGCATGCGTGTCCGTGCACGGCGCAAACAGGCTTGGCTCCAACTCGCTGATCGACCTCGTCGTCTTCGGCCGCGCGGCGGGCTTACGCGCCGCTGAGATGCTGAAGCCCGATGACCGCCAGCCCGAGCTCGCCAAGGACAGCGCGGAGTTCGCGCTCTCCCGCCTCGACCGGTTCCGCAACGCCAAGGGCAAGACCCCGACCGCGGAGCTGAGGCTCAATATGCAGCGCGTCATGCAGGACAATTGCGCTGTGTTCCGCACTGGCGACGTGCTCGCCCAAGGTGAGGAGAAGATTCACGCCGCTTGGCGTTCCGGCGCCGACGTCTCGGTGACGGATCGCTCGCTTGTCTGGAACTCCGATCTCATCGAGACGCTGGAATACGACAATCTGATCGTCCAAGCCGTGGTGACGATGGAGGGCGCTTTGAACCGCCTCGAGAGCCGTGGCGCTCATGCGCGCGAGGATTATCCAAAGCGCGACGACGTCAACTGGATGAAGCACACGCTTGCCTGGGTCGACCCTGTGAAACAGACGGTGACAATCGACTACCGGCCAGTCCATGCCTATACGATGAGCAACGACGTCGGCTATATCGAGCCGAAGGCGCGGGTGTACTGAGCCTGTGTTGGTCAACATGTTGACCAACCGTGGGGCTTGTTCTAGTCTTGCTTGGGCGCTTCATGGCGTCCGGGAGGCGCGAATGGGAGCGGTCGTGAAGGTCGCCGAAGCGAAGGCGCATCTGTCCGAATTGCTGGCCAGGGTCGAGCGCGGCGAGGAATTCGTCATCGCTCGCGGTGACACGCCCGTGGCGCGGTTGATGCCGATCGAGGAGAAAGCGCGCGGACGGGTGGCGGTTGAAGCAATGCTCGCTTTGCGCGACAGCGGCCGAATCAAGACCGTTACGCAAGACGAGATCCGGACCTGGATTGGCGAGGGTCGGAGATAGGGATGGCTTTTGTCGTCGATGCTTCGGTGGCCGGCTCCTGGTTTCTTCCCGACGAAGCGACAAACGTCACGACGGACCTTGCTCATCGCATGGGCGTGGAAGGAGCGGCGGCGCCGAACCTGTTGTGGCATGAGGTCCGCAATCTCTTGATCGTCGCATGCCGGCGAGGGCGCTTGCTTCCATCCGATCTCGAGGCGCATCTCAACTCGCTCGAAGCCTTGCCTTTGCGCGACGCCGGACGCGGCGACGCCCGCCTTGTCGCGCAACTCGCCCGGAAACGCGGCCTTACCGCTTATGACGCCGCCTACCTGGCGGCGGCCATGATGAACGAATTGCCGCTTGCCAGCCTCGATAGGACGTTGCGCGACGCGGCAAGAAGGGAAGGCGTCGCGATCTTGCCTAAGCGGGTTTGATGGCTAGACTTTCTGAATGGGCAGTGACGTTCGTCGTGAATGCCTCGGTCGATTGATCATAGGTTAGGTTAGAATGGTCCAACTAACCCTCCCCGAAAACTCCCGTATCACGCCCGGCAAAACTTGGCCGAGGCCCGCCAACGCGAAGCGGACGACGGAGTTCCGCATCTATCGCTGGAACCCGGACGACGGCTTGAACCCGCGCATCGACACCTATTTCGTCGACCGCGACGATTGCGGCCCGATGGTTCTCGACGCGCTCATCTGGATCAAGTCCAAGATCAATTCGACGCTGACCTTCCGCCGCTCGTGCCGCGAGGGAGTGTGCGGTTCCTGCGCAATGAACATCGACGGGATGAACACGCTCGCCTGCACGCGCGGCATCGACGACGTCGCGGCGCCGGTCACCCTCTATCCGCTGCCGCACCAGGAAGTGATCAAGGATCTCGTGCCCGATCTCTCGGTCTTCTTCGCTCAACACGCCTCAATCGAGCCATGGCTGAGAACCGTTAGTCCAGCGCCGGAGAAGGAATGGCTGCAGTCGCCAAAAGAGCGGTCGAAGCTCGATGGTCTCTACGAGTGCATCCTATGCGCGTGCTGCTCGACCTCGTGTCCGAGCTACTGGTGGAACGGAGACCGCTATCTTGGGCCGGCGGTCCTGCTGCAAGCCTATCGCTGGCTCATCGACTCCGCGCGACGAAGCGCAGGGCGAGCGGCTGGACAATCTCGAGGACCCGTTCCGCCTCTATCGCTGCCACACGATCATGAACTGCGCCCAGACCTGTCCCAAGGGTCTCAACCCGGCCAAGGCGATCGTTCACATCAAAGAGATGATGGTCGAGCGCCGATTGTGAAAGCCGACGGGCGCTGGAATCGGCCGGGGAGGCGTGCCACGATCAGGAGTTAGAGCGTATTGATCTTGAAAATGGTGCGGAAACAACTTTAAGGAGGCCGGCATGGCAAAGACGACAGAGGCGAAAGAAACCAGCGCCCGAACGAGCAAGGATGTGCACGTGCGCGAGCGCCTCGGCACGCCGACCGATCTCAAGTCGGAAGCGACGCGCGATATTTCTGCCGCGCTTGCTGCATTGCTGGCCGATGTCTTCGCGCTCTATATGAAGACCAAGAACTTTCACTGGCATATGAGCGGCGCCCATTTCCGCGACTACCATCTGCTTTTGGATGAGCACGGCGACCAGATTTTCGCCATGACCGATCCGATGGCTGAGCGAGCGCGCAAGATCGGCGGCACGACACTGCGGTCGGTCGGCGATATTTCGCGCCGGCAGCGGATTCTCGATAATGACGCGGAGTATGTCGATCCAAAGGACATGCTGGCGGAGCTGCGCGACGACAACAAGAGCCTGACGTCGGCAATGCGCGAGGTCCATAACGTGTGCGACGAGTACGGAGACGTCGCAACGGCGAGCTTGCTCGAAGTCTGGATCGACGAGACCGAGCGCCGGACCTGGTTCCTGTTTGAGGCGACCCGAGGCGGTGAGGGGCAGAACGACTGAGCCGCGGCGGAGGCTCCGCTCATCAGGAGAGGGCGACCCGAGCCCCACCTTCGGCGCTTGACCGCTGAGCCGCGTCAATCAGGCGGGCGCATAGGATCGCCTCATTCAGATTGCCCTTGGCCTCGCCTGCCGCCGCCGAGAGAAAATCGGCGGCTACTCCGCCAAACCAGTCGGGATGATGCGACCCCTCCGACAGGGGTGGCGGACATGACCAGTGACGTTCCTGCTTATTCGACTTCAGGACCAAGGCGTCGCCAGCGACGCGGATCTCGCCTTGGTCACCATCGATCTCGATCGCGTTCGAGCGCTCATCGGCGGCCCAGGTGAGAAAGATGCGGCTCACGCCTGCTGTCGTATCTAGGTCAACGCTCGCCGTGTCTTCCAGCGGCTGCTCATGGAAGCGGCGCGTTTCGAGGCGCGCGGTTACCCCGGTCGGCGCGCCGGCCCAGCGCGTGACGCAATAGAGCGCGTGCCAGCCGTGATCGAACAAGACGCCGCCGCCCGCTTGTCCCGGATCGACCCGCCAGTTCGTGACCCCGTCCGCGCTCACCGCGATCGCTGGTTGCGTTCTCAGCGTCCGCCAGCGGACAGATCGGACGGCGCCGATCGCGCCCTCGTCGATCAAGGTCGAAATCTTGCGAGCAGATCGGCGCCTGAAGCCAATTGTGCACTGTATGAACAACTCGCCTGGCGCGCGCGGCCGCGGCGGCCACACGCTTTGCGTCCTCGACCCGAGTGACCAGCGGCTTCTCGCTCAGCACATGAAGGCCCGCGCCAAGCGCGCGCTCGATCAGCGCCGCATGGCTGCCCGGCGGCGCGCAGATGTCGACGAAATCGAGCTCTTCGCCGGATAACAAATCGTCGATGGTTTCATGCCAGCGTCCTTGCGGACAGGCGGCGAGAAACGCCTCGCGGCGCGTAGCGGAGGCGTCGGTCGCCGCGACGATCCTCGCATCGTCGCGGGCGCGCCAGCCGGGCATGTGCCCCTTGGCCGCGACATTGCCGAAGCCGACGAAGGCGCCCCTGAGCAACGAGATGGCTCAGTCGAGCCCGAACCGGCGCGCGATCGCAGCGAAAGACTGGTCGAGGATGTCAACTCCACGCATCGCTTCGTCCTCGGTGATGACGAGAGGCGGATTGATGCGAATGACGTTGGAATAGGACATGGTGACGAGGCCGCGCTCCAGCGCCTCGTGGAAGAGCGCGCGAGTGATGGTCTTGTCGAGCGGCGCCTTCGTTTTGCGATCCGCGACGAGGTCGACGCCGATCATGAGACCCCGTCCGCGCACGTCGCCGACAAAGCGGTATTTCTCCTGAAGCCGTTTGAGCGCCTCGAGCATCTTGGCGCCGACGCGGGCCGAATTCTCGACCAGCTGCTCGTCGAGTATGGCCTCGACGGCTGCAAGGCCGGCGGCAGCGGCGAGCGGATTTCCGCCATAGCTGGACGAACTCCCGCTCGGCTCCCCGAAGGGCTTCGCCGACATCCGCTCTAACGACGAAGCGACCGCGCTCAATGGAAAGCCGCCGCCTATGCCCTTGCCGATGGTCATGATGTCGGGCTTGAGGCCGAATTGGTCGGAGGCCCACATCGTTCCGGTGCGGCCGAAGCCCGTCAGGATTTCGTCGGCGATGAGCAGCGCGCCGCACTCGTCGGCGATGTCGCGCACGGCGTGAATGAACTCGTCAGGCGGGATCACATTGCCTGCCGTGCCCTGCATTGGCTCGACGATGATCGCCGCGACCTCGCCCTGCGTGTCGTTCTTGATGACGTTGCGCAGATGTTCAGCGCAAGCGATGCCGCAGGACGGATATTCAAGCTTGAACGGGCACCGGTAGCAATTGGCGTAAGGCGAAAGGTGCATGCCCGGCGGGAACGGACCCTGGTGATTGCGATAGCCGCCGCCGAGCAGGCCGATCACGCCTGCCGTCTTGCCGTGGTAGCCGCCCCAGAAGCCGATGAATTCGAATTTCTTGCTGACCGATTTCGCGAGCCGGAACGCGGCCTCGACAGCCTCCGCGCCGCCCGAGAACAACTGGATATGCGTGATCCCTTCCGGCAGTTGCGCACTCACCAGATTGAGGAAGTGGGCGCGGGTCTCGGTGGTGAAACTGCCGAAGGTGATCCGATCGAGCTGCTCCTTGAGACGCTTGACGTAGTGCGGATGGCAATGGCCAAGACTGCCGATCGCGATGCCGGCGATGAAGTCGAGATACTCGTTGCCGTCGACGTCGGTGATGACGCAGCCCTTGGCGTGATCGACGACGATTTGCGAATAGAGCGCGATCGATTGCAGCCCCGGCGCCATAGCCTCGGCCTCATGGTCGAAGATCGCCTTGGATTTGGGGCCGGGCACGGCGCGGCGCTGAAATGCGCTGCTGGGGGATGGGAGATCGTTCAACGGATCAATTCCTTGCTGAGGCGACCAAGCGCGGGCGCCGCTGGAAGCGGTCGGTCAGGCAATCAGCGATCGCCTGCGCGGCGCGATCGCGATAGAGCGCGTAGCTCGGCCACGCATTGAGGTCGATGATCTTGGGCTGGCCGTCAGCTCTGATGACGGCGTCGCCGCCGAAAACCTCGAGGCCCAGCGCGGCGGCAGCGTGGAAAGCGGCCTCGCTCAGGCGGGTCGGGTCGAAGGCGTGACCCAGCATGCCCTTGTCGCGATGGTAGAACCACTGGAACCAATTGGCGTCCGGAGCCAGGGCGCGATTGCGGACGCCGTAGAATTTGACCAGATCGCCCGCCACATGCTCCTGGGCGATGACGAAGGGAATGCCCCGGTCTGCGAAACGACGCAGCGCCTCGCGCCACCCCGTCTCAGAAGCTGCGTACATGACGTCGTCGCGTTGCGTGGCGTGGAAGTCGTAGCGCTTGATCCAAGCGCAGTCGGCCGGTCGGGACGTATTGGCGTCTGCAGCGACGATCCAGCTCATGGGCGCCGACACGCGATGGCGTGTGAACAGCTCGACCATGCGGTGGCGATAGGTGTTGCGGATGGCCGCCGGGGAGTTGACGACGATCGAGCCTCTCTTCTCCATCGCGGCGAGGCGATCGAGAACCGTTCCGCGCTCGCACATGACGAACAAGTTAGCCGAGGGGGTTTCAAGGACAGCCTCGGCGGGGATCAGTTCAATGCTGAAGCCTCGCTCCCTCATGGCGTCGGCAACGCGCTCCATGATCGCGGCGTCGTCATCGACGCGGCCGGGCGAATGCGCGGGCTCGCGCAAGACGCCAGTGCAGGTGGGCCTGCTGTTCATGCGTCAATGTTCTCAGGCGAGCGGCGGAATCCAGCCTGCTCGGCGGCCTCGACGTCGTGGGCCCGATCGATGTCGAACACGAGCGGCAGGACGACGCCATAGACCGGGTGGTTTTCATCGACGAACCATTTGAGATAGTCGCGCAGACGGTCGAACCCTTCCGTCGGCGCCGCGACCCGATGCGCCGGAAGCCAATAGATCCCAGCCGTGACATGGCTGCCTTGAGCGCCGCCGAGCCGCGCAATGCGCCCGTCTTCGCTCACGGTCGCCCACAACGGATTGTCATCATCGACATGACCGGTGAGGCCCAGCACGACTGCGTCGTGCGGAAAGCTGGCGGCCGAGTCGACAAACTGCCGAAAGGCCTCGACCGGCATAATCGCGTCGACCGTCGTGATGACCGCGGGAGCGCCCGCAAGCCTAGCGGCGACAAGCTCAAAGCTCGCGTAGGACGACGGGGTCGTGCGCACGATCACGTCGAGATCCAAACCATCGCCGTGGTCGGCGAGCCATCGCCGGCAATCGTCGTTCTCTTCGTTGACGATGACGGTCACTTTGTCGACGCCAATCGCGCGAAAGCGACTAAGGGCGTGCTCGATCAGGGGCCTTCCGCCGACTGGCGTCATCGGTTTGCTGACGCGATAGCCGTCGGCGCGTAGCCGTGTCCCGTGGCCGGCGGCGATGACGCCGCCGCGTAAGGCGAGAGATGCTGGCGCGCCGGTCATGTCAGGATCTCGAGCAGATCCGGTAGCTCGGTCACGGCGGCATCCGCGACGCCGTTGCGTTCGGCCGCCTGGACGTCTTCGCGCGCGATCCAGATGAATCGCATGCCGGATCGCCGCGCGCCTTCGCCGTCGCGACGTAAGGAATCGCCGACCATCACGGCCGTCGCCGGCGTCGCGTTGAGCGCCGAAAGCGCAGCATGGAAGATCGCCGGCTCGGGCTTCTCGGCGCCGACGCGCTGACTGTCCGCCATGACCCCGAAAAGGGAAGCGAGGCCCGAGCTCTCGCACGCGGCTTCGAGATTGCCATAAAAGTTCGACACCACGCCGAGCCGATAGTGCTCGCCAAGCGCCTCGAGGACCGGCCGATTGCGGTCGAAGGCGGCGGACATTTCGGACAGGAAACGCGACGCGACGCGGCGGCCGCGAGCGTTATCGACTCTCGCCCGCGCGCCGCGGCGTCCGAGTTCGGCCTCGAGACCCACCGCCAATGCGTCGACCGTCTCCTTGAGGCCCGCCCAGGGCGCGAGCGCGCCCACGAGCGCGTCGTCGGCCGCATAGAAGGCCGGCGCAAAAGCGTCTGCGGAAAGAACCAGTCCTTCGGCCCGGTAAAGGGCGTGGAAGCGCTCCTTCCACGCCACCCCGTCGGAGTCGAGCGTGCCGCCAAAATCGAACAGAACCGTTTCGATCGCTTGCACTTACGAGCGACCGCGTCCCGCGACCTTGACCCTTCGCGGCGCCTCTTCCGGAAGGTCGAAAGGCTCGCCGTCGATGAAGGCGTTGCATGCGTCGAGCGCGACGCTATCGCGCATCTGACGCGGCGGGCTCTTCATATAGTAGGCCGACGGCGCTTCCAGCGGCCCGCCGACGCCGCGCTCCAATCCGATCTTGGCGCAACGCAGCGCGTCGATGACGACGCCGGCGCTGTTCGAGGAATCCTGTACGCTGAGCCTGAGTTCGACCTCGAGCGGCGCGTCGCCGAAGCCGCGTCCCTCCATGCGGATGAAGGCGATCTTGTTGTCGTGTTGCCAAGGAATGTAGTCGGACGGGCCAATGTGGATGTCCGCGTCGTCAAGCCGCTCGTCGAGCTGCGACTGGACGGATTCGGTCTTGGAAATCTTCTTCGACTTGAGCCGCTTGCGCTCCAGCATGTTGAGGAAGTCGGTGTTGCCGGCGGTGTTGAGCTGATAAGTCCGGTCCAGACTGACCCCGCGGTCGGCGAACAGCCGCGCCAGCGATCGGTGCACGATCGTCGCCCCGACCTGGCTCTTGATGTCGTCGCCCACGATCGGCAGGCGCGCCTCGCGGAACTTCTGCGCCCATTCGGGGTCGGAAGCGAGGAAGACGGGCACGCAATTGACCATCGCGACGCCCGCTTCGAGGCAGGCTTCGGCATAGTGCTTGACGGCCTTGTCGGATCCGACCGGCAGATAGCAGAGCAGCACCTCGGCGCCCGACTTGCGCAGAGCCTCGGCAATGTCGGTCGGCTCGAGATCGGCCGGGCGGAAGGCGACGTCGTCGTCGTAGTCCGCCATGTGCGTCGCCACGCCGTCGAACTGGGGGCCCATCTGGACGACGACGTTCGACACCGGCAGCGAGCTCTGGAAGACACGCGTATTGTTCGGCTTGGCGAAGATCGCCTCCTCGAGCGGCCGGCCGACCTTGCGCTTATCGACGTCGAACGCGGCGACGAAGTCGACGTCGCTGGCGCGGTAGCCGCCGATCGTTTGGCGCATCACGCCATCCAGCGCCGCGTTGCGTCGGGTCCGGTAATATTCCACGCCTTGCACCAACGCGCTGGCGCAATTGCCGACCCCGGCGATGGCGACCTTGATGTTCTTTTGCATTCGGTCAGTGATCCCCACGGTGCCCGCCAACAAGGTCAGCAGGGGTCACGCCCCTTTGTCCACAGGCGTGACGAAAAGGTGAAGTATATATGACTGGATTGCGACGGCAAAGCGCTCAATTTTCGCGCAGATTTGCGCGTGGATCGGGCTTGTCGTTGCCTAGCAGACCGCCAGAGCCCTCGCGGCTTTCACATCCCGAATGCTGGGGCGCGGCTGTTGCCGCGCTTGAGGTTGCGATAGCGGGCCAGCGCCCAGAGCGGAAAGAACTTCGAATAACCGTGGTAGCGCAAATAGAACACGCGCGGGAAACCCGTCGCAGTATGGCAGGGCTCGCTCCAGAAGCCGTCGTCGCCTTGCGTTGCGGCGAGATAAGCGACGCCGCGCGCGACGGCGGGGTGGTCGGCCTCTCCCGCGGCCATCAGCCCGAGCAAAGCCCACGCCGTCTGCGAGGCCGCACTGGGCGCAGGTTCGTAGCCTTTATAGTCGAGCTTGTAGCTGCCCGCGCTCTCTCCCCAGCCGCCGTCCGAATTCTGGATCCGCTCGAGCCACGCAACGGCGCGGCGGACCGGCTCGGATTGTGGGTCCTGGCCGGCGATCGCAAGCGCGCATAAGGATGACCACGTTCCATAGATATAGTTCATTCCCCAGCGGCCGAACCAGCTTCCATCCTGTTCCTGATCGGCGAGGAGAGCGTCGATTCCGCGCTTGAGGACCGGACTCGTATCGCGCGTCTCGCCGAGCTGAGCGAGCATCGAGATGCAGCGCGCGGTGACGTCCGCCGTCGGCGGGTCGAGCAGCGCGCCATGGTCAGCGAACGGGATGTGGTTGAGATAATAATAGGTGTTGTCGGCGTCGAAGGCGGCCCACGCGCCGTCGCGGCTCTGCAAGCCCTCGATCCACTCTCGCGCGCGAGCGATCGCCGGCGAATGAGCGTCGGGAGCGCCGGTGAGGCCGCCGCGGTCCGCGCGGTCCATCGCCATCGCTACAACCGCGGTGTCATCCAGATCGGGGTAATGCGGATTGGCGTACTGGAACGCCCAGCCGCCCGGCCGCACATGAGGGCGCTGGGCAGCCCAGTCGCCCTCCACGTCGAGCACCTGCAGCGGCGCAAGCCATTCGAGCGCCGCGCGCACCGGCTCACCGCCCGCTTCGCCCTCCGCTTCAAGCAGCGCGTGGGCCACGAGCGCGGTGTCCCACACGGGCGACAGGCAGGGCTGGCAATAGGCTTCGTCCTTGCCGACGACCAGCAGCTTCTCGATCGACCGGCGCGCGGCGGCGAGATGCGGATGGTCGGGCGGATAGCCGAGCGCGTCATACATCAGCACGGCGTTCGCCATCGCTGGATAGATCGCGCCGAGGCCGTCCTCGCCGTTGAGGCGCTCGGTCACGAAAGCCTCGGCGGCGCCGATCGCGCGGCGGCGCAATGACGCCGGGAAGAAAGGCTCGACGCGCTTGAGCAGCCAGTCGATCGCGCCGAAGAACTTGACCGCCGCCAAATGTTGATGGGCGCCGGTCGGCCATTTTCGCACCGTCTCCGGCGGCGCGACGAACAGCTCCGGAATCGTGACGCCGCGCGGATTGGCGGGGCGCGGCTTCAGCGCCTGCAGCACCAGCAGCGGGACCATCACGGTGCGCGCCCAATAGGAGACCTTGTCAAGATGGAAGGGAAACCAGCGCGGCAGAAGCATGATCTCGACCGGCATGGTCGGAACCCCACGCCAGGGAATGGCGCCATAGAGCGCCAGCAGGAAGCGAGTGAAAACGTTGCTCTTCGCCGCGCCGCCATGGGCTAGGATCGCTTCGCGCGCATGGGCCATGTGCGGCGCGTCGATATCGTCGCCGATCATCTTCAGCGCGAAATAGGCCTTCACGCTGGCGCTCATGTCGAACGGTCCCGCGTGAACGAGCGGCCAGCCGCCATGGTCGCCCTGAATGCGCCGAAGATAAACGGCGATCAGTCGCTCGAGTTCGACAGCGGGCTGTTCGCCGCGAAAATGCCTCAGCAGCACGTATTCGGCGGGGATCGTCGCATCTGCCTCCAGTTCGAAACACCAATGGCCGTCCTCGTGCTGACGGGCGAGCAACGCCTCCGATGCGCGCGAGATGTGGCGCTCCAGCGCTTCCGGAGACGGCGCGACTTCCGAAAGATCGAGGGCGATGTTCATGTTGAGCAACTCCCAAGCTGGTCGGTTCCCGCGGCCGAACCACCGACCTCATCCTGAGGAGCGAGGCGGGGCCTCGCGTCTCGAAGGATGCTCCAGAGCGCAGCGCCCGTTTGGCGCGTACTGGAGCGTCCTTCGAGGCCGCTTCGCGGCGCCTTAGGACGAGGTGGGTTGAGAGTTACCATGTCGAAACACTCGTGCCGCGGCGTCTCGGCGCGTCCGCACCCGACTCCATTATGATTGAAGCCGCCTTATAGCCTGAACGCACGGCGCCTTCGATGGTGGCTGGCAGGCCGGTCTGGATCCAGTCGCCGGCGAGCACGACATTCGCCCATTGCGTGCGCGAATCCGGCCGTTTGGCGTTCTGCGCCGGCGTCACCGCGAAGGTCGCGCGCTTTTCCTTGACGATCTGCCAGGGTGGCAAGTCAGCAGGCAGGCCGGTCAGCGCCGCCGCCTCGCGCCAGATTTCGGCCGCAAGCTCATCGCGCGGACGGTCGATGAGCCGGTCGGCGCTGCTGATGGTCACCGAGAGCCGGTCCGGAAAGGCGAACAGCCATTCGATCTGCCCGTTCACGACGCCAAGGATCGCCGGCTGGCCGCGAGGCGGTGTGATGTGAAAATGGGCATTGAGAATGCCGCGAAATTCGTCCGGCGCCGTCAGGCGCGGAACGAGGTCCTTGGCAATCCATGGCGGGACGCCGAGGATCACGGAATCGTCCGGGCCGAGCTCTTGCAGTGACCGGTCGAAGTCAAGCGCAACGGCGCGTTTCTCCTCGAACCGGATCGCCCGAAGGCGGTCGCCGAACCGAACCGGAGAGCCGCGCGCAGCGAGAAAGGCGAGCGCCGGATCGATGAAGCTACTTCCAAGCCCATGGGCCGCAAAGAGCGGGTGGCACGCCTTGCCCCCCGCCGCGAGAAGTCTCGCGCAGCAAAGCCGCGGTCAGCGCCGCCGAGCTTTCCGGGGGATCCGTGTTCAGCGCCGAGGTCAACAGCGGGCGCCAGAGCCGCTCGTAAAGCGGTCCCTCGCAGCGCATCGCCTCACCGACCGTCGGCCCCTTCACGAACACGCCAAGCGGCGCGAGATACTCGCCGAGCGCCGTGCCCGGGACGCGCTTCTTCCGGTCGAACAGCCACCACGGGATGCGGCCCTCGCTGAGATCGAGCCGCCACCGCTCGCCGCTCTTGAGGTCCACAAAATCGAAGATCGCGGCGCCGGGATCGTGCAGCGTCTCGCGCGCTCCGATTCGATCGAGATAGTCCAGCGCCTCGTGATTGCCTGAGAGCAGCAGATGGTTGCCGTTGTCGATGACCACGCCCAGCGTCGGGTCAAGATAGGACCGGCAACGGCCGCCGGCGAAAGACGCGGCCTCGTGCACAATGACCTCGGCGCGAGCGTCGACAAGGCGCACGGCGGCGCTCAAGCCGGCGAGCCCAGCGCCGATGACATGGACCGCGCCAGCGCTCACAGAATGCCGTATCGCAGCAGCGCGCCAAGCAGACGCAGCCGGCTCGCCCTCGCGCGCCGCCGTGGCGGAGCGAAGCCCTCTTTCACCATCCTGTCGAGGATCGAGCCATAGGCGACCGCCATCAATCGCGGCGCTTTCACCGCCGCTCGCGGGGCGGCCGCCATGATGGAGTGCGCCTGGTCGAAATGCTCGCGAGCGCGCGCAGCCACCTCGACGCAAGCGCCGGCTAAGTTGGGGTCGGCGGCGGCCTCGAGCGGTTCGTCGGTCGTCACCCCCGCAGCGTGAAGCGCTTCGCGCGGCAGATAAAGTCTGCCAGCGCTCGCATCCTCGTCGATGTCGCGCAGGATGTTGGTGAGCTGGAGCGCGCGGCCGAGATGGTAGGCCAGCGCCACGCCGGGGTCGTCGGGCAGGCCGAAAATGCGCACCGAGAGCCGGCCGACGGCGCTCGCCACCCGATCGCAATAGAGGTCCAGCGTCGCCCAGTCCGGAGCGCGGATGTCGCGAGCGGCGTCCATCGCCATGCCGTCGATGACGGCGTCGAAATCGTCTTGGGTGAGATGATAGCTGCGTGTCGCCTCATCGAGGGCGGCAAGACGGGCAGGCGCCTCGCCCACGAACATCGCCGCAACGTCAGCGCGCCAATGCTCGAGCTCGGCCAGCCGCTCAGCCGAGGTCGCCGGCCTGCGGTCATCAGCGACATCGTCGACGGCGCGGCAGAAATCATAGAGCGCCAACATCGCCTCGCGCCGGCGCTCCGGCAAAACGCGCATCGCGGTATAGAAGGAGGAACTGTGCGCCGCAGGCGCCGCTTGCGAGCTCATGCGATCGCTTTCGCCCGCCCGCCGCGCCCTAAGCGCATCACCGCTGAGCCAAGGAAACGCGCCGCGCCAAGCCCGCCGACCCAGGCCGAGCCGGCCTTCCCAAGATGAACGCGCTCGCTCAGCGGATCGCGGCTCTCGAGATCGCACGCGAGGCGGCGCGCGAGCGCATGGATCGCGGCGATCTCCGCGCCGAGCCGCACGTCCCGGATCTGTGGGATGAGCGCTCCGCCGCGGCCCACGAGCTCGCTCGTGCGGCGGGCAAGCTCGGCGAGTGCGGCACGCAAGGCCGGCGGCGCCTTTGGCGCATCCAGCATCTCCACCGAGGCGCCGCGCGCGGCGAGCGTATCGAGCGGCAGATAGACACGGTTGAGGCGCTTATAATCCTGCGCGCAGTCCTGCAGGTGATTGATGACCTGCAGCGCCGAGCATAAGGCGTCGGAGGCCGGCCACATGGAGGGATCTTCTCCGTGCGCGTCGAGCACGAAACGGCCGACCGGCGCCGCGGACAGCGCGCAGTAATCCATCAGCTCCGACCAGTCTGCGTAACGGTCCTTGCGCGCGTCGAGCCGAAAGGCCTTAAGGAGATCAAGCGCATGCTTCGGGCTCAGGCCGGTCTCAACAAGCGCAAGCCGCAAAGGTTCGGCATGAGGATCGGGGGCGCCGCGCTCGGTCAGGGCATCGTCGAGATCGTCGAGAAGCTTGAGCTTCGTCTCTGGCGACAGGGATGGGTGATCGGCCACATCGTCGGCGGCGCGGACGAAGCGGTAGAAGGCGAGGATCGGGCCGCGCCGCTGCTCGCTCAGGAGCCATGAGGCGACGGGAAAATTCTCGTCGCGGTGACCCTTGCCGGAAAGGGCCTCGCTCACCGTCGTCATGCGCGCCCTGTCTCCCGCATCGGCGCCTGGATTCGCCCTTTCCAGTAGCCGCCGCGCCCCCGCCAATATTGTAATGCGGAGTCGAAGGTGAATGCGACATAGGCTGCGGCGATGGCCGGAAGGGCGAGGCCGCCAATAACCGGGAGTCCATAAAGGCGGAGCGTGGGCATGAGCGATAGCGCCATCATCGCCCACGCCAACGCGCCGGCCGCTTGCGCCGGACCCCGCGCGATTATGGCGAAGAGCGGCGGCGCGACGTAGACAAGCGCCATCCCGCCGATCGCGCCCGCGAGGCGCA
>CAVOLE010000035.1:0-182499 GCA_963696665.1 uncultured Alphaproteobacteria bacterium
CCTGCCGAGCGGCTTCCACCGCATCCGCCATTACGGCCTCATCGCCGGCGCGGTTCGAGCGCACAACATCGAGCGCGTTCGCCAATTGCTCACCGCGTCCACGCAGCCGCGCGAGAGCGAGCGCGCCGAGGCCGACAACGAGACCGAAACACCTCCGACCGCCCGCCGATGCCCATGTTGCGGCGGCCGGATGATCATCATCGATACGTTCGAGGGCGCGCGCCCTGCGCAATCGCCATCGCCGAACCGGATCAGATCGACCACTCATGACATCGCCGCGCATCTCGCCTCGCAACGTCGATCGCTTTCCCTTCCAGCCGTGCGCCGGAGCACAAGAGCGCTGACCTCGTCACGTCCGAAGATCCGCTTCGACCGCTGCGTCAAGGCCAAACCCGCACATGCTCCCGACCGAAGAGGCTCGTCTTCGTCGCTGGCCCCGTCACAACTGCGCGCCGTCGGGCTGCGCGCCGACGCATGCGATCTGCTGGCGACCTAGAAATCCCCATAGGCCGCGCCCCACCAAACAGCGCCCTTCCTCCCCGCGGTTTCCTCCTTGCGAGGCTTTCGAACGCCGGCCCCCGGCGGCTCGCCCAACCGTCGTGCAAGGGGCCGGCGCCCAAAACCCTTCAGCGAAGCGGACGGCGGAGTCGACGTTAACCGGTCATTGCGGATCGCGAACTTGGAGGTCGCGGGGGAATCCGGTCGGTCGCTACAAGCGACCCAGAGTTGCCGCTCGGCCGGCACCTGCAAGGGTAGGGATTTCAGGAAATTTCGATCGCGACTGTCGTCGCCGCCATCACTAGGACCTAGTAGGAGCCCCGATGGCAACAATAGAAGCTGGTCACGTTCGGAATCCGACGATGTGAGCCATGCCCAATTCTAACCTGGGACGCGCCACCGCGGAATCCGCTCAGCCCGACTTTTCGCAGAGTCTGCAAGAATTCCGCACCACACGAAAGCAGCAACCGATCTATGGTTGCGCCAAATAAGCCTTCGCTTCCGCGGCTTCCGGGGTTTCACTGTCTGCATGGCCTTCCAAGAAGACAAGCTGTTCGTAGTATGCTCTTGCTGTCGCGGAATCTCCGGCGGAGGCTGCGGCCTTGGCGGCGCCATACACACTACGGAGGCGATTCGGGTCCGTCGCAAGCGTTTGCTGATAGGCTGTCAAGGCTTGCGCGGGTCGATTGAGCTGCAAAAGCAAGTCTCCAAGAAGCTCGTGAGTCGGCACAATGCTTCCCGGAGTCACGGGGTGTTTGTCCATCGACGCCTCAAGGTCGCTCGCTTGTCTCAACTCGGCCAGCGCTTCCTCATCCTGACCCTGCGCGTGCGAGAGCATGGAGGCCGCCGCTAAGCGCTGGACCTCGATTTGATCGGCCCAGTACTTGTTCCGCACCACGAGATCGTCATGGGCCAATTGCAGTTGCTCAATCTCCGTCCGGGCGCGAGCGACGTCTCCTGTCTGAGCCGCGCCAAGCGCGCGCGCATAAGAGATCATGGCCTTTGTCCAGGGAAAACTGGACCAAGGAATTGTCGCCGACGGAAGTGAAAGGTTAGCGGCCAGCGGCCAATCCCTTCGCTCCACGGCATAGCGCGCTGGAATGGCCGCCATTGCATAAGCGGCGGGGAGCGTCGCTGGCATCGCCTCGCGGAAGGCGTTGACATCGTCGACAAGCTCTTTTGCGGCATGGTCTTGCCCAAGTTGCAGGTACGCGTATTCGAGATAGTCCATGGCGTGCAGCGACTGATCCCAGGCCACGCCCGCGCCATAGTGACGAAGCGCGTAGTCTTGGGCTGCGGCCAGCGATGCGCGGTTCGCATCGACCAACTCCTGCCATTTGCCCAGTCGCGTGAAAATATGTGACGGCATGTGAAGCGCGTGAGGCACTGAAGGCGCAATCTTCGAATAGCAGATCGCCGCCGGCAACCCCAATTCGGCAAGCGGCGCAGAGTCGTAGCTGTGAATGAGATAGTGGGCTACGCCCGGGTGGTTCGGCTGCTCCGCGAAAATCGCGTTCAAAATCTGAGCGGCCTTTTTTTGATTCGAGTATGTCTTATCTGACGGCGAGGCGGTCGCGTTCAAGGCGAGCGCATAGAAGATTGCCGCCTCTCGGTCATCGGGATAGCGCAGGTAAACCTTCTCCATAGCCTTCTCATAGGCGACGGCTCGCGTGTGGTGGTCTAACGTTTCGCTATCCCGATAGAAGGCGGAGATGGCGTCGATGTAGTTGCGCTCGCGGTCGGTCCTTCCTCCGAGGGCCGCAGCAGCGGCGGCGGCTTTCGACCCCGCGCTCAGCTCCTCAGCGCTGGGCGGGTACCAAAGCGGATGCCAATTGCTCATGGCGATCCCCCAGTAGCCCATGGCGCAGGATGGATCGGTCTTGATCACGTCGGTGAAAGCGCTTTCCGCCTCCTCGTACCAAAAGGAATGCAAGATCGCGACAGCGTGGTTGAACTTTTGCTGCGCCGACAAGCTACAGGAAACGACGAAATTGACCTCGCCTATTTTCGACCCGTCATTCGGTTGGGATTCGTTCTGAGCCGCGGCAGTTATCACCCAAAGGGATACCGAAGCTGCCAATAGAGCTCGAAGGTTGTTGCGCATGTGGCCTCCCAATTCCTTTGGTTTGGTAGATCGTTGCGCACTGTTCGACATCCGCAACCAGGATCGCCGCGAGCTTTCGGGTCTCGCTCACTGCGTCCCTCCGGCTGTTGGCAGATTAGCACAAATGCCAGTCCCGGTCTGCGTGTTCGACGGAAGGACCGCTCATGTGCGCATTCCTTCCGCACCAGGTAACAAGCAGGAACGGTCGCCTTGGGTCGACTTGACCCGTTCGCCGCAGCCGTCTGGCGAATGACCGCTATTTGCGCGAGGACTAAACCGCTCGCGCGGTAGGGGTGGCGAGCGGCCGGGGGAGCACGCCATGGGCTGAAGAGGAACGCGAAGGTCTGGGCTTGTCTCAAGATCATGGGGTTCAACCCCATGCGAGACAGGAGCTTTCGCGATGACCGACAAGCCCATCAGCCCATTGCGCCAGCGCATGATCGACGACATGACGGCGCGCCGGATCAAGGAGAAGGTGCAGAAAGACTACGTTCGGCACGTCAGAACCTTCGCGGCCTTTCTTGGCCGCTCGCCGGACACCGCCACGAGCGAGGACCTTCGCCGCTTTCAGGTGCATCTGGCGCAGCTGCCGATCGGCGTTGCGACCATCAACGCCGCGATCGCCGCGCTGCGGTTCTTTTTCAACGTGACGCTCGAACGGCCCGACCTCGTCCGTCCTCTGACGACCTTGAACACACCGCGTAGGGCGCCGGTCGTCTTGAGCCAGGAGGAGGTGGCGCGCCTCCTCGAAGCCGCGCCCGGCCTCAAGTACAAGGCCGCGCTCAGCGTCGCCTACGGCGCTGGCCTGCGGGTGTCTGAGGTCGTGGCGCTGAAGGTGTCCGACCTCGACAGCCAGCGCATGACGCTTCGGGTCGAGCAAGGCAAGGGGCAGCGGGACCGCTATGTGATGCTCTCGCCGCAACTGCTCGAACTGTTGCGCGACTGGTGGCGCGCGGCGCGGCCTCAGGCCTGGCTGTTCCCTGGCCAGAACCCGGTCAACCCGATGTCGGCCCGCCAGCTGGTGCGCGCCGTCCACGCCGCGGCGCAGGCGGCCGGGATCGCCAAGCGGGTCTCTCCGCACACGTTGCGCCACAGCTTCGCCACCCATCTGCTCGAGCAGAACGTCGACATCCGCGTGATCCAAGTGTTGCTCGGCCACGCCAAGCTGGAGACGACCGCGCTCTACACCCGCGTCGCCGTCAACACGATCCGCGACGTCAAGAGCCCGCTGGAACGGCTGGGCGTCAACCTCGCGAGCCGATCGCCGCCCGCCTGACCGCGGCCGCATGGCGCGGCCCCCGGGTCACAGCCTGGAGGTCGCCGACGTCTTTCACGCCCATGGGGCGGCGTGGCGCAAGGCCAACGCCGGCCATATGAGCCTCGGCCAGCTGAAGGTCATGTCGGCGATCGAGACCTCCCGCGCTCGGCGGCCACGTCGAGCGCTGCGAGGACTGCGCGCACGAGCGCATCGCCTACAATTCCTGCCGCAACCGCCACTGCCCGAAGTGCCAGGCCGCCGCGGCGCGGCAATGGCTCGAAGACCGCCAAGCCGAACTCCTGCCGGTTCCTTATTATCACCTCGTCTTCACCCTGCCGGCCGCGATCGGCGCCGTCGCGTTCCAGAACAAGGCCGCCGTCTACGACCTCCTGTTCAGGACCGCCGCCGAGACGCTGACCACCCTCGCCGCCGACCCGAAGCATCTGGGCGCGCGCATCGGCCTCACCGCCGTGCTGCACACCTGGGGCTCGGCGCTCACCCACCATCCCCACGTCCACGTCATCGCGCCCGGCGGCGGCCTGTCGCCGGACGGGGCGCGCTGGATCGCCTGCAAGCCCGGCTTCTTCCTGCCCGTGCGCGTGCTGTCGCGTCTCTTCCGCCGGCTCTTTCTCGAAGGCCTCGCCGCGCTCAACCAGGCCGGCCGCCTGGCCTTCTTCGGCGACCTCGCCCCGCTCACCGAGAAAAGCGCCTTCGACGCCGCGCTCGCGCCGTTGCGCCGCTCCGAGTGGGTCGTCTACGCCAAGCGGCCCTTCGCCGGACCGAAAGCGGTGCTCGCCTATCTCGCGCGCTACACCGTCCATCTCCAACTCCAGGCTCATCGCGCTCGACGGCAAGGGCGTCACCTTCAAATGGAAAGACTACCGGATCAAAGGCCGCGACCGGCTCAAGACCATGACGCTCGACGCCGCCGAGTTCATCCGCCGCTTTCTCCTGCACGTCCTGCCGAGCGGCTTCCACCGCATCCGCCATTACGGCCTCATCGCCGGCGCGGTTCGAGCGCACAACATCGAGCGCGTTCGCCAATTGCTCACCGCGGCCACGCAGCCGCGCGAGAGCGAGCGCGCCGAGGCCGACAACGAGACCGAAACACCTCCGACCGCCCGCCGATGCCCATGTTGCGGCGGCCGGATGATCATAATCGATACGTTCGAGGGCGCGCGCCCTGCGCAATCGCCATCGCCAACCCGGATCAGAATCGACACCTCATGACCGTCGCCGCGCATCTCGCCTCGCAACCTCGATCGCTTTCCCTTCCAGCCGCGCGCCGGAGCACAAGAGCGCTGACCTCGTCACGTCCGAAGATCCGCTTCGACCGCTGCGTCAACGCCAAACCCGCACATGCTCCCGACCGAAGAGGCTCGTCTTCGTCGCTGGCCCCGTCACGTCTGCGCGCCGTCGGGCTGCGCGCCGACGCATGCGATCTGCTGGCGACCTAGAAATCCCCATAGGCCGCACCCCACCAAACAGCGCCCTTCGTCCCCGCGGTTTCCTCCTTGCGAGGCTTTCGAACCCCGGCCCCCGGCGGCTCGCCCAACCGTCGTGCAAGGGGCCGGCGTCCGAAACCCTTCAGCATTGGGACGTGTTCGCCGAGCAACCCGGAACGGCCGCTAGTTGCGCATCTTTCTGCCATTGCATTGTGATCGCCGAAGGGCCGGAATCCGCCGAAAGGTTCCACGCTGCCAACGAAGCGTTGTCGGCCGCGCCAAGATCGGCAAGAACCGTAGATGGTAGCTTTCAATCAGCGGCTCCTGGTTCTTATTGAAGAGCGAACGCCGCCCCAAGCCCCGGCGGATAGGGCTGCGCCGGTTGGAGCGCGTTGACCCGCCGGCCCATCAGCAACGCCGCCAAAGGCGACGCGACGCCGGCCCCATAGGCGCAATCGTCATCGGCGCGCCGCCGCCCGATCGAATGATGTTGCCGAGCCTGTTGACGGCGCTCGCGGTCATGCGGCGGCCGCTGCGCGCGCAGCCTGAGCGTTCCGCCGAGCCTAGCGGCCGATCGCACCGACCGGTCCGCCGACCGAGCGAAGCCGAGCCCGCCGCCCGCCGCATGGGCACCGCGATGAGCGGACAAGTCGGCGCAGCCTGCCGAGCATGGCCAAAGCCTCTGTGTGGGCGAGCCCTTCGCGGCTTCGTTGAGCGCCGCGAGCTCGTCCGGCGACCAGTTTGTTCGGCTGTCGCGCAACCTCGCGACGGCGTTGCGCAGCGTCGGATTCCGAGATTGGCGTTTGCGGATCTGCGCTTGTTCGGCGCGATTGCGCGCCGCGGCGACCGTCTCGTCGAGGTCGCTCGCCTTCGAATAGGTGGTGTAGGCTTGGCGCGCCCTCGCGAGCGCGGCGGCGGAATCCGCCGGGTTCGACGCCCCGACGATGTCAGCCGGCCCTAGGCCATTGATGAATTGATCGATGTTTCCCTGCACGAGGCTGCCGATCCGACCGGCCGAAGGGTTCTGGCCGTTCTGGCCCATCTGGCCCGCCATTCGCCGCAGCGTGTCGAGCCCTTGCAGCGTCGCGCCGGCGTTTTGTGGCCCGGCCCCGGCCGCAGAAGCGCCAGGCGTCGGCAACGCGCTGAGCCCGTCGATAACGGCCGCGCCGCCAGGGTGAAGGGCCGGATGATAGGCGTTGTCGGCCATTGTCTGGCGCACCGCGGCAGAGAGCCGCTGCAAGGATTTCAGGGGCGACGATCTGGCCCGGCTGGAATGCATCGTTATAGGCGGCCTGCGCCGTGTCCTTGACCGCTTGAGTCGACGGCGCTGCGACGGCCGCGGCCGGCCCGGCGAGAACTCTCGCAACGGAGCGCGCGAGCGCATTGCCGCCGGCGCCCGCAAGAGCGCCTAGGACGGCGTTTGGCGCGACGGGCTGGTCATTGCCGGCCGCGTTTATCCCGCCGACCGCTGCGCCGGTCGCCGAGGCTTGGGCGAGCGGCGACGCCGCGAGCCTGCCAAGGCCAAAGGGCAAAGCGCTCGCCGCCTCGCCGAGGGCCGCTGCGCCCCTGCCGATCGCGCCGGCCGGCAGAGCCATGCCTGCAATTTGCTCGGCTGTCCCGAGCCCGCCGGGCTGCGCCATCGCCTGCGCGCTGCGCCCCCGCTCATCGGCAAGCGCCGTTGCATAGTCCGGCGAGCGCCCGGTCAAGGCGTCGAGGCCCGCGGCGATCTTGTCGCCATAGCCGAGCGTCGCGCCGTTGACGACGTTGCGCACCGCCTTGTCGGCTAGCCCTCCGACGAGCCTCGCATCGTCGGCGAGTGAGTTGTTCGCGTAGGGGTCGATGAAGGCCCCGACCGTGGTTTCGGGCTTGGCCGCTTGGTAGTCGAGCCAAGGGGCGTTGTTGTTCTCTGGCCGCTCCCACGGGTCCCTGGTGACCGGCGCGGGCTGCGACGGCTGGGCGGGCTGATATTTCGTCCACGGGCCTTCCGCTCCTGCGCGCTCGCCCCCGGCTTGGCGGCTTGGAAGTCGAGCCAAGGTTTGTCGTCGGCCGACGTCGGACGCTCCCACGGGTCCCTGGTGACCGGCGCGGGCTGCGACGGCTGGGCGGTCTGATATTTCGTCCACGGGCCTTCCGCGGCCGGCTGCGCGCTCGCGGCCGGCAGTTGAACGGGAATCGAAGCCGCGGCGCTCGAGGGCCGCGCTATCGCTCGCACTCGCCGGGCTCGAGGCGGGCGGCAGATTGACGGGGATCGAGGCGGCGGCGGCGAGCGGCGCTGCATTGGGGACCGGCGCACGGTGTTGGGGTGACCGGCGGCTCGACGGCATGAGGGGCTGCGCTCACGTCGAACGTCGGAAGGTCAATTTGCTGTGCGGGCGACGCTTGGCCGAGGTCAGCGGGCCTCGCAGGCGGCAATGGCGCGCTGGTCGCCAGCGATGGGCGTGCGGGCGGCAATGGCGCCGGGCGCGGTGATTGAAGCGCTTGCGGGATGATCGGCGCGAAGCGGCTTGGCGACGGCTGAGCTTGTGGGGCTTGTTGCGCTTGGGGCCCTGGCGAACCGCCGAAGCCGAACACCTGGCCAAGTGCGTTAGCAATGCCTGACCCGATGCCGGACCAATCGGCCTGTGTGTAGATGGGGTCTGCCCTTGTCGCCCGTTCATTTCCGTTTGCCCAGCCATTTCGTCGCGAGACGCCGCGACGATGGGGCGTATCGATCACGAAAGGCGATATGTCCAAAGCCAGAAGCATCAGTTTTTAAGGGCTTTGGGTTTTGGCGGCACAGAAATGGTCGGTGGGTTACACGAAGAAACTGGCCGGGTGGTCGGGGGTGTACGCCAGGGGTAGGTCGCTGACCGAAGCTCGTGCGCTCAAGGTCGAGCAGCGCAACGCCAGCGGCTCGTGCGCAATGCCTGCGCGCGCGGTCGACCGCCAGCCATCGGCCGCCAGCGGTCGCAGCCTGCCGGCCGTGAAAGCGCGACGCGCCTTCCGACTCTGGGCCGCCGGTCGACCCGCGCCTTCGGCAGCCCTTCGCGGCAGGGTCACTACCCTCAGTTTTGCCACGGTTTGCCATCGGCAGGTCGCCCGCTTCGCTGTGATATCAGCCTAACTATTTGAAATTGCTGGCGCGCCCGAAGAGATTTCAACTCCTGACCCCCAGATTTGACAATTCGTAGTCTGGTGCTCTATCCAGCTGAGCTACGGGCGCTTAGGTCCACCCCTAGGCGGCGAAACGAGCCCTGAGTGAAGCGCGGGCTCTAGCCGCTTTTGGCGAGGCAGGCAAGAGCGCAGGCGAAAGCTGATGTCCGGGTGCGCTCGGGCGGCTTGCGCGGCCGGGCGTCCCCCGGTAGTCAACGGCGCGCCTCATGCCTTCAGCTCCGCCGATCGCTTTCGTCAACGCGCGTCTCGTCGATCCCGTCCAGGAGACCGAGACGCGTGGCGGACTCATCGTGATCGACGGCGTCATCGCCGGCGTCGGGCCCAAGGTCACTCGGGACCAATTGCCGGTTGAGGCGCGGGTCGTCGACTGCGGGGGCGATGTCGTTTCGCCGGGTCTTATCGACATGCGCGCCTTCGTTGGCGAGCCCGGGGCCGAGCATCGCGAGACCATCGCCAGCGCCAGCGCCGCCGCGGCCGCGGGGGGCGTGACCACGCTGATCACGCGTCCCGACACCAATCCGCCAGTCGACGACCCCGCGGTGGTCGACTTCATCCTGCGCCGAGCGCGCGACGACGCAAAAGTCCGCATTCATCCCGCGGCGGCCCTTACGAAGGGGCTTAAGGGGGAGGAGATCGCCGAAATCGGCTTGCTCGCGGAAGCGGGCGCGATCGCCTTCTCGGATGGACCCCATTCGGTCGCCGACGCGCTGACCATGCGTCGCGCCATGACATACGCCCGCGACTTTGACGCGCTCATCGCGCCGATCTGCGAGGACCGGTCGTTAAGCCGCGAGGGGGTGATGGCCGAGAGCCTGCGCGCGAGCTGGCTTGGCCTGCCGGGCGTGCCGCCCGAGGCGGAAACCATTGTGCTGGACCGCGATCTGCGTCTGGTCGCGCTGACCGGCGCGCGCTACCACGCGGCGCTGATCTCGAACCGTCTGTCGCTCGAGGCGATGGCGCGGGCGCGCCAGACGGGGCTGCCGGTCACCTGCGGCGTGTCGATCAATCACCTGACCCTGAACGAGCTCGACGTCGGCGACTATCGCACGTTTCTCAAGCTCAAGCCCCCGCTGCGTGACGAGGACGAGCGCCTGGCCTTGGTCGACGCCCTCGGCGCGGGGCTCATCGACGTCGTCTGCTCCGACCACGATCCCCAGGACGTCGACACCAAGCGGCTGCCATTCGCGGAAGCCGCGGCGGGCGCGATCGGCGTCGAAACAATGCTGTCGGCGAGCCTGCGCCTCGTTGCGGGCGGACATGTCGCCCTGCCGCGGATCATTCGCGCCATGACTTTGCGGCCTGCCGAGATCCTGCGGCTGCCAGTCGGCAGGCTTAAGGTCGGCGCGCCGGCCGACGTCATCCGCTTCGATCCAGACGAGCCCTATGTGCTCGATCCCGCTTCGCTCCATTCGCGCTGCCGCAATACGCCCTTCGACGGGGCCCGGCTCGAGGGCCGGATCAAAATGACGCTGGTTGCCGGGCGCGTCGCCCACGAATAGTCTTACTGAAAATTTTTCGTTCAACCCGCGTCGGCTGGAAGCGCGCATGTTCGGGGTTTGGTATGGCGGGGCGTTGGCGCTAGCGCTCGGCTATTTTCTTGGATCCGTTCCGTTCGGCCTCGTGCTGACGAAGCTTGCCGGGGCAGGGGACTTGCGTTCGATCGGCTCCGGCAACATCGGCGCGACCAACGTCTTGCGCACTGGTCGCAAGGGGCTTGCGGCGGCGACGCTGGCGCTCGACGCGCTGAAGGCGACGCTGGCGATCCTATTGGCCTGGTGGTTGTTTGGGCCGCCGACGGCGCTTGCCGCCGCCGCCGGCGCGGTGCTCGGCCACATGTATCCGGTCTGGCTGAAGTTCCGCGGCGGCAAGGGCGTTGCGACCTATCTTGGCGGCCTTATCGGTCTTGCGTGGCCGGCGGCGATCGTATTTGCTGTCGTGTGGCTCGCAATCGCCGCGCTCACGCGTTACTCGTCGGCGGCGGCGCTGGCCGCGACAATTGCTTCGCCGCTCGCCATGCTCGCAATCGGGGAGGGCGGCGCGGCGATTGTTTTCGCGGTGCTGTCGGCGCTCATCTGGTTCAAGCACAGCGCCAACATCGTCCGCCTTCTCAATGGCTCCGAGACGAAAATCGGGCAGAAGAATTAGAGCGGATGGCGAACAAGCCTGAGTTGCGCCTTACCGACCAGCAGCGCTTCGATTGGCTGCGGCTCGTCCGTTCGGAGAATGTGGGCCCGCGAACCTTTCGCGCCCTCGTCACCAACTGCGGGAGCGTCGCGTCGGCCTTGAAGGCGCTGCCCGATCTTGCGCGGCGCGGGGGCGCGAAGCGTCCCATCCGCGTCTCTTCGGTCGAAGAGGTCGAAAAAGAGCTGATCGCCGCCCGCAAGCTCGGGGTGCGCTTCGTCGCCCTCGGCGAGTCGGACTATCCCCCGGCGCTGCAGGAGATCGATTCCGCGCCGCCCATTCTCGCGCTTCGGGGGCAGGCGGCCGCGTTGCGCAAGGCGGCGGTCGCAATCGTCGGCTCCCGCAACGCTTCCGCTGCAGGCCTGACTTTCGCCGAGCGGCTGGCGCGCGGGTTGGGGCAAGGGCTACGTCATCGTCTCTGGGCTCGCGCGTGGCATCGACCAGCGAGCCCATATCGCGAGCCTGGAGACCGGCGCCGTCGGGGTGCTCGCCGGGGGACATGGAAAGCCCTATCCCGGCGAGGCTGTGCCGCTGATGGAGCGGATAATCGAATTGGGCGCAGTCGTCTCCGAAATGCCGATCGAGTGGGAGCCGCGGGGGCGAGACTTCCCGCGCCGCAATCGCATTGTCTCAGGGCTCGCCTTGGGGGTCGTGGTGGTCGAGGCGGCGCGTGGTTCGGGCTCGCTCATCACCGCGCGTTTCGCGCTCGAGCAAAACCGCCAGGTCTTCGCCGTGCCAGGCTCTCCCCTCGATCCGCGCGCCGAGGGAACAAACGATCTTCTGAAGCAAGGCGCATCGATCTGCACGGGCGCGGACGATGTCCTGACGGCGCTCGAGCCAGTCCGCCCGAACGATCTTGCCGCCATGCGCGAGACGAGCGGCGAGCCTGGCGAAGCTCTTTGGGGGGAGCAAGCCTTGTACGGGGTCGACCCCAAATCGACGCCCCGAACCCGGCCCGGCGAGGAATTCGACGATGCGAGCGGAGCGCCCTACAGCGCGGGGGACGACGCCGAGGCTGCGCGCGAGCGGATCGTCGCCTTGCTCGGCCCTTCGCCAATCACGCTCGACGAGCTGGCGCGGGCCGCGGAGGCTTCAGCGCGGGCGGTGCGGGTGGCGCTGCTCGAGCTCGAAGTGGCGGGGCGCGTCGAATATTCAGGCGATCGCGTCGCGTTGCGCGGAAACGCCAACGAAAGTTGAGAAGCTCGGGAGCGTCAATCGAGCGAATGGTTCCCGTGAGGCAATCCAACCGCAACGTCGAAGGGATCCTCATCTGGGCGCTCGGCTTCGGCGACGGCGTTGGTGCGAACATAAATTTCGCTTTCCGCTTTGGCCATCCCAAGGAAATAAGCGAGCAGGTCGAGACGGGCCGCGATCGCCATGGCTTCGAGCTGGGCGGTCATGTCTGTGATGTAACGAGCGACATCGAGCGCTTCGTGCGTGACAGCCCGCTGAGACGAATCACTAGCCCTTCTAGGCAGTCTCCCCGACCCGTTTCTTCCGGCTCGCCCTTGTTCTCCACGTATGCGTCTCGGGAAGCCCATTTCCTCAATCATACGACAACGCTGTCCCGTTCGGCGGAGAGAGGCGGACCCTTTCAGGCGCTCTACTCCGGGGTCGATACCCATACTCAACGCGCGGCTCGCGTTGATTTGGGCGCAACCTCAGTCTACACGGTAAAAGACGCTGATTTTCGTCCGAAAAACAAGACGTTCCCCACAATATTGGCGAGTTGGCGCTTCCACAATAATGTAGAGACAAGCGAGCAAAAGTGTGGGGAACGACTAGGGGCGGCCCGTTTGTGGGCGGGTCAGAGCGCCAAGACGGTCCAGCGCGCCCTGCAGAATATAGGCCGCCGCCATCTTGTCGATTACTTGCGCTCGCCGAGCGCGCGACACGTCATTGGCGATAAGCGACCGGGTGACGACGGCGGTCGAGAAGCGCTCATCCCAAAAGACAATCGGTAAAGTTGTCCGCGTCGATAGATTGCGCGCGAACGCCCGCGTCGATTGGGCGCGCGGATTGTCGCGCCCGTCGAGATCCAGCGGCAGCCCGAGGACGATGCCGGCTATGTCGAATTCGGAGAAGATCGCGATCAGGCTGTCCGCGTCTTTCGCGAAGGCGCCGCGGGGCAGGGTCTTGAGTGGCGAAGCGAGGCGGCGCTCGACGTCGGAGATCGCAAGGCCTATGGTTTTGGAGCCGAGGTCGATGCCGATCAAGCGCGCCTTGGGAGGAAGGCTGAGGGCGAGATCGGCGAGGGCGATCGGACGGCGCATCGGTGCGGGCGCCTATCACGGGCCGGCGCGCTAGTCGATGGCGTCGCAAGCCAGCGCCGGCCAAGCTGAGCCGCGTCTCCCATCGCTGTTTGCCAGCCAAATATTGGCGATGTATAGGGGCGCGCCCACGTTCCAAGGTGTTTCCAGGAGCTTTGGATGTCCGTCGATCTCAACGCCGTCCGCCGCATCGCGCATCTCGCGCGCATCGAGGTGAGCGACGCCGAGACGCCGCATTTGCAACGCGAGATCAACGCCATTCTTAAGTTCGTCGAGGCCCTGGATGCGGTTGACGTCGATGGCGTCGAGCCGATGACTTCGGTCATTCCCATGCAGCTGCCGATGCGCGCGGACGTTGTCTCCGACGGTGACATTGCGCCCTTGGTGCTCGCCAATGCGCCGGTGACCGAGGATGGCTTCTTTGTCGTTCCCAAAGTGATCGAGTGACCCGCTGAGGCGGACCTCGCCTTCAAGGATTCAATTTGACCGATCTGACCACGCTCACGCTCGCCGAGGCGCGCGATCGTCTCAAATCTCGAGCGATTTCCAGCCTCGAGATCACCAAGGCGCATCTCGAAGCGATCGAGCGCGCCAAGGGGCTCAACACATTCGTCGCGGTCACGGCGGACAAGGCGCTGCGGATGGCTGAGGCCAGCGACGCGCGCCTTGCGAGGAAAGAGGCGGGTCCGCTCGAGGGGTTGCCGATCGGCGTCAAGGACCTTTACGCCACCGAGGGAGTCCATACCCAGGCGTGCAGCCATATTCTGGACGGCTTCAAGCCGACCTACGAATCGACCGTCACCGCGCATTTGTGGCGTGACGGCGCGGTCATGCTGGGCAAGCTCAATATGGACGAGTTCGCCATGGGCTCGTCCAACGAGACGTCTTATTACGGGCCCGTCGCTTCGCCCTGGCTGCCGCCCAACTGGAGCCGCGACAGAGCGCGCGCGGCGGCGCTGAGTTCCGATAAGCGCGGTCTGCTAACTCCTGGCGGCTCGTCGGGCGGCTCTTCCTCTGCTGTCGCCGCGCGCCTTTGTCTTGCCGCCACGGCGAGCGACACCGGCGGCTCCATCCGCCAGCCTGCAGCCTTCACCGGCATTGTCGGCGTCAAGCCGACCTACGGCCGATGCTCTCGATACGGCATGGTCGCCTTCGCCTCGTCGCTCGATCAGGCGGGGCCGCTTGCGCGCACCGTGCGCGACGCTGCCATCATGCTTCGATCGATGGCCGGGCCGGATGCGAAGGATTCCACTTGCTCGCCGATTTCCGTTCCAGACTACGAAGCCGCGGTTGGAAGTTCGGTCAAGGGCATGACAATCGGCGTGCCGAAGGAATATCGTCTCGATGGCATGAGCAGCGAGATCGAGGCTTTGTGGGCGCGCGGCGCCGAATGGCTTCGCGCCGCCGGCGCGAGCGTGGTCGACGTCAGCCTGCCGAACACGCCCTACGCGCTGCCTGCTTATTATATAGTGGCGCCCGCGGAAGCCTCGAGCAATCTCGCCCGCTACGACGGCGTCCGCTACGGCCTCAGAGAACCGGGCGCCGACGTCATCGAGCTTTACGAGAAGACGCGCGCCCGGGGGTTCGGGCCGGAAGTGCGGCGGCGCCTGATGATCGGCGCCTATGTCCTCTCCGCCGGCTATTACGACGCCTATTATGTAAGGGCGCAGAAAATCCGCACCCTCATCAAGCGCGACTTCGAGCGCGCATTCGCTGACGGCGTCGACGCGATCCTGACCCCCGCCACGCCATCCGCCGCCTTCGGGATCGGCGAGAAGGGCTCGGACAACCCGGTCGAAATGTATCTCAACGACGTCTTCACCGTGACCGTCAATATGGCGGGGCTGCCGGAACTCGTCGCGCCGGCGGGGCTGTCGAGCGACGGCTTGCCGCTTGGGCTTCAGCTCATCGGTCGGCCGTTCGACGAGGAGACACTATTCGCGCTCGGCGAGACGATCGAGCAGTCGGCAGGTCGAATGACGCTTCCGCAGCCCTGGTGGGCCTGAGGCGCTGGCGCGACAGCCCCAAGGACTTCGGACGAGAGTAGAGCTAACGAGCATGGCGACAGAGAAGGCGAGCGCAAAGCTTTTCAAAGGCGCGACGGGCGATTGGGAGGTGATCGTTGGTCTCGAGGTCCACGCCCAGGTGACCTCGCGCTCGAAGCTGTTTTCCGGCGCCTCGACGGCGTTCGGCGGCGAGCCCAACTCGCATGTTTCGCTCGTCGATGCGGCGATGCCCGGCATGCTGCCCGTGATCAACCGCGAGTGCGTGGCTCAGGCGGTGCGCACCGGTCTTGGCCTCAAAGCCAGGATCAATCGTCGCTCCGTCTTCGACCGCAAGAACTATTTCTATCCCGATCTGCCGCAGGGCTATCAGATCTCCCAGTACAAGAGCCCGATCGTGGGGGAGGGGGAGATTCAGGTCGATCTCACGCCGGACCATTCGATCGAGGTCGGGATTGAGCGCCTGCATCTCGAGCAGGATGCGGGCAAGTCGCTGCACGACCAGTCGCCGACGATGAGCTTCGTCGACCTGAACCGCTCCGGGGTCGCTCTGATGGAGATCGTGTCCAAGCCCGACATGCGCTCGGCCGACGAGGCCAAGGCTTATGTCTCCAAGCTGCGCACCCTCCTGCGTTATATCGGCTCGAGCGACGGCGACATGGAGAAGGGCAACCTGCGCGCCGACGTCAATGTCTCGGTGCGCCGTCCCGGAGAAGCCCTTGGCACGCGCTGCGAGATCAAGAACGTCAACTCCATTCGCTTCATCGGCCAGGCGATCGAGACCGAGGCGCGCCGTCAGATCGCCCTCATCGAGGATGGCGGGGTCGTCGAGCAGGAGACGCGACTGTTCGATCCTGCGCGTGGGGAAACGCGTTCCTTGCGCTCCAAGGAAGAGGCGCACGACTACCGCTATTTCCCCGATCCCGACTTGCTCCCGCTCGAACTCGATCAGGCTTTCATCGATAGGCTCGCCACCGAGCTGCCCGAATTGCCTGACGCCAAGCGGGCGCGCTTCATGGCCGACTACGGTCTCTCGGCCTACGACGCCTCGATCCTCGTCGCCGAACGGGAGACGGCGGACTTCTTCGAGGGCGCAGTCAAGCACGGCGGCGCCAAGCGCGACGCGAAGGCCGTCGCCAATTGGCTCATGGGCGACATCGCCGCGCAGGCCAACGCGCAAGGCGTCGCGGTCAAGGACGCGGGCTTGAGCCCCGCGTCTTTGGCTGCTCTCGTCGATCTCATCGGCGAGGGCGTCATCTCCGGCAAGATCGCCAAGGATCTGCTTGTGAAGCTGTTCGCCGATGACCGCGGCGCGGATCCGCGCGCGCTGGTCGAGACGTACGGTCTGCGCCAGGTGACCGACACAGGCGCAATCGACAGCGCGGTCGATGCGGTCATCGCAGCCAATCCCGACAAGGCCGAGCAGGCCAAAGCGAAGCCCGGCATGTTGGGCTGGTTCGTGGGTCAAGTGATGAAGTCGACCGGCGGCAAAGCCAATCCGCAGGCAGTCAGCGACGCGCTCAAGAAGCAACTCGGCGTCTGATTTCGAATCGAATCGCGCTGCGAATCACTTGCTTCACAGCGCGATTCGCGCGGTGAAGTCAGCGATTGCGGCGTCTCATCGACAAAAATTTGATTACGACGACGAAGAAAAATTCGATTGCGATGAGCACGCGCGTCGTTTCGATTTGATACGCTGGTCGCGGCGATTGTTGTTGTTTCGCGCGTTGCCTCACGCTGATGAGACCTGTTGCCTGAGCGCGATGAAGGCCTTCTGCATGAGCAACAACGATCCTCGGAGACGCCCATAATTCATGGGGGAATCAGGAATCTGGGCGAGCTTGCGTCAGCTGCTGTGCAGAAGCTTCGCAGGCGAACGCGAGCGTCGTTGTGAACGGAGTGAACAGTGCGTGCGAGCGCTCTCGTCAATCAATGATCAGAGGTCCGAGTGCGCGCGATAATTCGATAGTCACCGCGTTCGACGCGTGTCGCGTGCGTGTGCAACGCTTGCGTGAAATCAAAACGAATGTACTTTCGCCCACGCATCTGCATGGCGCACACGTTGCGCTCAAGAGCGGATGATTGAGAGGGACGTGATACATGCCGAAAGCTGCCACCAAGAAGACGGCGAAGAAGTCCGCCGCCAAAAAGCCCGCTAAGAAATCCGCCCGCAAGGTCGTCGCTAAGAAGGCCACCCGCAAAGGCGCAGTGAAGAAAGCCTCCGCGAAGAAGACCACCGCCAGAAGGACGGTGGCGAAGAAGTCCGCGGGCAAGAAGGGCGCGGCGAAAAAGTCGGCCGCCAAGCGCGCGCCAGCCAAGCGCAAGAAAGCCACTCCAACGTCGACCCCTTCATCGGACACGCCGCCGGCCGCCTGATCCGCTTCATGCGTTCCGGCGTATTGGCTGATCAGGCGCGGTTGCCAGCGGTGCGGCCTCGCCTGATCAGCCTGTTCGTGTGTTGCCTTTGAAATAGCGCGCATACTGAAGTTCGTTGATGCACTATTGCGCCGCCCGATCGCGCAAAGACGGATTTGTATCGCCTGCCCGCCGCGCGTGAACCACCCAATCTCGACCAACGCCTTGGCCCGTCGCGGGCTTTTCATCAGCCCCCGCCCGCGAGACACTTGGTCGAGCCGCCGCTAGCCTCGCCCCTCAAGCGCTTGCAATGGAGGGGAGCGTCGGGCATATGTCGCAAAGATCATTGCGCCCGGAGATGTGGCCGAGAGGCTGAAGGCGGCGGTTTGCTAAACCGTTATAGGGTTGTAAAGCTCTATCGAGGGTTCGAATCCCTCCGTCTCCGCCAGAACCCTTCTGCGAAATACTCGACCGATTCTCATCCATGGGCAAAACGCCCTGCGCAACGCCGCGAAGGCGAAGGCTCCATCTCGGCCGCCAAGAAGCTGTGATACTTCGGCAAGCCTCTGCCCGACAGCTCGCCGGCGGGCGGGGGTTCGGCGCCACCCGACATTGTCGGGCGTTGAAAGGGAAACGCTTGGAGATGGAACGCATTGCCTCCGGCGATCATCACCTCTCTTACAGGTTTGGCGCTCTGACTTTCACCTCTTTGCGTGACGGCTATGTCGACATGCCGGTCACGCGACTGCGCAAGCCGCAGAACAAAACATTCGAGACTGACCTGCCGCTCCAGACAAAGCTTGTCGACGGAAAGCTGAGGCTTTCTGTCAACGCTTTTGGCCTGGACGACGGCGAATCCGTCACATTGATCGACACGGGCGCCTCGAATGCGTGGCTCCCGAGCATGGGCGCTCTTCCTCAAACCCTGTCGGAAGCGAAGATCCCGCCTGAGCGGATTCGAACGGTCGCTTTCACCCACACGCATATCGACCATATCAACGGGCTTATTCTCCCGAATGGCCGGGACGCGTTTCCTCAATTATCGCGGTTACTTGTTCCCAAAGCGGAACTGGGCCTGTTCCGGGCGGAAGCGCGGCTCGAACGCTTCCATGGACGCGCGGAATCCTTCGAGCCGGGGCAGCGTTTGGGCGCGAATATCCAGGCTCTGGCCGCGACCGGCCATGAAATCGGCCACACATGCTTTCGCGTCACGAGCGAAGGCGAAACCATTCTGGTCTGGGGCGACATTGTGCACGTCCCGTCGCTTCAGTTCGCGAGGCCCGACATCGCATGGGAGTTCGACGCGGATCAGGATCAGGCGCGCGCGAGCCGGCTGCGAATCATGGCCCTGGCCGCGGACGATGGGGCTTATGTTGCTGGCGCGCACCTCAACTCGCCAGGCGTCGGCCGTGTTTTCCGCGTCGGAAACAGCTTCCGCTTCGATCCTTTATAGCGAGAAACGACCAGATCAGCGGCGGGGCAGATGCCCGGTGGCCCGCCCTCATTCGGATCTGGCCCCCTCACTCCCTGAGCAACTCGTTGATGGCCGTTTTCGCGCGCGTCTGGGCGTCGACGGTTTTCACGATCACGGCGCAATAGAGGGAAGGCCCTGGCGAACCGTCGGGCAAGGGGTTGCCGGGCAGGGTTCCAGGGACCACGACCGAATAGGGCGGGACGTAGCCGATATGGATCTGCCCGGTCGAGCGGTCGATCACCTTGGTCGAAGCGGAGATGAAGACGCCCATCGACAGCACCGAGCCTTCGCCGACGATCACCCCTTCGACCACTTCCGAGCGCGCCCCGATGAAGCAGTCGTCCTCGATGATCGTCGGATTCGCCTGCAGCGGCTCGAGCACCCCGCCAATGCCCACGCCGCCGGACAAATGCACGTTCTTGCCGATCTGTGCGCACGAGCCGACCGTGACCCAGGTGTCGACCATGGTCTTTTCATCGACATAGGCGCCGAGATTGACGAAGCTCGGCATCAGCACGACATCGCGGGCGATAAAGGCCGAGCGCCGCACGATCGCGCCCGGAACGGCGCGGAAGCCCGCGTCCTTAAAACGGTTCTCGCCCCAGGCCTCCAACTTCGAGGGAACCTTATCCCACCAAGTCGCCTGGCCCGGGCCCCCGTCGATCAGCGCATTGTCGGCTAGGCGGAAGCTCAAGAGCACCGCCTTCTTCAGCCACTGGTTGACCTTCCACGAATTCGGCCCCGTCGCGCCGGGCAGCTTCTCCGCCACCCGCGCCTTGCCGCGGTCGAGCAGATCGAGCGCTTCTTCCACCGCGTTGCGCGCCTCGCCCTTGGTCGCCGGGGTGATTTTGGCGCGATCCTCGAAGGCCTTTTCGATTGAAGTCTGAAGGCGAACGTCGGTCATTGGCTATCCTGATCTGAAGCGCAAGGGTATCTTGAAGCGCGGGACGTTTCGTCGCCCGGTCCGGGCTTGTCAACGGCGGGACGCCCGAGATGGCTCGAAGACAACTCGCCAGATTTGGTGACATTTGACCTTGTCGGGCGCTTGAAACCAAGGCAAAGGAGCGCAATCTCTTGGGCAAGTCCTCTTTGACGAGGGTCGGATCATGACAAAATTCACAGGCATCGCCGCCTTGCTGTTTGCGGCGAGCGTAGGCGGCGCCTCGTATGCGCAAGATAACAATCTTGTGGCTCCCGAGGTGAGCAAGCCTGCGCCGGGCCATCTTCTGGATCAGGATTATCTCGCGCCGACCGGCGCAACCGTGCCCAGGCCAGGCGTGCCCCAAGGTTCGGGGCCAACGGCGCTCGATCGGCAGATCCAGCAAGAGAATAACCGCATCGACAACAGCATTTGCCAGGGGTGCTGACGTAACTCCCCCGCTCCGCAGGGGGCGGGGTCGTTTCCGCATGTCAGCACACTATTCCACCGTCACCTGCGTCCTCACCGAATTGGCGATGAAGCAGATGTCGTGCGCTTCATGGTGCAGGCGGTCGAGCGCCTCCTTCTGAGGCGCGGGGCCCGCCCAGTCGATTTTCGGCCGCAGCGTGACCTTGGTGATCGACTGCCGCCCCGGCGCGATCTCCTCCAGCACCCCTTCGGCGTGATCCTCGTAGGCCGTGACAATGAAGCCGGCGAGGCGAGCGAGATGCAGGAACGATAGCATGTGGCAGCTCGACAGAGACGCGACCAGCATTTCCTCTGGATCGACGGCGGCCTCCACCGCCCATTTGCCGACGACATGCGGCGAGGCCGACGCCGCAACCTCCGTCCCGGCGTCGAAGCTTATGGTATGCGCGCGGCTGAAGCGGCCCTTAAGGAAGTCTTCGCCGCTTTCTTTCGCCGCCCATTTGATTGCGGCAACATGGGTCGCCATGGTTCCTCATCGTCTTTGAGCCGGGTCAGGACATTAGCAGACTGGCGCGCCCGTCGCGTGACCCCGCACGCCTCTCGAGGGGCTATCGGGGCGGGCACGTGGGCAAGCGTATTGAATCCCAATAACGTTCTATGGCATGGTCCGCCGCGACGCGACGACGGCGAGGAACGCCGGATCGCAGGGAGGAAGTTATGACTGATACAAAGTTGATTTCGGAAGATCGCCGCAAGCTGATGAAGGCTGCGGCCGCAGGCGCCGGGGCCGCGGCTCTGTTCGGCGGAATGGGTTTCAACCCGCTGATCTCGCAGGCGCTGGCCGAGGCGGCCGGCCGCTCGGAAAAGCCGCTCAAGGCCGCATTCTCCAACGCCGGCTTGCAGGCGACGTGGTGCGCTCAGGGCAAGCAGGCGGCCGAATATTGGGGCAAGCTGTTCAACGTCGACGTCACCTGGTTCGACGGCCAGCTCGACGCGGTCAAGCAGCGCGCGGCGATCGACAACATGGCCTCGCAGAAGTGGGATTTCGTGGCGATGCAGGCGTTCGGCATCGGCACGCTGACCGCGCCGGTCAACAAAATGATCGACGCGGGCATTCCGGTCATCGACATGGATACGCTGATCGCGCCGCTCGATACGATCAATGTCCACACCTTTATCGCCCCCGACAACGAGTTTATGGGCGCGTCGGTCACGCAGGCGCTCGTCGACGCGATCAACGGCGAAGGCAATATCGTGATGACCCAGGGCGCGCTCGGCCATACCGGCGCCCAAGGGAGGGCCAGGGGGTTCAAGTCCGTCATCGCCAAATATCCGAAGATCAAGGTGCTTGACGAGCAGCCGGGCGACTGGGACGTCACCAAGGTCGCGCGCATCTGGGAGACGCTGCTCACCAAATATCCGAAGATCGACGCAGCCTACTTCCACAACGACGACATGGCGCTCGCCGCCTACAAGGTGATGCAGGCCAAGGGCCGCACCGGCATCAAGATCGGCGGCTGTGACGCCATGCCGCCTGCGATCAAGGCGGTGCAGTCCGGCGAGATGTACGCCACCGTCCGCAATCCGTCCTGCCGCATCCATGGCGGGGCGATCATCGCCGGCGTTCAGGCGGTCGTGCAGGGCGCGAAAACCGGCAAGGACATCCCGAAGAACATCGTCGCCGACGGCCCGGTCGTGACCAAGAAGAACGCCGACGGCATGCTGTGGATGCAGGAGCAGTTCCTCATCTGACCCTCGTCGAAGCCCCGATGGCGCTGCTTGAACTGACTGACGTTTCGAAGTCGTTTGGCGGCGTCCAGGCGCTTCGGGGAGTCGACTTCACGCTGAACGCCGGCCAGATCCATGGACTGGCCGGCGAGAACGGCGCGGGCAAAAGCACGATGATGAAGATCATCGCCGGCGTCCATGCGGCCGATTCCGGTACGATGCGTGTCGACGGGAAGGAAGTGCATTTCCGTTCGACGCGCGACGCGCTATCGGCCGGCATCGGCATGGTGCATCAGGAGCTCAGCGTCGCGCCGGAATTGAGCGTGGCCGAGAACGTTTTCCTCGGCAGCCAGCCTGTCAATGGAATGGGCGTCGTCGCATGGCGACGGATGGCCGAGCGCGCCGCGGAAGAATTGAAGAACTTCGGGCTCGACATCAACCCTCGCGCGCGGCTCGGCGATTTCCCGATCGGCGTGCAGCAGCTGGTCGAGCTGTCGCGCGTGCTGTTCTCCGGCGCGCGCATCATCATCCTGGACGAGCCGACCTCGGCCTTGTCGCCGCCCGAGATCGAACGCCTGTTCGGCGTCCTCGACAAGCTGCGCGAGGGCGGCCGAAGCATGGTCTTCATCTCGCATTTCCTCGATGACATCCTCAAGATCTCGAACGCCATCACCATCTTCCGCAATGGCCGCAAGGTGGCGACATCCGAGGTCACGCCCTTAATCGACAAGGGCTGGATCATCGAGCGCATGATCGGCTCGGGCCGCGAGGAATTGGAGGAGAGCTATCTCAACGAGATCACCCTCCATAGCCGCCCCGAGGCGCCGGTCGTGTTGCGCGCGAAGGATCTGACGCTCGCGCCTTCCTATCGGGAGCTGACCTTCGAGGCCCGGGCGGGCGAGGTTCTTGGCATTTACGGCTTCATGGGCTGCGGGCAGCTCGAGTTGGCGCGGACCCTGTTTGGGAAGTATCGTCCCGAGAGCGGATCGCTCGAGATCGACGGCAGGGTTAGGGCGCTCAAGAGCACGACCGCGGCCAAAAAGGCGGGCGTCGCTTATGTCGCCGAGAGTCGCCGCGCGATGCTGTTCGGCGATGAGCCCGTGTACAAGAATGTGTCGATCGCAGTCCTCGAACGCCTGTCAAAATGGCTGGTGAAGCCGGACCGCGAGCGGGAGATCGCCAAGGTTCAAATCAAGGACCTCGACGTCCGCCCGCCCGATGTCGAATGGCGCCTCGGCGGCCTCTCCGGCGGTAATCAGCAGAAGGTCGCGCTAGCGAAATGGCTCACTCATCCTCCCCGCATTCTCCTTCTGGCTGAGCCGACGCGCGGGATGGATGTGGGCGCGAAGGAGGACGTCGTCCGGATCGTGCGCCATTTGCGCGACCAGGGCATCGCGATCATTGTCTTCTCCACCGAGCCGGAGACCGTGCTCTCGCTCGCCGACCGGGTGCTGGTGATGCGCAAGGGCGAGCTCGCACATGAGTTCGCCGGCGAAGCGATCAGCAAGGATCGGCTGCTCGCCGCCGCCTGACGATAGGAATAAGTCTAAGCATGGATATGCAAAGCGCCGGGGTCGGATCCACACGCGCCTTTCGGCTCGGCGACTTCCTGCGCGATCAGTTGCGCAACATCGCGCCTTTCATAACCCTGATCGCGCTCGTCGCCTTCTTCAGCATCGCAAGCCCGACTTTCGCTTCGCTCGGCAACCTTGTGAACATCCTGCAGCAGGTGTCGGTCACGGCGATCATCGCTGTCGGGCTCACCTTCGTCATCCTGACGGCGGAGATCGACCTTTCCGTCGGCGCGATCGCCAACGCAACCGCGATCGTGCTCACCTTCTTCACGCTGCAGCCGGACTATGTGAACATCGCCAATCTGCCGATGCCCGGCGCAATCGCCATCATTCTGGCGCTTCTAGCCTGTTTCGCGCTTGGCCTCATCACTGCCTTTGGCGTCACCCGGATCGGCATCCCGTCTTTCATCATGACGCTGGCGATGATGCAGATCGGAGCGGGCATCTCGGCGGTCCTGGTGCGCGGCCAGATCGCCTACACCGTCCCGCCGCTCATTCTGACGCTGGGGTCCAAGTCGATTTTCGGCGTGCCGTGGATCATCATTGTTGCGGCGATCTTTCTGCTCGTCGCCCATCTCGTGCTGACCTACACGCGCTTCGGCCGTTACGTTTACATGGTGGGGGGCAATCGCGAGGCGGCGGAATATTCCGGCGTCAATGTCCGCTTCATCGTAAGCGCGGTCATGGTGATCTCGGCCGTCTGCTCGGGCGTCGCCGGCATGATCGGCGTCGCCTATTTCGGCAGCGCCCAGCAGAACGAGTTCGACACCTTCCTGCTCGACGCCATCGCCGCCGTGGTCGTCGGCGGCACGAGCCTCTTCGGCGGGCGCGGCGGCATCGGCAACACGATCGTTGGCCTGTTCGTGCTCGGCGTGCTCAACAACGGCCTCGACTACGTGAAGATCGACAGCTTCCTCAAAATCCTCATCCGCGGCCTCATCCTGCTCATCGCGCTCATCATCAACGTCTACGCCGAACGGTTGCGCACGGCGCGGAGCGGCGAGCGTGTCGGGTAAGCAAAACTCAATCGGTTGGACCGGTCTCGATCCGTTGCTGCCCGCCGTTGAGCGGAAATCAGCCGAGCCCGGACTTCCGGTTCGCATCGTTGCCGCGCGCGAGGACTTGGAAGTCTGGGTCGGCTCGCCCTAAAGTGTCCATAGGCCCCAGAGGCGCCTATAGGAGATTGCGCTGAATTCCGGAGCATTGCGTGGGGTGAACAGCGCGCTTGAAAGGACGCGCGCGACCCGGCCGACCTTACGCAAATCGGAGGCCAAGGTCGCCGACCTTGTCCTTGCGGACCCGGCCCGCATCCTCGATTCGAGCCTGGCGGGGGTTGCGGAGCTCGCGGGGGTGAGCCAGCCGACCGTCATCCGCTTTTGTGTTGCTCTTGGCTATTCGGGCTTTCAAGAGTTCAAGCTCCGCCTCGCGCAGAACCTGGCGCTTGGCCGGTCCGCGACCCATTCCGTGATTTCCGACCGCGATGGGCTCGGCGCGGTGACGGACAAGATCTTCGAATATACGCTGACGAGCCTCGACTGGGCGCGGCGGCATCTTGACCGCGCGGCGCTGGAGCAGGCGGTCGATATCCTCGCGGGCGCGCGCTCGATCGCTTTTTTCGGCTATGGCGCCTCCGCCATCGTGGCGATGGACGCCCAGCAGAAATTTCCGCTGTTCGACGTTCCGAGCCGCGCGGAGGTCGACGCCCACCAGCAAATCATGGCGGCCTCGATGATGCGCCCAGGCGACGTGCTGGTCGCCATTTCCAACACTGGGCAGACGCGGCAGATCCTCGAGGCGGCTGAGATCGCCAAACGCGCTCGCGCGACCCTGATCGGCATCGTCGGCGCCGAAGGGCCGCTCAGCGCGATGTGTGACGTGACCCTGCTCGTGGAGACGCTCGACAACACGAACGTCTATACGCCGACGACGTCGCGCATCGCCGCGCTGGTGCTGGTCGACATCCTCTCGACCGCCGTCGCCCTCAGGCGGGAGCCCGACCATCTCTTAAGGCTCAGCCGCATGAAGCAGCGGCTCAACGCCTTCCGCTCCGGCGAGAAGGACCCATCCGGTTGAGCGGGCGCGCCGCGCACAAAGTTACGCGAGATAATGATTCCAGTGACTTAAGTGGCAGCGGCCGGAATTCAAAAGGTCGCCAGCGCCTACGTGAGCGTTGGCGGCCTCAAATCAAGTTAGCAGGTTATTGCTTCGGCGCCGGAACGGTTGACGCCTTGAAGGGCGGGGGAGCTTTCTTCTCCTTCGCTTCTGGACCGAGGAGATACCTCAAGGGCGCGTCGAGCACATAGATCTGGTCGCCGACCTGCGCGAGCGACACCGGCCCGTCGAAGCCATCCTTTATGGTCTCGATCTTGGCGTTGTCGCCATCGATGGTGATGAGGTCGAGGTTGCCCTTCGTCTCGCCCTCAACCATGATCAGCTTGTTGGGCCCGAACGCGCGCAGTCCGTCCGAATGGTAGAGCGGACGGGAGGTCTGAAGCTTCGTGATCTTGCCGGCGCTGCCGTCCGAGTTGACTTGAACGCGATAGAGGCCGTCGCCTTCGAAGATGTTGGTGTAGATCGCGGCACCGCCGAGAATGGCGATGCCGTCCAGTTGCGCCTTGCCTGGGACTGCCCAAGCCGGGTCGCTCGCCCAGACCTCGAGTTCCTTCGCCCCGGGCTTGAGGCGCAGGATTTGGCCGGAGAAGGAATTGCTGATGTAAGCGGTTCCGTCGGCGCCCACTACGATGTCATTGCAGAGCGTCGGCGAGCCGGGTGTAGGAATGCTGCCTTTGGCCTCGCCGGTCTTGAGGTCGAACAGCTTGAGCGACGTCGCCGTACCGCCGGGAATTTTGATTCCGGCTGCGGAAAAGTCATCCGAGCACACATAAAGCGTGTTCGATTTGTCGTCCGCGAGCACGCCGAGCGCTGAAGCCAAGCCGTTCGAGCCAGTCTTGATGAACTCGCTCGCCTGAGTTTCGCCTGGCTTTGCGCGCCAGATCCGGCCATTCCCGAAGCGACTGAAGTAGAGCGTTCCGTCCGAGGAGGCGCTCATGCTTTCAGGAAAATCGGTTGAGCCTGGGACGATGACATCGCCCGCGCGCGCCGTTCCTCCCACGGTGAGAGCGATCGCGCAAGAACTGGCGATCGCCAGCGGCGCGAAGACACGACAGAATTTTGGAAGACGCATAATGATTCCTCCACTGTTTGGTTGTTGGTTTGAACGACCTCGTTATAGTTGATTGGAGATAACGCGTCCATTTCGGCAACGAAGACGCGGCATGCCGGAAAGCGCCTCAATCAGATTGGATTGTCGACTGGGGGTTGAGCCCCAATATTTGGGCGGCGGCTGGGTCGAACTTGAGCGTGCAACAATGAGAATGGGCAATCTTGCGATCCGGATCAGCGTTTTGGCCTGCGTCGCCGCGGGCGGATCGGCCGCCCACGGCGCCGGCCGGGTTCTCACGACTTCGGATGTCGTCGCCATCCGCATCGTCGACCATCCCGATTTGGACACGACCACGCGCGTCGAGCCGGACGGCACGATCAACTTTCCGTACGTGGGCCGCATCAAGGCCGCGGGACGCACGGAAGACGACCTTGCGCGGGAAGTCGAACGGCGGCTTATCGAGCTGAAAATTATTGCTGGGCCTTGAGTTAGGCGGCCAGCTGCATTGGGTGCTGTAGCCGCGGTCCATAGCCCGTCGAAGGACGGACGTCCTTTCGGACGCCCTTTGGACCGCGCTGCCGCGCTCATCGAGCGCGGCTACAACCGTGGCTACAACCGGGCCCAAAATCTACGAATATATAGGCATTGAAGTTCGACTGCGTGCTCTTATCTGTACTTCACCTCAAAAACCAACGTCCTTTGGAAACCAAAATGCTATGCTCAAATAGTGTGGGCCGCAGCAGAGAGCGGCCGCTCATTGTAAACGACCTCTGCGCACAACTGATCCCGCTCAACCGCTACGGTCTTCCCGGTTTCGGCGCAATTGTCGCCGACGGGGCGCGTGTCCTCATCGGCGCGTCGCGAAGCGCCGTGAGCGCCGTTGTCGCTCGTCACGCGGTTGGCGCTCCCAACGAAGCGCACTGACCTCGCTCGTGCTGGCAGCTATCTCACCAGCACGTTCTTGAACTGCCAAGGATCGCCCTGGTCGATATCCTCAGGGAACAGGCCAGGGCGATTGGCTAGCGGCGTCCAATCCGTATAGACGCCGATGACGGGCCCCAGATAGGGCATTTGAATCTCGAGGCAGCGGCGGAAGTCCAGTTCGTCGGCCTCCACGATCCCCGCCTTTGGATTCTCCAGCGCCCAGACCATGCCGGCGAGAACGGCCGACGTCACCTGCATGCCGGTCGCGTTCTGGTAAGGTGCGAGGGCGCGCGTCTCCTCGACCGAGAGTTGCGAGCCGTACCAATAGGCGTTGCGGGCGTGGCCGTAGAGAAGCACGCCCAGTTCGTCGATCCCGTCGAGAATCTCGGCTTCGCCAAGAATATGGTGCGCGCTCTGGATCTCGCCGGCGCGGCCGAAGAGTTCATGTAGACTTAGCACCGCGTCGTCGCACGGATGATAGGCGTAGTGGCAGGTCGGCCGGTAGACCGCCTCGCCCTTGCCGTCGCGCACGGTGTAGTAATCGGCGATCGAGATGGACTCGTTGTGGGTGACGAGAAAGCCGAACTGGGCTCGAGCGGTCGGCGTCCATGAGCGCACCCGCGTATTGGCGCCGGGCTGATTGATATAGATCGCGGCGCCGCAGCCGGTCTTATGATAGCCCGCGTTGGCCGGGGCCCATTTCTCATGGCTGCCCCAGCCGAGTTCGGCGGGCTGCATCCCCTCCGACAAGAAGCCTTCGATCGACCAGGTGTTGACGAACACGTTGCGCGGCTTCGGGCTTTTGGCGCGCTGGGTGTCGCGCTCCGCGATATGCACGCCCTTGATTCCGAGGCGCTGTGCGAGACGCGCCCACTCGTCCTTGCTCTTCGGCTCCGGCGTCTTGTCGCCGATATCCTTGGCGAGATTGACCAGCGCCTGCTTGACGAACCATGACACCATGCCCGGATTGGCGCCGCAGCAGAAGATGGCGGTCGAGCCGCCCGGATTCTTGCGCCGCTCGGCCAGCATCGTCTCGCGCAAGGCGTAATTGGTGCGCGCGTCGTTGCCGAGCGACTTGTCGTAATAGAAGCCAGGCCAAGGCTCGACGACGGTGTCGACATAGAGCGCGCCGAGCTCGCGGCAATGGCGCATGACGTCGAGCGATGACGTGTCGACCGACAGGTTGACGCAGAAGCCCTGACCCGAGCCCGCGGTCAGGTATTTGCGCAGCACGTCGCGATAATTGTCGCGCGTGAGACCCTCGTGCACAAAGCGGATGCGGCGCTCGTCCAGAAGCTGCCGGTCGGAATTGTTCGGATCGATGACGACGAAGCGGTCCTGGTCGAATTCGAAGTGACGCTCGATCAGCGGCAGAGTTCCCTTGCCGATCGAGCCGAAGCCGATCATCAGGATCGGGCCAGTGATGCGCCCGTGCCGCGGCCAATGGGTCATCATGTCTCCTTCAAGGACGAGCGTCGTCGAAGCGGGTTAAAGCCATGGCGCTTCAGGCGCGTCAATAGCGCGGCGAAGAGGGCTTCTGTCGCAAAACTGTCGCATGAATGGGCCCGCTTGACGCCTGTTTACCTTTCGGCGCAGGCTGGCGCCGACTTCAAGACGCTGCAGGGGCCCATCAGGGCTGAGCACTCGCGGCATCGGCCCCTGAATTGCGCGGACCTCGGCTTTGGGCCGCGCCTGCCGCGGTTTTCCCAACGTCGGTTTCTGGTCGAGTTCGCGCTGGCTTTATCGCCGGCGCGCAATGGCGCCGATAAGCGTCAACAAACGGAGGGGAACGGCATGCTGAGCATAAGGACCGCGATCGCCATTGTCGTCTTGCCCTCGCTCATGGCGGGAATTCGCGTTCGCGGCGCAGGACCGATATTCCGTGCAGGTTCCTGGTGGTCTCGGCTTTGCCGAGTTCAAAGGATACCAAGACTGGCAGACCATCGCCGTCAGTCACAACGGCGACAAGCTCGCAATCATCCTCGGCAATCCCGCGATGATCGAGGCGTACAAGTCGGGCATTCCGGGCAACGGCAAGCCGTTCCCCGACGGCGCCAGGATGGCCAAGATCCATTGGATGGCGAAGAAAGCTGAGGACCAGCCGGGCGAGCCGGCCGTGCCGGGCGCATTGCACGATACGGACTTCATGGTGAAGGACAGCAAGCGGTTCGCCGACAGCGGCGGATGGGGATGGGCGGCGTTTGAGTATGACCCCGCGTCCCAGACCTTCAGGCCCGGCGATACGAACGACTTGCCACCGCAAGAGCACGACGCGAAGTGCGGCTTCGCCTGCCACACGATCGTGGCCGACAAGGATTACGTCTTCACCGCCTATCCGAAGCGGTGAGGGCGCTTCGGCCGCGCGACGACGGCAGGCGCCCCCGCCATTGCGAGGAGCGAAGCGACGGCAATCCAAGAACGCCCCTCCCACGTCGACCCTGATGGCTCCCGGATCGCCCCGCGGGCGCTCGCGATGACCGACGGGCGTGCCTAGCGCTTTGCGCCACGCGCTCCAGCCGTCGAGGCCGATGAGCCGGTCGAGCGAGACCGCGCCCGGGCCGAAAGTGATGATCGCGAGCGCCATCGCCGCCCAGTAAAGGTGGAAGTTCGCCCAGCCGTCGGGATAGGTGAGCTGGATGATTTCGGTCATCCCGAGGAGGCCGAGCGCCGCCCAGCGGGTGAGGAAGCCGAACGCGAGCAGGATCGGCAGCACGATCTCGGCCGTGCTGGCCATTGTCGCCACGAGTTCCGGCATGGGAAAGGGGATCTCGGCGCCGAAGATGTGGAGCTTGTATTCCTGCGCAAACAGGAACTTCGTTCCGAACGATAGCGTGAACCAGCCGTCCCAGCGCGTGAGCCCTGAGGCGAAGAAAGGCCGCGCCAGCGTCAGCCTCAAGACGAACAGCGGGAGCCATGCCGGAACGAGCCCGAAGACGACGCTCGTGATGCGGGCGATCGGGTTCGATGGGGCGAGCTCGCTCGCGCGCGTGGCGTCGGCGATCATGACTTTTGTCCGGGAATGATGGAGGCCACGGCGCCGGACTCGACCAGTCCGACGAGATGGGTTCCGAAGTCGAAGGCGGGATCATTCATCGCCGCGGCGGCTTCGATCAGGGTCGCGCCCTCGCGCAATTCAATCGCGAAATCATAAGCAAGCGGCGGCAGCACGCGCACGCGGACGTCGCAGTCGGGACGCGTGATGAGCGCGTCCTCGCCGGGCCCCTCTTTAAGCGCGACGCGATGGTCGGAGTTCTGCGCCGAGGCCCAGACCGAGGCCGCGGGACTGGCGAAGCACAGGAGCCGGGCCGCGGGGTGAAAGACAATCCGCGCGCCAGGCACAGAATCGGGATCGAGCGCGGCGAGTTCGACGACGGTCGCCACGCTCGCGTCTTCGGCATGGTAGGCCTCGACCCAGGCGTTCTCGAGCCGCGCCACGTCGACGAGGCAGGCCGCAGCATGATGCAATTGGGTCGAACCGCGCTCGTCATTGCGAGCGAAGCGAAGCAATCCAGGGGGACATAGGGCGCCCGACGCTCTCTGGATTGCTTCGTCGCTGCGCTCCTCGCAATGACGATTACGTTCGCGCGCGTTTTCCAGGCCCCGCCCGGCGGCGAGACACTCACCCACGAACTCCGGAAATTTCCCGCCATAGGCGATCATCACCGGCGAACGCGGCCTGTTGGCGTGCGCGAACGCGCGCGCCATTGCGCGGAACAGCTCCTCGCCCGCGATCCGCCGCGAGACCGGATAGCGCGCCTCGAGCGCGGCGATCAGGCCGACGGCGACATTGTTGCGATAGACGGCGAACCGCCGGGCGTCGGGGGCGCCCATGCGCCCGCGGGTCATCGGCGGCGTCGCGGCCGAAGGGTCGTCGAGCGCCGCCGAGAAGGCGCGGATCGTCGTCTCAAACGACATCGACGCGCTCCGGGATCGCCGCCGTCTCGGCAATCGCGCGCTCCGCGCGGCGCGCCTCGCTGAAGAGCGTAGGCCAGGCGGGCACATCGTTGTCCCATTCGATGAGCGTCGGCGGGGCCCCGAGCCTGCGGAGCGCCGTAGCGTAAAGCGACCACACGGCCTCGCGAACCGGCGAATTGTGGGCGTCGATGAGGAGCGGCAGGCCGGCGTCGTCGCTGTCCTCCGCGTAGCCCGCGAGATGAATCTCGCCGACCGCCTCGAGCGGGAAGTCGGCGAGATAAAGGTCGGGATCGCGCCCATGATTGACGGCGCTCACGAACACGTTGTTGACATCGAGGAGGAGGCCGCAGCCGGTCCGCCGCGCGATCTCGCGCAGGAAATCCGTTTCAGCCCAGGTGTTTTCGGCGAACACGACATAGGTGGACGGGTTTTCGAGCAGCATCGTCCGGCCAAGCGCGTTCTGGACCTCGTCGATATGCTCTGACACCCGCGCGAGCGTTTCGTTGGTGTAGGGCAGGGGCAGGAGGTCGTTGAGGAACGCGCCCTCGTGGGTCGACCAGGCGAGGTGCTCGGACACAAGGGTCGGCTCGAAGCGCTTGGCGACCCCGGCCAGCCGCCCAAGATGGGCGCGGTCGAGCGGGCCCGGCGAACCGATCGACAGGCCGACGCCGTGCAGTGACAGCGAATAAAGCTCGCGGATCTTATTGAGCCGGCGGTGCGGCGCGCCGCCGCCGCCCATATAGTTCTCCGCGTGGACTTCGAAAAATCCAAGCTTCGGGCGCGCGTCGACGATCGCCTCGAAATGCTCGGGCTTGAACCCGACGCCGACGCTCGGCGCGGCCAGGCCCCTCGGAGGACGGCGATCGGCGACGGTCATGGGGTTTCTCCAGGCCTGGCGTGCCGCGATGAACTTGCGCTGGCGACTTCGCCCGCGCCCCGAGGCATGTTACATCGACGATCCATCCGCGCTTCGAGCAAAATATTTCCCCGGACCTGTAACGGCAGACCAAACGAAACGAAGCCCGTATGAAAGCCCAGCCCATCAAGGGTCCGCCGGACGATCCTTGGTCTCGGATGATGACCGCCTCGATCGCGGGCGACGAGGCCGCATATCGGCGGCTGCTCGAGGACATCAGTCGGTCGGTGCGGGGTATGGCGCGCGCGGCTTTTGCGCGCGCGGGGGTGGGAGACGCGGACGTCGAGGATGCAGTGCAAGAGACCCTGTTGGCGATCCACCTCAAGCGCCACACCTGGGACCCCGATCAGCCGCTCGCGCCCTGGGTCTATGCGATCGCGCGCCACAAGGTCGTCGACGCGCTGCGCCGCCGAGGGCGGCGGCGGGTCGAGCCGATCGAGAACTTTGAAGAGTTCCTGGCCGCCCCGGAGGCGGAGGACCCGCACGCGCTGAGCGACGCGCGCAAGCTTCTGGAGGCGCTGGCGCCGCGCCAGCGCGACATTGTGACTTCGATCTCCCTTGACGGCCAATCGATCTCCGAGACGGCGAAGCGCCTGTCGATGAGCGAGGTCGCCGTCCGAGTGGCGCTCCATCGGGCCCTCAAGTCGCTCGGCGCGGCCTGGCGGAGGTCGGTTGAGTGAAAACCTCCGAATTCATTGCCGCGCTGACCGCGGACCCGATCCCGGAGCCGATCCGGCTCGGCCGGCGGGTCGCGGTCGCGCTCGTCATCGGCCTTGCCGTCAGCGTTGCGCTCTACTGGGTGATGCTGGGCCCGAGGCCGGACGTCGCCGCCGCCTCCGAAACGATGCGCTTCTGGCTGAAGTTCGTCGACTCGTTTGCCTTCGCCCTGCCGTCGCTTCTGCTGACGCTGCGGCTCGCCCGTCCCGACGCCAAGCCGAGAGCGCTCGCGCTTTGGCTTATAGCGCCCTTCATCTTGCTCGCCGCCGGCGTGATCGCGGAATTGTTGCTCGTGCCGCAAAGCGCGTGGATGTCCCGCCTTATAGGCGCCAATGCGATGCACTGCACGGTGACGATCCCGATGCTGGCCGCTCCCGTGCTCGCAGCGCTCATTGTCGCGTTGCGCGCCGGCGCGCCGCTTTATCCGGGCCTGACCGGCGCGATGGCCGGAGCCGCTGCGGCAGGGGTCGGGGCCCTGGTCTATGCGTCGTCCTGCCCCGACGATTCGCCTTTGTTCGTGGCGACCTGGTATCCGCTCGCGACCCTCATCTGCGTGGGCGTAGGCGCGCTGGCGGGCCGCCGCTTTCTCGCCTGGTGAGGGGGTACAGTTTCCGGATCAATCCGCGCGCTCGCGGGTTGATCCGCTTCATGCGGAATGCGGAGCTTGCCGCCCATGAAACTCTCCGGCTCCGAAACGGAACTCAAGCTCGCGCTTTCGCCCTCGGTCGCCGGGTCCGTGTTCTCGCTTCCCGCCTTGAAGCGGAAGCGCGTGGCCAAGCCAAAGTCGCAGCGCCTCGTCACCACCTATTACGACACCCCGGAGAAGGATCTCGCGCGGCGGGGCGTGTCGCTGCGCATCCGGCAGGAGAATGACAAGCGCATCCAGACCGTAAAGGCGACCGGCGACGCGGGCGTCGCCAATTCCCGGGGCGAATGGGAATGGCCGGTCGAACGCGCAACGCCTGACCTTGGGCTTCTCAAGCACGCGCCGGTCGCGAAGCTCTTCGCCGACGTGTCCGAGGAGCGGCTCGAGCCCGTCGTCGTGACCGATGTCGTCCGGACCAAGCAAAACCTGGAAGTCGGCGGCGACGTCGTCGAGGCCGCGCTCGACCTGGGCTCGGTCAAAGCGGGGAAGGCGAAGGAGGACATTCGCGAAGTCGAGCTTGAGTTGCGCCAAGGCGCGCCAGCGTCGCTTTACCGATTGGCGCTCGAGCTGAATTCGGCCATTCCGTTCGACATCGAAGTCGAGAGCAAGGCGGCGCGCGGCTTTCGAATTCAAGGAAGGCTTGCCGCCGCAGGCAAGCAAGCCCTCGGAGATGCGCCTCAAATCCGACGAACCGGCGATCGAGGCTCTTCGCACGATCATCGGGGAAACGCTCGGTCACCTGCTCGCTAACCAACGGGCTGCTCTCGCAGGAGATCCGGAAGGCGTCCATCAGGTGCGGGTCGCGGTTCGACGCGTTCGATCGGCGCTTAGGCTTTTTTCGCCGCATCTCGAGAGCCACGCGAAAGGCCTGTTCGAGGACGAGCTTCGCCATGCCGGCCAGACGATCGGCGAGGCGCGCGACTGGGATGTCTTTTGCGATGAAATCATGGCCAAGGTCTCCGAAACGTCGGAGGCCCGAAAGTTCAGCGAGATGATGAAGCCGCCCGCGGAGGCGCGCCGCGCGGCGGCGCATCAGAGGTGCGTGCGGCAACTTCAGGACCCGTCCTTCCGGGCTCTGGTGCTGGGTCTCGCCGCCTGGATGGAGGAGGGGCGCGCGGACAGCGGACAGGTTGGCGACGACGATTTGAAGCGCGACATCGGGGACATTGCTGGAAACCTGCTCGATCGTCTCGACGCGAAGGCGACGAAGCGAGGGCGGGCGGTCCGTCCGGACGCGTCAGCGGCGGAGCTTCACCCCTTGCGAAAGTCTCTGAAGAAGCTTCGCTATAGCGTCGAGTTCCTGGAATCCATCTTCCCTCCCAAGAAGGCGAAGCGATTCCTGCGCCATCTCGAAAAGCTGCAGGAGGCTTTGGGCGAGATCAACGACGCTGCAATGGCGACGCGGCTTGCCGAAGGCCTCGCTGCGGACAAGCATCTGGAGCTCGCCCCGTCAGTGGCGGCGATCTCCTTAAGCCAAGGGCGCGCGGCTCAAGACGCGATGAAGGCCCTGGAGACGAAGTGGCAGGCTTACTCAGACGAACCCCGCTTCTGGAGGCGCGCCTAGCGGAGATTGCAATTCGTTGAGTCGGACTTGTAGACGCGGTCGTTGACCGCGTCCCGCGCTCAGCGAGCGCAGCTAAAATTCACTGCGTCGACTCAAAGGCGGCGGGCTACTTCTTGATCAACGGGTCGAGGATCGCCTTCATCTGGTCCAAGCTGAGCTCGCCGCCGAAGACCTTGCCGGCGATGACGAAAGTCGGCGTGCCGGTCATCTTGATCTCGTCGGTCGCGCGCTTGGCGATTCCCACGATCTCCTTGGCCTTGTCTTGATCCTTCAGGCACGCCATCGCCTGGTCGTGGGTGAGGCCGGCCGGGCGCATCGCGGCGATCAGCGGCTCGAGCGGCTTGTCGACGAACGCCCATTTGTCCTGCTCATTGAACAGAAGCTCGATGGCGGCGAAGGCCTTGTCGTCGCCTATGCAACGCGCGAGCAGAAAGGCTGCAACATCGAGCGAGTTGCGCGAGAATTCGCGAAAGATGAACCGGACCTTGCCGGTGTCGATATAGTCCTTCTTGAGTTCAGGAAAGACCTCGCGGCTGAAGGTCGCGCAATGGGGGCAGGTGAGCGACCCATATTCGATGACCGGGATCCCCGACGGGTCGCCCATCGCGAGTTCCGGCAGCGGGCCTGGCTTGAGCAAGGCGGCCATATCGACCGTTCGATCGGGCTCGGGCGCTGCGCCCGCGGCAAAAGCGCCATTCGCGGCTACCGCCGCGACGGAAAAGACGGCGGCGAAGGCAAGCCGGCGAAGCGAGGCGAGGGCCAAAGCAAGCTCCTGAGGTAAGGCGGCGGTCGGAACGGCGGACTAATGCGCACAAAGCTCTGCGAGCGGCAAGTGCATGGGTCCACGCCCCTTTACGCGAACGATCGGCTTTGGGCGCCCTCGCTCACAAGCGCGTTATCGGCCGGGGCGGCGACCTTGGCGCATCTCAGGCTGGAATGTTAGTGCCTCCGCAGAGCCATACAGGCGTCGAGCAAGGCAACGGCGATGGAATATCGGCAGCTGGGCAATTCGGGTCTCAAGGTCTCGGTGCTGACGATGGGCACGATGACCTTTGGCGGCAAGGGAAACTTCGCCAAAGTCGGCAACGTCCAGCTCGACGAGGTGCGCAAGCTGATCGACATCGTCGCCGACGCCGGCGTCAATCTCATCGACACCGCCGACGTTTATTCTGGCGGCGGTTCAGAGGAATTGATCGGCGAGGCGATGGGCCCCAAGCGCAAGCCCGGCATGCTGATCGCCACGAAGGCGCGCTTTCCGATGGGGGAGGGACCGAACGATCGCGGCCTCTCGCGCTGGCATCTCATTCGCGCATGCGAGGCGAGTTTGAAGCGGCTGCGCACCGATGTCATCGATCTCTATCAGGTGCATCAGTGGGACGGCTTGACGCCGCTCGAAGAGACGATGGAGGCGCTCGACAGCCTCGTGCGCTCGGGCAAGGTGCGCTACATCGGCTGTTCGAACTGGTCTGGCTGGCACATGATGAAGGCGATGGAAGTGGCGCGCCGCGATGGCCGCATTCCGTTCGTCGCCGAGCAAATTCACTACACGCTGCAGGCGCGGGAGGCCGAATACGAACTCATTCCCATTGCCATCGACCAGAAGCTCGCCGTCCTGGTGTGGAGCCCGATCGCTGGCGGGCTGCTCAGCGGCAAGTATCGGCGTGACAAGAAGACACCGGAAGGAACCCGCCAGATGGCGGGCTGGGGCGAGCCGCCGGTTCGTGACGAGAACGCGTTGTGGGACATCGTCGACGAACTGGTGGCGATCGCCGAAGCCCATCGCGTCTCCGGCGCGCAGATCGCCTTGGCGTGGCTCATCGGCCGTCCGGCGGTGACGTCGCTGATCATCGGCGGGCGCACGGAGGCGCAATTCCGCGACAATCTCGCCTCTATTAATGTCAAGCTCACCGACGACGAGCGCGCCCGCCTCGACAAGGTGAGCCAGCCGCCGCTCATCTACCCCTACTGGCATCAGTCTCGGGCAGCGAAAGACCGCCTCGGCCCCGCCGATCTTGCGCTGCATGCGCCTTTCCTGAAGGGGTGAGGCGGCTTATGGAGGGAGCGTTTCGAGGGACGGAAGCAGCAGTTCGACAACCATCGAAGGCAGCGCGGCTAGCTGGGATTGCCCAGTTTGATGAAGATCTCATCCTTGCCGAGGCTGAGCGTCACGCCGGTTTGCGCGCCCGTGAGATGCATGACGACGCCAGCCTTGTTCTCGAGCCAGAGGTCGCTCGTTCTCGAGGTCTCGAGGCCGACCGCGCCCGTGCCCTCGACCCATACGCCGGAGAATTGAGAGACGTCGTCGAGCTTATAGACGTCGCCGGTCACCGAGACCTTCGAGACGCTGCCCGGCCCAATCACGGTTCCAAGCACCTTGAAGGGATAGGTCCGGCCGTTGAAGGTCAGCGCGCCCGTTCCGACCCCCATGCCGCCGGCAAAGACCTGCGTCATCGTGACCTTGCCCGAAGGTGCAAGGCCCGCGATGCTCTGGGCGGTCGGGACCTGGGTCGGAACTGGATTCGAGACCGAGTTGCAGCCCGCGAGCGCGAGCGCGGCAAGCGCGAGCCCGATGGCCGCGAGCCGAAGATGCAATTTCGCGATCATGAAACCCCAAGCCCATTTGCATGCAGCGAATCGCCGCTCGAATGTCCTAGCTCGCCCAATCGCGAGCGTCCAATCCGTCAGCGGCTCGCCTCGATGTGGTTGCGCAGCACCGGATAGACCTGCGCTTCCCAGCGCTTGCCGTTGAAGACGCCGTAATGGCCGACGCCCGCCTGCAGATGATGGGTCTTCATATAGGGCCTCAAGCCCGAACACAGGTCCTGCGCGGCAAGCGTTTGGCCGACGGCGCAAATGTCGTCCTTCTCGCCTTCGACCGTCAGAAGGAATGTCTTCTTGATCGCGCGCAGGTCGATCGGCTCGCCTTTGTGCTGCATCTTCCCGAGCGGAAGCAGATAGCGCTGGAACACCTGGTCGACGGTCTCGAGATAGAAGTCCGCGCTCATGTCCATGATCGCGAAATATTCCTTGTAGAAGTCGCGGATCGCATCCGCCTTCTCGATGTCGCCGGCGATGCGATGGTGGAAGAGGTCGATGAAGGACTTCGAGTGCCGCTCGGCGTTCATGCTCATGAAAGCGCAAAGCTGAAGAAACCCAGGATAGACGCGCCGGCCGCGTCCCTCGAATTTGGCCGGCACCGTCCCGATCATATTGGCCTTGAACCATTCGATCGGCTTTTCCCGCGCGAGCTCGTTGACTTTGGTCGGCGAGACGCGCGCGTCGATCGGGCCGGCCATCAAGGTCAGGCTCGCCGGCTGGATTCCGTCGCGGTCGCGCGCCATGACCGCGGTCGCCGCGAGCGCCGGGACGGCGGGCTGGCAGACTGCGACGACATGGCAGTCCTCGCCGATGAAGCGCACGAAGTCGATGAGATGCTGGGTATAGTCCTCGAGCGTGAAGCGGCCGTCTTCGAGCCTGACGTTGCGCGGATTGATCCAGTCGGTGATGAACACCTGATGGTCGCGCAAGAGGGTGCGGAGCGTGCCGCGCAAGAGCGTGGCGAAATGCCCCGACATGGGCGCGACCAGGAGGATCTTGGGATCGTCCTCGCCGCCTTGTTTGCGGAAGCGAAGCAACTGGCAGAACGGGGTCCACAGGACCCCGCGCTCCTCGACCGGGACGGGCGCGCCGTCGACTTCGATGCTGTCGACGGCGTAATCGGGGCGCGCGTGGGTGAAGCCGGCGAGCGCGACCAGTTCATAATACGCGCTCATACGCGCCCATGGCGACGCGTTCGGATGTGTCGACCAGGCGGAAAGGATCGCATGGGCGTTCTGGGCCAAGAGACGCACGCGATCGCCGACATCAGCCATGCCTTGATATGCGTCATAGATCATGCAGGCGCCCAACCTTTATGCTGGGGTAGCAAACCGTATGCCATCCATGGGCTGGCACGACCTTTGCTCGATCGGACGCATGGATTGCGGGCCGCCTCAATGTCGCAAACAACGCTGACCATCAGCAGCAGGAATTATTCGTCGTGGTCGCTGAGAGGCTGGCTAATGGCCAGGCTCGCCCGGATCGAGTTCGAGGAAGTGGTCGTCGCGCCCGATGACGCCGGCGCCCGCGCCGAGATCCTGCTTCTGTCGCCGTCGATCCTCGTTCCCTGCCTGACGTATAAGGGAATTCGGGTTTGGGATACTTTGGCGATCGGCGAGTTCCTGAACGAAATTGCGCCAAAGGCCCAACTTCTGCCTAAGGATCAGGCAGTTCGCGCCCACTGCCGCTCCATTTGCGGCGAGATGCATTCCGGCTTCGTCTCGCTGAGGCAAGCGCTGCCGATGAACATCAAGGGCCATTTCCCGGACTTCAAGATCTGGTCGAAGGCGCGCGCCGATATCGACCGCATCGTCATCATCTGGAGCGAGTGTCTTCAGGCTCATGGAGGCCCGTTCCTCTTCGGCAAGATCACCATGGCGGACGCGATGTACGCGCCGGTGGTGAGCCGGTTCCGCACCTACGGGATCAAGCTCGACGGCGAACTGAAGAGCTATGCCGAGCGCATCTGGGACTTGCCGCCAATGCAGGAATGGCGCGAAGCCGCGCTGGCCGAGCAGGAGGAGATCGAGGAGCTCGAAGCCGAGTTTTAGAGCGCTCTCCCGCCCTCGTCCCGAGGCGCCGCGTAGCGGCCTCGAAGGACGTTCCAGTATCGCGAGCAGGAGACGTCCACAGAATGGTCCTTCGAGACGCGCCTTCCGCGCTCCTCAGGAGGAGGGCTTCCCCTAGTCGTTGTTCTCGTACTTGAACGACACTTTGAGCTTGATGCGATAGGCCTCCACCTTGCCGTTCTCGATCACCAGGTCCTGCTGAACGACCTCGGCGATGCGCAAGTCCCTCAAACTCATCGCCGCGCGCTCAATGGCGACCGCAGCCGCCCTCTCCCAGGATTCCGAGCTCGTGCCTACAAGCTCGATGACTTTATAAACGCTCTCGGCCATCTTCCCCGTCGCCCGCGCCCCAAATCGCACAAAGTGTTTTCAGGTTCAGAGCGAACCTGCGGCGCGAAGGCCCGCAGGGTCAAGCAGGGCGGGCTGCCAGAGCGGAGAACATCTGTGTGATAAGGCGTCCCATTTCTGGCGCCAGGCGCTCGGGCTCAAGCCCCTCAAAGGGCAAAGCGCGGTCGACCCACAATGTCGCGAAGCCATGCACGGCCGACCAGGCGACCAGGACGAGACCCGTGGCGTCGCCCTTCGGCGCCTGGCCCGCCCCTTGGCAGGCGACGACCGCGTCGCGCAGGATATGAAAGGCGCGCAATCCTGCCTCGGTCGGGCCTGAGGATGTGGAGCCGCCGTGAAACATCACCCGGAAATAGCCGAGGGACGAGACGGCGAACGTCACATAGGCGAGGCCGAGCGCCTCGAGGCGGGCGCTGGCGTTGTCCGGCGCCGCCTCGCGCGCCGCGATCAGCTGAGCCTCGAGCCGCGTGAAGCCTTCCTCGGCGATCGACGCCAGGAGTTCGCTGCGGTTGGGGAAATGGTGATAAGGGCGTCCGGACTCACGCCCGCCTGGGCCGCCAACTCGCGCAGGCTCAGCGCGTCGATCCCGTGTCGGGCGATCGTTTTGACCGCGGCCTCAATGAGCGCTTGGCGCAGGCGCCCATGGTGGTAGCCGGTTTTTCGTTTCGCGCGCATGGGGGCAGCTCAGACGGCGTAGGCGTAGCGGCCGGGAATGCGCTCTTCAGGGCGCGACCGGCTCGCGCCGCATGATCTGGACGCCGAGCGCCGCAAGGATGACGCAGCCGAACGTCACGGTGAGGCCGATGACCAGCGGCAGATGCAGGACGCCGAGCACATATCCGAGCCCGCTGATCGCCGCCGCAACTCCGATGGCGATCCCAACATACGACACCGCCCTCGGCAGCAGCGGCTCGCTGCGGCTGAGGTCCGCCCACAGGACTGCAATGAAGCCCAAGCCATAGGGGACGCCGGCGGCGGCGAAGAGAAAGTCGAACCACGACTTGACCGCCACGAACGGCGCGGGATCGGCGCTATGCGCCAAGGGAAAGAACAGCGCCGCGGTCATCGAATCGAACACGATAGCGAGCGCGACGCTGACTCCCATCAGCGCCCAGCCGGCAGGCGCGAGGTCGCTTCCTCGCCTGGTCCGCAAAGCCAAAACGATGGAGGCCGCGAGCAACAGGCAATCGCCGAGGAAGGCGAAGCCCCCGGCGAGCGCCAACGCCTGCGGTCCAACTTTAAGCGCGTCGGCCAGCGCTTGCGTGCGCTCGGCGGGAAGAGCGGGCAGCCCGAGCTCAGGCGTCAAACGGGCGTAGAAGAGCGTGCCGACGAACAGCGCCGCAGCCCCTGAAGCCAAGAGCGCGCCGGAGAACACATCGCTCGATACGCGCGCTCCTCGCGCCGCCTCTGCCGCAATCGCCGCCATGACGCTCTCCCTGCGGTTGGACGTTGGACAATCAGCGCCGCCCAATCTGAGCAATGATTAGATCGAGCGGCGCGGGAGTCAAGAACAATCTGATCGGCGCTTAGATTGGAGCTGGTGGAACTATCTGGCGTATGTCGCGAACGCTCGCGCTATTGTTCATGACTAAACTCAATCTATTTTTCTGATTTTCTGCAATAGATTGTCGTTCGAGCTCTTCCCTTCGGCCGTCTCAATGGGTGTCGAGCCGTCCGCGCCGCAGTTAGAGACCGCCAGACGTACTACACTTTTTGCTTGCGCTCGTGCAGAATTGGGATTGTTCCCGCCATCCGACGAGGCCCGGACGTGATGCACTCTGCCGGAGGTCAACGAAAACGCGCCGTCGTCATCGGGGGATCGATCGGCGGTCTGTTCGCGGGACTGTTCCTTCGCAAGGTCGGCTGGGACGTATCGATCCACGAGCGCGCCGGCGAGGAACTCGCCTCGCGCGGCGCGGGCATCGCCACCCACGACGACCTGCACGAAGCGCTCGCTCTCGCGACCGAACAGGATGGCGAGATCGGCGTCCCTGTCGAAGGCCGCATCGTGCTGGCGCGGAGCGGCGATGTGGTCTGCGAGGTCGTGCGTCCGCAGGTGCTGGCGTCGTGGGATCGCATCTGGCGTCGCCTGCGGTCAGGGGCCGGCGATGTCTATCGCCACGGCAGCGCGCTCGTCTCGGTTGCGCAGAACGAACACCGCGCCATCGCGCTTTTCGACGACGGCAGCAAAGTTGCTGCGGATCTTTTGGTCGCCGCCGACGGCATGCAGTCCACGGTGCGACGGCAATTGCTGCCTGCCGTCGAGCCGCTTTATGCCGGCTATGTGGCCTGGCGCGGGCTGGCGGACATGGCCGAACTGTCCGAGGAGGCCCGCGACCTGCTCCGGAACAGGTTCGCTTTCTGCCTGCCCGACCGCGAACAGGCGCTGGGTTATCCGGTCGACGGCGGCCCGGGCTCGGGGGGCCGCTATAATTGTGTTTGGTACCGCCCGGCCGATCCGGCGTGCGATCTGCCGCGCCTCATGACCGGCGCCGACGGCCGCCAGTATTCCGACTCGATTCCGCCGGACCGCCTGCATCCCAATGTGCTCGCGCGAATGCGGGCCGACGCCGCCAACCTGCTGGCGCCGCCTTTCGCCGAGGTGATGAGGAAAGCGCGCCAGCCGCTGTTGCAGGCGATTTTCGACCTGGAGGCCCCGGCGATGATTGTCGGCCGCGTCGCGCTGGTCGGAGATGCGGCCTTCGTGGCGCGGCCGCATGTCGGCATGGGCACGACCAAAGCGGCGGGCGATGGGCGGGCGCTGGCCGATCATTTGGCTCGCCACGACGATATCGATGCCGCATTGGCGGCCTACGGAGCCGAGCGGCTGGCCTATGGTCGACGTGTCGTCCGCCGCGGCAGACATCTTGGAGCTTACATGCAGGCGCAAATCGCCTCCGAGGAGGAGCGGCGGCAAGCGCGACATTTCCGCAAGCCGGAGGTGGTGATGACCGAAACCGCCTCGATGCACGGTCTGGAGAACTGGTGAATCCAGCGTCGTGAGCGGACCTTGCCTGCAGCGTGAAAGTGCGATCATGGCCGATGAATTCACGAAGCCGGCGCTGGCGACGGGCCCCTCCGCCCCCGAAGCTCTCGCCGTCGATCGCTCGCCCCACGCGCAGGCTCGCAACGCAGAGCTCTTGGCCGCCGCCCTCGCCATGATCGCGGGCTTCATCGACGCCTATGGCATCATCACCTATGGCGTGTTCGTGTCGTTCATGAGCGGGAACACCACCCAGACCGGCTACCAGACCGCCGAGGGCGCGTTCGGCCCCGCTTCACTTTCGGCGCTGGCGATCCTGTTCTTCCTTGTCGGATCGTTCGCGGGAACCTTGCTCGTGCACGCCGCAGGCCGCCTTGCGCGCCGGGCCGTGTTTGGCGTCGTCGCCGTTGCGCTGGCCGAAGTCGTCGGCCTGACCCATTTCGGTTTCCTGTCCGTCGGGTTCGGCATTGCGATCGTGAGCGTCGCGATGGGAGTCATGAACAGCGCGCTCTCGCGCGTCGGCGCGCAATCGGTGAGCCTCACTTTCGTGACCGGAACGCTGAGCCGCGTCGGGTCGCATCTGGCGCTGGCGGCGCAGCGCGCGCCGCTCGCGGACGCGCAAGGGCCGTGGGACACCCATCTGCGTCGCGCGCTGATGCTCTCGCGCGTCTGGGCCGGGTTCTTCGCCGGGGCGGTGTTGTCGGGCGCGGCGACGCCACGCTACGGCGCCTGGGTTCTGTCGGCGCCGGCGCTGATCCTTGCGGCGCTGGCGGCTTTCGACCGGCCTAGCGACGCGGTTGGGTGACGGCGATATTCGGATCAAGGCGTCACTCTTCAAAAGACGCGGGTTCAAGCCCGTAACCAGCGCAATTGGCCTAAATCGTAATCAGGGCGGCGAGCTTGGCCCGGACTTGCCGCACGGTTTCCGGAGGGACGACAGCCCCTACGGCATGAATTGGCCGGGCCTGAATATCGATGCTGCGCAGGTGGCTGAGCAGGATTTCGCCGGCGATCGGCAATCCATCGGGCAAGACGACGCTAGTCGGAAGCGGCCGGATGCGAGACGCAATGGGGCAGACAAAAACAAAACCGGTGTTCAGGATGAACGCCCGCGGCGAGAGCGCGAGCGCGGGACGCCGGCCGGCTTGCTCGCGATCTAGCGTCGGATTGAAATCCGTCCAGATGAGGTCGCCGGCTTCAGGCAGGAACTCCGTCCCGCTCATTCCTCGACGCGCTCGCGGCCCTGATCCTCGCCCCAATCATAAGCGGCGCGGTAGAGCGCCCGCCAGTCCCTCGGAGACCTGCCGGAAAACATCGACTTTGCCGCTAACTCGGCCGGGAGCCTGCGAACGATCACTTCCTCGCCCGACGACACGATCTCCACGCGCTCGCCCTCCCCAAGGCCGGCTGTGCTGGCCACCTCGGCGGGAAGTCGGATCGCTAAGTTCTTTCCCCCATCATGTCCATGGGGTCGGCTGACCGGGCGCCGAGTAAGGCTCGGGCCCGCTATTCCGCCGCGACCGCGGTCACGGGCGCGTAGTTCAAGACCGGTCCGAGCCAGCGCTCGACTTCGGCCACAGCCATGCCCTTGCGCGCCGCATAGTCCTCGACCTGGTCGCGCTCGACCTTGGCGACGCCGAAATAATGCGCTTCAGGGTGCGCGATATAGATTCCGGAGACCGACGAGGCCGGCCACATGGCGTAGCTCTCGGTGAGCTTGACGCCGGTTAAGCGCTCCGCGTCGAGAAGCCGGAACAAAGTCGCCTTTTCGGTGTGATCTGGCTGCGAGGGATAGCCGGGAGCCGGGCGAATGCCATGATAGGGTTCGGCGATCAGTTCGTCCGGCGTGTAGGCTTCGTCAGGCGCATAGGCCCAGAGCTCGCGGCGCACGCGAGCGTGCACGGCTTCCGCGAGCGCTTCGGCGAAGCGGTCGGCGAGCGCTTTCACCATGATCGACGAATAATCGTCGTTGGCGTGCTCGAAGCGCTTGGCGATGGCGTCATCCGCGAGGCCCGCAGTGACGACGAAGGCGCCGACATAGTCGTGGGCGCCGCTGGAAGCGGGCGCAACGAAATCTGCAAGCGCGACGTTCGGCTTCCCATCGCGGCGGGCGAGCTGCTGGCGAAGCGTGAACAGCGTCGCGATCGGCGCGGCGCGCTGCTCGTCCGCGAACAGGCGGATGTCGTCGCCATTCCTTCCCGCGGGCCAGAAGCCGACCACCGCCTTCGGCGCGAACCATTGCTCGTCGATGATCCGCTTGAGCATCGCTTGCGCGTCGTCGAACAAGGCGCGCGCCGCGGCCCCCTGTTCCGAGTTGTCGAGGATGGCGGGATAGCGGCCCTTGAGCTCCCAGGTCTGGAAGAACGGGGTCCAGTCGATGTAGCGCGCGAGGTCGGCGAGATCGTTCCACTCGAACGCGCGCGCGCCAAGGTAGCTCGGCGCCGTCGGGCGATAGGCGCTCCAGTCGATCTTGAGCGCATTGGCGCGGGCCTTGGCGAGCGGAACCCGCACCTTGTCGGCTTCGCTGCGCTCGTGAGCCTCCGCCACCTTGCGGTACTCGGCGCGCACCGACTGGATCGTTGCGGCGCGGGTCTCCGGCGACAGCAGCGAAGCGACGACGCCGACAGCGCGGCTTGCGTCGTTGACATGCACGGCTTGCGAGCGCGCGTAACGGGGATGGATCTTGACCGCGGTGTGCACGCGGCTGGTCGTCGCGCCCCCGATGAGCAGGGGAATGTCGAAGCCCTCGCGCTCCATCTCGGAGGCGACGTGAACCATCTCGTCCAGCGACGGCGTGATGAGGCCGGAAAGGCCGATCGCGTGCGCCTTCCTCTCGCGCGCGACGGCGAGGATCTTCGACGCCGGCGTCATCACGCCGAGGTCGATGATCTCGTAATTGTTGCAGGCAAGCACCACGCCGACGATGTTCTTCCCGATGTCGTGAACGTCGCCCTTGACCGTCGCAAGCACGATCGTGCCCGCCGTCTGGCGCTCGTCGCCCCCCGCCGCCTTTTCCGCTTCCATATATGGCAGCAGGATCGCAACCGCCTGCTTCATCACGCGCGCGGACTTGACCACCTGCGGCAGGAACATCTTGCCCGCGCCGAACAGGTCGCCGACGACGTTCATGCCCGCCATCAGTGGGCCTTCGATAACATCGAGCGGGCGCTTGGCGGAAAGTCGCGCCTCTTCGGTGTCGGCGTCGATGAACTCGGTGATTCCGTTGACGAGCGCATGCGCGATGCGCTTCTCGACCGGCCATGTCCGCCATTCGAGGTCCTGCGCCTTCGTCTCCTTGGCGCCGGCGCCGCGGAAGCGCTCGGCAAGGCCAAGCAGGCGCTCGGTCGCGTCGGGGCGCCGGTTGAGGACGACGTCCTCGCAGGCGTCGCGCAATTCCGGCTCGATCGTCTCGTAGACCGCGAGTTGGCCGGCGTTGACGATCCCCATGTCCATGCCGGCATGGATGGCGTGATAGAGGAACACCGCGTGCATCGCCTCGCGCACCGGCTCGTTGCCGCGGAACGAGAACGACAGATTCGAGACGCCGCCGGAAATGTGCGCGTGGGGCAGCGTCTCACGGATCCGCCGCGCCGCCTCGATGAAGGCGACGCCATAGCCGTTGTGCTCCTCGATGCCGGTCGCGACAGCGAAGATGTTCGGGTCGAAGACGATGTCCTCGGGCGGAAAGTCGGCCTTTTCCGTGAGCAGCTTGTAGGCGCGCGCGCAGATGGAGACCTTGCGCTCGAGCGTATCGGCCTGGCCCTGCTCATCGAACGCCATCACGACGACCGCCGCGCCATAGGCGCGCACCAGCCGGGCCTGGCGCAGGAATTCCTCCTCGCCTTCCTTCATCGAGATCGAGTTGACGATCGGCTTGCCCTGGACGCACTTGAGCCCGGCTTCGATCACCGAGAACTTCGACGAATTGACCATCACCGGCACGCGCGCGATATCGGGCTCGGAGGCGACGAGGTTGAGGAACTCGACCATCACGGCCTTCGAGTTGATCAGGCCCTCATCCATATTGACATCGATGACCTGCGCGCCGTTCGCCACCTGGTCGCGCGCGACGACGAGCGCGCCGGCGTAGTCGCCCGCAGTGACGAGCTTGCGGAACTTGGCCGAGCCCGTGACGTTGGTGCGCTCGCCGATGTTGACGAACGGAATGTCGGAGGTGAGCGTGAACGGCTCAAGGCCCGAAAGGCGCATCAGCGGCGCGACCGTCGGCGCCGTCCGCGGTTCATGAGGGCGCACGGCCTCCGCGATGGCGCGAATGTGGTCCGGCGTCGAGCCGCAGCATCCCCCGACGATGTTGACAAGACCGTCGGCGGCGAAGGCGCCGATCTGCTCGGCCATCGCCTCCGGGCTTTCGTCATATTGGCCGAAGGCGTTGGGCAGGCCGGCGTTGGGATAGGCGCAAACGAGCGTATCCGCCGCGTTGGCGATCTCCGCCAGATGCTCGCGCATGGCGCTTGCGCCGAGCGCGCAATTGAGGCCGATCGAGAAGGGACGCGCATGGCGCACCGAATGCCAGAACGCCGTCGGCGTCTGGCCGGAGAGGGTGCGGCCCGAGCGATCCGTGATGGTGCCCGAGATCATGAGCGGCATTTGAAAGCCGCGCTCGGCGAAGGCCTCGAAGCAGGCGAAAATCGCGGCCTTGGCGTTCAGCGTGTCGAAAATGGTTTCGATGAGGAGGATGTCTGCTCCGCCGTCGATGAGCCCCTTGATCTGCTCGCCATAGGCGATGCGGAGCTCGTCGAAACTTACCGCGCGGAAGCCCGGATTGTTGACATCTGGCGACAGCGACGCGGTTCGGTTCGTCGGTCCCAAGGCGCCGGCGACGAAGCGGCGCCTGCCGTCGACCTTCTCCGCCTTGATCGCCGCCCGCTGCGCCAATCGCGCCCCATCGCGATTGAGTTCGTAGACCTGCTCCTCCATTCCATAGTCGGCCTGCGCAATCGAGGTTGACGAGAAGGTGTTGGTCTCCAGGATGTCCGCGCCGGCAAGCGCGTAAGCGAGATGGATGTCTTCGATCGCCTGGGGTTGGGTTAGCGTCAGCAGGTCATTGTTGCCCTGCAAAAGGCGGTCGCAGGAATGAAAACGCTCGCCGCGAAAGTCGGTCTCGCCGAGACTGAGGCACTGAATCTGGGTGCCCATCGCGCCGTCAATGATGAGGATGCGCTGGCTCGCGGCGCTTCTCAGCGCCGTCAACGCGTCCTCGCGGGGCGCCAAATCCGTGTCAAAGGCGGGGTTGGGAGACCAATTCATTCCGCGTTCCGCTCACTCGCTAGCACTGACATAATCATATAAACATGTCTTTATATGAAAGCAAGGTACTTTGCTGCCGCGCCCGGGCGCCAAAAGCCTTTGCTGCCGCACGGCGATCTGCCAAAAGCATGACGCCCTCTCGGTATGCGCCCAGTTAAAACAGCCAGCTGACTTATACGAATGAGAGGGGTCACCGGAGGAGGAGATTCGAAACGGCGGAGATCGTCCCGCGAGCGATCATCGACAGAGCCGCGCTCAGACCGGCGACGCGGGCTTCCCGTTCAGGATCCAGGCAGGGTTTTCAAGTTATGAATGACAGGGTCGACGCACCAAACGCGCGCTTTTCGATCACGGATCAGGAGGCGCTGCAATTCCATTCGCGAGGGCGGCCCGGCAAGCTCGAGATCATTCCGACCAAGCCGATGGCGACCCAGCGGGACTTGTCGCTCGCCTATTCGCCGGGCGTTGCGGTTCCGGTCAAGTCGATCGCCGCCGATCCCTCGACCGCCTACGATTACACGACGCGCGGCAACATGGTCGCGGTCATTTCCAACGGCACGGCGATCCTCGGCCTCGGCAATCTCGGCGCGCTCGCGTCGAAGCCGGTGATGGAAGGCAAGGCCGTCTTGTTCAAGCGCTTTGCCGACGTCGACTCGATCGACCTGGAAGTCGGCACCGAGGATCCGGACGAGTTCATCAATGCGGTGAAATATCTCGGCCCCTCGTTCGGCGGGATCAATCTCGAGGACATCAAGGCGCCGGAGTGCTTCTACATCGAGGAGCGCTTGCGCGAGATGATGGACATTCCCGTCTTTCATGACGATCAGCACGGGACCGCGATCATCGCGGCCGCGGGAATGATCAACGCCATGGACCTGACCGGGCGTGACATCAAAACGACGCGGCTTGTCTGCAACGGCGCCGGCGCCGCCGGGATCGCCTGTCTCGACCTGATCAAGGCGATGGGATTCGAGCCCGCCAACGTCATTCTGTGCGACACGAAAGGCGTCGTCTATCGCGGTCGTCAGGAAGGCATGAACCAGTGGAAGTCAGCGCATGCGATCGAAACGTCGCTCAGAACACTAGACGAAGCGCTCCAAGGCGCGGATATTTTCTTCGGTCTTTCGGCTAAGGGGGCGCTCACTGCGGATATGGTGCGAGGCATGGCGCCCAATCCGATCATTTTCGCCATGGCGAATCCGGATCCGGAGATCACGCCCGAAGACGCGAAGAAGGCGCGCGAGGACGTGATCATCGCCACCGGACGTTCCGACTACCCGAACCAGGTCAACAACGTGCTCGGGTTTCCCTATATTTTCCGCGGCGCGCTCGACGTGCGGGCCAAGACGATCAACATGGAAATGAAGATCGCCGCGGCGCAGGCGCTCGCCAGCCTCGCGCGCGAGGATGTTCCCGACGAGGTGGCGGCGGCCTATCGCGGAGCAAGGCCGCGCTTCGGCCGCGACTACATCATCCCGGTTCCCTTCGACCCGCGTCTCATTCATGTCGTGCCGATCGCGGTCGCCAAGGCCGCAATGGCCTCCGCGGTCGCCCGGCGGCCGATTGTCGATCTTGAGGCCTACAAGGCGCAATTGTCCGCGCGTCGCGACCCGATCGCCGGCGCAATGCAACTCATCATCGAGCGCGTCCGCCGCACGCCCAAACGCGTGGTGTTCGCCGAAGGCGAGGAAGAGCAGGTGATCCGCGCCGCTTATTCATTCGTCAATCAGGGCCTTGGCGAGGCGATATTGGTTGGCCGGGAAGAGCGCGTGCGCAGCGTCGCCAAGGCCACGGGCCTCGATCTTTCGGACAAGGGCATCGAGATTCACAATGCTCGCCTCTCGCAGCGCAATTCGATTTACGCCCAATTCCTCTACGAGCGGCTGCAGCGGAAAGGCTATCTGTTCCGCGATTGCCAGCGCATGATCAACCAGGATCGCAACTATTTCGCCGCGGCGATGGTCGCCCGCGGCGACGCCGACGCGGTCGTGACCGGCGTCACCCGCAACTTCTCGATCGCGCTTGAGGAAGTGCGACGCGTGATTGACGACAAGCCGGGCCACAGGGTCGTCGGCGTCTCGATCATCCTGTCGCGCGGGCGGCCGATTTTAGCCGCCGACACCGCGATCACCGAGACGCCGACTGCCGAAGACCTCGCCGAAATCGCAATCGAAGCGGCGGGCGTGGCCCGCCGGCTCGGCTACGAACCGCGCGTGGCGCTGCTGGCCTTCTCCAATTTCGGACACCCGCCCGGCGAGCGCGCGCTAAGGGTGCAGGAGGCGGTGCGCATACTCGACGCCAAGCGGGTGGATTTCGAGTACGACGGCGAAATGGGCGCTGACGTCGCGCTCAACAAAGGGCTCATGGCCGCCTATCCGTTCTGCCGCCTGAAAGACACCGCAAATGTGCTCATCATGCCGGCCTTCCACTCTGCCGCCATTTCAACCCGCATGTTGCAGGAACTGGGCGGCGCCACGGTCATTGGACCGTTGATCGTGGGCCTCGAGAAGCCGGTGCAGATCGTCTCCCTGGGCGCGAAGGATTCCGACATTGTGAACATGGCGGCCCTGGCCAGCTTCAATATCGGGGGCTGAGCGTATCCCGCCCTGACGTTGGCGTCGACTCCAGTGGTGGCGCGGCGAAGGCGGCCGAAAGCGGACAGCAGCGGCGATAATTCCGGAGCGACAAGACAGTTTCTGTCGGACGACAATCTCTTGCAGAAAATCAGAAATCGCACTAAGCTCGCCCCCATGAACGATCCTATGCATGCCAGGGCCGCTGGCGACGTTCCGACGCCTCCAGCCGCCGAAAAGCGCGCGAGAAATCCCTGTTCCGGAAAATCCCTCGTAACCCATTGAAAAGTCTCGATTCGGACGAGAGAATCCAAGGAAATCCAACAAAAGGGGGAGGACAGGAGAGTACGAACGCGAAATTCAATAGAAAAGCCATATGTCAAGCATAAAATACCGCTATGCTCCATTCCGCTTCTCTACATATACGCATAGCTCTGCAGTCGCCTATTCTGGCTGCAACACTCCTGCCTTGCATCTCAATACAAAATATAGATAGGCGTTGTTAGGCTGTGCTTCGTTCTGTCAGGTGAGTTATGCTGCCTGTGCATTGCGTATTGTGTCGTCCTATTCTCGATCCCATTCCGCTTCACACACCTGTCTCGCACGCCAATACATGGATGAGATGGGGGGAAGCTAGACCCGCGTAGAGATGGGAGGGTGGGCGCGGGCTACTTCACAGACGGAAGCGATCAAGGCTGGTTACGCCGAAAAGCTTTTCGAAGCGTCTACTATATGCTTCGTAGAATAGGCGACACAGAATAGGTAATGCAGAATAGCCAATAGTACTGTGAATTATGGCGAAAATATTAGCTCTCGAAATAGCAAGTAAAGGGTTGACTTCGCGACACTTGAGGACTACCTTTGTTCATTGAAACCGAAAGGGCATTTTTAATGAACCTCATGGTCCCAAACCCCGAATTCGTCAACCGGCCCCGTCGCAAGGCTAAGGGTCTTGGCCCCGATCCACAGATCATGGTCCGTATGCCTGTTGAATTGATTGCAATCATCAAAGAAGAGGCCGCGCGAAGAGGCGTCAAACCTCCCGTACTTATCAGAGAGGGAGTTGTAAGGCTGTTGGCGCAGAGCGAGGCCACGCAACATTTCAAAACAGAGGTAGAGGCCTAAAACGAAGAAACCCGCCACTGACAGTCACCCTTTCCAAAGGCTGTCAGAAGCGGGTTTCCGGTCCATTCCCTTAGAAATGCGGCGTGGCAACTGCATTTAATAAAAGGAACGTCTTTGCTATGATTGACTTTACACAATTTCGCGCCCGAGCGCAAGCATTTAGTGAACGTGAAAATAAACCAAAGCGTCAATATAAAAGGCGCGTAACTGGCGATCTAGTCGGCTTTGTTCGATTTACTTCTGCCGCGCGGCATACCATGTCGCTAAGGGAAGCGCGACGCAAAGCCTTTATGATTATGATTTCAAACCGTCGCGAAGATGGTTTCGTGTATGTGGTGCAGAAGGGTACTGGCGCTATACTCTGCAATACTCCCTCTCAATTCATATATAATTTTCTAATGGGTGATCTGTATTCTTGCGAACAAGCAAGGATCAACGCAAGCGATGACGCTGCAATAGATCATCTGTATGTTAAAACCATATCTGAGATACGAAGGGACATAACGGATATTGCCGTTAAATACGATCCTGTATTCGCTTAACTTCCTCCCATTAAATTAATACCCAAATATATTGGATGCTAGCCAATGGCTAAAAGTCGCTCCCTCATACATAGCACGCTGTCAAACACGGCGAGCCGTAAGGCTTTTCGCTATGTGAGTAAGGATGAGCTTAAGCGTATTGGTTTGAATACCAATACAAAGTTGCTTGTTCCTAAGACACAGAAGCGCGTCACCAAAAACACGAAGGCAATCCCGCAATCCGTATTGAAGGCGGTATCTAGGACGCGGGGAGCCAAACGAGAGAAGACGCTAGAGAAAGCCGCGAGCAAGATTGTTTCGCTCGACAACGCAGCGTCCAAACAAACCGTACAGAGACAGAAGCGACGCGACGCTGCGATAACCAAGACCGAGAAACAATCCACTGCTCGTAAGGTTGGCGCGTTTCCCGAGGAGTTTCTAATACGCGTCAAAGCCGACGCGGCCAATCGAACCCGTGTCGCAAAAGCGGATGGAAAGAACAAAGGCGCGGTCGCGTTCATTGTTCGCAATGATACCGCACTAACAGCCTTGGATAATAGAGCCAAGCGATTACAAGGGAAGCACATACCGGACGGCGAGTATCAAGCCATGATGGATTACATGGCTCATTACAACGATCCTTATTACCAATTGATGCGCGGCTCTCCGGACGTTAAAGGAGCGCGGATTACAATCTAATGGTTAAGCCGGTCACTCGCTTAGAAATTATATATAAGGTTGTAATGACTAACCATTCAACCGAATGTGTCGTATGGCCCTTTGCTGCGAGATATAAAGGCGCGCTGACAGGTAATAGAAATAGACACATTGCTAAGATCATTTGTGAAATGAGGACCGGCGTTAAACAAGGCGCACGCCAATTATGCGAAAAGTATTGCCATACCGACAACTGTATTAGACACGTACGTTGGACGACAAGGGAATAATCGTAGTGGGTGAGAGCAAAATCAGCCGCGCCATAGCAGCGCAGCTATTTAACGACGCGGACAGCATTGGCATTGTGTACAAAAGCTATGCCGCAACGGAGTGCGAGGCGCGCGACGCCACAACTAGTGAGCGCCACGATTTCGACGCCACCCAAACCGACGCCGCTAAACGCGCCAAGGCTTGGCGAATATTAAAGAAAACCGATCCCGAATTTAAAGAACGGGAACGCCAACGTCAGAGGCTAATTCGAGCGAATAATCCCGGTAAAGCGCGAGCCGAGTTTAAAAAATGGGAGCAGCGAAACCCAGAGTGGATGGATAATTACAAGGAAAATAAGATCGGCGTCGCGCGTCGTGGCGAGTTTATCCCGCTCGACAGCGAGGGACAGAATTACCCCTATTCAGACAAGCCGGAAAAGGACATTATCTATGATGGTAAGGTCTACCCTCCGCACGGTGTTTATTTGTTCGGCGCTTATTCCGACAAAAGAAAGAAACCATTGTATCTCACAGACCCTCGCAGCAAGGGGCTGATCAAATACAGACTAAATGTAAAGGATGTATTCGATTGGCTATTGAATGATGTAAAGGGAACATTCGGAGAGGCTAATTATGTCATGTTCGGCATGTCCTACGACATGACGCAATTACTTTGCCAATTACCACATGACGATACATATGAAATATTTAAAGGCGCTCGATTTGACGACGGGGAGGAATTCGAAGCGCCTCACTTTTGGGGAGAGTACGCAATTAAGGTAGTGCAAGGCAAATGGTTTATCCTATGGAGACTGCGTGACCATAATCATCCATATAAGATGGACGTGGCTGGTAATTACGTCCTCAATAAAAAAGGAAAGATGATCCTAGACGTTGTGCAAAAGATACAGATTTTTGAGACCTTTGGTTATTTCCAGACAGGATTTGCGAAGGTTGTCGAAGATATGATGAAGGAACAGAAATCAACAGTCACAAAGCAACGCAACGAGTTGAATGTCCGTGCAGAATATATTAATTCGCGCGAGTTTGAGAGTAAAACTCGTAAACACTATGAAGGTAAATCATTAGGTAGTCGAAAGACGGTTAGCGGGGAAGTAATCCCGTTCACCATTGAGGACCGCGTTAAGGGCGAACGCGCATATGAACTGCAACGGTTAAATGAGGACCGGATAAAAATCGAAGCCGATTTACAATTGCTGGATAAAGACAACAAGCTTATTGCCAAAATGAAGCCACTAAGAGGCGATTTCCGCACAATTGATTTAGAGCCAATTCGCGAATATATGACAGGCGAGTTGAGACAACTTGCTGTGCGTATGGATCAAATAAGAATAGCGTTGGAGGAATTAGGCTTGTTTCCCTCGTCTTGGCATGGTCCCGGCGCGGTCGCGAGCGCCCTCATTAGAAAATACAAAATTCGGGAGCATTTCGGGGGAGATATATCGACTACTGTTAAATCTGGATCACAGCAAGATTTCGCACACCATGCGTTCGCTGGCGGCCGAATTGAATTATTGCAGCAAGGATATGTGAAGGTGGGTTATCTCGCGGCTTATGATCTATCGAGCGCTTATCCAGCGGGCGCGGTCGAATTGCCTAGTCTTGAGCCAATAGCAGGGCAATGGGTCTTTAAGACAAAGGAGGAATTGGAATTTAAGAGCTTAAAAGAATTACGTGAGCTTGTAGCACAGACATCGATTGTTTCAATGTTCAAAATCAAATGGTTTTTCCCATCTTTTGTTGAATTAGGACAATTAGATATGTCGGCTTACGAAGACCCGACTAGCCGCCATATGCCGTTTTATCCATTGTGGTATCGGAGAGAGAGCGGTCGGATATTGTGCCCTTCGTCCGGCTACGGGATACGAAATAGAGAGGATATATTAGCAGCCATCGCTTGGATGGAATATTATATGAAGGGATATCCCAAAAAGAATTATCCGACTGGCACCGGGAATGATGGTTGCAGCGACGCGTTCTTTGTGATCGAAGAGGCTTGGGTTTGGGAGATAAACGAAGGATACGAGGATACTAAGCCGTTCGCGATCCTGAAAGACCTATATGCTAAACGACGACAGATAAAAGATGACATTGAGAGCAAGAATAAAGAAATTGAGAAACTGAATAAAGAGCGAGTTGCTAAAGGCGAAGCGGAATTGCCGTATGAATATAATATCCTCGAAAAGGTAATCAAGCTTGTTCTAAACAGCGTGTACGGCAAGCTGGCTCAATTCGTCGGCTCTTCGAATAAAGTACCCAATTGCGCCAACCCGTATTATGCCGCAGCGATTACCGCCTATTGTCGTCGGAGATTGTTGGAAGCGGCTTTAATCGATCCCGACGCAATCGTATTCTTCGCAACAGATGGAATACTAGCAACTCGGCCATTACATCGTTTACCAATACTAATTAAAGGCGTTGAGAATTGTCCTAAGAGACGCTCGCTTGATCGCGTAAAAGACGAAAAGCTAGGCGACGCAATATCGCTAGGCGATTGGGAATATGTACAACGCGATGGCGGTATCTTCGTCATGGCGGGTGTTTATGTCCATTATATTGTGGAGCGGGATAAAGACGGCTCGTTTATCTTTGATGATAAAGGCAATCCGAGGGTTAAACCCAAATACACGGGCCGTTTAAGAGGCGGAGATATCAGCAAATACGGCGAGACAAACGACGGTCAACCGTGGCTTGTTTCAAACGCATTAGAGGCATGGCGCAGACCATACGACTTAAACGACAGAACGACACAGCCAGCAATTGAGAGCGCCTATCAGAAATTCATTACTGTAGGTAGTGTGTTGACGCCCAGATATGCGCCTATGCTACGAGACGGAGAGCTTATCGAGAATAATCGAATTGTGTTGGAGGAACGTTATAATCGCGCAGGCCGGTGGTCACTCAGAGCCGACGATAAAGGCAACGAATGCATCAAGGCTTGGAATGCGGATGTTATAACCAATACGAAGGTTAGGGGTAAACTTAAGGCGACAAGAGAACGCCTTGATAGGTTGGGTCTGTTAGAAGAAATTGTATTCAAGCGGACGATACATGTGCACGATGTTGGGTTAAAGAGAGTGCATAATAGAACTAGGACGTTTGATTATTGTTGGCTTGATGATTATGAGCCAAGGCGATGTTTGCAGTTGATTGAGACAGTTCCGGCAGCTAATTACAAACTCAATGAGAGCGGCGATAAAGAGCCGAATTGGAATATGTCTGCGCCACGTATGCCGGAATGGTTGAATAAAGAAGATGAGAAAGATATTGAGGACGAAGAGATAGGAATTGAAGTGAGCTATTCGACATTATGCTTTGATGGCGATTATTCAACGCCAATGGATAGGTACGAGGATATGTGAGGCGTATAAGAGCTTGACGCCTATCACAGATATAAGGGAGAATCGCGCATACCAATTGCGGGGTTTCGCCCTTGTCTCATCCTTCCGTCATAGTGCTAGGCGCATATGCCTCGCTTCGCGTTCGATCCGGCGCACTTGATATCGCGCATGGTCCAATCAACGCGAAGCAATCTCTCCGCATAGACGTTGACGATCCTAAGCCGCGCGCCATCCTATTCGATGGTCATGGCGAGTTCCTGACTGGCGAAGCGCTGCGCTGGTGCGCGCGATACGGCGTCGCGCTGATACTGCCGGATGGTCCGGGCGCGCTCATGACATTCACACATAGCGCGCTAGAGGCTGAAAGTGGACAGAGGCTCGCAGATACCTCTCCCTCTGTGATCCGCGCACAATGCCTTGCGGACGGCCTAGGGATCGCTAGGGAGCTTATCAGAGCCAAAATCAAGGGAGAGCTTGAGGCTGTAGAGCGGGACAGGCCTGCGCGGCTCTGTAGGCTCGCAGAATGGGAAGCGAAGATAGACGCGAGCCGCACCATTGCCGAGCCATGATTGTTGAGGCTAAGGCGAGCGCGGACTATTGGCGCGCGTTCTCTCATATGGGTCTGAGGGAAGCGAAAGGAAGCAATCTGCCGCGTACCTGGCTACGCTTCACAAACAGACAGAAAGGCGCGCAGTTTCTCGGATCGAAACACGCCAGCCATCCTATCAATGCGATGCTGAATTACGCGTATGTGACGGAAGCGGGCCGACTTGCGAGAGCGGTAACCGCAAGGGGCATGGTGCTACAGATTGGTTATCTCCACACAGACAAGAAAGGCCGTAATTCCCTTGTGTGGGATTGTATCGAGCCTATAAGACCGCAGATAACAGGGCGGGTATTTGACTATATCGAGAGCCGCGAGTTCAAGCGCAAAGATTTTGTACAGACTGGAACAAGCACGTTTCGCTTGGAACGTCCGATCATATCCGACTTGTTGGCGCATTGTCTGTTATCGCAGCGAGCTATAGATGACGCTGCGGATTATATGCTGCAACTCATAGAACGATACGCGGGAACGCCGCATCGGTTGTTTAAGCCGGATATGCGACGACAAGCGCGTAGATCGCGACAGGTTGTATTAACTACCTCTTGACAACTTATAGTTGTTCCTCCAGATATGCCAGTGCGCCGGAATCATCCGGCTATTAGCGATCATGCATAAGGATAATTTATCATGGCAAAGAGAACCAATGTTGAGCCGTCTGGCGAGGAACCCAAAGCCGAAAAAGATAGCGTTTTGATCCATTCCTATGTCACGAAAGAGCAGGATGCGGCTATCTCCGAATATAGGTGGAACAACCGTATCGAGAGCAAGAGCGAAGCTGTCCGCAAGCTTATCGAAAAGGGACTAGCTGCGGTTTAACAACCAACTTACGTGAGTGTAGGCAGCAACGCAAAGAATTAGACTTGCACTATTGAATAATGGCCGGATTATGCCCGCACTCACATAAGTGGGTGTCCGGCCGCTTTCTTTGCCGCGATGGTCGAGAAGCCCTTGCTTTCTTTGTCAGACCCGTCTACACTGTAGACGGCAATTCGATTAAGCCGAAAGGGTTTTCTTTCAATGACTACCAAGTCAAGCGATACTGATAAGAACACACCTTCTATTACCGTCTCTACTCGCCTACCTAAAGATTTGCATGAGAATGTTAGGACTGAGGCGAACAAGCTCCGCGTTACAGACAGTTGGATTATAAGGGAGATTGTGCGGGATTATTTTAACCATTCAGATCATTCGGTATTAGCGCGATGATCTCCTCACGAAAGTGGGGGTGCTTTTAACATATTACAGCACGCGCCTATTTTTACGATGATGCTAAGCCGTATACTGAATTGATATTCTATCTATTTTCACTCACGTAACAATTTAGGATGCTATCATGCTGCCCTTTCAGTATCTCCCTATAATCATAGAATTGGCGATTTTGCTTGGCATGGCCGTTGATTTGTATATAGATGGATAGGCTCTTGTCAGATAGGGATTATGGGATGCGAACGCTATTAGGGCTTGTGACCGCCGTAATCATCGCGAGCTATACGCCAGTTAACGCGCAAACGACAAAATGCGCCGCTGCTACCTCTCTATATTCAGAGGTTTGCGCGCCGGCGCTTGGACTAATGGATTGCGACATAGACGGGCGATTGAAAGGCGTGCGCATAAATAGTGAGTTGTTTAGGCGTACAATTGCGACGTTCCCAAACTCTCAATGTCTTAGTAAAGGCCCTAACGGTACATTTGTTGTAGATATACATGGCGCGCATTATAGGAATAAACAATGAGTATTCTTTCCACAATACTAGGTGTAGAAACGTCTGGCGGAAATAATATATGGCAAGGTAATATTGGCGATATTAACAATGCTCGCGGTACCCTTGCTAATGGATATTTCCAAATCACTACGCCAACGTGGAACCAATTTGGAGGCGCTGCTACAGGGTATGCTAACCCAATTGATGCGCCGGCGAGCGTACAAGAGCAAATCGCCGAGAACATTCCTGTTTCAAGGTGGGGTCCAAATACACAACAAGCATTGCTGGCTGCAGGCTATCAACCAATGCCCGGCGAAACATTGGGCCAAATGCTTCAACGCTATGGTGAAAATCCAGCGGATACTGTCGCGGCAGATGGCGCGACGTTCGGTAGCAATGGTAATAGCGCTGACGATTTTTTGTCTGGTGATACATCTGGATTGGAAGGATATAACACATCAGGTACATTTAACAATCTTCCAGACGACACATTTGACCCTAATGGGAGTGATTTAGGATTGTCTAGCACTGATTTAGGCAATAGCCTTGATTGGAATGATCTTCCAGACAATACATTCGATAATAGCGCCTCTACGTTTACTGGCTCTCCCGCAGACATGACGGGTATAGGCTCTGGCGGTACCGTAGGGACGCAGGGAACGGCCGGAACATTCGGCGGCGGAGCTCCTATCGATATTACAGACTTGCCCGGCGCGGACACTGCTATAAAGGGAGCGGGAACGGCCGTACAGGGCGGATTGACGGGAGCAGCTAATGCAGTTGCGGGCACATTCGCTAATGGCCTGAACGCACTACAAACATATACATCTGAGGCTTTCGTCTATATTGCTCTTATTATATTGGGAGTTATCTTCGTAGCATTCGGCCTTAGCATGTTTGGCAAGCGAGAGGATATTATTCCTGTAGGGATATGAGTGCAAACATGATTTATCATCTTTTTATTGCGACATATCTATTAATCACGCTATTGATTTGTGTCCCGGCCGCTACAATCTTGCGACGTATTCCTAAGATTAGTGGCGATCTTTGGATGCTAGCGCTTGTTCTGCTATGGCCATTATTGGCTGTTGTCGGCTTCGCTGCTCACGCGTTGGGATACACAAGAACAATGTAAGAGATTTTGAAAGAACATTACAATGGCAATTTCCAAATTAGCTAACGTTGCTACACGCGGCGCTGTCAAATCCATTGCAACCAGTACAGACGTTTCACAAGACAACATTATATTCGGCTTGATCCTATTGGCTTTTGTCATTTATATTACTGTCAAAGGTGAACTTCCAACCTATCTCGGTTTTTTTACTCCACAAGCGGGCCTCGGGCCGAAACCGCAAACCGTTACGGCTACATCGGCAGGTACAAGCTCTACACCTACTAGTGCTGTTACCACAACTCCAAGCTCTGTAACCCAAAATCCCAACAGTTCCACGACTGTTAACCTACCCGGAGTACAATTCAATCCGAGTGCATACCTGCCGTCTTGGACGCCATCTTGGATACAACAAGCCTTAACAGGCTGGAATATATTCAGCGGCTCAGTTACGTCGCCATCGGGTAGCGTGGGAGGCGGTACCTTGTCGCCCGGTACTATCTACAATCCTGGTACTGAGGGCATGCCTTTCTAACCCCCGGTCACAGCCGAGGGTAAACATATGCCTGCACTCACGTAGCTTGTCCCCGACTTGATCGGGGAGTGGGTGAGTGTAAGGTAGAAGTATAATAGTTATTTCAATAGAAGGAACATATTACAATGGCAAAGAATACATATCCAACAGATGAAATTTCCAACGCCACCGACGATGACATCCATACAGGCATTAAGATTGTTGAGGTTGTCGAAAAGGACGCAAAAACAGGCATAGAGAAAGTGACATATGATATTTTGGCGGATGGAAAGTTGCTGTGGTCGTGTTTGTCCAAACCGCTAGCGTTTGCATTCATTAGCGGTATGAAGGAAGGTAAGGGCGACAATACGGACGAGGATAAAAATACGAATGTAGACGATACTGATAACGAGGAAAAACCCGACAAAACGGATAAATTCTCGAATAAGAGTGGCACAGTATCTAAGCCGGTCAATAAGCCGCGCAGAATGCTATGAATAAACAATCTCGCGATAGGTTGCGCTTTGCAGCAAGCGATTGCGGATATTTGCTACATCGCTTGAAATACGCATTACGCAATTTAGACGCCGATACTATACAGATTGAAGCGGCGCGATTACGCGATGCTACTATCGCGTTGACGACGCAAGTAAGCGAATTGCATAAGAGGGAAAGGGAAACTATCGATGCGACGCCCAGGTACAATAATTTTTGACGAAGATGGTATATGGTTATGCGCCAGCAGCGCGTTAAGAGAATATATGAATAGGGATAAACCTAAACGTAAAGCCTCGCAAGATAAGGAGTGTAATGAGCGCACATGGTATTCTGTGTATAACTGCGTCGAAGATGGTGAAGTGTTTGAAGTTGAGCAAGCGACACTAGCCGACGCAGAGCTTGTACGATCACGTTATCCGGGAGCATTCATTACAGTATGCAGATATAATTATAGCAATCCCGGATTAGCGGTATGAAGCAGATACGCGTGATAACACCGCAAGGCGAACGGTTATGGTGTAAGTGGGTCAACTACGGCGAATACGAGCTTATAAAAGACCGTACACAAGCGAGCGTATTCAATCACCCGCAGCGGGTCATGTCTCGTTTGGCGTTCATGTATGCTGGTACGCGAATATCTGCGCATGACCCGCTTGTGTCGTTCCGGCTTGATACTAGACAGCAACTTCCATTTGTGAGAGTGTATAAGCATGTACCCTGACTTGGATCAGGGTATGATATAGGGATTGCGAATATGGAGACGATGGCGGGTGAGGGATTAGGGATTGCGCTCATAACGTTGGGCATTGTATTTTGGCTTAATAGGGCGGGATACCTGTTCTTTATGGTAGGGCCGCGTATGGTGCTGGGGATTGCGCTTGCGGCAATTGGCCGCGTTGTGGTTGTCGCATGCGCATGCGGAGGAACACAATCCTTGCGAACCATGCCCTATCCCGTTGCCATATGGTAGCAACTGTCCGAGCGCTGGCGTTGTGGACGCATGCGAAAAGTCCAAATATTCAATTCAATATCATAAGTCCATTGCACGATGCGGCCTCCAGGCATATTGGAAGGAGGGCTGTAAATGATTGTTCATTTACGGTCTATTTCGGCATACTAACGAGACGCGCAATCACATCGCTGTAGCTCTCGCCAGGACCGCGTAACGCCTTGAGCCGGTCGGAACGTCTCTCGGCAGAGTAATCGAAAAGCCTCCCTTACCGTCCGGTCGCGCGTCCGCCTCCCTGTTTGCGGACACTGTTGCTGCGAGCGCCTCAAACGCCTCCGCTGTGATTGAGATTGTGACTCTGTTCGCCAGCATCCTTGACTTTACAGAACGGATAGTGAACATTCCCGCAGACGTAGGTGATTCGAGTGTGGAGTTGAGCGCGTCATGGTAGCAGCAGAGGTGTTCGCCGGGATTGATGGGTTTAAAACAATGCTGGATATCGTTAGGTCATTCAAAGACATGAATGACGCTACGATACGACAAACGATAGCGATACAACTCAAGAAAAAATACTAGACGCCCGACAGGACCAAGAAGCGTTACTTGAAGAACTTAAGGAGCTTAAGACAAAGCTCGCAAGCTTCGAGACATGGGACATCGAGAAGCAACGATATGAGCTAAAGGATATATTTAGGGGATCATTTGCGTATACACTAAAAAAGGATAGACAAGACGGGGAGCCGCCGCATTGGCTATGTGCAAACTGCTATCAACGCGGTAGAAAATCGCTTCTACAATTTAAATCTGTCGGCGCTGGTAGAGCAGATCATTTCAGGCATATTTATGCCTGTCCAGAGTGCGGGGCGGAGGTTAAGGTTCATAGTTCGGCGGGACCAGGAAAAGAAGCAGAAAATCAAACGGTCGACAACCCGGTTGACGCCTGAGAACATATGGCAATCCCGTCCCCGTTTTCACGGGGACAAGCATGGACAAACAGGATTACCTCGCACGTTACCCGTTCGTTGTGGTCCGCATCAGCTGTCGTGTCTGCGCTCGCAAGGGATCATACAGGCTCGCGCGGATTGCTGCGAAGTACGGTCCTGAAATCAGCCCGCGCGATCTGCTAGACCGCTTCTCATACGATTGCCTATGGCGGACACAATCGCGGACCAAGAAGGGGAGAACCGATTGCGGCGTGTATCTGCCCGATTTGGAACAGAAGCGACCGCCGGATTTGCCGGCAGGGATGGTGAAGCTGAGATTGGTGAAGGGCTAGCAGCGGATTACTGAGAAAATAGTTTTGCGAGGAAATAGTTGTCAACACTCTTCTTCCTCCTTTCCTTGTTTGACTGCAATGCAGTCATTAGTACATCGCTCGCTAACACAGCGCGAAAGACTCCGGTAACCACCTGAGCAATCGTAGATAAATCGGTCATGGAAATTACCGTTGTTTTGGCAGAGATAATTGAGCTATTCCAATCTATTACACTACCTCTCTTGAATGATAAGTCTCCATGCGCGATTCTGCTTCTAAGATCGTACAACACCTTCACCCGTCTGTATAACTCTATTCTTTGGTTTCGATCTTGTCCGATGAGAATTACAACCCTCTCGGAAATCTGATGTGAAACTTCCGCAGTTCCAGTGGAAAGTAGAGCCTCCAGTACCGTAACGAGACTCTATGAAGGCTTGATCGGGAAATATTGAATAAACAGCCGACCAAAAACAGCTGAGGGCAACAGACACAGGATCATGTTGCCAGTCTACGGGGCGGTAATATATTTCAGTTACTGCAGCAAGTTGTTCCACAATCGTAAAATCAACGGGCCATTTCAAATGCTTGTGATACGTGACGTTTGTGTAAATCGATCTATCAAGACCCCTGTGGGTTGTTGCCCAACCAGACGCCACGAGCGATCCGCCCTCCAACCTAAATATATACCTCGCTGACGGGAGCCGTATATCTAAGTCGTAACACAGATAAAGTGAGACGATGACCCAACGAAAGAGGTCATCCGAGATGATAGGAATTCGATGAGCGCCCCCAGGTTCCCTTAAAGTGAGAGCCTCTTCCAAATCGCCAACTTCAACCCCGAGACGATTAGCTAGTCCTCCCAAATATGCGCTTTCATCAACGCTTATGAGGAAATTTGGTTCAAATCGCTCTTTATTATGATGGATACCAGAGTTTTCGCCCAAAGTAGCTTTCTCTGATTCTGAAATAACGCGCGCTATTACCCCAGGGCACACTTGAAGGACACCAACAAATTGATGTGGTATGTTGAAGTAGCAGGGAAACCATGTGACGCTAAGTGAATACTCGGGAATTGTCATTTGATCTCCATCAGTGCAATGTCAAGGTAATAGAAAATGGATAAGTCCACCCAGCGTATCGATATATACTGAATATAGCTATCCTACCTTGCTTAACCCTTTTTCCATAAGCTCTTCAACTGTGAACGGACGTTTTTCCTTCTGCCCTCTGTGTGAGCGTGCGTCATGAGGCGGAGCGGTTTTGAAGTGACAGATGGAACAAGGCGCGTCTTTGGTTTGGCGTTTCGCCTCACCTCTTTCAGGTTTGGGGCGCGTTAGTGCTTTCCTAGGCTCCGACTCCCCTTCCTCGATCAAGCTGTAGTGAAAGCCGAGGCTGTTCAAATCAGCTACTGCTTTCTCTACTAAAGCCAGAGCCTCCCGCTTCGCACCCTCCACAAGCTCCGCACGCTGCGCGTCTAGGGCCTTGAGCTTTTCTAGGACGCTCTCACCAGCGCCTTTTGATGGTGCCTCCGGGGCGGTTCTTATAGCCATAGCCTTTGATTTACTCCGTATGAATTTATATGGGTGATTCTCCCATTGTGGCTTTATATGATAACGCTAGGATATGAACAATCCATCCGCCTCGCTCGCACGCTCGTTTGCCGAGTAGCCGCGCGATTCGCACGAGGAAAGCTGCGCGAGACTTCTCCCCTACCGCTCGCGATCCCTGTCTACGAGAGTTTTTCAATCCGCTGTAGCCAATCTTGCTCTCTTGCGTATTTCGCCAATAAGGGAACCTACCTCTGGGCGTATTGAGCGGAACTTTTGGCCAAATCCTATTATAATCTCAGAGGTATATGCATATTTTGGAGACCTGAATGGAAGCTCCATTGCTTTCGTGCTGGTAAACGCTGGAAATAAGTACCAACCTCGGAACCCCTCTTTAGGTTCAATAAACTCCTCAAAAGTTGAGACTATACCGTGCGCTATATCATTCCTACATGTGGCATATTTATCTACCAACTTCACCGCAGCGTCGACGCGGGCCTGTAATCCAGGATTGTGGAACTCGAAAAAATATGCGTCTGAAGCCGCTGTAACCATTTCTTTTCTTGTGGACCAAGAGGTAACTGCTCCATAAGCCCTATGGCTGGCGTGATTGTCTAATTCTATTCCAATGAAGGTATCAAACAAACCGCAGACTTCCATTCCGAGGTATTCCCACCCGGAAAGAGCGTAACCAACGGCACGGTAGACTTGATCAGGAGTTTCGTCCCCAAGCGGCGGGATAGGTGGACGAGCCCAAGGTTTCGGCCCGCTTTCCCGCGCTGTCTTCGCCCTTGGCAATCTAGGCGAAGATTGAATACCTTCCGGCTTCGGGGGACGCATTCTCGTCATTTCGAGTAATACCTAACCAAAAAGGACACCTGTTGAAGGCCGCTGCCAAGGACGAGTATTCCCGTTTCGTTCCCTACCACAACCGACACCAGGATTACACGCTATGAGACAGCCTCGGTCAGCATTCTTGGGGCAAAGCGGGGTATCCACTTTTAACTGATATCGCGAGACATCCGCCCACCCCCCTCCCCATCTCATCCATGTATTGGCGTGCGAGACAGGTGTGTGAAGCGGAATGGGATCGAGAATAGGACGACACAATACGCAATGCACAGGCAGCATAACTCACCTGACAGAACGAAGCACAGCCTAACAACGCCTATCTATATTTTGTATTGAGATGCAAGGCAGGAGTGTTGCAGCCAGAATAGGCGACTGCAGAGCTATGCGTATATGTAGAGAAGCGGAATGGAGCATAGCGGTATTTTATGCTTGACATATGGCTTTTCTATTGAATTTCGCGTTCGTACTCTCCTGTCCTCCCCCGAAATCCAACAAAATCCAATGCTCCAAATCGGGACTCTTGCGCCGAAACGGCGTGGAGCCAAGAAAGCCCAAACCGGCTCGCCGGACGCTCAGCCTACTCCAACCGTCGTGGTCTCCAGTCCTAGAACCGCCTTCTGATAGGTCCATTCCACCAGGCCCCCGGCCTGACTGGCGAGACGAACGCCCTCGCGTCCGAGCTTCTCGAGCGCTGAGGAGCGACGCAGCGGCGCGGGTCCGTCGGCCGCAGCCATCGCGGTCGTGAACGCCTTGCCGCCCTGGTTTGGCTCAAGAAGGTGATCCTGGATCGCGATCGCGGGAATGAGCTGATAGATGCGCAGCCCGAGGCGGCGCGGGTGATTGGGGAACAAGGCATAGTCGGCCGGCAGCAAGGCGCTGGCTGTCAAATCAAGGTAACGGGCTGCGCCCTTCCGGGTGACGACATAGGCGGCGCTGCTTTGGTGGCGCGAATAGAGTCTCGCGATCTGCCGGTTCCCCACCGCGACCTGCTTTTCTCCGAGTTCCACCTTCTGCAGATAGGTGTCGAGCTTAATGGAATGGGCGTCCGGCGGTATCCACGAGGCGCTTTCCGTGAGCGCCGCGAATCCCGGCCATATGTGGAGGTCGTCCTCGATAATGCAGGCGCTATCCCCTGGGCCGTTCAGGAACTGGCGCCACGCGATCCGGTGGCTCTCGAGGCACGCCAGTTCGAAACGAGTGAGGCCTCTTGTGGTCGGCGGCAGGTTTGACCCGTCGACGGCGGAAATGCGCTCGAACGCAAGGCCGTTCAACTGATCACGCATATGCGCGAGGCGAGAGGCGTCGCGATCGAGGTTGATGAGGTAAATCTTCATGGGCGGGGCCCAGCGCTTCCGCTCCGGCTCGTTCAGTGTCGAGCGCTTGCTCTTAAGGTTGTTGTTTCGCGGCGGTTCATCCAGCGCACGGGCGCTTAGACCTTCATTTGCGCGCCAAGCTCAACGACGCGGTCGGAAGGCAGATTGAAGAAGTCCGGCGCGCTCGCCGCCTGTTTCGTCATGGCGATGAACAGTTTGTCCTGCCAGAGCGGCATGCCCGAGTTGGGCGCCGTCTTCAGTGTGCGCCGGCCTAAGAAGAACGAGGTCGTCATGATGTCGAACTTGAGTCCGGCCTTTCGCATCGCCGCCAAGGCTCGAGGGATGTGCGGCTGCTCCATATAGCCGAAATGGAGCGTGACCAGCATGAAATCCGACGACAGGCTCGTCATTTCATAGCGGTTGGCGGCGGCCACGCGCGGGGTCGTCTCGGTGCGCACGTTCAAGAGCACGACCCGCTCGTGAAGCACTTTGTTGTGTTTGAGATTGTGCATCAGCGACGACGGGGCCGACGTCGGATCATTGGTGAGGAAAACCGCCGTCCCCGGGACTCTCACCGGCTTCGACTTCTCGAGCATCTTGATGAGATCGAGCATCGGAATCGAGTCCCGATGCGTCCGCGCCAGCAGGATGACGCTGCCGCGCGACCAGGTCCACATCAGGATGAACATCGCCACGCCGACGGTGAGAGGCACCCAGCCGCCGTCCACGACCTTGTAGAGGTTGGCGATGAAAAAGCCGACGTCGACGGACAGAAACGCGCCTGTCAGCGCCAGCGCCGCCCAGAGCGGCCATTTCCACAGCTTCCAAACCACAAAAAAAGCGAGGGAGGTGGTCGCCACCATCGTGCCGGAGACGGCGATGCCGTAGGCGTTGGCCAAGGCGTCTGACGAGCGGAACAGCAGCACCAGCCCCAGGACGCCGATCAGCAGCACACGTGTGACCCGAGGAATGAAGATCTGCCCCTCCTGGGAGGCGGAGGTATGGACGATTTCGAGCCGCGGCAGCAATCCGAGCTGGATCGCCTGGCTCGCGAGCGAATAGGCGCCGGTGATGACAGCTTGGCTCGCGATCACGGTGGCGGCGGTCGACAGAACAACGAGCGGAACCAAACCCCAACCCGGCGCCAATAGATAAAAGGGATTTTCGACCGCCTTCGGGTCGCTGAGAATTAGCGCGCCTTGGCCGAGATAATTGCAAATGAGCGCCGGCAGAACGATGAACAGCCAGGCGGCCTGGATCGGTTTCCGCCCGAAATGGCCCATGTCGGCGTAGAGCGCTTCCGCCCCGGTCACGGCTAGAAACACGCTGCCGAGAACGACAAATCCAACAGTTCCGCGGGCATGGAGAAACTCCGCCCCCGGAATAGGGCTCAGAGCCTCCAAGATCCGCCAATCGGAAGCGACGTGCACAATTCCGAGCAGGGCGTTGACGGCGAAAAACACGATCATGATCGGGCTGAAGAAGGCTGCAACTCTCGCCGTGCCCCGGCTCTGGGCGGCGAACAGCACAACGAGGATGACGATAGTGGCCGGCAAGATGTAGGGCGTGAGATTAGGGTCGACCTGCTTCAGCCCTTCGAGCGCGGAGAGCACGGAAATCGCCGGCGTTATCACGGCGTCGCCCGAGAACAGGGCGGACCCGGCGACGCCGAGCAAGAAGGCAACCGCCGTCTTCTGCCCAAGCGCCCGCTGCGCCAGAGCCTTGAGCGAGAGGATGCCGCCTTCGCCCTTGTTGTCGGCCTGCATCAGGAACAGCACATATTTCGCGGTGACGACGATGAGCAGCGCCCAGATGATGAGCGAGACGACGCCAATCACTTCGGGGGGGCCGAGCGGGCCTTTGAACTGACCGAGCGCGGTTTGCAGCGCGTATAGGGGGCTCGTGCCGATATCGCCGAAGACGACGCCGATCGAACCGAGCGTGAGGACCCAGAAACGCCCGGACGAATGCGTCAGGTCGCCCTCGGCGCCATAAATTGGCGGCTGGACGGCGTCCTTCGAAATGGGGTGGGACATGCTTAAAGCGAACCTCGGGGCCGCCGGCTCTCGGCAGCCCTGAAAAACGGCGGCTGTCTATACCCTCTCATCCCGAGGACGGGAAGTGAGGGAATCCTTGCATTTCGTTAACTCCCGGCAACCTTGCTTTGTGTCGCCCGCCCAGGGGTCGGTCGCCGTCGAGCTCAAAAGCCGTTCCGCCTGGCGTGTTCAGCGACCAATTTCGCCAGGACTTCCGGCTTCTCGACATTTGGCAAATGGCCAGCGCCCTCAATGATTTCAAAGCGCGAGACAGGGATGAGCGCCGCCGTTTCCTTAACCAGGGCGGGGGGTGTAGAGCCGTCCTCGTCGCCGACCAAGCATAAGGTCGGGGCTTGGATGCGGCCAGCATATGGCCGGAGGTCCGCGCGCTTCAAGGCCCCGCACGCGGCCACATAGCCTTGCCGTGGCGTCCGCGTCAGCATGGCGCGCATGCCGGCAAGCTCTGTAGATCGCGTCGCGCGGAAATGGGCGGTGAACCACCGTTCCACGACGGCGTCCGCGAGCGCTTCAATTCCACCGCGCTCGACCTCGCCGATGCGCTGGTCCCAGACTTCGTCGGTTCCGATTTTCGCCGCGGTGTCGCAAAGCACGAGCGCCGCGACGCGCTCGGGGCTCTGACGATAAAGCTCCTGCGCGATGAGGCCACCGATCGACAATCCGACGATCGTCACGCGTCCGACGCCCACAGCATCCAGAAGCGCCTCGAGGTCACGCGCGTAATCGGCCATGTCGTTCTTGTCCGGGCCGGATTCCGAAAGCCCGTGGCCGCGCTTGTCGTAAAGAACGATACGGAAATCAGGCGCGAGGATTTCGGCGACCTCATTCCAGATGCGGAAGTCGGTGCCGAGCGAATTGATGAAGACGAGCGGCGGCCCGTCGCGCCGGCCTTGATCGAGATAGTGGATGACGAGGCCGTTGGCCTTTACGAATTTCATGGCGCTGGTTTCTCCGGCGCGCCCTGGCGCACATTGCGGAAGAATGGCTGTCAATACCAGATCAGGGCGACCGGCGCGCGCCGCGCGGGCGCGCCCTTTGACGGCTGAAATCGAGGCGTAGCCGCCATTTTACCGGCGCCCCCTCAGGATTTCAGAGACTTGCGACCCCGTTTAGTTCCGCGCCGAAAAAGCGATGTCCACAGCCTGCCCCAACAGCGGCGGCGCAGGCGAGGAATTTTTTTCACGCTGACGCGGTGCGCGGCGAGGTCGTCGGGCGTCCGATTTCAATTATAGAAGCCCGCCGATAGTTTCAGTCAACTTATCTGCCAACAAGGTTCAACCTCAGCACAACGTTTGCTGGGCAATTGCCGGCTTCGGGCTTGGCGGCCGTTCGTGATAGCGTCGCCCAACCCCGAGGCAGGGCCATGGCGGAAACGCGCAAGATCGCTGCGATCCTGGTCGCCGATGTTGTCGGCTACAGCCGACTCGCCGGCGCCGACGAGGAGGAAACGCTGGCGCGGCTGAGGGCGTTGCGCGGCGATCTGATCGACCCCGCCGTCGCCGCCCATCATGGGCGGGTTGTCAAGCGGACAGGCGACGGCAGCCTCATCGAGTTTCGCAGCGTGGTCGACGCGGTGCGCTGCGCGATCGACGTGCAAAAGGGCATGGTTGAGCGCAATGCCGGCACGCCGGGAGATCGCCGTATCGAGTTCCGCGTTGGCGTTCATCTGGGCGATGTGGTCGAGGAGGTCGACGGCGACCTCATGGGCGATGGCGTCAATATCGCAGCGCGGATTGAGGGGATCGCCAGGCCGGGGGGCATCTGCCTTTCCGAAGACGCCTGGCGTCACGTGCGCGACAAGCTCAAAGAGCCGTTCGTCGACCTCGGCGAGAAAGCGCTGAAAAACATCACGAGACCAATGCGCGTCTACGCGCTAAGTCCCGGCCTACAAGCCTTGGAGCCAACGCCGAGCATCGCGTCGGTCGAGGAGCGCAAGCCGCCGCGCCTTTCCCTCGTCGTCTTGCCGTTCGCCAATATCGGCGGCGATCCGGAGCAGGAGCATTTCGTCGACGGGGTTACGGAGAGCCTGACGACCGATCTTTCGCGGATTCGGGGCGCGATGGTGATCGCCCGCAATACGGCGTTCACGTACAAGAGCAAAGCCGTCGATCTGAAGCAGATCGGGCGCGAGTTGAACGTCCGCTACGTCCTTGAGGGCAGCGTTCAGCGTGCCGGCGCGCGCATGCGGGTCAATGTCCAGCTGCTCGACGCCGAAACTGGCAGTCATCTTTGGGCCGAGCGGTTCGACAAACCTCTCGCTGATCTCTTCGACATGCAGGACGAAATCGTCGCGCGGCTGGCAGGCGCGCTGAACGCGCAGCTCGTCGCCGCCGAGGCGCGACGGGCGCAACAGGCCCCGAACCCCGACTCAATGGACCTGTATTTTCAGGGGCTGGCGTGGCTTAACCGCGGTTTGATCCCTGGAAATGTCGCGCAAGCGCGCGATTTCTTCGATCGCGCGCTCACCGCCGATCACGACAACGTCGACGCGCTGATCGCGTCGGCCGCCGCGGACGCAGTCGCGGGCGCAAGTGCCTTTGTGGCCAATCCCATGGCGGCCTTCGCGGCGGCCGAAGCGAAATTGACCAAAGCCTTGTCCTCGGTCCCAGACGATGGGCGCGGCCATATGACGCTCGGGTATGTCTATATCTACACCAAGCGCGCTGCCGAGGGCATCGCCGAAGGTGAACATGCGTTGGCGCTCAATCGAAATCTCGCCAGCGCACACTCCCTAATCGGATATGGTAAGCTTTTTGTCGGTCGGGCCGAAGAAACGGAGGCTAGTATTGCTGAGGCCCTGCGCCTTAGTCCGCGTGACACGCAGGCCTACACGTGGATGGCATTCGCGGGCATGGCCAAGTTCGAACTCGGGAGCTACCAGCAGGCCGTCGCCTGGCATCGGCGGTCGATTGAGGCCAACCGAAATTTTCCGCACACGCATTTTCACTTGGCCGCGGCGCTCGCGCAGCTTGGTCGACTGGACGAGGCGCGCTCCGCGGTCAAGACGGGTCTCGCGCTCAACCCTGCGTACGCCATCTCCCGTGACCGCGCCGTCTGGACAGCAGTTAGCGACGACCCGACGTTCCTGACCTCACTCGAACTCGTGTTCGACGGTCTGCGCAAGGCGGGGCTGCCGGAACAATAACCTGCGCCCCTCACGCCGTGCTTGGCCCTTTCCTGCCCAGCGCAGCCTGCGCCGCCGCGAGGCGGGCGATCGGGATGCGGAAGGGGGAGCAGGAGACGTAGTCGAGCCCCGCCTGTTCGCAGAAGGCGATCGAGGCCGGATCGCCGCCGTGCTCGCCGCAGACGCCGAGCTTGAGGTCGGGGCGGGTCTTGCGGCCGCGCTCGGCGGCGATCGTGACGAGCTCGCCGACGCCTTCGATGTCCAGGGTCACGAACGGATCGGCCTTGAGCAGCCCTTTGACCGTGTAGATCCCGAGAAAGGACGCTGCGTCGTCGCGCGACAGGCCGAGCGTGGTTTGCGTCAGATCGTTGGTGCCGAACGAGAAGAACTCGGCGCTTTCGGCGATTTCACCGGCTCTCAGCGCGGCGCGCGGCAGTTCGATCATCGTGCCGACTTGATAGGGTGTTTTGACGCCCGTTTCCTTGGCGACGGCTTCGCCCATGGCGACGATGATCGCTTTCACCAAATCGAGTTCGGGCCGCCCGATCGTGAGCGGGATCATGATTTCCGGCGTAACCGGCTCGCCGGTCCGTCGCCCCGCCTCGACCGCGCCCTCGAAGATCGCGCGGGCCTGCATCTCGGCGATTTCCGGATAGCGGATGGCGAGGCGCACGCCGCGGAAGCCGAGCATGGGATTGAATTCGTGCAGTTCGGATGCGCGCGCGCGCAATTTCTCCGCGCTCACCTTCATCGCCTTGGCGACGTCGTTGATCTCTTCGTCGGTCTTGGGCAGGAACTCGTGCAGCGGCGGGTCGAGCAGGCGGATGGTGACCGGCAAGCCGGTCATGATCTCGAACAGCTCGGCGAAGTCCTTGCGCTGCATCGGCAGGAGTTTGGCGAGCGCCGTCCGGCGTCCCTGCTCGTTGTCGGCGAGGATCATCTCGCGCACCGCAACGATGCGCTCGCCGTCGAAGAACATGTGCTCGGTGCGGCAAAGGCCGATGCCCTCGGCGCCGAACGAGCGGGCGGCGCGCGCATCCGTCGCGGTCTCGGCGTTGGCGCGCACCTTCATGCGCCTGACCGAATCCGCCCATGTCATCAGCGTCGCGAAATCGCCGGTCATCTCGGGCTTCATCATCGGCGCGGCGCCCGCCATCACCTCGCCCGAGCCGCCGTCGATGGTGAGGATGTCGCCCTTCTTCAAGCTCACGCCGCCTGCGGTCAACGTCTGCGCGGCATAGTCGATGCGGATGGCGCTCGCGCCGCAAACGCAGGGCTTGCCCATGCCGCGGGCGACGACCGCTGCATGCGAGGTCATGCCGCCGCGAGTGGTCACGACCCCTTCGGCGGCGTGCATGCCGTGAATGTCCTCAGGGCTCGTCTCGACCCGGACCAGGATCGATTTCCGCCCCGCCTGGCGCAAAGCCTGCGCCTCGTCGGCGGAGAAAACGATCTCGCCGCTCGCGGCGCCAGGCGAAGCGGGCAGGCCGGTCGCCAGCGCGGCCGGCTTGTTCTTCGGATCGAGCGTCGGGTGCAGGAGCTGATCGAGAGCGGCAGGCTCGATCCGGCTCACCGCGTCCTCACGCGAGATGAGGCCTTCGTTGGCCATTTCGACCGCGCAGCGCAGCGCGGCTTTCGCCGTGCGCTTGCCGTTGCGGGTCTGCAGCATCCACAGTTTCCCGCGCTCGACCGTGAACTCGAGGTCCTGCATGTCGCGGTAGTGCTTCTCGAGAAGCTGAGTCGTGGCGACGAATTGGCCGAATACTTCGGGCATCAGCGATTCGAGCGAGGGCTCACCGGAATGGGCCGCTTTCCGCGCCGCCTCGGTGATGTTCTGGGGCGTGCGAATGCCGGCCACCACGTCCTCGCCCTGGGCGTTGACGAGAAATTCGCCGTAGAGCTCCTTCGCGCCGGTCGAGGGATTGCGGGTGAAGGCGACGCCGGTCGCGGACGTCTCGCCCATATTGCCGAACACCATCGCCTGCACATTGACCGCGGTGCCCCAGTCGGCGGGAATGGCATTGAGGCGCCGATAGGTGATGGCGCGCTGGTTCATCCAGGACGAGAACACGGCGCCGATCGCGCCCCACAATTGGTCGCGCGGGTCTTGCGGGAACGGCTTGCCGGTCTCCTCGATCACCCTCGCTTTGTAATCCGCGATGATTGCGCGCCAGTCTTCGGCGCTGAGATCGGTGTCGAGCGCGTAGCCCTTGCCCTCCTTGTACTGCTCGAGGATGTCCTCGAAATTGTGAACGTCCAGGTCGAGCACGACATTGGAGTACATCTGAATGAAGCGGCGATAGGAATCGTAGGCGAAACGCGCGTCGTTCGAGGTTTTCGCCAGAGTTTCGACTGAGTCGTCGTTCAGCCCGAGGTTGAGGACCGTGTCCATCATGCCTGGCATCGAGGCGCGCGCCCCCGACCGCACGGAGACAAGCAGCGGATTGGCCGCGTCGCCGAACGCGCGCCCGGTCTCACGGCCGAGCTCGGCGACTGCTGCGTCGACTTGTAGGGCGAGATGCGCCGGATAGGTTTTGCCGTTGGCGTAGAAGTGGGTGCAGACCTCGGTGGTGATGGTGAAGCCCGGAGGCACGGGCAGGCCAAGCGACGCCATCTCGTGCAAGTTCGCGCCCTTGCCGCCGAGGAGGTTCTTCATTTCGCCGCGGCCTTCGGCGCGCTCGGCGCTGAACGAATAGACCCACTTCGTCATGTCTTAATTTCCCAATCTCAAACGAAGGACACAGAGCGCGGTCAGGACCGCGCCTGCAATCCGACGCCGAAGCTCACCCATCCAACGCCGTGGAACAGAAGGTCGACGCCGAGCAGGGTGCCGAGCACATAAACGCTGTCGAGCGGCCAGTGCGTGACAATGATCAAACCGAGCAGGATTGTTACGGCTGAGGCGAGAAAGACAAGAGCGCGCGGATGGTCGGCCGGAAGCTGGAAAGCCAGGAAGGCCCGCACCACGCCGGCGGCGATGAGGCCAGCGCCGAGCAGAACCGTTAGCGCGACGGAAGCAAGGACGGGATTGACGATGCACAAGATTCCGGCGGCCATATAGATAACGCCGCCGATCACCCAGAGAAAAAACCGGCCCCATTCGCGCGAATGCATGCCGATGCCGATCTCGGCGGCGCCAGCGATCAGGAACAGGACGCCGTTCAGCGTCACCGTCACGATGGTCGCGATGAGAGAAAAGAACAGCGCAGCCACGCCGAGCACCACCAGGAGCACGCCGAAGGCGGTGATCGCCGCCCATTTTTCACGCAAGCGCTCGACGGCTTCGCCAAGATTATGCGCGGATGTCCCAACGTTCGACGCGTTTGACATTGCGTTTCTCCAAGCGGCGAAAACAGAACCGGATTAGCGGGGGCGCTTGAGCTCGCCAAGCACCTGCGCCGCATATTGGACCATCGGCACGATGCGGCCATAATTGAGCCGGGTCGGCCCGATGACGCCGAGCACGCCGGCGATGCGATGGTCGTTGTCCCTGAGCGGCGCGGCGATCATCGATGAGCCGGAAAGCGAGAAGAGCTTGTTCTCCGAGCCGATGAAGATCTTGACGCCTTCGCCGGTCTCGGCGCGATGCAAGAGCTCGATCACGTCGGTCTTGGTCTCGAGGTCGGCGAACAATGTGCGAATGCGCTCAAGGTCGTCCGAGGCGCGCACGTCGCCGAGCAGGTTCGCCTGCCCCCGAACGATCAATTGGTCGCGCGATCCGCCAGCGCCGGACCACGAGGCGAGGCCGGCCTCGACCAGGCGCGCGGCGATCCCGTCGAGCTCCTGCCGCGCCTCACGGCGGGCGGCTTCGATCTCCGCCGTCACTTCCGTCAGGGTGCGGCCGCGAATGCGCGCATTGAGAAAGTTGCTGGCTTCCACGAGAGCGGAAGCGGGCATGCCCGGAGGGGTCGTAACCACGCGGTTCTCGACAGAGCCGTCCTCAGCGACGAGTATCGCCAAGGCCCGGGTCGCCTCCAGGCGCACGAACTCGACGTGCTTCAGGCGCGCGTCAGTGTTGCTGGTCAGCACCACGCCCGCGCCGCGAGTCAGTTCCGACAATAGGCCCGTCGTTTCGGCGAGCGCGCCCTCGAACCCGCGTTCCTCCGCCGCGGCCCGCACTTGGGCGTCGATGCGCGCGCGCTCCTCCCGTCCCAGATCACCGAATTCGAGCAGCGCGTCGACAAACAGCCTCAAACCCTGCTGGGTCGGCATGCGTCCGGCGCTGGCGTGAGGCGCGTAGATCAGGCCGAGCTCCTCGAGATCCTGCATCACGTTGCGCACAGAGGCCGGCGAGAGCGACATCGGCAGCATGCGCGACAAATGCCGGGAGCCGACGGGTTCGCCGGAGGAGAGATACAAATCGACGATGTTGCGGAAGATCTCACGTGAACGCGCATTCAGCGTCGTCAACGCGCTCGTCTCGGCGGGGCGTTCTGTGGGGGCCGACATGGCCCAAGAATGGCTGGAACTGACCTCATGCGCAAGGCGACGCCCCTTTTTTGCCTGCGATTGAAATGAACGGCGTGAACTGTCAAACATTGCCGGCAAATGTGACCGGAAGCGAGGAGCGGCGTTGGGCGAGACTTTGCGATCGGGCGGACAAATTCTGGTCGACCAGCTCGTCGCCCAAGGGGTCGAGCGGGTCTATTGCGTTCCCGGCAAATCCTACCTCGCCGCCCTCGACGCCATGAACAATACGCCGATCGAGCTCACCGTCTGCCGGCAGGAGGCGGGCGCGGGGATCATGGCGTTGACCGAGGGGCGCCTTACCGGGCGGCCAGGAATCTGCTTCGTCACCCGCGGCCCCGGCGCGACCAACGCCGCGCATGCGCTGCATATCGCCGAGCACGATTCGGCGCCGATGATCCTGTTCATCGGCCAAGTCGAGCGAGCGATGAGGGGACGGGGCGCCTTCCAGGAGATGGACTATCGCGCGCTTTTCGCCTCGACGACAAAGCTCGCGACGCAGATCAAATCCGCGGCGCAAATCCCTGAGATTGTCCAGCGCGCGTTTCACATTGCGATGCAAGGGCGGCCGGGGCCGGTGGCGATTGCGCTGCCCGAAGACATGCTGACGGAAATGGCGGCCGTGCCGGACGCCCCGCGCGCCGAGCGGGTCCCGATCTGGCCGGGCCTCACGCAAATGGCCGAATTGCAGAAGATGTTGTGGGCGGCGGAACGGCCGATCGCCATTCTTGGCGGAGGGGGATGGACCAAGCGAGCCAGCGCCACGTTCGCCCGGTTCGCCGAACGCTTTGATCTGCCTGTCACAGGCTCGTTTCGGCGCTCGAGCGCGTTCGACGGCGAGCACGACAACTTTGCCGGCGAGGTGGGCCTCTCGATCAATCCCAGGCTGAAAGCGCGCGTCGAAGCGGCCGATCTTGTGCTTCTGGTTGGCGGGCGCATGTCGGAGGCGGCGGCGCAAGCCTATACGCTGTTCGGCATTCCTGAGCCGCGCCAGCGCCTCGTGCATGTCCACGCCGACGCCGGCGAGATCGGCCGCAACTATCATCCCACACTCGGCGTCGTCGCGACGACGCCCGAATTCTGCGCGTCGCTGGAAGGCGTTCAGCCGCCGACGAAGATCCCCTGGTCGGGTGAAACGCGCTCCGCGCGCGCGGATTATCTAGCCTGGAGCGAACAGGCGCCGGCCAATCCGGGCCGGGTGCAATTGAGCGAGATCATGTTCGTGATCAGGCGGCGCTCGCCCGATGGAATCTTCACCAACGGCGCCGGCAACTTCGCGATCTGGGCCGGCCGTTTCTTACGCTTTCGCGAGGTCGAGCAGCAATTGGGTCCCACAGGCGGGTCGATGGGCTTCGGCTTGCCGGCGGCGATCGGTGCGCAGCGTCTGTTCCCGAAGCGCACGGTCGTGTGCTTCGCCGGCGACGGCGATTTTCTGATGAACGGGCAGGAATTCGCCACCGCCGTTCAATATGGCTTGCCGGTCATCGTCGTGTTGATCGACAACGGCATGTACGGCACGATCCGCATGCATCAGGAGCGCATGTATCCTAAGCGCGTCATCGCCACCGCGCTGCGCAATCCCGATTTCGCACTTTATGCGCGCGCCTTCGGCGGCCACGGCGAGACCGTGGAGGAGACGGCCGAGTTCCTGGCCGCGTACGAACGTGCGTTGGCCTCCGGCCTGCCTTCGATCCTGCATGTCAAAGTGGATCCCGACGCGATCACGCCGACGACGACTTTGTCCGCCATCCGCGCGCAGGCGCTTGAAAAGCGCGCCGCCTCCTGAGACTGGCGCTGCGCCACCTTTACCACTCATCGATCGCAAGACGAGGACAGTCCCGCGAGGAGCGGCGCGTACGCGGCGAGCCGGCGAGATACAAACTCCGTGAAGACCCGCACGCGCTTCGTCTTGCGCGTTTCGCCGTGCGTGAGAAGCCAGAGCGTTCCGTACAGGTGGAGCTCGGCGCCCGGCGCCCTCACCAGGAGGGGGTCGGCGTCGCCAACGAAGCACGGCAGCGTCGTCATCCCGATCCCTTGCCGGACCGCAGCGATCTGCGTCTCGGCGTCCGTGGTCCTGAACGGAACTCCCGTGGCGCGAACCTCGCCCTCGCGGACCCAGTCCGGGATTCCGTGCATGCTTATGACGATCCACCGGATGGGATCTGGCGCGCCCGCACGCCACGCGGCGAGCCGATCGCGGGACATGTAGACGCCGCCGAACACCTCCGGTCCCATCAGACCGTGAAGATTGAGCGGCAAGGTTTTGCGGTCGTAGACGACGCGGATCGCGACGTCGGCCTCTCGGTTGGTCAGATTCGCCAGCTCGCCTGACGACAGGATTTCCATCTCGATGTCCGGATGCAGACGCGCGAAATCCGCGAAGTCCGGCATAAGCAGGTGTGTCGCGAGGGGCGGCGCCAGCGTCACCCGCAGAAGCCCGCGCACGTTCTGGTCGCGCCCGAAGACGCGCGTCTCCAGCTGGTGCGACGACGCTTCCATCTGGTCCGCGAACTCGAGGACCTCCTCGCCCGCAGCCGTCAGGCGGTAGCCCGAAGGCAGCTTTTCGAACATGTGCACCCCGAGGCGTTCCTCGAGCTGGGCGATGCGTCGCAGCACGGTCGAGTGATTCACCCCGAGGCGCTCGGCGGCCGCCCGCACCGAGCCTCCGCGCGCGACGGCAAGAAAGTAGCGAACGTCATCCCAGTCGATCATGGCGCCATCCCGCGCCGCAGGCGCGCCTTCCAAAGCCCGTGTCCAACGCCACCGAACATCCTCTCGTATGTGGGTAGCACTGCGGCCATCATAGCCTATGCGCAATAAGCGCCGCCCAATGCCGAACGGCGGGCGCCGATCGTCGCGGCTGGCGTCAGTCGTTTGAGCCGGATCGATTTCGCACCACCGATATGCGCGCTTCCGCACTCAACGCCTGACGCTGGCGGACCCATCTCGAGGGTCTTGAGGGCCTCCCCGAACGAACAACGGCGGGCCTTGAAAGGACAAGTCATGGGAAAGCTTGAGGGTAAGGTTGCAGTCGTCACGGGTGGATCGAGCGGCATGGCGCTGGCGAGCGCCAAGCTTTTCGTTGAAGAAGGCGCCTATGTTTTCATCACGGGCCGTCGGCAGGAAGCGCTCGACGAGGCCGTCAAGCTGATCGGCCGGAACGTGACCGGCGTGCGCGGCGACGCCGCCAATCTCGACGACCTCGACCGCCTGTTCGACACGGTCAAGCGCGAAAAGGGCAAGATCGACGTCCTCTACGCGAGCGCCGGCACGGGCGAAGCCGTCCCACTGGGCGAGATTACCGAGCAGCATTTCGATGCGACCTTCGGCCTGAATACGCGCGGCACGCTGTTTACGGTGCAAAAGGCGCTGCCGCTGTTCAACGATGGCGGATCGATCTTCATGACCGGATCCGTTGCTTCGCTGAAGGGTTTTCCTGGCTACAGCGTGTATGCGGGGAGCAAGGCGGCGTTGCACGCATTCGCACGCGGGTGGCTCAACGAACTGAAGGGCAGGAATATCCGGGTGAACGTGCTGCACCCGGGGCCGATCGCCACACCGATGCAGGACCAAGTTCTCACCGAGGAGGGGAAGCGGATGTTCGAATCCCTGATCCCGCGCGGAAAGATGGGTCGTCCGGAGGAAATCGCGACGGTCGCACTGTTTCTTGCTTCAGACGATTCGAGCTTCGTGAATGGGCTGGAGTTGTCTGTCGACGGCGGCTTCTCGGCCATCTGAAATCGCGCCGGATAGCGGGAACTGCTGATCGTCGGGAACCAGCGTGTCCATTCGTGGAACGGCTTCCGCGCTGAACGGTCGGCCCACCCCGCCGCAGGCGCGATCGGACCACGATCATTCCCAAAGTTGTCGGAGCGGGTCTTTTTGGCCGTCCGTTTCAAGGCGCTGCCCACCTGGCAGGGAAGACGATCGTCGAGGTGTAACGGAAGCGGAGAGATTCGATGAGCATCGAAGAGAATGTCCAGACTGTGAAGGACTTCTTCACCGCGATCGGCCGCGGCGACAAGGAGGCTCTGCTGGCGCTGGTCGCCGAAGACATCGAGTGGATCATTCCGGGCGAGGACTGGCCGCTGGCCGGAACGCGCCACGGACACGCCGGGCTGGCGGATTTGCTTGAGAGGGCATCCAAGTCGATAGAAACGTCCACGGAACCCCGGGAGTTCGTAGCGCAAGGAGACCGGGTCGTCGTCATCGGTTTCGCGAGGGGAAAGATCAAAGCTACGAACAAGACGTTCGAAGACGATTGGGTCTTCGCCATTACCGTTCGAAATGGAAAACTGACGAACATCAGGGAGTACATCGACACGCAGGCGCTGGCGCGCGCCTCGCGCCTCCGGGCTGGCGTAGCGCGGCCATCTGCAGCCGTGGATCTCCCCTCGCACGCCGCGCGCTCGTCGAACGCCCAACCGTAAAGGAGATACCGATGTACGACCAATCCAAATTATCCGAGTTGATCCGGTTCGCGCGCGTAGATGCGGGCTCCACCGTCATCGACGTCTACCCGGGCGACGGCGACTGGACGCGCCTCTTCTCCGACGTCGTAGGTCCTGAAGGACGGGTCTTCAGCTTCGTGCCGGCCGAAGTCGCCCACTTCAAGAACGATCCGGTCGGCCGCATGCGGACGCTTGCGAAGGAGCCGGGCCGAGAGAACGTCGAAGCCGTCTCGGCGGACCTCGTGGCGATGCCTGAGGCTACCCAATTAGCGGATGTCCTGTGGCTGCACCTGTTCTACCACGATCTCCACACCGCGCTGATCCAGGCCAGGGGCGCGACGGCGGCCCACTTCAATCGAGCTGTCTACGAGCGGTTGAAGCCCGGCGGGTCCTACGTCATCGTAGACCACGCCGCCGCCGTCGGGGCGGGCGCGAGCGAGGCCCAGTCGCTGCATCGGATCGAGCCTGCATCCGTTCGCGAGGAGGTGGAGGCGGCCGGCTTCGTACTGAACGCGGAAAGCGCCATGCTCGCGAACAAGGACGACCCGCACTTGATCAAGGTGTTCGATCCTTCGATCAAGGGCGAGACCGATCGCTTCGCCTATCGGTTTGTGAAGCCCTGACAGTGAGTCATCCGCCCCACGGTGAGATCAGCTCTCGCAAGCGTGAACCGTTGCCGCTTCGACACGGGCCTGGCCTTGGCTGGCCGCTCTCTCGAGCAAAATGCGGGCGTAACCCAGCGCCGCTGAAGGCCGGGGAATCAATATCAACACGGATCGGAGAAGCATTATGAGCTATGCGATTGTAGGATTCGGTGCGGTAGGCCAGGCCCTCGCCCACGCCTTCGCCCGTAAAAACATCGACGTGACCGTCGCGAGCCGCCGGCCGCCCGAGGCGTTGGCGCCGCAGGCTCAGGCGATTGGACCCACGGTCGTCGCCAAGTCGCTGCGGGATGCAGTCGAGGCCGACACAATCATCTTGGCGGTCCCGTTCGGGGAGCATCGCGAGGTTGCGAAGGCCCTGCCGAGCTGGAAAGGCAAGACGGTCATCGACGCGATGAACGCGTTAGTTCCCCTTGAGGAGCTGGACGGTCTCCCGTCCTCCGCCTTCGTCGCGAAGGCGTTCACCGGCGCCAAGTTCGTGAAAGGCTTCAATCACCTGATTGCGGCCACCCTGGCTGCCGATCCGATCGTCGAGGGCGGCCACCGGGTCGTCTTTCTGTCGAGCGACGACGAGGATGCGATCGCTCCCGTGGCGGCCTTGGCCAAACAACTCGGGTTCGCACCCGTCAAGCTGGGAAAGCTCAACGAGGGTGGCGCGTTGGTGCACGCGCGCGGCCGCACTTGGGGCAAGCTCATCTTCCAGGATTTGTTCAAGAAGGAGCAGTAATCGATCTACGACCGTTTGATTTGGCCCGAGACGATCCCAAACGTCGGCCATCCATGCGCTCAATGACATCGACGGGAAGGCGTCCCCTCAAGTGGTATGGAGGCTGCTGGTCGACGCTGAGAACTGGTCGAGCGCGCTAACGTCTTCGAGCAGCGCGCGACCGAATATTTGAAGGCCACAAAGTCGCGAAGATTGGGGTGGGCATGACGGCGTATGGGCGCCGTTCCAGGCCTTCTGGGCAAAGCATGGTTTGTGAGAGTCCAGTACACAGCGCGTGCTTTTCGCGAGCTACAGGATAGTTTCGCCGACATCGATGATCACTCTCCTTCGGGTGGACGACTTCGCTTTAAGGCTGGCCTACTCGTCGTGCACCACGCCGCGCGTGACGTCGCTACGGACGACCTCGCCGCGCGAGACCTCGCCGTCGGTCGGATTGGGGAATCGGTTCGACGTGAACCGGATGACGAGGACTGCGAGGGCGAGGATGAGAATTGCGCCTGCGAGAATAACGACGCCAAGATCCGCCGCCTCCTCATGTTGGACAAAGCCGATCAAGTGGCGGGTCAGCGCGGTGATGCCGACGTAGAGCAGGAACCGCACCGGCAGGTGATTGGTGCGAAAATAGATCCCGACCATCGAGCCGATCTCGAGATAGATGAAGAGAAGCAGCAAATCCTCGATCGTCGCGCCGCCGTTCTGAACCATGGAGTAGAACGCCGCGGCGGAGGCCCAGACGGTGGCGCCGCCGATCGCGAACAGCGCGAGAATGTGGAAGCCGTCGGTCAGCAATCGGCCGATTGGATCAACGAACGCCAGCATTTGCTGATCGAGCGTCTTGGCGGGGTTTTTCCGGTCCGTCATTGCGCCGCTCCTCTGTCGCAAGCACAGCTACCGCAATAGACGCGCTAACGAGCGGCGCCGAGGGTTCCGCCCGCGGCCCAATCAAGCCCCTGCTCGAGCCGGTCGTTGCCCCAGAACACTTCGCCGTCCTCAGTGACGAGACACGGGGCGCCGATGACGCCGATCTCCGCGGCGCGGGCGCACTCGGCCTTGAGCCGCGCCTTGTTGGCTTCGCTTTCGGCGCGCTCGAACGCTGTCGCCGGATCGACGCCGCAAGCAGCCAGCAAGGGACCGAGCGTCGCCCGATCGCCGATCGGCAAGCCCTGGCTGAATTCGGACGCAAAGACCAGGCGCGAGAAATTGACCCGCGTGTCGCCTCGAAGCGCGAGCGCGACGCGCGCGGCGAGCAGGCTTGGCTGTGGAAAGGGCTCAGGCCGTTTGAGCGGAATGCCCATGCCCTCGCACGTCCGCTCGAGGTCGCGCCACATATAGCGGCCCTTGGCCGGATAGATGTTGAACGGCGAGTCGCGCCAGCCTTGCGCCATGAAGATCGGCCCGAGCAAAAACGGGCGCCAGACAAGCCTCACGCCTCGCTCTTCGGCGAGCGCGGCGACCCGAAGCGCCGCCGGATAGGAATAAGTGCTCGCGAACTCGTACCAGAACTCGGCGCTCGCCATCGCGCCTCCTTGAAGTAGCGCGCGAGTTTGCCATGAGCGCGGGAGAGGCGGAAGCGAACGGTCGGTGAAAACAAAATAAGCCGCCCCATCCGTGGATGGGGCGGCTCATTTCCCTGCCGTCGATTATCGCTTGACGAATTACTGCGGATTCGCGGGAGCGGCCGGCGCCATCGCGTCGGTGGACTTCTTCGCCTTCTTAGCCATGTGCTTCGTGTGCTTCTTCATCGACTTCTTCATCGAGTCCTTGGCCGGCGCCATGTTGTCAGTGGCCGCAGGGGCCGCGCCGGCGGCCGGGGCTGTGGTGTCGGTCTGCGCGATCGCGGCGAGAGGCGCGAGAGCGATCGCGGCGCTGATCCCGATCGCGGTCAATGTCTTCCTCATTTTTACAGTCTCCGTGTTGTTCGACTCTTGGCCGTTGGGCGGGCGAGGCAATGCGCCCCTCGAGATGAATTTGCAATGAATATTGCGTGGCGGGAATTGGGCGCCCGCCACGGGTTTGACGCGGCGGACCACCCTCCGTATTAAACGACAGCTTCGCCATGTCGCATAATACTTTTGGTCATCTCTTCCGCGTCACCACCTTTGGCGAGAGTCACGGGCCAGGGATCGGCTGTGTCGTTGACGGCTGTCCGCCGCGCATTCCCCTGGAGGTTGCTGACATCCAGGCTGAACTTGATCGGCGACGGCCTGGAACTTCGCGCTTCACGACGCAACGCCGCGAGCCCGACCAGGCGCGCATTCTCTCCGGCGTGATGATCGACGAAGCGACCGGCCGTCAGCTGACAACCGGAACGCCGATCGGCGTCTTCATCGACAATGTCGATCAGCGCTCGAAGGACTATAGCGACATCAAGGACAAGTATCGTCCCGGCCACGCCGATTATGCTTACGAGGCGAAGTACGGAATCCGCGACCACCGCGGCGGCGGCCGCTCCTCGGCGCGCGAGACGGCGGCGCGCGTCATAGCCGGCGCGATCGCTCGCAAAGTGACGCCCGGCGTCATCGTTCGCGGCGCGCTGGTGCAGATCGGCAAATTGAAAATCGACCGCACGCGCTGGGATTGGGACGAGGTCGGGCGCAATCCATTCTTCTCGCCCGACGCCGCGGCGAGCGAGCGTTTCGCCGACTATCTCGACGACGTGCGCAAGGCGGGATCTTCGGTCGGCGCCGTGATCGAGATCGTCGCCGAGGGCGTTCCGGCCGGGTGGGGAGCGCCGATCTATGGCAAGCTCGACGCAGAGCTCGCCGCGGCGCTGATGAGCATCAACGCCGTCAAGGGAGTCGAGATCGGCGACGGTTTCGCAGCGGCCGAACTCTCCGGCGAGCAGAACGCCGACGAAATGCGCTGGGGCAACGAGGGACATCCGCGCTTTCTTTCCAATCACGCGGGCGGCGTTCTCGGCGGCATCTCAACCGGACAGCCGATTGTCGTTCGCTTCGCCGTCAAGCCGACGTCGTCGATCTTGTCGGCTCGCCGCACGATCACGCGCGCGGGTGACGAGACGGAGATCGTCACCAAAGGCCGCCATGACCCCTGCGTCGGCATACGCGCAGTGCCGGTCGGCGAAGCCATGGTCGCCTGCGTGCTGGCGGACGCTTATCTGCGCCATCGAGGGCAGGTCGGCGCCTAGCGATCGACCGCGCACGTCGCGCCAGCCTCCAATTCCAGGGCAAGAAGCGGAGTGTGGCGCCCTCGCGCCGCGCGTAGTCCTCCGCTCGGGCGTCATCGAGCGATTTCGATGATCCTCAAACGATTGAGAGGATCCATTTCCATGAGCAAGCAGGACGACAACAAGGCCGTGGTAGGCCGCTGGTTCACCGAATTCTGGGGCAAGGACGTGAATCTCGCGGTCGTCGACGAGATCGCCGCTCCGGATATGCTCTTGAAATATTCGCTGCACGCGCCCCGCCGCGGCCGCGGCGACATCAAGGCGTTCATGACCGATTTCCGCGCCGCGTTCCCTGACCTCAACTTCTGGGGGACCGCCGATCTCATCGCCGAAGGCGACACTGTCGTCGGGCAGTGGGAGGGCGGCGGAACCCACACCGGTCCTGCCTTCAATGACTTTCTGGTCGGAAGCCTTCCCGCCGCCACCGGCCGCAAGATGCGCTTCACGGGCACGACGGTCTTGAAGGTGATCGACGGCAAGATCGCTGAGGAAATCGGCCTCGACGACGGCGTCACCGCGCTGACCCAGCTTGGCCTGCTCAGGGCCGCCTGATCGCGATCCGCGACAGTCCGGGTCGCGCTCACTTCTGGAAGGCCGAGCACCGCGACGCTCGGCCTTTTTATGTCCCATCCAAAAAGAATGGCCCGATCCGCGCGACGGTTTCCAATCATCGAGGCGCGTTATAGAGCTCTCGTATCCGTGGCCCCTTCGTTTCGTGACGTCGTCATGACGAGGCCGTTTCCTGCGGACGAGCGAATCGGAGGTTGGGACATGTCCGAGCACCAAAGCGATGGAATGACCCGGCGCGACGTGCTGATCGGCGCCGCGAGCGGTGTTGCGCTTGCCGCGATCGAGCAGCGCCGGGCCGAAGCGCAGGCTTCACCGGCCGCGCAAGTGTCAGGCCAAGTCTCCGGAATCGTGTTCGAGGACAAGGACGGCTCGGGCGTATCCAGCGCCGCCAATCCGGGGCTCGCCGGCGTTCTCGTATCCAACGGCCGCGACGTCGCCCTCACCGGCGCCGACGGCCGCTACACGCTGCCGCTGCCCGATGAGGCGACGATCTTCGTCATCAAGCCTGCCGGCTTCATGCCCCCCGTCGAACCGCTCACCAATCTGCCGCGCTTCTATCGCCATCATTATCCCAAAGGCTCGCCGGCCGAGCTCAACCTGACCTTCGAGGGCTTGCCGCCGACCGGGCCGCTGCCGCCGTCGGTCGATTTTCCGCTTCGCCGCCAGGACGAGCCCAGGGCGTTCAACGTTGTGCTGGTGACCGATCCGCAGCCGGAGACCGGCGCCGAAGTCGACTTCATCCGCGAGGACCTGATCCAGGCTTTGGCCGGGGTCGACGCCAAGTTCGGCCTGACCGCCGGCGACATCATGTTCGACGACCTCTCGCTCTATCCGCGCTCGAACGCGATCATGGGCACGATCGGGCTCCCGTGGTGGAATGTCGGCGGCAACCACGATCTCAATTTCGAAGCGCCCGACCGCAAATTGAGCCGCGAGACCTTCAAGCGCGTGTTTGGCCCGAACTATTACGCGTTCTTCTATGGCCAGACGCTCTTCCTCATGCTCGATGACGTCAACTATCTGGGCTTCGATCCGCATAAAGCCGGGGGAGGGGGCAAGTATGAGGGCCGGCTCGACGAGGGCCAGCTCGAGTTCGTGCGCAACGTGCTCGCACACACGCCGGACGACACGCTCATCGTCATGGTGGCGCACATTCCGATCAATACATTTCTCGACAACGAACCCTATCAGAATTTGCAGGACCGAGATGCTTTCTTCGCTCTCTTCGAAGGCCGCCGCTATACGGTCAGTTTCGCGGGACACACCCATACGACCGAGCATCATTATTACGACGCGGCCGACGGCTGGAAAGGCGCCGCGCCCCACCATCATCATGTGCTGACGGCGCTGTCGGGCTCATGGTGGAGCGGGCCATTCGATCATCGCGGCGTGGCCTCCGCCGACAGTCGCGACGGCACGCCGAACGGCTTCCACATCCTCTCGATCGACGGCACTGGCTATGCGACGCGTTTCATCCCCGCGAAGGAGCCCAACGGACGCCAAGTGCGGGTCTCGATCGAGAGCCGCTTCCATGGGATCAGCAGGGACGCGGACCGCGATTTCCGCCAGCTGCGTCTCCTGGGTTCGCCGGTTCCGCGCGATGCGCTGAGCGCCTCGACCCTGATCGCCAATGTGTTCGACGGGGGCGAGAAGACGAAGGTCAAGATGGTCATCGGCGATCGGGCGCCGACCGAGATGACCCGCCGCGCTCGTCCCGATCCATTCGTCCAGGAGGTGTTCGCCCGCAACGAGGCGACGAAGAAGGCTTGGGTCAAGGCCGAGGAATCCTCGCACATCTGGACCGCCCGTCTGCCCGGGGACCTCAAGCCCGGAACCTATCCGGTGGTGGTCGAAGCAACCGGCGAATACGGCCAGCCGCTGAGCGGCCGGCTCGCGCTCGAGGTCACGGGGTAGGGCGAAGGGACGAGCGCCGCCGCGCCTGAAGCCCGCGCGGTTTTACGCGTTCAGCAGGGCGCGCACCAGCAGTGATAGCGGCCGCAGACCCGGTGATGCCACGGGCCGCAGAACCGGCCCCAATGCGGACCACAAGCAGCTTTCTCGACCGGCGTGAAGTTTTGCGCCTGCCCGGAAAGCGCCGCAGGGCCGCTGAGCGGCCGGCTCGCGCTCGAGGTCACGGGGTAGGGCGAAGGGACGAGCGCCGCCGCGCCTGAAGCCCGCGCGGTTTTACGCGTTCAGCAGGGCGCGCACCAGCAGTGATAGCGGCCGCAGACCCGGTGATGCCACGGGCCGCAGAACCGGCCCCAATGCGGACCACAAGCAGCTTTCTCGACCGGCGTGAAGTTTTGCGCCTGCCCGGAAAGCGCCGCAGGGCCGCGCTCGATCTGGGCGTTCGCGCCCGAAGTGAGCGCCCCAATCGTCAGCGCTGCGGCGCCGGCGAGCATGATCACCTTCCTACGCATCGTTATCCTCCTCGAGACATTTCCCTTTCCGAGCGCAAGCCGAGTATCGCTCGAAGGCGACATTCGCCATGCGGTAGCCGTGCAAGCTAAATCTGTGAGGGTCTTGTTGCGCTGGCAACCCGGCAAAAGTGTCAGGCCCAGCCGGCGCCTTCAGCGGGATTGAGGGAACAGTCGAGGCCAAGTGGTCGCTTGACTTAACCAATAATTGAATTAACATCAAGGTTAATGGAAGCAGTCGACTCCATCTTCACAGCGCTTGCTGATCCGACTCGGCGCGCAATTCTTGTCCGCCTTGCTCAGGGTGAGACAAATGTGGGGGCGCTTAGCCGTCCCTTTGAAATATCGGCTCCGGCCATTTCACGGCATCTGAAGGTGCTCGAGCAGGCCGAGCTCATCACCAACGAGCGAAGGGGCAAGGAGCGGGTGTGCCAACTCCGGCCCGACACGCTGGCCAAGGCGAAGGACTGGCTCGATTTCAGCCGCCGCTTCTGGGGCGCGAGCCTCGAACGGCTCGATCAGCACCTCAAGGAATTTAGGAAGGAGGATCAATGATAGCGGACGAAGAGACAATTTTGCTGATCAAACGGACCTTCACGGCGAGGGCCGAGGACGTGTTCGATGCGTGGTTGACACTGGAGCGTTGGCAGGCGTGGATCGGGCCCGAAGGGATGGATTGCAAGGTGACATTGCTCGAGCCGCGCGTCGGTGGGCGGTATCGCATCGACATGTGCGCTCCCGATGGATCGCTGATACCGGTATCGGGCCAGTTCGAAGTGATCGATCGGCCTCGCGCGCTAAGCTTTACCTGGGGCTGGCACGGAGATCCGACAAGGCAGAGCCTCGTCACGCTCCAATTCACCGAAGTCAACGGAACGACCGAGTTCACATTGCGACAGCAAGGCCTACAAACTTTCGAAAACCGCCGCCAGCACGAGTACGGCTGGAACAGTACGCTTGCACAATTGGAACGTTACTTGGAGAGGGCGAGCTGACGTCCACCCTTGGGTAAGCGCTTTCGGCAGCCTCGCTCGCCTTTAGCGGGCTATTGGTCTATATATAACGCCTGCGCTCAACGCGGCCTGATAAGGCGCAAAATCCCTAAGGAGTGAGACGATGGATCCGAAATCGACTGCGGTCGAGCGGCTTGTCGCTCGCATCGAGCATCCGGGTTGCGCGTCGCCGCAGGCGAGCGCAGCCGGAGCCCTGTCCTAAGGGGCTGGCAGCGCCTTGTCATTTCGACAGACCGATAAGGGCGACATGCGGGCCGATTCAACCTGCGTTATCGTTTGCGCATGAACGTCGAAAGCCCCGCTGAGGCAGGCGCACGAATACCCATACTGGCCGTTGGTGGACACGAAACGGCCGGGCGCCGGCTGGGGCAGTTTTTCGACGCCTTTCGCGTACGGCCCCCCTTGTGCGGAGATCATCCAAAGGCCGTGCGGATCTTTCAGCCACCAGTTGCCTGGAGTGGGATTTTCCAGCCAACCGCAGCGCTCCTCAGCCAGGACGGGACGCAGAGGCGCTATCATTGTCAGCCCGACAATCGCACCGGCTCTTGCGATGCGGCATGCGCGCGCGCAGCAATTCGGACCGGCGAACATGCCGCGACGCATGATGTTTGGCGGGAGAAATCTCATCCGGTCGTGTAACTGATCGCCGAGTAAAAATTGTGCCCATAGAGGGCAATCGCCTGAGCTTTATCTAATCCGTTGATTATTTTGCGAGCGTTGACCCAATCTTCTTTTGTCTTGCTAAAGTAATCGCTGAGCGACATGCCGGTGAACAATCCCTTGACCATGCCGATGAACAGGATGTTTGTCGCGTTGTCGAGCTCCAGCGCCAGCTCCGGATGATGAACGAAGTCGACTCCCAATGAATCCGACATCGTTTCGTAGTTGCGTTCCCAGGTTAATTGCACAAAACCGCGCCCGTAATAAACCTGCCCTGTGGTCGGATCAGCCTTTCCGTATGGCATCCCGCGTCCTTTGCCATATTCGCGGATCGGCTGCATGTGCTGATCGGTCTCATGGTAGGTCGTCGCAAGGGCGTAAGCGAGCCATCGGTCATCATCGGCCGTATATTTCGCCTCCCATCCATCGAGAATTGCGTTCATCCCATCCACCTGCGATTGCTGCAGGATGTTTGAGAACATCACTCGGCGCACCTGCGTGAAGAAAAACCCGCGATTGATCAGAGCCATGCGACCTCCAAGGCACAAAGGTGATTATCATTTCTGATTATCCGCATGATACTCTCAATTTCGCGCTATCGCCACAAAATGTTCTGCTTTTGTTCTAATCAGCGTTAATCATTAAACTTTTCAATGGGGTTAGGGTTGGCAGGCTGCGATCCCGCTTTTGGAAATCAAATGGACGGCCGAGTTTGAAGAGCGGCAAGGCGGTCGAAATCAAGTCGCGCGGCTACGAGGCGGCGTAAAGCAAACGTCATCGCGACGACCCCCGGGGCTTTGAGGTGACTTTGACGCGGGGGTCGAGATGACGACGCGACTTCGACCAAATCGCCAAGCACCCAGGGAAGCCGCGCGAAAGCGGACTATAATGGACGGATCATGGTGAGGCTGAACGAAGTCCGACGGAACGAAGTCGCAGTCGAAGCGCCCGCTTCGTTCGACGCCGGACTCACGTTCATCGGCGTCATCCGCACGCCGTGGACGTCGCGTCTCGATTGTCCGCGCCAGGGGCGAGCCGACGGGCCGATCTGCCGCATCGAGGTCGCCGAACCCTGGGTCGCGGCGCTGGACGGGATCGAGGCCTACGAGCGGATCGAGGTCCTCTATTGGCTGCACGAGTTGCGCCGCGATCTCGTGCGCCAAAGTCCGGCCAATGACGGCGCCACGCGGGGTACGTTTTCGCTGCGCTCGCCCGTTCGCCCGAACCCGATCGGCACGGCGCTCGCGACGCTCGTCAAGCGCGAAGGGCCGACTTTGCTGGTCAGGGGGCTCGACTGCCTCGACGGGACGCCGCTCATCGACCTCAAGCCCGACCGCTGCCAGTTCACGCCGCTCGCCCCGGCCCAGCCCGGCGATTTCGAGACGGGGTGAGGGCGCCGGCCGCCGACCGCGAAGTCGTGCCATTCCCGAGTCCATTTCTAGCGATTCGAAAGACTTGCGGCGCCATTTCCGAGTCGTTGTCGCTTCCAAGCCCGTCGTCCTAAGGGCGCCGCGCTAGAGCCCTCGAAAGCCTACCCTGAGCTTGTCGAAGGGGAGGCTCTGGTATGGGCCAAGCAGGCTCTCACGAAACGCTCATTTCGCCATGCGAAACGAAACGTTGCGCATAACATGGCGTAAGCCATTGAAATAATTATGAGCGTTGAATCATGCATTTCGCGGGATTATTTGTTTTCAATGACTTAGCTGACGTTTCGTTTCGCCGTTTTCGCGGGTCGTTTGTTTTAAGTGACTTAGCTCCCCCTTTCGTTTCGCAGCAATCGTTTTCCAGCCGGAACGCCAAGGCTCCGCCGCGGGGCGCTCCTGAGAAAAGGAGCGGTCTGTCCGGATTTCTGGAAAACAGTAGCATTGTCTCGGCCGGTTTGTCAAGAGAAAGTCGATTTTCTTGAGCGTCGCCCCCTCGACCGAGCGCTTTCGCCGCCGTCCGGCGGATGTGCTGGCCCGCATTGAGCGGCCGTTTGATTTTCACGATTTCGAGCGCCATGCTCAAAAGTATCGCATAGTTTGCCCGTGAGAGGTCTCCCCTTTGAAGCCGTCTGTCGCGCTCGAACTTCATCGAGTTGCGGTTCGCGAAGCAACTGGGCGGTTCCACTCGGCGAATCCGCGCGTCTTCGGCTCAGCAGCCCATGGCGCCGACGAGGAAGGGAGCGATCTCGACATTCTCGTCGACGCGTTGCCTGGGGCCACCTTGTTCGATCTTGGCGCTCTTCAGGTCGAGTTGGAGGACTTGCTTGGCGTTCACGTAGACCTTTTGACCCGGCGATCTGCCGCTGAAGCTTCGGGAAGCCATTCTGGCCGATGCGCAACCGATATGAGCTTGAGCCGGCTCGGGGCGACTACCTGGATCAGATGCAGACGGCCGCGAACGACGCGCGCCGCTTCGTCGATGGAATGAGCAAGGAGGATTTTCTTGCCGATAAGCGAACCCAGCAAGCAGTGGTGATGAGCCTTGTCATCATTGGCGAGGCCGCCGCCAGAATCATGGACAAAGCATAGCGAATTCGTCGCTGGCAATCCTGAGATTCCTTGGCGAGGCATGAGAGGGATGCGCAATCGCATCGCTCACGGATATTTTGACGTCAATCTGATGTCGTATGGACACCACTCAAACCGCTCTTCCGGATTTGTTGTCGCGGTTGGAGCGTCTTCGTCGGTGAACCATTGATTCACGGTCCTGCCAAACAGCTGGCAGCCGTCCTTGACTCCCTCGCCCTTTCGGTCCAAAACAAGAACAAAGAGCGAACTTACAGGACGCGGGCCGAATGTCGCCAAGCGGCAGAGCGGAAGGGATGGCGCGTCTGAGGCGCGTCATCGCTGAAATCGAGGCGGAAGCTGGCCCGGCGAGCGTGCGGCTCGCGCGGCGCTTACCCCTCGCACGCGTGTTCGATTCCGCCCTCGGCGGCGGGCTTGCGGACGACGCCCTGCATGAGATTGCCCCGGCTCGGCCAACAGACGGGGCGGCGGCGATGGGCTTCGCGCTGGCGCTGGCCGGACGGTTCTTGAGCCGGCGGCCAGCCTCGGCCCTCATCGTCAGCGAAGGCTTCGCCGATCAGGAGTCGGGCGCGCTCTATGGGCCGGGGCTCGTCGCGCACGGGCTTAGCCTAAGCCGCCTCGTGTTCGTGCGCGCGCCTGATGCGGCTTTGGCCTTTTGGGCGATCGAGGAGGCGCTCAAATGCGGCGCGCCGGCTGCGGTCATTGGCGAGATCTGGAGCCTCAAGGGCTATAGTCTCGCCGCCTCGCGGCGCCTGTTGCTCGCCGCGCGAAAAGGCAAAACGCCCGCGCTCCTGATCCTGGCCAGCGCCCATGGCCAGGCGGAGCGCGTCTCCAGCGCCGCCGAGACGCGGTTCGAGATCGCCGCCGCGCCCAGCGCCACAATTCCGGCGGCGGCTGGCCCTGACCTGCCCGGACCCTTCGCCTGCGGAGCGCGGCTCATCAAGGCGCGTTTCGCGCGCGCGGGGCCGGAGGGGCCAGTTCAGGCTTTCGATGCTGAGCGCGTCATTCATCTGGAATGGCGAAGCCAGGACCTGACTTTCAAGGACATGACTTTCAAGGACATGGGCGTTGACGACGAGGCGATTTCTCTCCCTCTGGCTGCCGCGTCTGGCGACCGACCGCGCGCGCCGTCTCGGCGGCGTTGACAAGGCGGCGCCGCTTGTCGCTGTCGCCAAGATCGACAATGCCCAAAGGCTGGTTTGCATCGACGCCGAGGCTGCGCGGCTCGGCCTGGGTTTAGGCCTTTCGCTCCCCGACGCGCGCGCTCGCTTTCCGGCTCTCATCGCGGTCGAGGCCGAGCCTCTTGAAGAAGCGCAGCTTCTCGAGCGCGTCTGCGATTGGTGCTCCCGCTTTACCCCGCTCGCCGCGCTCGATGGTCGCGACGGGTTGATGCTCGATATTTCCGGAATCGCCCATCTGTTCGAGGGCGAAGCGGCGCTGATCGAGGATTGTCGCGCGCGGCTCTCCGCGCAAGGAATCACCGTCCTCATCGGCGCCGCCGGCAATCCACGCGCGGCTTCGGCGCTGGCGCGGTTCTCGCGCATAAAAACCGCGCCCGAGCCCATGAGCGAAAAGGCCTTCGCCAAGCTCTTTCATGATCTGCCTCTCGCTGCGCTTGGCCTCGACGAGAAAACCGTCGCCGATATGGCGCGGGCGGGCTTGAGACGCATCGGCGACATTGCGCTCCGGCCGCGCGCGCCGATCACGGCGCGGTTCGGCGCCCTTCCGATGGCCAGGCTCGACGCGCTCAAAGGCCTCGAGCGCTCGTCGATCGCGCCGCGCTTCCGTCCGCCGGATTTCTGCGCCGAGCGGCGGTTCGCCTCTCCCATCCAGACGATCGAGGCGATCGAGGCCCAATTGCGCAAGCTCGCCGACGATCTCGTCGTGCTCCTGGAGCGTCAAGCCAAGGGCGCGCGGCGGATCGAACTCAGCCTTTATCGCGTCGATGGCGCGGTGCGCCGCATCCTTTTCGGCGCCTCTCGGCCGCTCAACGAAGCACGCGCCATCGTGCGGCTCGTCGCCGAGCGGCTCGCGAGTCCGGACGAAGACGAAATTGACGCTGGCTTCGGCGTCGACCTTATGCGCCTCGCGTGTCTTAAGGCCGAGCCGCTCGCGCCTTCCGAGGCCGAGCTTGAGCGCGCGCACGAGGCCGAGCGTGCTCATGTCCTCGCCGAGCTTCTCGACCGGTTGAGCGCCCGCCTCGGGGCCCGCGCAGTGACGCGGCGCGCGCTTATCGATGCGCATCTGCCCGAACAGGCCGAGGCGTCCGCGCCGGCGACGCTTGGGAATGATGCGATTGAGTTTACGCGAGGAACGGCTCGGCGCATTTCCTCCCCCCAAAGCCTGTCCAACGGACGGGCGTCCTTCGAACGCCCTATGGCGGGGGAGGATCAAGGAGGGGGGTCGCACAGGCCGACGCAACAAGGGAGGAGCGGCGCGCTCGACAACGGCCTGCGCGACCCCCCGCCCATAGGGCGTTCGGAAGAACGCCCGTCCATTGGACGGGCTATGCCCGCCCCCACAAGAGGGGGCGGGTGCGTTAATGTTATCGATGCTGTGGAAATGCAGGCGCGGACGCGCGGCAAGGAGCCCGAGGCGATTACGGAAGCCCCCGCCCGGCCCTTGCGTCTCTTCGCTCGCCCGGAGCCGATCGAGGCCATGGCCGAAGTGCCCGATGGGCCACCTCGGCGCTTTCGCTGGCGGCGGGTCCTGCATGACGTCACGGCCATTGAGGGGCCGGAGCGCATCGCCGCGCCCTGGTGGCGGCAGGCGGGAGCGCCCACGCGCGACTATTTCCGCGCCGAGGATTCCGAAGGCCGCCGCTTCTGGCTCTATCGCGAGGGCCTATGGGGCCGCGAGACGGCGCAGCCAAAATGGTTTGTGCATGGCCTGTTCGGGTGAGAGGTCGACGGCCGAAAGCGCTCTTGACGCGCCGCCGCCGGGGGACAACAAGTCGCCCCGGGCCTTAACGGCACATTGAGCGAGTCGAATTGCAGTCCGGCAAGGCCATTCTGAACGTCCGCCATCTGACCACCTACCGCTACAAGCGGCCGGTCGAATTTGGCGATCACCGCATGATGTTGCGCCCCCGCGACGGGCACGATCAGCGGCTTTTGTCGTCGGAGCTCATCATCGAGCCCGAACCGAGGAAACTGCGCTGGCTCTACGACACATTCGACAATTGCGTCGCCGTCGCGTCGTTTTCCGGCTCCTGGACGTCGCTCCGGGTCGAGAACCGCTTCAGCGTGGAGCGGATCGAAGACGACCAGCCGGGCGGCGAGATCGACCCGCGGGCGCAATTCTTTCCTTTTTCCTACGCGCCTGAGGAATTGCCCGATATCGCCCGGGCGATGGAGCGCCTCTACAGCGATCCTGCCGGCGACCTCGACCGCTGGGTGCGCCAGTTCCTGACGCCGGGAGCGACCATCCTCACCAGTCATCTCTTGATGACGATGACCTACGCGATCAAGGAAGCGTTCTCCTACGAGCGCCGCGAGGCGCCTGGAGTCCAGACGCCGCTGCAAACCCTGGAGCGGCGCCGCGGCTCCTGCCGCGACTTTGCGGTCCTGATGATCGAGGCCGCCCGGGCGCTTGGCGTCGCCGCGCGTTTCGTCTCCGGCTATATCTATGTTCCGCGCGGCGACGACGAGCCGGTCCGTCTGGGCGGCGGAGCGACGCACGCTTGGTGCCAGATCTATCTGCCGGGCGCCGGATGGGTCGAGTTCGACCCGACCAATGGGCTCGTCGGCAGCATGGATCTCATCCGGGTCGCGGTCGCGCGCAATCCCTCTCAGGCCGCGCCTTTGACGGGCGCCTTCTACGGCGCTCCCGGCGACGAAATGGGCATGGAAGTCACCGTCGAGGTGACGCAGCCGAAGCAGGCCGAACGCGTCATCCTCGCGGGCGCCTGAACCTTCGTTTCCAAAACGCTTAGGGCAACACGCTCGCATCCGCGCATCCTCACATGGGAGGCGCTCCGAATTCCGTCGGTTGAGCAGGGGCGGCCGAGCGCTTTTCGGCGCTTCTGCCAGCAGCCGCCACGTTACCGACGTAACGCAATACCCAATTCCTGAAATTCTCCGGTAGCCAGGCCCGCTCAGGGTGCGGATCGTTCGCTCGGCTTCGCCGATCGGAGTTCGTCCGGTTCTGAACCAAGCCGTCACTGCCGGCGCGGGGAGATGAACGTGAAAAAGCAAGCCCTCACAACGATTGAGCTTGAGACGTTGGCGCCGGCGAGTTGGGCTGAGTTCGACGAGCGGCAACCCCTCTATGAGGACAGCGGAGCCGGTCTTTCGAGCCCGAAGACCCGCCTAGGCGTGACGCTGCGCTGGTTTATCGAGGGCCTGGCCTTCGCCGGCGGCGCCATGGCCGGGCTCTATGTCGGCGTCTGGCTCGACCTGCCCACCTTAGATCCTGACCCGGAAGATACGGAGGCGAACGAATGATCGCGCAATGCCTTCTTCCACACGCTGCCGATCGTCCATGCGCCATGGCCGGATCCCGATCTCACGGCGCCCCCGCCTTGACCGCGACGATGAAGAGCCGCGGATAGGCGAACAGGGTCCGGCCGTCAGGCTGAGCGGGATAAGCGTCATTAAGGCCGGCGCGGTAGCGGGCGAGGAATTCGCACCGCTCCTCGTCGCCGAGCCGCTCCAGGAACGGCTGCAGGGTTGAGCCGGCGAACCAGTCGGCGATGCTGTGCGGCCCGTCGAGCGGGTGAACGTAGGTCGTCAGCCAGATGTCGATTTGCGAAGCCGCGGGCCTCAGCCAATCGTAATAACTCTCGAAGTCGGCGATGAGCGGCTGCGTCTTGGCGATCGGCACCAGGCGCGAGGACCAGGGTCCTTCGGCGGCGACCATGCGCATGAGTGCATGCGACGATTCGCGCGCAATGTTCGGCATCTGCGCCGCCAGCGCGCCGCCCGGCGCGAGATAGGACATCAGGCGCGGAAACAGGCGGTCGTGATCGGGCAGGAACTGCAGCGCGGCGTTGGCGAAGATGAGATCCGGCTTATCCTCGGGCGCCCAATCCGCAATGTCTTGCTTGACGAACTTCGCTTGCGGAGCGCGCACGCGGGCATGCGCAAGCATCGCGTCGGAGGTGTCGAGGCCAACGATACGCGCGTCCGGAAAGCGACGCAGCAGCAATTCCGCGCTGTTCCCAGGACCGCAACCCAGATCGTAGACGAGACGGGCCGAGTTCAGCGGAATCCGCGCCGCGAGATCGCGCGCCGCGCGCATCCGCTCGGCCTCGAATTTCGAGTAGAGGGTCGGGTTCCAATCGGTCATCAGGATTGAGTCTTCGGAGCGCCCCGAGAGGGCGCTTCCGTCCTCGCGCAATATGAAGGCTGAAAGCGGGCGCCTCTAGTTTGAGCGGCGCGAAATGATTGATGACGACGAGCAGCGCCAGCAGCGCGAGGCCTAGAACCGGGACGGCGCCGCGGCCTGAATCGGGATGGTTGCTTCGGACATTTCGGAGCCTTTTCGCCCAATAGCGAGAATGGTCGCCTATTACTTGACTCATCATATAGACTTTTGGCGAGGAATCAACCTGACCCACGAGCCGAGCACGGGCCTTTCTTGTATGACGTTTTGCACATGTATTGACGATCATGGCATGCAGCCAGAAGCTGCCCGCTCACCACGACCCGTCCCGGCCAGCTGCCAAACATCGTTGCCAAAGATCTAACCGAGACCCGGATTATTCTCACGCTCTACTTTACCATCTTCCTCAATCAATTGGATATTCTCTACGCCTACACTCCAAATAGAACCACCCGGCCCATTCCACGTTGATTGATGGGCCGTAGGCTTCTCATGGTTCGGCTTGAGGAGACCCATGATGTTTGGACGGGCGCCCGCCGCTCAAAGGTTTTCGCGGCTGTTCAGCCGTCCGCGTTCCGAAGGCGCGGGCGTGGTCGCCTGCGCTGCGGCGGCGCCGCTCGTCGTGCTCGCTCTTGCGGTCGCCGCTGATTATGCAAAGGTCTCCCATTTCAGGAGCCGCGTTCAATTGGCCGCGGATACGGCTTCAGCCGCCACGGCGGAGGCGATCGCACGGCAGCCGGACGTCGCAAACGACGGTGATGTTCGCGCAGCTCAAATTGCTGATTCCGTCTTCCGGAGTCATGCCCCGCGCGGCGCCGGGACGCCCACAGCCGCCGTGAAGAGTCGCGCCGCCGCCGTGACCGTGACTGTTGGATATGCAGGCGTCGCGCCAAGCAATTTTGGATCCGCTCTCGGCTATGACGGCGTCAGCGTCGATGCTTCGTCGACTTCGCTCGCGCGCGTCGCCGATCTCCGATCAACTCTTGCTCGCTGAACCCTTGCGTGTTTTGGCTTGGCGTTAACGCAACTCGTCGTACACCTTGGCGGCTTGGCGCCCCGCTCGGTCGCCGCCAAGCCCGGGAGGTCGCATGACAGGCTATGTCGATCCCACGAAGGAGGCGTTCGCCGCCTTTCGCGCCGACGACCGGCCGGGTCCAATCCATATGCTCAATCTGGTCAAATTGCGCGACCATGCGGCCTATCCGGACGGCCGGAAGGCGACCGGGGCCGAGGCCTATGCGGCTTACGGGCGCGAGAGCGAGCCGGTCTTCTCCCGCCTCGGCGGATCGATCATTTGGCGTGGGCGGTTCGAGCAGATGCTGATCGGACCCCCGCAGGAGCGCTGGGACCTCTGCTTCATCGCTCAATATCCGACCGTCGCCGCCTTCGTCTCCATGATCCGCGACCCCGTCTATCGCGAAGCGGTCAAGCACCGGCAGGCGGCGGTAGAGGATTCGCGGCTCGTGCGCCTCGCGCCTGGCGGGGCCGGGGTTGGCTTCGGCTGAACTCCCGCAGGCATGAAAGCCACAGAAATGGATTGCCTCTTGCCGCTAGCCCGGGCCTCGGCTAGACCCGGGCCATGACCAAGCCAGTGCCATGGATCATCGGCATTATCGGCATCGTGTTCATCTGCATTGTCGGCATCGTGTTCATCGGCGTCGCGCTGGTTTACTGGCTCACGCCTGCTGGCGGCCTTCCCAGTTTCATGCCCGGCTTCGAAGCCGCCTCCGATCACGTGCATCTCACGCACGCGCTTGGCTCAGTGATCATCGCGCTCGCCCTGTTCGCGATCGCCATCATCTGGTTTCAGCTTATCGCGGATAATGATTAGCTCGGCCGGCGTGAGCGCTCGTTCGCCCGCGCCCACCGGGGAGGCCGCCTGAGACCAAGGCTTCCGGTTGTCGCCAAACCGTCATGAACGGTGCTTACTGATTGTGCGACACACGAGACGCTGGGACAGCGCGCATGGACATGAAAGTCATCCAGGATGACGGCGAGATTCCTCACGTCGTGCTCGACGGTCGCTTCGACATTCAGGGCGCGCAAGAGGTCGATTCCCGGTTTGACGAACTGGCGAAGAACAGCAAGGCCCTGGTTGTCGACCTCGCCAAGGTTTCGTTCCTCGCTTCGCTCGGCATACGCACGCTGATGCTGAGCGCCAAGACGCTCATCCGCAACGGCGGCGAGCTGGCGGTCTGCGGCGCCAGCGAGAGCGTCGAGAAGGTCCTCAGAACAACCGGCTTCAACGAAGTCGCTGGGATCTACCCCGACTATCCGTCAGCCGCGGGCGCCCTGCGGGACAGACTCGGCGCCTTCTCGACCAAGAAAGCATGAACAGCCCGCGAAGCTGCTCGCGCGACTTTCCCGGCACGGTCGAGGCCGCTTCCGACGCCGAGATTTGGGTTGCGAGCCAGGCGAGCGCGCTGGGCCTCGGCCAGGAGGCGGAGTTCGCAATCGGTCTCTGCCTCGAGGAAGTGTTCCTCAACGCCGTCAAGCACGGCCACGCCAATCGCGCCACCATCTCCATGTGCGCTGAGCCCGACGGGGTCACCGTCGAGTTCGCCGACGACGGCGCGCCGTTCGATCCGACTCTCGCCCCGGCCAAGCGGATCAGCAGCCCGACGCAGGATTTCGACATCGGCGGCTACGGCGCCGGGCTCATGCAGAAATTTTCCCGCCGCATGAGCTACAGCCGCTTTGAGGGGATGAACCATCTCGTGCTAGAGTTCGACGCCGGACGCAACGCCGGTCCGGATTCGTCGAACGCGCCATGATGACATGAAAGATACTCCGGAACTGCGCGCCGCCATTCGGGCGGCGAGCGCCTTCCGTGAGCTGTCCGACAACAACCTCGCGATACTGATCGAAGCAGCCGAACTCGAGACATTCAATCCTGACGCCCTCCTTATGGTGCAGGGCGATCCCAGCGATTTCGCCATGCTGATCCTTGAGGGGGAGGTGACGGTCAGCGCCGAGAGCGCTCGCGGCGCGATTCCCATTTCTACTCTTCATGCGCCCTCGCTGGTCGGCGAACTGGGGGCGCTCGCCCAATTGCCGCGCAGCGCCACGGCGCGCGCCTGCACGCCCGTCACCGCTCTCCGCTTCGGACGCGAGGCGCTGATCGAGGTCGCCTCCGCGACGCCGTCCTTGCTCATCGACGTGATTGGCCGCATGGGCGACCGCATGCGCAAGTTCAACGGCGCGATCAGCCTCTATACGGAGGCGCTCGACGCGCTTGAGCATCACAAGCTCGATCCGGCGCTGCTCAAGGAGCTGCGCAATCCGATTCCCGACCTCGTCGATTTCGGTCGGACCTTCGGCCGCATGGCCGAGCAGATCATTCTGCGCCGTCAGCGCGACGACGAGATGGCGAGTGCGGCCGTCATTCAGCGCGCGCTCCTGCCGAGAGTGCGGCAGTTCGCCGATGAATCCGGTCTTGACGTGTGGGCGGCCATGACTCCGGCGCGCGACGTCGGCGGCGATTTCTTCGATCTCGTGCCGCTCGCCGACGGGCGCGTCGCTCTCGGCATCGGCGACGTCTGCGGCAAAGGCGTGCCTGCGGCCCTGTTCATGGGCATCACCAAGACCCTCATCCGCATCAACCTGCGCGAAAACCCCGACCTGCCGGGAGCGATCATCAAGGCGAACGCCTTTCTCGCCGATAACAACGCCGGCCAGTTGTTCGCGACCGCTTTATACGCCGCCTACGATCCGCGCTCGGGCGAGCTCGAATATTGCAACTGCGGCCATCTTCCCGGGCTGATCCGTCGTCCCGGCGGCGCAGTCGAGACGCTGCCGGTCGGCGGCTTGCCAGTCGGCCTGTTCGAGCCCATGAAGGTGACCGCGCACAACACGCAACTCCACCCGGGCGATCTTTTCTTTCTCTACACCGACGGCGTCACCGAAGCCGAGGACCCGGGCGCGGTCCAGTTCGGCGAGGAGCGGCTTGCCGATCTCTTGGCAAAAAAGGGCCATGGCGCGCGCGCGTCCCAGTGGATTGCCCGCGTCGAGGCGGCGGTGGGGGAGTTTGCCCGCGGACGGTCCCAGTTGGACGACATCACCTGTCTCGCTCTGAAGCGGTGACGGATTCCGAGAACGCCGGGCGGGCGCGCGGCCGCGTTCGGCGACAAGCGCCTGCATCGCGCAGGCGAAACGCCGCGTCTTCCTCCGCCGGTTGAAGCCAACCGCCATTGACACGGTTTTTCCGCTCGTGGGACGCTGCGTCGTCACCTAAGCTTGCCAAGCGCCTGCGGTTTTCGCGAATTCCGATAGGGGAAATTCGACGATGCGACGTCTGCTCGGCACAAGAGTTCTCGGCGGAATAATCGTTCTCGCAGGCGCGCTTTGCGGCTGCGAACGACGCTCGACCGCCGACCAGGCGACCGCCGCGGCGACCCCGCCTGCGGTGACGGTGACGGCTGCGGCGCTTAAGAGCGTCACGCCCTCCGGAACCTTCGTTGGACGCGTGCAGGCGGTCAACACCGTCAATCTGGTGGCGCGCGTCGAGGGCTTCCTGCAAAAGCGGGCCTTCACCGAAGGGCAGAAGGTCAAGACCGGCGACCTCCTCTTCGTCATCGAGCAGGACACCTATCAGGCGGCGGTGGACCAGGCTCAAGCGCAGCTCGCCAGCGCCCAGGCGACCGAGCGCAACGCTGCGCTTGCGCTGCAAAGATCGCAGGAGCTGGTCAAGACCAATGCGGTCGCGCAGGCGACGGTCGATCAGAACCTGGCCAATCAAGGCACGGCGGCGGCGGCCGTGCGCAGCGCCCAAGCCGCCCTCGAGCAAGCCAACATCAATCTCGCCTTCACGGAGATCAAGGCGCCGATCGACGGGCGCATCGGCATGGCCAATGTGACGGTCGGCAATTTCGTCAACCAGACGACAGGCACGCTCGCCACCATCGTCAGCCAGGATCCGATCTACGTCCTGTTCCCGGCGGCCACGCAGCAGGTGCTCGCCTATCGGCAGCGGACCGGGAAGACGCCCGGCGCGGGCTCCAACGTCGTGGTGCGCGCGACCTTTCCCAACGGGACGGAATATCCTCACCCGGGGTCGGTCGATTTTCTCGACATCCAGGTCAATCAGGCCACCGACACCCTGACTGTGCGCGCCGTCTTCCCCAATCCCGACAATTGGCTCGTCGCCGGCCAGGTCGTCAACATAACCGTCGCGGCCGCCGAGCCGACGCAGACGCTGATGATCCCGCAGAGCGCGTTGCAGGTCGATCAGTCGGGATCTTACGTGCTCGTCGTCGGGGCGGACAATAAGGTTGAGCAGCGGCGGCTGAAGCTCGGGCCGGTCCAGGGCGCCGACATCACCGTTTCGGATGGGCTTAAAGTCGGCGAACTGGTGATCGTCGAGGGCATCCAGAAGGTGCGGCCGGGCGAAAAGGTGACGGCGACGCCGACCGTTCAGCCCAGCCCATGATCTCCGACATCTTCATCGCGAGGCCCCGTCTCGCCTTCGTCGTCTCGGTCGTCATGGTGCTTGCGGGCCTCATCGCGTTGACCCGCATTCCAGTCGCGCAATACCCGGACATTGTGCCTCCGCAGGTCACGGTCACGACGACCTATCCGGGCGCGAGCGCGACGACGGTCGAATCAAGCGTTGCGGAGCCGATCGAGGCGCAGGTCAACGGCGTCGACAAAGCGATCTACATGACTTCGACCAGCGGCAATGACGGCAGCTATACGCTGACCGTCAGCTTCGAGGTCGGCAGCGATCCGAACATCGACGCGGTCAACGTCCAGAACCGGGTCAATCTCGCCGAGGCCCAATTGCCGGCGGAAGTCAATCAGCAGGGATTGACGATCCGCCAGCGCTCCTCGGCGATCCTTCAGGTGGTCGAGTTCTACTCGCCGAACCAAACCCGCGACTCGCTCTTCCTCAACAATTACGTGACGATCAACGTTCTCGACACGATCGCCCGCGTGCCGGGCGTCGGCCAGGCGCAGCTGTTCGCCACCTTGAACTACAGCATGCGGATCTGGCTCGACACCGACCGGCTGACCGGCTTCTCGATGGTTCCGGGCGATGTGATCAAGGCGGTGCAACAGCAGAACACCCAGGCCGCGTTGGGCCGGATCGGCGCCCAGCCTTCCGAACCTGAGCAACAGCGGCAATTGCCGCTCGATACGCTTGGGCGCCTCACCACCGCAAAACAATTCGAGAACATCGTGGTGCGCGCCAATCCCGACGGGTCGCTGGTCAGGGTCAAAGACGTGGCGCGAGTGGAGCTCGGCGCGCAATCCTCCGACACGTTCAGCCGCTTCAATGGCGCGCCCGCCGCTTCGCTCGCGATCTTTCTCGCGCCCGGCGCCAACGCCGTTGCGACCGCGAGCGCGATCAGCGCCGCGCTCGACAAGCTGGCGCAGCGCTATCCCGCCGACATGCGGCATCAGATCGTTCTCGACAGTACGACCTTCGTTAAGGCGACGATCGTCGAAGTGCTGCGGACGCTGGCGGAAGCCTTCGTCCTGGTCGTGCTTGTCGTGTTTATCTTCCTTGGCAGCTGGCGCGCGACGCTGGTGCCGATCATTGCTGTGCCGGTGTCGCTCATCGGCGCCTTCGCTGTTTTGTTCGCGCTCGGCTATTCGGCCAACACCATCACGCTGCTCGCGCTTGTGCTGGCGATCGGCATCGTCGTCGACGACGCGATCGTGGTGGTGGAGAACGTCGAGCGCATCATGGAGGAGGAGGGGCTGCCCCCGGCCGAAGCGGCGCGCAAGGCGATGCGCGAGATCACCGGGCCGATCATCGCCATCACCCTGGTTTTGCTCTCGGTGTTCGTTCCGGTCGGCTTCATTCCCGGCATCACCGGCGCCCTCTATCGCCAGTTCGCGGTGGCTGTGTCCGCCGCGGTGATCATTTCGGCGATCAATGCGCTGACCTTAAGTCCCGCGTTATGCGCTCTGGTGTTGCGTCCGGGAGGCCGCCGCGGCCTCATGCGTTACCCGCTCGGCGTCATCGAGCGCGTGCGGAACGGCTATGCGAGCGTCGTCCGGAGCACGGTCAGGTTCGCGGCCCTAAGCCTGCTCGCCGTCGCGATCGCCGCCGGCGCGGCCATTTATCTGTTCGGCTTGATCCCGACCGGATTTCTGCCGGAGGAGGACCAGGGCTTCTTCTACGCCGAGGTCGATCTGCCGCCTGGAGCGTCGGTCAATCGCACCGACGCGCTCGTGAGCCAGGTCGAGAAGATCATCCGCGCCGAGAAAAGCGTCGCGGCGCTCACTTCGATCATCGGCTTCAGCCAGCTCAACAGCGTCGCGCTGTCCAACGCCGCCTTCCTCGTCGTGCGCCTGGCCCCTTTCGATCAGCGCACCGATCCGTCGCAATCGGTCAACGCGCTCATCGCCAAGATCAAAGCCGAGACAGCCGGCATCCCGGGCGCAAGCATCCTGCTCTACAACGCTCCGCCCATCATCGGGCTCGGCTCGACGGGCGGCTTCCAATACGAGCTCGAGTTCGATCGGCGGCGGAAGCCCGGCCGATCTCGCGGCGACCATGCGCGCGCTCGTCTTCGAGGCCAATCAGCAGCCGGAGCTCGCGGGCGTATTCAGCACCTTCGCCGCCAACTCGCCCCAGGTCTATCTCGATATCGACCGCAACAAGGCGCAGATCCTCGGCGTCGCGGTCAGCGACATCTTCCAGGCGCTGCAGGCGACGATGGGCGGCTTCTTCATCAACCAGTTCAACTTGTATGGCCGGGTCTGGCAGGTCAACGTGCAGGCGGACGCCAAGGATCGAAGCCGCTTCGACGACATCTATCGCGTCAATGTGGCGAGCCCCAAGGGGGGCATGATTCCCTTGCGCGCGCTGATGAGCGCCAAGACCGTCGTCGGGCCCCAATTGATCACCCGCTACAACAACCTGCGCGCCGTCAACATCAACGGCTCGGCGGCGCCGGGTCGCAGCTCGGGCGAGGCGCTGGCCGCGATGGAGCGGGCGTCGCAGAAGGTGCTGCCTGCCGGCTACACATTCGAATGGACCGGCACAGCGCTGCAGCAGCAACAGGCGGCGGGGCAGACCCTCACCATTCTCGGCATTGCGGTCGCCTTCGCCTATCTCTTCCTGGTTGCGCTCTACGAGAGCCTCGCCATGCCGCTCGCGGTCTTGTTCTCGATCGCGATTGCGCTTCTGGGCGCCATGGTCGCGCTCAAGCTCAGCGGCCTCAGCGGCGATCTGTTCGCGCAGATCGGCATTGTCGTTCTCATTGCGCTCGCCAGCAAAAATGCGATTCTCATCGTCGAATTCGCCATGGATCAGCGCGCGCGCGGCGCGTCAGTCGAAGAAGCGGCGATCTCGGGCGCGCGCATGCGCATTCGCCCCGTGCTGATGACGAGCCTCGCCTTCGTTCTGGGCCTCGCGCCGCTCGTCTTCGCGACCGGCGTCGCGTTGCTCACCCGGCGCGGCGTCGGCACGGCGGTGTTCGGCGGCATGATCGCGGCGACGCTAGTCGGCGTCTTCGCGATCCCGCTTCTCTATATCGTGTTCGAGCGCGCGCGTACGTGGCGATGGCGCCGCGCGCCAGAGTCCTGATCCTGACGCTGACGGCTTTCCATGATCTGAAGGAAGAAATCATGCGCGCAGTTTCACGGCGGTCCTGAAGTTCTTCAGGTCGTCGAATTGCCCGAGGATCACGCCGGCCCGGGGCAGGTGCGGATCCGCGTCCATGCAGCGACGGTCAACCCGACCGACGTCGGCGTCCGCAACGGCTCGCGCGCCGAACAGCAGAAGGCCGATCCGCCGCCCTATGTGCCGGGCATGGAGGCGGCGGGGATCATCGACGAGGTTGGAAGCGGCGTTCCCGACAGGCTCAAGCTTGGCGACGCCGTCATGGCGATCGTTGTCCCGAAAGGCAACCATGGCGCGTATCGCGAGCAGATCGTGCTCGACGCCCGATCGGTCGTGCGCGCGCCTGCCGGAAAGACCCACGTCGAGGCCGCGACCTTGCCGATGAACGGGCTGACGGGCCGCCTGTCGCTCGATCTGCTCGAGCTGTCTCCCGGAGAGGTCATCGCCGTGACCGGCGCGGCGGGCGCCTATGGCGGCTACGTCATCCAGCTCGCCAAGACCGAGGGGCTTACGGTCATCGCCGATGCGTCCGAGAAGGACGAAAAGCTGGTCGCATCGCTGGGCGCCGATATTGTCGTTCGAAGGGGCGATGATGTCGCGTCGCGGTTTCGCGAACACTTTCCCCAAGGCGTCGATGGGCTCGCGGACGGAGCCGTGCTCAACGAACTCGTCATCCCAGCCGTTCGCGACGGCGGCGCCTTCACCGCCGTCCGCGGCTTCCCGGGCATGCCCCAGCGGGGCATCCGCTTCACCACGACCTTCGTGCGCTCCTATGCGCAGGAGTGGGAGAAGCTTGATCGCCTGCGCCAACTGGTCGAGGCCGGCAAACTCACGCTTCGCGTGGCGGACGTCTATCCCCCGGAAAAAGCGGGCGACGCCCATCGCCGGCTGGAGGCTGGCGGCACGAGAGGACGGCTGATCATTCAATTCTGATCAGGAAGCGTCGCCCCGCTGTCATTCCCGGCAGACCGGAGGTCTGACCGGGAATCCAGTCGTCCGAGAGGATCTGGGCGCCCCGAGATTCCCGATCGGCCGCCTTGCGGCCGTCGGGAATGACAAGGGAGCGTCTCCGCTGACTGATCGATGGGCTCGACCGGCGGCAGTTACCCTTGACACAAAGATTTTTCGACAATTACTTTTAGAAAATCAAAATCTAATGTAAGATGTGTTTTAGCCACCGAAGCGGGTTGTGCACAAACGGCCACCCGGTGGACCGATCGAGCCATGCAATGGAAGCATAGGGATGGGCTATAAAACGGAGGTTTGTGCGAAGGGCGGCAGGCGCGGAATTTTCCTGTTTTGTATCGTGCGTAACCCATTGAAAAGTCCTGATTCGGAAAAATAAACGCTAGGTAACGCGAGCAAGTTTACTAACCCTTATGCTCGTTAAGGCTATGTTCATGCTCATTAAAGCTCTGTTGCTTGCGATGGGTCGGCTGCTAAAGGAATTGCAGCCATGACATGGAGGAATGGGTGGACGATTCTGGCGGCACATTCGGGCGTAGCGACGACGAGGAGCGCTTGGACCATTTCCACGTAGGCAACCTCGATCGGATCAAGGACGCGCCGCCCAACGCATGGGCGACGGTCCATTGTCGTGACGAGATGACGATGAGCGAACTGGCGCGCCGCGGCTTTCACCTGGTCGACATGAGCGGCGAGGTCTGGACGATGCGCCGCGGCGGGTAGAGCAACTCGCCGGGCAGGCTGGTCAGGGCAGTGACTCGCTAATCGCGCCGCAACCCATTGGAATCACGAGAAACGGACTCGCTAATCCTGTAGACCGCGATCGTTGATCGCGTCGGCCGCGCTCCAAAGGGCGTCCGGAAGGACGCCCGTCTGTCGACGGGCTATGGAGCGCGGCTACAGAACCCCGTCCGGCGGCCTTCCCGAGCGCGGCTATAACCCCCGTGGGCTTAGTCCTCGCTCAGATCCTCGAATGCGCCCTTGTCGACCCCATTGCCAATCAGGATCTCGCGCTTGCCCGAATGGTTGGGGGCGCTGACCACGCCTTCCTTCTCCATCCGCTCGACCAGCGAAGCGGCCTTGTTGTAGCCGACCGAGAGACGGCGCTGGATGTAGCTCGTGGACACCTTGCGGTCGCGCAGCACGATATTGACGGCGCGGTCGTAGTAGTCGGCCGATTCTTCGGCGTCCATCGAGCCGGGGGAGGGCAGGGGGGCCTCGTCGTCGTCCTCGCTTGCGCCATTGTCCTCGGTGATGGCGTGCAGGTATTCCGGCGCGCCCTGCTTCTTGAGGTGGGAGACGACTTTCTCGACCTCGGTGTCCGACACGAAGGGGCCATGGACGCGGGCGATGCGCCCGCCGCCCGCCATGTAGAGCATGTCGCCCTGGCCGAGCAGTTGCTCGGCGCCCTGTTCGCCGAGGATGGTGCGGCTGTCGATCTTGCTCGTCACCTGGAACGAGATGCGGGTGGGGAAATTCGCCTTGATGGTGCCGGTGATGACGTCGACCGACGGCCGCTGGGTCGCCATGATGAGGTGGATGCCGGCGGCGCGCGCCATTTGCGCGAGCCTCTGGATCGCGCCCTCGATGTCCTTGCCGGCGACCATCATGAGGTCGGCCATTTCGTCGACGACCACGACGATATAGGGCAGTTCGTCGAGCGGGATCTCCTCGGACTCGTAAATCGCTTCGCCCGTCTCGCGGTCGAACCCGGTCTGCACTGTGCGGGTCAGCGGCTCGCCCTTGGCGACCGCTTCGGCGACGCGGGCGTTGAAGCCGTCGATGTTGCGCACACCGACCTTCGACATCTTCTTGTACCGCTCCTCCATCTCCCTCACCGCCCATTTGAGGGCGATGACCGCCTTCTTCGGATCGGTGACGACCGGGGTCAGCAAATGGGGGATGCCGTCGTAGGCGGAGAGCTCGAGCATCTTCGGATCGACCATGATGAGCCGGCATCGCTCGGGTTTCATCCGGTAGAGCAGCGAGAGGATCATGGTGTTGATCGCGACCGACTTGCCGGAGCCGGTGGTGCCGGCGACCAAAAGGTGGGGCATGCGCGTCAAGTCCACGATCACCGGCTCGCCGCCGATGGTCTTGCCGAGCGCGATCGGCAGGCGATGGTTCGATTGGCCGAAGTCTTCGCTGGCGAGAAGCTCGCGTAAGTAAACGGTGTCGCGGCGTTGGTTCGGCAATTCGATGCCGATGGCGTTGCGGCCCTGAACCACCGCCACGCGGGCCGAGACCGCCGACATCGAGCGGGCGATGTCGTCGGCGAGCCCGATGACGCGAGAGGACTTGATGCCGGGCGCCGGCTCGAGCTCGTAGAGGGCGACGACCGGGCCTGGGCGAACGTTGACGATCTCGCCCTTCACGCCGAAATCGTCGAGAACGCCTTCGAGCAAGCGCGCGTTCTGTTCCAACGCGTCCTGCGAAATCTTGGCCCCGACCGATTTCTTCGGCTCCGTCAGCATCGTGATCGAAGGCATGACCCATTCGCCGCGCGGCCGGCCCGACATGTCGAACGCCGAGCGCACTGCGCTTGAGCGCCCCGAAGTCGGGGGGACGACGCGCGGCGCAACCGAAGGGAACGGCGCCAAATCCGGACCGCGAGGCGCGAGCGCGGCGGCGATGGTCGAGACGTCGTCGGCGTCGCGTGGGCTCGACCATGGCGCGAGCGAGGCTGGCGCCGGCGCAGAGCTCGGGGTCCGGCTCGCTGTCCTCGAGCCGCGAGAGGCGATGCGGCGCAGCGCCGCCTTCGCTGTCAGCAAGGCGTGGATGACGGCGCCGATCGACACCATGCCGAAGCTTGGCTCATCCTCGTCGTCTTCGTCGAAGCGCGCCATCGCCCGGGCGCGGACCTTTGCCGCCGCGTCGTCGGGCGCCTCCTCCGGGTAGCTCGGCGAGCCGCCAGCGCCGGATGCGGCGGCGAGCCCGAGAATCGCGATTGCGGCAAGGCTTGAGCCCAGCGCGATTGTCGCCCAAGGCGAGCCCGGAAGGAGGCGATGGGGCAGCGCCAGAACGGCGTCGCCGACGACCCCGCCGAGACCGGTGGGCAACGGCCAGCTTCCTGGCGCGGGAAGGAGGGAAGCCAGCCCCGAGGTCGCGAGCACTCCGATGAAATAGAGGCCGACCTTCAAGCGCGGGCGCTCAAGGCGCCGGTCGGCGACGAGGCTCCAGCCCCAGAAAGCGGGCGGCGTCAGCAGGGCCACCGAGGCAAGGCCGATGAACTGCATCACGAGGTCGGCGGCGATCGCGCCGGGAGCGCCGAGAAGATTGTGGACGCGCTCGTTCGTCGCGTGGTTGAGACTGGGATCGCTGACCGACCAGGTCGCGAGCGCGAGGGTGAGGCTCGCCACGCCGGCGAGCGCGAAGAGGCCCGCGATTTCGGCCGCCCGCCGCTTCGGGAACTCTCGCACCGAAGCGGGCACATGGTCGATAAATGAGAATGTCGTCGTACGCATCGCTCACTTGCCGGGTCGAAGCGCGCGCCGCGCCCCCTTGTTGACCCTAAGTCGCGTCGAGTTAATGCGGTCCTAACCTTAACGGGCAGTAGGGGCGCGGGCTCCTCAAAACGCCGCGACGCGCAATAAAAAATGGGCGCCCCGAAGGGCGCCCAAGGTCCGCGGGGAGGAACTTTCGCCCGGGGGCCGCCAAAAGCCGCCGGGCGCCGCAGATTAGTGAACGACTTCGCCATGCAGCGCGAGATCGAGACCGTCGCGCTCCACCTCTTCGGAGACACGCAGGCCGATGGCGACGTCGACGATCTTCAGGATGATGAAGGTCACAATCCCGTCGTAAACGATGACCGTAACCACGCCCTTGATCTGATTGATGAACTGCCCGACATCGCCCTCGAGCAGGCCGGAGTGGCCGCTGAACTCGTTGACCGCGAACACGCCGGTCAGGAGCGCCCCGATGATTCCGCCGACCGCGTGCACCCCGAAGGCGTCCAGCGCGTCGTCATAGCCGAAGGCGGACTTGAGGGATGTGGCGCCGAGGTAGCAGCCGACGCCACAGGCGATGCCGATCACCAGCGCGCCGATTGGTCCGACAAAACCCGAAGCCGGGGTGATGGCGACGAGGCCAGCGACCGCGCCCGAGCAGATGCCGACGACAGTCGGCTTACCGCGGTGCGCCCACTCCACGAACATCCAGGTCAGCGCCGCGACGGCGGTGGCGATCTGCGTGACGGTCATCGCCATGCCCGCCTGCAGGCCCGCGGTCACCGCCGAACCGGCGTTGAAGCCGAACCAGCCGACCCACAGGAGAGCAGCGCCGATATAGGTCAGGACCATGTTATGGGCCGGGCCCGGTTCCTTGCGCTTGCCGAGGAGGAGGCAGGACACGAGGCCCGCGACGCCCGCATTGATGTGCACGACTGTTCCGCCGGCGAAATCGAGGACCTGGAACCAGCCCTGGAAATTACCCTTGGCGTCGACGTTGGCCGCGCTCATGAAGCCGTCGGGACCCCAAACCCAATGCGCAACCGGCGCATAGACGAAGATCGCCCACAGGCCGATGAACCAGAGCATCGCCGAGAACTTCATGCGTTCGGCGAACGAGCCCGCGATGAGCGCCGGCGTGATGATCGCAAAGGTCATCTGGAACATCATGTAGACGGTTTCGGGGATCGTCGGCGCAAGCCCGTTGGGATTGTTCGCGCCGCTCGCCAGGTCATAGTGGATGCCCTGCAGAAACACGCGCGAGAAGCCGCCTATGAACGCGCTGCCGCCGGTGAACGCCAAGCTGTAGGTCAGGACGAAGTAGATCACCGTGACCAGCGCCGTGATGGCGAAGCTCGTCATCACGGTGTCGCCGACATTCTTCTTGCTGACCATGCCGCCGTAGAAGAGGCCAAGGCCTGGTATGGTCATCATCAGAACGAGCGCGACCGAGGTCAAAAGCCAGGCCGTGTCGCCGGAATTGCCGGTGCACTTTTCGAGCACTGTGGCCGAGCAGCTCGGCGGCGCTGCCGGCGCTGCCGCAGCAGCTGGAGCAGTTGCCGCCGGCGCGGCTGCTGGCGCCGCGGGTGCGGCGGCCGGCGCCGCTGGCGCGGCGGCGGGAGCAGTGTTCTGCGCTCTGGCGCCGGGCCCGGCAAGGCCGACGAACATGACCGCCGCCAGCGCTAGCGCGGGGGCGAGGCCAGTCAATAAACGTGTCAGTTTCATGGTCAGGAACTCCGAATTTGGAAAGGGGAAGCGGCAGCGCCTAAAGCGCGTCCTTGTCCGTCTCGCCCGTGCGGATCCTGACCGCCGAGTTGAGGCTGTAGACGAAAATCTTGCCGTCGCCGATCTGGCCCGTGCGCGCTGCTGCGACGATCGCTTCGACCACCTTGTCGGCGACGTCGGCGCTTACCGCGACCTCGATTTTTAGCTTGGGCAGGAAGCTTACGGCGTATTCGGCGCCACGATAGATCTCGGTATGCCCCTTCTGCCGCCCGTAGCCCTTAACCTCCGTAACTGTCAGACCGTGCACTCCGATGGCGGTGAGCGCATCGCGCACCTCCTCCAGCTTGAACGGCTTTATGATCGCCATTACGATTTTCATAAGCTCGCCCCTTGATGCGCCGCGGCGGTACTGGACCGCTTCAGTGCGGTGAAATCGGAACGCGAGCGCGTCCCGCCCACGACAGCCTTACAAGGCGCGTGCCATGATTTGGCCACGGGTCTAACAACCTGAAAAGCAATTGGTATTTGGCGCTTGGAGAACCCGCTAAAGTCCGCCGCCTGGCCGGCGTGCGCGTCTGACCAAAAAATAGGCGCCTATGATCTAATCATCCTTAGATTGGGGCGGTCTCCCAAGAACGGTGCTGAGGAACTTGGTTAGATGGCCTGACCGGGGAATAACAGCGCCTGAAATGGATTTGTGTAAAAGACGAGAACCGGACGGGCTCCATCGAGGGCGAGCGTCCGCAGGTTGTCAGCCATCGGATGCCTCGACGGCCCAACTTTGAGAAGGAAACTGTCGCCGCTGCTGGCAAGGGATGGCGTCGGGACTCGAATGACCGTCTTTATCAATCGACCATGATGCAAAGTGAAGGTGAGTATGTCGGTCGGGGGCGCTGGAACCGAAGCGTCGCGTCTTCCTTCGAGCGCGCAGATGATTTCGTGACCTTCATCGCGAAGAACCGTGGAGAATGCCCTGCCTTCGCTTTTGACATCGATGGCGGCGACGAATTTGTTATACCCCCAAATCTCCCGGCCTGCTCGACACGCGACTGCAGTGGTCACGGGAAGGTTCAGGACGTAGTTCGCCGCGATCGGGTCGCCCGGCGCCTTCGCCCGGACAGTCAAGCCGACTTCATTATACGGGCCGATATCCGTCTTGCGATACTCGATGCAATAGAGATCGACCACCGCCCTTCCGTCCTCCTGCAAAACGGGTTGCAGCCCTGCGCCGACGAGCAGTTCGGAGGCCTTATCGGGCGGCGCCAAAAAGGTGGCGACGAGGCATCGAACATCAAAGTAGCGGATGGGCAAAAAGCACTCCGCTCCGTCGCTGAGAACGCGCCGCTGTAATGTGAGGTTGGCGGCCGGGGTCGGTTCGAGACTGACCGGTCGAGTCGGAAATCCGTTCGGGAGATTATTCGCGTAGCGGGCGTCGCCCCTCTTCTTGTCTTGATCGAGGACAGCGAGGGCGCGCGCCACCAGATCCGCCGAGTTGACCGCAGGGAGGCCGTTCGTGGCGGAAACGACCTCTGGACGCCACGGACCGTCAAATGCTCGAGCCCAGGCTCGGTCTGCTTCGTTCAAGAAAGGGGCCTCCACTTATACGCTCGGCGTCGCGCTGATCGGCTCGTCCTGCGCCAGTTCCTCGAGCAAGAGCTTTGCCTCACGCAAGTCGAGCGTGTCGAAGCCCTCGGTGAACCAGCCGAAGACCGGAGCCAGAACGTCGCGCGCAGGCTCTCGGCCGCCCCGAGCGAAGAGGAGGCGCGCAGCGCTCATTGCGGCTCGAAGCTCCCAGGATTTCGCCTGCTGCTTGCGCGCGATCTCGAGCGCGTTGGCGAAATAGGCTTCCGCCTTGACCACGTCCGGCTTTGTTCCCCTGAGCGCAATTTCCCCGGCGACGCGATTGATCTCGGCTTCGCACCAGGTCTCTTTCGTCGTCTCCATCGCGTCCATCGCTTCGTGGATATTGGTCCAGGCCGCGTCGAATTGACCGACGCCTATATTGGCCCGCGCCAGATACGACAGGAACAGAGGCGTCCACATCGTGTTTCCGGTCGAACGATTCGCGGCGATGCCGGCGGAGAGGTCTCGGACCGCTTCCGCGGCCTTTCCGGACCGGATCAGCACGCAACCTCTCAGCGCCAGTCCCCATCCGTTCCAGGACACTGACCCGATCTGGTCCTTCAATATGTTGAGTTCATCGAGGAGCGCATTCGCCATTTCGAGATGGCCACAAAGGACATGCTGGAGAACGCTGAAAACCAGCACATAGATCAACGTCGCCCCGTGAGCGCTGTCGCGCGCGATCTTCAGCGCCCGTTCGGTGTCCGCAAGCCCAGCTTCGGGATAGCCGAGCAGTAACAAAGTCAGCGATCTCCACGCCAGGGTCGAAGCCCCAATGTCTTGCCCGAACCGCGTAGCCAGATGGCGATGTTCAGCAGGAACGTAAAACGTAATTGCGCGATCGAGATGATCGCGTCCCTCCGCGATTTCACCGGTATGCAGGAGAGACAGACCCATCTGGCGATGCGCCATCATGAGGGGCCCGGTCGCGCTCTGCGCCTCGGCCAGCGCCAAAAACTGGACGGCAAGTTCTCGCATAACGTCGCCGTTGAAGCCGACGAGGTTCGAGACCCACAGGCCATAGAGAACGGAAAATAACAAAAGGGGATCTTCCGGAGACTCTCCCAGTTCTTCAGCTCGTTCCATGAGATGGCGCGCGCGATCCACAGCGGCTCTGGTGGCGGGCGCCGCGTAGCCGCGAACATGGAGAAGCGGAGTAATGAGCTCGCACTGAAGCTTTATCTCCTCTCGCCGCAAAAGCGGCGTGCTCGGTAAGGCCGCGATCATCTCGAGCGCGCGTTTGAGCTGCTCTTCGGCCTCGACCACAGCGGAGCGTTGCGCCGATCGTCGCGCAGCCTTTCCCCACAGGGCCGCCGCTCTCTCAAAATCGCCCGCCTCCGCCCAGTGACGCGCCAGCACTTCGGGCTTGTTCTCGGCGATCTCGCTGAACTTGCCCTCCAAGGTTTCCGCGATTCTGGCGTGCAGATGGCGTCTGGGCTCGCGCAGCAGCAGGCCATACGCCGCGTCCTGCACGAGGGCGTGCTTGAACAAATAGGTCGTATCTGGCGGCGCGCCTTGGCGGAACAGCAAACCCGCCCGAACGAGTTTGTCGAGCTGCATTTCCAGCTTCGCTTCTGGTCTTAACGCCACTGCAGCCAGGAGTTCGTGCGAGAATTCACGGCCAATCGCCGCTCCGATCTGCGCAAGTTCTTTGGAGCCGCCAAGTCGGTCGAGCCGGGCCATCAACGATGCGTGGAGGCTTGCCGGGACGGCCGTCGCCGGAGAGGGAACCGAACCGGCGATCCGTCGGGCTGCGTCCTCCGACGCCGTCTCGAGGACCGCTTTTGTCATCTCCTCGACGAACAACGGAATCCCGTCCGTTCGCTCGATGATGTCCTGGCGGACCGCCGCAGGCAGCGCGTTGTTGCCGATGATGTGGTCGATCATGACGTCGATGTCGCGCGGCGCAAGCCGGTTGAGGGCGAGCGCGGTCACGTGCGCCTGCTCGATCCAGGGCGCCTCGAATTCCGGCCGGAAGGAAATGACCATCAGCACGCGATGGTTCGCGATATGGCTTGCTAGCCGACCGATCAACTCCAAGGTCGTCGGGTCGCCCCAGTGCGCATCCTCAAAGACGATGAGCAGCGGGCCTAAGTTGGAGACGATCTCCACTTGCCGGACAAGCGCGTCCATCGTTGCTTGGCGGCGCTGCCGGGGCGCGAGTTCAAGAACAGGATAACGCCCATCGCTGGGCAGCGAGAGCATCTCGACGAAGAGCGAGGAATCCTCAGCCGAAGACCAAGACTGCCGGAGGAGCGCGTCGAGCTTGTCGAGTTTCGTTTGCAGCGTGTCATCGCGCGCAAAGCCGGCCGAGCGTTCCACGTGGTCGATGATAGGATAAAGCGCGCTGTTCGTGTGCTGCGGAGAGCAGAAACAACGGATGCGGAGAAAACGCTCGCCCTTGAGACGTTCGGCGAACGCGACCGTCAGATGCGATTTTCCAATGCCGGCCTCGCCCGACAGAAGCACGGCTTGGCCTTCTCCCTCTTTTGCCTTCGCCCAGCGCCGCCGCAGCAGCTCATATTCCTCTTCCCGCCCGACGAGGGTTGTCATCCCGCTCGGGTGGAGCGCCTCGAAGCGGCTCGTCGAGGAACTCGGCCGAAGCACCGCCCAGACCTGCACGGGCGCGGAAATTCCCTTCAAGTCCTGTGTTCCTAAGTTCTCAAGCTCGAAGAGATGCCCAAGAAGCCTGCGGGTGCCCTCGCTAATAACAACCATGTTGGGCTTGGCGATGCCTTGAAGACGCGCCGCAAGGTTCGGGGTCTCGCCGACGATGCTCGGGGTCTGATTGCCGACCACCACCACTCCTGTCGCGATGCCGACCCTTAGCTGCTGGGGAACACGTGTTTTTAGTCCAGCAACCGCCGTGATCAGTTCAAGCCCCGCCCTTACCGCTTGCGCGGCGTCGTCTTCGTGAGCGTGCGGATAGCCGAAATACACGAGGATGCCGTCACCCATGTATTGGGCCACGTTTCCACCGAACTTGCTCACGGTTTCTTCCGCGCAGTTTGAATATGCGGCAAAGACGTCCCGAAGATCCTCCGGGTCCATGCCGGTCGAGAGCGCCGTCGACCCGACCAGATCGGCGAACATCACCGTGACCTGGCGTCGTTCGGCCCCTTCGAGCGTAGGCGATCCGGGGGTAGCCGGGAGTTGCGGCTTGGGGGCGAGTTCCGCAATCAAACGCAGAATTCGCCGGCGGTCCCCCAGTAATACGCCGAGCTCCCTGAGATCTTCGTCCGTCAGGTCCGGCAGGATAGAAAGATCTATCCGATTTTCGGCAAAGCGATCCGCGTACTCGGATAGCCCGTGCGAACCCAGCCACTCTCTAGTCCCCGGCATCCGGCTCTCCGCAGCTTTGGGGCTCTAACCTTAACTAAGCCCCTCCGGCGCAACCTGCTCGAGGTAACGCTCCGATCCCGGTCGAAATCCATCGGAACCAATGTCTCAACCGGACCTATCGGATAGAAAACACACTATTATCACACTGCTCAATGCGCACAATCGCCCACTAGGCGTCACGCCGCACAAGGTAGTCGACGCAAGCGCGAAGCCAGTCAAGGTCGGGACTTGCGGGCGCTCCGACGAACGCCGAGGCGTCGAACTCCCGCGCCGCGGCTTCCGCAAATGCGTTCGCCGCTTGACGCGCCCATTCGATACTCCCGCTGCTTGCGATGATGTCGTGCAGCCGCAATATTTCGCGCGGCAGACGACGCTCGCGCGGCCTCGCCAGAAAGCTCCTTATCCACGTTCGGTCGGCTTTGTTCGATTGGCCAAACGCATGCGTGAGCAGAAGGGTGCGTTTGCCCTCCCAGAGATCGCCGTTGATCTCCTTGCCGTATCGCGCAACGTTTCCGTTGAGGTTCAAGACGTCGTCCGTGATCTGGAACGCCGCCCCGATGAGATAGCCGAACCGATCGAACCGGCCCAGATTCCTATCCTCGCCGTTGGCGACAAGGGCGCCGATCCGCAGCGGGTGAATGAAGCTGTACCAAGCCGTCTTCTTCAAGACGAGACGAAGATAGTCATCTGTCGTGACCGTGAGATCGTTGTCTCGCACCCAGCCGAGCTCCATGGCCTGCCCCTCGAGGGTCTCAACGATCAAATGATCGACCTCCTCGAAGATCCGCATGCCCGCAACGGGTCCCAGTCGTTCGCCGGCCTTGCGAAAGAGGCGCATGGCGAGCGCGTTCATGGAATCGCCGGCGTTAAGCGCGATGGGAACTCCTGCGCTCCGATGCATCGTGGCGGCGCCGCGTCGCCAGCCGCTGCCGTCCTCTATGTCATCGTGGACAAGAAACCCGTTGTGCAGCATTTCCAGGCCGGCCGCGGCCGGAAGCGCATCTTCGCCGCGCCCCCCTAGCGCCCTCGCGGTCGCGATGCAGAGGGCAGGGCGCAGACCCTTCCCCGATCGCTGAAGGAAGTCTCTCACAAGCCCGTAAAGGTGGCGCTCAGGCTCCCCGCTCGGAACGCCCTCGGTAAGCGTGTCCGTGAGCATGTCGCGGTACCAGCTCAGGCGCTCGAGGAAGCCCGCTGGCCCTAGGACATCGCTAGCCCCCGACAAAGGCTCCAGGGTCGCCGCCTGGGGCGCGGACAAACCGGCGAACCGGCGTATCTCGACCGAATCGCCCGCGCTCAGTTCGCGCACGTCCGGCAGGGCGCGATCGCTGAGCTCGAGCACGCCGGCGGCGGTGTTGAGGAACGGCGCGACGTGCTCAAGCAGCGGGCGCGCGCGTTCGAGCAGGGGTGACGCGCCTTGTAGGGCGTGAGCCGCGACCTGCATAAGGGAATTGTCCCATGGCAGGGCCGCCTTGTATCGCGCCGCGTCGTACAATCGCCAGGGCTGGAGAATTTCCGGCTCGTGCAGCGGCCACAATTCGCAACGGCTTCCTGCGAAATTGACAGCGTCGAGCAGTCCGTTGACCGCCCGGCGCGCCGCCTCATTGGCGCCCTCCATCGTCGCGAGGTCGGTGTACGTGCGCACGTAGTCCGACGCGAGAAACAGGTTCGGAACGCCGGTGGTCGCCTCCGGGCGCAACGCCCATGTGTCGGTGAGATTAACGAGCAGCGGTTCGCCATTCGTCAAGTGAGCGGGGCGCGTGGGGTCCTTGGTGATGTCCGGGTCAAGGAACCAGGAGTGCAGATCGTCGTCGCGTAGCAATTCCTTGCTCGCATTCATCGAGCGCTTGAGCTGGCTCCAGGTCTCGCGCACCACCTCTTCTCGTGAGCAATCGATCGCGGCGCGCCCCGTCGATCCCGGAGCCGTCCAGTCGGAAACGTCGACCGACAGCACGCTGTGAACTTCGCTATCTTGAAAAAAGTCGGGAGGGACGTCGCGCCAGAACTGGAGCTGCGAGATGCTCGTGAGAGCCCATTCCGTATCGATGTGAATCACATGCCCGTGCGCGGTCGGCAGGTTGCGACGCAGATAGAACTGGACGCCGTTCATCCATTCCACGTTAACGGCGAGCGCGCGCAAGTTCCGAAGCGCGGGATCAGCCGCCAACATGGCCGGGCTCACCAGCGGCGCGATTCTCTCGACCGGCAGCGCCGCGATATAGTAGTCGCCGGTCGTGACGGCTCGCTTTCCCTGTTGGCTGACAGCAACCCCGGTGACCCGTCCGTTCTGAAAGAGAATCTCCTCGATCTCAGCCCCCGTCACGTAGCGTACGCCGCGCGATTCGAGATAAGCAAGCCAGGGATTGATCCAGACAAGATTGGTCGGGCCGTCGAGCACGCGGTCGCTCGCGACCGCCGTCGGACTTACGATCGAGAGCACAAGCTGCACGAAGATGTCCCCGATCGTGCGCGTGCTCGCCTTGCGCGCCTTGGCGGCGACGAGGGAGCGCGTGATGCCCGCGGCAAGGAACTTCTGGTAAGCGGCTGAACGACTCTCGGCGCTGACGAAGTCCCACCAGCTTATCCGCTCGTACTCTGCGGACCTGCGCTCCTTGCACGAGGTGAGGATTTGCCAGACGCGAGCGCCGAAGAAAGCGAGATCCTCCGGCGTGAGGTCCGTGATCGGCTCGAACATGAGCAGAATGTCGCGCAGCACCGCGCCAGCGTCGCCAGGCGTCAGCGGAAAGACAGACGGCGCGACGAACATCGGCTTCGCGTATTGAGTGAATCCAATCCGCGTCGTCGGCGACAGATGGTCGGCTGCTTTTCGTCCGTCGAAAGACGGCGTTCGGCGCATGGTGTCGACGACGTGCTTGTAGAAACCTGGAAAGAATCGAAACCCATGTTCGCCGGGCAACCGGTGCTCGATGGGGCCGAGGGCGCCACTGGCGAGCTGATGTCCGCTTGTGTCGTCGCCCGCATCAATGACAGGAATGCTGCGGGCCTTCCCTCCCGCCAAGTCGCTGCGCTCGAGCACGACGACCTCAAAGCCGCGCTCGACGAGCTCGTGGGCGGCGCTCATGCCGGCGACCCCGCCGCCCAGTACGACGACCCTAGTGGACATGGGTCATAGCGCCATCGCCTTCGGTCCCCTGAGCCGCTGAAGGTCCTCGCGCGACGAGGTCTATGTCGCTCTTTGGTTTGCCTATGGGCCTCTTCCCCTCTGGCTGCGACCTGAGGCTTCTTCGGTCCTCATGACCAGCTGGACGATTGCGTCAGGTTCCCTGATGCGAAGCGCAATCTTCTCGGATACGCGAAAGTTGAATAATGGCTCGGAGGTGAGCTGAAGAAACTGCAGGTTCATGTCGGTGGCGACGACCAGTTCGAGCGGCGCGCCGCCGAGCGCCACAACCACGCCGGTAAAGTCGCCAAGCGTTGAGGAACGCAACAGTGGGCCGCCGCCCAGGAATGGAATGATGCGGTCCTGCGGCAGGATGAGCGACCCCGGGTCCGGGGTCTGGGCGACAAGAAACAATTGTTGACCCAGCACGACTGCAAATGGACCGAAATGTCCGCTCTGTTCCAGCCGGCCAACGGCGTCGGATATCGCGCGAACGAGCTGCTGGGCTCTTTCCTCGAACTCGGGTTCCCGAGATGGATACCAACGGGCCGGGCCGGGAAGGTGAGCTCCAAAGCCCACGAGCCTCCGACGCGCCGGTGATTTGCCAGATCCCCGGCAGACCCTTGAGCCCCGCCGGGGGAGCAAAAGCTCCCCCTATCGCTGGCTCAGGCGCGAGCCCCCTGAACACGATGGCGTCCTCGAGACGGGCGATTACATTGGCGGCGCGGCGAAACAACACCAGCGCGCTCGCCATCTCCGGGTCGGCCATCTGCGCATTTCGGACGGGCACAATCACCTGCAGCGTCGCAAGCCGCATTGTGTCCCTGTCGTCGATGCCCAAGGCTTGGCGTCGCACGGAGGCTTCGGCCGTGGCGAAGCGCCCCTGCGCGGCCAATGCAGCATCGTCGTTTCCGGCCGTCGCAGCGTCGCGGTATTCTTGCAGCGCCCGGTTTGCCTCGGCGGCCGCCAACAGACGCTCGGGGCCGAATCCGGCGTACCAGATCTCCTGCCGGCGCACGAAATCCGCATCCGCGTCCAGCGGACCGTACAACGGGAGGAACGTCGCGGCCACCCGGGCCCGCTTCGCTTCCTCCTGAATGACCTGGTTGACGCGGGCCCACTGCTCGTCGGTCCACGGAACTTGCGGGTCGTTTGCCATGTCGGCGCCCCTCCGTTTAGCTCGCCCTCACGTTCGTTTATCAGCCGAACGGAATGCCTTCCATCCGAAGCACGATGCCGCCCGGCTTTTAGCCGACAACGCCGCCGCGCTTCTCACGAATTTTTTCGTCCCCCAACCTCGATGAAATAGGCGTCAGACTCGACTGTGAGCGCCTTCATGTCCACCCTGCCGACGATAAGGCATTGCGCGCGATTGAGCCACCCGAGTTCCTTGTCAGCCGTCGCATAGGTCGGGGCGCATACGAACGGAGGCCACGGATCGAACTCGCACCGCAAGGCACGGGCGTAGCCGTCCCGGCCAAGCTCGAGGTAGCCGCCATAGGTCGTGTAGACGCGGGCGCCCGAACGCGTCTCTATGCAGCCCTGGACCTGGACGATTGCAACGCCATCCGGACGGATACGCATCCAATCGGCGGCGCCGGGCAGGAAACGCCCCTCGAACACAGGCCCGACGAAGGGCGCCTCGTCAAAGCGCCAGATGATCCGGAAGCCGTCCGGCGCGGCGCCAACCACTTCCTTGCGAAGCTTGATCGTCGCGCTCCCAAGGAATTTTGCCTCCCATTGCCAGCGAGCCCCGTCGGCTGATCTGGACGCCGTCTGAAGCGGTAAGTCTGAGGTCGCGACCGGCGGTGCGCCGCCGCCCACTTGATACCGAGACGCTTGCCCCGACTCCAAGAGACGGAGGGAAATCGGCTGGCCGGCGAAACGAAGCACCGGCAGGAACTCAACCAGCCCGTCCGATTGACCCGGCACGACCGCTCGAAATATCCGTGCGTTGGCGTCATGGACGCGTGGCTCGATGACGCCAATGGCTTCGCGGATGGGGCCTCCGTTGACGCGATATTCGACCGCGACGCTGTGACCTGGCCGCATCGGCGAAACAGCCGCCAAGATTGGCGCTTGAGCGCCGGAAGCGACGATTGGCGGTGGTCCGGGCGTGTCGACGCCCCCCCACCATAGCGCCGAGCCATCGCTTGCTAAACTCTTCGACGCGAGCGGCATGGCCTGCTCCGCGGCGAGCACGCTATCGCCGAACCGCAGACGAGAGAGTGTCGCCTGTTCTATCAAAGATCGCTGGTCTCCCGCCCACAATGGCGATTGCTGCACAGTCCGCGCGCATGTGCAAGCGCAAAACCGCAATCGGCAGGCGTTGCTTCCCCTGGGCCGCCGGCCAATCGGCGTTCCTCTGCGAGCGGACGGACTTTAGAAAGCTCGTACGGCGGCGAAAGATGCCCGCCGGCCGATGGTGGTCAGTTTCGGCGCGTGGCGCACGGCGGACGTTCTTTGTGTCTGGGAGTCGTCGAATTGCAATGCGACGTTCGCCCTCATAGCGCCAAGTGTTGAACGACCGCTCTCTGCTGCGCCTGGGAGCCCGTACTGTCATGGCCGGGACAAGCCTGGACAAGCCCGGCCATGACGCCTCGGAGAAGAGTCATGAATATGCTTGGCAAAACCAGAAAGGTGTGTTATCTATATTTCCGTCGGCGGAATCAACTCGCGCTTGGCGTCAGCCAGACGGGGGATGGAGGCCGGCAGACTGTTTGACAGGATCGGTCCACAACCCTAGCGCGCAAGCCTTGCGGGGAGGAATTTTTTTTATTTTTTCCCCGTGTAACCCATTGAAAAGTCCCGATTCGCAAAAATAAACGCTAGTAAACGCTAGCTAATTTACTAGCGCTTACTAGCGTTTATGCACGTCTAGCTAGCGTTTATTGGCGCCAAATCCGATCCCTGGCTTCTTCGCTACACGCCCAGGTAGCGCTGCAGGAGGTCGGGCTGCGCCTTGATTTCGGCGGCGGCGCCTTCATGGGCGATATGGCCGTTGTTGAGGATGTAGACGCGCTGCGCCAGCGCGAGCGTCGCAGCCAGATTTTGCTCGACCACCACGATGGTCTGCCCGCTTCGCGCCAACTCGCGGCAAGTATGCACGAGATCCTGGACGATGATCGGAGCCAGCCCCTCGAAAGGCTCATCGAGCAGGATGATCTTCGGATCGCGCACGAGCGCCCGCGCAATCGCCAGCATCTGCTGCTCGCCTCCGGAAAGGTCGGTGCCGCGGCTTGAGCGGCGCTGCTTGAGGCGGGGGAACATGGCGTAAATGCGCTCGAGCGGCCATCTGCTCTCGGCGGTAAGCCCGGCAAGAATGAGGTTCTCTTCGACGTTGAGACTGCCAAAGATGCGCCGGTCCTCGTGCACAAGCTGCATGCCGAGACGCGCGATGCTGTGAGCCTTGAGAGCGACGAGTTCGACGCCGTCGAGCTTGATGCTGCCATTGCGCCGGGCGACGATGCCCATGAGGCTCTTGAGCGTCGTGCTCTTGCCCGCGCCGTTCCTGCCGACGAGCGCCACCGCCTCGTGCTTCTCGACCCGCAGCGAGATGTCGAACAGGATATGGCTGTCGCCGTAATAGGCGTTGAGGCCGGAGACTTCGAGCAGGCTCACGCCGCCTCTCCGTGAACGCCGCCGAGATAGGCCTCCTGCACCTTCGGATTGATTTTGATATCCTCGGGCGTGCCCTCCACCAGCACGCGGCCCTCCTGCAGCACGGTCACTCTTTCAACCAGCTCAAATAGCGAGTCCATGTCATGATCGATGATGATCATTGTGCGCCCGCGCGCAATCGATTTGAGCAAAGCGACCGTCTCGATGCGCTCGCGGGGGCTCATCCCCGCGAGAGGCTCGTCGAGCAGGAGCAGCCTTGGTTCGGTCGCAAGCGCGAGCCCGATTTCGAGCCGCCGCTTCTCGCCATACGAGAGCTCCGACACTGGCGTGTCCGGTCGTCCGGTCAAATTGACGAGCGCCAGCGTATGGTCGACGTGGTCGTCCAGCCCGGGAACGCTCTTAAGGCTTCGGAACAGATCGAGCTTGAACTTGCCCCGAATTTGGCCGAGCGCAGCGATCCTCAGGTTCTGCCTGACCGTCAGGCGATCGAAGAGCTGGTTGATCTGATAGCTCTTGGTCAGTCCGAGCTGGCAAACATCGGTGACGCTCATGCCCGTGATATCTCGGCCTTCGAACACGATCCTGCCGGACGTCGGCGCCGTTTCGCAGGTCAGCATCTTGAAGAAGGTGCTCTTGCCTGCGCCGTTTGGCCCGATTATGCCGCGCATTTCACCGTGATTGACGACGAAATCGATGTCGCTGTTGGCGGCCAGGCCCCCATAGCGCTTACTGAGACCCGTCGCCTCGAGAATGGCTCCGCTCGCGCGTTCGGGGACGTGGCGATCGGCCATCGTCATTCTCGCAGGCGCTGGCGACGCGACCGGTTCGACCCTGCTCTCGAGCGGTTCAGTTGTCTTCGCATGGGCCGTCGCGAGCTCGTAAAGTTCGATGATGGCGCCGACGATGCCGCGCCTCAGGAAGCAGACGAGGAGCACGAAAACGATACCAAGCACGAGCTTCCAGGTCGAACCAAGGTGCAGCGCGTTCTGAAGGAAGTCGCTCAGATAAAGCCAGACGGTCGCCCCGACCAGCGGCCCGAACAGCGTGCCCGCGCCTCCAATAGCAGTTTGCATGACAAGCTGACCGGATGTGTCGAACATGAACGCGTCCGGCGGCATAAAACCTTGCATGATGGCGAGTAGGCCGCCGGCGAAGCCGGCATAGGCGGCGGCGACAACGAAGGCGGTCAGCTTGTAGCTATGGATGTTGTGACCAAGGGCCGATGCGCGCAGCGGATTATCGCGGAGCGCACGGAAGATCGCTCCCACTGGCGAGCGCACGATACGCAGCGCAATGACCAGGCCGACGAAATACCAGAAGGCGAGGAAAGCATACATCGACAGGTCGGTGTCAAAGCTCAACTTCATGGAGCCAAGGCTGAAGCTCGGCGTCGGGACGCCGGGCAAACCGTTCTCTCCGCCGGTGTAGGCGGACAAGGGATTGAACTCGGCGAAGAAGAACACCTCTGCGATCGCCACCGTGATCATGGCGAAGTAGATCCCGGTGCGCCTAAGCGCGATGAGGCCGACCAAATAGCCGACGACGGCGGCGACTGCCGCGCCGATCACGATTGACGTTAGAACGTATGGAAAGTTGGCTTCGGTGAGCAGGTAAGCGGCGAACATGCCGCCCGTGCCGAAGAAGGCGGACTGACCGAACGACAGGAGGCCGGTGTAGCCGAACAGGAGATCGAAGCCGAGCCCGAACAAGCCCCATATCAGAATGCGGTTGATGGTGGTCAGCGCGAAGCCGAGGTGCGGCAGCACAAAGGGCGCGGCGACCAGCGCGATGATCGTCAATGTCTCTGCGATGAAGGGATGTTTTAGGTTCATCGGCGGGCCGCGGTCACTCGCGGCCCGCCACGCCGAGGAGTCCATAGGGGCGGAGGACCAGCACGAGCGTCATCGCGACGAACAACATGACATACGCGTAGCCCGGGTTGAACATCGAGGTGATGCTGATGATCTCGCCTGCGATGAGGCCGCCAAGGACCGCGCCGGGGAATGAGCCGACGCCGCCGATGACGACGACGACAAACGCCTGAACGAGGATCGATTCGCCAACGTCCGGCGAGATCGAGACCACCGGAGCATTGACAATGCCGGCGAAACCGGCGGCCATGGCGCCGATGCCGAACACCAGCATGAAGATCTTGTAAACGTCGATCCCCAACGAATTCGACCATGACCGAGTCTTCGATTCCCGCGCGCACGATCATGCCCAGGCGAGTGCGGTAAAGGACGAAATAGAGGACGAGGAGCGCCACGGAGACCAGGCCGAGCAGCGCCAATCGATAGGTCGGATAAACCATGAAACCGAGTGAGGTGATGCCGGCGATCGGGGGCGGCACCGTTTTCGATAGACTCCCGAAGAAGAAGCGCACGGCCTCTACGAAAACGATGCCGAGCCCGAAGGTGACGAGGAGCTGGTCCTCGTTCGGGCGCGCGTAGAAATGGCGGATGATGAGCCGCTCCATCAGCACCCCCACCAGCATCACGAAGAGCGAACCAGCGACAACCGCCAGGATAAACGACCCTGAATAGGTGTAGGCGACCCAGCCAGCGTAGCCGCCAAGCATGAACATCGCGCCGTGCGCAAGGTTGAGGACGCCGAGCGTGCCGTAGATGATCGTCAGGCCGGAGGAAATCAGCGCGAGAAGCGCGCCGAGCACCAGCCCGTTGAAACATTGCGAGATGAAGGCGTACCAGTTGATCACGCTTGCGCCCGTTTTAACGCCAGTGTCCAGTTTGTTCCCTTGCCACGGCGGCTCCTACCGTGAAAGGGCATCCGCTAGCTCCTGAGTGCGAGCAGGCCGATGCCCAAGACGCAAAGCGCGTTACGTTGACTAACTTCAGGCGCGTGGGACACCTTCTCCGCGCGGACAAGGCGGAGAAGGTGTCAGCGCTCTTCAGGTATAGGAGCCGAGGTCGCAGCCAAAGGCGTCCGGCTTCTGCATCAGCGGCTCGCCGGGCACCACTTCGAGCACTTCCCAATAGTCCTCTTCGTTCTTCATGTCCTTCGGCGCCTTACCGCGGACAATGATGACCGGGCGGATCAATTGATGATCCTGCGGGCGGAAGCGCACGTCGCCCACCATCGATGGAAAAGTCTCGCCCTTCTCGTACTGCTTGATCACGTCTGGCGGGTAAAAACTTCCGGCCTCGGAGACCATGCGCCCCCAGATCGCGAATTGCATGTAGCCGTTCTCGGCGCCCCATTCGGGCCGGTAATTGTACTTCTTTTGGAAGGCGTCGACGAACATCTTGGCCAGCGGGTACTTGTCCTCCAGCGTCCACCAGAAGTCCGTGGCGGCGAACACGCCTTCGGTAAGTTCCGGTCCCACCTCCTTGGCGAGGAACGGGATCTGATAGGGGATCACCATCTTCATCTTCGGTGTCAGGCCGAACTGCTTGGCCTGCTGGACCGACAAGACGGCGTCGCGTCCCCAATTCACGTTGACGATGAACTCGGCGCCGGAACTGGCGATGTTGGTGAGATACTGGCTGAAATCCTGGGTTCCGAGCGGCGACACCTGATTGGTCACCATTGTCCAGCCACCCTGCGAGCTCAGGTAGTCGTTCACCGACTTCGTCACCGTATGGCCGTAGGTGTAGTCCGGTGTCATAAACGCCGCCTTTCGGTTCTTGCCGAAATTCTTCACCAGCACCGGACCGATCGCGTTGGCCGCAGTCTCGCCATAGAAACACTGGCGGAACGAGTAGCGCGCGCAGTCCTTGCCGGTTGTGTCGTTCGAACCGGAGATCGCGACAAGATAGAGAATCTTCTCGCGCTGGGCGAACTTGTTCAAGGCCACAGCGACCGCGGACGAGGTCGACCCGGTCATGGCTATGATCTTATCTTCGTTGATGAAGGTCTGCTGCTCCTGCACGGCGTTGTTGGGCTTGGCGGCCGAATTGGCGACGACAAGATTAACCTGCTTGCCCAATACGCCCTTGGTCACCTTGGGCGCGATCTGTTTAATAAGGTCGTTGCCCTCGTTCAGGTGTTCGACGGCAAGCTGCATCCCTTTAAGCTCATCCTCGCCCTGGACGGCGTAGGCGCCGGTGCGGGGGACCGTGGCGCCGATCGTGACCGACGAGCCCTGCGAGCCCGCCGGCCAGGTGCCAAGCGGAGGCTTGTCATCCGCGTACGCCCAACCGACCTGGCCGAAAAAGCCGGGTATCAGAGTCGCGGCGGCCGCGCCCGCCCCCAGCTTCAGCGCGCGGCGACGCGAGATTGTGCCGGCGCCCTCATTTCCAAATACGAATTCGGTCATCCTTGTCCTCCCATCGACGGCTTGATTCCGGTCGCGACCTGGAACCCCGTACTTGCTGCTTCCCTCTTAGCCCGCAATCGCGCAAATCCGCGGCGGTTGCAGGCCGGATCACTGGGATTAGTCAACGGATAGCCTACGCGCGTCAATGCAACTTTCGTTCGACATCGTTGGGTCGCTGCCGCGATCCGCTTAGCGGCGACGCGAGCGCGACCTCCGCAATGGCGGGTCCGAAAAGCGCTGAAGATTAGCGTGATCATAGCAATTGGCTCCCCGGGCTGAACGAAACTGCGAACTTTGTGCTGCCGATTCCCCTCCATCCTACGCCTGAACCCTCCATCAAGGTTCGTAAGCGTGATCGCGACCGAGCCGAGCGGGTTCGGCTGGCTGGGGGCCCGAAGCCATTGCTCGGAGAACGCGCGGTCGCGCTCGCACAGGAGATGGGAGTAATCCGGACGAAAGACCTGACCGACATTGGCATTCCTCGCTGCTATCTGGCCCGCATGTGCGACGAGGGCTTGCTCGTGAAGGTGGGCTATGGCCGCTATCGAGCGGCAGTCCCCAAAGCCGCCTGATGCACGACAAGAATGGCCCCTAAAGGCGCAAGATTGGGGCGCGAGCCGTCGTAGGATTGGGTGCTCTGGCGCAAACAAAGGTGGGGTTGCCGAGCCTGCCGCGGCGAAGGCCTGAATTCGCAGTCATGATCCGCTCCCCGAAAACTAGACCGTTCAGAGTTAGAGATTTCCGCGGTATTTTCCCTTGGCTGGGAGGAGCGGAAGACGATGAAGGCATCACAGTTCTCGGACGCGCAGAAGGCGTTCATTCTCAGGCAGGGGAACGATGGCGTTCCGGTTGCCGACATCTGCCGGAAGGCTGGAATCAGCCAGGCGACCTACTTCAATTGGAAGAAGAAATACGAAGGCATGCAGCCGCCTGAGATGCGGCGATTGAAGCAGCTCGAGGACGAGAACGCGAAGCTGAAGAAGATCGTCGCGGACCTGTCGCTGGATCGTGAGATGCTTCAGGACGTCATCCGCCGAAAACTGTAAGGCCTGCTCGCAAGCGCGAGCTGGCGACGGCGGTCTGTGACGAATGGGACGTATCGATCAGGCGCGCATGCGGCGTTCTAGAACTCGATCGCTCGACCTTTCATTACAAATCCCGTCGCCGTGAGCAGGCCGGCCTTGAAGCTCGGATCAAGGAGATTTGCGCCACGCGGGTCCGCTATGGCTACCGGCGTGTTCATCTCCTTTTGCGCCGCGAGGGATGGGAGATCAATTTGAAGAAGACCCATCGGATTTACAATGAATTGGGCCTGCAATTGCGCAACAAGACGCCGAAGAGAAGAGTGAAGGCGAAGCTGCGCGACGATCGTCGCGCAGCTTCGCCTTCGAACGAGATCTGGGCCATGGACTTCGTCCATGACCAATTGGCCACCGGTCAGAAGATCCGCGTGCTCACCGTCGTGGACACGTTCAGCCGGTTCTCGCCTGCGATTGATCCGAGGTTCAGCTACCGGGCCGAAGACGTTGTCGCGACCCTGGAACGGGTCTGCGACGCAATGGGCTATCCGAAGACGATCCGGGTCGACCAAGGTTCCGAGTTTGTCAGCCGCGACCTCGATCTATGGGCTTATACGAGGGGCGTGACCTTGGACTTCTCACGGCCTGGCAAGCCAACCGACAACGCGTTCATCGAAGCGTTCAATGGCCGTCTGCGAGCCGGGTGCCTGAACGCTCACTGGTTCCTGACCCTTGCCGACGCCCGCAAAAAGTTGGAGGATTGGCGCAAGGATTACAACGAGGTTCGGCCGCATGGGGCGATCGGCAACAAGCCCCCGGTTTCCCTCATGACTCCCGCCGGCGCACCCAGCCCGCCGACGTGACAAAGCCCGGAAAACTCTACCTTCCGGCGGTCCAACGTTGGGGAGCGGACCACCCGCTGGTAGGCATCAACGTGAGGTGGACCAAGTTTTGGGTTCTGACGATCAGCGGCCTTCTATCCGGATTTGCGGGAGTGCTGATCGCTGGCTTTTTCCAGGCTGGCTATTCGATGCTGGCGAAGGGCTACGACCTCGATGCGCTCGGCGCAGCGGTAATCGGAGGAACGGCGCTGTTCGGCGGTCGAGGGAATGTCATCGCGAGCATTTCGGGCGTGCTTGTCCTCGCTGTACTGAACACGGGGTTGCAGTTCATCCAAGTCGAGCCTGCAGTGCAACTGGCGGCGAAGGGCGCCTTAGTCATAACAGCCGTTGCGCTCAACCTCTTCATGCTCCGGCGGCTCTCAACGCTCTGAACCAATCAAGAACTCTGAGGAGGAACGATGGACTTGCTCGAGGCCGCAAAGGCCCTCGCCGAGTTTGTGGAAGAGGACGCCCATCGGGTCGGGATCCCGGCCACATTCTGCGCGATTGATATCCACGGCAACGTCGTCCTGAAGCAGCGCATGACTGGCGCGCTTCTCGTGTCCATCGAAATGTCTGAACGCAAAGCCTCTACGTCGGCGGCGGTTCCGATGCGGACGGCTGACATGACGCCTTTAGCGCAACCGGGATGTGACCTTTATACATTGGCTTCGGTGGCAGGTGGTCGTCATACCATGCTCGGTGGCGGGGTTCCGCTTCACTTGGACGGCAAGCACGTCGCAGGAATTGGCGTAAGCGGCGGCACGACAGAGCAGGATATCGATATCATCGAATCGGCGCTTCGCCGCTTGGCCGGCACCGCCGCCTAGCCTGCTTGCGGGGCAGTGGGTGTGGCCTTCGAGCGGCAACTTCCGGACGGAGTATTTCGAGCGCGGCCCGCTTGTCCCTTAACGGCAACACACTTGAGGAGGCGTGTAAATCGGCGTCCTGTTTGGTAGCGAAACAAGCCGCCAATGGCGACAAAAAGTAACCCGTGAACCTCAGCCACCTGCGGTCAGCCTGGTCGAGGACGATGTAGACGCGAGCCGGAGTTCATCGCAGACCGGCTTCGGCTGGAAGCCATCCCCCGCCCATCCCACCACTTGCGCCCGAGTTGCGACCAGCCGCGTCGGGTGTTTCGTCAACGGAAAAGGGACATCAAGTGAAAAAGCGTTGATTGCACAATTGAGTATGTGAACGCACACATAGAGTGTCAGGCGCATTCAAGGCGCAGCTCAGTTCTAATGGTCAATTACGAGCGGTTTATTCATTCGGCACAATGGTTTGTATCGCACCGCATCATGAGTTTTCGCGCGGCGCAGAACTCGAAGGGGGCTTGACATTGGCTGATGTGAGCGCGAACATCGGCAGTGACAAAGAGGCTGACAAGAGCCGACTTGGGAAACGAACAAGGAGAAATCTCGTGATCGAGCCCTTCGCTGTCGTAGCGTTGTCGCCGCGCACCATTCAGATGAAACGGCGTGAGGACGCTCTCGAGAACACGAAGCGCATCTGCCGCTTCGTGGACACGGCCATCATGGTCGGCGCATGGGAGGGATTTCCTGCCCGTCTGGTTGTGATCCCTGAAATGGCCATCCAAGGCATGATAGCCAACACGCCCGGCAATCGCGCGAAGGAAAAAGAATACGCGATGACAATCCCCGGGCCGGAGACCGATGAGCTCAGCCGCAAAGCGAAACAGATCAACGCCTACATCGCCGCAGAACTCTATATGGTCAAGGACGACGACTTCCCTGACCGTTACTACAACGTTGCGTTTATTGTCAGCCCCAATGGAGAGATTATCTACAAGCGATACAAGGCGACGAGCGACGCTTACGAAGGAGGGATGCTCGGAAACTCAAACCCGCATGACGTGTGGGACGAATGGATCAAGAAAAAGGGCAAGGGCAATGTGATGGAAGCGATCTATCCGGTCGCAAGGACTGAGATCGGGAACATCGGCATCTGCATCTGCCACGAAGGCGTCTATCCGGAGATCGTTCGCGGACTTGCCATGAACGGGGCCGAAATCATCATCCGTCCGACATTGATCGAGCCGGCCGTGATGACGGGCATGTGGGAACTGCAAAACCGCGCCCACGCCATGTTCAACCAGTGCTACGTCGTGGCACCGAATCTCGGGCCAGACATCCAGGAAGACGGAAGCGTCGTCGATCTGTTCGGCGGGCAGTCGATGATCGTGAACAATCGCGGGCAGATCGTCGCCCAGCAGAAAGGCTGGACCTCGGGCGATAGCTTCGTCACCACCGTCATCGACATCGAGCACCTGCGGCGCATCCGGATGGCGAACGGCCTCTACAACCAATTCAAGGACCTTCGCACGGAACAATATGCGGCCATCTACGAGAAGCCGATCTACCCGAAGAACCAGTACCTGAAGGGGCCGCCGGCGGAGGGGTGGCTGAAGCGTGAAGAGGCGAACTCGCAAGAAGAACATCGAGCATCTCGTAGAGCGCGGGACCTTCACCTTACCCTCAGTCAGCTGACGACAGCGTTCGGCCGAGAGAGACGGGCCAAGCGACAATCTACCCGCCCCGATCAACGAGGCGGGGCCAACAAAGGAACGATCGGAGGAAATCAAACATGAGCAAGGCTTTGCAGCGAGCCCCGTTTCTGCGGGGTTCTTTTCTCTCCCTTAGCGCGCTCGTCGCAATTACGAGCATAGTTCTCCCGGCCCACGCGGATGACAAATCCACCGGCAAGGGCCTCGTGATCGGTTGGAGCCAGCGCGGCATTAGCGGCAGCGACTGGTGGAAGACCATGGTGGCCGGCGGTCAGCACGAAGCCGACAAGATCGGCGCAACGCTGATCGTGCTTGACGCCAATGGCGACACAACCCGGCAAAACGAAGACATTCAAACCCTCATCACGAAGGGCGCCGACGTCATTATCGTCAACGCCAATGATCCAATCGGCGTCGCTGCCTCAGTGCGCAGCTTGAAGAAAGCTGGAATTCCCCTCGTAGCCGTCAACTCCAATCTCGATCAGAAGCTCGTTCCGGACATCTATTGTTATGTTGCGGAAGACCAGTTTGCCACCGGCGGCAAGGCTGGCAAGGTGATCGCCGAGAAAGCTCTCGAAAAGTGGGGCGACTCCGGGGCGATCAAGCTCGCCAGTATCGGCGGGTTTCCAGGCGACGTGATCAGCGATCTTAGATTCAACGGTTTCATGGACGGCTACAATAAGGTGATGCAGGGACATCCCAACGTGAAGACCACTTTGGTCCCGATGAAGTTTGGCGAATGGAAGCCGGACAAGGCGCTCGGGCCCATCCGCGACATGGCGACCGCAAATCCTGACCTCAAGATCATGTACAGCATGAGCGACGTCATGCAGGGCGGGATCATTCAGGGTCTGAAGGAAGCGGGCCTTTGGGACAAAGGCATTCTCATGGGCAGCTACGACGGCGGAATGAACGGCATCAAGGAGATGCTGGACAACCCGAAGGGACCGCTACAGGCCGACGCGTCGAACCAGCCGTGGGATCAGGCTGTTCTCGCAGTCAAGATGGCCCTGGCTGGATACAATAAGGACGCAAACGCCTGCCCGTCCAAAACAAATTACGTGCAGACGGTCGTCGTGACTCCCGATACGGCGAAGCAATACTACAAGGACGGTGAGACTTACGTTCGTTCGGGCGATTAGCTGCTTGGCCGGTCCGCGCACCTTTTGCTCGGGCGCGGACCGGCCGCTTGGTCTCGTCGACCGACTGCGGTCAGCCGGTCGACAAGGAGGAAACAATGATCGGTACCGGGACAGAGGGACAATCAGTCGCGCTTACGTTCTTCAATGACTTTGAGGCCTGCACCGTCGCGGCGATCGCGGAGCGCATCATTCCCGGCGGCGACGGCGAGATCGGGGCGACAGACGCGGGCGTCGTCTATTACATCGATCGCGCCGTCGCCGGCTTCAGCATCTCGCTCCAGAAAATCTATCGCCTTGGCTTGCGGGAACTCGAGGCCTATTGCCGGCGAGAGTATGACAAGTCTCTCGTCGAGTTGAACGCGGAGCGCCAGGACGAAGTCGTCCGTCGCTTCATCGGTCCCGAGAGCGGGGAGGCAGCCGCGGCGCACAAGCCTATCGGCGAGGAGGACCATGATTTCGTCTCCGGGCAGGGCGCGCGGAGTTTGGACAAGGGCCTACTCGAGCGCCTGTTCGCGGTGGTGCGAGAGCATGCGATCGAGGGACTCTTCTGCGACCCGGTCTACGGCGGCAATCGCAATGCGGTAGGCTGGAGGCTCGTCGGCTTCCCCGGCGTCCACTGGGGCTACACAGCTGAGCAGATGAAAGAAGGCTACGACGGACGGCAGCTGCCGGTAAGGACGCTGGACGATCTGAGGCGTAGCCTCAAGTCGCTGCCGGACAATGCGGCGTTCACCAGCAATGGTCGGTTGTGATCATGACCCAAAAAGGCAAGGCTGACGTGATCGTCGTCGGCGCCGGCGCCTCTGGTGCGATCGTGGCGTCGGAGCTCGCGCAAAATGGCGTCCGCGTCATCTGCATGGACAAAGGTCCGCACTATTCCGACGACGATTTTCAACTGAAGTTCGACGAGATCCGCTACTACGCGCGGGGCGCCATTGTGCCCCATATGAGCACCGACCCGATGACCTGGCGCGAACGTAATGGCGAGAAGGCCGCGCTTCTGCCGTGGGTCGATGGCCCGTTGGGCACCGCCAATCCGTTACACCTGCCGCCTTCGCTTGGCACCGGCGGCGGTTCCATTCATTGGGGCGGCGCTTGCTGGCGGTTCCGCGAAGCTGAGTTCAAGATGCTGAGCATCATTCGGGATCGCCTTGGCGCGAAGGCGCTCCCCGAAAACCATACGCTCGTCGACTGGCCCGTCAGGTACGGCGATCTCGAGCCTTACTATGATCGCGTGGAATGGGAGCTCGGCATCTCCGGCCGCGGCAGCAACATCCTCGATGGCAGCGGAGCGGGGGACAATCTGTGGGAAGCTGCTCGCGCTCGCGATTATCCAATGCCGCCCCTAAGACAGGGACCGGCGGATCAGCGCTTCTCGGACGCATGCAAGCGTCTCGGCTTTCATCCGTTCCGAACGGCCGCGGCGATCGCGTCCGAACCCTTCAAGGGCCGTTCCGGCTGCACTTACTGCGGCTATTGCCACGGCTATCCGTGCCATGTGAACGCGAAGACCTCGACTCATGTCGCCTCTCTGCCCGCCGGACTTGCGAGCGGCAATTTGGAGATCATGGAGTTCTGTCGGGTCTACAAAGTTAACCGAGGCAGCAATGGCCGTGTGACCGGCGTCTCATATTTCGACCCGCAGGGACGCGCCAAGGAACTGGAGGCAGAACGCGTAGTGCTCGCGTGTTACGCGCTGGAGAATGCCCGGCTGATGCTGGCCTCCGGCATCAACAAGAGCGGCGAAGTCGGCAAGCATCTGACCACTCACGCCTTCGGCTTCTTCATGGGGCTAACTCCCGAACTCGGCCAATCCCTACATGGGCCCGCTCGTCGCGTCGACAGCGATAGAGGATTTCAGCGGCGAACTCGTGCATGACTACGAGCCGACAGTGCTGTGGGGCGCGCCGATCATCAGCTGGTCCGGCGATTTCCAGCCTCTGGAAATCGCCCATGCGATGCCGCCCGACGCACCACGTTGGGGCAAGGGTTGGCGCAATTGGATGCGGGACAATTACACGCGTATCACCGCGATGTATTCACAGACAGCCAATATTCCGACCAGCGAGACCTACGTCGACCTTGATCCCGATCGCGAGGACCAGTTTAGGCAGCCGGCGCTCCGGATGACCCACGGCTGGGGAGAAGTCGACCAGCGTGGCGTCGCGTTCCTTCTCAAGCAGAAGCGCAAGATCGCCAAGGAAATGGCGCTGACCTACTGGTGGGAGGAAACCACGGCGCCGAAGTACCACCTGTCGACGCATGAGTGCGGCACGCACCGGATGGGCGAGGATCCGAAGAAATCTGTTGTCGACATTTTCGGCAAATCGCACGAGTGCGCAAACCTCTACGTGATCGGCGGTGGTCAGTTCCCGACCTATCACGGCTACAACCCGACCCAAACGATCCAGGCGCTCGCTTTCATGACGGCGGATCACATGCTTGATCGGCCTCTCATGACCTCGGCGGTGAGCAAGAAGTCGGCTCAACCGGCGACTTCGGGTTAATGAGGATCAAGTGATGTCAGCCGGTCCACACGCCGTGGGCAACGCCAGCTCCGCCGATCCGGTCGTGTTGCAGGTCGCCGGGCTCACGAAGGGCTATCTCGGCGTCCAGGCTCTGAAGGGCGTGGACCTGAACGTCCGGCGAGGCAGCATTCACGCGCTCGCCGGACAGAACGGGGCCGGCAAATCCACGTTGGTCAAGATCCTGTCGGGGGCGGAGGCGCCGGACTCCGGATCGATCATTCTCGGCGGCCGGCCGTTGCATTGCCGCAATCCGCAGGAGGCTCAAGACGCTGGGATTCAGACAATCCATCAGGAACTCAGCTTGGTCCCGCAGCTGTCCGTCGCGGAAAACATCTTTCTGGGAAGCATGCCGCGCAAGGCGTTTCCGCGGATCGTCGATTGGCCCGAAATGATCGTGCGCTCGCGCGATGCTCTGGCGCGGATCGGGTACGATCTCGATGTGCGCAGGCCGGTTGGCCAGTACTCCGTTGCTGAGCAGCAGGCAGTGGAGCTGGCGAAGGCGCTTCGCAAGCGGGCGAGGTTGATCTTACTCGATGAGCCGACCTCGACCTTGCCGCAGCCGGACGTGATGCGCCTCTTCGCGGTGTTGCGTAAGCTTGCCAACGACGGTGTCTCGCTGCTGTACATTTCGCATCGCATGGAAGAGCTCTACTCCCTCTGCGACCACGTGACGGTGCTGAGAGACGGCCGCAACGCCGCGGATTTCGCGATCGCGGATAGTCGGCCAGCCGATGTCGTCTCGGCCATGGTGGGCAAGAGTCTCAAGGGCTCGCTCTCGGAAGCGGCGATCAGCGGCGAGCGCAGCCCTCGCCTAGGGCCGGGCCGGACGGAACGTATCCTGCTCAGCGCCAGGAATTTGTCGGAACGGGGCAAAGTCGAGAGCGTCGACCTCGATTTGTACGAGGGAGAGGTTCTGGGTGTCGCGGGACTTGTCGGCAGCGGGCAGTCGGAGTTTGTCGGTCTGCTGGCGGGGGCGCGGGCGCCGACCAAAGGAACGCTTGCCTTCGATGGAAAGCCCATCCGCCTCCAGTCGCCGCGCGATGCGATCCGGCTTGGCATCGGTCTTCTCCCGCAGGATCGCAAGGCGCAGGGCTTCGTGCCGGACATGTCGGTGGCGAGCAACATCTCGCTTGCAAGCCTGCCGATGTTCTCGCGATTCTCGATCCTGAACGAGCGGAGGGAGAATGACGCCGCCCGCGCGCTGGCCTCTCGTCTTGGCATGCGCATTTTTGGGGTGGAGCAGTCCATGAAGACGCTGAGCGGCGGAACGCAGCAGAAAGGAATTCTCGCGCGGTGGCTCGTCCGGTCAGCCCGGCTCTTGATTTGCGACGAGCCGACCCGCGGCGTCGACGTCGGCGCAAAGGAAGAGATGTACGAACTGATCCGCGATTTCGCCCGGTCCGGCGGCACGGTGATCATCGCGAGCTCGGAGATCTCGGAAACCATGATGTGCGACCGCGTGCTGGTCATGGCCAAGGGACGCGTCGTCGCCGTGCTCGACCATGACGAGATTGATCCTCACGGCGAAGCGATCATCGCCAAGTGCGGATGAGCCCGAGAGCCCGCTGTGACGATAGGAAGGCAATCGAGAGGCCGCAATGAGCACGAAATCCGAACATGCGGTTCACGCGTTGGGCCAACCCGCTGCGCGCGACGAGGTGCGCACGACCCTCAAGCGCGTGCTGAGCAAGAGCTACCTTTTTCTGGTGCTCCTGGCGATCATCGTCGTTGGTCATCTGGTGTCGCCGAACTTTCTGACAGTGCGCAACGCGAGCAACGTGGTCGCCTTCTCATCGATCATCGCACTTCTCGCTGTCGGCCAGTTCTATGTGATCCTCACCGGCGGCATCGACCTGTCCGTCGGCGCGGTCCTGGCGCTCTCGACCGTCGTTGCGGCGCTGCTCCTGCGGACGGGCATGGACGCAATCTCGGCGTCGGTCCTGACCTTGACCGCGTGCGCGGCGGTCGGCCTCTGCACCGGGCTCATCGTCGTCTGGCTCGGCATCACCCCGTTTATTGCAACGCTTGCCATGATGAGCATGGCGCAGGGCCTTAGCTACATCATTCAGTCTTCGAGCCTCATCGAGATCGACAACGACCTGTTTATCACAATGTTTTCGGATGGCCGCATCGCTGGGATTGCGACGCCTGTCGTGATTTTCGTCGTGATCACTGCTGTCGCGGCTTTCTGCAGCCGATACACGACCTTTGGACGCAGATTATACGCGATTGGAGGCAATCGCGAGGCGGCGCGCCTTTCTGGTCTTCCAGTCAGCCGCGATCTTCTCGTGACTTATGTTCTATCCGGGCGTGCTCGCTGGCTTGGCGGGGCTGCTCGCGGCGGCGCAGTTGACGCAAGGCAGCTCGTTGATAGGCCGGGGGTATGAACTGGACGCCATTGCCGCTGTGGTTGTCGGGGGAGCTTCCCTCGTCGGCGGCAAGGGGGATCCGCTGAGCTGCGTCATCGGCGTGTTTGTGCTCGCGACGATCGTGAACATCATGAACTTGGTCGGGATTTCATCCGAGCCGCAGCTGGTCATTAAGGGCGCGGTTATCATCGCCGCGGTCTTCCTATCGAGCGCGGGTGGGGTAGAGCGGATTTCAAACGCATTCGCCAGGCTGACGGGTCGGGTGAAGTCCGCGGACGATCAGGAACCGAAACGAGTTGAGCTCGCATGACGGATGGCGCGAACAGCGGGCCTCCGCAGAAGAGCCCTCGGATGATGGATGTGGCGCGATTGGCGGGAGTCTCGCACCAAACGGTGTCACGGGTGCTGAACGCCAGTCCTGCGGTCGGGCCGGAACTCACTTTGCGCGTGCAGGAGGCCGTCCAGCTTCTCGGTTATAAACGCAATCCGGCCGCCCGCGCACTCGCGTCTCGTCGATCGATGAATCTAGGAGTGATCAGCTTCGGCATCTCCCTTTACGGACCATCGCTGACCTTATTCGGAATCGCCGAGGCGGCCCGGCAGGCGGGTTACACGACGAGCCTGGTCACGCTCGCTGATTTCAAGCGCGAGGGAGTCCGCGCGGCGTTCGATCATCTTGAGGAAGTATCGGTCGACGGCGTGATTGCAGTGGCGCCGGTTCGAGGAGCTTTGGACACGATCCGGGGCCTGGCGGAGGATCTTCCTTTGATCACTTTTGAGCCCGGGGTGGTGGGGAAGCAGACGAGCGCCGCAATCGACGAGGTTCTCGGGGCGCGCCTCGCTACCCGCCATCTCCTGGATTTGGGCCACGAGACAGTGTGGCATGTTAGCGGACCGGAAGGCTGGCTTGGCTCCGAAGCCCGAATCAGAGGGTGGCGAGAAGAATTGGCCGCCAATCGGCGAGTCGCACACGAGATCATCGTCGCTGAAAACTGGAGTTCAGCCGCCGGCTACCGGGTGGGGCGGCAGATTGCGACCAATGGCGAGATGACGGCCGTCTTTGTGGCCAATGATCAAATGTCGCTGGGCGTTCTACATGCCCTGCACGAAGCGGGAGCCAGGGCGCCGGAGGACGTCAGCGTCGTTGGTTTCGACGATATCCCAGAGGCATCTTACTTCTTGCCGGCGCTAACGACGGTGCGTCTCGATTTTGACGCGGTCGGGCGTGCGTGCGTGGCCATGCTGGTCAATAAGATCCAGCGCAAAACATCCAACGCCGTCTCTCTCCCGCCGCCCCAGCTGATCGTTCGGGCCAGCACGTCGCCGCCGCGGCGGGCGTAGCCGGTTTCCGGGTTTCTTTGGTCGATCGGGCGCGAAGGACGCTCGGTCGAGAGTTCTCTGACCGCGCAAGCCATGAAGGAGATCGCGATGCAGCTTCGTCCGCTCGGCAAAACCGGCTTCAACGTCACTCCAATTTGCGTCGGCACCAGCGCGCTCGGCAGTTTTCCCGCACAGTACGGTTACGAGGTAACCGCGGATCAGGCTTTGGCGACGCTTCGAGCGGCGTTCGACGGACCTTTCAACTTCATCGATACCTCGAATGAGTACGGCAATGGAGGCGGCAGCGAACGTCGCATTGGTAGAGCCATGGGGGAGCGCGGTGGATTGCCCAAGGGCTTCGTCCTGGCGACAAAGGTCGATCCGCTCGTCGGTTCGAACGACTTCTCCGGGGATCGCGTTAAGAGGTCAGTCTCGGAGAGTCTTGAGCGCCTTGGCCTCGACCGACTTCAGCTGGTCTATCTGCATGATCCCGAAAAGATCAGCTTTGGAGCCGGCATGGCCAAGGGCGGTCCTGTCGAGGCCCTGGTCAAGCTGCGCGACGAGGGCGTCATCGTGCGTCTTGGCGTCGCGGGCGGCCCGATCGACCTGATGTTGCGGTATCTCGCGACGGATCTTTTCGAGGTCGTGATTAGCCACAACAGGTATACGCTCGTCGATCAATCGGCTGAGCCTCTTATTGAGGACGCGCGCCGTCGCAACGCGGCCTTTGTCAACGCCGCTCCGTTTGGCGGCGGCATGCTGGTCAAAGGCCCAGATCTGCAGTCGAAATATTGCTATGCGCCGGCGAGCGAAGCGACACTCACACGTGTCCGCACGATGGAACGTCTCTGCAAAGTGCGCGACGTGCCACTTGCCGCCGCGGCGCTTCAGTTTTCGCTCCGCGACGAAAGAATTGCGTCAACAATCGTCGGGATGTCAGAGCCTCAGAGAATTGTGCAGACCACCAAACTGGCGACTTGGCCGATCCCGGACGATCTTTGGTCCGATCTGCGAAGACTTGCCGCCGAAGGCCAACAGGGCGTCGTTTAACGCCGCGTCACCCTGATTAGATTAAAACTGGGCCGCCCTTCGGCGCAGGCCAATGGATTGGATGCGGATTTTAGTGAGCCCTCCGCAGGTTCGAATTGCTTCAGTCTGGTGATCGTCAAATCAGCCGTGACGATCACCGCGAACCGATGTGATGTTTCGTGAGCCCTCGCGCCCATGTTGGCAGCAGCAATGACTGGGCGGAGGCCATAGGCCGACGGCGGGCCGGGGGAGCCACCCCGGCCTGCACGATCCGAACTCTGACTTGGATGGAATTCTGGTCCAGCGAGGACGGGCGGCGGTACGCCCGTCGTGGCCCCTCTGATAACACCGTTGCGGGATGACAGCTAATATAGTCTATGCTGAGAGGACAACCATTCGACGTCAAGTGGTCGTAGCAAACTGCGTTTGTAGATGTCGCAGTCTGGCCGAAAGGCAACCGGCAGCTTTGGAGCGATCGGAAAGGCAAGCGGACGGTCCTGAGAGCGAGCCTAAGTACAGCCTTCGACCCAAAACGCACACGACGCTTTACGTTGCCGCTCCGAACGTTCATCGCGCTACCTGGTCGAGGAGCCCTTTCCCTTGGCGAAGGTCAAAACGGCGGGTCCGGCGAGTTGCAGTCTCAGCTTCCCGCGGCCTGTCTGGAGCAAGCGGATCGGCGCGGCCTTTTCCTCGAGCCGTCGCCGGAGCAGGAGCAGCCGAGTCTCGAGGTTGTCCTTGAGATCAGGCAGGCGCAGTTCGTCGGAGAGCCGCATCTCGCGGTTGGTGAAGTCTGCGCGTCCCTCCCGCAGATGTAACCGAAGCAGGTGGACAAGCAGGCGGCCGGGCACGCCCTTGATCACGTATTCGTTGTCGATGAATACGCTATCGTCGAACGTGTGGTGAACGATGTTGAAGGGCCGCCCCGCCAATGCGCCGTTGCTTTCCGCTGTGACGAGCGACGGCTCGTTTCCAAGATTATCTGCAAGCGAGAGGGCCGCCGCCGCCTGACTTGCGGCGATCGACAACGCGGCTTCGACATCTTTAGAAAACGCAAGTCGCTCCGCGCTTTCCACAAAGAGCACGCCCCGCAAGCTTCCTCCAGCGATCATCGGCAGCGCCACTTGGCTCATCGCGTCAGCCAGTCCCGGCAGCGCTATCGTGCGGGTGCGGTTCTCGTCTGCCGAGGTGGGGCGGATTGCGGAGCCGAAGCGACGGATCCGGCTCATGTCGCTGATCCGAACGGCCCGTCGCTCGGCAGCGGCTGTCCCGATCACCGCGTCGCCGACCGCCACTTCCGAGCCGATGCCGCTCCAGGCGTAGCCGCGGCTGCCTACAGTCACGAGACAGGCGCCCGATGGCTCCATCAGCAACAGCATCGTGTTGGCAAAGCCGAAGCCTTCCCGCACGCCATCGAGGACCGCGTCGATGATCGTCGCTATGTCGCTCGCTTCGGCGATCCTGACGGCGAGCGTGGCGGCCGCGGCGAGATGCCGATCCGCTGTGGACGGTCGGACAGCCGTGGCGATCGTCGGGGACTGAACGGCCTGCACCCGATCCACGCGATAAAGATCGACGCCGCGGAGCCGCATGAGGCCGTGCATGCCGATTTGCGCGCTGCTGGCGCGAAGCTGGGCCGCCATGGCGTCGAACAGCGCGCCGCCGTCGAGCGACCGGTCAAAGGTGACATCCAGCCTATATTGGTCGCCATCACGCGGGTCGACGAGCAAGAGGGCGGCCTGGTTGTTGGCCCGTAGATTTGCGGCCGTCTTCGAGAAGAACTGATTCGACAGCGCCACATGCGCGTCGTCGACGAATTCGACGTGCGAGAGGTAGGAAATGTTCGGAACGCCGTCCGCCGAAGCGGTCGCGAGGATCGACGGAATGACGCCCTCGAAGCAAGCACCAAGGTCGCGCAAGCGGATCGTCATCGCGACGGCTCCAGCCTCTGGCCGGCCTTGTCGCCCGGGGTCTGGACGAAGATCATCTCGGCCGCCAGACGCAGCGCCGCGGGCTCGCGGTCCACGAGCCAGGGCGCAGTGACCCTGGCGTCGAGTCCGTTCCCGACCAGGGTCGCGGTCATCGCTTCAACATAGCGCGCCGCGCAGGCGCGGTGGGCGGCCGCCGCCGGGATGACCGTGGCGCGACCTTTGACCTGGTAGGAGACATAGTCGGACGGCCGGGCGAAGGTCACGGCAAGCCGGCCGTTCCGACGAACGTTGGCAATGGTCTCCGGCCATTGCCAGTCCGAAACGATCAGGTCGACGCCGCTTGTCGCCCGGTCGACGATGGCGCCCGCGGCCCGGCCGATCTGCGGCCTGAGGGCGTCGTCGCACGTGCCGACGATGATCATCACGGCGCTTTCCATGAAGCTCGCGAGTTCCGCGTCGATCACCATCGGGCCAGCCTGTCCATGCTTTGAGCTTAGCAACGTTTTAGGAACAGCAAACATCCGCTTAGGAAGCATTTAGGATCGGCGGGTTGCAAGAAGGCGCACGGTTCGGCTTCCAGAGCAGAGGACCCGTCATGACCGCCGCCTCCCAACCCATCCGCATGCCCGAGAAGGCGGTCGCCGTCATCGGCGCCGGTCCGGCCGGCCTTGTCTCGGCCGGATATCTGAAGAAGCACGGCTTCGTTCCGGTTGTTTTCGAGGCCTCGTCGGAGATCGGCGGTCAGTGGAACGCCGCCTCGACATCAAGCGCGGTCTGGCCCGGCATGCGCACCAACACGAGCCGGATCCTGACGGCCTTCAGCGATCTCGACCACGCGGAGGGAACGAACGTCTATCCGAGCCAGACCGACATGCAAGCTTACCTCAAGCGCTACGCCGAGTTGGCGGAACTCGACGGCCAGACGCTTCGCCTGTCGACGCCGGTCGAGGCGGTCGAACGCGCGCCCGGCGAGGGTTGGACCGTTCGCGCACGTCATGGCGACAGCGTATCGGCGGAGATCTATCCTCGCGTTGTCATCGCGACCGGATATTGCAGAACGCCCGACGCGCCTGCGATCGCCGGGCTGGAGGGCTTTGCCGGATCCGCCGGCGTCATCCACAGTTCCAGGTACAAGGGTCCAGAGCCGTATCGCGGCCGCTCGGTGCTGGTCGCCGGCTGCTCGATCAGCGCGTTGGAGATCGCCAGTGAGTTGGCGGCTTCCGGCGCGACCGTCTCGGTTGCGATGCGCCGGCAGCGATACGTGCTGCAAAAGCTCCTCGGCGGCGTTCCCACGGATCACGTCGCCTTCACCCGCTTTGCCGCGCAGGCGGGCATGATGCTTCCCCCCGAAGCGGTTGCGGCGGGAATGAAGCAGATGGTTTTGTCGACCTGCGGCAGCCCCGAGCAATTCGGGGCGCCGAAACCTGACGACAACATCTTCGCGGCGGGCCTGACGCAATCACAAAACTACCTGGCCCTCGTGGCGGAAGGGCGGATCAGTCCTCGACCGTGGATCGAGGCGATCGACGGCCGCATCGTGCGCTTCGCGGACGGGTCGAGCGACAGCCCCGACGGCATCATTCTGGGCACGGGCTACAGGCTCTCGCTGCCTTTCATAAGCGACGAGATCGCGGCGAAGCTCGGTCTCGACGGCCAGTGGTTGGACCTGCACGACCACACCATCCATCCAGACCTCGACGGGCTGGGCTTCGTCGGACTCTATTCGCTGATCGGACCCTATTTCCCTGTGCTCGAAGTACAGGCGCGCTGGCTGGCCTATCTCTGGGCGGGGCTGAGCCCGGTGCCGCCCGTCGACGCCCTGAGAGAGGGCGTCGCGCTCGCGCGCTCGCGCCGCGGCGGTCCGCGCGATATCCCGATGCATGCGCTGGCCGTCCTCTTCGCCAGCAATGCCGGAGTCGAGCCGCGTCCGGCGGAATGGCCGGGGCTCGAACGCGCGCTGTGGTTCGGCCCCCTGTCGCCCGCCTCTTTCCGCTTGGTCGGTGCCGATGCGCATCCCGAAGCGCAGGCGCGCACGACGGCGGCGGCGCGCTCTTTCAATGCTATCGCCAGCGACGCGTTCACGACCGAGGAAGCGGCTCGTTTGAACGTTGTCGCGTCCAGACCGGATCCAATCCCGGCATAATCTGAAGCTGAACCGTCGCCTCTTTGGGCGTCCGGTTCCAGACAAGCGGCGAGCGCCGGGAACGCCCGAGATGGGCGCAGTTTGGCTGACCCGATCCTGGAAAAGAGCCCCCCGACGCTGCTGTCGAGGAGCTCGTGAGATGCTACACCTCCGTGCCCTCAGCGAGGGCGAGCGCATCTTCTACGTCGACGCCCAGATAGCGAACCGCTCTCGATTTTCGTGTGGCCGAGCAGGATCTGAATGGCGCGAAGGGTTACCCGTCTGCTTGTAGATGATGGACGCTTTCGTTCGGCGGAGTGAATGGGTGCCGTAGTCCTCGCGGCGCAGTCCGATCCCAGTGACCCATTCTTCGACGAGCCGGGCATACTGCCGGGTGCTGATATGATCGGCATGGTCAATCCGGCTCGGGAAGGCGTAGTCGTCGAGAGAGCCTCCTCGACACCCGAACCAGGCGAGTAGACTGCCACGGGCGGGCTCGAGGAGCTCGAACTGAACGGGGCGGCCGGTTTTCTGTTGAACTACGATAGCTCGCGAGCGAACCCGGCCGCCGCTGACAAGGTCGCCGATCTTGATCTTGACGATGTCGCACCCGCGCAGCTCGCTGTCGATCGCGAGATCGAACATCGCTCGGTCGCGTAGCCGGCGCTCCCGATCAAGCCAAAACCTGATGGCCCAGACCTGTTGGGCCTTCAACGCTCGTTTGGCTCCGAGCTTTCTACCTGCGTTCTACGGCCGCTGCTCTTTGGCAACCGGATCATACTCTGAATGTCCCATAACCTTTCACCTCCTGGCCACCGTTGGCTGCTGGCCGATGGCTGTCTGTCCGCTTTTGCGCGCGAGCGGATGAAGCAGACGTCCCAACCAACGCCCCCCGGCAACTTCCGACCCCGATCCTATTCAATTCCGAGTTCGCCTCGACGGCTGCATTGCGGGCGGCCCCGAGCTCGACGAAGAGACGTCGGCGGACGCACGAGTCCGCTCGGAGCCGCCGTCAGGGGCCTTGACGCGCTCGGCGCTTTTAGGCGGACGCGGGCTCAACCGCCGCAGAAAAGGGTTTGTCCCTTCTGCAAGTCAGTCACGACGGTGGTGTTCGCTAACCGCGGGCCCACTGCTCGTAGACGTTACGGGCTGAGTTCGTTGAAGCGGTCCTCGTTGACCGTGTCGCTCGCCAGGACTAATCCAATTTCTCCGCGGTTCGAATGCGGCTTCGAGGGAGGAACTCCATGGCTTTTCGCAACTTTGCATTGGCCGCGACGCCAGCGATCGTGATCGTATCGCTGTCCACCGCCGTGTTCCCGCAGTCGAACCAGATGCAACAGGCCATGAGATACTGCAGGGCAGACATGGAACGGCTTTGCTCGGGAGTGCCGCCCGGCGGTGGTCGCATCGTTCGGTGCCTCAAGGCGCATAAGATGGAAATGAGCGTCGGCTGCGCAATGACGCTGCGGAGAATCAAGGCGCGAATGGGCGGGTGAGCGTCGAGAGCGCTGCCGCAGCCAACAGCCCGCCAAGGATGGGGAGAGGACGCAGTTCATGGACCCCGCGCCTAACCTTGAGTCGATTCCTCACCCGCCAGGCCACATGCTGGTTGGCAACCTGTTCGACCTTGACGCCGCTCATCCTATGGAAGGGCTCGCGGCGCTTGCGCGCAAATACGGCCCCATCTACCGGCTCGACGTTCCCGGTCTCGGCTCGCGCATCATTGCGTCGAGCTTCGAACTCGTCGACCCGCTCTGCGACGAATCAAGCTTCGACAAGAATGTCGGCGGGGGCCTACGGGCGCTGGCCTCGGGCCCGGCCGGACGAGGGCTCTTCACCTCAGAGACGCAGGACCCGAACTGGCGCAAGGCGCACAATGTGCTTTTGCCTGCTTTCAGCATGGACGCAATGCGCGGCTACCTTCCACGCATGCTGGATATCGCAAGCCAAATGATGCTGAAATGGGGGCGGCTGAACGCGGACGACACGGTAGACGTCCCGGCCGACCTGACGCGGCTCACTCTGGATACGATCGCGCTCTGCGGCTTCGACTACCGGTTCAACTCATTCTATCGCGACACGCCACATCCATTCGTCGTCGCCATGCTGAACTCGCTGGAAGCGGCGCAGGCAGTCGCGCGGGAAATGCCTATTCAGGCCAAACTCAGACCGGGCCAGGCGAAGAAGGTCCGCGCCAACCAAGAGTTCATGGTCGAAACCGTGCGCCACATTCTTGAAGAGCGGCGCAAGTCCGGCGAACTCGGCAAGGTCAACGACCTCCTCGATAGGATGCTGACCGGAGTTGACCGCCAGTCGGGTGAAAAGCTCGACGAGACCAACATCATTGCGCAATGCCTCACCTTCCTCATCGCCGGCCACGAGACGACGAGCGGGCTTCTCTCCTTCACACTCTATGAGCTGATCAAGCACCCGAAGGTCCTCGAGCGGGGCTATGAGGAGGTGGACCGGGTGCTAGGCGGGGATGTGAACGCGCTGCCGACCTACGCCCAGACCCATCAACTGCCCTATGTGTCGCAAATTCTCGACGAGACGCTGCGGCTCTGGCCGACCGCCCCGGCCTTCTCGCGCCGGCCGTACAAGGATATCGTCCTCGGCGGGAAGTATGAGGTCCACGCGGGTACCGGCATCGTGGTGCTCACTGGGATGCTGCACCGCGACCCAAAAATCTGGGGCGATAATCCCGAGGCGTTCGATCCCAACCGGTTCAGCCCGGAGAACCGGGCGAAGATTCCGCCCAACGCCTACAAGCCGTTCGGCACCGGGCAGCGCGCCTGCATCGGCCGCCAGTTCGCGCTGCAGGAGGCGACGCTGGTCTTGGCCATGCTGCTGCAACGGTTCGAGTTTGTCGACTTCGCCAACTATCAGCTCGAGACCAAACAGACGCTGACGATCAAGCCCGCGAATTTCATCATTCGCGTAAAGCGGCGGGCGGGGCGCGCGACGACGGGATTTTTCGCGGCACCCCTTGAGGCGGCCGCTCCAACCACCGCGCCGGCCGCGAGCGCACCTTCACCCAACTCCGCCGCGACCGCGAATCCGGCTCAGGCCGCGGATGCGCATGCGACGCCGGTGCTCGTGCTCTTCGGCTCGAATCTCGGGACGGCCGAGGGCATCGCGCATCGCATTGCTGACGAGGCGCGGAGCCGGGGCTTCGCGGCGACGGTCGGGGCCCTTGACGAGCATGCTGACGCGTTGCCCAGAGAGGGCGCAGTCGTCATCGTCACCGCCTCGTACAACGGCCAGCCGCCCGACAACGCCACAAAATTCTGCCAGAAGCTGCGCGATCCGGCTTTGCCTTCCGACGCCTTCGCCGGCGTTGAGTACAGCGTCTTCGGTTGTGGTAATCGTGACTGGTCGGCGACTTACCAGGCAATCCCGACCCTGATCGACGCTCAGCTCGAGAAACACGGCGCGAAGCGCGTTTATAAGCGCGGCGAGGGCGACGCGCGCGGCGACTTCGACCACGACTATCGCACCTGGTACGACGAGCTGTTTCCCTCGCTCGTCAAGGCATTCGACCTGCCGGCTGCGACGGCGGAGACGAAAACAGTCGGCTCGCGCATTTCGGTCAGTTTCGTCAGCAGGCTGGCGACGAGCCCGATGATGCGTTCCTACAGCGCAGTAGCCACAACGGTGCGCAGGAACAGGGAATTGCAGAGGCGCGACGGCGAGCGGCCGTCCGAGCGTTCGACACGGCACATCGAGATCGTTCTTCCCCCCGGCGTCTCGTACAGCGCTGGGGACCATCTGGGGGTCGTGCCGCGCAACGGCCTCGGAGCGATTCGGCGGGTGCTGACGCGGTTCAAGCTCGACCCAAGCCTGTATGCGACGATCTCGCCGCGCGCCAACGCGACCACGTATCTGCCGGTCAACGAGCCGGTTCCGGTGCTCGGAATTCTAGCCAATCGGATCGAGCTCCAAGACGTCGCGACGCGCGAGCAAATCACGACCCTGGCTCAGCACGCCAACGACGAGAAGGAACGGAAAGCGCTGGAATCCGTCGGCAGCGATGACGCGCGCTATGGCGAGCAGGTTTTCGCGCCTCGCAAGTCGGTGCTCGATGTTCTCGACGAATATCCGTCGTGCGCGCCGCCTTTTGAGGTCTTTCTCGATATGACGCCGCCGCTGAGACCCCGCTATTATTCGATCTCCTCGTCGCCTCTCACCGACGCCAACATATGCAGCATCACCGTCGGAGTCCTGGAGAGCGCGGCGCTCAGCGGGCGCGGCAAGTTCAGTGGGGTCTGCTCCAACTATCTCGCTATGCAACCGGCCGACGCAACGGTCTATGCATTCGTCCGCAAGCCCACGATCCCCTTCCACCCGCCCGAAAACCCCCACCTACCGATGATCATGATCGGGCCGGGCACGGGCGTCGCGCCGTTCCGCGGCTTCCTGCTCGAGCGCGCGGCGCTTAAGAAACAGGGCGCGCCGATCGGCGAGTTGCTTCTCTTCTTTGGCTGCCGCGATCCCATGCAAGACTTCCTGTACGAGGACGAGATGCGGGCGTTCGAGGCGGGGGGCGTGACAAAACTCGTATGCACGTTCTCCCGCGAGCCCGGCAAGCCGAAGACGTATGTCCAGCAGGCGATCGCGGCGAATGGGGATGAAGTGTGGGAGCTTTTGCAGAAGGAAGCGCCGGTTTTCGTGTGCGGCGAGGCATCGCACATGGCGCCCGACGTCAGGCAGGCGGTCGTCGACCTGTTCTGCAAGCGTACCGGATCCTCTGCCGCTGACGGCAAGGCGTGGCTCACGGGCCTGGTTACGAACCACCGATATCTAGAGGACATCTGGGCGTCTTCAGGGCCGGTTGGGGCGCCCTCCTAAGCATAGCGTTCGGAAGCAGGTCCCACTTCGCTATATGCGGCGGATCATCGGCGCGAAGCTGAAACAGTTCGTTTTTTAAGCCGCATCGAACAGGATCTCGTCACGCGGCCCCTTAGTGGAAGGGGCCGGCTTGATTGGTGCCGCACCCATTCGGGTCCGATCCGTTGACGACTACAGAAAATTGTGCGGTCCTTGCGGAATGGCAACAAATAGGGGCGTGATGCCAAGGACAGACAAGTCTCGACCTAGCGTTCAATCAGCTGAAACCGCTTTTCGCCGCTGCGAATGAACAAGTCCCGAAGTGCGTTGCTGCCGAGGATACGAGCTGTCTCTTGGAACGCGAAAAATGGGATAAGGACGACACAGAAAATGGCGGCGTAGGTCAGGAGGCCAGGCAGTGTGCCCCCGAAGTCGGCGAGGCCTGCCAAGAGGGGCTGACCCTGGAACCAAGCCCGGATGGCTCCCTCAACGATGTGAAACGCGATGAGCAGGACCGCGAAGATTAGCGATTTGCCAAGCACGATCCACAGCAGCGCACGCCTCTCCAGGCTCTTTCCGACTTCCAGCGCTTGGGCGATCAGGACGATTTTGCCGAAAATCAGGGCGTTTACCAAAGCGAAGCCATGCTGCCAGACACTGATCATCCCGTGCTGTTGCAGCACCTGCCGCGTGTGAAGACTGAACAACGCAAAAAGGAGCCAGAGATAGACAGTTATGATCGCGTATTTCTCGAGTTCGCTCACGGCGCGTTCCCTTAAGTTCCTCTTTCTGGCCTCTCCCTTTTCGGGGGCGGTGTTTGTGGCGTTCTCCATGATCCAGCCTCTGCGTCATTGGCTAGCGGAAGGAAGACCGAAAGCGTTGGCGCATTTCCAGGCCATTCTACCAGCTCCTGTACAGCTCGCCACATGTTCGGCCTCTTCCCACTGAGCGGCAAGTTATGCAGCTCTGTCAGTCCCTTTCGAACTCAATAATCGGCTTTGTGCCATCCGAGCAGGCTACTCGCGGAGCGGACTGGAGTCCGCCCTCGCGAGGCTCTGTTGGGGTCCAGATGAATGCATGCTTCCGGCCGTGAAGCCTATTTCGCGCTCGCTATTGAAGGACCGCTTTCGTCGCGGTTAGCCAACCCACTTCCCGTACAAACAACCCACATCGTGAAACCAAGGTCGGTCACTACGCGCATTGCCGTCGCCCGTGGGGTCTGCTTCGAACCACCGCAATCCATACAAGGCGGTCATAGGGTCTTCGATCTTATGTCCGGTTTGGAGAAGGCGCGCGACCTCGTTGAGTGGCGATTATGGGCGCGAAGCGGACGTCCGATGCCGACACAGAGTATCGCGATTGTAAGGCTGTACGCGGACTGGTAGACTGCTCGCTCACTCAGCGCGAGGTCTGCCGATGCATCAATCGTATCAGCAAGGACTATGTGCGGTGCCGGTAGGATCTATTGACACACCGGACTGCTGAGCGTCAGGTCTTGGCTGAAAAAGCAAGGAATGCGCGAATTCTTACCCGCTCGTCGGGTCCGGTTGCGCATTGGACAGATAAATCAAAATCAGTTGCTCGCGCCGTACTGTGCGGGGCTTACCGGCTGCTGCCAGTCAACATTTCTGTTGTCGAGGGTCTCGGTAATGGTGAGATAGGTGACCGGCGTGGAGACTGTCGCCCCGTGCCAATGCTTCACGCCGGCCTGGACATAAACCGTGTCGCCTTTGCAAACCCGCGAGATCGGCCCACCCTCCTCTTGGGCCCAGCCGCAGCCTTCCTCGACATAAAGGGTTTGGCCGGCGGGGTGGGTGTGCCAGTTACTCCGCGCGCTGGGCTCGAAAGTGACCAAGGATACTGACGTTCGGCCGGGCGCTGCTGGGTCGACAAGTCGCCTGACGGTGGCCGTCCCGGTGAAATTTGACGCCGAGCCAACCAATATACGGCCCGCACCGGCGCGAGTGACTGTCTGGCGCATTGGACTCGCATTCTGGGCCGCAGCTGTGCCCGCGAGAATCAGTAGAACTCGCTGCAGCGGGCTTTATCAACTTGAACATCTAGCTGTCCTCCTCGTGAGAGTGCCGGTTTCTATTTTCAATAAGGGCTAAACGCGGAGCAGGGTCTTGATCGCGCGGCGCTCATCCATGGCGCGATAGCCTTCCGCAACCTCCGCCAGCGGCAACTCCAGGTCGAACACCTTGCCCGGGTTGATCTTGCGCTCAAGCACGAGCTCTATCAGGTGCGGAAGAAAGCGACGCACCGGGGCCGGACCGCCCAGCATACCGGTCTGCGAGAAGAACAGCTGCTGCCCATCGAACTGGACGCCGTGCGGCACGCCGACATAACCGATCATGGACCCTGGGCGTGCGCACTGGATGGCCTGAGTCATTGACTCCTGTGTCCCAACGCATTCCAAGACGGCATCGGCGCCGACGCCATTGGTCAACTGCTTGATCCGGGCCACGCCCTCGTCGCCACGTTCGGAAACAATGTGCGTCGCGCCGTATTCAAGCGCGAGTTCCTGCCGCGCCTTGTGGCGGCTCATGGCGATGATCCGCCCGGCCTCCATCTGCTTTGCCGCGAGCACGCCCATAAGACCGACCGCGCCATCGCCGACCACCACAACGGTCGAGCCAGACTGCACCTGGGCAGCCGCCGCCGCATACCAGCCCGTGCCGAGCACGTCCGAGGTCGCCCAGCAGACTCGGGATCAGATCGTCAGGCGGCGCTTCAGCGGTCGCGACCAGCGTGCCGTCCGCAAGCGGCACTCGCGCAAACGGGGCCTGCGCACCGCTCATGAACTCGCGCTGCTCACAGGACGACTGAAACCCGAACCGGCAATGCGGGCAGGTGTTGTCCGAGATGCAAAAGGACCCGACCACGAACTGGCCCGGACGCACCGTTTTGACCGCGCTGCCGACCTCTTCGACGACGCCGCAATATTCACGGCCCATGGCCATGGGCGCTTTGACATCGTTCAAGCCGCGGAAGGGCCAGAGATCGGACCCGCAGATGCAGGTGACCGACAGCCGGATGATGGCGTCGGTCGGCTTCTGAATTTTCGGCTCGGACACCTCGTCGCACCGAACATCCCGCTCGCCGTATAGAATGGCTGCTAGCATCTCGATCAGCTCCGTCAGTGTGTAGGGTTCGCAGATAGACTGGTTCAGGCGAGAATGAGTTCGATCCACGCTTCTCAGCGGTTCGTAAGCGCTTCCACTTCCTGGGGGTAACGATCGCCATCGATGGTGATCTTCGAGAGCGCATCGCCGATGTGCTGAAGATCATCTGACGTGAGTTGGATTGAAGCCGAGCCGAGGTTCTCGTCCAGCCGGTGCAGATTTGTGGTCCCGGGGATCGGCACGATCCAGGGCTTTTGAGCAAGCAGCCACGCAAGCGCGATCTGTGCCGGCGTTGCTCCCTTCCGGCGAGCAATGTCCTCCAGAAGGCCGATCAGCGGCCGGTTCGCCTTGAGCGCGTCCGGTGCAAATCTCGGCAGGGTGCTGCGATTGTCACCGCCTATGAAAGTGGTGGTCTCGTCGATGCTCCCAGTGAGGAATCCTCTGCCGAGCGGGCTGTAGGGGACGAAGCCGATGCCGAGTTCCTCACAGACCGGCACCACCTCCTCTTCGGGGCGACGCCACCATAGTGAATACTCGTTCTGGATGGCCGTGACGGGCTGGACCGCGTGCGCGCGGCGGATGGTTACGGCGCTTGGCTCGGACAACCCGAAGTGCTTGACCTTACCCTCAGCGATAAGATCCTTGACGGTTCCCGCCACCTCCTCGATCGGCACACCGGGATCGACCCTGTGCTGATAGAAGAGGTCGATCGCATCGACGCGCAGCCGCTTCAGCGAACTCCTCGGCGACCTGCCGGATGCGTTCGGGGCGGCTGTTAAGTCCGCCGCTGCCGCCAGGGCCGAGGTCGAAGCCGAACTTCGTGGCGATGACCACGCGGCCCTTGAAGGGCTCAAGAGCCTCGCCGACGAGGCTCTCATTCGTGAACGGCCCGTAGACTTCGGCGGTGTCAAAGAAAGTGACGCCACGTTCGACTGCCGTCCGAATGAGGGAGATCATCTCACCCCTGTCAGGGACAACACCGCGATGGTGATTCATGCCCATGCATCCGAGGCCGATGGCCGAGACTTCCAATCCGCTATTTCCAAGCTTTCGCATCTCCATCATCGCTCTCCCTCGCGCGGCCTGGCCTGCAACAGTTTGATTGTTCATTTCAGTGGGCGACGAACCCGCCGTCGACGGGCAGTGCGACGCCGAGCACCATGCTCGCGCCGGGGCTGCACAGCCAAAGAACCGCCGCGGCGACTTCTTCAGGCCGTCCCGCTCGGCCGATCGGCTGATCCTTCAGAAATTCCTTCATGGCCGCAGGGTCTATGCTGTCGCCCATCGGCGTATCGATGCAGCCGGGGCAGACAGCATTAATGCGGATGCCCTGTGTCGCGACGTCGAGAGCTGCGCTCTTGGTCAGGCCGATGACGCCATGTTTGGTCGCATGGTACGCAGCGCGTCCAGGCAGGCCAACGAGGCCGCCCAGCGAGGAACAGTTCACGATCGCGCCGGCGCCCTGCTTCTTCATCTGAAGAAGCTCATGCTTCATACAGGTCCATACGCCGCGCAGATTGACGGCATTGACCTCGTCGAACCCTGCGGCCGTCTCCTCCATCATCGGACACATCGGGCCGAGAATGCCTGCGTTGTTATATGCCATGTCGAGGCGGCCGAAGGTGGCGACCGTGCGTTCCACAATAGCGGCCGCCTGCGCCTCATCGGAGACATCGCACGGCGCCGCGATAGCTTGGTGGCCAGCATCTTCGAGCGCCTTGACCGCCGCAGTCAGGGCCTTCTCATTGCGATCGGCGAGCACGACGGCGGCGCCCGATTGAGCGAACGCTTGTGCGGTCGCAAGGCCAATGCCGGTGCTGGCGCCGGTGACAAGCGCGACCTGCCCTTTGAATTCATAGGTGGGGTTCACGGTCTATCCTGGGTTCAATTAGACAAAGGGATGATCTGCACAGTGGCGGCGCGAGCGCGCGCGCCGATCATCGCCGCCAGATATGGGCTGCGTCCGTATTTCGCTCGGTAGGCTTCATCTATGCGATCGGTGACGGCGCCTTCGACAGGCGCGAAGCTGACGCCCTGGGTCAGTCCGGCCGCGGTGATCCGTCCCGCCTTCTGCCGCATGGCGGCTTTGTACCAGCGGGAACTCTGCCCGTTATACGCGCGGACGTAGATGTCACTGTCGACCACGACCGACCAGATCCAGGTCGGGGCGCCATATGTTACCCCGTCGTCTCGCAAAGGAGAGATATGCAGATTGTCGGTTGCCGCGATCTTGCGAAGTTCGTGCTTCGACCACGTCATGGTGGCTCTTCTTTCTCGTCGATGTGTCAGTCTGTTTTGAATTAATCGATCGTGTATCCGGGCTTCTTGTAGAGCGTTCCCGGCTTGCCAATGATGTCGGGCCTGTAGACCTTCTCCGCCCATCCGCTCTGGGCGTAATCTTCGATGCTTACGGAGACGGCGTCCTCGCCGACACTGGCGGTCGCCATGATGGCTTTCGTCACTTCGGCGGCAATCTGCTCTTTTTGCTGCTCTGACCTTCCGGACGCGAGCTTCACGATGACGTGCGGCATTGGCTCTTCCTCGTATTCATGGTCATTTTGGTGTGCTGCCCTGCTCGAATACGGTGCGCGCAATGGTGGCGGCCGAGAAGGCGTTCGGCCAGCCGCCGTAATAGGCAAGATGACTGATGGCCTCAGATGCTTCGGCTTGCGTCAGGCCGTTATTCAACGCCCGGGTGAGATGGCCGGCGAGCTGCGCGAACTGACCCGTCGCGATCAATGCGCTGATCGTCACGAGGCTGCGGTCGCGCGGGGTCAGATCCGGCCGCAGCCAGAGATCTCGAAACAGAACGTCCGTTGTGTCTTGGACGAGTTCCCGGCGCTGCCGAACCAATCGTCTTATCGACGGATCACGCGCGCTCTGCATCGGCCTTCTCGTCAGCCGGGAGGAGCTGCATGCGCGCCGGCGCCAATTGATTGGCGCGTATGTTGCGTTCGACGAAGACGGGGCGCGTAGCCGCGACAGCGGCCATCGCATTCTCCCAGCCCGCATAGAAGGCGAGGTGCGTGATGATCCCTGACAGCTCGGATGGCGTCACGCCGGAGTTGAGCGCGAGCCTTATATAGGCGGGCAGGTCTGCCGTCTGATTGCGCGCGATCAGAGCCGCCACGGTGACGACACTGCGATCACGCACTGAAAGGCTGGGTCGTTGCCACAGGTTGTCGGCGAGCGTTTCCTGCGCATAGCGTTCGAGCGCCGGCGCGACCGATCCGATGTCGCTGGGAACGGGGAGAGGGGGAGCGACGCTCGATTGGGCGTGCGCTGCAGTCGCGCTCGAAAGTATTGCTGCCGTCACAAGAGCCAGGGTCTTCATATCCAGGCCCCTAACCTTGTGCGGATCGCTGGGAACCGCGATAGTCCGTTTCAGAAACCTGCTCCATCCAATCGACGGGCGAGCCGTCGACTTTCTCTTGGATCGCGATGTGGCTCATCCCCGTCTTCGCCGTCGCGCCATGCCAGTGCTTCTCGCCCGGCTCGAACCAGACTACGTCGCCGGGATGGATTTCCTCGATGGCGCAGCCCTCGCGTTGCACCCAGCCGCAGCCGCTGGTGACGACCAGGGTCTGGCCGAGCGGGTGTGTGTGCCAGGCCGTCCGAGCGCCGGGCTCAAAGGTGACCAGAGCCATACCGACGCGAGCGGGCTCGGGTGGATTATTCAAGGGATCGATCCGAACCGTCCCGGTGAACCAATCGGCCGGACCCTTGGCCGATGGCTGTGAGCCACTTCGCTTGATTTCCATACATTTCCCCTCGCCGTTGGCGGGTATCTCGCTTCCTAAAAATCTAGTCCTTCCCCCTGTGATCGATTAGTCGGTATAATGTGCATGTGGTTATAAGGGTCGCTTATGAATGAATTAGGGCAATCTGGATGATCTCGCGGCTTTCGCGGCGGTCGCGCGAGAGCAGAATTTTACCCGGGCCGCTGCTAAACTTGGCGTATCCCAGTCGGCGCTAAGCCAGACCATCCGCACTTTAGAGGCGCGGCTAGGCCTGCGCCTGCTGACGCGAACGACCCGTAGCGTCGCGCCGACCGAAGTGGGCGAGCGCTTGTTGAGGAGCGTCGGGCCGCGTATCGATGAAATCCAGGCCGAACTTGCAGGCCTAAGTGATCTTCGCGATAGACCGGCCGGGACTATCCGCATCAGCGCCGACGAACATGCAGCCAGCATGGTTTTGTGGCCGGCGCTTGAACGCTTCCTGCCGAATTATCCCGACATCAAAGCGGAGATCGTCGTCGACAACGGCTTGATCGACATCGTGGCGGAGCGTTTTGATGCCGGGGTGCGGTCCGGGGGCATCATAGCGAAAGACATGATCGCTGTGCCAATCGGGCCCGACATACGCATGGTAGTCGTCGGCTCCCCCTCTTACTTGGCGACCATGCCGGCGCCGAAAATACCGCAGGACCTGACGACCCATCGCTGCATCAATCTCCGCCTGCCGACCCACGGCGGAATCTACGCCTGGGAATTCGAGAAGGGCAGCCGCGAGATGCGCGTGCGCGTGGATGGGCAGCTCGTTCTCAACAGCATCTCCTTGATGCTCAATGCGGCACTCGCCGGATTTGGCCTAGCGTATCTGGCCGAGGATCAGGTGCAGACTTACGTGCAGAGCGGGCGTCTGGTGCAGGTCCTGGGCGATTGGTGCCCGCCATACTCTGGCCATCACCTCTATTACCCGAGCCGCCGGCAGCCTTCGACTGCCTTTGCGTTGCTCGTTGAGACCCTCCGTTACCGGGGCTCAAAGTCAACGGCGGCGCATTTCAGGAATTAGCAGGCCGTTGAAGAAGTCATGCATTTGGCTTTGAGGATGGCTTCGTCGCCATTGTCGTAGGCGAATTCGATCTCGATTGTGCCGTCCTCAAGGAGTTCGGCGGTTTTTTCGCCTTCGACCTGGTCTCCCTCGTCGCTTCCTGCCGAAGGAAGCCGATCGATTGCGGGCGCATTCGACTTCCAGGAAGCCGGCCTCCAGGGCGCCGAAGGCGACGTCTCCGCCTTGCGGGGTGATCGTCAGCGTCGCCGGGCCGCACAGATCGAGGTAAGCGACGATCCCGAGGTCAGCCTCGGCGACCCGCCAGCGGCCGATCAGCCGGCAGTTTGGGCGGGGCCTTCACGTCGAAGACCCCATCAGCTTCGGGAGGCGCGCCATGTAGGCGGCGGCCGCGAGGGCGAGGGACCATCCAACGCGCTCGCGGCCGCGGAACTTGTTCGCTCCTGGCCGGCGACTGTCTATATCCAGCGGACGGCTTCCTCGATCCGCTTGCGGATCGCTGGCCGATCCCATAGCCCGTGCGCCGCGTCGTGCGGCCGTCGATCGCCCACGAGCGGCCATTTGGGTTCTGCGCCACGTCGGGCGTCACGTTCATCGAAGCGCAGCTCGTCCACGTAAATCCTCGGCATCGTCGGCCTTGCCGCCGCCGAGCGTGATCGCCCTCGGCCGGTCGGCGCGCGGCTCGATCATGGCCAGCGCCGCGATCCGCTCGGCATGACCGTTCGCCTCGGTCAGACAGGCGTCGACCACGAGGCCATGGCGGTTCTCCATCAACGCATGCCCCATGAAGCAGAGCTCGCCCTCCTCGCCCGGCCCCTTGCGATAGAGCCGAGCTTCCGGATCGGTCTCGTCGAGGCATGCGTCTCATTGGAGCGCTTCTGGCCGTGGAAATCCGCCTCGCGGTTGCGTCCGCCGCCCATCGCCGGCGGTTCGCCCCAGCCATCCTTCGGCCGAAAGCTCTTCATCGACGCCCACGCTTCGATCAGCGTGCCGTCGACCGAGAAGTGATCCGTGCTGAGCAGGCGTTTGACCCGCGGCTGCGCCAGAACCGCGCTCAAGAACTTGGCGGCGATGTCGCCCTCCAGCAGGCGATCGCGGTTCTTGGAAAACGTCGAGTGATCCCACACCGCATCGTCAACGCCAATCCCCACGAACCAGCGGAACAGAAGATCGAACTCCAGCCGCTCCATCAACTGCCGCTCCGAGCGGATCGAATAGAACCCCTGCAAAAGCATCGCCCGCAGAAGCTTCTCGGGCGGGATCGACGGTCGACCCAGTCGGGCGTAGAGCGCCGAGAACTCGCCAGAGAGTCCCGCCAGAGCCTCGTTCACGACCAGGCGGATCGTCCGCAGCGGGTGATCCTTGACGACCTGCGCCTCCAAATCGACGTAGCTGAACAGCGCCCCCGACCGTCGGTCCACACCCGCATCGATTCCCCCTCCGCCAAAGCCGAAGACGAGGGAATCACAGCCCAACCTCACTGACCAGCGACTTCTTCAACAGCCTGTTAGCCGCGAAGTGATGCGCAGTCGGGATTCAAATCGTGAGTTTTGCCCCCGATGGGACCGCTCAACGGAATCTTCAGCGAGTCGATCCACGCTCCGGAGCAATTGACCGCTCTTTGCGCAAAGCGAACTCACGAAAATTCTAACGCTCGGACTGGACTTGTGCTGCCAAGATAGCGGTAGTGTAGGTGCGCCTAATCATGAGGCGCTCCCCAACCCCGCCGTCTCAGGGCTATTGTGGGGTCGTACTTGTGCCAGCGCTAACAGACACCCAGCTGATCGTCCTGGCGAGAGCTTCGTGCTTACAACGGTGCAGACTTCGAACTCGAAGTTCGAGGGGGCTCTTGGCCCGACTGAAGGCCGGTGATGAACCGCTCCGGGTTGATCGGAGGCTGTTTCGTTTGAGTCACGCGGCCCTGGCTGGCTCATCCAGCCTGGCGTAGCAGCGCTCCTCGGCTTCGGCCGGCGGGATGTTGCCGATGGGCTCCATCAGCCGGCGATTGTTGAACCAGTCGACCCATTCGAGCGTGGCGAACTCGACGGCCTCGCATGAGCGCCATGGTCCACGCCGATGGATGACCTCGGCCTTGGAGAGGCCATTGATGGTTTCGGCGAGAGCATTGTCGTAAAAGTCGCCGACGCTGCCCACCGAAGGCTCGACGCCGGCCTCCGCCAGGCGCTCGGTGCATTTGATGGAGACTTATTGGCTGCCTCTATCGCTCGAGTGCACCAGCCTGCTTTCCCGCACGGGCCGCCGATCATGGAGAGCCTGTTCCAGAGCGTCCAGGACGAAGCTGGCATGCGCCGTCCGGCTCACCCGCCAGCCGACGATCCGGCGGGCATAGGTGTCGATGACAAAGGCGACATAGACGAAGCCGGTCCGGGTCGCGACGTAGGTGAAGTCGGAGACCCATAGCCTGTTCGGCGCCGGGGCATGGAACTGGCGATTAACGTGATCGAGAGGGCATCGCGCCGCCTTGTCGCTCGCCGTGGTGCGGATCGGCTTGCCACGGATGACGCCTTCGAGGCCCATGGCCCTCATCAGGCGGGCAACCGCGCAGCGGGCCACATCGAAGCCCTCGCGCTGCAATTGCCGCCACACCTTGCGGACCCCGTAGGCCCGGAAGTTCGCCTCAAACACGCGCCGGACCTCCTCCTTTAAGGCAGCGTCCCGTCTGTCACGAGCGGACAGCCGTGAGGGATCGACGCGCTTTGCGACATGGGCGTGATAGGTCGACAGCGCGATCGGCAACACCTTGCAGATCGGCTCGACCCCATGCGCCTGGCGATGATCGTCGATGAAGGCAATCATGGCTGAACCGGCGGTCGAGCTCCGCCTGGGCAAAATACGCGCTCGCCTTGCAGGATCTCGTTGGCCTGCCGAAGCTCGCGGTTCTCGCGTTCCAGAGCCTTCAGCTTTGTCGCCACATCCGTGGGAACACCGGCGCGCGCACCACTGGCGCGCTCGGCCTTCTTCACCCACTCATGCAGCGTCTGCGCCGTGCAGCCGATCTTGGCGGCGATCGACGAGACCGCCGCCCAGCGCGAGGCATGCTCGCCTTCGTAATCCAAAACCATTCGCACCGCGCGGCGCGCACCTCGGAAGAGAACTTGTTGGTCGTCTTGCTTGTCATGGCTCCACCTTCTCAGGAGTTGGAGCCTCCAATCGACCCGGAGCGGTTCAGTGAAGCCAATGGAGCCTCTTCGCAGTAAAGATCCCTGGCGCTTTAGGAGCGCTAACAATCCGTCCCAAAATTCTAACTTGCTCTAATTGATCCCGTCGTATTTTTACGTGCGTGAGCGTTCACGGTTGCGCTCGAAAAAGCGCACAGGAGGAAACTCGGCAGGCGGCCCTCGTCCATTAGCGGCGCCTTCCTCTCTTCTACGACCAAGTTTTATCCATGCCGGCCAAACCGCCGCGACGCGAGGAATACATACCCATGAATTTTTCCGCATTGCTTTCCAGCCGGGCGTCCAAGGGGCGTCCCGTGCGCGCCGCGCTGATCGGAGCCGGCAAATTCGGGTCCATGATCTTGTCGCAGATTCCGAGGATCGAAGGACTGCATATGGCTGTGGTCGTCGATCTCGACGTCAGTCAGGCGCGTCAATCTTTCAAACGCGTCGGCTGGGCTGACGGCCGCTACGACGCCCGCAGCGCGGGCGAAGCGATCAAGAACGGGACGACTTTCGTCACCGACGACCTCCAGGCGGTGCTGGCTTGTCAAGAGATCGAGTGTGTCATCGAGGCCACCGGTCATCCGCTTGCGGGAACGCGTCACGCGCTCGCTTGCATCGAGCACGGCAAACACGTCGTCATGGTGAATGTCGAGGCCGACGTCATGGTTGGGCCCATCCTTGCGGAAAAGGCTCGGGCGAAGGGCCTCATCTATTCGATGGCCTACGGGGATCAGCCTGCTCTCATCTGCGAGCTGGTGGATTGGGCGCGCTCCTGCGGCTTTGAGATCACCGCCGCCGGCAAGGGCATGAACTTTGAGCCTCGCTATCGTTATTCAACCCCGGACACTGTGTGGGGACTGTTCGGGTGGAGCGAGGAGATGGTCAAGAAAGACAGGCTCAATCCGAAGCTCTACAATTCCTTTACCGACGGTACCAAGGCTGCCATCGAAATGGCCGCTGTCGCGAACGGAACGGGCGTCGATTGCCCCGATGACGGACTCGCCTTCCCGCCAGCGGGCGTCCACGATCTCGCACGCGTGTTCCGCCCGGTAGCCGACGGCGGCCGGATGGCCCGCTCCGGGCTTGTCGATATTGCCGCGAGCCAGGAACCTGACGGCCGCGAAGTTTTCAACAACGTTCGGTACGGCGTGTTCGTGACCTTCAAGGCGCACAATGAATATGCGCGAGCTTGCTTCAAGCAATATGGCCTGCTCACGGATCCGTCCGGTTGGTACGCATCCCTCTGGCGTCCTTTCCATCTCATCGGCCTGGAAGCGTCGGTCAGCGTGCTATCGGCGGTGCTACGAAACGAATCGACGGGGTCTTCGAAGGAGTTCAGAGGAGACGCTGTCGCCACCGCCAAGAAGGACATGCAACAGGGCGAAATGCTTGATGGCGAGGGCGGTTTTGCAGTTTGGGCTAAAGCAATTCCTGCCGTGCGCAGCCTTGAACTGGGCGCACTGCCGATGGGGCTTGCGCATAATGTCCGCCTGAAGCGAGCGATCAAAAAGGACCAGGTGGTGAGCTACGCCGACGTCGATCTCGTGGATGATCGCGATGTCGCCGCTGTTCGCCGCGAAATGGAGGATCGCTTCAGACCCCACAAGAGCATCGCCGCGCAGTAGGGTCGACTGCGGAACGCGGCCCGCGCTTCGTCATTTCCGGCCGCTTCGGGCCGCCCACACGTCTCGTTCCTGGCGCAGCCAGTCGAGAAACAACTGCACCTTTCGCCTTCGAAGATGATCGCGAGGGCAGACAATCCATTGCGTCACGATACGAATCTCCGGCGCATCTCGAACAGGTCGGATTAGCACTCCCTGCGCGAGCTCGCGTTCCGTCATAAGCGTACTTTCAAGTGCGATTCCGAGGCCGCCAGCCGCCGCGTCGATCGCCATATGGCTACGATCGAAGAGCACTTTGCGCCATCGCGTAGACGGTTCGACGCCGGCCAAGGCGAACCAGCGGGGCCACTGCGCCTGCGACTTCACCGAATGGATTAAACGGCGGCTCGGAAGCTCAGCCGGAGCGAGACTCCCCGCACCGGCATAGGTGGGGGCGCAGACTGGCCAGAATTCTTCTTCCGCCAATCCCTCCACAAATAGCCCGGGCCTTCGCCCGTCGCCGTGCCGTATCTCGACGTCCACCGACTCCCGATCGAAGTCAGTCGGCTCATTGGTGCCATCCAGACGCACCTCCAAGTCGGAGTGAAGATCAATAAGGGAGCCGAGACGTGGCAGCAGCCATTTGGCCGACAGGGTCGGCGTTGCGCGCACGTTCAGCGCCATCAGCGAGCGGAATCCGCGAATTTGGTCTGTCGCTTCGGTGATCCGCTCAACCTGATCGCGGATCGAAGTGAAATAGCGCTCTCCGGCTTCCGTGAGCGCGATACGGCGCCCGACCTTGACCATCAAAGAGGTCCCGAGTTGCGTCTCCAGGAGCTGAATTTGCTGGGTCACAGCGGAGGGAGTCACATTCAGCTCCGCCGCCGCCTTCGAGACGCTACCTGCCTTAGCGGCAGCGTGAAAGACGCAAATCGCGCGCATGGGAAGCTGCATCGGTGTGGCCCCGGACCGCCCGTATCGTTAGCAATTCTAAGCTTTTGTGCAAAGCATCTAAATTGCTCTTAACAAAGCGCGTAACTAAGCTCCGCACCGTCGGATTGCCTCAAGGGTAAAACCGATGCGCAAAGAGGACGTCAGGCACTAACGCCCGATCGCTTGGAGGAACGCTGCCAGGAGCCTCGAAGATGTTCGTCGTTACTACGATCGAACAGTTCAATCTTTCAATACGTAACGACGGTACGCGCGCCAATTGACGCAGTCGATCGTTGCTTATCAAACGGGAGGAAGCTTATGATAACTTTAGCTCGACCGATAATGACGACCGCCAGCCTGATCGTGCTCACAATGGGTACGAGTGGGGCGCGGGCTGCGGAGAGTTGCTCCGCCTATCCGACCGGAACGGCAGAAAACATCGAGAGTTCTGACCTGGCGTCAAAGTTGGGCGCGGTTCCAAAGCCGGGCAAGGAGTTGCGCTTCGCGTACGTCACCAAAACACTCATCAACGAATTCTGGCAAGACGTGGCGGCTGGGGCGAAGAGCGAGGCCGCCAAATACGGGATCAAGGTCGACGTGCAGGCGGCCAAAGACGAATTGTCGCTGGTCGAGCAGCTTAACCTTGCGCAAACCATGGCCTCGCAGAAGCCAGACGCTTTGCTCTTGTCGCCGGAGTCCGATCTCGAATCTTGCGCCCGTGGTCAAGGCTGCGATTGCGGCGAACATCCCGACGGTAATCATCGACGACTCTCGAACCGCAGGCGCCAGCTCTTACATCGGCACAGACCAGGTGAAGATCGGCGCACAGGCCGCAACCTTCCTGCACGAGGCAAATCCGAAAGGCGGTAAGGTCGCGCTGACCTGCCACTGAGCTTTCATCCAGCGGCGCTTAGAGCCCCGGCGGGTTTTACGCCGTGGGGCGCGGGTGGAGCAACATGCGATCGGCGGAGCTGGTCGGGGTTGCGCAGACGATCGCATTTTGCGGAGAGATTGGCGGCATAGGCTGCCGGCGTAAGGTAGCCCAGCGCCGAATGTGGCCGTTGCTGGTTGTAATCGTCGACCCAGTTCGTGATCTTGGTCCGGGCGTGATCGAGGCCGAGGAACAGGCTCTCGTTGAGAAGCTCGTCGCGCATGCGCCCGTTAAAACTCTCGCAGAAGCCATTCTGCATCGGCTTTCCTGGCGCAATGAAATGCCAGACGACCCTGTTGTCCTGCGCCCAGGCGAACATGGCGTTCGAGGTGAACTCGGTCCCATTGTCCGAGACGATCATGCCGGGCTTGCCGCGCCGTTTGATCAACGCCGTCAGTTCCCGCGCCGCGCGCCGGCCTGAGATCGAGGTGTCAGGGATCGCCGCCAGGCACTCCCGCGTCACGTCATCGACGATGTTCAGGATGCGGAATCGTCGGCCGCAGGCAAGCTGGTCGTGGACGAAATCCACCGACCAGCGAGCGTTCGGCTTGGATTCGACCAGGATCGGCGCCCGCGACCCCACGGCGCGCCTCCGAGCCCGTCGCTTGCGCACCGTGAGGCCTTCTTCGCGATAAAGCCGGTAGATGCGGTTGATGCCCGAGGGCTCGCCCTCCTGCCGCAACAGGACGAACAGCCGACGATATCCGAAACGCTTCCTCTCGTTGGCGAGATCGCGCAATTGCGTCCGAAGCTCCGTGTCTGGCGGCCGGCATGAGCGATAACGGACCATCTTGCGGTCAGCGTGTTGATTTCCACTGAGAGCTGACCCGGGCGCTACGGGTTTTTCCACCGAGAACTGACCCATGTTCGAACCTTTCCCCCTTGGCCTGTCCGGGGGACGACGGAGTGATCGACATGGAGTTATTGAGCGTCATCCGACGCTGGCATTATCGAGATCATTTCTCGATCCGAGAGATATCGCGGCGCACGGGGCTGTCGAGGAACACAGTCCGCAAATACCTGCGCTCGGACACCGTTGAACCGAAGTTCAACATCCCTGACCGCCCGAGCAAGCTGGATCCTTATGCCGACAAGCTATCGCATTTGCTGCGGCAGGAGGCCGGGAAGTCCCGCAAGCAGAAGCGGACGACCAAGCAATTGCACGCCGATCTGGCCGCCCTCGGCTACGACGGCTCCTACAATCGCGTGGCGGCCTTCGCTCGCGACTGGAAGGCCGCCCGGCAGCGGGAACAGCAGACGTGCGGCCGCGGCGTATTCGTGCCGCTTGCGTTTCTGCCGGGCGAGGCGTTCCAGTTCGACTGGTCGGAAGATTGGGCGATCATCGCCGGCGAGCGGACCAAACTGCAGGTCGCTCACGTCAAGCTCTCCCACAGCCGCGCCTTCATTCTCCGCGCCTACCCGCAGCAGACCCACGAGATGCTGTTCGACGCCCATAACCACGCCTTCCGCGTCTTGGGCGGCGTGCCGCGGCGGGGCATTTACGACAACATGCGCACCGCGGTCGACAAGGTCGGGCGCGGCAAGGAGCGCCAGGTCAACGCCCGCTTCTCGGCGATGGTCAGCCATTTCCTATTCGAGGCCGAGTTCTGCAATCCAGCGTCCGGGTGGGAGAAGGGGCAGATCGAGAAAAACGTCCAGGACGCCCGCCATCGGCTGTGGCAGCCGACGCCGAACTTCCCCTCCCTGGCGGCGCTGAACGACTGGCTGGAGACGCGCTGCCGGGAACTGTGGGCTCAGACGCCGCAGGGCTCGCAAGCTGGCACCGTGGCCGACGCCTGGGCGCAGGAAGCGCCGCACTTGATGCAGCTTTCGCGCCCGTTCGACGGCTTCGTCGAATACGCCAAGCGCGTGTCGCCGACGTGCCTGGTCCATCTGGAGCGCAATCGCTACAGCGTGCCGGCGTCGTTCGCCAATCGTCCGGTCAGCCTGCGGGTGTATCCCGAACGCATCGTTGTCGCCGCCGAGGGACAAGTCGTCTGCGAGCATCGCCGCGTTTTTGCCCGCTCCCACGAACAGAAAAGCACAACAACGGTTTACGACTGGCGGCACTATCTGGCGGTCGTTCAACGCAAGCCCGGAGCCTTGCGCAATGGCGCGCCTTTCGTCGAACTGCCGCCTGCCTTCCGGGCTCTGCAGCAGCGCATGCTCAAGACGTCGGGCGGCGACCGCGAGATGGTCAAGATTCTGGCTCTCGTCCTCCAGCATGACGAGCAGGCCGTGCTCACTGCCGTCGAACTCGCATTGGAGGCTGGCGCGCCGACGAAGACGCATATTCTGAACCTGCTGCACCGCTTGGTTGACGGCAAGCCGATCGACCCACCAGCCGTGAAGCCGCCTAATGCCTTGACCCTCACCACCGAACCGCAGGCCAACGTCGAACGCTACGACGCGCTACGCAAAGCCCGGGAGGCGCGCCATGCGTCATAATCCCGCCGCTGGCGCCGTCGTCATCATGCTGCGAACCCTCAAGATGCACGGCATGGCTCAGGCGGTCGGCGAGCTGACCGAGCAAGGCTCCCCGGCCTTCGAAGCCGCAGTGCCGATCCTGTCGCAGCTTCTGAAAGCGGAGACCGCCGACCGAGAGGTGAGATCAACGGCCTATCAGCTCAAAGCCGCCCGCTTTCCGAACTATCGCGACCTTGCCGGCTTCGACTTCGCCAGCAGCGAGGTCAACGAGGCGCTCGCACGCCAACTCCATCGCTGCGAGTTTTTGGAAGACGCCCACAACGTCGTCCTGGTCGGCGGCCCCGGTACGGGCAAGACGCATCTCGCCACTGCGATCGGCGTCCAGGCCATCGAGCACCACCGCAAGCGCGTCCGGTTCTTCTCCACCGTCGAACTCGTCAATGCCCTCGAACAAGAGAAGCTTCAGGGCAAACCTGGCCAGATCGCGGCTCGGCTCACCCACTCTGATCTCGTCATCCTCGACGAGCTCGGCTACTTGCCGTTCAGCGCCTCTGGAGGGGCCTTGCTCTTCCATCTGCTGAGCAAGCTCTATGAGCGCGCCAGCGTCATCATCACGACCAATCTCAGCTTCGGCGAGTGGGCAACCGTGTTCGGCGACCCGAAGATGACGACCGCTCTACTCGACCGTCTCACCCACCGTTGCCACATCCTCGAAACCGGAAACGACAGCTTCCGCTTCAAGAACAGCTCGGCGAAAGCTGCCAAACCCGCAAAGGAGAAGCCCCGAAACTTGACGAACGCCTGACCCCGAAACCATCATCAAGCCGGGTCAGCTCTCAATGGAAATCCCGGGTCAGTTCTCGACGGAAATCGACAGCGATGCGACCGGCACCGTGTCCGTGCCGATGAGAATCCTTGCGTGCTTGCCGAGTTCCGCGCGCGCGCGCCGAAGCGCGCCGTCGAACAGGTCCCGTAACCACTTGTCCTCTTCTTTACCGACCCTTTCGCGCGCAAGCGGAATCAGCGTCCAGGCGGCGGACGGTTCCGAGAGAAGCAGTCCTGTTGCAATATCGCCGGCTACGTCCGCGCATCGCTCAATGAGCCAGGCGTTCCACGGGTTTTCAATGATGGCTTCGCGGGTGGTGCTCGGATCGAATTGACCGTCTAGCGAGATGACGAGCCCGACCGGCACAAGGGTCTTGAACCCGACATAGAGCCTGCCAGTTGAGGGGCGGTCCGGGACAGCAACGGAGATATCTGTCGTATCGCTGCGCGCCTTGTGAGAAGGATGCAGCTTTTCAGGTACGTTTACGGTCGCCCTCCAGACAGTCCAGGCTTGGCTCAAACTCTCAACGCGCCTGCGTTGGATCGCTGTGATGCTGGCATGCCGGCTCGTAAAGCCAGCGTCACTCCAGCCGCCAAAATTGAGGACCTTCTGCGCGACGATCGACCCGTCGATTGCGCACCAGCAGAAACGCTGGACGGACGCCAGGAAAAGAAGACCGTCATCCTCCCAGGTCTTGAACCAGACCTTCAGGCCGTCGTCATCAAATTCCTGTGCAAGATCGATGGCGAACAAAGTATCTCGATCGGGGTCGTAAAAGCCAGGGAGCGCCGGCTCGGGCTCCAGGCGTGACAGCGAAGTCTGATGTCCGGAAAAATGGTAGGGCTCCGAATGGATCGCGATTGAAAGTGCAATGCGATTGAGCGTTTTTAAGCCGATGCCAAACCGTCCCCTCTGGTCGGTCCGGTGCGTTTTCGTGGTGAGGTAAGGCAGGGCCATCGCCAGCACGTGGTGACACGTCACCGGCTGGCCGTCATGAACGATTAGAAGTTGCCTCCTCTCGCCGTTGTCACGAAACGCGAACCGCACTTCGGTTGCCCGGAGATCGTCGGCGTTCTGAATGATCTCGATAAGGCCCTGAAACTGGCTGACATTGAGATCCGCAGCTCCCTGAGTCGCGTTTCTCATGATCTTTTTCATCGCGCCAGGTGAGGCGGCGAGATAAGCGGCCAGGCCATCGATCACCGCATGCGCGAAGACCGGCGTCCGCGGATCGGTCAGCTGGTCGGCGGCTGCGGAATCATCCCAGATAAGGCGCGCTGCGGCGGCTCCGCGTTCGAGGTCGGACTCAGTAAAATCGTCGAGGCTTGCTTCCGCGGCACCCGTCATCAGGTAAGTCTGTGTGTTTGTGTGCATTGAGAGTACGTCAGCCGGGCTAATCAGCAAAGCAATATCGTACAGAACTCCTCCTTCTACCCAAGCGCTCTCTTTTCCCCTTCACCATTTCTGATGCATCCGGGAGCTTGCGCGTGATTTGTCCGGCCAACTCGCGGCCAGGCTTTTCCGGCCGCGCATGCGCACATTACGGCTATGAGCGTGACGGGAGGAATGGCGAACACGGTGAGCGATGGCCAGGTCTGGCGCGTCGTTGACGACCTTGCGCCTGATTACTCGGTCACCGGCGCCGAACTCGGCGCCGTCGAAGCCTTCCTGATGCCGCTCATTCATTCTTGGCTCGCTGGCGGGTCAGACATTCAATCGGGGAAAACAACTTCCAACGCAGCGCCGCTGCCGCTCCCGCAATGAGCTGGTGGGTGAAGAGATCTGACGTCGAAGATCCGCTATGTGTGCCGCTCTCAAATCCGGACACGCAAAGCCATCCTCGAACAGCTTGTCGCTGCCAGCGGCGGTAACGGTCCGGAAGGAGTGCCCAGTTTTGTTCGGAAGTGGCGCGGGCGAAGAGATTCGAACCCTCCACCCCAACCTTGTGATCTGCGATAGGCGCGCTGGTTACCGGTCGCTCTCGCGATGGGAAGCAACGCGTGGACCGAGAATGACGTCAACCCGCCTTGCAATTTCACTCGGAGCTGCGCACGGCGCATCGGCGTGCCCTACCGCTGGGTTGCTATCAAATTGGGCGTAAAGCACCGTTCTAAACACCGTTCTAAAATCGCTTTAGAACGGCGGTGCTGGCCTAACCTACTGAAATAACTGGCGCGCGCCCGAAGAGATTCGAACTCCTGACCCCCAAATTCGTAGTTTGAAGGCCCCGCAACAAGCATGACTGGAGCTGGCGCGGTATCAGACGGACGGCCACTATCAGTAAATGTTCGTAGCGGTGGTTGTGCGCCCGGATCGAAACTACCAGTTGCCGAGCTTAGGATTTTTCGCCCTCCCGAATGATAGGATAGAGTCGTCTCGGTATGATCGGACCGAAGCGGGCATGTATTTGCACTACGCTATAGCCGTCGTTTCGCCGCTCCGGCCGTCGCGCCCGCGACAGAGTATCCAGCTTCCGACCATGAGAAGTAACGTATCGCATTGAATAAATTGAAGGTTGGCTCGAAAATGGCGGCATGCCTGCAAAGATTTGTCCATTTCCGGGGCCGGAAGACGGCAACGCCAGCCTTTATGATTTCTACGGCGACCGAGGTGGACAATCGCCACCGAGGAAACGCGCGCCGCGCCGGCCAAGGCCGAAGTGGGCACCCAAGATTATCGACGATTGGCCCCATCGCGTACCGGTATTCGTTGAGGAGCTTGAAATGTATGAGCTCTATTTCGCCGAGGAGCTGGACGAGATCTTCGGGATCAAGAAGTAATCAATTCGAAGGAGGTCTCGCATGAACGCCAACGCGAAACCCGCCTTGGTCATGCCGGGGCGTGCTGCACTCTATCTTCGGGTCTCGACAGGGCGGCAGGCAGAGCAAGACCTATCCATCCCGGACCAGCGTCGGCAGCTTCTCGCGTATTGCCAATCGCGAGGGATCGAGATCGTCACTGAGTTCGTCGAGCTCGGTGCAACGGCCACGGACGATAAGCGGCCGGGCTTTCAGCGGATGATGGACGAGGCATCCCAGCGCCCGGCGCCGTTCAACTGCATCATCGTCCATTCGTTCTCGCGCTTCTTCCGCGACCAGTTTCAACTTGAGTTCTACGTCCGCCGTCTGGCGAAAAACGGCGTGCGACTGATGTCGATCACGCAGGAGCTAGGCGACGACCCAATGAGCGCAATGATGCGTCAGATCATGGCGCTCTTCGACGAGTACCAGTCAAAGGAAAACGCTAAGCATACGCTCCGTGCCATGCGCGAGAATGCCCGGCAGGGCTATTGGAACGGCTCAAGGCCGCCGTTCGGCTACAAGATCATCGCGGCCGAGATGCGCGGGGCCCGCACAAAGAAGAAGATTGAACCCGATCCCACGCAGGTCGAGACGGTGCGGCTGATCTTCCGTCTCGCGCGAATCGGCGATGGCGAGGGCTCGATGGGGGTTCGACAGATTGCGGCCTACCTTAACGAGCGTGGCCTGCGCACACAGACCGGGGGTCGTTGGGGCGTCGGTGCTGTGCATGAGCTTCTGACCCGCACGACCTATTTTGGAGTGCATCGCTTCAATGTCAGTGGAAAGCGGAAAGGCACGAAAAAGAGCCCGGATGACATAGTTGATGTCCAGGTTCCCGCGATCATCGAAAAGGAGGACTTCGACGAGGTTCAGGTGATCATGAAATCGCGCGCGGCCCAGCTCAAGGCTCCGCGATTTGTGAGTGCCCCGACGCTGCTCGGTGGCGTGGTCTTCTGCGCCGACTGCGGAGGAGCGATGACCCTACGGACGTCGGGCAAGGGCAAGGAATACCGCTACTATACCTGCTGCACGGTCGCACGACAGGGCAAGACCGGCTGCAGCGGCCGGACGGTTGCGATGGCCGACCTGAATGAGTTGGTGGTCGATCATGTCGAGCGGCGGTTACTGGAACCGTCGCGTCTTGAGGAGGTGCTGGGAGCACTCTTGCAGCGACGGCGGGCCAATGCAGGTAAGGAGAAGGATCGAATTGAGGAGCTGAAGCGCCAGGCGGGCGACGCCGAGGCCAAGCTGACGCGTCTCTACGAGGCGATCGAGAACGGGCTGGCGGAGCTGAATGATCCGAACCTAAAGGGGAGAATCGTTGAGCTAAAACGAATTCGGGATGCAGCCCGAGCCGACCTGGAGCGCGCCGAGGCCAGGGACTTGAAGGGAGCGGAGATAACGCCGGAAACGTTGGTGCGCTTTGCTGGGCTTGCGAGGGAGGGTTTGCGCCGCGATGACGGAACCTTTCGCAGGAGCCATGTCCAAAAGATAGTCCAGCGGGCTGAAGTGGGAGCGGACCAAATCATACTCCGAGGATCGACCCTACAGCTCCTCGAGGCCCTCGTGGCGTCCGGAGGAAAGCGTGGAGTGGAAACTGCGGGGATCGGAGTTCGCAGTTTCGTACCGAAATGGCTCCCCGAGCAGGACTTCGAACCTGCGACCATTCGATTAACAGTCGAATGCTCTACCAGCTGAGCTATCGGGGATCAGCGTCGGGGGGATATAGCAGAATCCGACGCGATGGAAAGCGCGTTTTTGCCGCTTGCGCCATGCGCCAACGGCGCGCAACCTTCGTCCCATGCTTGACCCTTTGGCGTTCCCGGAACTCCTGACGCCCGCTCAGATGAGCAAAGCCGACCGCTTCGCGATTTCGGCCGGAACGCCGGGGATAAAGCTCATGGAGCGGGCGGGTCTCGCGGTCGCCGACGAGGCGGCGCGGCTCACGAAATCGCGCGGCCGGATCGCCGTCGTCTGCGGCCCGGGCGGCAACGGCGGCGACGGCTTCGTCGCCGCTCGGCTGCTCAGTGAGCGCGGCTATGCGGTCGAGCTCGGATTGCTCGGCCGCCGCGACGCCCTGAAAGGAGACCCTGCGCTCGCCGCCGCTCGCTGGTCCGGCCCGGTCCTCGAGGCCGCCGCGGTCGACCTCGCCCAAGCCGATTGCGTGATCGACGCTCTGTTCGGCGCGGGCCTTGCGCGCGACATTGAGGGCGAAGCGAAGGCGATCGTCGAACGGATCAACGCCTTCAGCCATGCCGGGGGTCCGGTGCTCGCGGTCGACGTTCCCTCCGGAATTCGACGGCGAAACCGGCAAGATCCGAGGCGCCGCGGTCGAGGCGACCGCGAGCGTGACCTTCTTCCGGCTCAAGCCCGGCCATTTGCTCATGCCGGGACGCACGCTCGCCGGCGCGATCCGGCTCGCGGACGTCGGCATTCCCGAAGCGGCGCTTACCCCGATCGCGCCGCAAGCCTTCGTCAATGCGCCGGCCGTCTGGGGCGAGGCGCTGCCGCGCCCGAATGCGGCGAGCCACAAATATGCGCGGGGCGCCGCCCTCATCCTGTCGGGCTCGGGCTTTCATACGGGCGCGGCCCGGCTCGCCGCCCGCGCGGCTTTGCGGGCAGGGGCCGGCATTGTCAGCGTCGCGAGTCCGCCCGACGCCGTCGCGGTCAATTCCGCGCAGCTCACCGCCGTCATGGTCGCCCCCTTCGCCAACGCCCGCGAATTCGAGGCGCTGCTCGCCGACGAGCGGCGCCGCGCCATTGCGCTCGGCCCCGGCGCGGGCGTGGGCCCCACCTTGCGCAAGCTCGTCGCCGCGAGCCTGACCCGGCCCGCCAAGCAGCGGACGATCGTGCTCGACGCCGATGCGCTGACAAGCTTCGCCGGCGAAGCCGAGCGGCTCGCGGCGCTGATCAAGCGCGGCGGCCACGAGGCCGTCCTGACCCCGCATGAGGGCGAGTTCATGAAGCTGTTCGAGGGCGTGGCCCAAGTCCGGCTCGACGACGACAAGCTCACGCGCGCCCGGGCGGCCGCGCGCCTCATGGGCGCCGTGGTCCTTATCAAGGGCGCCGACACGGTGGTCGCCGCGCCCGACGGCCGCGCGACCATCGGATGGGACCTGCCGCCCTGGCTCGCGACCGCGGGCTCGGGCGACGTGCTCTCCGGCCTCGTCACGGGGCTTGCGGCCCAGGATATGCCGGCGTTCGAAGCCGCCTCAGCCGCGGTCTGGCTGCATGGCGCCTGCGGCCGCGCGGTCGGCCCCGGCCTCGTCGCCGAGGACCTGCCCGAGGCGCTGCCGGGGGTCTTGCGGACCCTGTTATAGACGTGAAACGTCCGCCGCCGTGAGCAAGCCCCGAGGCAAACGCAAATAGCCGCGCATAAACGCTATTAAACGCTATTAAACGTTAGTAAGCGCTAGTAAATTTACTAGCGTTTACTAGCGTTTATTTTTCCGAATTGGGACTTTTCAATGGGTTACGAACCAATTCAAATAAAAAATTTCCTCCTATCTCGACCTCGATCTCACATGTCCATAGAGGCAATTTGCCTCGCGTCCCGCGAGCGGTTCCATTCGGCAACCGTCAGTTTATAGCACAGATTTCTGATTTTGCCAATATGACTGCGCGGATTTTTTGATTCAAGGCCGACGCGTTGCATAGCGCTCACGCCGAACCTTCCTCGACCAGCCAATCCAGAAAACTCGTCAGCACCGAGGTTTTGCTGGCGTCGAAGGGGACGAGGGCGACGTAGCCTGTTCTTGGAACCTGGATCGCCGGAAACGGCGTCAGGAGTCGTCCCGCTGCAACATCCGTTTGCAGCACCGGCAAGGGGCCGATCCCGACGCCGAAACCGTCGACCACGGCTTGCAGGGTGACGAAGAAGTGGTCGAAGACGCGCCGCCGCTGTTCAGGCCAATGCGGCAGTCCGGCGCGTTCGAGCCAGTCCGCCCAATCGCCGGGGCGCGTCTCGCTCATGAGCAGCACATGGCTCGCGATATCGCCCGGGTCATGAAGCGGCGCGCGTTCGAACAAGCCGGGGCTCACGATCAAAGTGTCGGCCTCCGATAAAAAAGCGGTCGGCCGATGCTGCGGCCATGCGCCTCGCTCGCCCGATCCGCGGCGGATGGCGACATCGAAGCCGCCGCGCAGCTCCTCGTGCAGCGTCGTCGTCGTTGTCACCGCCACTTCGACTTCCGGTCGCGCGGCATGAAACCGCTCGAGACGCGGGATCAGCCAGCGGAGGGCGAAGGTGGTCGGAGCGCTAACGCGCAGGAGGTAGCGCGCGGAAGGACGCCCGCACGCTTCGGCGGCCTCCGTCATCCGATCGAAGGATAGACTAACCTCTGCGGCGAACGCGCGCGCCGCCTGCGTTGCGGTCATCCGACGGCCTGTCCGAACGAAAAGCCGCTGCCCCAGCCAGGTTTCCAATAACCCGATCTGCCGGCTAACCGCGCCGTGCGTGAGCCCAAGTTCAGCCCCCGCCTGAGCGTAGCTGCCCGTGCGGGCGGCGACTTCGAACACTCGCAAAGCGTTCAGTGGGAGAGGGCGGCGCATTTTCCAATCCGTGAGAAAATTCGACATCACACGTGAAAGAAGACAGTCTATTCGACGAGAACTCACGGGTGTAAAGCCGGATCGCAGAAGGGGGCGAGCCCGGCGATGCAGAATACGGCGACGGCCGGCTTGGCGCGAAAGGATCGAATGGAGCGCTGGCAGCCGCAGCGCCGCAACCTCGCAGCCGCGTGCCTCGCTCATTTTCTCCATGACGGCTACACCGACCAACTCTACGCGCTTCTGCCGGTTTGGCAGTCTGAGTTTGGTCTCACCTATGCGGGGCTGGCGCTCGTCCGGGCGCTTTACAGCGGCAGTATGGGCATCCTCCAAGCGCCCGCGGATAGGTTCACCGGGAAGCTTGGAGCGCGCGCCGCCCTGGCGATCGCGACATTCGTCGCGGCCGCCGGTTATCTGGTCGTCGCCTTTCCGCTCGGGTTCACGGGCGTCTGCCTTGGGTTGATCCTCGCGGGCGTCGGATCGAGCCTGCAACATCCGCGCGCGTCGATGCTGGTTGCGAATAGCTACGGGGCGGCCTCGCGAGGGCCGCTCGGCGTCTACAATTTCGCTGGCGATCTTGGGAAGGCGACCTTTCCGGCTTTCGTTGCTTTGCTGTTGCCTTTCATCTACTGGCGGCCGGTCGTGGGGATGACCGCCGTCGCCGGGCTTCTGACAGGGTTCGCCTTGCTTGTGCTGACGCCGCGGCGACCCTTTATCGTTCCGGCCGAAAAGCAGACTGAGGCGCGGGGCCAGGATGGCCGCGGCTTCAACCTGCTTTTTGCGATCGGCGCGCTCGATACGGCGACTCGCATGGGTTATCTCTTGTTCCTGCCTTTTCTCCTCCGCGCAATGGGCGGTCATGAAGCGACGGTGGGCGTCGGTCTCGCCCTCCTGTTCGCAGGAGGCGCTCTAGGCAAAGCTTCCTGCGGATGGCTCGGCCAACGGCTTGGCGTCGTTTGGAGCGTCATTGTCACGGAAGCCGCGACCGCGCTGCTCATGTTGGCGACCCTGGCGCTGCCGCTAGCGCCTCTGCTTGTTTCGCTCCCGCTGCTGGGCGTCGTGCTCAATGGCACGTCGTCGATCCTCTATGGAACCGTGCCGGAACTCGCTCGCAAAGGCGAACTCAGCCGCGCGTTCGCGCTGTTCTATACCGGCGTTATAGGGTCAGGCGGATTGGCGCCGATCGCCTATGGCGCAATCGCCGACCATTCCAGCCGGACGGCCGGAATTATCGCAGCAGCCCTGACGGCGGCGGCGATCATCCCACTGGTTCTCGCCTTGCGGCCCTTCCTCCACAAAACGAAGGCTTCCTAAGCTGCGGCGCCTTGGCGCAAGGGCGCCAAATCATGATCATGCACAACGCACGACCGAGGGGTCGCTATTGCGACACGGCGAGGTAGGCGCTGATCGTCACCAGCGAAACGATGGTCGAGGCGAGCACCACGGTCGATGTGACGCCGGCCTCGCGGCGATAGAACTCGGCCAGCATGAACGGACCCGTGCCGGTGGGCAGGGCGGCTAGCAGTACGGCCGTGTGGGTGAGCAGGGGAGAGAGGCCGAACACGCTCGTCGCCAACAGCCATGTCGCCGCCGGCTGAAGCACAAGCTTGAGCCCGACCAGGAGGGCGGTCGATCCCACATCCTTGTCGCAGCTCTCCTTTTTGCCGGCGAGGAAAAGACCAAGCGTAACGAGCGCACAGGGCGGCGCGGCTCCGCCGAGCAACTTCAGGAAGGTATCGGCGGCAGTCGGCAGTGTGAGAGCGGAAAGCGGGAATAGAGCGCCCAAAGCCGGCGCGACCACGAGCGGATTGCGCAACAAGGCGCCGCCGACTTTGAGGACGAGGCGCCGCCGCCGCTTCTCGGTTTGCAGGCCGATCTCGATCAGCACGATCCCCACGGCGAACAACACGCAGGCGGTGAGGAGGGTCGCGACGAGCGTCGGCGCCATGGCGTCGGCGCCGAGCGCGATCAGCGCCAGCGGAAAGCCGATAAAGCCGGTATTCGCATAGCTGGCGTTCAGCGCGTCGATCGCCGCATCGGCCAGATGGCGTGGGCGGCTGAGCCGGATCATGAGCGTGATCGCAAATACGACCGCAACGCCGAGGCCGAAACTCGCGATAAAGGCGGGTTGCCAGATGTCGGACCAGCGGGCCTTCGCGATGATGTCGAACAGGAGCGCGGGAAGAGCGAGATAGACCACGAAGCGATTGAGTTCCGTGGTGGCGTTCGCCCCGAGGACGCCGATCCGGCGGGCGAGCCAGCCTGCGAAGATGAGCGCGAAGATCGGCAGAACGACGGTGAGCGTGGAGAGCATGATCGGCGGCCAATGGTTTTCATTGGCATAGGCGCGCGGATTGATAGTATCCAATGCCGATTCATGGAGCTATCAATACCTGTTCGGTATCACCATGATTGACCTGCGCCAGATGCGCTATTTCGTGGCGCTGGCCGAAACGCTGCATTTCGGCCGCGCCGCCGAGCGCCTCCACATCAGCCAGCCGCCGCTGACGCGGCAGATCGCCGCGCTCGAGCGGGAGCTTGGCGTGCGCCTCCTGGAGCGAAATTCTCGCCGCGCCAAACTGACCCACGCGGGACAGCGCTTCCTCGAGGATTGCCGTTTGGCGATCGCCGCCTTCGACCAAGCGTGCCGCAACGCGCGATTGGCGGAGCGGGGGAGCTCGGCGCACTGAGGATCGGCTTCATGATGCACGCTGCGCATACGGTGCTGCCGCGCCTGGCGCGGCAATTCATGACCGAGCACCCTGAGGTGCATGTCGAGCTGCGCGAAATGATCCCCGATTTGTTGCCGGATGCTGTTCTGACAGGTCGCTTCGACGCCGCTGTCACATTCGATCCCGGCGCCATACGGGGGCTTTCGACCCATCAGATTTTCGAAGAGAAGCTTTGCCTCGCCGCGCCTTCTGCGCATCGCCTCGCAGCCTCGCCGATCATCCGCGCCGAACAGCTGGCGGGCGAGCCCTTGATCGCCACGCCGCCGGATGTGGCGCCGACCCTGCGCGACGCCATTCTGCGCTTCCTCCGCTCCGGCGGCGTCGCGCCAAATATCAGGCTGGAAACGCAGCTTCAGCAGACGATCGTCAGCCTAGTCGCCGAAAAACTGGGCGTCGCGCTCGTTCCGACATCGATGAGCAAGCTAGGATTGCCCGATGTGGTGTTCTTAGCCCTGGAGGCCGCGCCGACGGTCGCCCATGTAATTGCGTGGCGCGACGGCAATCCCAACCCGACGTTGCGCCCATTCCTGGCGGCGGCGGGGTTGCAAAAATCTCGATGCGCCCTCTGATATAGGATAGCCCCTCACCCTATATTAGGGCATGGCGCATACGATAGAAAACAAGAGCAAGCTTATCGCCCGGGTGCGACGCATCAAGGGTCAGGTCGAAGCCGTCGAGCGCGCGCTGGAGGCGGAGATCGGCTGCGCCAATGTGCTGATGCTGGTGGCGTCGCTGCGCGGCGCCGTCCACGGCCTTAGCGCCGAGGTCATGGAAGATCACATTCGCAATCATGTCGTGAACCCGGACACCGATGCCGACGCGGATCGCGCGCGGGGGGCTGCGGAGCTGATCGAGGTCGTCCGCACCTATCTGAAGTGATCTTCATGCACAGCGATCACGACCACGACGATCATCACGACCGCGACGCGCTGGCCGAGGCGGCCCATAGCCACGTCTTCCTTGGCGAAGGCCATCAGCATGCCGAACGGCGAACATGGGCGGTGATCATCCTCTGCGGCGCCATGATGCTCATCGAAATCATTGGCGGCGTTGCGTTCGGGTCGCTGGCCCTTGTCGCTGACGGCATGCATATGTCGACTCATGCTGGTGCGCTCACCCTGGCGGCGCTCGCCTACGCTTACGCACGCCGCCACGCGCATGACCCGCGTTTTACCTTCGGCACCGGCAAGCTCGGCGACCTTGCCGGATTCACCTCAGCCGTCATTCTCGCTCTGATCGCATTGTTGATCGGCTACGAGGCGGTCACGCGGTTCATCGAGCCAGCGCCCATTGCGTTCGCCGAGGCGATCCCGATCGCCGTGTTGGGTCTCATGGTCAACATCGTGTCAGCATGGCTGCTGTCGGGCGGCGGGCATCATCATCACGGGCAAGAGGATCCCGGACACGGCCATCATCATGGCGATGATCACGAGCATGCTGCGGGCCGCGACAACAACATGCGCGCCGCTATTGTGCATGTCATGGCGGATGCTGCCGTCTCCGTCATGGTGATTGTCGGGCTCGTCTTTGCCCGCGCCTTTGGCTGGTTATGGATGGACCCGCTCGCGGGCATTGTTGGGGCATGCGTGATCGCCAGTTGGTCCTATGGCCTCATTCGAGACACCGGGGCGATTCTCCTCGACATGAACCCCGACCGGCGCATGACCGGCCATCTGCAAGAGGCGATCGAGCGCGACGGCGACGCGCTCGCCGATCTGCACATTTGGCGGCTGGGGCCGGGCCATCTGGGAGCAATCGTCTCCGTCGCCACCCGGCACGGGCGGGAGCCTGAGTTCTATCGCGAGCGCCTGGCGGCGTTCCCGTCGCTCTCGCACGTTACGGTCGAGGTCAGGCATCTGGCTCCGATGCAGAATTCTTGATTTGACGCTTGGGCCGATGACGCTCTCCGCCAAGCGCGTCGCATAGCGGCCGAGCATGGTCCTCGATTCATGGATCGGCGAGATTTCGCTCATGGCCGCGGCGGCGCTCGTTTTCGTCTCGACCGACATTGATGATCTCGCGCTGCTGGCGGGATGGTTCTCCGACCGGACATACAAGACGAGCCACATCCTTCTCGGACAGCTTCTCGGGATCGGGACGCTCGTCGCAATCAGTGTGGCGCTCGGCCTCATGGGCTTTTTACTGCCAAGGCCCGCATTGGGGGCGCTTGGCGTCCTGCCGATTGGCGTTGGCCTCATACGACTGGCGCGTCCGCAAAGCGAAAGCGGCGAAGACAAGGTCCGGTCGGCGACGGCGAGCATTCTTTCGGTCGGCAGCGTCACGCTGGCGCATGGGGGCGACAACCTCGCGGTCTATGTCCCCTTCTTCGCCGCCGTTCGGACTGTTTTCGAAATGGCGACGATTGTCGTTGTCTTTCTCGTCATGGCCGTAGCGTGGGTCGCGATGGCGCGCTGGTTTGCGCGCCATCCTCTATGGGGAACGCTCCTTGAGCGATGGGGACGCCGCATCGTGCCCTGGATGCTGATCCTGCTGGGCGCCGGGATCCTTTACGAAGCAGGCACGATCGCTTGGCTCATGGAAGGCGCGCGCTGGGGCGCGTCTCGCATTGCGCACGTCTCACCGGATTGGAAAGACGCATGGCCTCTCCTCCAGCTTCCGGGCGAGCGATCAAGCTAATACGCGCCTTCTCACCCGGCGTGTGCGGAGCCGGCGCCCTGCGGGTGGTAGCGACCATTGCTCTCAACCGCGCCGCCTTTATCGTACATATTTCGCGGCCGCGCCCAGTCTGCGAGCGAATGATAGGGGCCGGCCTCGTTGCGGCCCTTCGGCATGGCGTCGAGAATCCCGTAGATTCCCAAGACCTCCTCACCGCCGCGGCCGTAGGCCGAGTAGGTGTGGAAGATTTCACCCCGCTCGTTCTTATAGAACGCGCTACCGCCCGACAGGTCCTGCATCTTGCCCGCCCATTCGGGGGCTTTCTGGTAGTTATACACGGCGCGACCTGCAGCGACCTCTTCGGGCTTGAATGAGACTTGGAAATCGTAATTGAAGTCGTTTCTGAACGACGAGACCCAGAGGAACTTCCATCCCATCCGCTTGCGGACGACCTCGATCTCTTCAATCGGCGCTCTCGCGACGACCGCATAGCTCACATCGTGGTTCTCGAGATGCGGCAGGAGGTCGGTTATGTGATCGACCTCAAGTGAGCAGCCTACGCATTGCTGCTGCGCCCCGGGCGCCATCATGAAATGCTTGATGTAAAGCTGGCTGCGGCCTCGAAACAGGTCCGACAGGTCCAACTTCCCGTCAGGGCCGTCAAACACATAGTCCTTGTCGACTTGAACCCACGGCAGACGCGAACGCTCCGCAGAGACAAGGTCACGATGCTTGGTGAGAGCTTTTTCCTGCTCCAGGAGTGGAATCCTTCGCTTCAGCCAGTCTTCGCGGGATACGACTTCATGCTGCATATTAGCCTCCGTCAGGTGCGGTGTGGGCGGGATGGTCTCCGGCGCCTACCGGGAACGCAGGATCGCGGCGAATGAACTTTTTTGCGCGCCGCAGCGCTAGGCCGACGCGGTCGTCGAGATGGGTCAAGAATCGCCGCACGGCCGGCAACATACCAACTAGTAGGTATCCTGTCAATCATCGGTGAGTGCGGTGGGATGCTGGGCTGACCTCGCCGGCGAACGCTTGGCGTTTGCCAGCGGCCCCGTCCAGGACATAGCCTCACGC
>CAVOLE010000036.1:0-63211 GCA_963696665.1 uncultured Alphaproteobacteria bacterium
TCAGCGAGCGCGGCTACAGAATCATCGCGCTCGCGGCACAGCCAGAACCACCCCCTGCCGAACAGAAGATAGGCCCAGATGGCGAGCGGGAGGAGAGAGGCGGCGGCGACGATCATTTGAGATAGCCGTGGCGGCGAAACCAGGCGATCGCATCGGATAGGCCCTCGCGATAGGTCCTGGAAACATAGCCGAGTTCGCGCCGCGCCTTGGAATCGTCAAAGAACATGTGATGGCGCGCCATGCGCAATCCGTCCATGGTGATGAAGGGCTCGACGCCGCGAACCGAAGCCAACAACTCCGCTCCATAAGCGATCGGATAGAGCATGGTCCGCGGCAGCTTGAGCTTAGGGGGCCGGCGTCCGACCAAGCGGGCGATGTCGGCCAGCATGTCCGCCAGGAAGACGTTGTCGCCGCCGAGAATATAGCGCTCGCCAACCCGACCCCGTTCGAGCGCCGCGACATGGCCGGCCGCGACGTCATCGACATGCGCGAGATTGAGCCCCGTGTCCACGAAGCCCGGCATCCGCCCCGACGCCGCCTCGACGATGATGCGGCCGGTCGGCGTCGGCCGCACATCGCGAGGGCCGATGGGCGTGGACGGGTTGACGATCACCGCCGGCAGTCCATCGCGCCGGATCATGGTCTCGACCAGACGCTCGGCCGCGACCTTGCTTCGCTTGTAGGCGCCGATCCCCTCGCCTTCGGCAAGAGGATGGTCCTCCGTTGCGGCGGCGCCTTCTTTAAGCTTCAAAGTCGCGACGCTGCTGGTGTAGACGATGCGCTCGACGCCGGCGCTCAGTGCCTCGTCCATGATGAGGCGCGTTCCCTCGACATTGCTGCGGCGGATCTCTTCCGGGTCTCGCGCCCAGAGCCGATAGTCGGCCGCGGCGTGAAAGAGAAAGCGGACGCCTCTCAACGCCGCCGCCAACGAGGCGCGATCGCGGAGGTCGCCCTCGCACACGCTGTCGGCGGGATCAAGATTGGCGCGCGGGCTCGATGGACGGACCAGCACCCGGACGTGATCGCCGCGGGCTCTGAGCGCGGCGGCGATCGCCGATCCGAGAAAACCGCTCGCGCCCGTGACCAGGACGGTCGAGGGCGACGATTTGGGCGCGCGCTTGGCCGCCGCCGCCACTCCTGCGTCGCCGGTAGATCCAAGGTTCGCGGCAGCAACGGTTTGTCCGCCTTCATGATCCATGAGATAGAGCTTACCAAATTAAGGAGCGGTATCGAAGCGCTCCCAAATAGTTCCTCGAGAAACTGTGTATTTGAACGAGACCACGAGCTTTCAGCCAGAACCTTATCGCTTCCGCGCGCTCATCCAACTTTTGTTCGACAGCCGTATCGCGATCCTGGGATGGCCTCCGACGTCTCCGAAAGCCTTGCGAGGGAAAATCACCTATAGAACATCTTAATGTTGTTATAATGGCCCGGTCGCGCTAGCCGAACCAGGCGAATTTGCAGGGCGGAACTAAACGGGGTCATAACCTACTGAAAACATGAGGGTGCGCCGGTAAAAATGCCGTTAGAGCAGGCGCCGTCGGAACAGCCCGCGCCAAGGTCAGGCTCACAGGATCAATTCGACGGCTGAACCTAAAAGGTCACTTGGATCCGCGCTCTGGCCCACATGGATCTCAAACCGCCCCGGCTCCAGGATGCGCTCGAGGCCTTGGCCGACGAACGAAAGATCCTCTACCGGGAGCCGCCACGTCACATCCTTGCGCTCCCCGGCCGAAAGAACGGCTTTCTGGACCCCCTTAAGCTCCAACAGCGGCCGAGCGACGCTCGCGACTGGATCACGCACGAACAGGAACAATGTCGCCTCGCCGTCGACCTGGCTCTCGTTATGGACAGCGACCGTCACCTCGAACGTTTCGCCCGTTTTCACTGAGGTCGGCTCGCAGCGAGGATCCCTGAGCGCAAAGCGGCTGTACGACAGGCCGTGTCCGAAAGGAAATTGCGGCGTTGGCGGCTGATTGAGATAGGTGCTGGAATAGTGCACTCCAGGCGCATAGGGGCGGCCGGAAGGAAGCTCGTTGTAGAAAATTGGGACTTGGCCGACAGCGCGCGGCCAGCTCACCGGCAATCGCCCTGTCGGATTGAATTTCCCCGTCAGAACGTCGGCGACCGCATGTCCGGCCTCATGTCCAAGAAACCACGTCGCCAACACTGCGTCCGCTCGCTCGAACAGCCATTGCAGGGTGAGCGGCCGCCCTGAGGAGAGCGTCGCCACGACAGGTTTGCCAAGGTCCAAGACCGCTTCGGCAAGCGCGCGCTGTCGCCCGGGCAGACCGAGATCGGTGCGGCTCGCGGCCTCGCCGCTCATCGCCGCGCTCTCACCAAGGCAGAGCACGATGGTTTCGGCCTCGGCGCACAGACGAAGCGCGGCCGCTATCCCGTCTGTGCTTTCTCCCTCGATGTCGACGCCGGCGACGTGATCGATCCGGCATTTCGGCAGCGCCGCCTTGAGCCCCTCAAGGATGGACACAACCTCTTGAGGCTTGCCCGCCGAAGCCCAGGACCCCAACATCTCTCCCGGCGCCGCGGCCAAAGGGCCAATCACGGCGATCCGCCCGATTGTCGGAGATAGCGGCAGGATTTCCGCCCGGTTGGTCATGAGCACGATCGCACGGCGCCCCGCCTCGCGCGCCAGCTTGCGCCGCTCCACGGCTCGGCTCGGCTGAGGCGCAACCGAGCCCCGCCGATAGGGATCGTCGAACAGGCCAAGACTCTCCTTCAGCTTGAGCACCCGATTCACACTCGCGTCGATCGCAGCCATTGTTACGAGGCCGCGCTCGAGCGCCTCGGGAAGGGACTTCACGTACGCGCCGCTCGTCATGTCGATATCGACGCCGGCGTTGAGGGCGAGCGCCGCGGCCTCGACGAGGTCCGCCGCCACGCCATGATTGAGGAGCTCGGCGACGGCGTTGTAGTCGCTGATCAGGACGCCCTCGAAGCCGACAACTCCTCTAAGCCAGCCTTGCAGGAGCTTGGCGTTGGCGGTCATGGCCATGCCAGCGACATCGATGAACGCTGGCATGACCGCCGCGGCGCCCGCATCAACCGCCGCCGCGAATGGCGGCAGATAGATCTCATGCAACGTTCTCTCGGAAACGTCGGCCGAGGCGTATTCCCGGCCGGCGGCCACGGCGCCATAGGCGCAGAGATGCTTGGCCGTGGCGGCGACGCTATCTCCGGCTGCAAGGTCTCGTCCCTGGAAGCCTCGGGTCTTGGCCACCGCCATCTCAGAAGCGACCCATGTATCCTCGCCAGGGCTCTCGATGATGCGTCCCCAACGCGGGTCGCGCGCCACGTCGAGCATCGGCGCGAAGGTGAGGGCGACGCCATCCTCCGCCGCTTCCTCGGCGGCGACGCGCGCCGTCTTCTCCCAAAGGTCAGGGGCGAACTGGCAGGCTTCCGCCAGAGAGACGGGAAAAATCGTGTGGTGGCCATGGATGACGTCGAGACCCATGAGCAAGGGAATGCCGAGGCGGGATTCTTCCACCGAGAGACGCTGGACAGCGCACGTCTCGTCCACCCCCCAGAGGTTGAGCAAATTCCCGATTCTGCCGGTTCGAATTCCTTCATGCAGATCGTGAAGCTCGCCGGGACCCGTAACGACGCGAGACGCAGGAACCATATTGAGTTGCCCGATCTTTTCCTCGAGCGTCATCTTTTGGAGCAATGCGTCGATGCGTCCCATCCTCTTGCCCTATCTTGCGCGGCGCCCCACCGGTCCAATCGGCGCCCTCGATTGAAATCACGCGTCGCAAGCAGCCTGCGCGGATGCAACAGTCAAGAATTCGAGCCGCGAATATCCGCGAAGACGACGTGGGCCGGATCATGCGAGAATGGGCGCCAGGGGAAACGGATCGAATTCGATGGCGGAGCAATTCAAGAAACCACACAAGGATGGCGACGGCGTGGAGAGCGCGTCGCTGGCCAGTCTGTTCTCTGACGTCATCTGGATGGGTTCGGCCTTCTGGGTTTCGCGTCAGCGCAACAAGCTTCTGATGCTGGCGATTGCGCTCGTCGCGGTTGTCGGAGCCACCGCCTACATGCAGATCAGGCTCAATTCCTGGAACCGCCCCTTCTACAACGCGCTGACCAACAAGGATATGCCTGGTTTTCTGACCCAGCTTTGGGTCTTCGGCGGAATCGCGGGCGTATTGCTGATCCTCAACGTCGCGCAGATGTGGCTCAACCAGAGCTCAAAGGTTGTCCTGCGCCAGGGTCTCGTGAACGATCTCCTGGACCAGTGGCTTAAGCCGAAGCGCGCCTTCCGCCTGTCGAATTCGGGCCCGCTCGGCGCCAATCCCGATCAGCGCCTCCAGGCTGACGCCCAGCATCTGACCGACCTCTCGACCGACCTGGGCATCGGCCTTCTGCAGTCGAGCCTTCTTCTGCTCACGTTCGTCGGCGTTCTTTGGGGACTTTCGAACGGTCAGTTTCTGCCCATCGCCGGCCGCGAGTTCGCTCCACCCGGCTATCTCGTATGGTGCGCGCTAGTCTACGCCGGCGCGGCGTCATACGTCAGCTGGTGGGTCGGCCGTCCGCTGATCAATCTCAATGCCGATCACTATGCGAGAGAAGCCGAGTTTCGTTTCGCGCTCGTGCGGATCAACGAGCACATCGATGGCATCACCCTCTACGGCGGCGAGGCCGACGAAAGAGACCGCCTCAATGCGGTGTTCGGCAGCGTGCTCAACATTTCGTGGCGGATCGTCAACGCCGTCACAGGCCTGACTTGGGTCACCGCCGGCTATGGCTGGTTCACGATCATCGCGCCGATTCTGGTCGCCGCGCCAGCCTATTTCCGCAGCAACATAAGCTTCGGCGAGCTCATGGTGATTGTCGGCGCCTTCAACCAGGTGCAAACCGCGCTTCGATGGTTCGTCGATAATTTCTCCAATCTTGCCGACTGGCGCGCGACGCTCTTGCGCGTGGCGAGATTCCGGAAAGCGATCATGGGCATGGATGATCTGGGCCAAGCGGCGAGCCGCATCAAGTTTACCGAGGCGGACGATCCGTCGATCAAGATCGACGATCTTCGCGTCGCCTCGCCGACGGGCTGCGTGATGCTAAGCGAACCCCATGCGGACATGAACGCCAACGAACGTGTCCTCATCGCCGGTGAGAACGGCGAAGAAAAAGCCCTGTTGTTTCGCGCCATCGGCGGGCTTTGGCCATGGGGGAGCGGTCAAATCACGCACCCGGCGCGCAGCTCGATCATGTTCATGCCGGTGCAAGCGTACATTCCGCCTGGCACTCTGCGTGAGGCCGTCGCCTACCCGCACCCGACCGAGGCCTTTGACCACCCAACCATCGTCAACGCGCTTGCCGGCGTCGGACTTGAACACCTCGAGCCGCATCTCGACACCGTGAATTGATGGGACCGGGACCTGACCGATGACGAAAAGCAATGCATCGCATTCGCTCGCGTCGTCCTGCAGAGGCCAGGCTGGGTCGTGGTGAACGATGCGCTCGACGTCCTCGATCCGAAATCTCGCAAGCGCATCAGGACGCTCTTCGAAAGCGAATTGGCTGACATCGGCTTGATCAATATCGGCCATGACCAGCCGGAAACCGGTTTCTACCCGCGCAAGCTGCACCTCGTCGTTGATCCAGGCGGCCAGAAGTTCGAGCCCGAGCGCGAGCATGGAATGCCCGAGCCGCCAAACGCTCCCACTGAAATCTGTTTCCGCCGAGTGAATAGGTCGCCCATGCCATATTCCACCGAAACCAAGTCGCACGCCAAGGAAACCAAGCGAAAGGACAAGCTGTCTGATGAGGAATTGCTTGACCTCGTCCAGCGCCAAACCTTCCGCTATTTCTGGGACAGCGGGGAGCCGGTGAGCGGCTTGGCGCGCGATCGCGTTGCGCGCCTGACGGATCCGCCGGATCACGACATAGCGATCGGAGGCTCTGGCTTCGGGTTGATGGCGTTGATCGTGGCCTGCGAGCGCGGATGGGTGACCCGAACCGAGCTGCAGGAGCGGGTCGGGAGGGCGCTCGACTGCCTCGAACGGGCGACCTGCTACCATGGTCTCTACCCCCATTTCATGCGTGGAGACACGGGGGCGACGAAGCCGTTCAGCCGCAAGGACGATGGCGCCGACCTGGTCGAGACCGCGTTCTTCTTTCAGGGACTTTTGTGCGTCCGCGCCTATTTTAGCAGCGACACGTCGGAAGAGGCGCGCATTCGCGACCGCATCACTTATCTTTGGCGCGAAGCGGAATGGGATTGGTACACGCAGGGCACTCGAACCGCGCTCACCTGGCACTGGAGCCACACCAACGGCTTTGCCCTTAACCATCCCATCCACGGCTGGAACGAGTGCCTTATCGCTTACGTGCTGGCCGCTTCCTCGCCGCGTTATTCGATCGCGGTCGAAGCTTATCATGAGGGCTGGGCGCAGGGCCGTCAGTTTCTCAACCGACGCAATTTCGAGGGCGTGGAGCTTCCGCTTGGACCTGACTGGGGCGGACCGCTCTTCTTCACCCATTATTCCTTTTGCGGCATCGATCCGCGCGGCTTGAGCGACGCCTACGCAGACTACTGGCGGCAAAATGAAGCGCACACCCGGATCAATTACGCCTACTGCGTCCGCAATCCGCGGGGCTACAAAGGCTACGGACCCAATTGTTGGGGCCTTACGGCCGGCAATTCGGTGCAAGGATATTCGGCGCACGCGCCCGACAATGACAAAGGCGTCATTACCCCGAGCGCCGCCTTATCGAGCTTCCCTTACGCGCCCAAGGAGGCGATGGCGGCGCTGCGGCACTTTCACGACAATCTCGGCGACAAAATTTGGGGACGCTACGGCTTCATCGATGGATTCAGCGAGCAACATGACTGGTGGGCCGACAGCTATCTCGCGATCAGCCAGGGGCCGATCGTCGTCATGATCGAGAACTACCGCACCGGCCTCATCTGGAATCTGTTCATGGGCATCCCCGAAATCCGCGAGGGGATGAAGAGGCTGGGCTTCAAGAGTCCGCACCTAGTGCCAGCGGTAGCGTGACTGCGCTTGACGAGTGGGTAGAGAAGGAAGCGCGCCTTGCAGCCGATGCGATGCTGCGCGCCGTGTCGGCGACCCAAATCATCAAGAAACGTCCCGGCTTCGGGCAGCGCATCGTTCCGCGGCCAGGGTCGGTGGTCGCGTCGCCGGTCCTCGCCGCCTACGATCCCGACCCCGACTATTTTTTCCACTGGTTCCGGGATTCAGCCATCATCATCGACGCGTTGCGCGTGGCCCGGGCGGAGGGGTTTGTGGACGCAGCGTCGATCGAGCGCTTGCGCGAGTTTGTGGACTTCAGCCGAGCGCTGCGCAAGCTTGACGGACGCGAGTTTCTTCGTCAGGGGCATTTCGGGAAAAAGATTCAGCCCTCCTTTCTGCAATACGTGCGGCCCGACGAAGAGATCGCGACGATCTTCGGCGATGCGGTGCTGGCCGAAGCCCGCATAAATCCAGATGGAACCCTCGATTTTACTCGATGGGCGCGCCCCCAGAATGACGGCCCGGCGCTTCAAGTCCTCGCGGTCACACGATGGCGCGACGCCGAGCCGAACCCGGACGACAGGCTCCAAGCGGCCATGTTGGAGCTGGTCGTCGGCGATCTAGACTTCATCCGGTCCCACGCAACCGAGCGTTCATTCGACATCTGGGAGGAAGAGTCCGGTTATCATTATTACACGCAGCTCGTGCAGGCCGAGGCGCTTGCTTGCGGCGCCGAGTGGCTTGCGAAAATGGGTGACGAGACCCGGGCTCGCAACTATCGCTCCGTCGCGGGCGAATTGGATGCGAGCCTCGGCGCCTATTGGAGCGGGAGAGACGGCCATTACCGCTCAAGAACAGGCGTCATCGGTGGCGCCCCAAGCAAGGCTCTGGACATTTCGGTGATTCTCGGCGTGCTTCATGCTGGCCGCGGGGCGGGGACGCACAGCGTGCTCGACCCGAGGGCTCAGGCGACGCTGGCCGCGCTCGAAGACCTATTCGACACGGAATATCCGATCAACTTAGCGCGGCCGTCCGACCGGGGTCCCGCGATGGGCCGCTACGCCAAAGATGCGTACTACGGCGGCAACCCCTGGTATCTGGCGACGCTCGCCGCGGCCGAGTTCTATTTCAAATTGGCGATCGTGTTGCGATCAGGCGCTGAGCAGGCCGTGACCGACGACAACGTGCGCTTCCGCGAACCCCTAAGCAGCGAGAGTCCGGCAAAGGCTGCTTTCGAACGCGGCGAGAGGTTCATGCGCACGGTGCAGGCCTACACGCCGCCGACCGGCGATCTCTCGGAACAATTCGATCACGCAACAGGCGCGCAGACTTCGGCTAAACGCCTCGCCTGGAGCTACGCCGCGTTTATCACCGCCGCCGCGAGCCGCCGCCTGGCCGCCCAGGCCATTCGAGACTGAGGTCTCTGCGGAACTTTCTCAAGCCCGGCGTCACGACTCGCTTGCCGAATTGACGTCGCAGCCCAAAAGCATGGCGAATGAGCATATTGGCGTAAAGACCTGGGCCGCTCGAATAGACGCGCCAGCCGCCGTCGACGGCGATCGAGTTTGCTCTGACTCGCGCCCATTCGTCGCTTGCTTGGTAGCGGTCCTTGAAGGCGGCGTCGCTCGAACTGAAATAGGCGTTCCGCTGCCTCGGCGACGCATTAGGCAACTCATCCGTCACCGCGATTGGATTGGCTACCAAAAGCGCCTCCCACAGCGCCTCGAACTCACCAATGTCGCTCGCTGCCTCGCCGTAGCGAAGGTGAGAATGCGTATACATGAGCCCGATCTCGCGGCCGAAGAAGGCGGCGGATTCCGCTCGCTGGAAAAATGTCTCCGGGCCGCCATGATAGGCGATCGGCTTGTCCATCAGCCGCGCGCCGTCCGAAAAAAGAAGATGCTTGCGAATGATGCCCAAGTGCTTGCGCGCTTGAGCTTGAGTGAACATGCCGCCGATCATGCTCTGCGTCATCGGCAAGAGCGAATAGGCGAGGCCCGTTTTCTTATCGCTCGGATGCAGCAAGAGTTCAGACTCGCCGCCCTCCGGTCGGAACACGCCATAGCCGGCGACGACTCCGTCGCGAATAAGATGGGCGTTGAAGTCCTTGCGCACCGCGGCCGCGAGCGTATCGAGCTCCTTGGCGCGCTTTGGCGCGCGCTTCGCCTGACGGAGGATCTCCGCATAGCGACGAAGCTGCTCGTAAAACAGCACCACCGTCCAGGCGCTGGTCATCCAATCGCTGGTCGTCGGATCCACCGGCCGCAGCGAGTCGTTCCAGTCGCCGTTGCCATAACGAACAAGGTCGGTCCCCGGAATGAAGCGAGCGCGCACCGTTTCGATCAGCTTGTCGACATGGCTAGTCACCGGATCGACGTGCGGGGTCTTGTCGAAATTGTCCGCCCGGCGCCATGCGATCGTCTCGTCGAGAAAAGCAAAGTCGCCCGTGGCTTCGACATAGTCGCAGAGCGCCTTAAGCGGCCAGATGATGATATCGCCATGCGACTCCCTGTCCTGCACCACGGAATAAGGTTCGAGCATGAACCATTGCGGCCAGTCGCCGCTCTCTTCGTATTGCTGAGCAAAGATAATTCGCAGTATCTCTTTGACCGTCCGATCGTGCTCAAGCGTCAGCAGGAGCTCGATCGAGCCTTGGCAGACGTCACGAGTGCCCCAGGCGCCGCCGGTATATTGTTCGAGACCGTGCGGCGCCGTGAGATGAATCATTCCATCGTGCGCGAGCCAGGGGAGGACGGTGTCGACCGCAAGAGCGTCCGCGGAATTCTTGGCGCTCTTCACGCGGACGCCGCGCGTAAGGTTGCGCCAAAAACGATCGGCGGACTTGAGCATTGCGGCCTCGTCGACAGGCTTGGAATATTTTGACGTCAGCGCGTCGGCCACCTTTGCATCGGTCATGGAGCCGACGACCGCGAACACGAATTCGTTCGTCGGCCGCGTGCGGATCGCGACATATCCGCCGCTGCGGCGCTTGCCATCGGCGTAGAGAAGTTCATCCCCGCCGATGGCTTCGACCCGACCGGGCGTGCTTGTGACCAAGCGATAGACAGCCTCGGGATATTGCTGGCCCCAGCGATCATTGAGGTCGGGCCGGAAGGTGAAGCGCTTTCGCTTCGAGTCGATCTCTATGCGGCCAAGAGGCCCATATTCCTGCTCGCCGAGAACGAGGTGGCCGAAGATGAGAAGGCGGCATCTTGGCCCCTCGACAGTGACGCGCCACTGCATGGCCGGCTCGTCGCCGCAGACGGTTGCGGAGACGGTCACGGTCCGCTGGCTTAAGCGATAGACCCAGCGGCAATCGCTGAGCCCCATCTCGAAGGCGGACGGGACGGTCAGCAATCGCCATCCATCCTTCGTCTCCATCAGCAGGCGCAGTCCGCTGGCGCGGGTGACGTTGTAGGGATCGCGCGAAACGGAGAAAAGCTTGTGGAAGGACGTGTTGCCGATGGTGAGCTGCGCCCCGAACACGCCGTGCATCCATGCGGTCGCGCACAGAATTGTTGGGTCGGGCAGCAATGCCTGGCCGCTGCGGATGAGGGAACCGTGGCGTCGCGCCACGATGTGCTCCTTGTCTCGCAGGACGACGTGGCGGCTGTGCGTCCTTCCTGGAACAAAGAAAGACAGAAGCTTGCCATTCGCGCGTTCGAGATGCGTGCGCCTGCGGTAACTTGCTTTTATGGCCTTGTCGTCAAGCGTCTCTGCGACCGCGGAAGGGGCGTCATGCAGGAGACTGCGCGGTGGAGCGGATAGCTCGACTTCGCGCTCCGCCCAGTCCTTGCAGGCGCCTTCGATGGCGTCAACCAGGCTCAAGTCGGCGTCGCTCGACGCCGCCGGGTGGTCAGGCTCGAAAAAGCCAAAGAACGTCCAGGACGCCGTTCCGCCAGGATCAAGCGTGACAGCCCTCGACTGCAAAGCCGCGCACGCCGTCTCGTACTGAAGACGCTCCGACGGCAGGCTCGCACCGAATGGAACGCCGAGCTGATCGGCGTCGCGATATGCGGGCCCCATCAATTGCCGAAAATCCGTGGCATAGCCTGCGGCGCCTTCCAGGCAGCCATGCGCCGCCCACGGATGTGCGCCGCCCTGCGACAGATTTTGCCGGCCCATGAGGACATGACTTAGGCGCGGATGATGCGCGACATGATGGTCGAGATACTGACTGGCGTAGGCCTCGTTGTTCATCAGGAAGCCCTGATCGCCAAGCCCCAGATCCTGGATCAAGACTGCGTCGCAATGGAGCTCCTCTTCGCGGTCGTTGGCGACTTCGACCCGCCAAAACCACGCCTTCAACCGTGAGTGCAGCCAGAGCGTGACCCGATGTCTGAGCCCGCTCTCCTCTCCTTCCCACACATAGCGGTCGTCCGAGCACCCGACGCGAAGCGGCGCCTCTGGGCCCATGACGGACAGATTTACCGGCCGCTCGCCGCCTATGCGCACATAGAGGCGCGCCATGCCATTGCCGATCGGCAAGGCGAGCGTCTGATTGATGACGATCCGACGATTGGCTTCAGTATGCTCAATGGCGAAGATCGCGCCGGTTCGCAGGAAACTGATCGAAAGCCCTGAGCCGTTCGCGATCCGCAGAAGTTTGAGATCGTCTCGACGCGGCGTCGTCAGGATCTCAATCGACAAATCCAACATGAACCCTCCCCTGCCCAAGCCTTCCCGTACATCGGCCCAATGGCCGCGTCCGCAAATGCGCCCATCAATGAGCCCGATCGGCCCCGCGAGTTTGATCTTAACCCGCCGCAATCGCCTTTTGGAGGCGCTTCGCAGCTGTAAAGGCCGTCCTCAATCGGGACAACGACGCCTAAGGGCGGGGTGAATGCGGGCTCGAATTGCGCTATTGAGCGTCGACAGGTTCTGGATCAAAAGCCAGCGCCGTTGGTTCGGGTGAGGCGATGGAAGCGAAATTTCCAAGCTATTGGATGTGGTCGGAGGCGTTCGAGATGCTCGCGCGCGCGGAGCGCATGCATCGCCAGTTCTTTCCGCCGTCGGGCTCGCCCTCCCCGGTCGCATGGGAGCCTCCGGTCGACGTCCTCGAAACCGAACGCGCAGTGCTAGTGCTGGTGGCGCTCCCGGGGGTCGACTTCAACGAGGTCAAGGCGGTCATCAACCAAAGCGAACTCTTGATCTCGGGATGTCGGACCTACCCGGAGGAGATGCGGACGGCGGTCATTCACCGTCTCGAACTGCCGCAAGGCCGATTTGAGCGCCGCATCCGGCTGCCTGCGGGGCGCTACAGCGCCATCCATCGGTCGGATTCAAACGGCACACTGCTCATTACGCTGGAGAAAGCGGGGCCCTCAAATGGCTGACGCCACGACCGGCGCCGAAGAAACCTTAGGCTCGACGCCTTCACCGCCGTTGCCGCCTGACGCGCTGATCATCGTGCCGGTGCGCGGCATGGTGCTGTTTCCCGGGACCGTGTTGCCGATCACCCTAGGACGCCCGCGCTCGGTGCTGGCAGCGCAGAGAGCGGTGCGGGAGCAGAAGCCGATCGGCATCGTGATGCAACGTAGCGCCGATGTCAGCGACCCCCTTCCGATCGATATGCATCGAATGGGGACGGTCGCCAATATTGTTCGCTACATCACCGCGCCGGACGGAACGAATCATATCGTCTGTCAGGGAGAGCAGCGGTTCCGGGTCGACGACTATCTTAACGGCTGGCCATTCTTCGTCGCGAGGACAGAAAGGATTCCTGAACCCACTCCGACGTCGAACGAGATCGAGGCCCGTTTCGTCCATCTTAAGAGCCAGGCAATCGAGGCGATCCAGCTCCTGCCACAAGCGCCCAACGAATTGGCGGCGACGATCCAGGGCGTCGATTCGCCGGGCGCCCTCGCCGATCTGGTGGCGACCTTCATGGACGCAACGCCCGATGAGAAGCAGGAGATCCTCGAGACAGTGGACATCGGCGCCCGAATGGAGCGGGTTTCCCGACTGCTCGCGCATCGGATCGAGGTGCTTAGGCTTTCGCAGGAGATTGGCCGGGAGACCAAGGCTTCGCTCGACGCCCGCAACCGCGAGGTCCTGCTGCGCGAGCAGATGGCGGCGATTCAGCGCCAGCTCGGCGAGGCGGACGAAGGAAAGTCAGCCGAGATCGCGGAGCTCGATAAGGCGATCACCAACGCGCATATGCCGAAGGAGGTCGAGGACCAGGCGCGCAAGGAACTGCGCCGGTTGCAGCGCATGCCCGAGGCCGCGGGCGAGTACGGCATGGTGCGCACCTATCTCGACTGGCTCGTGGACCTGCCATGGGCGCTTCCACAAGAATCGCCGATCGACATCGCCACGGCGCGCCGCATCCTCGACGAGGATCACTTCGGTCTCGAGAAGATCAAGCGCAGGATCATCGAATATCTGGCCGTTCGCAAGCTCGCGCCGGACGGCAAGGCGCCGATCCTCTGCTTCGTCGGTCCTCCCGGCGTCGGCAAGACGTCGCTTGGACAATCGATCGCGCGCGCCATGAACCGCAAGTTCGTCCGGGTCAGTCTCGGCGGCGTGCACGACGAAGCGGAGATCCGCGGCCATCGGCGAACCTATATCGGCGCTCTTCCCGGCAACATCATTCAGGCGATCCGCAAGGCTGAGACGCGCGACTGCGTGATGATGCTTGACGAGATCGACAAGCTTGGCGCCGGCATCCAGGGCGATCCGGCCTCCGCGATGCTCGAGGTGCTCGATCCCGAGCAGAACAACACGTTCCGCGACAATTATCTCGGCGTGCCGTTCGACTTGAGCCGCGTCGTGTTCATCGCCACGGCGAACATGCTCGACACCATCCCAGGTCCGCTTCGCGATCGCATGGAGATCATCAGTCTGAGCGGCTACACGGCGAGCGAAAAGTTCCAGATCGCGCGCCGCTATCTTGTGCGACGCCAATTGAACGCCAACGGCCTCAAGCCGGACCAAGTCGAAATCTCCGACGACGCGATCCGGGCCATCATTGAGCACTATACGCGGGAGGCGGGCGTTCGGAACCTGGAACGTGAGATCGGCAGGGTGTTGCGCCAAGCTGCCATGCGGATCGCCGAAGGCGAGAGCGGCCCAATCGCGATCTCCGCGGACGATCTCCAAAGCATTGTGGGGCCGCCGCCTTTCGAGGACGAGGTGGCGATGCGGACCAGCGTCCCGGGCGTGGCCACAGGCCTCGCCTGGACACCGGTCGGCGGCGACATTCTGTTCATCGAAGCGACCGCCACTCCAGGCGGCGGCCGGCTGATCCTCACCGGGCAGCTCGGCGACGTGATGAAGGAAAGCGCGCAGGCCGCGCTCAGCATCGTCAAGAATCGCGCCGCCTCGTACGGCATCGACGCTTTGCGCTTCGAGAAGACCGACATCCACATCCACGTGCCGGCCGGCGCGACGCCGAAAGACGGCCCAAGCGCGGGCGTGGCGATGTTCATGGCGCTCGTCTCGCTGCTCACCGACCGCACCATCCGCAGCGACACGGCGATGACCGGGGAGATCAGCTTAAGAGGGCTCGTGCTGCCGGTTGGCGGCATCAAGGAGAAGGTGGTCGCCGCGCACAGGGCAGGCTTGAAGCGCGTCATGCTGCCGGCGCGCAACCGCAAGGACTTCGACGACATCCCCGAAGAGGTGCGCCAGCAACTGGTGTTCGTATGGCTCGAGCGGGTCGATGATGCGGTCGCTTCGGCGCTCGAACCGGCCAAGGCGAGCCGGACCGAGGAGGCGCCGGCCGAGCGCGAGGCTGTGTCGCCGTCTTAGGGCGGAGTCGGCCTGGCTCCGTCTCGGCCGCGGACCGCAAGGTTCATCAGACTTGGTTTGGGTTTTCTTGTTGGCTGGCTGTTTTGCTGCGAAAAGTCCCCATTGCGCCTATCGGCTTCTCTTGGATTTCCTTGGATTCTCTCGTCATAATCGAGACTTTTCAATGGGTTACGCTGGATTTTCGCGGGACGGATTTTTCGCGCGCCCTTTCCTGGCGTTGAGAGGCGCCGGGAGGGGAGCGTGCGGTCGAGGCTGATGCGGAAGCGCAGAATTGGCCATGGAGCTAGCATAAGCTAGTTTGTGATTTTCTGCAATCATTTGTCGTCCGAGCCATTCCTTCGCCGGCCTCCATCCAAGAGCAGCCGGCGCTCGGGGGAATCAGCGCGGCGTCGCCCGTCGCCTCGCCGCCGCAACATCCGCGGCCGAGACAGCGTCCGGGTAAGTGTTGCCGAAATGCGTGCGGACATAAGTGACGACGTCGGCGACCTGCGCGTCGCTCATCATGCCTCCGACCGGCGGCATATCCTTCAGCCCGCCTAGCAACACCGACAGCACAAAGTCGGTCGACGCGAGATTTTCGTCCTCGGCGAGCGGCGGATAGGCGCCGGCGCCGACCGCGCCTTTCGCGTCGGGCTGATGACAGGCGGCGCAGACGTTTCGGAACAGCTCCGCTCCGCCTTGCTCGCTGAACTTCCAACCGTGACTCATGGGCGGGGCTTTTCACCGAGGGCGTCGTCGGCCGTCGCCGGGAGGCTAACCACCGCCGAGACGATGAGCGCCGCCGCGCTGAGCGCAACAAGCCTCATGACGCGACCACCCGCTTGTGCAGGCGCTGGATCGCGTCCAGCGCCGACAGGATAGCGCCCTCCTGCCAGGCTGGAATGTAGGAGGCGTGCTCGCCCGCCAGCACGATTCGGCCATCGATCGCACAAAGGTCGTCGTAATGCGCCTTTCGCGCTTCATCGGACCAGTCGCCCGCGCAGCCAAGCGTGAACGGAACCCGGCTCCAGGCGACCGAGACGCCGTTCTCGAACTCGGTCGGATATTGCGGGTGGATCTGGGCGCCGAACTCAACCGCGCGCTTCACTCTCTCGCTCGGCGGCCATGGCCGTGAACTCGTAGGAGTTCGGTCCGTCGAACGTATAGCCGCCGAGCAGCACGCCTTTTCCCCCAAGGTTGAAATTGGCGCTCGGGTACGAGATCTGGCGGATCGGCAGGTCGGTGTAGCTGATGCCGCCAAAGATATGCTCATCCTCCTCCCAGAACCGGCGCGAAAACTGGAGCCCGAACTTCACCGCTGATGCGTAGGGAACGGCGTCGATCGCCGCCTTCAATGGCGCGGACACATTGATCGGGATCTGGCTCAGGATGCTGAGCGGAATCGCGCACACGCACCAGTCGGCCCTCACTTCCCGGACGGTCCCCCCGGCCGCCATATCGGCGAACTCGACGGCGACCGCGCCGTCGTTCTGCCGGATGGCGACGACTTTCGCGCCATAGCGAATGCGACCTGGGATCTGCCGGGCGAAGGCCTCGCCGATCCTGCCCATGCCGCCGACGGGTTGGAACATCGTGGTCTGAAAGTCGTAGAGCAGAAAACTCTGCAAGCCCCGCCACAGGCGCGACGTCAGAATGTCGTGCAGCCCGATGGGGTCGCCGGCTATCGGCTCGGCGCTGAGACCGCCGCCTGGATGCTTCGCATAGCCGCGATGAGCCGCCGAATCTCCGCCTGCCCGGTAGCGGAAGTCGTGATCGAGCGCGCCGAGCGAGCGGAGCGCCTCGAGCAGGATCTCCTGGTCCGCCTTCGACACGGAATCGTCGAGCGCGCCCTTGTTCGTCGCCTTGGCCAGAAGCTCGGCGACGCCGCCATCGTAATCGGCCTTGACGTCCCGGATGCGCTGCGGCTTGCCGTCGAACGCATGGGCTGAGTGCAGATAGGCGTTGTGGTTGAGCTGAATGAACGGCTCGAGCGCGACCCCGAAACGTCGGCAATAATCGAGGATCGCATAGTGGTGATAGGGAATGCGCCACGGCCCCGGATTGAGATAGAGGCCCGCGTCAAACTCGCATTTCTGCGTCGCTCCGCCGAGCTCGGCGTAGACGTCGCCGCCGCGGATCGTCCAGTTCCGTCCGCCCGCGCGAGAATTGTATTCGAGCACGGTCACGGCATAGCCCGCGCGCTCGAGTTCGATCGCCGCGGTCATTCCGGCGAGGCCGGCGCCCAGAATGACGACCGAGGCGCCTTTGGGATCGCCGTCGAGCTTGATCGGCCCCCGATACGAGGATTCCTCAGCGTATCCGAGGCGAGTCATCGCCTGATAGGCCGCCGCGCCGCCGACGCTCGCGCCGATGATCTCGAACAATCTACGCCGACTTAGAGCCGGCGCCGTCGCTTCGCTCATCCCATCCATGTCCCGTCAGCGGCGACGGCATTGTCGCAATCCTCCAATGCGAGGCGCAAAGCGGCGAAAGTTCGGCGGCTATCGGCGCCGCTCGAACTCGGCAAGAACCTCGGCGAGCGGCTTGACGTGCGCGAGCACAAGATCGGCCGCCGCGGCGATGTCGTCGATCGAGACGTGCGGCAGAGGGGTGGACGGCACAGCGGCGTCGCTGATCAGCGCGACGATGTGCGGGTCATCGGGATACATCGCCGGCTTGCCATTGGCGGCGCGAAAGATCTCGATCTTGGGCAAAGGATCGCGCTTAAAGCCCTCGACCAGGACGAGGTCGACGGGTTTGAGCAGGCGCAAAAGCTCGCCCAGCGACGGCTCGGGCTTCCCACGCAACTCCCGCATAAGGGCCACCCGATTGGCGGACGCGACCAGCACTTCTTCGGCGCCGGCGGCGCGATGCTCGTAAGAATCCTTACCCGGCTGGTCGAGGTCGAAATTATGATGCGCGTGTTTGATCGTCGAGACGCTCAAGCCCTTGCGGTTGAGCTCGGGGATTAGCTTGACGATGAGCGTCGTCTTGCCCGCTCCGCTCCACCCGGCAAAGCCGATTATGCGCATGGCGGCAACCCTCTCCGTTCGTCCGCCCCGCCGATTGCCACCATCGTTGCCCAGTCGGGCTCGCGGTAGCAAGGGGCGGCTTCCAAGACTAGGATCGCCCGCCCTCCAGCGCCGCCCGCATGTGGTTGGGAAGCCTTCAGGAGCCTGACATGACCGACGCCGTCGACGTCTTCGCCGCGTTCCGCTCCGAAATCGTGCCGCAACCGCCGCTGAGGAGCGCGATCTCCGCCGCCTACCGGGTCCCCGAACCTGAGTGCGTGCCGCCGCTGCTTCAGCTCGCGACAGCGAGCGCCGAGGAAGCCAAGCGCATCGAAAAGCTGGCGCGCGTTCTCGTCATGAAGCTTCGCGCGAAGACGCGCTCGAGCGGCGTCGAAAGCCTCATCCACGAATATTCGCTCTCAAGCCAGGAAGGGGTGGCGCTGATGTGCCTCGCCGAGGCGCTTTTGCGCATTCCCGACGCCGCGACGCGCGACGCGCTGATCCGCGACAAGCTTTCGCCCGGCGACTGGCGCGCGCATGTCGGTCAGAGCCCGTCGCTGTTCGTCAATGCCGCCACCTGGGGCCTGGTGCTGACCGGCCGGCTCGTGACGACGACCAGCGAGCAGGGCCTGTCAGCGGCGCTCACTCGCCTCATCGCGCGCAGCGGCGAGCCGATCATCCGCGCCGGCGTCGACGTCGCCATGCGGCTCATGGGCGAGCAGTTCGTCACCGGCCGCACGATCGAGGAGGCGCTCGGCAACAGCCGCGACCGCGAGGCGCGAGGCTTTGCGTTCTCCTACGACATGCTGGGCGAAGCGGCGACCACGGCTGAAGACGCGGCGCGCTATCTCGACGAATACGAACGCGCCGTCCACGCCATCGGCCGGGCCTCCCATCGTCGCGGCATCTATGAAGGGCCCGGAATCTCGATCAAGCTCTCGGCGCTCCACCCACGCTATCAGCGCATCAAGCGCGGCCGCGTGATGAGCGAACTCATGCCGCGCGTGAAAGGACTCGCGGCGTCGGCCAAAGCTCACGACATCGGCTTCAACATCGACGCGGAGGAAGCCGATCGGCTCGATCTGTCGCTCGACCTCCTGGAAGCGTTGTCGCTCGATCCGGACCTCAAGGGCTGGAACGGCCTCGGCTTCGTCATCCAGGCCTATGGCAAGCGTTGCTCGGCGGTCGTCGACTGGCTGATCGAGCTTGGCCGCCGTTCGCGCCGGCGGTTGATGATCCGCCTGGTCAAGGGCGCGTATTGGGATTCGGAGATCAAGCGCGCGCAGGTGGAGGGGCTTGACGGCTTCCCAGTGTTCACGCGCAAGGTCTACACCGATGTGAGCTATCTTGCATGCGCGCGCAAATTGCTCGCAGCGCCCGACGCGGTCTATCCGCAATTCGCCACTCACAACGCGCAGACGCTCGCGTCCGTGCTCGCGTTCGCCGGCCCCGATTTCTATCGCGGCCAGTACGAATTCCAGTGCCTGCATGGGATGGGCGAACCTTTGTACGAGGAGGTGGTCGGGCGCCACAACCTCGACCGGCCGTGCCGTGTCTACGCGCCGGTCGGTTCGCATGAAACGCTCCTCGCCTATCTCGTTCGCCGCCTGCTCGAGAACGGCGCCAACACCTCGTTCGTAAATCGTATCGCCGATGCGAGCGTGGCCGTGGGCGATCTCATCGCCGACCCGGTCGCGGTCGCCCGCAGGGTCCAACCGCTCGGGGCGCCGCACGACAGGATCGCGGCGCCGCGCGACCTCTATGCGCCGGACCGCGTCAACTCGCGCGGACTCGATTTTTCCGACGAAAGCCGCCTCGACAGGCTCGCGAAGGGACTGGACGCGAGCGCTGAGACGTCCTGGCGCGCCTTCCCGCCACGAGCCGCAGGAGACGATCCGGGCGAGGCGGTCTTGAACCCGGCGAACCTGAGCGACGTCGTCGGCTTTGCGCGTCACGCGCGTCCCGACGAAATCACGGAAGCGGTCGCCGTCGGCGACCGCGCGGCCGCCGCGTTCGCGGCGATCGCGCCGAATGAGCGCGCAGCCGTCCTTCGTCGCGCCGCCGACCTCCTCGAAGGGCGGAACGATCTCCTCGTCGGCCTCATCGTGCGCGAAGCGGGCAAGTCCTACGCCAATGCGGTCGCGGAAGTGCGCGAGGCGGCCGACTTCCTGCGCTACTATGCGCACGAGGCGGCGCGCACGTTGCTCCCCGGCTCCCCTGCCCCGCTCGGCCTCGTCGTCTGCATCAGCCCGTGGAACTTTCCGCTGGCGATCTTCACGGGCCAGGTCGCGGCGGCGCTCGCCGCGGGCAATTCCGTGATCGCCAAACCGGCCGAGGAGACGCCGCTCATCGCCGCGGAAGCCGTGCGCGTCATGCACGAGGCTGGCGTTCCGCGCGACGCGCTCCAGCTCATGCCCGGCGCGGGCGAAGTCGGCTCGGCGCTGGTCGCCGATCCGCGCGTGCAGGGGGTGGTCTTCACAGGCTCGACCCCGGTCGCGCGGCTGATCGAGAAGGAGCTCGCCGGGCGCCTCACGCGGCGCGGCGCGCCGCTGCCCCTCATCGCCGAGACCGGCGGCCTCAACGCGATGGTGGTCGATTCTTCGGCCCTCGCCGAGCAGGTCGTCGTCGACGTCATCTCGTCGGCGTTCAATTCGGCCGGCCAGCGCTGTTCGGCTCTGCGCATTCTCTGCCTCCAGGACGATGTCGCCGACCGCATGCTCACGATGCTCAAAGGAGCGATGGCCGAGCTCGAGGTCGGCGATACGCGCAAACTCTCGGTCGACGTCGGCCCGGTCATCACCGCGGAAGCGCGCGAAGCGATCGTGAGCCATATCGCGAAAATGAGCGGCCTCGGCCACGAGGTGACGCAAACGCCGCTCGCCGAGAGCGCTGCGCGCGGCACATTCGTGCCCCCGACGCTGATCGAAGTGAACAGGATCGCCGACGTCGAGCGCGAGGTGTTCGGGCCGGTGCTGCATGTGCTGCGCTACAAGCGCGAAGCGCTCGACAAATTGATCGATGACGTCAACGCCGCCGGCTATGGGCTCACCTTCGGCCTTCACACGCGCATCGACGAGACGATCGCGCGCGTGGTCGAGCGCATCGAGGCCGGCAATATCTACGTCAATCGCAACATCATCGGCGCCACGGTCGGCGTGCAGCCGTTCGGCGGCGCGAGGCTTTCTGGCACCGGGCCCAAGGCGGGCGGTCCGCTCTATCTTTCACGCCTGGTCGCCGAGCCGGCCCCGGGCGCGCTGGACGGCGTGGAAGGGGGCGCGCCGACAGAAGCCATTCGCGCTTACGGCGACTGGCTCACGGCTCGCGGGCGCAGCGGCGAGGCCGAACGTTGCGTGGCAATGATGGCGCGCTCGCCCCTCGGCGCGCGCGCCGAGCTCAAAGGCCCGGTCGGCGAGCGAAACATCTATACGCTCCGGCGGCGTGGCCGGATCGCGGCGGTCGCGGCGAGCGAAAGCGGCCTTCTCATCCAGATCGGGGCGATCCTGGCGACCGGCAACGATGCGGTCGTCAGCGCCGCGCCCGCCAGGCGCGCTCTTTCGGGACTGCCGGCCGATCTCGCCCCCCGGATCTCGCATGTCGAGGACCCATTGAGCGCTCCCGCCCTCGCCTTCGCCCTTCTCGAAGGCGACGAGGCGGCGACGTCAGAAGCCTTGCGCAAGCTCGCGAGCCGCGCGGGGCCAATTGTGCGGCTTGAGGCGCTATCCGGCGCGCGGCTGGCTGCGGGCGAGGACTACAACCTCGCCGACCTAGTCGAGGAATGCGCGACCGCGACCAACACCGCCGCGGCCGGCGGCAACGCCAGCCTGATGACCATCGGCTAGGATGCTCCGCCCTCCCCGGGGGACGCGCGCGACGTCATAAGCGGCCGTCGCGGAACGGATTGAGGACCACGCAATCGCCGAACCGGCGTCCGTGTTGCAGGTCTTCGCTATACAGGCGATCGCAGCCCGCCTCGATCGCCGCGGCGACGATCAGCGCATCGGACTTGACCCAACTGGCTTCCACGATCATGCTCCACGCCTAATCAGTTGGTCATCAGCGTCCCTGAGATCGTGACGACTACGTTAGGGTTGTCGGATTGGGAGGACAAAACGATGAGATTCATCGCCCCTTTAAAGACCCTGACACTTGCGATCATCGCCGTCATGGCGGCGGTTCAGCCGGGCTCGGCGACAACCGTCGACACGTTCGACTTCACACAGACTGGTTGGACCGTCTTTTTCCCCGGCACGGGTACGTTTCCAGATTTTACGGGACTGCTGTCCGGTTCGTTCACCGGCGCCGTCGAACCCAATGGCTTCATCGAGCAGGGAGACTTGACGGCTTTCTCGGCCGTATTCACGCCTGGCGCCGACCCCACTCCCTTCACTCCCCTCGCTCTCAATCAGCTAACGCTGTTTTCCTTCGATACAGCAGGCGGCGCCAGCAGCCTGGATTTTGCCGGTTCTGCGTCCGATAATACTCCTTTCTGCAGCGGCGCGGCGGCTACCCTGGACGCCAACTGCACGTACAATTTCAAACTCACTTATCCGGGTGGGACGAAGGCCGTCGCGTACGTTGGAGGCTTCTTTGTATCGGCCAGCCTTCCGACGCTGACGCTGGTCTCCAGCGTCACCGCAAATCCGCCGTCGAGCGTCCCCGAGCCTAGCTCGTTGGTGCTTTTCGGCACCGCCCTGATCGGCCTCGTTGGTGCTTTTCGGCTCCGCCATGCTCGGCCTCATTGGTTTCGCGTCGCCGGCTGATTTTTGACGGGAGGACTTCGAACACTTCAACCGCTTGGCGCCAGCATCAAATCGCCACCATTAGCGAATGTCGGTCTCGGCCAAGGCGGGTCATCACTTGATGAACGCGTTGAGCACCTGGACGCTGATGACGCCTCCGGACATGAGCGCGCGGCGAGCGACTTGTTGTTTCGGGCCGGCGATGAGCGCGTAGACGAAGAGTGTCCCAAAACGCGCTCGCCGCTCGTTGGCCTCGTTGCGATCGAATCGATATCCTTTCGGCGCACGCACGTTGAACTCGGCCATCCGAGCGAGGAATTCCGTTCCAGGATCGACTTTTCCGACGCCGACTGCGCCCCCCTGGCAAAGCCGTGAGGTCGATTTCGTCGCCAGCCCTCAGACCGAGGGCCTCGACAAGGGCCTTGGGCAACCTCACGGCCAAGCTGTTGCCCCACTTCGAAACATGCATCGGCGCCTTCCCATGATATCCTGGAATAATAAGATATCTGCTTGCGGATATCATGGCTGGCATTTTCATCGTGATTGGCCGATGGGGCCGCTAACGCGCGCCCCAGCCGCCGCCGGCGGCAACGCGAGCCTGATGGCGATCGGGTAGGATGCACGGAGCGGAACAGGAGGGACCGGAATGTCCGACGATCTGACGAACTCTCAAATCGCGATGCTCTGCGCCATCGAGGAGCATGACGACTCCGAGGCCACGAGCGAACAGAAGCGCGACCTGGCGGCGGCTTCTCTCCGCAGGTTACGTGCAGCCGACGGAAGACCATCCGGGCTCGGCCTATGAGCTCACCGCCAAGGGAATCGCCTTTCTCGGCGAACGCGGCGCTGGGTTGAACGAGGCGTAGCGGCCGCTCGAACCATGGCGGCGCGGCGCTGTTCGTCTGCCGCCGCCGGTCTCGCCATCAACGCGCGCGCATCTCGCGCAGGTAGCCGCGCACCATGGCGTGCATGTGCGCGCGTATCGTCTCCTTGTCGGCCGCGTATTCGATGAAGGCTGCCTGCAACATCGAAGTGCAGGCCATCACGAGAAAGACGGCCAGCGGCTCGACGTCGACGCCCGCAATCTCCGGGCAGCTTCTCAACAAATCGGCGACGAGCGAGGCCCCTCTGGCCGCCGAAGCGCGCACAAGCTCGGCGCCGCCGACCTCGACCAGCGGCTCGTGCATCGCGCGCGACACTTCGAGCCGCCGCCACTTCGCGGCGATCATGGCGTCGACGAGCCCGGCCGCGATTTCGTCGAGCGGGCGCCCTTCGAGCGCTTGGCTATCGGCCTGAATTGAAGCGGACATCTCGACGAGATAGCGCTCGAGCACGGCCCGAATGAGCGCCTGCCGGTTCGGGAAATATTGATAGAGCGTGCCGACCGACACGCCCGCCCGTTCCGCGACGCGAGTCGTCGTGAGCTTGCGGTAGCCGAGCGAGAGCAAAACCTGAATGCCCGCTTCGTGGATCGCGAGGACGGTCGTCTCGGAACGCGTCTGAACCGGCAGTTTTCTTGGCTTAAGGGCAGATTGAGCGATTGCGGTCACGAATGCGAATTCCCCGAAGCTGAAGGAACCTTCATATTAATCGCGAACCGCCAAGCGGCAAACCAAAGAGGTTCGTGATGCAGCCTGATCCCGCTCCAACCTGGACCGTCGTCACCGGCGCGAACCGCAGGAATTGGCAAGGCGCTTGTCGAACGCCTCGCGAGGGATGGCCGCAACGTGATCGCAATGGCGCGCGATCCCGCTCGCGTCGAGCATCCCGAACGGGCCAGGTCACGTGGTGGCCGTCCGGCTCGACTTCGACGATCCGCCGTCCGTCGAGGCGGCGTCTCAGCGACCTTGCGACGATCGTCGGCGGGGCCGGACTTGCCGGCCTTGTCAACATGGCCGGGATCATTATCGAAGGCCCGCTCGAGGCGGTCCCGGCTCAGGCAATCCGCCGCCAATTCGAGGTCAACGTCATCGGCCCTGTTGCTTTGACCCAGGCGTTGCTGCCGCTCATCGCCAAGGCGCGAGGGACGGTGGTCAATATCGGCGCCGTTTCGGCTCATCTGACGCCGCCTTTTTATGGACCCATCGCCGCATCGAAGGCGGCGCTCGCCTCGCTTAACGACGCGATGCGGCAGGAGTTCGCGCCGCTCGGCGTCAAGGTCGTCCTGATCGAACCTGGCGCGATGAAGACCGGCGTCTTCGCAACGTCGCGAGCCGCCCGCGACGAATGGCTCACGCAACGCCCCGATGTCGAACCGCGCTATCGGCCGGCGCTCATCGCCATGGAGCGAGCCTTCGCAAAGTCCGGCGCCGACGATCCGCAAGTCGTCGTCGAGGCGGTCATGACGGCGCTTTCGGGCCGCCGAACGAAGCCAAGGGCCGTGGTCGGCAAAGGCGCGGGCGCGTTCGTGATGATGTCGCGGCTCCCCATTCGCTGGCGCGACAGGCTCATGCGATCGGCGCTCGGGTTGAACGAGGCGCTCAAGCCCGCCAGGTGAGCTTCGCTCGCCAAGCGGGTCGACGCCGGTTAATTTGCGTCCGGTGGTTCGCGACTTGGAGACGGAGACGAAATGCGGGCGATCGGATATCGCAAGGCGAGCCCGGAGCTCGACCATCTGCAGGCGTTCGACATTCCTCGGCCGGCGCCGGAGGGCCGTGACCTGCTCGTCGAGGTGCGGGCGGTTTCGGTCAATCCCGTCGACTACAAGGTGGCGGGCGGCGCCGGGCCGAGCAGGCCGGCCTCGCCGGAGGCGGACGCGATCAAGGTCGTCGGCTACGACGCCGCCGGCGTCGTCGTTGAGGCCGGAGGAGAGGCAAGCCTCTTCAAGCCGGGCGACGAAGTGTTCTACGCCGGCAGCGTTGGCCGCCCAGGCGCGAACATGGAATTCCATCTCGTCGACGAACGGATCGTCGGCCGCAAGCCGCGCACCCTGGACTTCGCCGCCGCCGCGGCTCTGCCTTTGACCGCAATCACGGCCTGGGAAGCGATGTTCGACCGGCTCGATGTGGCGAAACCCGTTCCGGGCGCGGCGCGCGCGATCCTGATCCTCGGCGGCGCCGGCGGGGTCGGTTCGATCGCCATTCAGTTGGCGCGGCAATTGACCGATCTTACGATCGTGGCGACCGCGTCGCGGACGGAAACCGTGCAATGGTCGAAGGAGATGGGCGCCCACCATGTCGTCGACCATAAGAAACCGCTTGCGCCACAGGTCGCGGCGCTTGGTCTCAGCGGCGGCCCCGCTTTCATCTTCGCGACGGCGCCCATTGGCGGCCTCATCGCCGATCTCGCCGAATTGATCGCGCCGCAGGGGCGCGTCGCTCTCATCAACGCCGAATCCGCCGATCTTTTCGTCTTCAGGCCAAAGAGCGTGTCCATTCACTTCGAGCTGATGTTCACGCGGCCCTTGCTTCAGACCGCCGACATCGAGGCGCAGCACAGGCTCCTCAACGAGGTCGCCGATCTTGTCGATTCCGGGCGCGTCCGCTCCACCATGCGGGAGAACTATGGGCGGATCGATCCGGCCAATCTCATGCGGGCAATGAGGTTCCTCAAGTCGGGCGGCGCGATCGGCAAGGTCGTGCTTGCGGGGTTTTGAGGGAAAGATGACGCAGCCCGCTATTCGAACTGCGACCGCAGTGACGTGTGCCGGATCGCCAGAACGTTGATTTCCGTCGGATTCAGCGCTGTAGAAAAGCCGATAGGGAAAATCGAGGAACGCGACCACGCGCACGCCAGACCGCTGCGTGACCTTTGGCGCGCTGAACGGAAATTCAGCGATGCGACGTTCGATCGCAGTCAAATGCTGCTCGAAGGCCGCGCGCGATCCCGGCCAATGAAGTCGCTGGTAGTTCTCGATCGATGTGAGGTCAGCGAGCGCTCCTGCCGTCCAGCGAACGATCATCCGCCGCGGAATTTCGCGCGCACCTCGGCCAGCGCTTCAACCGCAGCCAAACGCCCGCCGCGAACATCGTCCAGCCCACGGTCGATCGCCGCCAGTTCCTCCGCTGTCGCCTCGTAGACGCCCGTTCGCTCCGCTTCGATTCCGCGCGCAGCCTCCACGAGGGCTTCCTGATCCTCCGAGGACCAAGCGTCGATGCGCGCGAGCAGGTCTTTCAATGCGGCTATCATGGCCGCTTTTATAGCATAGCGCGCGTACGGGACGACATGTCCCAATTCACGCCGCCTCGAGCGCAAGACCCTGGGCGGCTTTGGCGATGCGCAGGCGCCCGCTGCGCACAAGGATGTTCACATGCGCGAGCGCTTCGCTGAAGGCGAATGTGAGCTGGTGCGGGTCGTCGATATTGCGCCCGAAAATGACCGGCACGAGTTCGCCGACCGTCTGCGGTCCCTGTTTGCAAGCCTCGAGAATGGCCATGCAGCGCGCCTCGTGGTGGGCGATGAGTTCGTCGGCTCGCACGTGCAGGCCCACGAACGGCAACCTGTGCCCCGGCAAAACCAGCACGTCTTCCGGCAGCGCGCGCTTCAGCCTTTCGAGCGAGCGCAGGTAGGCGCCAAGCGGATTTCCTTCCGGGTCCATCGCTTCGACACTGACGTTGGGCGAGATCTTGGCCAGCACCTGATCGCCGATCAGGACGAAATTGTCATCCCTGGAATAGAGCATCACCTGCTCGGGCGAATGGCCGGCGCCGGTGATCACCTCGAATTCGCGGCCGCCGATCCTGATCCGCTCCTCGGCGATGAGGCGCAGAAACGTTTTCGGGGGCGGAGAGACCATTCGCAAATACTGCAGCCCGTTGCCGAGCAGGAGCTCCGTGCTTTCCTCCGTCAGCCCATGCGAGCGGTAGAAGCTGCGATAGGGCTCCGATCTCAATCCCTGCGGGTCGAGGCGAATGTTGAGCGCGATCAGATATTCCGCTTCGCTCATCGCAAGCTGCAATCCGAAACGCTCGCACAGCCACCCGGCGAGGCCCACATGGTCGGGGTGAAAGTGGGTGGCGATGACCCGCGTGAGTCTGCGTCCGCGAAGCGGCCCGGCGAGCAGCGCCTCCCACGCGGCGCGCGACCGCGCGTCGTCGATTCCGGCGTCGACGACAGCGAGCCCGTCGCCATCCTCGATCAGATAAATGTTGACGTGATCGAGCCGGAACGGAAGGGGGAAACGGGCCCACAAAACACCCGGATGGACTTCGATCGTTTCGCCTGGGCCCGGCGGATCGGGGTTGGGAAACACAAGCGGTTCGGGCGTCGCGCGATTTGACATCGTCTGGTTTCGTCCTTTGCTTCCCGCCGCGAGCCGGCTCAATCGAGCGGCAAGAAGCGCGGCGCGCCGATCGCGTCCAGTTCGCCGTCCGGTCCGCGCTTATAAACGCCACGGGCCTTCATATGCGGATGGGCCGCAGCCTCGTCGAGGCTTAGCACTGGGGCGAAGCAGACATCGCTGCCCTCGAGCAGCGCGCGCCAGTGCGCGCTCGGCTGACTTAGGAACAGCGCGCGCAACCGCGCTTTCAGCGCTGGCCAAGCCGCGCGATCGTATTGCGCTTTCGGATCGACATCCGCAAGACCGAGCTTATCGAGCATGAGCGCATAGAATTGCGGCTCGAGCGCCCCGACGGTGACATAGCGTCCGTCGGCGCAGGCGTAGACGTCGTAGAACGGCGAGTTGTGGAATGGGCTTGGCGCATCCAGCATTCCAACGGCGCGAGCCGCGAGCGCAATGCCGCCAAGGCTTGCCGCGACATCGACGATCGAACAATCGATCACACAGCCCTTGCCGGTGCGGGAGGCGCCCAAGATTGCGGCGACCACCCCGAAGGCGAGGCCGAGCGCGCCGCCTCCGTCGCCGAGAACCGTCGGCGGAGGGATCGGCGCCTGACCCTCTCGCGCGGCCAGCGACAACACGCCGCTCAGCGCCAGATAGTTGAGGTCGTGACCGGCGGCGTGGGCGAGAGGACCGTCCTGCCCCCAGCCGGTCATGCGGCCATAGACGAGCCGCGGATTGCGCTTGGCGCAGTCGGCGGGGCCGAGGCCCAGCCGCTCCATCACGCCGGGCCGATTGCCCTCGATCAGCGCGTCGGCCGTCTCGATCAACGCCAACGCCTCCTTAACGGCCTCGGGACGCTTGAGATTCAAGGCCACGATGCGCTTTCCGCGGCGCAGCGGGCCGTCGGAGAGCGGCCGGTCCGGATCGCCGAGCGGCGCTTTATCCGGGCGAACCACCACGACAACCTCGGCGCCGAGATCGGCCAGCATGCGGCCGGCGAGCGGCCCCGGGCCGATCCCCTCGAACTCGATCACCTTCAGGCCCCCAAGCGGACGGATCATTCATGCCCCCGGCGCAACCTTGCACTTAAGCCCGATTGAGAACAGAACCGGCCCCCTCAAGCCCGCTCCGGAAAGAGCGCCCTCAGCCCCTCAGGCGACGCTTCCGCGACGCCGCGCTCGGTGATGAGCCCGGTGACAAGGCGCGCGGGGGTGACATCGAACGCCGGATTCGCGGCATTCCCGCCTTCCGGCGCGATCCTAACCCGCGTGATCGCGCCGTCATCGCCTCGGCCCTGGATGAAGTTGACCTCATCGGCGCTTCGCTCCTCGATCGGGATTTCCTTGCCCTCGCGAACGGTCCAGTCGATGGTCGGCGACGGCAGCGCGACGTAGAACGGCACCGAGTTGTCGCGCGCCGCGAGCGCCTTCAGATACGTGCCGATCTTGTTGCAGACGTCGCCGTTGGCGGTCGTCCTGGTCGGTTCCGACGATCACCATGTCGATCATACCATGCTGCATCAGATGGCCGCCGGCGTTGTCGACGATGAGCGTGTATGGCGCGTCATGGTGGTTAAGCTCCCAAGCCGTGAGCGAGGCGCCTTGATTGCGCGGGCGGGTCTCGTCGACATAGACGTGGACGCTCACGCCATTCTCCATCGCCAGATAAATCGGAGCGGTCGCGGTGCCGTAGTCGACCGCGCATAGCCAACCGGCGTTGCAATGGGTGAGAATGTTGACCGGCTCGCCGGGCTTCTTGGCGGCCGCAAGGCGGCGAAGGATTTTCAGGCCATGTGCGCCGATCGCCCGGTTGATCTCGACGTCCTCGTCGGCAATTCGCTTGGCCTCGGCATAGGCGGCGGCGGCGCGCGCCTGCGGGGCGAGGGCCAGGAGAAGCTTGCGAACCGCATCCAGCGCCCAGCGCAAGTTGATCGCAGTCGGCCGGGTGGCCGCAAGCTTGTCGCGCGCGGCGTCGAGCGCGGCGTTGCTTGGATCGTCCCGCATGGCGAGCGCCAGGCCATAGGCCGCCGTCGCGCCGATCAGCGGCGCACCGCGCACCCACATGTCGCGGATCGCCGTCGCCGCCTCGGCGACATTGCGCAGCGTCGCGACCTTGAACTCATGCGGCAGCCAGCGCTGATCGATGACGTCGACGCTCGAGCCGTCGTCGTTGAGCCAGATCGTGCGATACGGGCGTCCGTCGACTTTCAACCGCGATCTCCTCTTCCTCGCTCTGAGCGCCGCTTATAGCCGCGGCGTCGATATCATAGCCGCCGAGCGCGTGGAACTCAGGTCTTCGGTGGACATGAGCGTCCTAGCCAGGCCCTTGACCAAGCCTCTCCAGCCCGACAATCTCGGCGGCAGAGTTCGACAGCCATCGGACGCCGGCTCGTCAGCGCAAGGGCCATAATCAATGACGCTCACAGTCAGGATCGGCGAGGCAACGACGCATCTTTCCGATCTCCTCGCCAGGGTTGAGGCGGGCGAGGAGATCGTTATCGCACGCGGCGATGAGCCGATCGCCAAGCTGACGCGTATCGAGAGGATGAATGATCTTACCGCCGTCCTTGCTGAGGCGCGCGCCGCGCGGGTCCGAGCGAAGTCTGTCAGTCGCGAGGACATTCTGGCCTGGAGGCGCGAGGGACCGCCGAGTGTGTGACCGTCGTGTTCGACCCACATGACGCAGCGGTTCACTCTCGAAGCGGCGAGTGACCTCGCAGTTCGCGCGGTCCGCGCCGCCGGCGCAAGTGACGAAGCGGCGCTGTCACTCGCGCGAGCGACCGTCTCCGCCAATGCGCATGGCAAAGGCTCGAGCGGTTTCTCCCATCTCATGGACTATCTGGCCGCCTTGAGAGCGGGACGGATCGTCGGCGACGCCGAGCCGGTTGTGAAGTCGCCGGCTCCCGCCGCGATCCATTGCGATGCGAAAGGCGGGATTGCGCAGGTCGGCTTCGACCGAGCCTTCGATTCGCTCTGCGAGCGCGCCCAGACCTTCGGGATCGCGCTGTTCGCGCAGAACGGAAGCTACACCACGGGTGAGCTCGGCTACTATCCGCGTCGTCTCGCGGAGGCTGGCCTCGCAGCGTTCGGAGCGACCAGCGGGCCGGCGCTGATGACGGTCGCCGGCGCCAAGACGCCTCTCTATTGCACGAACCCGATCGCTTTCGCCGCGCCGCTCGACGAAGGGCCGCCGCTTTTGATCGACCAGGCGTCCAGCGCGACCGCCTTTGTCCAGCTCAGACATTATGCAGAACGAGGCGAGCCGCTGCCGGAGGGCTGGGCGGTCGACGCCGATGGCAAGCCGACCGCCGATCCAAAAGCCGCGCTTCGCGGCGCGCTTCTTGCTTTCGGCGGCGCGCGCGGCGCCAATATTGCGCTCATGGTCGAGGTCATGGCCGCGGGGCTTACGGGCGCGAACTGGGCTCTCGACGCGCCCTCCTTCACCTCGGGAGAAAGCTCGCCCGGCGCTGGCCTGCTTGTCATCGCCATCGCGCCGTCACTGCTGGCGTCCAACTTTCCGCAGCGCTTGAGGCATGAGCTCGACCGGCTCGCCAAGCTCGGCGTGCACATTCCCGGACGGCGCGTCGCCGCCGCCGAAATCGAATTGCCCGACGCGCTCGTGAGCGAGATCGAACGCGCAGGGGCGGCTTGAACCTGATCCGGCCAACCGGCTAGAGAGCCGATTGCGTTGGGATTGAAGAGGCCGATTGTAGCTGCGCTCGGCTCGAGCGCGATGACGCGGTTCAAAGGGCGTCCGGGAGGACGCCCGTCTTTCGACGGGCGATGGACCGCATCACCAAGTCCGGCTCGAGGGAATTACAATCTGCTCAAGAGAGCCAACCGTCCGAAGGCTATGGAGCGGAGACATGGCGAAACGATTCAGTCGGCGGCGTTTGCTTGGGACAGTCGCGGGGCTTCCGTTCGTGACAAGCGTCGTGGGCCACGCGTCGGCTGCGACCCCGCCGCAAGCGCGCGTCCGTCTCGGCGATCCTGCATGGCCTTCGGAGGCGAGCTGGGATCAACTCGATCGCGACGTGGAGGGACGCCTCATCAAGGTGCGCTCGCCGCTTTCCGACTGTATCGGCGGAACGCCTGACGCCGCTTGTGACCAATTGTTCAAGGAGCTCAAGAACCCCTACTACCTTGGGGACGAAGTCGGACTCACCCAGTCGCTCGGCTGGGTCGGAGCGTGGACGTCAGAACCAAGCGTCTACGCCGTCGCCGCCAAGACGACGCGCGATGTCGTCGCCGCAGTCAATTTCGCAAGGGAAAACAATCTGCGCCTGGTGGTGAAGGGTGGCGGCCACAGCTACCAGGGAACCTCGAACGCGGCCGACTTGCTTCTCATCTGGACGCGCCACATGAACGCCGTGACGCTGCACGATGCGTTCGTCGGCGCCGGCTGCGAGGGAAGCGCGGAGCCGCAACCCGCCGTCTCGATCGAGGCTGGCGCATACTGGCGGCAGGCTTATGACGCGGTCACGACCGAGGGCGGGCGTTACGTGCAAGGCGGCGGCTGCATGACGGTCGGGGTCGCCGGCCTCGTTCTTGGCGGCGGCTTCGGCAGCTGGTCGAAGGCCTTTGGATTGGCCGGGGCGAGCCTCTTGGAGGCGGAAGTCGTGACCGCCGACGGCGAGGTCAGAATAGCCAATTCGTGCACGAATCCCGATCTCTTCTGGGCGCTGAAAGGCGGCGGCGGCGGGTTCGGCGTCGCCACTCGGGTCACGCTGCGCACGCACACGCTGCCGGAATTTTTGGGTGTCGTGTTTGCGACAATCAAGGCGTCCTCGGACGAGGCGTATCGGCGCCTCATCGCCAAAGTCCTCGAGTTCTATGCCCAAACGCTCTTCAATCCGCACTGGGGCGAGCAGCTGGGCTTCGGCCCCGGCGGCCTTCTGTCGATTGCGATGGTGCTCCAAGGTCTCGACCAGCATGAGGCCGAAGCGACGTGGCGGCCCTTCTTCGATTGGGTCTCGGCGTCTGGGCAGGATTTCAGCATTGTGTCGCCGCCGAGGATCATCAGCGAGCCGGCGCGCCGCTTCTGGGATCCCGCCTTTCTCAAGCAAGCTCCCGGTCTCGTCATTCCGGACGACCGTCCAGGCGCGCCGGCAGACAACATCTTCTGGGCCGGCGACGCCGGCCAAGTGGGCACCGTTTGGCATGCCTACCAATCCGCCTGGCTGCCCCAGTCGCTGCTCGAGGACCATCAACGCGAGCGGCTTGCTGATGCGCTGTTCTCCGCGACAAAGCATTGGAGCGTCTCGCTCCATGTCAACAAGGGCCTTGCAGGCGCAACCGCTGAGGCGATCGCCACAGCCCGCGATACGGCGATGAACCCGGCGGTCGTCGACGCGTTCGCGCTCGCGATCAGCGGCGCCGGGGGACCGCCCGCTTATCCGGATGTTCCTGGCCATGAGCCGGACGCAGCCGCCGCGCGACGCGAGGCTGAGGCGGTGACTGCGGCGATGGACGAAATCCGCAAGCTTACGCCGCGCGTCGGCTCTTATGTGTGGGAAACCGACTATTTCCAGCCGCATTGGCAGCAGGCGTTCTGGGGCGAGAACTACGACCGGCTTCTCGCGGTCAAGGGCAAATACGATCCCGACGGCCTCTTCTTTCTCCATCACGGCGTCGGCAGCGAGGACTGGAGCGGCAATGGATTCACGCGTCAGATCTGACGCTGGCGGCGACGCTGACGCGATCGCCGTGTGAGGGAGGACAACAGTTGACGGAAAAGCGTCCGCGCATCGGCGTCATCGGCTCGACGAATATGGATCTGACGACCACGGTCGAACGCATGCCGGTCTGGGGCGAGACGGTCCTCGCCCGGCACTTCGAGACAAGTTTCGGCGGCAAGGGCGCCAATCAGGCGGTCGCCGCGGCGAAACTCGGCGCCGAAGTCGTCATGGTGACGGATCTCGGCGACGATGCGCTGGGCGAAAGCGCGCTCAAGAATTTCGAGAGCTTGGGCATCGACACGCGGCATGTCCGCCGCATCCCGAACCAGTCGACCGGCACGGCGACCATCCTGGTCGATGAGAAGTCGGGCGACAATTCGATCCTCATCGTCGCCGGCGCCAACGGCGACTTAAGCTCCGCCGACGTCGAGGCCGCAAGCGAGGCGCTCAAGGGGTGCGACCTCATTCTGCTGCAGCTCGAGATCCAGCTCGAGACCGCCTACGCGGCGATCAGATTCGCTCGCAAGAACGGCGTGAGGACGGTGCTGAACCCGGCGCCCGCCCGCCGCAACCTCGACATGGAGGTCGTCCGCCAAGCGAGCTTTCTCGTCCCCAACGAGTCCGAGCTCGCGATCCTCACCGACATGGCCGTAGAGTTGGAAGATGAGATCTCAGCCGCCGCGCAAAGCCTGGTGAAGCAGGGCGCCGAAACCGTCATCGTGACGCTCGGCGCGCGCGGCTCCTTGCTGGCGACGCGAGCCGGCTCGCACCGCGTCGCCCCGGTCAAGGTTCAGGCCGTCGACACGACCGGCGCCGGCGACGCCTTCATCGGCAGCTTCGCCCGCTATCTCGCCGGCGGCCTTTCGCTCGACGCGGCGCTTATCGAAGCGACCCGCTATTCCGCCTTCTCGGTCACCCGCCATGGCGCGCAGAAGTCATATCCGACCGAGGCCGAGTTCCAGGCGTTCCGCGCGAAGCTCGAATGAAGTGAGCCGCAAGAACTTCGACCGTCCGCTCAAACGCGCGCAGCCTGCCGCCTTTTTGCCTGGCGAAGAATGAGGCCGCAGCCGGCGAAGCCGAGCAGCATCATCGCCCACGTCGGAGCTTCGGGCACTTTCGCGACGATCAACGAATTGAAGGAGACTTGTTCGCCGGACGGACCCCCGATGGAGAGCACCTCAGTCAGCGAGAAAGGGCCCGCGATCGGTCCGGAAGCGGCCACAGGCGGCACAAAGAATCCGACCGAAGTGATACTGGACGGATTGGCGACGTTGCGCGACGCCAGCAGTGTCGTCTCGCCGAACGGCTCGTTGGCGGGATCGTAGTAGACGCTCCAATCGAGCGAAGTGAGCGGTTCAAGAGTGCCAGAAATTGATGCAGTGAACGACGCTGCGCCGCTGCCGCCGCCGAGATTGTACTCGGTCGATTCATGATGGGATTGAAAAGGGCGCCGAGGCTCACCGAACCGTTGACCCGCAGCTCGGGCTCCTCGATGCTGCCGACCAGCGGAACTCCCTCCACCGTGACACCCCCAAACGAAAAGCTCCCGGTGGTGATGGGGAGGGAAGCAATTGGTCCCGCCGTAAATTGCAGGGTCGGGGTAACGGCGTTGGCGGCGCTGCTGAACAGCGCGAGCACTGCGCTTGCGAACAGGATTCGGTCAAAGGGACGCGTCAGCATGTTGGGCTCCTCGATCCGGATTGTCTCGTTCACCGCCGAGCCCCCATAGGCAGGTGGCAACTTCGATCGTACAGATAATGCTGGCCCAACGGGACCCCACACCCTATCACCCGCACCGTAGCGCCGTACAGCGAGAACCAGCGCACGTCGGGGCGGACTGGCGCATCGGCAATCCTTGTGTCCGCGCGACGCGCCCTCCCTTGCCCGCGTCTCGCAGGCGCTTTACGGATGCGGCGACAAACAAACCGGGAGTTCATGAATTGACCGAGGGCGCCATGGACAAGGTCCGCCTGGGCCGCACCGATCTTATGGTCACCTCCATCTGCTTCGGAACCTCGGGCCTCGGCGACATGCCGGACACCTATGGCTACGGCGTTGACGAAGCGCGCGCGAGAGCCACGATCCACGCCATTTTCGACGGGCCCGCCAATTTCATCGACACCGCGCGCAATTACGGGCTCGGGCGCAGCGAGGAGCGGATCGGCGCCGTCATTCGCGAGCGCGGCGGCTTGCCCCAAGGCTTCGTCATCTCGACCAAGCTCGACCGTGATTTCGAGACGAGCGCGTTCGACGCCTCTCGCGCACGCCGCTCGCTCGAGCAAAGCCTGAAGGCGCTGGGTCTCGAACGGTTCGATCTCCTGCACCTGCACGATCCCGAGCATGCCCGCTCGTTCGGCGAGGCCACGGCTCAGGACGGCGCGCTCGGCGAACTCTTCCGCATCAAGGAGGAGGGGCTGGCGAAGGCGGTGGGGCTTGCGGCCGGCCCGGCTTCCATGATGATGCCGCTCCTGCGCAACTGGGACTTCGATGCGCTGATCACCCACAATCGCTTCACCCTCGCCAACCGCAGCGCCAACGACATGCTCGACCTCGCGGCGTCGCGCGGGATCGCGGTCCTGAACGCGGCGCCATACGCGAGCGGCGTGCTCGCCAAAGGATCGGCCGTCTATCCGCGTTACGCCTATCAGGAAGCCTCCGAGGAGATGCTCGATCCGATCCGTAAGATCGAAGCGATCTGCACGCTGCACGGCGTGCCGCCCGGCGCGGCGGCGCTGCAATTCTCGATGCGCGACCCACGCATCGCCTCGACCATCTGCGGCGTGACCAAGCCCGAACGGGTCAAGCAGACGGTCAATTGGGCGCGCTTTCCCATTCCCGAAGACGCATGGGCCGAGCTGATGGCGCTGAGCTATGCGACCGAGGATCCCGAAGCGACGCGCGACTACAAGCTGGGATAACGTCCATGTTCGAAACCACCGTCGCCGGCAGTTTGCCCAAGCCGCTCTGGCTCGCCGAGCCGGAGAAACTCTGGCCCGCATGGAGGCTCGAGGGCGACGCGCTCGCCGCGGGCAAGATCGACGCCACCATCCTCGCGGTGAAGCGGCAGGAGGACGCCGGCATCGACATCGTGAGCGACGGCGAGCAGGCGCGCATCCATTTCGTACACGGCTTTCTCGCCAATCTCGACGGCATCGACTTCAATCGCCGGCAGACGATCGGCATCCGCGCCGACCGCTACAAGGCCGAGGTCCCGACCGTGACCGGCCCGATCCGCCGCAAGGGCCCCGTGCACAAGCTCGAGGCGAGCGCCGCGCGCGCCCACACCAAGCGCAAGCTCAAGTTCACTTTGCCCGGCCCGATGACCATCGCCGACACGATCGCCGACGAGCATTACCGCGACCGCCCTACCCTCGCGCATGCTTTCGCCGCGGCGCTCAACGAAGAGGCGCGCGAACTGGAAAAGCTCGGCGTCGATGTGGTGCAATTCGACGAGCCCGCCTTCAACGTCTACATGCGCGACGTCAAGGACTGGGGCGTCGCCGCGCTCGAACGCGCGGCGCAAGGGCTCCGATGCAGGACCGCGGTTCACATCTGCTACGGCTACGGCATCAAGGCCAACACCGACTGGAAAGCGACGCTCGGCGAGCACTGGCGCCAATATGAGGAGACCTTCCCCGCGCTCGCCGCGAGCCGGATCGATCAGGTCTCGCTCGAATGCCGCAATGCGCACGTGCCGATCGAGCTGATCGGCCTGCTCAAGGGGAAGGACGTCCTGGTCGGCTGCATCGATGTCGCGTCGAATGTCGTCGAGACGCCGCAGGAGGTCGCAGACACCATCCGCGCCGCGCTCGACTACGTTCCGCCGGAACGGCTCTACCCCTGCACCAATTGCGGCATGGCGCCCATGGCGTCGGACATCGCCTATGCCAAGCTCGCGTCGCTCGCCGCGGGCGCCGAGCTTGCCCGCAAGGCCGTGCAGTAGCGCGCGCCCTTCAATCCGCGCGCAATTCCCTTCCGCGCGTCTCCGGCAGCGCAAGCGCGGCGAGGATCACGATCGCATAGGCGATCCCCGCGAAGACGCCGATCGCTGCGCCAAGGCCTACGGAGGCCGACACGACGCCGACCAGCACAGGAAAAAAGGCGCCCAAGCCGCGGCCAAAATTGTAGCAGAAGCCCTGGCCTGCGCCGCGCACGCTCGTGGGAAACAATTCCGTGAAAACCGGCCCCATGCCGCTGAAAATGCCTGACGCGAAGAAGCCCAGCGGAAAACCCAGGACCAGCATCAACGAGTTTGAAATCTGCAATTCCGTGTAAGCGACCGCGATCACCAAAGAGCCGATTGCGAAGATAAAGAAATTCTTCCGCCGGCCGATCATGTCGCTCCAGTAAGCGCTAGCGATGTAGCCGCACCACGAGCCGATGATGATGATGGCGAGATAAAAGCCGGAGCCAAGCACTGTGAGGTGGCGCTCGGTGCGCAGGAATGTCGGCAGGAAGGTTGTGATCGCGTAATAGCCGCCCTGGGCTCCGGCGGAGAGCGCGGCGCCGAGGAGCGTGGTCGGCAAAAGTTCGCGCTGGAATATCGCCCACGGCCCGCGTCGCTCCGCCTTTTGAATCGCCGCTTTGAAGATTGTGGGTTCGCGGACCTTGGTGCGGATGTAGAACACGAGAAGCGCTGGCAGAATGCCGACAAAGAACAACGCGCGCCACGCTATTTCCTGGGGCAAGAGCTGGAAGATGATGGTGGCCAGAATTGCGGCCGCGCCCCAGCCTAACGCCCAGGCGCTCTGCACCGTGCCCACCGCCTTGCCGCGATCGGCGCCGCGAACCACTTCGCCCATCAACACCGAGCCTGCGGCCCATTCGCCTCCGAAGCCAAAACCCTGGAGGCCGCGCACGACAAGCAATTGCTCGAAATTCTGGGTGAAGCCGGACAGAAAGGTGAAGAACGCGAACCACGCGATCATGATGCTGAGCAGTCGCGCCCGGCCGACGCGGTCGGCGAACACACCCGCGATCCAGCCTCCCAAGGCGGAAATCACCAATGCGCTGGTCGCCAGCAATCCGGCCTGCGCCTTGGTGATTTGCCAGACCGCAATCAATGCGGGGATGGCGAAGGTGTAAATCTGCACATCGAGCGCATCGACCGCCCAGCCGCCGAAGCAAGCCCAGAACGTCCGGCGCTCGTCCGCTCCAAATATGCGATACCAATCGAGCATGGCCCAGTATGACTGGAATGCTTGCGGGGTCAAAACTCTAAGCTCCGCGGGCGGCGAGATCTAAAAGGGCTCTGCCCGCCAGCGCATGCTACGATGGCTCGTCATCGAGGCGACGCTCAAGGAGGCTTGCCATGCCAGATCCAAAAATTCGCACGGCCCTCGATCGCCACTGGGCGGCGTCAGACGCTAACGACTTCGAGACGGAGCATGACATCTATCGCGCGGACGCGGTGCTCGAATATCCGCAATCGGGCGAGCGCATCCGCGGGCGGCGCAACATTCAGGCGTCGCGCACGGTCCAGCCGAACCAGAAGCGCTTCACGGTCAGGCGGATCGTCGGCGCGGGCGACCTCTGGGTCACCGAATTTGTGCTCACCTATGACGGGCGGCCGTCCTACACGGTGAGCATCATGGAGTTTCGCGACGGCAAGGTCATGCGCGAGACGCAATATTTCGGCGATCCGTTCGAGCCGGGGCCTTCGCGCGCGCATCTGGTCGAGCGGATGGATTGAAATCTGGCCGCCGCAAGACTGGCTATTCGCCGCTCGCCCGCGCCGAGCTGCCGGTCGACACCGCCGCGCTCGCCCGATACCTGATCGGCAAGCTTTTGGCGCGGGAATTGCCTGAAGGCATGGCCAGCGGACGCATTGTCGAGACCGAGGCTTACGTCATCGGCGACGCCGCCGGGCACGCCTACCCAGGCATAACCGCGCGCAACCGTTCGCTCTTTCTCGAGCGCGGCCACGCCTATGTCTATCTGGCCTATGGCGTTTCCTGGATGCTGAATGTCTCGAGCGAGACGCCAGGGATTGGCGCGGGCGTCCTGATCCGGGCGCTCGAGCCGCTCGAAGGGATCGCGATCATGGCTCGCAATCGCGGAACCGAGCATTTGCGGGACCTCGCGCGCGGGCCGGGGCGGCTCGCTGAGGCCTTGCGGATCGATCGTTCGCTCGATGGGCTCGATCTCTGCGAGAAAGGCCCGCTCTGGCTGGCGCGCGACGGCCAGGACGCGGGCGAAATCGGCAAGGGAAAAATTGGAGAGAGCGTCAGGATCGGCATTTCGCGGGAGGCGGAGCGGGTCTTGCGGTTCTATCTTCGGGCGAGCCCGTACGTCAGCGGCGCCAAGTCGCTCAATGTGTGAGCTCCCGATCCTGTCCCGGGCCGACCCCGCGCGCCGCCAATACCGAAATAGCGCAATATCTTGCAGATATTCCGAATCAATGCTAGGACAATCCTTGGCGGTAGTTGAAGCTCGGCGTTGGCGGAGCGGCGCATCGCGGCGAACGGCGGTTGCATGCAACCTGGATGGCGGATCGGGAATTTTTTATTTTTTTCGGTCGTAACCCATTGAAAAGTCCTAAGCGGCCCTCACGTCCCACTGCGCTGTTGGGTTGACTTTGGGCGCCGAGCGTCAGGCGGCGAGTCGATCGGGGGCGTTGGCTTTGGTGCATGCCCACGGCATGAGTTCGTCGATGCGCGCGGCGGGCCAAAGATTGACGAGCCTGTTGAGGACGTCGGCGATATAGGCTTGCGGCTCGACATCGTTGAGCTTGCAAGTTTCAATTAGCGAAGCGATGCAGGCCCAGTTTTCGGCTCCCTCGTCATGACCTGCGAAGAGCGCATTTTTGCGATTGACCACGATTGGCCTGATTCCGCGTTCGACGATGTTGGTGTCGAGCTCGATGCGGCCGTCGTCGAGGAATCGAACGAGCCCGTCCCAGTGGTTCAGGCCATAGCGCAGATCCTCGGCGAGGCCGGACTTGCCGGAGACGCGCGCCAACTGATGCTCAAGCCATGGCCTGAACGCCATGACGAGCGGCTTGCTCTTCTCCTGGCGCGCGCGACGACGCTCCTCGGCGCCCATGCCGCGGATCGTCTTCTCGATCGCGTAGAGCGCGGCGATCCTCTCCAGCGCCTCGCGGGCGATCGGCGCTTCGCCCTTGGCGTGATCGAAGAACCGGCGTCGCAGGTGCGACCAGCAGAAGGCGAGCGTGATCCGGCCGCCGGGTGTCTTGGCGGCGATCGTCTTGTAGGCGGCGTAGCCGTCGCACTGGACGACGCCCCGATAATCGTCGAGCAGCTTCAGGCCATGGATCGCTCCGCGGCCGGGCGCATAGGCCTAGGCGATCGCCGGCGGGTCTGTCCCGCCCCACGACCGGTCGTCGCGGGCGACCGCCCAGAAATAACCTTCCTTGACGCGGCCTCGGCCCGGATCGAGCACCGGCGCCTTCGTCTCGTCGACCGCGATCTTGGCCGAGGTCAGGATGAGTTCGCGAAGGCGCTCGTAGACCGGCCGGAGTTCGGCGGCCGCGTAACCGACCCAGAACGCCAGCGTCGAGCGCTTGATGTCGAGGCCCTGGGCGGCCAGCATCTGGGCTTGACGGTAGAGCGGCAGATGCCAAGCGTATTTGGAAACCAGCACGGAGGCGACCATCGCCTCGGTCGGAAGGCCGCCCTTGATCAGCCGCTCGGGCGCCGGCGCCTGAACCACCGCCTGCTCGCAGGCGCGGCACGCGTACTTTGGGCGATGGGTCACCAGCACCCGAAACTGCGCCGGGATCACATCCAGACGCTCGGAGACGTCGGCGCCGATCGCATGCATCGGCGATCGACAGCACGGGCAGTTTCGGTCCTTAGGCTCGATCGTGACGTGAACGCGTGGAAGATGGGCCGGCAGCGCACCGCGGTTCGCCCGGCGCTTTTCGACCCGCGCCGCCGCGGCGGCCTTGTTCTGCTTGTCGTCGGCCGCCTCGCTGGCGGCGACCGCCTGCTCGACGTCCTCCAGCGCAAAGCGAACTGGTCCGGATCGAGCTTCTCGGACTTGCGCCCGAACTGCATTCGCTGGAGCTGGCGCAGAAGATGCGCGAGACGATCGTTCTGCCTGAGCGCCGCGTCGCGCTCGATGATCGCGGCGTCCCGCTCGGCCAGCGCCGCAGCCAGTTGCGCCTGCAGGGCGTCGATGTCGGCGGGGGCTGATTCGCGACGGCGCTCACGCCTGAAAGAGAATCAGATTTGCTCGTGCTTGTGGAGAGAAATCAGCCGCTTCGCACAAGCTTTCACGACGCCGCCTCCGGCGCCGCAATGTCGCGCGCGTGAAGACGCGACCAGTCCAGGCCGTCCACGAGCGCGGCCAGTTGCGAGGTCGACAAGCGCATCACGCCGTCGCTGATCGGCGGCCAGCGAAACGCCCCCTCCTCGAGCCGTTTCCAGTACAAAATCCGGCCGGAGCCGTCCCAGTTGGGTGCCTGCCTCGCCGAAAATCGAAGCCTTCAAGGCTAGCTTAGCCGACGAGCGGTCCCGAATTTAGAAACCAAACGCCGTGGATCGGACAGATCGTCAATTTTCATTTCGGAGGCCGCGAGACTTTAGAACGGGCTGTTTTGTTGCAACCTAGCGCAGCGGACGTTTAGGACCACATAGCGCCAGCTACTTCGCGCCTAAGCGTGGCCGTCTAGACGTCATGTTCGCGGGGTGAGCCGGTGGGCCGCCCTTTCGTGCGGGTAGAACGAGGGTTGCTCGGGCGGACCGAGCCGAGCCTCATGCACGGAGGGCGAACCATGGAAAAGCATAGCGAAGTTTTTGTTGGTTTCGACGTCGCCAAGAAGAAGCACGCCGTGGCGATCGCGGAAGGGGGCCGGGCGGGAGAAGTCCGGTTCCTGGGCGATGTCGAGAACAGCCCATTGCCGATCGAGAAGACGATCAAGAGACTGGCGGGCCGATACGATCGGCTGCATGTTTGTTTTTGAAGCGGGGCCGACGGGATACGGGCTTTATCGGCAGATTCAGGCTCTCGGCCACGATTGCATGGTGGTCGCTCCGGCGCTGATCCCGAAACGAGCGGGCGAGCGGATCAAGACGAACCGGCGCGACGCTGTCACGTTAGCGCGGCTGCACCGCGCCGGCGAACTGACCGGAGTGTGGACGCCCGATCCGGCGCATGAGGCGGTGCGCGACCTTGTGCGGGCCCGCGAGGCGGCGGCGGACGACGTTCGCCGCAAACGCCAGCAGCTTCTCTCCTTCCTGCTGCGGCACAGCCGGATTTACAGCGGCGGCGGCCATTGGACGCTGGCGCATCGGCGCTGGCTGGCCGATCAAAAGTTCGAGCATGCAGCGCAGCAGATCGTCTTTCAGGAGGGCATTGACGCGATCGAAGATGCGCTCCAGCGCCTGCGTCGGCTCGAGAAGCAACTCGCACTCATCGTGCCGGATTGGTCCATGGCGCCGATGGTGGAAGCCTATCAAGCCATGCGCGGCGCGTCGTTTCTGGTCGCCGTGACCTTTGCCGCTGAGATCGGCGACGTGCGCCGGTTCGATACGCCAAGACAGCTGATGTCTTTCCTCGGTCTCGTCCCAGCGGAAAGCTCGACCGGCGATACCATCCGACGGAAGGGCCTCACTCTGGCGGGCAACCGGCGCGCGCGGCGGGCGCTCGTCGAGGCGGCCTGGTCCTATCGTTATCCGGCGCGGGTCAGCGATGCCTTGAGGACGCGGCTCGAAGGGCTGCCCAAGCCTGTGCGCGACATTGCCTGGAAGGCGCAGATCCGTCTGTGCGCCCGCTATCGCCGCCTCAGCGCCACGGGCAAGAAGCCGCCTGTCGTCGTGGCTGCGATCGCCCGCGAGATGGCCGCTTTTCCTGTGGGCCATCGGACGGGAGGTCGCGCCCGCGTAAAACACGATGCTCTCCCGCTGCGCAGACCCGGGAGCGGAGCACGAAAGGTGGGGAACTCCCGTCGCTAGTTATGTGGCCGAGCCTTGCGCCCGACGCCCGTCCTCTAGACCGAGGAAAGCCCCGAGACGTAGACACGGAAGGCGGTAACCAACCCGCGGATAAGAGTTTGATCGACCGTCGTCTCTCGCTCCGCTCCCAGCTCTGCGCAGCCCCCGCTCATCCTTGCCGACGGCAATCCCGCCGCACGGAACGATCGACCACGTCCGCGCCCTTGACTGCGAACATAAGAGACTAGAGCATTTTCAGGAGTGACGGAATCGAGGGCGATTCCATTCGGCTTGCGGGCATGATTCTCTGCGCCAATCGATTCGGCGCTGGGGAGCATCATGGGCGTTGCCTATTCGCAGGATCTTCGCGATCGGGTGATGGCGGCGGTGGATGGAGGGCTCGGCGTCTATGGGGCCGCGCCGCTGTTTCGGGTCAGCGTGTCGTATATTTACAAGGCGCTGGGCCGGCGGCGCGCGACCGGCGATGTGACGGCCCACAAGTCGGGCGGCGGGCCGAAGCCGAAGCTTGAGGCCTATGACGAGGCGTTGCGCGCTCAAGTGGCGCAGAAAGGCGATATCACGCTGGTCGAGCTGCAAGCCTGGCTGGCCGGCGATCATGCGGTGAAAGTCAGCGTCGGCTGCCTGTGGGCGCGGGTCCGGCATCTTGGGCTGACGCTTAAAAAAAGTCGCAACGCGCCGCAGAGCAGGACGTCAGCGACCGCGCCGACGTAGCGGAAGCGCGGGAGCAATGGCGGGCGCAGCAGGCCGAATGGCGGCCGGACAATCTGGTGTTTGTCGACGAGACCGGCGCCTCGACCAAGATGACCCGGCTCTACGGCCAATACCCGCGCGGCGAGCGCCTGGTCGCGCCGGTCCCCTGGGGCCATTGGAAGACGACGACCTTCATCGGCGCGCTGCGGCAGGACGGTCTCGTTGCGCCTTGCGCCTTCGACGGCCCGATCAACGGCGAGAAATTCCGCGCCTGGGTCGAGCAGTTCCTCGTTCCCGAACTCAAGCAAGGCGATATCGTCATCCTCGACAATCTGCCGAGCCACAAGGTCGAGGGCGTCAGGACGGCGATCGAAAACGCCAAAGCCCGTCTGCTCTACCTGCCGTCCTACAGCCCCGATCTCAACCCGATCGAGCAATGGTTCGCCAAACTGAAGGCCCTCTTGCGCAAGGCCGCGGCCCGAACCTTCGACACCCTAAATCGACGCCATCGCCACCGCCCTCCAAACCTTCACCCCAGACGAATGCGCAAACTATCTCGCAAACTCAGGATATCGACGCCAATAATGAAAATGCTCTAGACTGTCGGTTGAGACGGCCGAGGCAAATGGTGGGTGACCCCAAGCCTCGTGACCCGTGAGGCCTCTCATGACGCCCGAGCCCCTGGAACAAGCTGCCGAATGGGCTTTGCAGGCGCGTCGGCGTATGTTGCGCCTTTGCCTCACGTTCAGCGCCGCCATCGTTGCCGGGCTCGCCGGATCGAAGCCGCGCCGGGCGGGCGCGGCGGCCGCGCGGGTCACGGTCGACGCGGCCATCGTGTTGGCGGCGGACGTCTCGCGCAGCATTGACGACGAGGAATTCGCGCTGCAGCGTCGCGGCTACGCGGACGCGATCAAGAACCCGCAACTCATCGACGCCATCTCCACCGGGCCGCATAGCGCGATCGCGCTTGCTTATGTCGAATGGGCCGGCGACGGCGAAGAACGAGTGGTGGTCGACTGGGCGCTGATCCGCAATCAAGCGGACGCGAGCGCCTTCGTGGCCGGGATGACCGCGGCTCCCCGCGCCTTTATCGGGCGGACCGCAATCGGCACGGCGATCGATTTTTCCTTTGCGCTATTCGCCGAGGCCGCCTTTGAGACCACCCGGCGGGTGATCGACATCTCGGGCGACGGCACGAGCAACCAGGGGCGTCTCGTGACCGAAGCGCGGGACGCGGCGGTCGGCGCGGGCGCGGTCATCAACGGGCTTGCGATCTTCAACAAGAAGGCGGCGGCGATGGGCGGCTATCTCGCCTTGCACACCAACCCGCCCGGCGGCCTTGCGCACTATTATCGCGAGAATGTGATCGGCGGCTCCGGCGCATTCGTCGTTCAGATCGACGATTTTAGGACCTTTGGCGACGCGATGATGCGCAAGCTCGTCAACGAGGTCGCCTACTCGGGCCAGCGCGCCGGCTGAGCGCGCTGGCGCTTACTGCAAGCGCGGGCGCTTCATGAAGGTCGAGCGGTCGGCCGAACGCACCCGCAAGTCTATCGCCCGGCCGTCACGGACGATTTTGATCGGAACCTCCACCCCAGCAGGACCGAGACTCCAGACCTGACGATAGAAATCGCCGAGGCTTTCGATCTCCGACCCGCCCACGCCCGCGAGAACGTCGCCGCGGCGAATTCCCGCTTCAGCGGCAGGTCCATTTTCGGCGACGCTCGCGACGATGATTTCATCGCCGTTTTCGGCCGAAAAAACCCCAAGCCACGGCCGCGCTGGCTTATTGACCCGGCCGTAGGTGAGGAGATCGTCGAGGATCGGGGGCAGAAGATCAATCGGCACGATCATGTTGACGTCGCGTGGACCGGCGCGCTCGCTGAGCTGCTCGACATGCAACGAGCCGACGCCGATCAGCCGGCCCGCGCTGTCGATTGCGCCGGCGCCGCCCCAGAAGGGATGGGCGGGCGAGGTGAAGATTGCTTCGTCGAGAAAATATTCCCAATAGCCGGCAAATCCCTGCTTGCCGACAATCATCGCGCGCACGGGTTTCGTGCCAGCGCCGGCGGCGACCGTGACGGAATCGCCAAGCTTGGCCTCGCTCGAACGGCCTAGCTCGAGCGCCGGACAATTCAGTTCACCCAGAGCCTGGACGAGGCCGAAGCCGGTCTCGGCATCGATGGCAAGCGGGTGAGCCGGCGTCACGCGACCTTCGGCGTCGGCGAGCCACACGTTCTCGGCCTCCATGATCAGATAGCCGATGGTCAGCACAAGACCGCTCTCGCGGATGACGACGCCGCTGCCCGAGCGCTGCTCGCCCAGCGTCTGCGCGGTGAAGGCGTCTTCCGGAATTGTGGATTGAACGGTGACGATCGATTTGAGCGCTTGGTCGAGAATGGAGGCGGGGCCTCCGTTCGACGGGCGGGATCGCGGTTCTTCGGGTCGCCGCTTCTCGGTCATCGGCGCTATCCTTTCGGCTCCAAGGCTCTCCGTGGCGATGCTACTTCGCGGATGGGCGAGCTGCAATTCAGGTGCCGACCAAACGAATTCGTAAGGCCGCGCCCCGTTCAACATTTCGCGAGGGCGCTCGTCGCTTTGACCTTGGTCAAGTTCGCCGCGCGCCAACGAGCTTGGTTACTCGATGATTGTGGCGTGAAAGGTGCGGTCGAGAGGCTTTATGGCCGCGGCGCTTCGACTGATTTGCGCTGACTTTGAGAGAGCCGGAGGAGCAATCGATGATGAACTCGGCGCGAAGTCTCGGCAGCCGCTGCTGCAACAACCCTCTTCTCGGCGGCTCGCGCCGCGAGCGCGCAGGAAGAGCGTGCTCGGCCGCTGCCGCCGCCCCGGCCCTCGGGCGGAATGCCGCTCATCGACGCGCTACGGTTGCGCCGCTCGACGCGCGAATATTCCGGCGCCCGCTCGAGCCGCAGCTTTTATCCGACCTCTTGTGGGCGGCCAACGGCGTCAACCGGCCGAGCGGCGACCGCACGGCGCCCTATCGGCGCCATATCGTGGTTACCGACATCTACGCCGCGATGGCCGACGGGGTCTGGTTCTATGAACCCAAGACGCACGCCTTGCTGCCCCACGCGCGAGACGACATTCGGGCGCAGACGGGAAGCCAGGATTTTGTCGGCGGCGCGCCACTCGATCTCGTCTATGCAGCGCATGGCGAACGGATGACGGACGTTGGCCCCGAGGAACGCCGGCTTTTCGCTTCGGCTGACGCCTGCTTCATCGGACGGAACCTCTATCTGTTCTGCGCCTCCGAGGGGCTCGGCACGGTCCGCGGCTCGGTCGATCAATTGAAGCTCGCGGCGACCCTCAACCTGCCCAACGGACAATTCGTGACCTTCGCGCAGACCGTCGGATATCCACGCGCTTGAGGCTCGCGGCGTCGCCGCTTCAGCGCGGCTCGGTGGACTGGCTGCGCTCGACGAGCACGGACTGGAGGTACTGCCCATACGAGCTTTTGCCGAACCGCGCGATGAGGCGCTTGAACTGGGCGATGTCGATGAGGCCGAGGTCGAAGGCGATTTCCTCCGGACAGCTGATCTTGGTCCCCTGCCGCTGCTCGAGCGTCCTGACGAAGCTCGCGGCGTCAATCAGGGAGTCCGGCGTTCCCGTGTCGAGCCAGGCGAAGCCTCGCCCCATGCGCTCGACGCTCAGCGCCCCGGCCTCGAGATAGATGCGATTGATGTCGGTGATCTCGTATTCGCCGCGCGCCGACGGTTTCAGCCCCTTGGCGATTTCGACGACGCGGGAATCGTAGAAATAGAGGCCGGTCACCGCCCAGTGCGACCTGGGGGCCGCGGGCTTCTCCTCGATCGATACGGCGCGGCCGGTCGAATCGAATTCAACCACGCCGTAGCGCTCGGGATCCGGCACGTGATAGGCGAACACGGTCGCGCCGCGCTCGCGCCGCGCCGCCCGCCGCAGCTGTTCGCTCAAACCCGCACCGTAAAAGATGTTGTCGCCGAGGACGAGCATCGCGGGCCCGCCGCCGACGAATGCCTCGCCGATGACGAAAGCCTGCGCGAGCCCATTGGGCTCGGGCTGCTCGGCATATTCGATTCGGATGCCCCATTCGGAGCCGTCGCCGAGCAGGCGGCGGAACATCGGCAGGTCATGCGGCGTCGAAATGATGAGCGTCTCGCGGATCCCGGCGAGCATGACGACCGACAGCGGATAATAAATCATCGGCTTGTCGTAGACCGGAACCAGCTGCTTCGAGACCGCAAGCGTGATCGGATGCAGCCTCGTGCCCGCGCCGCCAGCCAGAATGATGCCCTTCATCGCTTGGACCCAATCATGCTAAAACAAGGTGCGTTTGCATAGAATTGTCATCGCGAGGAGCGCGTAAGCGCGACGCGGCGATCCAGAGTTGCCGGACGCCCTACGTTCCCCTGGATTGCTTCGTCGCTGCGCTCCTCGCAATGACGGCTTCGGATCGACCGGAAGTCATATCGTCTCTAAGCCACAGTTCCGGCCTCGGCGAGGACGCCGAGACGCTCGCCGGCGTAGACCTTCTCTCTCAGCGGGCGCCACCACCACTCGTTGTCGAGATACCAGCGCACCGTTTTCTCGATCCCGCTCTCGAACGTTTCAAGCGCGCGCCAGCCAAGCTCGCGCTCGAGCTTGGCGGCGTCGATCGCATAGCGCAGATCGTGCCCCGGCCGGTCGGCGACGAAAGAGATGAGGGATTCGTGCGGGCTTGGCCTCGGGCGAAACTCATCGAGGATGGCGCAGATGCGCTTGACGACATCGATGTTGCGGCGTTCGTTGCGGCCGCCGACATTGTACTTCTCGCCGATGCGGCCGCGCGCCACGATGAGATCGAGCGCGCGCGCATGGTCCTCGACATAGAGCCAGTCCCGCACATTCGCGCCCGCGCCATAGACTGGCAGGGGCTTGTTATGGAGGGCGTTGAGAATGATCAGCGGAATGAGCTTCTCGGGGAAATGATAGGGGCCATAATTGTTTGAGCAGTTCGAGATCAGGGCTGGGAAGCCGTAGGTTCTGGCCCAGGCCGAGACGAGGTGATCGGCCGCGGCCTTGGAGGCGGAATAGGGCGAACTCGGGTCGTATGCCGTCTCTTCGACAAACGCGCCCTCTTCACCTAGCGAGCCGTAAACTTCGTCGGTGGAGACATGCAGGAAGCGAAACGCTTCCCGCTGCTGCCCCTTGAGCGACTGCCAATAGGCTCGCGCCGCCTCCAGCATGGTGAAGGCGCCAACGACATTGGTCTGGATGAAGGCATCGCTGCCGGTGATCGAGCGATCGACGTGGCTCTCGGCGGCCAGATGGATGACCTGGTCGGGAGCGAACGTCTCGAAGGCCTCGGCGACCGATCGTCGGTCGCAAATGTCGACCTTGGCGAAGCGATAGTTCGGCGCGTTGCCGATCGTCGCCAGCGATTGCAAATTGCCGGCATAGGTGAGCGCGTCGAGGTTGAGCACGGACGCCCCCTCGGCCACCAGGCGCCGGCACACGGCCGAGCCGATAAATCCCGCGCCGCCGGTCACAAGCACTTTGCGCTGCATGAACACCCCGTCCCACTTGTAGGCGCGCTCCATAGCCCGTCGAAGAGACGGGCGTCCTTCCAGACGCCCTTTGGAGCGCGGCGACGCGGTCCACGACCGCGTCTACAAACGCCCCGGCCCGGCGATCATGAGAGAAGGCGGGCGCAACAGGCGGCTGCTGACTGGCGCCATTCCGGCAGCCTGGAGCCGTATACGCGAGCAAGCTTTTCGTTGTCGAGGCGGGAGTTGGCCGGCCTCCGGGCGGGGGTTGGATAGTCGGCGGTCGCGATGCGCTTGACGCGTGTTAGGCGGCGGCCTCGCGTCGCGGCCTCGTGGAAGATGCTTTCAGCGAAATCCGCCCAAGTCGCCTCGCCCGAGCCGGTCATGTGAAAGACGCCCCTGAGCGCCGGCGAGGAATCATCCTTCAGCCTTGCGGCGATCGCGATCAGGGCGTCGGCGATATCGAGCGCCGATGTCGGGTTGCCGCGCTGATCGGCGACGACGCCGACCTCGTCCCGGGTCTCGTTGAGCCTCAGCATCGTGCGGAGGAAATTCGCGCCGAACGGGCTATAGACCCAGGCGGTGCGCAGAATGACGCTGTCTTCGCAGCGCTCGGCGACGAGCTTCTCGCCGGCGAGCTTCGAGCGTCCGTAAGCCCCGGCGGGCGCGGTCGGATCGTCTTCCCGATAGGGCCGCTCGAGCATGCCGTCGAAGACGTAGTCGGTCGAGAGATGCAGGAGAGGAACGCGGAGTCGCGCCGCGGCCTCGGCCACATGCCCCGCCCCGTCGCCGTTGACATGGGTTGCGACCGCTTCTTCCGCCTCCGCCTTGTCGACTGCGGTATAGGCGGCGGCGTTGACGATCACGTCGGGGCGCGCCGCTTCGAGGCCGGCGATCACGGCGGCGCGGTCGGTGAGGTCGAACGCCGGCCGGGCGAGCGCGACGAGCTCGGCCTTGGGTCCGGCGCGCTCGATGAGCGCGGTCGCCACCTGGCCCTTCGATCCGGTGACGGCGATCCGCATCAGTCGAACAGCTCCGGCGCGTCCGTGAGCCGGGGCCAACGGCGATCCTTGTCCGAGAGGACCGGGCCTCCGGGCGGAGACGGCCAAGCAACGCCGATGGCCGGGTCGTCCCACGCGACGCCCCTGTCGTTGGCGGCGGAATAAGGCGCGGTCGTCTTGTAAAGAACTTCCACGTCGGGCTCCAAAGTGATGAAGGCGTGGGCGAACCCGATCGGAACCAGCAATTGGCGCCAATTTTCAGCCGACAACTCGACCGCGACATGGCGACCGAAGGTCGGTGACGAGCGGCGGATGTCGACCGCAACGTCGAGAATGCGGCCGCGAGCACAACGCACCAGCTTATCTTGAGCAAAGGGCGGGGTCTGGAAGTGTAGCCCGCGCAAGGTGCCAACAGCGGCCGAAAACGAATGATTATCCTGTACAAAAGTGAATTGAAGACCGGCTTTGTCCCAGTCGGAGCGGTTGTAAACTTCAGAGAAAAACCCTCGAGCGTCGCCGTGTTTCTTCGGCGTCACGATCTTGACCGCCGGAATGGCGGTCTCTTCCACCTGCATCACGGACCCCCGTCCTCGCCCGAGCAGCCCGGGCGGGCTCTTCTTGCCAGAAGCCGCGGCGCGCGGCCACCCCGAAATCGAGCCCATCGCTCCGGCGGCAATTTTGCAGTCAAGAGTCGTTTCGTCGTTAAGCCGAGCGCAAGCCCGCCGCTTACAGCCGCGCGCGCTGAAGCTTCTGGAACGCCCGCGCCCGATGCGACAGGGCCAGCGAGCCGTCAGCCGGAATCCCGTGCTTTTCCTCTGAACTCATCTCGCCGAAGGTGCGTTTGTGGCCGTCCGGCCGAAAGATGGGATCGTAGCCAAAACCGGCTGTTCCGCGCGGGGGAAGACAAGGGTCCCATCAACCCGGCCTTCGAAAGTTTCGTCTGCGCCATCCGGCCAGGCGAGCGCCAGCACGCTGATAAAAGCCGCGCGCCACGGCGGCGGCGCGGCGCGCGCTTCAAGTTCGCGTTCGACGAGGGCCATGGCGGCGCCAAAGTCTTTCGTCGGGCCAGCCCACCTCGCCGAATAAATGCCTGGGGCGCCGTCGAGCGCCTCGACGCAAAGTCCGGAATCGTCGGCGAGTGCGACCAACCCCGAGGCGCGCGCGGCCGCTCGCGCCTTCAAAAGGGCGTTGTCGCGAAAGGTCGATCCGGTCTCCTCAGGCTCCTCGAGACCGAGCGTCGCAGCCCCGAGCGGCACGACGCCGAAGGGTCCGAGCAGCTCTTCGATCTCGCGCAGCTTGCCCGCGTTGTGGGTGGCGGCGACGAGCCGCCCGCGGAGACGTGCGCGCCTGGCTGCGCTTTCGACCTCTTCTGTCAACGGGTGACCACCTTATAACGCCGCCCGGGAACGACAGCCGCGTTGCGCTCCAGGCCGTTGAGGATCAAGAACTGGTCGAGCCATTGCGGCAGGAAGCCCATCCGCGCGGCTAGCGTTTCGGCGGTGTCGCCGTTCGCCGCCTCGACGATTTTGATCTTTTCCGGCGAGGCCAATGCCGAGTCCTGCGCGTTGATGAGACGAAACGAATCGAGCGAGGCCATAAACCGGGAATCGACGGCCGGCGAAAGATCGTGGGCGGCGAAGATGAGCCGGTAAAGCCGACCGTTCAGGCGCACGGCCCCGAGGCGAAAGCTCCACTGCTCGCCCTGAGCGACCGCCGTGGCCGCCTCCAAGCCGTCGATCTTCTTGGGCTCGATCGACGTCGTCTTGACCCCGTCGATCCAGTCGGACCCGATGGCGCTGGTGACCGGGGTCGATTCCGGGATCGCGATGCTGTCGAGGCGCAGCGCCTCGCCGCCCGTTGCGCCCACGCCGATCAGCGCAGCCGACTGGTTGTCGAGGGTGAAGCCGTCGGGGGCTTTAAAGGCGAAACCGAGTTTTGGATGAATGAAGGCGTTGTCGCGAACGATCCCTTGCGATGGGTCGTCGCCGAAGACGAGGCCGTCGATGGCCGCGAGATAGGCGTTGCGTCCGGTCTCGCCAGTCCCCGGCGGTCCGAATTGCCGGGCCGTTTCGGTCGCCTGGGCGATTCGCTCGGGCGTCGAGGGATGGGTCGCCATCATGTCCGGGCGATTGGCGGAGCCAGCGCCCGAGACCGAAGCGCGGAATGCGCTCCACTCTCCGAGCGCGGTGAGGAATCGAGCCGCGCCATAGGGATCGTAGCCCGCCTTGGCGATGGTCTTGATGCCGATCTGGTCGGCCGCGAATTCCTGCTCGCGAGAAAAACTGGCGAACGCAAGCTTCGAGCGCGCCTCAACTTCGTCCTGAGCTTCGCGCTGGGCGAGCAATTGCGAGTTGACGTGCGAAAACAACGCCGCTGTCTTTTCAAACTCCGCCCGCTGCGCGGCGTGACGGGCGGTGATATGGCCGATTTCATGCGCCATGACCGCAGCGATTTCGGAAGTGTCGTCGGCGAGGGCCAAAAGGCCGCGGGTGACGAAGATATCTCCGGAAGGCAGCGAGAAAGCGTTGACGATTGGCGAATTCAGCACGGTGACGCGGTAGGCCGGTCCGCCGGGGGTGGACGCCGGCGCGATCTTCATGAGGACGCCGTCGAGATAAGCCTGAAGTCGCCGGCGCCGAGTAGACCCCCCCGAACACCTCGATCAGCCGCTTACGCTCAGGATTGGTTTTTTCGGCCAAAACAGGGCGTGGCGCGGGCGTCGGCGCGAGATTGGCGGGCGCCGGCGGCGGATCGATCGAAGCACAGGCGGTCAAGCCCACGGCCAGGCCGACCGCGAGCGCGGTCAGGGCACGGCGGCCGCGCCAGGACGCAAGCCTGCGTCCCAGATTATCCGGCTGGCCGCTCATGGCTATGGTTTCGCTTCTCCTAGCGCATCGGAGCGACGCACTATCTCGATCATCGCCGGGTCGGCGACCTCGATTCTCGGACCGAACCGAGCGTCGAGGGCGCCGCGCGCCCGGATCGTCTGCCCGACCAGCGCGCCGACCGGCCGTCCGTCTCGCGCCAAAGCCTTCTCCAGCTTGCGCGCAACCACGATCGTCGGACCGTCGCGGGGGGCAAGCTCAAGATAAAGGCGCGAGCGCGTGAAGCCAACCCTTCGAACCATGCCTTCGATCACCACAAATCTGCCGTTCCGGCGCCGGAGCTCGGCGGAGTCCGACGATTGTATCACGGCGAAGTCAGGATCGCGCCATATTCCCAGTTCCCCCTCCCGCGCCTCTTCCTCCATCGCGAGCCGTTCGACGGCGCATCCGCGAGTCTCGAACTCCGGCCGGACTCGGGCGTAGCCCGCCCTTAAGAGCGCCGCGGCAGCCGAGCCGGCGGATCCGCCACGCGGATCAGCGACCACGAGGTCGGCGACGGTCCTGCCCCAGCGATCGGTTCCGCCAGCCAAAAGGATGAGGTCGGCGTCCCGGCCGAGCAATTGTTCGCCCAGGAACTGCCGCGCGCTCTTCAAAATCTCCGGAGCGCCGTGGTCCCCATTCGGAGCGTCGAGTCCCCCGAGCCTGACGATTCTGCCATTGCTGAGTTCGATATCGAGACGCTCATCGACGCTGACGGCCTCAACGCGCCCCGCAGGCCGCCCGCAAGCCGCAAGGCAGGGAGAGGCGAGAACGATGGCCAAGAGCGCGGCGAGGCTACGCAATCGCCCAACGCGACAGATCAATGCGCGGCTGCGGTGCGCCAAGCGGCGATTCATGCTAAGGGCATGCCGCGCGGCGGTTCGCGTTGTCCATAAGCATTTTGGCCGCCGCGGCGTTGACTAAGAGTCCCGGTAGCTCAGCTGGATAGAGCACAGGTTTCCTAAACCTGGGGTCAGAGGTTCAAGTCCTCTCCGGGACGCCATTTAAATCAATGACTTAAGCCGAACTGCCCGACCTTCGCAGACCTTATTGTGTCCGCCCAATGGATGGGGGCGGCGTCAACTTGAGCGAACGCTGGGCCGAAGAGAGACGGTTTTTCTTATAGCTGAGGTCAGGCGGCGGCGCCCGTCCTGGAGATCTTGCGCCAGAGCGCAAAGGCTCGCTCGCGCGAAGCGCGGCGGAAGTCAGCAGTGGCGAATTCGGGATAAGGGATGTGGAAGAGGTTCGCGACTTGATCGTGAACCGACAGAAACCGTTGGGCCTGCCGGGCTGATTTGAATCGCTTCATGATCCGTTCGCGGCGTCTTGTCTGCTGATGAGAATTCTCCGCCCGGTTGTTCAGCCCCTTGTGCTGGCGGTGTTCAACGCGAAGATCCATCTTCGCCCTTGCCGCGCCGTATGAACCGAGCTTGTCGGTGATCATGACGCGCGGCGGCGTCACGGCGGATTTCAGGAGCTTCCTCATAAGCCTTTGCGCCGCGCGCGTGTCTCTTCGGCGCTGGATCAAGACGTCAAGAACGAAGCCATTCTGATCGACGGCGCGCCACAGCCAGTGTTGCTCGCCCGCGATCGAGACGGAGACCTCATCCATATGCCATTTGTCGCCGCGAGCAGGCGCGCGCTGGCGGATCTGATCGGAGAAGGTCTTGCCAAACTTCTTCCCCCACTGGCGCACGGGTCTCGTACGTCACGCAAATCCGGCGCGCGCCGCCAGCATCTCCTCGACCATGCGAAGGCTCAAGGCAAACCGGAAATAGAGCCAGATCGCATGGCTGATGATCTCCGGCGGGAAGCGACGACGGCGATAGAGCGGATCGCGGACACTCGACATGGCCTCCGCTTACCCCGTGGACCTTTCTCAACTCGTTAAGCTGACGGTGCCCGCCGAACAGCAACCCATCGGAGATGCTCGCCAAACCGATCGACAACGAGCGACGCGCCTACGACGCCGTCGTCCGGGTACTTGAGGAGCGCCACGGTGCGGTGCGGGCCAACGGCCACTCTCCCGAGGACGAACGCCTCGGACCGCCGATCGAATACGTATTCGATCTTGGCGGACGGACTTACGCGCTGGAGCACACTGTCGTCGAAGCCTTCGACGGTCAGATTCACAAGGAGGTGGATTTCGCGGCCTTCGTGACGCCGATCGCTGCCGCGCTCGACCACCAGATGCCCCGCCCCGGCAGCTATCGCCTCACCTTCGCCATCCACCCCAGCAAAGGACTCAAGCCGAAGCGCATAGCCGAAGCGCAGGCTGCCATCGTTGCGTGGGTGCGTGGAACTGCGGATAAAATGCATGCCGATGCGAGGCCCTAGCCATATGGCCACGAGAGTAACCGGCGCGGGACGGTCGAGGGTATCGACCTCCACCTCCACCGGGAAGTCGCCTACGGCCGCATCTTCTGCGGCCGCTTTGCGCCGCCCAACTCTCAGGCGCCGCGAATCGAACGGATGCGCGCCGCATTGGCGAAGAAGCTGCCGAAACTAGAGAGCTGGAAGGACATTGAGGCGCGTTCCGTGCTCGTGTTGGAGAACCGCGACCTATCACTTTCGAACCATGTCATCGTTCTTAAGGCCGCCGGGGCTAGGCCGGGGAGGCGCTGAGGGGACGAGACGACGCGCCCGACGAGATCGGGCTGGTCGATACCACCATCGAGACCGAATGGACCGTCTGGCGCCTCATGCGGGACGGCGTCTCCTTCCCCGACGAAGAGACGCCGTTCCGCTATCGGGACTTCAAACCCGGAGATCTCACCGACGTCGGATGCATGATAAGGAGCAACCCCGGCGGGCCTACGGGCCTGATCGCGGTGATGCCGAACGGGCATCGCGCGGTGCGCAATCAGCAACTGTTTGGGCTGTGCGCCGCGCTCTATCGTTTCTCGATCAATAATGTCTTTTACGGTGCGGTCATGCAGAAGCCACCCACTCGACCCAGACGTCGCCGACCTGGCTCCGACGTCGTCGGCTCTGACGGGATACGACGAACAACACTTGGTTACCTATCTCCGCTTGCTCGACGCTGCCGAGGAGGGCGGCGACTGTTCGGCGGGCACCGTCAGCTTAACGAGTTGAGAAAGGTCCACGGGGTAAGCGGAGGCCATGTCGAGTGTCCGCGATCCGCTCTATCGTCGTCGCTTCCCGCCGGAGATCATCAGCCATGCGATCTGGCTCTATTTCCGGTTTGCCTTGAGCCTTCGCATGGTCGAGGAGATGCTGGCGGCGCGCGCGGGATTTGCGTGACGTACGAGACCCGTGCGCCAGTGGGGGAAGAAGTTTGGCAAGACCTTCTCCGATCAGATCCGCCAGCGCGCGCCTGCTCGCGGCGACAAATGGCATATGGATGAGGTCTCCGTCTCGATCGCGGGCGAGCAACACTGGCTGTGGCGCGCCGTCGATCAGAATGGCTTCGTTCTTGACGTCTTGATCCAGCGCCGAAGAGACACGCGCGCGGCGCAAAGGCTTATGAGGAAGCTCCTGAAATCCGCCGTGACGCCGCCTCGCGTCATGGTCACCGACAAGCTCGGTTCATACGGCGCGGCAAGGGCGAAGATGGATCTTCGCGTTGAACACCGCCAGCACAAGGGGCTGAACAACCGGGCGGAGAATTCTCATCAGCAGACAAGACGCCGCGAACGGATCATGAAGCGATTCAAATCAGCCCGGCAGGCCCAACGGTTTCTGTCGGTTCACGATCAAGTCGCGAACCTCTTCCACATCCCTTATCCCGAATTCGCCACTGCTGACTTCCGCCGCGCTTCGCGCGAGCGAGCCTTTGCGCTCTGGCGCAAGATCTCCAGGACGGGCGCCGCCGCCTGACCTCAGCTATAAGAAAAACCGTCTCTCTTCGGCCCAGCGTTCGCTCAAGTTGACGATGCCCTGGCGCCTCGCTCAGCCGCTTGCTCAAGGATCCGCGCGTGACCCGGCCTTTCAATTGGACGATGGCGGCGTTGCTGGTCGCGTCGATCGCGTCGACCCTGTTCGAATAGGGCTTAGGCGAGTTCGCCTTCCCCGCCGAGCTTCACCATCACCACTTCCGGCGGGCGGAGGATGCGCACCGGAGCGAGCGACGTTCCCAGTCCGCCTGAAACAATCATCCGCTTCTCGTCCGATGCGTATTGCCCATAGATGTATTTCGAGGAGCGCCCCTTGAGCAGACCGACGGGAGGGCCAATGATGGGAACATTGACTTGCCCGCCATGCATATGGCCTGCGAGCGTCAGAGCGATCCGATCGGGAACCCATGGGAAGAAGTACGGCTCGTGAACGAGCAGGATCGCAGGGGCGTCATCGTCGATCGCACGCATCGCCGCCGGCAGATCGTCGACGCCGTGACCATGGCGCGGGTTAGGCGCACGCGCCAGCAGGTCGCCAAGGCCAATCAGCCAGAAGGGCCGTCCGTTCTGAGATAATCGCACCGACTGATTTTCAAGGAGCGGAACCCCCGCTTCCGCGAGCGCCCGGCGGACGCTGCGAGAATTGTCCGCCGGCTCCGTTGGAATGGCCGCGAACCACCAGTCGTGATTGCCGAGAATTGCATAAACGCCAAGCGGCGCTTCGAGTCGAGCCAGCTGCTGCGCCCAGGCGCCGGGCGGCACATATCCGGTAACGAACGGATGCGTGCACACGTAGTCGCCGAGCAGCACAGTGAGATCCGGCCTCTGGGCGTTGGCCAGGTCGACGATTTCGCCGACACGCTCTTCTGACATCCAAGGATAGCAGGCGTGAATATCGGCGATAACCGCAATCGTGAGCGCAAGATCCTCGGGCCAGTTGGGGAGCCGCGGCGAATGTTGGGTGAGCGTAAGCGCCGAGCCAGTCTCATACGCCGTCGCATAACCAGATAGCGATAGCGTCGCTGCAGCCGCGCCGGCGCCAGCAAGAAACCGGCGCCTCGTCAGATGAACCATCAGTTCGGCGCGCCTCAGGCGCTCGTTCGCCGGCGGTTTTTACGCATCGGTCCCAGCTTGAGCAAGCGCGCCAGCAGGCGGAAGCAGATAGAACTCGCCCCGCTCGAGCGATTCGATCATATCCGGCTCAAAGCCTTCCGTCGGCAGTCTCAGCGCCTCGGCGACCGCGGCGAGGCCAATATCGCGATAGATGCGGGTGAGAACGCTGAGGGCCCTGCGTTCGCCGCCGGCGTCAGGGATGAACTGAAAACGATCGTCGCCCATGGACTGATTGTACTCCGCCACTCGCAAGCCTTGGCGCTGAGAGCACCCGGCGCTAGCAGGCTGAGTGAAAGGGCTTAATAGCGAATTAATGGCGTGATCGAGGTTTTCGCTTTGGTCCGCCCGCGGGCCGCCGCGTTTCGACCACAAAACGCCGGACCTCACCTTTATGTGAATGCGGTTGCATCGACCGGACCGCGCTTCGCGGGGAACAGCGGGACTACAAGCGGCGACTGTTGTCGCGTTGCTGGCCGGTACGGGCTATAACTCGGCGCATCCGGTTAGATCCGGGGCTACACGGAGACGATTGGGAGCATGCGCCGGGCCGTGGCGTGGGGCCTAGCCCTCGCCTTATTCGTTGCGCTGGCGGCGTGCGGTTTCATGCGCTGGCCGCTGTCCGCCGCCAAGGTCGGCGACAGTCTCAACGCCGCATTCGGCGCTTCACCGCGCCTCCATTGGAGCGCCCCCGAGACTGCTTCCTTTTCCGCGTTCCCCTGGCCGAGCGTTCAGATCGCCGAAGCCCGGCTCGATGACGCTTACGGGGTTAATCTTCTCTCGGCGCCGGCGGCCCGCCTGAACCTCTCGCTGGTCGACCTTCTGCGCGGACGCTTCATTCCCACCGGCGCTATCCTTGTCAGCCCGACGGTGACGATCGACGTCGACCGACCTCCGTTTGCCGGGGCGGGCGGGGAATCGGCCGGACCCGCGAGCGTCGAGAGAGCCCTGGCGCCTTTGGCCAGCTTACGTCTATCGAACGGGGTTTTGCGCCTCCTCAGCGCCAAGCGCGGCCTCGACACGCTGATCGACAATGTTCGGGGCCGCCTCGACGGACTGACGGTCGGCGACCAATTGCGCTTTAACCTGTCGGGCGTGTGGCGGAAGACGCCCATCACGATCGCCGGCGCGCTCAACGATCCGGAAAGCGCCGCCAAAGGCGAGCCAAGTCCGGCCGTATTCGCGCTCGAACTCGCCGTTGGCCAAGATCACCTTCGGCGGCTCGCTCGCGCTCTCGGACGAGCCCGGCGCCGAAGGCGATCTGACTGTGTCCATCCCGTCGATCGCCGCCTTGGCGTCTTTCCTCGGCGCTCGCCCGCCATCCGTGCTTGCCGCCGACGACATTGCGGTCACGGCAAAGATCAAGGGAACGGCGGATTCATTCACCTTGGGCGACGCGACGCTGACCAGCGCCGGGCAAACGCTTGAAGGCGCGCTTGCAATCAGCCACGCCGGCGGGCGCCCAGCCGTCTCGGGCACGCTCGCAGCCGAAACGCTGGCGCTTAAGCCGCTGCTCGGACCGGCGGAGCGTGTCTTGGACCCATCGGGCGGGTGGAGCACGAGGCCCTTCGGGTTTGCGCCTCTGCGCGGCTTCGACCTCGACCTGCGTTTGTCCGCGGCCCATCTCGACGTCTACGGCCTCAAGGTCGCCGACGCCGCCGCATCCGCAATGGTGGCGGAGGGCAAGCTCAGCGCGACGCTGTTGGAGGCCGCCGCATATGGCGGCCGCCTCCAGGGCGAATTGGGCGCGGCCTATGCTGGGCGAGACCTCGAATTGAGCGCGCGTGGTGAACTCACAGACGCCGATCTCGGGGCGGCGGTCGCCGATTTCGCCCCCCCGATCGTTACGGGGGCCGGCGGGGTCAGATTCGACCTTCGGGCCTCCGGCGCTTCGCCCGCCGCCGCGATCGCCAGCCTGAGCGGCACAGCCTCGCTCGAGGCGGAAAATGGCTCCATTCCGGGCGTCAATCTGGAGGAGGCGCTGCGCCGCAGCCGTCGCCGGCCCATCGACGTCGAGCGGGACATGCGCGTCGGCGGGACCGCGTTCGACAGGCTCAAGGTTTCGTTGGGGCTCGACGAGGGCCGCGCTCAGGTCCAACGCGGCGTAATGGCCAGCCCTGGCGTGAAGGCCGGCCTGAACGGGGTCATCGATCTCGTCCGCCAGAACTGGGCGTTGCAGGTCCATGCGATCCAGACGGACGCCGCCGGCGAGGAATCCCAGGACGCCGCCCATCTGACCCTCGACATATCCGGTCCCTGGTCTCAGCCGACGATCCGCGCGACCGGCGAGGCTCCAACCGAGCCTGTCGGGGATCCGGCGTCGCACTGAGGGGCCGTCGGGCGCCAAGGGTTTGACGCATAGGCCAGACCAAATATGTCCAAATAAAACCAAATAAAAAAGCCTTTATTTCCTTGGACTTGCTTGGTTTTCTTTGGCAATCGGGACTTTTCAGAGGGTTACGAGCGAAAGAATAAAAAAACGTAACTCCCAAGCCGGTGGCTATTCGAGGAGGGCTAGGCTGAGCGCGTCTGGGGTTGCGGCGAGGGTTTGGAGGCTTTCGTAACCTCGTTTTCTGGCGGTCGAAAGGATGGATCGGAGGCAGGCGAAGTGTCTGGCGCCGGCGAGGGTTCGGAACGCGCCGGAGATTTTCATTTTGACCTTGGTCATCCGAATGTCCTGTTCGGCCAGGTTGTTGGTGAACGGGACGTCGAAGTCGACGAGGAAGCGGAGCACGTCGTTCTTGAAGGTTTTGAGCCGGGTCAGCAGGTTGAAGCCGGGCCGATGCTTGAGGCGCCCGCGCGGTTGCGGGCTTCGTTCCAGGCCGGGCAGAGTTCGATGGAAGGCCAGGCCCTCGCGCACGGCCTCCCAATACCTTTCGACGAGGGCATGGACTTGATTGGACGCAAGCGCCTTGGCTCCGCTGTCGCGCGCCTTGCGCACGGCGGCGTTGGCGGCGATGAGCATGTCGCGCATCCGCGTCGCCCAGGCCTTGCCGTCGAGTTCGAGCAGGGCCTTGAGCTCGCGCAAATGATGGGCGTTGCACAAGGCATGGTCGATTTGGGAAAGCGCGCCATAGGGAACGAAGCCGTGGTGCACAACGACGCCGCCCTTGAGGTCCGTGGGGATGGCGCGGCGCTTTTCCTCGGCGCGATAGAAGGTTAAGGCCTCGCTCGAGGTGGTGTGCAGCCAATGCAGCTTGCCCGCGACCCTCAAACCCGTTTCATCGAGGTGGCGGACCTTCGCTTCCGCCAAGCGGGCGCCGATTCCCGCATGGACCCGCTCCAGGCCGCGCGCCTTCTGGCGAACCCACGCCGTGAGGCTCGCCGGACATGAGAAATGGCGCGCCGAACAGGTCGCTCAACGCTTCGGCGGCGCGATCTTCGGGGATCAGCTGTTGGACGTTGAGATAGATCGCCGCCGCCTTGATCCGCTCGCCATATTGCGTGGACGAGACCACGCCTTCGGGGAACGCGGCCTTCGTCACCTCCCGGCAGCGGCCACAGCGATAGATCGAAGCGCGATGCTCGGTGACGATGAGCGGCCGCTCGATCAGATCGAACACTTGCCGCGCCTCGACGCGGCGCGCCGTTCCGGCCGGAAGAAGCGCTTGGCAGTGCCGGCAATGCGACGCATCGTGCCGCACGATCCGGTCGGGTTCGGCGGCTTGCCGCAGCGTGTCGCCCTTGTGGCCCTTCTGCCCGCCGCTCGGCTTGCCCGACGGCTCGCGCAGGCTTCCCGCGATCCGGGGCTTCTTGTTAAGCCCGTCGCTCGAAGGCGGCTTCGAACTGGTCGAACTGTCCTGGCCCAAACGCCGCTTCAACTCGGCCACCTGCGCCCGCAGCGCCACGATCTCAGCCCGCAGCGCCGCGATCAGCTCTTCCACGTCCGGAGAAAGAATCATCCATACGTTAACTTACATCCAAGCCCGCCCGTCTCAAACAATCCCCAGGGTCATCCCTGAAGACCTTTGCCCGGGATGGGGCGCCTTTGAGGCGCGAGGCCGGCGCCTGGACGCCCTTTCAATGGTCGACGGCCAGCTGGGCAGTTACTGCGAAACGAAAAAATGGAGATAAATAAGCTCACGAAAACCGGCGAAATCAAACAGCGGTTAAGCCCATGAAAACAAACAAAACCGCGAACAAAACCGCGAAATCATTGATTCGCCGCTCATAATGATTTCAATGGATTATTATATACATGCGAAACGTTTCGTTTCGCATGGCGAAATGAGCGTCTCGTCCTTTGGGCTTGCGCGCGTTCGGTTGCGTTGGTTGTGTCAAATCCTCCAGCCGGTCGGCGCAATCTTGGATGGCAGAGCTTCCGCTTGACGGGCCAGCCGTGGCGCCCGCAAATCGTGGCGCTTTAGGATCTGGTCGGCAGGTCGAAGCGTAGCGACTTTGAGAAGCTCATGAACGCGGTCACCGAGATTACGCGGCGTCACTCAGTCTGCCCGCACGACTGTCCCTCGGTTTGCGCTCTCGACGTCGAGGTGATTGGCGGCAAGCGCATTGGCCGGATTCACGGGGCGCGTGACCAGACCTATACGGCGGGGGTCGTCTGCGCCAAGGTCGCTCGGTATTGGGAGCGCATCCATCATCCGGATCGGCTCACTCAGCTTCGCCGCGTCGGCCCCAAGGGAAGCGGTCAATTCGCGCCGATGGATGGGACGAAGCGCTCGACCGTGTGGCTGACAATTTCCTGTCGGTCGAGCGCGAGCTCGGACCCGAAGGCGTGTGGCCATACTTCTACGCCGGAACGATGGGCCTGGTGATGCGCGACGGAATCGAACGCCTCACTCACGCCAAGCGCTATTCCCGTTCCACGGGACAATCTGTGTCGGCGTCGCCTGGCCGGGATATGTCGCCG
>CAVOLE010000037.1:0-46876 GCA_963696665.1 uncultured Alphaproteobacteria bacterium
AAAGTTGCGAATTATCTTGAAAAAATCAGAAAAGTGTGTAGCGTATTCCTCTTGATGGAATCTTGTTCGCGCTCGCCAGTAGACAGGCTGGAAGACGGAAACCGCGGCTGTTTGAAATGTTGGCCCACAACCTGGCGCGCGTGCCGGAACTCGGGGTAAATTTTTTTATTTGAATCGGCCGTAACCCATTGAAAAGCCCGATTCGAAAAAATAAACGCTAGTAAACGCTAGCAAATTTACTAGCGTTTACTAGCCCTTACTAACACTTACTAGCGTTTATTCGCGTTTATTCGCGGTCCAATTCCCGCTTTGGTTGCATCCGCAGCTTAAACTAGGCGCCTTTTTTGCGCAACTCGCGGAGCGCCGATCGCGCTGCGGGCTTGCGGCTGGCGCCGTCCGCCGCTAGTGTTGTCTAAGACAACACTGATAACGGCCCCGCCATGACGCTGACGGACGAAGTCCGATCCTTCAACCGCTTCTACACCCTCAAGATCGGCCTCCTGAACCGCAGCCTCCCCGCGACCGAACTCTCGCTGCCGGAGGCGCGGGTTCTCTACGAACTGGCCCAGGCGCCCGGAGATGGGCGAACCGCGGCGGACATCGGCCGCTCGCTAGGCATGGACAAGGCGCATCTGAGCCGCATCGTGGCGCGTTTCATCACGCGCGGACTGGCGATCAGCCGAGTGAGCCCAAACCACCGCAAGCACAGGCTGATCTCGCTGACCGACGCGGGGCGTAAAGTCTTCGCTGCGGCCGAAGCCGCCGCACGGGCGCAGGTCAACGCGTTGCTCGAGCCGATCGACGCGGCTGGCCGCAATCGCCTTGCCGAGGCGATGTGCTTGATCCGCGCGACCCTCAGGGACCGTGACGCGGAGTCCGCGGAGGTCAGCTTGCGGCCGCTGCGTCCGGGCGATGTGGGCTGGATCATTCATCGCCAGGCCGTGCTCTACGCCCAGGAATACGGCTGGGACTGGACTTACGAGGGGCTGGTCAGCCGCATCCTCGGCGCCTTTGTCGCCGAATTCGACGCCGCGCGCGAGGACGGCTGGGTCGCCGAGCGCGGCGGCGCGGTCGTCGGCTCGATTTTCCTCATGAAGAGCGACGATCCCGCCGTGGCCAAGCTTAGGCTGCTCTATGTCGAGCCGAGCGCGCGGGGCGCCGGCGTTGGGCGCATGCTGGTCGCTGCATGCATCGCCCGCGCGCGCGAACTCGGCTACCGTGAACTCACCTTATGGACCAATGACATCCTGGTCGCCGCGCGCCGCATCTATCAGGCGGCTGGCTTCCGGCTTGTCAGCGAAGAGCCGCACCATTCGTTCGGACATGACCTCGTCGGGCAGACCTGGACGCTGGATTTGTGATGACGGAGCCTCGCCCTGCCGCTCCATCGAACTGGGTGGGTAGACGCCCGCTGGACCCGGATTCAATCTGCGCGAGCATCCGCTGAGGATCGAGCGTCCGCACGACCTTCGCTCGGATTACCCGCGCGCCTGAGCGGCCACGTCGGGCCTCTTCTTCTCGGTATTGGCGCACTACAACCTGACGCGTGTATTTGTGAACTTTATTTCCGTTAACATCCACGTATATAACTATCGAACTTTTCATGTTCAACTAATGGATGGGTTGACGTAAATATTGCGGGGCGCGATTGTTGTGCTAGTCAAGCATATAGGGAGGAACAAGACTCATACATCATCTGTAGAACCGGCAATGATTGGTGGACCAAGTCTACCCTAGAACTCCTGGTTTGCCGGATGTTGCGGCTCTGCCTAGATTAAAGTCTAATACCATCATCAAGCCTATGGAGTATTTTGCTAACACTCGGACTGGAGTCCGTGGGGGAGGAAAATTATGTCTCGCAATGGGCTATACGCAATCGCGGCATCTGCTGCGATACTTGGGAGCTTGATTCTCGGTCCGTCAGCTCACGCGGTTGTTATCAATGACCTGTTCGTATTCGGCGACAGCTATTCCGACACGGGGGCTTATGTTGAACTGTCGAATGGTCCAACTGCGGTCGGGTACTTGGCGCAGGACTTCGACATTACGCTCACGACTTCAAAAAATGCAGATCCCGGCACGGATGGCGTCAATTTCGCCGAAAGCGGCGCGCGCGTCTTCGTCGGGCCGAAGCCACCGGCTACGCAGCCGAGGAGCCTTACGCAACAGGTCGCCGAATTTCAGAACTACGTCGACAACGACCAGGTAACATTCGATCCGAGCACGAGTTTGTTCTTTCTTCTCGGCGGGTTGAACGATCACAATCTCGTCACCTCGGCCCAAGTCAACGCGGCCACGGCTGCGCAGGTCGCCACTCTCTACTCGCTTGGCGCTCGTATTTTTGAGATCGCCTTGCTGCCGGCGTCAGTTCCTCCATTCACCGATAGCGCCGACAATTTCAATCCCGGTTACGAAGCGCTGGTCCCTGAGCTTCAGGCCGAATATCCGGATGCCACGTTCAATCTGAGCAATTGGGGCCCGGACTATGACTACATCCACGACAACCCGGCACTATATGGCCTAACCAACACTACCGACCCCTGCAATAATTTCATGACAACATGCTCGGCTCCGAATACGTACTTCTATTACTACGTTGACCATCCGTCCACATATGTGCACCAGATCGTCGGCAACGAACTTTACAACGAAGTCCTCGGACTTCCTTCGCCGGTCCCCGAGCCGTCGACCTGGGCGATGATGCTGCTCGGCTTCTTGAGCCTCGGCTTCGCCGGCTATCGCGGCGCGAGGACAAGAGCGGTCGTCGCCTGAGGCCGCAAGAGGGAATTACGTTCCCATCGCTGAAGGCCGCCTCCCGGGCGGCCTTTTTTGATTCTGCAGGGCTTCTTCGTGTCGACGCTCGCGGCGCGTCGAATTCATGCGCCTGGGGCCTGGCGCGTGTGGCGGCTTAACAGAGCGGTGAACGCCCGTGAGAAACGCATCTGACGGCGTGTCGAGGCGGCGACCGGAACACCTCGGCCCGCCCCGAGTTGGGACCGCAGCGCGCCTTAGGGCGCTTCCCAGGAGATCGGACATGGCCGACAACACACTGAAAGGATTAAGGGTCGCTATCCTGGCGACTGACGGGTTCGAGCAGGCGGAACTGATAGAGCCCCGGAAGGCGTTGGAGGAGGCCGGCGCCGAGACGCGGGTCGTCTCGCCCAAGGCCGACCGCATCCGCGGCTGGAAATCCAAGGAGTGGGGTGATGAAGTCCGAGTGGACGCGCCTCTCGATCAGGCCAAGCCGGAAGACTTCGACGCCCTGCTTTTGCCGGGCGGCGTTATGAACCCCGACTCGCTTAGGATGCAGCCAAAGGCCGTTGCCTTCGCCAAAGCCTTCTTCGACGCGGGTAAGCCGGCGGCGGCGATCTGCCACGGGCCTTGGACCGTTATCGAGGCCGGCGCCGCTCGCGGCCGGCAGATGACCTCCTGGCCGTCGCTGAAAACGGATTTGAAGAACGCCGGAGCGAATTGGGTGGACAAGGAAGTGGTCGTCGACCAGAAACTGGTCACGAGCCGCAAGCCTGACGACATTCCAGCCTTCAACCGAGAAATGATCCAGCTGTTCAAGGCCGCCGGCGCACGGCGTCATGCCGCGTGAAGCCACAGCGAGCGCTGCACGAACCATGGAGCGACGTCCGTTCGGATTGACGAAGCGCGACGTCGCGGTTATCGGCCAGGGCACTTGGTATATCGAGCAGGCCGACGCAAAGACGACGATCGCCGCTTTGCGCCGGGGGCTCGGCCTCGGCATGACGCATATCGACACCGCGGAGATGTATGGGTCGGCGCGGCCGAGGAATTGGTCGGCGAGGCGATCGCCGGCCGGCGCGACGAGGTCTTCCTCGTCTCCAAGGTCCTGCCGCAAAACGCTTCGCGGAATGGGGCGATCGCCGCTTGCGAGCGCTCGCTCAAGCGGGTCAGGACCGAGCGCCTCGATTGCTATCTTTTGCATTGGCGCGGGTCGCATCCTCTCGAGGATACGGTCGCCGCCTTCGAGCGGCTCAGCGCCGACGGCAAGATTCTGTCGTGGGGCGTCAGCAATTTCGACGTGGACGATCTCGACGAAATCCGTGCGATCGCGGGGGCGGGCCATCCGGCCTGCAATCAGGCGCTCTACCACTTGCGCGAGCGCGCGATCGAGCATGGCGTGATCCCATGGTGCGAAGAGAACGGCGTCGCCGTCGTCGGCTATAGCCTGTTCGGACACGCCGGCGGATTTCCCGGCCCGCACACCGGGGGCGGGCGGGTTCTGGAGGCGATCGCCGACCGGCATAATTCAACGCCGCGCCAAGTCGCGCTGCGTTTCCTGACTCGGCGCCCGTCAGTGTTTGCGATCCCGAAGGCCTCGAACCCTAGAGCATTTTCCGATCATGTTGCATCGTATCCTGCGGCGGCGAGATAGTTTGCGCATTCTTGCGGGGTGAAGCGGCGAAGGGCGTCGGCGATGGCTTGCCAGAGGTCTGAGATTGTTCGGGCGGCGGCGGCGCGCAACAGGGCCTTGAGCTTTGCGAAGGCCATTTCGATGGGATTGAAGTCGGGGCTGTAAGGCGGCAGGTAGCGCAGGCTCGCGCCGGCGGCCTCGATCGCCTGTCTGACGCCATGAACCTTGTGAGCCGGCAGATTGTCCATGATGACGATGTCGCCTAGCCGCAACTCCGGAACGAGCGCCTGTTCGACATAGGCGAGAAAGGCCTCGCCGTTCATCGGGCCGTCGAGGACCATCGGCGCAGCGATGCCGTCATAACGCAGCCCGGCGGTGAAGGTGGTGGTTTTCCAATGGCCATGGGGCACGGGAGCGCGGCATCGCTCGCCCCTGGGCGAACGCCCGTAAAGGCGCGCCATCTTGGTGTTCGCGGCGGTCTCGTCGATGAAGACGATCCGCGTCGGATCGAGGTCGAGTTGTCCCTCAAACCATGCCTCCCGCGCCGCGTTCACCGCGCTGCGGCGCTGTTCGGCGGCGTGCGCCGTCTTTTTTTGCGCGTGATCTTGCGGCGTTTGAAGAACCGCCAGAGCGTGCCGATGGCGACGGCGACGCCGCGCTCCTTCAGCCGCTCCCGCAGTTCTGAAAGCGTAATGTCGCTCTTGGCGGCCACGGCCGAAAGGATCAGCTCAGCATGCGCCTCGATCCGTTGCGAATGGCGGTCGCCGCCCTGGCGCTTGGGCCTGACATCACCCTCGCGCCGCTCCAAGGCCCGCCACCGGATCGCGCTCGACGCACTGACGCCAAACCGCTGCGCCGCCGCTCGACACGACAATCCCCCCTCAATCGCGCCAACGACACGCTGACGAAGGTCAACAGACAAGGATCTGGCCATGCACGCCAGCCTCCTTCGCCGGCCAGAAGCATGAATCAGAACCAAGCCGATTCGGGAATCCCATACGATTTAATCAGACAGAAAAATGCTCTAGCCATGCGGAAGAGAACGGGGGCGCCGGCGCGCTTCATCTCGGCGACGCCGAGCTCGCGAAAATCGACGCGGCCTTTCCTCTCGGGCCCCGCCCCCGCTCGCTGCCGATGCTTTGAGCGCAGCCTTCAGAAGCGGAAATACAGGAACGGGCTATAGGCCCCGGCGGCGACCGTGATCATGGAAAAAATGAGCAGCGCGAATGTCAGGGCGACATCGGCCGAGGCGCGCACCACGAATGGCGGGGTCCATTTGGCGGGCCAACTCGGCGCGATCGCCAAAACGCAGCCGATGACGAGCGTCATGATCGCTCGGTCGTTCAAGGCGTCGTGCATGTCGAAGCTGATCTCGCTGATCCCGTTCCGACCGAAGAGGCTCGCAAAATAGCCAATCGCGTCCGAAAGATCGGCGGAGCGGAACAGCACCCAGCCGCCCATGACGGCGAGCAGCGCATAGGCCCACGCCGCCGGCGTCGGCAAACGGGCGAGAACCGATTTGAGACCCAAGCGCTCGATGACGAGGAAGGCGCCGTGCCAAGCGCCCCACAGGACGAACGTCCAATTCGCGCCATGCCAAAGGCCGCACAGCAGGAACACCATGACGAGATTGCGGTAGGTCTGCGCGTTGCTGCCGCGGTTGCCGCCGAGCGGGATGTAAAGATAGTCGCGCAGCCATGACGACAGCGACATGTGCCAGCGTCGCCAGAATTCGGTGATCGAAAGCGACGTGTAGGGCATGCGGAAATTGCGCGGGAATGTGAACCCGAGCACAATGCCGAGGCCAATCGCCATGTTGGAATAGCCGGCGAAGTCAAAATAGATCTGCACGGTGTAGGAAATCAGGCCGATCCACGCCTCGACCAAAGAACGGTGGTGAACCTGATCGAATGTGATCTGAACGAGCGGCGAGACGACGTCGGCGACCAGCACCTTCTGGGCAAGGCCAATGATGAATATCCGGGCGCCGACTGAGGCGCGCCCGAACGTGAACCTGCGGGCGTCCAACTGGCGCGCGACAGTCTTGTAACGAACGATCGGTCCCGCAACCAATTGCGGGAAGAGGGAAATGTAGAGCGCGATATCGATCGGATTGCGATTGGCCTTAAAGCGTCGACGGTAGACGTCGATGATGTAGGACAGGCAGTGGAAGGTGAAAAACGAGATGCCGAGCGGCAGCGCAATGTTTGTCTGGACTGACGGCGCCCCGAGCGGACCGATGAGCGCGGTCAGATTAGCGGTGATGAAATTGGCGTATTTGAAGATTCCGAGCACCAGTAGGTTTCCGGCGACTGCGACCGCGAGGGCGAACCGGCGGGACGATCCCTCTCGCGCGTCGATCAGCAATCCTGCGCAAAAATTGAAGGCGATCGAAATGAGAAGAACGATGACGAACCTGGGCTCTCCCCAGGCGTAGAAAACCAGAGAAAAGAGAAGCGTGACGACATTCTTGGCCTGGATGGTGGGCGTCAGGAAATAGGCCAACAGGAAAATGGGCAGGAAGTAGAACAGAAACGTGATCGACGAAAACAGCATTCTTGAGCGCTCTCATGTCCCGGCCGAGTTCGAGAATTGATGGACTAGCCTCGAGCCGCATTTTCAGACGATACGCGCCGCGTCAAGACGACGGCGGAGGAATTGCTTTTTCAGAAATGTGATGGGAACACGAAACGAGTAATAGCTACGACCATCTGTAATACGATACGACATATAGATTTACGCCGTTAAATATGCTAGCCGCTCTTGCAGGCGGGCCAGCGTCCGCTTACCTCCCTCGACGAGGCTCAAATGCCTGATGTCATCACCGCGAACCGGCTTACGGACGGCCTGGTCGTGTTTCAAACCGTAGACGGTCGTTGGACCGAGGATTTCAACCGGGCCGCGGTTTTGCCGGATCCGCAGGCGACTGCCGACGCGTTGAAGCTCGCAAAGCAGGACGAAGCGAACAACATTGTCGTCGAACCCTATGCCGTTGCAGTCGAGGAGCGTAACGGCCATCTGGCGCCCAGGGCGCTGCGCGAGGCGATCAGGGCGACAGGGCCGACGATCAGGCGTGATCTGGGCAAGCAGGCGTTAGGTCAGGCTCCCCACTCGGGTCCAAAGGTCGCGACGGAGACCGATCATGTATCACTATGACGACTTCGACGCGGCCTTCGTCGCCGCGCGGGTCGAGCAATTTCGCGATCAAGTGGCGCGCCGCCTCAGCGGCGAATTGACCGAGGAGCAGTTTCGCCCCCATCGGCTGATGAACGGCCTCTACCTGCAGCTGCACTCCTATATGCTGCGCATCGCCGTCCCCTATGGCGTCATGAACTCGCGTCAGGTGCGCAAATTGGCCGAGATCGCGCGGAATTACGACCGCGGCTACGGTCATTTTACCACCCGACAGAATATCCAGTTCAACTGGCCGGCGCTCAAAGACACGCCCGACATTCTGGCCGAGCTCTCGAGCGTCGAGATGCACGCGATCCAGACTTCGGGAAATTGCATCCGCAACATCACGGCGGACCATTTCGCTGGGGTCGCTCATGACGAAATCGCCGATCCGCGCCCTTACGCCGAAATCTTAAGGCAATGGTCGTCGCTTCATCCCGAGTTCTCGTTCCTGCCGCGCAAGTTCAAGGTCGCCGTCAATGGCGCGGCGCATGATCGCGCGGTGGTCCAGGCCCATGACATCGGACTGCAAGTCGTGCGCAACGATAAGGGCGAAATTGGCTTTCGTGTCTATGTCGGCGGCGGGCTTGGCCGAACACCGATGATCGGGCGCATGGTCCGCGATTTCCTGCCCGAGCGCGACTTGCTCGGCTATGTCGAGGCGATCTTAAGGGTCTATAATCTCGAAGGACGGCGCGACAACAAATTCAAGGCGCGCATCAAGATCCTTGTGCACGAAAAAGGCCTCGAGGCTTTGCGCGAAGAGGTCGAGGCGGAATTCGCCGCCCGCGATCCCAACGCGCTCAATCTTCCGGAGAAGGAGCTCGCGCGGTTTCGCGCTTTCTTCGCGCCCCCAGAGCTTGACCTCAAGAAGCCGGTCAGCGACCGGGTGGAGCGCCGCAAGTCGAAGGACTCGCGCTTCGCCAGTTTCTTCGCCTCCAACGTCGCGCCGCACAAGACGCCGGGCTATGGCGTCGTCACCGTCTCGCTCAAGGCGATCGGCGCGATCCCGGGCGACGCGAGCGCCGATCAAATGGATGCGGTCGCCGATCTTGCGGAAGACTACTCGCACGACGAGGTCCGCGTCTCGCACGAGCAGAACCTCATCCTGCCTCATATCGCGCTGGACGACTTGCCCGCGGTCTACGATCGCCTGGCGTCGGTGGGCTTATCGACGCCGAACGCCGGTGCGATCAGCGACATCATCGCCTGCCCCGGCCTCGACTATTGCGCGCTGGCGACCGCACGCTCAATTCCCGTCGCGCAGCGCATCGCTGAGCGCTTTGGCGACGGTCAGCGTGCGAAGGAGATCGGCCCGCTCAAGATCAAGATATCCGGCTGCATCAACGCCTGCGGTCACCATCACGTCGGTCATATCGGAATTCTTGGACTCGAGCGGGCAGGGGAAGAGACTTACCAGATCACGCTCGGCGGCTCGGCGGACGAGAAGGCCGCAATCGGCCAGATCACCGGGCCCGGCTTCAGCTCCGAGAATGTGGTCGAGGCAATTGAAACCATCGTAGAGACCTATACGGGCCTCAGGCTCTCGGAGCAGGAGACCTTCATTGACGCTTACCGCCGAGTCGGCATGGCGCCGTTCAAGGAAGCGCTCTATGAGCGAAGCGCCGGATCGGACATCTGATGAGCGCCCATGACGTCAAGCTGTTCGGCGACCAAATCGCCGCCTCGCGGCTCGAGACGCGCTTTGCGCAGCTCAAGGCTTCATCCCTCCTGAGGCTCGCGATCGAGGATCTCTATCCCGGCCGCGTCGCTCTTGTGTCCAGCTTTGGCGCGGACGCCGCCGCGCTCCTGCACATGGTGGCGCAGGTCGACATCGCGACGCCGGTCGTCTTTGTCGACACCGGGCAGCACTTTCCCGAGACGTTGGCCTATCGCGACGACCTCGTGACGCGTCTCAAGCTCACGAACGTCATTGTCGTCGAGCCGAACGTGGAGACGGTCGAACAGGAGGATCCCGAGAAATTTCTGTTCGCCAGCGATCCGGATCGCTGCTGCGACATCCGAAAGGTCCGTCCGCTGGCCGAGGCGATCGAAGGCTATGACGCCTGGATCACCGGTCGGAAGGGTTTTCAGAGCGCGACGCGCGCGACCCTGCCGCTGTTCGAAGCGGAGGGCGAGCGGATCAAGATCAACCCGCTTGTCGGCTGGAGCGCGAGCGACGTGCTCAAATATATCGCCGACGTCGGATTGCCCCGGCACCCGCTGGTCGCCAAGGGCTTTCCATCCATTGGCTGCCTGCCGTGCACGAGCCCGGTCAAGCCTGGCGAGGACGAGCGGGCCGGCCGCTGGCGCGGCCGAGGGAAGGTCGAGTGCGGCATCCATTTGGGTCCGCTCGACGCTGGATCGGGCATCTGATGCCCTTGTGGCGGCGCGAAGGTTTCGTCGAAGATAAGTGGGCGTTTCTCGGGGACGAGGCTTCCCTCCCCGAGGAGGCGGCGATTGTCGTATCGCTTAAACGGTGGCTTGCCGGGCGCGAGATGCTTGTGTCGCGCGCGGATCCAGTCGGGGTCGCGGTCGAGGCCAGCGCCGACGCGCAGGCGCACTTGACCGATCTCGCCGACCGGCCGCTGGTCGCGCTCGCCTTCGACAAGTTCGCCGACGGCCGGTCATTCTCTTACGCCCGCATCTTGCGCGACCGGCACCGGTTCGGCGGCGAGCTGCGTGCGATCGGCGACGTGTTGATCGATGAAATTCCCCTCATGCTGCGCTGCGGCTTCAATTCTTTCGAGGTTACCAACGCGCCGACCTTGCATGCGCTCCAAGCCGGGCGGCTGCCGGGCTCGCCGCTGCACTATCAGCCGAGCAGCGCGCATGACGAGGCGCGCGAGGGCACTCGGCCATGGCTTAGAGTGACCAGACCGTCGAAGGACGTGGGTTAGCTGAGGCCCCGGCGATGCCCGAACTGCCCGAAGTCGAGACCGTGCGACGCGGCCTCGCGCCCGCCATGCTCGGCGCCCGGATCGACAAGGTTGAGTTGCGCCGGGCGGACATCCGCTTCCCCTTTCCCGCTTCTTTCCAGAAGAGGCTTACAGGCCAGCGTATCGTCGACGTCAAGCGTCGGGCCAAATATCTCCTGTTCCAGTTGGACGGCGGCGAGACTCTCATCGCGCATTTGGGCATGTCCGGTTCGTTCCGCATGGAAAAGACGACGGCGTTAACGCCGGGCAAATTCCATCACGAGCGGTCAAAGGATCCGAAGCACGATCACGTCATTTTCGTCCTCGATAATGGGTGGGTTGTCACCTATAACGACCCCAGACGCTTCGGCTTCATGGACCTCGCGCCGACCGAGACGTTAGAGCAGCATCCACGGATGCGCGGACTTGGAGCCGAGCCGTTGGCGCCTGAATTCGACGCCGCGCGGCTCGCCGGGCTGTTCGCCGGCTCCCGCGCGCCGCTGAAATCAGCTCTGCTCGACCAGAAACGCATTGCGGGCCTAGGCAACATCTACGTGTGCGAGGCTCTTTTTCGCGCCGGTTTGGCGCCCTCGAGGCCGGCTAGCATTCTGGCCGATGCGCGTGGCGCTCCCAGCAAGGCTGCGGCCGCCATTTCTGAGGCGATTCGCGCCGTGCTCGAGGAGGCTGTCGAAGCCGGCGGCTCGACTTTGCGCGATCACCGGCAAGCCAATGGGGAACTGGGTTATTTCCAGCACATGTTCAAAGTCTACGATCGCGAAGGACGCCCGTGCGTGCGGGAGCGGTGCCGCGGAATCATTATGAGGATCACCCAGTCCGGGCGGTCTACCTTCTACTGTTCGAAATGCCAGCGATAGGCTGCGTCTTTGTGGAAAAGTCGCGATCATTGACAAGGCGGAGCGCGCCTCCTATCTCACGGAGAATTCCGTTTAGCTGCGCGAAAATGGGCGGTTTTAGCCTTTTTCGCGCTTTTTATTGTTGCCGCCCTCGTCCGCGCCGCCTCCGCTCGTGTTTGGCCGGGCAGAGAAGTGGGTCACCCGCTTCGGACGGGCGGATAGGAAAGGTCGAAAATGCTCGGCGCGCTTAAGTTCAACTCCGTGATGAAGCGGGTCTTTGGCTCGTCCAATGACCGCCGGCTCAAGGGTTACCGGCCCAAGGTCGCCGCCATCAATGCGCTCGAGCCCGAATTCGAGGCTTTGACCGACGATCAGCTGCGCGCCAAGACGGAGGAGTTCCGGGGTGAGCTCAAGGCGGGCAAGTCGCTCGACGATCTCATGCCCGCGGCTTTCGCCGCCGTGCGCGAAGCCGCCAAGCGGACGCTCAAGCAGCGCCACTTCGACGTCCAGCTCATGGGCGGGCTTGTGCTGCATGAGGGCGCGATCGCCGAAATGCGCACGGGCGAGGGCAAGACTCTGGTCGCCACCACGGCGGTTTATTTGAATGCGCTCGCCGGAGAGGGCGTCCACGTCATCACGGTCAATGACTACCTCGCCCGTCGCGACTTCGAGTGGATGGGCCAGATCTACAAATTCCTCGGCATGACCGTGGGCGTCATCGTTCACGGCCTCGACGACGATCAGCGCCGCCAGGCTTACGCCGCGGACGTGACCTATGGCACGAATAACGAATTCGGCTTCGACTACCTGCGCGACAACATGAAGTACGATATGTCGCAGATGGTCCAGCGCGGCCACGCATTCGCGATCGTCGACGAGGTCGATTCGATCCTGGTCGATGAGGCGCGCACGCCGCTTATCATCTCCGGCCCGTCGGAGGATCGCTCCAATCTTTATGTCGCGGTCAATGCCCTCATTCCGAGTCTATCGCGCGAGGAATACGAACTCGACGAGAAGCAACGCACCGTCAATCTGACTGAGGCTGGCAACGAGCACGCGGAAGAGCTTTTGCGCTCGACCGGCGTGATGGAAGGATCGCTCTACGAAGCTTCCAACGCCACGCTGGTTCACCACCTCAATCAGGCGTTGCGGGCGCACAAACTCTTTCAACGCGACAAGGACTATATCGTCCGCAACGACGAGGTCGTGATCGTCGACGAGTTCACCGGACGCATGATGCCCGGGCGGCGCTACTCTGAGGGGCTGCATCAGGCGCTCGAGGCGAAGGAAGGCGTGACAGTCCAGCCCGAGAACGTTACGTTGGCTTCGATCACCTTCCAAAACTATTTCCGCCTATACAAGAAGCTTGCCGGAATGACCGGCACCGCCTCGACCGAGGCCGACGAATTCGCGGAGATCTACAAGCTCGTCGTCCTTGAGATCCCGACCAATCTGCCGATCAAGCGCAGCGATGAGGACGACGAGGTCTACCGGACGACGGACGAAAAGACGCGCGCCATCGTGCGCGAGATCGAAGACGCCAACGCCAAGATGCAGCCGATGCTGGTCGGCACGACCTCCATCGAGAAGTCTGAAGTCCTGGCCGAGGTGCTTGCGCGTCGGGGCTACAAGAAGATCGACTTTACTCAACCGGGGGCGCTGAAGCCGCTTTACGCCGCCGCACGCTCAGGCAAACCGTCGAAGACTTTCGCGGTGCTCAACGCGCGCTTCCATGAACAGGAAGCGTTCATCGTGGCTGAGGCGGGTGTCCCTGGCGCAATCACAATCGCAACCAACATGGCGGGCCGGGGCACCGACATCCAGCTTGGCGGCAACGTCGATATGCGCATCCGCCAGGAGATCGATCCGAACGCCTCTCCAGAAGAGCGCGCGGCCAGGGAGGCCGAAATTCGCGCCGAGATCGCGGAGCTCAAACAAAAGGCGATCGACGCCGGCGGCCTCTACATCGTCGGCACGGAGCGGCACGAAAGCCGGCGCATCGATAACCAGTTGCGCGGCCGATCGGGCCGCCAGGGGGATCCGGGCCGGTCGAAGTTCTTCCTGTCTCTGCAGGACGATCTCATGCGCATTTTCGGGGCGGAGCGCATGGACGCGATGCTCAAGCGGCTCGGCCTCAAGGAGGACGAAGCGATCGTTCATCCGTGGATCAACAAGGCGCTCGAGAAGGCGCAGCAGAAGGTCGAAGCGCGCAACTTCGACATCCGTAAGAACATTCTCAAGTTTGACAATGTGATGAACGACCAGCGCAAGGTCATATTTGAGGACCGGCGCAGGATGATGGCGTCGGAATCGCTCGAATTCGACGATTGAAGATATGCGCACTGGCGTAATCGACGACATCGTCGCGAAGCATATTCCGCACGACGCGTATCCCGAGGCCTGGGACATCGCGGGGCTAAAGAGCGAGGTCCTCAATAAGTTGAGCCTCGATCTTCCGGTCGATGAATGGGCCAAGGAAGAGGGCATCGCTGACGAAGAGGTTGCGGCCAGACTGCACAAGGCGGCCGAAGACGCCTACGCGGATCGTGTTCAGCGCAACACGCCTGACGTTATGCGGTACATCGAAAAGCAAGTCATCTTGCAGTCGCTTGACCATTTGTGGCGCGAGCATCTCGTCACCCTGGATCACCTGCGCCAGGTGATCGGCTGGCGGGGCATGGCGCAGCGCGATCCCTTGAACGAGTACAAGTCCGAAGCTTTCGAGCTTTTCCGGGAATTGATCACGCAGTGGCATGAAGGCGTCATCGGGCAGATCTCGCGGGTTGAGGTGCGGTTCCAGCAACCTGAGCCGGAGCCGCCGCCCATGCAATATCAACACATCGATCCCGCCACCGGCGAGAACGAATATGCGTTCGCTTCCCTCCCACCGGCGGCGGACGTAGGTCTCCTGGCGGCGACGTCCAGCGTAGATGTGGTCGATCGCGACCCGAAAAATCCCTCGACCTGGGGCCGGGTCGGTCGAAATGAACCCTGCCCGTGCGGATCGGGCAAGAAATTCAAACATTGCCACGGCCAGGTCGCTTGACGAATCGCCTCACTCTTGGGGCTTCGACCGCCCGCTCCGAGGCGCTGGCGACCCTTAAGGAGGCGTTTGAGCTTCGCGGAATCGAAAACCCGGCGCGAGAGGCGCGGCTGAGCCTCTGCGTAGCCTCGGGCGTTTCGCAAGTTGCGTTGATTGTCGAGCCGCGCGAGCCGCTCGGGTCGGCGGCGGCGAGGGTTCGGGAGGTCGCTGGGCGCAGGGCGGCCGGCGAACCGCTGTCGAGGATCCTGGGCAGACGCGAATTCTGGGGCCTCTCGCTCGCAATATCGTCGCAGGTGCTCGACCCCCGGCCGGAAACGGAAACGATTGTCGAAGCCGCGCTATCAATTCTGAGCGATCGTCGCGATGAGCCGCTGCGTATCCTCGACCTTGGCGTTGGCTCAGGCGCGCTGTTGTGCGCCTTGCTCACCGAATTCGCCAGGGCGCGCGGGGTCGGCGTCGATATCTCAACGGACGCGATAGACGTGGCTCTCGGCAATCTTGACGCATGCGGCCTGTCTGAGCGCGCCGAGATTCGAGTTGGCGACTGGACGGATGGTCTTGAAGGGCCGTTTGACCTGATCGTCGCCAATCCGCCCTATATTCCGACGTCCGATCTCTCGCGGCTGCCGAGAGAGGTCCGCGACTTCGATCCCTGGCCCGCGCTCGACGGCGGAACTGACGGACTTGCCGCTTATCGACGAATCCTGCCGGGATCGAGATCCTTGCTCGCCTCGGGCGGCTGGCTACTCGCCGAATTTGGCGCGGAGCAAGCAGCGATGCTGCGCGCCATGGCGGAGCAATCCGGCTTTGCCGACCCTACGATATACAAAGACCTTGCGGGTCTGGACCGTGTCCTGGCCGCCGCCGCGCGGCGCCAGTGAGAGAGCGCATACGGCGCGAGGGCGAGAATCCGGCTTGGAGCGCCAGAAAATGGAAGACGCGGCCGAGGGGAGCCGGCCGCGTCTTCTCTAAGCCGAGGCTAATGGCCTCGGGACTACTCGGCGCCGTCGCGATCGGGTTCGCCCGTGTGATGGCCCATCATCTCCATGGCGAATCGGGACCGCTCCGGCATTAGCATCCGGCCAAGCATGCCAAACTTGTGCTTCTGCGACTCGTCGAGGGAATCGTACAGGGGCTTGGCGGCGTCGGCGATCTTCTTGATGTTGGCGGCGCCCTGCGACAGACGGTTGGCCACCGCGTCAAGATGGTCGATGGGCGACATGCGCTCGCCCTGCGCGCGCATTCGCATCATCTGGCCGATGGCGTCCATGCGTGACTTGTCGGCGTCCTTGACCGCGGACTCGAACGGGCTCCAAAGCTTTTCCTGATCGGCCGTCAATCCAAGGCCCGCCTTCATGCCGGCGAGCTTCGCATCCAACATCGTCTCGCGGTCGGCGGCCCAATGCTGCATGCGCTCCGCGCCCGAGGCCTGTTGATCGCCTTCCGCGGCCACCGCAAGGATGGGAGCGGATAGGACGGCTACGAACAGCGCCGCAAGCAGTGTGCGTTTGATCACGATTCCCTGTCCTCGTTCCGCAGCAACACTGACTGTCCGCCAGATAAATTTCAAATGAACTCGGCGTAATGAAGGCGTCTGAACAAAGTCGAGTGTGTGGTTAGCGCGCGCTTAACGAACGAGCGTGGGTGAGGCAACGTTCCGCGGGCGGCGGAACCCGCCGGCCACTGGAAAAATCGCTTTGAACACCAATATATTGTATGCTCGCGGCGAACGTTGAAAATGCGCCGCACTGCCTGACAAACCGTGCATTGGCGGGGCTGGCGCGCTAAGGTGCCGGGGTTCGAATCGCGCACGGGGGTAGCTTGAGCCAATCACAAAAAAAGGCTTTGATTTTGGACGAAGAGGGCAAGGACCTGGCCGCCAACATTGTGGCCGCGGAAACCTACGGCGCAGATTCGATCAAGGTGTTGCGTGGCCTGGACGCCGTGCGCAAGCGGCCCGGCATGTACATCGGCGACACCGACGATGGCTCTGGCCTCCACCACATGATTTACGAGGTGGTCGACAACGCCATTGACGAGGCCCTGGCGGGCCACGCCAAGCTCGTGACCGTGACGCTCAACGCCGACGGCTCGTGCACCGTCTTCGACGACGGGCGCGGGATTCCGACCGGCATCCACGAGGAGGAGGGCGTGTCGGCCGCGGAGGTCATCATGACGCAGCTGCACGCGGGCGGTAAATTCGACCAGAACTCCTATAAGGTTTCCGGCGGCCTGCATGGCGTCGGGGTGTCGGTCGTCAACGCGCTGTCGACGAAGCTCGTGCTGCGCGTCTGGCTCGACGGCAGGGAACATTTCGTCGAATTTGCGCATGGCGAGACGGTCGCGCCCCTCAAGGTGGTCGGTCCTGCGCCGATCGTCGACGGCAGGCCGAAGCGCGGCACCGAGGTCACCTTCACGCCGTCGCCCGAAACCTTCACCATGGTCGAGTTTGACTTCGCGACCATCGAGCACCGCCTGCGGGAGCTCGCGTTTCTCAACTCCGGCGTCCGGATCGTATTGAGCGATCTGCGCCATGCCGAGCCCAAGCGAGAGGAGCTGTTCTACGAGGGCGGTCTCGAAGCCTTCGTGCGCTATCTCGATCGCGCCAAGGCCGCGCTGATCGATAAGCCGATTCTTCATCAGGGGCGAGCGCGACGGCATCGGCGTCGAAGTCGCCCTGTGGTGGAACGACAGCTACCACGAGAATGTGCTTCCCTTCACCAACAACATCCCCCAGCGCGACGGCGGCACGCATCTCATTGGCTTGCGCAGCGCGCTCACCCGTCAGGTGGTCAGCTACGCGGAAAGCTCGGGGCTGCTCAAGAAGGAGAAGGTCGATCTTTCCGGCGAGGACACGCGCGAGGGCCTGACTTGCGTGCTCAGCATCAAATGCCCCGACCCGAAATTCTCCTCCCAGACCAAGGACAAGCTGGTCTCCTCCGAGGTCCGTCCGGTTGTCGAGGGACTGGTCAACGAACTCTTGTCGCAATGGTTCGAGGAGCATCCGCAGGAGGCGCGGATCATCGTCGGCAAGGTGGTCGAGGCGGCGCAGGCGCGCGAGGCGGCGCGCAAGGCGCGCGAGCTCACCCGCCGCAAGGGCGCCCTCGACATCGCGAGCCTGCCCGGCAAACTCGCCGACTGTCAGGAACGTGACCCGGCCAAGTCCGAGATCTTCATCGTCGAGGGCGATTCGGCGGGCGGCACCGCCAAGCAGGGACGCAACCGCGAGTTCCAGGCCGTGCTGCCGCTGCGCGGCAAGATCCTCAATGTCGAGCGCGCTCGCTTCGACAAGATGCTGTCGTCCGAGCAGATCGGCACCCTGATCACGGCGCTCGGCGCCGGCATTGGGCGGGACGACTTCAACCTCGAGAAGCTGCGCTACCACAAGATCATCATCATGACCGACGCGGACGTCGACGGTTCGCACATCCGCACCCTGTTGCTGACCTTTTTCTTCCGGCAGATGCGCGCCATCATCGAGAACGGGCATCTGTTCATCGCACAACCGCCGCTGTTCAAGGTGAAGCGCGGTCAGTCGGAGCAATATCTCAAGGACGAGCGGGCGCTCGAGGACTATCTGGTCGAGGCCGGGCTCGACGGCGCGACGCTGACGCTCGCTAACGGCGAAGCCCGGGCCGGCGCCGACTTGCGTGCGCTGGTTGAGGAGGCGCGCGCCCTGCGCCGCCTGCTCGACGGCCTGCACTCGCGGTACGATCGAAGCTTGGTTGAACAGGCGGCGCTCGCCGGCGCGCTTAAGCCTTTGACCAGCGCTGACGATCCGGACGGCGTGGCGCGCGCTGAGCTGCTTGCTGAACGCATGAACGGGATCGCCGAGGAGACAGAGCGCGGCTGGAGCGGCCGCCTCGAGGCGAACGGCTATGTTCTCGTGCGCGAGGTGCGCGGCGTCCGGCAGGCGGCGGCGCTTGACGCGGGTCTGCTCGCTTCGGCCGATGCCCGCCGGCTCGACGAGCATGCGCGGCCGCTCAGCGAAGCCTTCGCCGATCGGGCGACCTTCGCGCGCCGCGGTGAAACGACGACGATCACGGGCCCCTCGGAACTGCTCGAGGCGGTCAACGCCGCAGGCCGCAAGGGCGTCGCTTTCCAGCGCTACAAGGGCCTCGGGGAGATGAACAAGGACCAGCTGTGGGAGACGACCCTCGATCGCGAGGCCCGCACGCTGCTGCAGGTCAAGATCCGCGAGGTCGACGAGGCCGACGATATCTTCGTCAAGCTCATGGGCGACATCGTCGAGCCGCGCCGCGAGTTCATCCAGGACAATGCGCTGAGCGTCTCGAACCTGGACGTGTGAAAGAAGGGCGGACGCGGAGTGTCCATCCAGCTGGCCCGTATTGGCGTTACTCGCTTCCCGGCGGCGGGCCGCGACGTCCGTTTGGGTTTTCTTGGCGCCTCACCGTTTCGCCGCGAAAGCACCCCTCTATGAGGGTTGGAAAAGCTTGGATTTCGTTGGATTCTCTCGTCCGAATCTATACTTTTCAATGGGTTACGACGGATTTTTGCGGAGCGATTTTTCTCAAGCCCTTTTCCCCTGGCGTCGAAAGGCGCCACAACGGGAGCCAGCGGTCGAGGCCATGCGGAAGGGCAGGATTGCTCATGGGGTGAGCTTAACTTGGTTTCTGATTTTCTGCAATAGATTGTCGTCCGAGGGCGGACGCGTTTCGCGGCGCCATGAGGCCTGGCCCGGGTCTATGGTCCAAGGTCCAGCATGGGCTGCGAGTCTCTTGGGGTAGGCCAACGTCCCATCTGGCTCGACCCGGGCCGCGGGCGTCAAACGCGCTTGCTCAACGTGACCGGGGCCGAGGAGGTGGAATACCTCCTCGCCAGCGGCGATCAGATAATCGGCGATGATGCGGCGATGGCATCGCCACCAGAGGCTTTCCGCGCACATGACGGTCGAGCGCGTCATGTGACCGAGCGCGCGGAGTTTTTTAAGGCCTGAGCGAAATTCTCCGTTCATCGCGTAGTCGGCGTAGTTGTGGAAACTCGCGTTCTCCCAGAAAGCATTGACGTCGGGGGACACGCCAGGCTGCTTTCCGCGAAGTCCCCCGAGCGCGGCGAAATGCTCATACGCGATTCCCTGCGCAGCGAGAGAGGCGGGAAGGACCTCGCGGTTGAACTGCGGATTGGTCCGGGAGCGCGGGACGGTCCGCACATCGACCACCAGCTTGATGTCCGCATCCTTGAGCAGCGCGATGAACTCTTGCGCCGGGCGAGTCGAATGTCCGATGGTGAAGAATGGATTGGACATGGCGAGGAATATATACATCGCGCGCCCAACGCGGCCGCAGCGTTTCGGCGCAACCGGCCTGGGGTTGATGCGCGGCTGCGGGCCGAGTAATATACAATTATGATATACTTTTCGTAGGAGCGCCCATGCGCCAGTTCGCCGTCGCCGCGTTTCTTGCTTTCGCCGCCCTGCCGTCTTTCGCTGCGGAGCGGTGGCAGATTTTGCCGCCGACGCCGGCGCCCATCGCCACCGACCGCAGCGGCGACGCCGAGGTCAATGGGATCAAGATCCACTATGCCATCTACGGCCAGGGTTCGCCGGTGATCTTCCTTCATGGCGGCCTCGCCAACATCGACTACTGGGGCAACCAAGTCCCAGCCGTCGCCGCGCATCATACCGTGATCCTGATGGACAGCCGCGGTCACGGCCGCAGCACTCGCGATGCGCGCCCTTACGGCTATGACCTGATGGCCGACGATGTCGTGGCGCTGATGGATGTGCTGAAGATCCCGAAGGCCGACGTCGTCGGCTGGAGCGACGGCGGCATCCTCGGCATCGACCTCGCGATGCGCCACAAGGACCGTGTCGGTAAGGTGTTCGCTTTCGCCGCCAACACCGTGACGTCGGGCGTGGTCGAGGGGGTCGAGAAAAACCCGACCTTCGCCGCCTATATCGAGCGAGCCGGCCACGAATATTCCGAGCATTCCACGACGCCCAAGGAATACGACGCCTTCGTCGACCAGATCAGCAAGATGTGGGCGGACCAGCCGAACTGGACCGACGATCAACTTAAGGTGATCGATACGCCGGTCCTCGTCGTCGACGGCGACCATGACGAGGCGATCAAGCGTGCGCACACCGAATATATTGCGGCCACCATCCCGCGCGCCGGCCTCCTCATCCTGCCGAACGTGAGCCATTTCGCCTTCCTCCAGGACCCCGACCAGTTCAATTTCGCCATCCTGCATTTCCTCGGCGACGAATAGCCGGCGCGTCAGGCGGCGCCCGACCCCGCGAGAGGGAGTTGACAAGTTCCGAGCCGACACCAGATAAATTCTATAGACTTTAAATGATCAGGACGTCGCCCATGGTTCAGATCGCAACCGCCTCGCTGCCCCACATCCAGGCCGCCTTGAACTATCTGGCCTCCACAAACGAGAAGCCGGTCACTTACGCCTATCAGCCGCCGCCGGGGGTTCCATGGTCGACCGCAGAGGCTGACGAGCGCGCTACGATCATCCACAATCTTCGTCCCGCGGCGTCGGAATTGTCGCTCGACGACGTCGGCTTCCAGTTCCTGACCTACGCAAGCGCGGTCAAGAATTTCTGGGACGAGGACGAAATCAAGCGCGTCTACTATCCTGAATCCATCGACCTCTTGAAGCGCATCACTGGCGCGAGCGAAGTGCGCGTCTTCGACCATACGCTGAGGCGCCGCGCGCCGGGCGAGAACGATCGCTCGACGAAGCCTGGCGTCGCCCGCCAGCCTGCGAACCGCGTTCATGTCGATCAGACGGCGACGTCCGGCGTGTCGCGCCTTCGGGCCGAATACCCCGACGAGGCCGATGAATTGCTTCGCCGCCGCGTCGCCATCGTCAATCTGTGGCGGCCGATCAAATCGCCGGTGCTCGACGCGCCGCTCGCCGTCTGCGACGCGCGCAGCGTCAAGCCGCAGGACCTCGTCGCCTCCGATCTTGTCTATCGCGACCGGCGCGGCGAGACCTACAATCTCGTCTACAATCCGGGCCAACGCTGGTTCTACGCGCCGGAGATGCGGACCGACGAAGCCCTGCTACTCAAGTGTTACGACTCGCGCGATGACGGCGCCGTGGCGCGGTTCGCGCCGCATACGGCGTTCATCGACCCGACCGCGCCTCAAGACGCGCCGCCGCGTGAGAGCATCGAATTGCGCACCTTCGTCATCTTCGGAGAGAATGATCAGAGCCGGCATTGACGCCGAAGGGCTTCCTGGTCTTTTCTGCCCATAATTCCAGCTACAAGCAGATCTGTGTCATGAGCCGCGGCCGCCGATAAAGCGGCCGAGGCGGTCGTTGGCGCGCTCGCGCGCAAGTCGGAGATTGAACGCAATGCCCACCTTGTTCGACCCCCTGAAGATCGGCGATCTCGAGGTTCCCAACCGCATCTTCCTGGCGCCGTTGACGCGCAACCGGTCGACTGGTCCGGGAAGGGTTCCGAACGCGTTGATGCGCGACTATTACGTTCAGCGCGCTTCCGCCGGCCTTATCATTTCCGAGGCGACCTCGGTCACGCCGGCGGGCGTCGGCTATCCGCACACTCCGGGCGTATGGTCCGACGAGCAGGTCGAGGGCTGGCGCAGGATCGTGGACGGCGTGCATGCGGCGGGCGGGCGCATGTTCCTCCAGCTCTGGCATGTCGGGCGCATCTCCGACCCCGTCTATCATGACGGCGCGCTTCCGGTTGGCCCAAGCGCAATCGCGCCGAAGGGCAACGTGAGCCTGCTGCGTCCGCAGCGGCCTTATGTCGCGCCGCGCGCCCTCGAAACCGAGGAAATTCCTGAACGTCATCGAGGCTTATCGGCGCGGCGCCGAGAACGCGAAGGCGGCCGGGTTCGACGGCGTCGAGATCCACGGCGCCAACGGCTATCTGCTTGACCAGTTCCTGCAGGACAGCACGAACAAGCGCGCAGACCGGTATGGCGGGGGAATCGAGAATCGCGCCCGGCTCCTGCTCGAGGTGACGGACGCCGTCGTGTCCGTATGGGGCGCTGGCCGGGTTGGCGTGCATCTCGCGCCGCGCGGCGACGCGCATGACATGGGCGACAGCGATCTGCCCGCGACCTTTGGCTATGTCGCGCGCGAGCTGGGCAAGCGAAAACTCGCCTTCCTTTGCGCCCGCGAGTCGACCAAGGCGCCGCGGCTCGGGCCCGATCTCAAGGCGGCGTTCGGCGGCGTCTATGTCGCGAATGAAGGGTTCTCGCGCGAAGAGGCGGAGGCTGCCCTCGCCGCTGGCGAAGCCGACGCAGTGGCGTTCGGCAAGCTGTTCCTAGCCAACCCCGACCTGCCGCGCCGCTTCTCTCTTGGAGCGCCCCTCAACCCGTGGAGCGCCGAGACTTTCTATTCCGACGGCCCCGTCGGCTACACCGACTATCCGGCGCTCGAAGAAAAGGCGGCGGCCGAGTGAACTTTTTGTAAGTCAGCGGTCCACCCGCAAGGCGTCATTGCGACCCCCGGATCACAGTCGAGGGAAAGCAATCCAGGGAACGCCGGGCGCCCGGCGACTCCTGGATCGCCGAGTCGCCATGAGCCGTCGAAAGACGGGCGTCTTTCGACGCGCTATGGCTCCTCGCGATGACGAACGGCTCACCCCTTCAGATGCTCGATCTCCATGAAGGCGAAGTCGAACGGGTTGGCGTTGACCACATTGTGCTCGACGCCCTCGCGCCGCGCGTAGGGGACATGCCGCTTGAGCGTCGTGGTGCGTGAGCCGCCGCCCGGCTCCTCCAGAAGCAGGTCGCCGTCGAGCATGGGCACGACGACATAGTCGGCTTCGTGCCGATGCCACCCCGTCTCGGCGCCCGGCTTAAAGCGCCACTCGGTGACCCGCACATGCGGCTCCGAGATATGGACATGGGGGGTGGCTTGGGGCCGTGAGGACATGGGCTCTTCCTTTGGAGGTCGAGCCGCCAGTAAACGCTAGGCGCCACGGAGTTAGCAAGAGGCCAGACGGCGCCCGGATGCAACCGAAGCGCGAGTTGCCGTCAAGTAAACAAAAGTAAATGCAAGTAAAATCGCTTGGAAGTGTTTGAATTTCTTTGGCCGAATCGGGACTTTTCAGTGGGTTACGAGCGAAAAAATAAAAAAATTCGTTCTCCTCTAACTCGCCCTCGAGGTTGTGCCCCTGCGTCGCGCGTCAAGTACACCCCTCCGTTCTCCAGACAGGGCTTGTCGCCGGCCTTAGTTTTCCTTCAACGAAAAACGTATTCCATAATTTCTGATTTGTCAATGAATCGATCCGAGCCTTGATCGCCCATTTCTCTCATCAGACCGGCCGCGCCGTCCCGGCCGGACTGATCCTGGCGAGCCGTCCGAAAGGGCCTCCCCGTCGCCGCAATTGCGAATCCGGGGGCGCCGGCGTTAGGGCCCGCGTGCGCCGCGGGGGGCAAGCGAAGGTCCTCGCCAATCGATGGCGGCCCGAAGGCGCGCCGCTAAAATCACGAAGATCGAAGGGTTCGGGCTCCCTGGCGGCCTCGCCGCCTCGTCCGGTCTCGGCGGATTCGTTGGCTGGCTCGCCTTCGCCCGGATTGCGAGGCTCGCAAGACTTGGTCAGAATGGCGCGATCCTGACCAAACTTCTGGAAGCGCTCATGAACAAACTCGTCGCGATTGCCGCCCTCGGCCTCATCGCCGGAACGGCGGCCGGCTGCCAGACCCCGGAACAATCGAGTTTTCAGGCCTCGAATGTCTGCGTGGCGGCCGGTCTCCACCCCGGAACCGCCGCCTATAGCCGATGCTACTCGGCGAATTACGCCAATCTGCGCTACAATTCCCAGGAGGCCGAGAACGCGGCGGTCGCGGGCGCGGCGCTCGGCGTCGCGGGCGGAGCGCTGGCGGGCGCGGCCATCGCGAATTCAGGCCCCTATTATTACGGCGGCGGCTGGGGCCCGGGCTGGGGCTATCGCCCTTATGGCTATGGCTATGGCTGGGGCCGGCCTTGCGGCTGGGGCGGCTGCTGGTAAGGCGGCGCCAGGAATATCCGCGCCATCGCCCGCGAATCTCGAGGAAGCGCCGATGACCGCAAAGACCCCCGAGGAACGCATCGCGGAACTTGGCTTGCGCTTCCTCCCCCGCCCGCGCGGTCGCGAACTATGTGCCCTGGGTGATCACCGGAAATCTGGTGATGACGTCAGGCAATCTGCCATGGGCAGACGGCAAGCTCGCCTATGTCGGCAAGATCGGCCGCGAGATTTCGGGGGAGGACGGCTACAAGTCGTGTCAGCTCTCCTGCCTGAATGCTGTCGCGCAGATCAAACAAGCGGTCGGCGAGCTTGCGAAAGTGAAGCGCATCGTGCGGCTGGAAGGGGTTTTGGGCGTGGACGAGGCCTTCAAGGAGCACCCCAAATGCCTCGACGGCGCCTCGGATCTGATCAACAAAGCGTTCGAAGAGAAGGGCCGCCACACGCGCATGATCTACGTGAACCCGGTGATGCCGCTCGACTGCACGTCGCTGGTGGTCTTGTTCGCGGAGATTGAGTGAGCGCCGCGCTGGCCGATCCAGCTAGGCAATCCATGACTGCCGGTGCTCCGCCTCGATCAGCGGGACAACATCCCTTCCAGAAGTCCAAAGATCGTATCCTAGTCGCTATGGTAAACTCGGGACCGCATTTTCGGAAATCTAAGCGCGGAACGTGGTCAAGCGTCCAAAGATAAATAATCAACTCACGGTCTTCTCTTTTCAAGATCGTAGTACTGGTTGACTCCTCCAGAGATTCAATCCGCCGCAGTATCTCTTTCCGGGCACTCATCGAGAACGGACCGAGGCCTGCATTTCCGTTTCGCCGATTGGCCCATCTATTTTTCGGATCATTGCGGAATTCAGCGATCCAATCGCGGAACTGAAGGAACGGCTCTAACTCTTGATGACCGGAGCGAATCAGTTCTCGTGCCGACTTGTCCTTTCGGACAACGGTACAGGTCCAGCAACCGAAGCGACCAGAGGCGCATGGTGCACTTTGCGGGCTCTTAATCACTCGACATTCGCCGGAGGCTCCTCGATACAGTTCTTCCAATTGTTTCACTGAAATCGCTTTAGGATTTTGCAAAAGGAATATAGTATCCCACACCTCCTGGTACAAAGAAGCGATCACACGGAGGCGCGGATAATATCTTGATATCAATCGGAATATTTGCCGCACCAAATTCTAATCTCAATGAGTTCAGTATACGCTTTACGTATCTATCTAATATTATATTCTCTACTCCAGTATCGCAGTAAATAATTGCTATGTTATTGCTCTTGAGTGGGAACGTTCTATAAGCAGCCAGGAAAATCATGAGTGCCGCAGTTAAGTCCTTGCCACCGGAGAAGGTCAAAATCCAGCGAGCGTTTGGGCGTAAATTCAAAAGCTTCACGCATCTTTCTTATAGCACTGAGAATTGGATCACTTTTCGAGATCATCAAAAAACGCCTTAACCTCATTTGCATACATTGTTTTGATTATGTCAATTTGCTCATCGCCAATCGCGATTTGCTTTTTGGTTGTCACAAGCGACCCCCAGTGGCATATCAGTGACCAAGCGAGGAAAAGACAGAGCGCGATCAAGGCATAATTAGCGTCAAAATACCACAATATCACACAAAATAAGCTAAATACAAGGGCAAATACCGTAAGATCAGCAAAGGTTGTCCAAACAAATCCATTGTCATAGGCTCGACTCTTAATTACTATAAGACTCTTATCGTTATCAACGAATCTGTAAAATAGCGGCTTTAGCCGTCTCCACGTATATAACTCAGGATTATCGGGTCGCCCAGCGATAGATACGATTTTTGATCTCAGCAACTCTATGATTATGTTGTGATGAGTGGAATTAATCCGTTCTCGTAGTGGGGTAATATAATACAAGAGTCCGATGATTACGGAACCGGCATTTCACTCAAATCAGATAGCTTCGGTAACGGGAATTTCCACCAACCTAGTATCTGACCGAGTACTAGAGAATAAACAATTATAATCCCGCCAGGAGCTATTCTCCTCAAGTGTTTGAGCGTGTCAATTGTCATGCGCGGAGAGAACAGAGAATCTGGATCACATTGCCAGATAACTAAAACAAAAAGTACCGCTGCGCTATTGGCAGCTTGTCGGCCGGCTCGCAGACCAGAAGCTCGCCGTTCGCCCGCACGTCGTAGGTCTCGGGGTCAATCTCAATCTTCGGCGTCGCGCCGCTTATGCGGCCAGCGGCGCCGTGCGCAAAACGAGCAAGGCGTCGCGAGGACACGGAACGATAGCGTAGGCTTGGCCCTTCTGGTCGCTGAATTCGACAAGTGCGGTGGCATCATCAAGCGGTTCGACGACAGTGCCGACTTGGCCTCGGACCAGTCCATGCTCCGGCAAGTCGCGGAGAAGCGCGACGGCGCTTAGAAAATCAGTCCCCGGATCGCCTAGTTCCGTCTCAGTCGTCATCACACGACCCAACAGGTCACGAAACGTGGGATCTGCTCGCCCCTTCGAACGATCCAAATCGTTCTTACCATAGCTTGGCGACCCTGTCGCGAGATCGCAACGTCGATTTGCCATCGATCGCCCCAGGCATCGCCCGGAAGGGGAATCGCAGCCTCATGAGGCGCAGCGGACAGCAGAAGCGCCCGTAACTCGGCCGCATCGCTTTGCCCCATCCCGAGGGAGTCACGAAACACGCGAGCCTTGTGTCGGCCGCGCGCGTGCGTCGGGTTCAAGCAGTAGTCAACGAGCTTGCGGAGATCGAGGATCGCCCGATCGCCGTTCGGCAGCATGGCGGGACCGAAAGCCCCTAAAACAAAAAATACCGCTGCGCCATCGGCAGCTTCTCCGCCGGTTCGCAGACGAGAAGCTCGCCGTCGGCCCGCACGTCGTAGGTCTCGGGGTCGATCTCGATCTTCGGCGTCGCGTCATTGTGGATCATGCTCTTCTTGCCGATCTTGCCACGCGTGTTCTCGACCGCGATCAGGCTGCGCTGAACTTTCAGCTTGCGCGCGAGGCCGCCCGCGAGCGCGGCCTCGGAGACAAAGGTGTAGGACGAGCCGTGCAGCGCTTGCCCATGCGAGCGGAACATCGGGCGGTAGTGGACGGGCTGGGGGGTCGGGATCGAGGCGTTCGGGTCGCCCATGAGCGCCGCGGCGATCGCGCCGCCCTTGATGATGCAATCGGGCTTCACGCCGAAGAAGGCGGGCGTCCATAGAACGAGGTCGGCGAGCTTGCCCTTCTCGACCGAGCCGATGTGCTTCGATACGCCGTGCGCGATGGCGGGATTGATGGTGTATTTGGCGACATAGCGTTTTGCCCGCGCATTGTCGTTGCGGGCCGTGTCGCCTTCGAGGCGCCCACGCTGGCGCTTCATCTTGTCGGCCGTCTGCCAGGTGCGGATGATGACCTCGCCGACCCGGCCCATCGCCTGGGAATCGCTCGACATCATCGAGAGCGCGCCGAGATCGTGCAGGATGTCCTCGGCGGCGATCGTTTCTTTGCGGATGCGGCTCTCGGCGAAGGCGAGGTCCTCGGGGATGGTCTGGTCGAGGTGATGGCAGACCATCAGCATATCGAGATGCTCGTCGAGCGTGTTCCTCGTATAGGGCCGTGTCGGGTTGGTGGATGAGGGCAGCACGTTCGGCAGGCCCGCGACCTTCATGATGTCGGGCGCGTGCCCGCCGCCGGCGCCCTCGGTGTGGAAGGCGTGGATGGTGCGGCCCTTGAAGGCCTTGATCGTGTCCTCGACGAAGCCCAATTCGTTGAGCGTGTCGGTGTGGATCATGACCTGCACGTCGTGGTCGTCGGCGACGGAAAGGCAGCAGTCGATCGCGGCCGGCGTCGTGCCCCAGTCCTCGTGCAGCTTGAGCGCGCAGGCGCCGGCCTTCACCTGCTCGACCAGCGCGGCGGGCTTCGAGGCGTTGCCTTTTCCCGCGAAGCCGAGGTTCATCGGGTAAGCATCGGCCGCCTCGATCATGCGCTGGATGTGCCAGGGGCCGGGCGTGCAGGTGGTGGCGAAGGTGCCGGTCGCGGGGCCGGTGCCGCCGCCCAGCATCGAGGTCACGCCGGACATGAGCGCCTCCTCGATCTGCTGGGGGCAGATGAAATGGATGTGGGTGTCGAAGCCGCCGGCGGTGAGGATCTTGCCCTCGCCCGCGATCACTTCGGTGCCGGGACCGACGATGATGGTGACGCCCGGCTGGATGTCCGGATTGCCGGCCTTGCCGATCGCCGCGATGAACCCGTCCTTCAAGCCCACGTCGGCCTTGACGATCCCCCAATGGTCCAGGATGACGGCGTTGGTGATGACGGTGTCGACGGCGCCCCGCGCGTTGGTCGTCTGCGCCTGCCCCATGCCGTCGCGGATCACCTTGCCGCCGCCGAACTTCACCTCCTCGCCGTAAGTTGTGAAGTCCTTCTCGACCTCGATGACGAGCTCGGTGTCGGCGAGGCGAATTCGGTCGCCGGTCGTGGGGCCGAACATTTCGGCGTAATGGGCGCGGGGGAGGGAAGTCGGCGGGAGGGCGTTGGAGGGGGGCATGGGGAGGCTCACGGCACGGGGGAGAAGGCGGGATAATCGACGGCGTCGCGGTCGAATGTCGCGGTCGAGGCGCAGCCGAGCTCAGCGTTGATCGCGGCAAGGAGGTAATCGGGAAAATCGGCCTTGCCGGAGCGGTAAGCGGCAAGGGCGCCTCGCGCCGCGCGACGGAACGGAACTTCAAGGTCGTCCATGGAAAGGACGCCCTCGATCAGACGCGCGACTTCATGCCGCTTTTTCTTGAAGTTTCGGGCAAGCGTCCAGGCGAACTCGGCGAGCACGACCGGGTTGACGATGCAAGGCTCGTCCGCCGCCGCGGCGTCGACAAAGCGGCGCGCGCGATTGCTTTGCGCGGGATCGTCCTCGACGAACAAGCGCAGCAGAACGTTGGTGTCGAGGCCGATCATCCGCCGCGGCTTCTTCTCTCGCGCTCTTCCATCGCGATCGTGATGGCTTCATCGATCGTCTTGTCGAGATCGAGGCCGGCTTCGCCGGCGCGAAACGCATTGGCGCGCGCGAAATCGACAATCCTGCGACGCTTGCGCGCTTCGAGCCGAATCGACCCGTCGGGCGCCTGCACGAAGCGCAGCCGGTCTCCAGCCGAGATGTCGAGCGCTTTCCGCAGGTCATTTGGCACAGTGACCTGGCCTTTGCTGGTCACGGTTGCTTCGCCGAAATCGTGTTCTGCTTGCTTGACGCTCACCACGTCCTCCTGTTGCTCCTTACCCTTCGCAAGGTAAGGAGGCGACTCGCGTAATGCAAGGACGCCTTGCCTCACACCTTGCCCATCACCTCCTGGCGGAAGCCGTAGACTTCGCGTTTGCCCGCGATGGCGACGAGGCGGACGGATCGGCTCTGGCCCGGCTCGAAGCGGACCGCCGTGCCGGCCGGGATGTCGAGCCGGTAGCCTTTCGCCTTCGCTCGGTCGAATTTGAGCGCCGGGTTGGTCTCGAAGAAATGATAGTGCGAACCGACCTGGATCGGCCGGTCGCCGGAATTGGAAACGTCGAGCGTAAGCGTCTGGCGGCCGACATTCATCGCGATCTCGCCGGGCTCGGCAATCACTTCGCCGGGGATCTCTTTGTCCTCCGCGCCGCGGATCGGATGGTGGACGGTGACGAGCTTGGTGCCGTCGGGGAAGGTCGCCTCGACCTGGATGTCGTGGATCATCGAGGCGATCCCGTCCATCACCTGATCGGCGGAGACAACATGCGCGCCGGCCTCCATGAGCTCGGCGACCGAGCGCCCGTCGCGCGCGCCCTCGACGACGAAATCGGTGATGAGGGCGATCGCCTCCGGATGGTTGAGCTTGACGCCGCGCTCGAGCCGGCGACGCGCCACCATCGCCGCCATGGCGATCAAAAGCTTGTCCTTCTCCCGCGGCGTCAGGTTCATGGGGCCTTGTCCCTCCTCGTAGGCGTTGAGCGGTCGAGCAACTTTCGCGCCCGGGTCAAGGCCAGAGGCGCGGCTTGCGTCCGCCGAGCGCGACAATGGCGGCGAGAAGCGCGGCGCGCAATCGTTCAGACGAGGCGGCGAGGAGGCGGGCGACGAGGAGGCCGTCGAAGGCGCTCGCGCCGCTTTCGACGACCCGGCCCGCGGCTTTAAGCGCCGCCCGCAAATCGGGCAGGCGAGCCTCAATATCAGGCGCCGAAGCGACAATCGTCGAAACGGCGCGTGCGCCTGCGCCTGCCGCTTTCCGCTCGAGGGTCGCGCCGGCGTGGTCGATCCTTGTCTCGTCGGCGAATAAGAGCCGGCTGTCGCGGCGAACGCGCCATGAGTCTCTTCACGCTCGCGTCGATCCGGCTTTCCCCCATCGCGAGGCGGCCGAACACCAGCGTTTCGGCAATAATGAACTCGGCCTCGCCCGCAGCCTCGACCTCGAGCCGCCGCTCGAGCCGCGCCCCATCGAATAGGAGCGTCTCCTGGGGCAGCCAGAAGAGCCGCGCGCCGGACGCAAGTTCAAGGCGAGTCGTTATGGCCGCGGCGGGGCCGTGGCTGCGATAGATGCGCTCCGCCGAGGGCGTGGTCGCCTCGACCTCGGCGCCCTCGCTCAGCGTCAGGCTCACGGCATAGGAATCGCCGCCGGCGACCCCGCCGCCGGTGTTGACGATCGCCGCCTCGCAAGGGTTCGACGAGCGGGGAAAGCGCCAGCGCAGGCCCCCGGTCTCGAACAGCCGGTGAGCCTCGGTGCGCTCCCCGATCCGAACGAACGACCCGCGCGCTTCGGCCCGAGCCCGCTGTCGATTGGCCGGATCGAGCCCGGCGGAGCCGGTCACCTTGAGCATTGCCGCTGAAGATTGACCTCGCCGCGCGGACAGACCGGGTCGAGCACCGGGGCGTAGGGGTCGGCGACCCGGTAAAGCTCATAAGCCTCGAGCGCTCCGCCCGGCTGGCGCCGCTGCAACAGGCCCGCCGGCTCGACTTCGTGAAAACGCATCTTCATGAACAGGTCGAAATGGCGGCCCGGTTCGCCGAGCGCGAGCCCAGGCGCTGCGAAGAGCGTTTCGGACGGCTGAGGCTCGAATATCCACCGCATGCGCTGCTCAGGCTGCACGATGGGGATCGCCGGATCGCCGTAATAGGTCATCAGCGAAGTGAGCGCGTAGCCTTGGGTGAGGACATAAGGCGCGTTTTCGGCGCGCGCCTTGGCGTCGAGATCGCGCGCGAGCCCCTGAAAGCCCTCGAGGCGCGCGAGCGGGCCGCCGGACCCAAGCGGGACGGCGCTGGTCTGAGCCTCGGCGAAGGTCAGCGCGGCGACGGCGAGCCCGATTGGCGCAGCCCATGGAGCGGCCTTCGCGATCGCCGCGGCGAAGCCTGCGGCGCCTGCCCGGCGCGTTTCGGCGACCCAGTCCGCGGCCAGTATCCCCGCGGCCGGATAAAGCGGCGCGAGCCAGTTGCCCTGCACGCGGTCGTGCAGCGAATGCAGCAGGAAGTAGACCGCCGCGGGCGCGATCGTGCAGGCGAGAATGCGCCGCGCTTCGTCGCGCGACCGGACAGGCGGGCGCGGGCGCCAGGGGATTGCCCAAACGGCGGGTATGAGCGCGGCGACAACCAGCGGATTCATGAGCCCGATCTGCGCAACAAGGAACTCCGCCAGATAGTAGGGCGTGAATCCGGTCGGCGGCGCGCGGCCCAGTTGCTTCACGAAAGTCGCCCAGCCGTGTTCGGCGTTCCAGACGACGAAGGGCATGAAAATCATGAGCGCCAGAGCGAGGCCGGCATAGAGGGCAGGCGAGAGAAGCCAACGGCGCAGCGAGGGCGTCGCCACCAGGGCGAGTGCGACTCCGGCTGCGAAAAAGGCGGCGGTGAACTTCGATTGCAGGGCCAAGCCCAGAGCCAAGCCCAGCGCGATCAGCCAGCTTTTTTCGCCGGAGCGCCAGAGCTCGACAAGGGCGGCAAGCCCAAGCGTCCAAAACACGACCAGCGGAGCATCGGGAGTGACGAACATCGCCCCGATGGAGACGAGCGGCATGGCGACCCACATCAGCGCCGCAAGCGCGGCTTTCTCCGCCGAATCGAACAGGCGCCAGGCGATGAAGGCGATCAGAGCGGGCATCGCGCCGACAAGGAGGAGCGAAAGCGCCCGCACTCCGAGCTCCGAGCCGCCGAACAGCGCAGTCGAGGCGCGAATGAGGAGCGCGACCATCGGGGGGTGGTCGAGGTATCCGAAAGAAAGGGAGCGCGACCAAAGGGTATAATAGGCTTCGTCGAAAGTGAGCTCGAGGCGGCCGGCGGCCAGCGCCTGCATGGCCAAAAGCGCAACCGACGCCGCGCAGGCGCAAACACCGAGCCAGGCGGCGCGGCGCAAGCCCAATTCCGTGCGCGCGACGGCGACCATGGAATTGCCGCTCACGTTGTCTGCTTCGCCCCCTTCAGCGCCATCGATCCATCGTCGCGTCCGTCGCACACCCACGCGCGCGCGGTCAATCATGGCCAAAAATGGGAAATTGACGCGAAGGTGTTGCGCGGCGCACACAGTCGCCTTGCCGCCGAGGTCGTATAAGTCCTCGAGGGCGACGCGGAACGGCAGGCGGCGCGATCGGGTTGGGAATCATGGCGGCCGCGGCGGACAGGAAAAGCTTGCGAGAGGCAGATCGCGACGACGCCGCGGACGCCTCGCGCTTTTTCTCGCGCATCGGCTATCTGGTGCTGGCCGTCGGCGCGCCGGTCGGGGTCGTGCTCCATCCGCTCGGCCTCTATGTGATGTTCTCGATTGGCGTGGGTCTTCTTCTGATCGCCGCGGCCCTCGACGCGGAGCCTGGATTTCTCGAGCGCTTGAGGCGGCCCTTTTACGTTCCCGCGTTTCTCGCTCTGCTGGCGGGATTGGCTTGGGCGGCGCTGTCGATTTTGTGGACGCCTTATCCGGTCGCGGCGGCCCAACACCTGCTCAAACTGGTCGTCCTCATTGTCGCAACCCTGTTGGCCGTCGCAGCGCCGCGCGAGAACGCGGCCGCGACCGATCTCTACCTGTTCCCCATCGGGGTGATGGTCGGAATGGCGGCGATTGTCGCGCGCGCTCTCGCGGAGAAGCTAGGAGGAGCCCCGGACGACGGCCGGCTCGCGGCGGGCGCGGTCGCGATCGCCGTGCTGTTGTTCCCGGCGATTGCCGGACTGGCGGCGCGCGGACGCAACGGACTGGCGCGCCTCCTTTTGATCGTCGCCCTCTGCTTCGCCTATATTGACAGTTACGCTCCGCTCACGATCGCGTTGTTTGCCGGCTATCTCGCTCTGTCGTTCTCGATCTCGGACTTGTCGCGCACCGCGCGCGAATTGAGCTGGGGCGCGGCCGCGCTCATCCTGTTGTCGCCGCTCATTCCCGCGCTCGCGCCGACCGTCTCCGCCTGGATCTTCCATGCCCGGCTCGCCTCGCTGCCCGCGCCTTATCCGTCGCTGTCGGTTGCGGCGGACGTGTTCACGCACGATAAGCTGAGGCTCATCACGGGCCATGGATTTGCGACAGTCGCCCATGGCGTTCAAGATCAGATCCTGCCGGCCCGGACTCCCCGCGCGCTCGCATTCACCGTCTGGTATGAGCTTGGGATCGTCGGCGCGGTCCTGGCGGCGGCAGGGGCGTGGCTCGCGTTCCGGTCAATTGCCAACGCGCCGCCGCGGCTCGCGCCCTATATGGCCGCAGCCTTCTCGGCGACTATCGCGCTCGCCTTCCTCAATGTCGATTTCGCTGAAATGACCACGCTGACCTTGATCGCGGTCGCCATCATTTCGACTGACGTCGCGGCGCGCAGCCAATATCGCACGCGCCGGCCATCGGCGTCCGGACTCGCGAATCTATGAAGCGCCTTCGCCGCTTTTAGGCCAGGCCCCTGGGCCCGAGCTAGCGCTTGCTGGCGAACGACACCGGTCCGTGACCAATGCGCGGGCGCTTGTATTCGACCACGACGGCGCGGGTGCGCCCCGTGACCAGGCTCGACCGGCCCCGCATCCTGGCGGCCTGTTTGGCCGCCAAGGCCTTCACATCGTCGACCGGCACGCCCATGAGGGACGCGGCGATTTCTGCGCGCTGACCCGGATCGTTGGCCAGGCTTTCCGCCGCGATCAAGGCCTCTTCGATGGTCGGGCTGTCGCGTCGCACGCGGCGAACGCCCCATTTGGTCTTCCAGGTGGCTGACATGGGCCCCTCTGAATCCTGTCTATTCTTGTTGAAGTGGCCTTCTAGCAGATTTGTTGCACCGCAGCAATCCGATCAAGCTTCAACATTTTCGTTATCCACATGGCGCTACGCAGATAGGACGGGCTCACGGAACGTCAATGGGAGTTGACCCTTGGGTGCGGCGCGCCCGGCGCGGCCCATATCCTGCTTGACAAAAGTTGCGCGTAGCAAAACACTTGACCAAACGGTCAGGAATGAGCCGTCCCATCTCTCCGAGGCTTTGGGGTTTTTGTCCATGTCGATCGTAGCCGACCCGTCCGGCGCATCGGACGTCCGCCCGGGACGCCTGGACGAAGCGACGCTGAAAGGCAATTTTGCCGATCTGAACCCGCTCTTGACCCCGCACGAGGCGAGAGTGGAGGCGGAGCGCTGCTATTTCTGCTTCGATCCGCCCTGCCAGCAGGCCTGCCCGACCGCCATCGACATTCCGCTGTTCATTCGCCAGATCGCCGCGGGAAACCGCTCGGGCGCGGCGACCACCATTTTCGATTCCAACATCATGGGAGGCATGTGCGCCCGCGTCTGCCCGACCGAAACGCTGTGCGAGGAAGCCTGCGTGCGCGAGGCGGCGGAGATGAAGCCGGTCGTCATCGGCCGATTGCAGCGCTATGCGACCGAGCCCACGATCGGAAGCGGGAAATCGCCTTACGCGCGCGGCGCGCCGACGGGAAAGCGCGTCGCCATTGTCGGCGCAGGGCCGGCGGGCTTGGCTTGCGCGCATGAACTTAGCCGAGCCGGCGTCGACAGCATGATCTTCGAGCCGCGCGAGAAGGCGGGCGGCCTCAACGAATACGGCATCGCCGCCTACAAGACGGTCGATGACTTCGCCGCGCGGGAAGTCGCGTTCATTCTCTCGATCGGCGGCATCGAAATCAAGCGCGGGCAGGCGCTCGGCCTTAACGTCAGGCTCGACGATCTGCGCCGGGACTATGACGCCGTCTTCCTCGGCGCGGGTCTCGGCGCGACCAACAAGCTCGGATTGCCGAGAGAGACCGAACTTAAGAACGTGATCGACGCCGTCGACTATATCGCCAAGCTTAGGCAGGCCAAGGATCTTTCCACGGCGCCGGTCGGCCGCCGCGTTGTTGTGATCGGCGGCGGCATGACGGCGATCGACGTCGCGGTGCAGTCGAAGAAGCTCGGGGCCGAGACCGTGACCATGGTCTACCGGCGCGGGCCCGACCAGATGAAGGCGAGCGCTTATGAACGCGAGCTCGCGCAGACGAGCGGGGTGGTGATCCGCTACTGGGCGCGGCCGGTCGCGCTCGAGGGACGCGGCGACACGCTGAGCGGCGTGGTGTTCGAGAGCGGCAATGACGGCGAGAGCGCGTCCGCTCCGGCGGGCTCAGTCTTTCGCCTCGACGCCGACATGCTCTTTCTCGCCATCGGGCAGCGCGGCGCGCCGGAGGCGCTCGGTGGAGCGCCGATCGAGGTCAGGGACGGCCGCATTGTCGTCGACGCCGAGCGCCGCACGACGCTAGCCGGCGTCTGGGCCGGCGGGGATTGCGTCTATGGCGGAAAGGACTTGACGGTGAGCGCCGTCGAGGACGGCAAGCAGGCGGCGCGCTCGATCGCCGCCGCGCTCCGCGCATCGCGCGCCTGACAGCGAGGGTCCCATGGCCGATCTCAGCACCAATTTTATCGGCGTGAAATCGCCCAATCCGTTCTGGCTCGCCTCCGCCCCGCCCACCGATCGGAAGGTCAATGTCGAGCGCGCGTTCCGCGCCGGCTGGGGCGGCGTGGTGTGGAAGACGCTCGGCGAAGCGGGGCCGCCGGTCGTCAATGTGTCGGGCGCGCGCTACGGCGCGATCCATGGACCTGACCGGCGCCTCATCGCGATGAACAACATCGAGCTCATCACCGACCGCGACCTCGAGATCAACTTGCACGAGATCAAGGAGGTCAAGCGCGCCTGGCCCGACCGCGCTCTGATTGTGTCGCTGATGGTTCCTTGCGACGAGAAGTCGTGGGAGAGCATTCTCGCTCGCGTCGAGGAAACCGAATGCGACGGGGTCGAGCTAAACTTCGGCTGCCCGCACGGGATGAGTGAGCGCGGCATGGGCTCGGCCGTCGGCCAGGTGCCCGAATATGTCGAGATGGTCGCGCGCTGGTGCAAGGCGCACACGCGCATGCCGGTCATCGTGAAGCTGACGCCCAACATCACCGACATCCGCCAGCCGGCGCGCGCGGCGAAAAAGGGCGGCGCCGATGCGGTGTCGCTCATCAACACCATCAATTCGATCATGAATATCGATCTCGACCATATGACGCCGGACGTCGCCATCGACGGCAAGGGCACGCATGGCGGCATGTGCGGCCCCGCGGTCAAGCCGATCGCGCTGTCGATGGTGTCGGAGATAGCCCGTGACCCGGCTTGCGCCGGCGTGCCGATTTCCGCCATCGGCGGGATCACCACTTGGCGCGACGCGGCGGAGTTCATCGCGGTTGGCGCAGGCACGGTGCAGGTCTGCACCGCCGCGATGACCTACGGCTTCAAGGTCGTCCAGGAGATGGTCACGGGCTTATCGAATTATATGGACTCGAAGGGCTATGCGACGATCGAGGACTTCCGCGGCCGCGCGGTTCCTTCGCTCACCGACTGGCAATATCTCAATCTCAATTACGTGGCGAAGGCCGAGATCGATCAGAAGCTCTGCATTCAGTGCGGCCGCTGCCACATCGTCTGCGAGGACACTTCGCATCAGGCGATCTTCGCCCGCATCAACGGCAAGCGCCAGTTTGTCGTCAATGAAGCCGAATGCGTCGGCTGCAATCTCTGCACATTGGTTTGCCCGGTCGAGGACTGCATCACGCTCGTTCACAAAGTCGCCGGCGTCGACCCGCGCACCGGGCTCGATTATGCCCGCGCGCCCGCCAACTGGACGACGCACCCGAACAACCCCGCCGTGCACACAAGAGCGGCGGAGTGACGGCCGCCGTTTGCTCGCCAAAGAGATGGGTCTTATATTGGCGCGCTTATTTGGACCGCTAGCGCGCCTTGGCGAGTTCCCGCCGCGCCCGGTCGTAAAGGGTGTTGGCGATCGCCACTCGGGCGTTGGCTTGGGTCCGGGCGTCCGGGGGCTGGCGGTCGGGATGGTTGCGCCAGAGGAAATCACGCCAGCGGGACGTGATCTGGTCGAGCGTCAGCGCCGCGCCAAGGCCGAGCTCCGTCGCGATCTCGGCCGACGGATGGCCGGAACGCATGGGCCGCTGGCGTGGCGGAGGTTGGGGCGGCGGGGGCGGGCTCACGAGTTCGTCCGTCCAGTCCAAGGCCAGGCCGAAGCGCGCCTTACCGCCGGCGCCTGGCGCGGCGCCAAAGGCGACGCCGCGCACGCGGGCCACGCCGGTCGTTCCTGGGCCGTCATCGCTCGGCGCGCGATCGTTCGAGGCCGCTTCGTCAAGGGCGCGCTGAAACGCATCGCTGGGGGGCTCGGACATTGTCGCGCGATCTCGAGGCGGGTCAGCCCGTCGCGGCGCGTCTGTGGCGAGGCGAGGGTTGCGAGGTTTCGTCATTTGGATCGTCGGCTACGACGCGGTTCCTTCCCTGGACCTTGGCCTCGTAGAGCCGCTCATCGGCGCGCCGGAGGAGGTCGTTGGCGGACTCGTCCGCCCTCAGCTTCGCCATCCCGAACGACGCGGTCACCTTGCCGACCCGTTCGCCGCTCGGCTCAAGGGTCCATTGCTTGGACTCGAGAACGGCTCGGATCCGCTCGGCCGCGGTCACCGCCTCGCCGAGCCGCGCGCCAGGGAAGATCAGCGCGAACTCCTCGCCGCCGAAACGCGCGACCTTGTCTTGTCCGCGCACGTTCTGCACCAGGATATTGGCGAACAGCCGCAACAGGCGGTCGCCGACGAGATGGCCGAAACGGTCGTTGATATGTTTGAACTTGTCGATGTCGGCGAGCGCGAGACAAATGTGATCGCCAAGCCTTTGGGCTTTCTCCACCTCCTCGATGAAGCAAGCGTCGAAGAAGCGGCGATTGCCGATCGCGGTCACGACGTCGCGCAGCCCAGCCTCTTCCGCGCGTTCAAGATGTGTTTGCAGATGCACGACCTGGAGGCGCGACTCTTCGAGCTGGTTCCTCACATTGTCGAGCCTATCGCGCATGTCGCGATTGTCCTCGATGAGGGCCAGCACGATGTCCTTGATTGGGCCCACGGATTCGTGCCGCGACAAGCGCTCGTTGGCCCCGTCGAGCCGCTCGGAAAAGCTTTCGCTGTCGGTCACCTGGGCCTCGAGCACCTTTGCGACGCGGCGGAGCACAGCGTCGACCTTTTCGTCCCTTTCGGCCGTGTCTCGCCGCGGCTTTGCGGCCGGAGCGACGCTCTCGGCCGCCCTCGGCGGCGCGCGGATCGTCAGACGGCCGAGGCCAACGCCGATCCAGCCGAGCAGCAGAAGCTGAAAGAACGGAGTGTCGCCCGGAATCAAAGACCGCAACGCGCTGAGCGCCTGGTCCGGAACAAAGGAGCTGACTGCGGTCAGCGCCGCTGCGCCCAGGAAGACGGCGAGGAGAGCGTAAGCCGCGTGGGCTTGCGACCGGATGAACCTAATAACGCTCATGATCGTGCCGATGTCGTTGAGGAGAGAGGGCTGAAACGGCGAAGCGAGGGCCTCGCGAGCGATGGCGAGCCCGCTCGACGGGTAGATTTGTGTGCTGCGTCACGCATTCTGGCCGACCCCTGATGGATGCGCTTAGGCGGCCATCATGGCGGCCGCGGAATCGCGCTTCAGCGCGGCGACGCGACGGACAGGTCCAACTCATTCGGACCGGATATGTTTACAACCGTCCGGTTACTGTTCCGTAAGCGCGCCGGCGCCCAATCGCTCGTCCGCCAAATCGGGCTCAAGCTCAAAGGCAAGCGCTATTGCCCGAGGCGTCGGGACTGTGCGAGCATATCTTTTGGGGTTGGCCATGTCCGCAAACGACTTCCGCTACGCGCTTTATCTGACTCCGCCGCCCGACAGCGACCTATGGCGCTTCGGCTGCGACGTGATCGGCCGCGACGCGCTCAGCGGCGCGTCCTGCGAAGGATTTTCTCTCGAAGGCTACCCGCGAGAACTCCTGGCGCAACATGACCCGCGATCCGCGGCGCTATGGGTTCCACGCCACCCTGAAGGCGCCGTTTCCGCTGCGTCTTGATCTCAACGTCGCTGATTTGTACGATCTCGTCGCCGAGTTCGCCCGCAAGCATTCCCCGTTTGACGCCGGCGAACTCAAGGCGGGCTTCATCAAAGCTGGGCGCGGGCTCGCGTTCGTAGCTCTCAAGCCCGAGGGCGCGTTGAAAGAACTTCGATCCTTCGAGGCCGGCGTCGTCCGCGGCCTTGATAAATTGCGCGCTCCATTGGTCGAAAGCGGCCGCGAATACCGAGGATCGGAGCGCCTGACCCCGCGTCAGGCTTACTATCTCCATGCCTGGGGCTATCCTTATGTGCTCGACGAATTCGACCCGCATTTTACTCTGACCGACGCCATTCCGGACGCCGACCGGGTCGCGCGCTTGCTGGAATGGGAGTTCGGGCTTCGGGTTCCGTCACGCGCGCTCCACGTCGACGCGCTGACGCTGTTCGGGCAAAACGAGCCGGGCGGTGAATTCAGGATCTTGCACCGATTTCCGCTCGGGCGGCCCCACCGTGCTCGACGACCGACGCGCGCTTTGGCGGCGGCCGATTTCGACTGACGCGCGCCGGCGCCACGACGGCAAAGCCAATTCGAAAGCAAATTGAGCGCGAGCTTCATGGCTCGCGCCGGGGAGGAAGACGCGAGAAATGGCCATCGAGGGACGCAGCGACGCCAACAAGGGCGGCAGGATCAAACTCGGGATGGTCGGCGGCGGCGAAGGCGCCTTTATCGGCGCGGTTCATCGAATCGCGTCGCGCATCGACGATCACTACGAGCTCGTCGCCGGCGCCTTGTCGTCTACGCCGGAGAAGTCGCGGCGCTCGGGCCAGGCGCTCGGTCTGCCCGCCGACCGGATTTACGACGACTATGCCAGCATGGCGAAGGCCGAGGGCAAGCGCGCCGACGGGATCGAGGCGGTCGCCATCGTCACGCCGAACAACGTCCATGCCGGGCCGACCTATGCGTTCCTCAAGGCCGGGATCCATGTGATCTGCGACAAGCCGCTGACGGTGAGCCTCGCGGAGGCGAAAAAGATGCGCGACGCGGTCGAGAAGTCGGGCCTCGTGTTCGCGCTCACCCACAATTACACCGGCTATCCGCTGGTGCGGCGGATGCGCGAGATGGTCCGCGCCGGCGACCTTGGCGAGATCCGCCTCGTTCACGCCGAATATCCGCAGGACTGGCTGACGGGCGCAACCGAGACCACCGGCAACAAGCAGGCCGAATGGCGCGTCGATCCGAAGCGCTCGGGCGCGGGCGGGTCGCTCGGCGACATCGGCACCCACGCCTATAACCTCGCCGATTACGTGACCGGCCTCGAGCTCGCCGAGCTCGCCGCGGAGCTCACCTCGTTCGGCGCCGGCCGCAAGCTCGACGACAATGCGCAGATCCTGCTGCGCTATGTGGGTGGCGCGCGCGGGGCGATCTGGGCGAGCCAGGTGGCGCCGGGCAACGAGAACGGGCTCATGGTGCGCGTCTACGGGACGAAGGGCGGCGTCCACTGGCGGCAGGACAATCCGAACTATCTGTTCTGGTCGCCGCTCGGACAATCGACCCGCATCGTCACCCGCGGCGGCCCGGATTCGGGGCAGGCGGCGGCGCGGGTGACGCGCGTCCCGCCGGGCCATCCGGAAGGCTATCTCGAGGGCTTCGCCAACATCTATTCGGAAGTGGCGCTCGCCATCAAAGCTGCGCGAGTGGGCAAGAAGCCCCTCAAATCGGCGCATTTCCCGACCATTGACGACGGGGTCAAGGGCCTGGCTTTCGTCGAGGCGGCGGTCAAGTCCTCGAAGGCGAACAGCAAGTGGGTCAAGCCGTGAGGGCTCGCTAGGCTCCTGCCCGTTAGGAGTCCGCATTCGATCCGTTCAAGCGTTTGCGGCGCCGTTTCCGAGTGTGCTTCGCCAGCGATGGCGGCGTTCCTTCAATGCTCGGAGGCGCCTGGAAGGCACCGTCAGCTTAACGAGTTGAGAAAGGTCCACGGGGTAAGCGGAGGCCATGTCGAGTGTCCGTGATCCGCTCTATCGCGCGTCGCTTCCCGCCGGAGATCATCAGCCATGCGATCTGGCTCTATTTCCGGTTTGCCTTGAGCCTTCGCATGGTCGAGGAGATGCTGGCGGCGCGCGGGATTTGCGTGACGTACGAGACCCGTGCGCCAGTGGGGGAAGAAGTTTGGCAAGACCTTCTCCGATCAGATCCGCCAGCGCGCGCCTGCTCGCGGCGACAAATGGCATATGGATGAGGTCTCCGTCTCGATCGCGGGCGAGCAACACTGGCTGTGGCGCGCCGTCGATCAGAATGGCTTCGTTCTTGACGTCTTGATCCAGCGCCGAAGAGACACGCGCGCGGCGCAAAGGCTTATGAGGAAGCTCCTGAAATCCGCCGTGACGCCGCCGCGCGTCATGATCACCGACAAGCTCGGTTCATACGGCGCGGCAAGGGCGAAGATGGATCTTCGCGTCGAACACCGCCAGCACAAGGGGCTGAACAACCGGGCGGAGAATTCTCATCAGCAGACAAGACGCCGCGAACGGATCATGAAGCGATTCAAATCAGCCCGGCAGGCCCAACGGTTTCTGTCGGTTCACGATCAAGTCGCGAACCTCTTCCACATCCCTTATCCCGAATTCGCCACTGCTGACTTCCGCCGCGCTTCGCGCGAGCGAGCCTTTGCGCTCTGGCGCGAGATCTCCAGGACGGGCGCTGCCGCCTGACCTCTGCTATAAGAAAAATCGTCTCTCTTCGGCCCAGCGTTCGCTCAAGTTGACGATGCCGTTGTAGGTGATCATCACCGGTATGAGCATGCCGATGCCGGTCATCATGAAAACCAATGTGAGGCTGTCGGCAGCGGCTTGCTCCGCCGTTACCGACTGCGGCACAAGGTATGGATAAAGGCTTGACGCGAGCCCGATCAACGACGCCAAAAAAATCCCTATGCTCCACACGAAAGGCGCGTATTCGCGGCGCCTCCACAGCGCATGGGCCAGCATCGCCGCACAGAACAAAGCGAAGATCGCGGGAACGATAAAGGCGCTGATGAGACCGTGGCTGAACCACTTGTCGACCACGTGAGAGTAGCGAAGCGGGGTCCAGATCGAGACGCCCGCGGCGGCGAGAAGCATCAACGCCCCGGCGATCCAGGCGGTCCGAACCCCGTGCTGCTGGGCCGCGCCTTCGGTCTTGATGATCAGGTAGGCCGCGCCGAGCAGCGCGTAGCCAAACACCACACCCAGGGCCACCAGCACCGAGAACGGCGAGAACCAGTCGAACGGCCCGCCGGCGAAGCGCCCGTCGTGAACGGTCGGCCCGGCGATCAGCCCCCCGAGCACAAAGCCCTGGCACAAAGCCGCGATCAGGCTACCCAATCCAAACGCGGAATCCCACAGCCGCAGCCCTTGCGCGTGTTCGCGGAACTCGAACGCGACACCGCGGAAGGCCAGAGCGAAGATCATCACGATGATCGGGAGGTAGAGCGAATTGAGTATGATTGCATAGGCGACCGGAAACGCGCCGAACAGGGCGCCCCCGAGAACGACGAGCCAGGTCTCGTTTGCGTCCCAGACGCTGCTGAGGCTCGCCATCATGATGCCCCCGCCGCTTGTCCTAACGCACAAACAGCGACAACACGCCGATGCCGAGGTCGAAACCGTCGAGCACGACATACAGGGCGAGGAACAGGCCGAGGAAGAGGAGCCAGATGTCGATCAGGAAAAGATGTACATTGTCCATGGGGCGCTCCTCCCTTCACGCCTCGCCGCCGACTGTCCGATGACCTTCAGGAGACAATTCGCGCGGCCCCGGCGCCGGGGCCGGCAGGCTGAGGTCGGGCCCAGTGTGGACAATCCGCCAGGCGAAGAGCACGAAGATTATAAGCAGCAGGGAATCGATGAGGAAAAAGCCGGCGGTTGTGAAGCTAACGCTCTCGATCGGCAAATACGAAACGGCGTCGCTCGTGCGCAGGAGGTTGTAGATGATCCAGGGCTGGCGTCCGACTTCCCGCACGATCCAACCGGTATCGACCGCGATATAGCCAAGTGGGATCGCCGCCACCCAGACGAGCAGCAAGGGCTTTTGCCCGCCGATCGTATCGGTTCGTAAGCGGCCCGTGAGCGCGCCCCAACCGGTCCACAGCATCAGAAAAAACAGCGCGAACCCGATACCGGCCATGATGCGGAACGCATAGAAGATCAGCGGCAGCAACGGCGGCTGATCGCTGGGCGCAAAATCTCGCAGGCCGATCGCCTGCCCGTCGAGCGAACCCGTCGCAAGCCAGGAGAGCGCACCCGGTATCGCGACTTGCCAGTCGTTGCGCTGCTCAGCCTTGTCAGGCCAGGCAAGGAACGCCCAGGCCGCGGGCTTGCCAGGCGAGTTGGTGTTTTAATGCCCTTCGGTCGCCGCGCCCTTGGCCGGCTGCTCCTGGAAGACGGTCTTGTGCTGCTGTCGCCAAGCCAGATCGCAGCGGCGTCATGATAACGGCAAGGCCGGCTGCGAGCAGAAAGGATTTGCGAAAGAATGCAAGATTGCGGCCGCGCAAAAGATGCCAGGCGCTGGCGCCGCCGATCACCAAGAGACTGGTTTCGAGACAGGCGACCCACATGTGTGAGACGGCCCACGGCATGTCGGGGTTGAAGATTGCGTCGAGATAGCTGTCGACGACGAAGCGGCCGTTCTCCATATGGCCGCCGACCGGGGTCTGCATCCAGGAATTGGCGACCATGATCCAGAAGGCTGACATCGAGGCGCCTAAAGCGACCATAACGGTCGCGATCAGATGCACACCCCGCGGCACACGGTTCCAACCGAAGACCATGATGCCCAGAAATCCCGCCTCGAGCATAAAAGCCATGGCGCCTTCGAATCCGAGAATATTGCCGAAGAATTCGCCGCCAACCTTTGAAAAGGTCGCCCAGTTGGTTCCGAACTCGAATTCCAGCGGCAGTCCCGTGACGACGCCGACACTGAAATTCAATAGGAACAGGCGTCCCCAAAAGCGCGAATGGTGGTACCAGTCGATGTCCCCGGTGCGCAGCCACAGACATTCCGTGACGACCAGGAACAGCGAGAGCCCGATCGTCAGCACCGGCCAGAGTATGTGAAACAGCGTCGTGATCGCGAACTGTAGTCGCGACAGGATGACGACATAGCCGGGTGCGCTGGTCACCATGAAGCTCCTGGCGGTGGGGTGTCGCCGCGAAACCCTACCAACACTTTCGCACGACCTGCCTTTGACGGCGCGGAGCGCGGGTCCTCCAAGGTTGAGGTTTAGCGCTAGCCGCCGCCCCAGTCGATGAGCCGCTCGCCGCGATGCATGCCGTCCGCCTCCGCGGTGAGCCGGCCGTCCGCGCCGTGCAGGATGAGCGCCGGCGCAAGACGCAATGGGGCCTTGGAGCCTTTCACGCCTGAGACAAGCACGCGGTGCGCGCTCGCGTCCGTCGCCGGATGAACCGGCAGAAGCGCGAGCGCGCCAAGCCGGGTTCCGATCGCAGCCAGGATCGTGGCTAGCGCCTCGGGCCGGTGGATCATGAGAAACCGCCCGCCGGGCGCGAGCATCGCGAGCGAGGCTTGTATCCAGTCGACAAGGCCCGCGCGCGGCATGACATGCGCGCGCGCTCTGCCTTCGTCCGGAGAGGCGCGGACCGCCGTCGCGTCGAAGAATGGCGGGTTGGTTACGACGCAATTGGCCGCTTCAACGAGCCCCGCCTCGCGGCGCTCTCTGGAATTGAGCGCGTCGAGCCGCAAGACGCGGGTGCGCGCCTGAAGCCCGTTGCGCGCCGCGTTGCCTTCGGCGAGCTCAGCCAGCTCGGAATTGATTTCGACCAGATCGACCGCGGCGAGCGCCGAGCTCCTAGCCAACGCCAATCCGACGGCGCCGACGCCCGCGCCGACGTCGACGATCCGACCCTCGGGCGCGCCCGCCGCCGCAACGAGCAGGGCGGCGTCCGTGCCGACCCGATGGCCGCGCTTCGGCTGGACGAGCGCGAGCCGGCCGCCAAGCCACAAATCCCCGGTCAGCCCGTCGGGCGCCGCGACGCTCCCAAGCTCCGTCAACGGCTCAGCCATCGAGCAGTTCTTTTCCCAGACCCGCTTCGACAATGAGACGCCGCGCCCGCCCTTTCTGCTCGGCGTCGACCAGAATGCGCCTTGGAAGAAAGCCGAGCGAACCTTCCACGGCCGCCATGTTCTGGTCGGCCACGAAATAGGCGATCCGCTCCGCCTTCAGGATCAATTCGATGACGCTGATGAGGATGAGATCGTTGGTGCGCAGGATTTCGACCAAAAGGGACCTCGACTTTGGGCTCACTTGCCGCGTGGGTAGGCCGTCTTTATGGTCGAGGCGCGGGATCTGGCAAGGGAATGCATGCGTGGGGATTGTCGTTCCACTGGAGGAGAAAACGGCCGATCGTCTGATCGAGCCGCTGACGACGCTCGTCGCCGGCGACATGGCCAAGGTCAATCAGACGATTTTGTCGCGCACCGGATCTGAGGTGACGATGATTCCGGAAGTCGCCAATCACCTGATCGCGTCGGGGGGAAAACGGATGCGTCCGATCCTGACTTTGGCGACGGCCGGGCTCTGCGGCTATTCCGGAGAGGGCCATATCAAGCTCGCCGCCGCGGTCGAATTCATGCACACCGCGACCCTTCTCCACGATGACGTCGTCGACGAGAGCGACCTCAGGCGCGGCAAAGCGGCGGCGCGGGTGCTCTGGGGCAACGAGGCGAGCGTGCTGGTCGGCGATTTTCTCTTGGGCCAAGCCTTCAAGATGATGGTCGAGGTTGGCTCGTTGCCCTGTCTCGATGTCTTGTCCAGCGCCGCCGTGGTGATCGCCGAGGGCGAGGTGATGCAGCTCTCGGCGGCCAAGGACACGGAGACGACCGAGGACGCCTATCTCGCCGTCATCCGCGCCAAGACCGCGGCCTTGTTCGCCGCCGCCTGCGAGGTCGGGCCTATTCTCGCCGGCCGCTCCAAGGCCGAGATCGCCGCCTGCCAGGGCTACGGCGCCAATCTCGGCATCGCCTTTCAGCTCATCGACGACGCGCTCGACTATGGCGGCACGTCGGCCAAGCTCGGCAAGAACGTCGGCGACGATTTCCGCGAGGGAAAGATCACCCTGCCGGTGGTGCTGTCGTTCCGGCGCGGAGGCACGCAAGAGCGCGAATTCTGGCGCCGCACGTTGGAGAAGGGCGAGGTCGTTGACGGCGATCTCGAGTTTGCGCTGGCGACGATGAAGAAG